>JAKJER010000060.1 GCA_022705325.1 Planctomycetota bacterium | reverse complement strand
CTATGCGCCATGCCCTGCCGCAGCCGCCCCTCAACCCCGTGAATCCGGTTCCTTCCAACCCTCAATTATGCGCTTGCCCTGTCCCTTCTGCTGTGGTGCAATCCATGGGCCGAACAGGATTGGGACGCCATACTAATTTCCACACCAGATATTCCGGCCGTTGGCCTGCGGCGGACGCGGGCATGTGAGTGGGGCTTCGGGTTGTCGGCTGGGCGGTCCATTGGGCGCCCTCTTGCGATATGGGCCAATTGTACGCCCCGGCCGGCTGCGGCGTCCAGAGTCCTCTGCCGCCCGCCTGCTGCCGGCAGGATGTGGCTGAGGCGGCGAGCCCGGTTGCGATTCCCCCCGCGGCAGGGTAGAGTCTGCTGTCGCGAGGAGTACCCATGAACTGGATATGTGGATTGGCGTTGACGGTGGTAGCGGTACTGGCGACAGGTGCGGCGATGGCGGAAGTCCAGGGCGTCCAGGAGTCTGGCAAACTCGTCCTGCGGGGCGGGGAGTTGGTCGTCCGCTACGACGTGGCGGCTGGGACGTTCACCGCGGCCTGCGGGAAGCGGACGTTCGTGACGGCCGGCCGGCTGTTCGGGCGGTCGCGCGAAGAAGGCAGGGGGATCGCGAAGCTCGAGCCGGGCAAGCCGCTGGGCGCCGGCAAGGCGAAACTGATCGACGTTCGCGACACGCTGGGCGCAGGCAAGGCGGTCGAGGTCTCGTGGGACGACGGGCGGGTGGTCACATTGGCGCTGTACGACTGCGTGCCGTTCGTGTGCCTGCGCGGCTCGTGGCGGAACACGGGCGACAAGGGCCTGATGCTGGCCCAGGTCACGCCGCTGGATGCGGACGTGGACTGCGGAGCGCCGGCGGGCGATCTAGCCGCCTTCGGGCCGGAAGGTTGCTACGACCTGCCGGCTGAGCGGACGAATTACGCCTTCGCGGCCGTCGCGTCGCGCAAGACCCGCGCGGGCGTGGTGTGCGGGTTCCTCAGCCATCACCGCGGCAGCGGCGTGGTCACGGTGCGGCGTGGCACGGCCGTCCCGGCCGTGGGTCCCGCGGGCGTCTCGCCCGCGGCGGCAGACGGGGCCAAAGGCAGTAGAACCAACGACAAGACCCAGGGCCAGGATGGCCCTGGAACGCACGGGCAAGATGCCCGTGCCACGCTGGAGGCCCAGTGCCAGTATGGACGGGTGGAGGTCGCGCCCGGCCAGCAGGCGGCCGGCGAGGTGGCGGCCATCGGCTGGTTCGACGACGCCGTGGCCGGCCTGGAGACTTACGCGTCCTGCGTCGCCAAGGCCCACGATATCCGCCTGGGCCACAAGATCCCCGACGGCTACTGCACGTGGTACCACGCCCGCGCCCTGGACGAGAAGCGGATGGTCGAGCTGGCGGAGTGGAGCGAGAAGCACCTCAAGGATTACGGCTTCTGCCTGTTGCAGATCGACGACGGGTGGCAGGTCTCCAGCCGCGACTTCAGCGGCTACAACCCCAAGGGCCCGTACCCGTCGGGCATGAAGCCGACGGCGGAGGTGATTCGCCGCCACGGGATGCTGGCGGGGATCTGGTTCATCCCGTTCGGGTGGGACCACAAGCGGGAGATCTTCCGCGACCACCAGGACCTGTTCGTGCAGAAGCCCGGCGGCGGGGTGTACTCGGTGCACTGGGCGGGCGACTGCATGGACTGCACCAACCCCAAGACGATCAGCTTCCTGCGGGAGCAGATCGCCCGCATGACCCGCGGGTGGGGCTACAACTACATCAAGATCGACGGGCTGTGGACGGGCATGGCCGTCAACATCCTCTACCCCCAGCCGCACTACCGAGCGGACGACCTGGGGCAGGTCGTCCTGCACGACATGTCCAAGACGCAGGTGGAGGCGTACCGCACGGGTCTCAAGCTGGTGCGCGAGGCGTCGGGCGCGGACACGTTCATCCTGGGCTGCAACATCGCCCAGAACATGCGGACGATGGGCGGGTCGGTCGGGCTGGTGGACGGGATGCGGATCGGCCCGGACGTGGGGGCCAACTGGGGCGGCATCCTGTCGTGCGTGCTGCCGACGTCGCACATGTGGTTCTGGCACGGCAAGGTCTGGTACAACGACCCGGACTGCCTGATGCTCCGCAGCCCGCTGACGCTGGACCAGAGCCGCGCCTGGGGCACGGTGATCGCGCTGCTGGGGCAGATGAACCTCGTCAGCGAGTGGATGCCCGCCCTGCCGGCGGAGAAGCTCGAGGTGGTCAAGCGGACGATGCCCAACCCCGGCCTGACGGGCCGGCCCGTGGACCTGTTCGAGCACAACCGCCCGCAGGTGTTCCAGCTCACGTGGGGCCGTGGCGAGCGGGCCATTCCCGCCGGCGCGGGCCTGCGAGGCGACGACCAGCCCACGCTGAACGACCAGCGCCGCGACACCGTCGGCCTGTTCAATTGGGAGGCGGACAAGTCCGCCACTGTCGGCGTGGACCTGCGCGAGCTGGGCCTGAGCGACGGGGCGGAAGATCGCTACGTCGGCTTCGACTACTGGGAGAACGCGTTCGTCCCGCCCTTTACGGGCAAGTTGTGGGCGGCGTTGAAGCCCAGCTCGTGCCGGGCTGTCACCATCCAGCGGCTGCTGGACCGTCCGCAGGTTCTCTCGACCAGCCGCCACGTCACCGGCGGGCTGGTGGACCTGGTGGAACTGGCCTGGAGCGACAAGGACGCCGCGCTGAGCGGTCGCAGCCGCGTGGTGGGCGGCGACGGCTACGAGCTGCGGATGTCGGCCCCGCCCCAGCCGCGGGCGTGGAAGGCCCTGTCGGCTGAGGTCTCGCCCGCGGACAAGCAGGCGGGCGTGACGATCCGCCTGAGCCAGGAAGGCCCGTGGGTGCGGGTGGCGATCGACTCGCCGGCCACGCGCGAGGTGGCCTGGACGGTGAAGTTCGAGCGGGCCAAGACGCCGGCCAGCGACGGGCCGGCCAAGGTGGCCAGGCTCCAGGCCCAGGCCCCGGACGCCCGCACCGCGAAGCTGAGCTGGGAGGGGTCGGCATGCTGGTACCTGGTGATTCGCGGGGACGGGCAGACGGCGACGACCGCGGCATCGAGCTGGCAGGAAGGCACCCTCCGCCCGGACACGCAATACGAGTACTCGGTGCAGGCGTTCGACTGGCTGGGCCTGCCGGGGCAGATCGCGACGGCCAAGCTGAAGACGCCGGCCCTGCCGCCGCCCCCGCCCGCGCCGCCGGCGCCGCAGGTGTACCTCGACGAGCTCAAGCCGCTCAGGGTCTCTCAGGGCTGGGGCCAGACGCGGACGGGCAAGTCGGCTGAGGGCAAGCCCCTGCGGCTGGCAGGCAAGACCTACCAGCGCGGCATCGGCACCCACGCAGCCGGGCAGATGACCTACAAGCTGGACGCGGCCTGGGGGCGGTTCGTCGCCACCTGCGGCATCGATGACGAGAAGGCCGACGACGAGCGGGCCAGCGTCGTCTGCCGCGTCGTGGTGGACGGCAAGACGCTGGGCGAGACGCCCGTTCTGCGGGCGGGCCAGATCGGCCACCTGGACGTCAAGCTGCCCGACGGCGCCAAGGAGATCCGCCTGGAGACCACCGACGCCGGCGACGACAACAAAGCCGACCACGCGGACTGGGTCAATGCCGGGTTCCTGCGCAGGTAGTCATCTGCCAAACGGCAAGCCATGGTCCAAGCACTGGCGCTTATGAGAATGTAGTGATGCTGAAAAGGGGCTGAGCTGCATGGTCCTGGCTTATCATCTGATCTTGACCGGATACGGCCATTGGCTTCCGAATGACCCTCGGGGGAGCATGTCGACCGCGGTAGCTTCCCCCGAACTGGCGAAACTCGCGGAGTTGCATTGGGGGCGCAAGTTTCCCCAGCCTTCGCTCCGGGAACTACGTGCCTTCTACCGGCAGGCGGTCCCGCTCCTGAAGCATCCGGTGCTGTGGTTTGACCAGCGGGAGCGAGACGTGCTTGTGCAGACGACGGGAGAGCTGTTCAGCAATCTGCGTTTGACCTGCTACGCGGGCGCGATCCTGCACAACCACGCCCACTTCCTCATTCGGAAACACAAGTTGAAGGGCGAGGACATGGCCCAAGCCCTGAAGAAGGGATTGGGCGACGCCCTGAAGCAGGCGAACCTCGCGCCTCCGGATCACCCCGTCTTCAGCGAAGACCTGTGCGTCCTTTACAAGAGCGACAAGCCTGCTATGCATAACTGCATCGCGTACATCAACGCGAACTTCCGCAAGCACAATCTTCCATCCGTCATCTACGACTTCGTCCGCCCCTATGACAATTGGCCCCCTGGCGCACCATGAAGACGTCGAAGAGGCAAGGCTTCCGGTCGCGCCGGGTCTGCGAGTCAGGCTTCGCCGTTTGGCGGCGACGTTCTCGAAAGACGCTTGTGTGAGCACGCCCGCTGAGGTTCAATCTGTGAAATCATCCTGGGAGCAAAGACGATGAGATTGGTGCAGTCATTCGCGTTTGCAGTCATCGCAGTTGCTGGGCTCCAGTTCCTCCACGCCGCCGAGCCGCCCGCCGCCCCTAAGGGGCTGCACGTGGTGCTGATCTCCGCCAGCAACGAGTACGACGCGGAGAACTCGCTGAAGATCCTCCAGGCCCATCTGGAGAAGGAGCTGTCGGCCCGCTGCACGCTGCTGGCCGCCAAGGACAAGGGCGACGAGATCCCCGGCCTCGAAGCCGCCCTCAAGACCTGCGACGTGCTGGTCCCCTTCATGCGCCGCATCAGCCTCAAGGGCGAGTCGCTGGAGCGGTTCAAGGCCTACTGCCAGTCCGGGCGGGCCATCGTCGGCGTCCGCACCGCCAGCCACGCCGTCCAGACCTGGCTGGAGTTCGACAAGGAAGTGCTCGGGGGCAACTACAAGGGGCACTTCAAGGCCGGGCCCACCTGCCAGGTCCGCCTGTCAGCCGAGCACAAGGACCACCCGGTGCTGGCCGGCGTCAAGGATTTTACGTCGCCCGGCAGCCTCTACAAGAACACCGGCCTGGCCAAGGACAGCCAGGTGCTCATGACCGGCGAGACACCCGGCAACAATGAACCGCTCACCTGGGTCCGCACCCACAAGGGCGGGCGGGTCTTCTACACCTCGCTGGGGCACCCCGCCGATTTCCGCAACGAGCAGTTCCTCCGCCTGCTGACCAACGCGGTGAAGTGGACGACCTGCAAGTAGCCCCGCGCGGCTGGAATTCCGCTGGACGCTTTCGGGGGAAGGGCATAGAATCGTCAGGTGTGGGTGGAGTTGTTTGTTGCGCTTCAGCCCAAAGGAGGTCCGCATGAACAAGGCGAGAGTCGTTCTACTGTCGGTGCTGGTTGTCATGTCCGCGACCTGGGAATGCCCCGCCGCCACCGTCGTCGGCCTGGAGAATCACTACACGTTCGACAACCAGGCCAGCCCCTATCTTGATGCCTCGCCCAACGCCCGCCACGCGACAAACACGGGCACGGTATGGGTCAACGACCCGGTCATGGGCGGCGTGGTCGAGTTCGACTCCGCCGACGTGATTGCGGCGGCCGTACCGCAGATGCCGGCGAGCGGGTTCACCGTTTCCTTCTGGGCCTATCGCGGGTCCAATGCCAGCTCGGGCAATGACGGGCTGTTCGTGCTGCACGACGGCAACACCGGAAACAAGAACGTCGCCGGCTGGGTCGGCGGCAGCGACGTCGCCTGGGGCCGGGTCCGCGACACGGGCGACCGCAACCTGTCCAACACCAGCGTCTCGGCGGCCATCCCGGACACTCGGTGGGTCTACCTGACCTACCGCGGCACGGGCAGCGAGTACCAGTTGCTGATCAACGGGGGTCTGGCCTCGACCGTCGCCTACAGCGGCGCGGCCCTGCGGACCACCAACACGCTGAACATCGGCCGCCAGGGCACCGAGTCGTGGCGCGGGATGATCGACGACTTCCGCATCTACAACCGCGCTCTGAGCGACCTGGAGATCCACACGATCATGTCTGAGGCGTCGATGTTCAATCCCGCCCAGGCCCGCGTGGACATCGGCAGCAGCGTCAACAACGGCGGCGGGCCCGGCGGGGTGCAGTACGGATTCCTCCCCATGGAGGCGGCCGAGGGCGGGAGCAATCCGCCCGTCACTCAGTCGTTGCCCGTCTCGTTCGGCCAGGGCGCCGGCGGGACCATGACCGCCACCCTTTCCGGCTACACCCACTTCCGCGATTACACCGCCATCACCGGCGACTTCGCCGCCTCCAGCGCCCTGCTGTCGGACATGGCCCTGCGAAACAGCTCCGGCACGATGACCCTGGCCCTGAGCGACCTCCCGCCGGGCTTCTATCAGCTCAAGACCTACCACCATTCCGACACATTCGCCGGGGCCAGCTTCGACGTCTCGCTGAGCGACGCCGGCCGCCCGGGCTGGCAAAGCATCGCCACCGGCCTGGTCTGCTCCACGGGAACCAGCCCCACCGCCGTCACCACCGTCGACGTCCCCTTTGCCGTCCTGGGCGCGGGAACCGCCAGCCTCAACTTCGCGGCCACCACCAGCTCCAGCCATTTCTCGTTCAATGGGTTCGAACTCGATTCGGTCGTCCTGCTGGAGCGCCACGAGCGGACCCTGGCGGTCGACTTCAACGACCGTTCCGCCGCCGGTGCGGGCATGACGCAGGCGGGGTTCAGCGAGTTCCTCCTGGCCGGCAGCGGGGCCGTCACCCGAACCATCGGCGCGCATACGCTCACCCTCACGCCGGCCGGCGCCAGCACGTTTGATGATCGCGCCCGCACCACGCCCGTGAACAGCGGCGCGTTCACGCAGGACAAGCTCCTGCGGGACTTCGTCTTCGCCTCCGGAACCGCCGCCGCCGACGGGCTGGACCTGCTCATTCAGGGCCTGGGGGCCAACGAACTGTACGAGGTCACGCTGTGGGCGTTCGACACCGGCAGCGGCGGGGGGCGATCCTCCGACTGGTTCGCCAACGGCGTCCTGGTTGCCGACAACTACAGCTTCAACGGCGCCGTCCTGCCGACCAGCAACGATCAGTACGCGTTCAGCTTCCTGGCCTACGCCGACGAGGACGGCGAGCTGCTGCTGGCCGGACGGGCCGCCGGCGGAAGCAACCCCAACGTCTTCCTCAACGCCCTGGAGCTGACGCGCTGGGCCCCCGTGCCCGAACCGGCCACCCTCCTGCTGGCGGGGCTGGGCCTGGCCTCCCTCGGCCGCTACGCCCGCCGACGACGCGCCGAAGGACGATAACAGGCTTCGACAGGACCCCGGGCGGTGCGTCGTCCACCCGGTTCGAGGTTCGCCCTCAGGGCGCAGAAGGCGTCGCCACGAGGCGAAAGCCGCGGTCCGGCCTAGTTTCATCGTCGCGCCTTTGGCGAGCCCCGCTGGGTACCACAATCCGGAACCCGTAGAAAGCGCACCGATAAGGCGGATCGCCGAACGACAAGCTTGCGGATTGCTGTCCCAACTGCCGCCCCGCAAGACACGGTCCTTACCGGCGGCGGGGCCGAAAGACCAACTTCCTGTCAACCGGCAAGCGTGCGAAGGACTATCATGACCGCAAACGCGACCTGGCGAACTCGACCGGTATTTGTGTGCAGCACGTTCCGGGACATGCAGGCGGAGAGGGACCATCTCCAGAACATCGTCTTCCCCGAGCTGGCCGAACGCCTGCGAGCCCGTCGCCATCACCTGGAGCCCATCGATCTCCGCTGGGGTGTGCAGACGGTCTCGGTGGATGATGAGCACAGGAAGGAACTCCTGGTTCTCACCGTCTGCCTGGACGAGGTTGAGCGAAGTCGGCCATTCTTCATCGGCCTGCTGGGGGACCGATACGGATGGGTCCCGCCGGAAGGGCGCCTCCGATCGGCGGCACGCGAGCGCGGATTCGATCAAGACCTGGCCGGAAAGAGCGTGACGGCCCTCGAAATCGAGTTCGGGGTCCTCGCCAGCCCGCAGCAGAAGAGGCAATGCTTCTTCTACCTGCGCGACCCGCTGCCGTACGACCGCATGGATGCGGAGACCGCAGCCCTTTTCAGCGATTCGCACTGCAAGGAAGCCGGCGCCGCCCAGAGGGTGAAGGACCTGGCCAGACTGAAAGAGCGTTTGGAACAGGAGCTTCCCGGCCGGATCAGACATTACGCCGCCGACTGGAGCGATGCCCAACAGAAGGTCACCGGCCTGGAAGACTTTGGCAAACGGGTCCTCGAAGACCTGTGGACGGAACTGGAGGAACAGACCCGGGACTTCGCGACCCCCGAACAAGCCAGCGAGCCCCGACAGGAACGACGCGCCCTGGAAGACTTCATCGAGGACAGGAAGCAGGGGTTCGTCGGGCGGGGAGAACTCCTGGGCGAACTGGAGGCCTTTGTCCTTTCCTCTTCACCCGTCAGCGGGGGCTGGGGCCTGTGCCTCACCGGCCCGGACGGTTGCGGCAAGAGCAGCGTCTTTGCCCAGCTCTGTCTGAGGCTTCAGGGAAGCGATGCCGTCGTGCTGGCGCATTCGGCCGGGACCAGCCCCCGATCGTCCTCGGTGGACGCCCTCCTGGGACGCTGGAACGATGAACTGGCTTCCCAACTCGGCCTGAAAGGCCCCGTCTTCAACGCCACGTCGCGGGAGAAGATCGAGGCGTTGTTCGCGTTCCTGCTCGCCGAGGCGGCCAAGAAGAAGCGGGTGATCCTGCTGATCGACGCGGTCGACCGGTTTGAAGGCACGGCCCGGGCGCGATATCTCTCCTGGCTTCCGGAGCCGGTCCCCTCGAACGTCCGGCTGATCGCCACCATGATCGCGGGAGACGAGTCGAAAGCACTGACTGGCCGCGATGGGGTCGTCCCGCGGGAGATGCCGCCCCTGGAGCAATGGGAGGCCGAAGCGATCGTCCACCACGTCTGCCAGCGGTATCACCGTCAGCCCGCCCGCGATCTGCTGACAACGCTGCTCCGGAGGGAGGCCGGCGGCAAGCCCTGTTGGAAGGATGTCTCGTGGCTTCGCCTGGCAGCCCAGCGTCTCAATCTGCTGGACGCCGACGACTATGCCCGCGCGGAAAAGGAATTCAAAGGCGGAGGCGAAGCCGGTCTTCACGCCCTGCTGCTGGACCTGGCCGCCCGCCTGCCCGCGGACACGGCCGGCATGTACGACTGGATGCTGGAACGCAGCGGGAAGCTGTTCGGAGAATCGTGGGCGAAGACCGTGGCCCTGCTCATCGCCCTCAGCCGCAACGGCTGGCGGGAATCGGACCTGCGGGCCCTGCTGCCGGCCCTTGCCGGCGAGACGTGGGACGCCCTGCGGTTCGCCGGACTGCGACGGTCCTTCCTGGGGCATCTCCCGCAACACGGAGACCTCGGCCAGTGGGTGTTCCTGGACCAGGCCCTGCGCCGAGCCGTCCTCCGCCGTTATGCCCCGCGGCACGAGGAGGAAGTCCGGATCCATCAAGCCGTCGTCGCCTGCCTGCGCACCCTGCCCGGCGAAGACGCCGTCAGGCGGAACGAGACGATGTATCACCTGCTGGCTGCCGGCGACGCGCTCGGCGCGGCGTCGTATTACGCGTCGTCTCTGGGCGACGCCGAGCGGGTGGCGGCGACCTGGACGCTGGTGGAGTTCCTGGCCCGGGCCGAGGCCGACGGCGACGAGAAGGCCACCCAATGGATCGTGACGCTCCCGGAGAGCGAGGGACTCGGCGACGATCAGCGTCGGGCGCTGGCCGTTCAGTGTTTCTCGCATTTGCGGGGGGCTCTCCAGCGGAGCGGGGTGCATGAAATGACCCGCATGACGCTGATGCGGGTGGCGACCGGCGTGCTCAAGAGGCTCGATAAGGACGGTTCGGCATGGGAGGAAGTCGGCGGGAAGCTCGCGGAGACCGGGCGCCTGCTCAAGCCGGGAGCGCAGTCTTCCAAGGCCGACCTGGCCGCACAGAAATCCCTGGGCGTCCCGGGGGCCAAGTCGTTCAACATTGCGGACCGGGCCCGGGAGGCGGCGGAGCGGCTTCGCAAGATCCTGGCGGCCCAGCCGGACCGGTATCAGGCCGAGAAGGAAGCCTGCCGGGAGAAGCTGAAGAAGGCCGAGCGCCTGGCACAGGAGAACCGCAATGAAGATGCGCTTCGCGAGTACGGCGAATGTCGCTCGGAGGCCCTCGCGCTGGTGGAGCATGACGGCGACGACCCGGCCCCGTACGACTGGTTCTATCTCTGCTGCGTGGGCCTGGCCCGTCTGCACGTGCTGGCCAAGGACGTCGACTCCGCTATCGAGGACCTCAGGGTGGAGGCCGAGCTGGCCCGGCGAGCCGGAGGAAAGTTCCCCAAGGAACCCGGCTGGCTGCTCCGCGCGTCGGACGGGCATCGCAGGGCGGCGTCCCTGCTGCTGATGCACAAGCGCGACTGCGCAGCCTGCGCGGAAGAGAACAGGAAGTCGATCGCGGCCATTGAGGAGCTGGGGCGTCTTCATCCCGACCACCCGGACTGGCGGACGGAACTGGCGGAGGGTCACAGCATGCTGGCGGAAGTCCTGGCCGACACCGCCGACAAGGCCGGGGCTGTCAACGAGTACATCCAGGCCATCAAGATGTTGCGGGCCCTCGCCGGCGGCGACGCGTGCAGCCCCAAGCTGAGATACAAGCTCTTCCTGGGCTACCTGGCGTTGGGGAACCTGCTTGCCGGACAGGGCGACGTCGGCGGGGCCGCGGATTCGTTCATGTCGGCCCTGCCCCAGGCGAAATGGCTGGTCGATCGCGAGCCCGATAATCCCAAGTGGCACTTCGAGCACGCGCTGGGTCACTACTCGATCGGGGGCCTCTACGTCATGCGGCGCATCCCAGCCGGGCTGCCGCACCTCCAGTATGCCCGCGTCATCCTGCGCCGATTCGAGCAGAGGGGTCTGACCCTCGACCCTCAACACAAGCGCCTGGCCCAGACCATCGAGCAGATTCTCAGCCGGACGGGAGTGAAAGACGAAGTCCTGGAGACCATGCTCCAAAAGAGCGGTCTGGAGAACATCGAGTACAAGTACTGACCGTCGTCGCGCCGGCGGCGCGGTACAGGAACGCGCCGCCCGCCGTGGCAGGCGCCCTGCTTTGCTGCTACTCGAAGGCCTCGGCCGGGAAGAACCGGCGGATGCCGCGGACCCATGCGGTCCGCTCGGGGTCCGGCATTCTCATCTCCGGGGCCCCCTCCTCCCAGTGTGTCTGGAAACGGCGGAACACCTCCTCGGCCAGGTCGGGGTTCATTTGTTCGTCCCGAAACCCTCTGATCAGGTCTTCGTAGAGCTTTCTGGGCGGGAGAAGGCTTTTCACCGCTCCGGCGGGCCTGCCCGCCTTGCCGTAGGCCTTCTCGACTTGTTTCAGGTATTCGTTGGCCTCGGCGTACATCCCCGAGGTCACCAGGACCCAGAGCCTCATCAAAGGTGCGCTCAAGGAATCGAGTGTCATGCGCGGCTTGCCCGCCCACGCGTGCCACGGACGGGCACTGGCGACCTCGAGGCGCCTGTCCAGCCCCCGGAGAATGACGTCCCGTTTCGCCACGAAGTAGGGGAATCCGTACAGATCCCGGTAGTTGCTTACGATGCTGACGGATGCCCGAACCCACTGCTGGTAGGCGTAGTAGTTGCCCTGTTCCTCGATCGGTTTGCGCCACTTGGCGGCCAGGTCCTTTTCCGTGTCTTCCAGTTTTGCGATGATCTGTTTGTAGCGCGCGACCTTCTCGGGGGTCAGGTCCTTGCGCACGGCCGGCTCCGCGACCGTCAGTGTGAAGTCCTTTCTGAGGACCGGCATGCCCGAACTGCCGGTGTAGACCGTGAGGACAACCGGGATATCGCCGGTCCGCCTTACCCTCAGACACGTGCCGAACGCGCACCTGCTTGACGACAGCGTCCCCTCGCTTAGCCGCTCGAGGTTGTACGTCCGCATGCCGTCATAGTCGAACCGCAGCAGCCAGTAGATCGAACTGCCCCTGTCGTGTTTCGGCAGGCCGGCGTACATCTCCGGTTTGAGCCCCAGGCCGGACATGTTGTCGATGGCGACGTTGACCACAAGCGAGTCAAAGGAGCCGAGCTGTCGCGTGGTCCGGACGGTCACCGATGGCAGCGTCCTGCGGGTTCCGATGAACTCGGCTTCCAGCGTGAGGTCGTTCTTTCCCGTCCGCGAGACGTCCACGACCCACACGATCAGCTTGTGGTTCGCCTCCCACTGTTTGACCGTCACCGGTTTGCCCGGCCCCCCGAAGAGGGGCCGCATGGATGCCGCGCGCATCGTGGGAAAGACCATCATCGCCACCCGGTCCGCGTTGGCGGGGTCCGACGGCGCGTTCGACAACCGCAGGACCAGCTCGCCCTGCTCGCTGCCGTCGGAGGCCACGGCCTGGGTGATCTCGAAGGACCGGACGATCGAGTACGGTTCGCCCTTGGCGCTTGCCGAGCATTTCGTCCGCCTCGCGCCGCCGGTCCCGGGGATCGACCAGCGGGTCAGCTTGTCGTCGAGGGTGCGGATCTCTCCGGGCACACCCATCGTGTCTGCGTTGACCGCGCTGGTGACCGGCTCGAAGTCCTTCATCCAGGGGAATCTCAGCAGGAACTCGGTGTACAGCTCCCCCAGGGCCCTGGTGCGCCCGCGGCGGTCGGCCTGCGTTTGCAGGACCTCCTCGAGCACGTAGAGCTCGTCCCACATGCTCTCTTGCGTCAGTTGTTTCTCGTAGAACCGCCGGATAATGGCCGGAGCGTCGTAGTGTTCCGCGAGGAACCGGAAGAACGCCGCGCCCTCGTACTGCTGGGGAAATCCGGCAACGTCAATCCCCTCGTGGGTGGCCAGGCTCCGGTGAAAGAACTCCGGCGTGATGTCGCCGATCGCCTGCTTCAGAAAGTCCTCACCCCCTACGGTAGACTCCATGTACGTCGCGGAGGCTTCGCTGATCCAGCGTCCGTAACCGTACAGCGTCTCGTCGGTGACCAGGTAGCCCGCCCGCTCCAGGTTTGCCCGGCTGTAGGTCTGTTGGATCAGGTGGAAGTACTCGTGAGAGATGGTGGAGAGCCCCGTGCTTCTTTCAGATTCGATGTTGCACAGGATGGAGTCGCCTTCCATGGCGGCAGCGGACACGTTGGATTTGAGACGGGCGAACGTGCAGTAGACCTTCCCGGGATGGCTGAAAGTGGAATACGATCTCCGGGTCCGTTCCAGCGAGGCCTTCAGCTCGGCAATGCGCGGCAGCGCCCTGTCACGGATCGACTCGGGGGCCCATATCTCGAAGTCCGCCCCCTCGTCGAGCTTGACCTGGCGGAGCCGATCGGCTACTGCCGACACGTACAGGGACTCGTTCGCCGTGGTGGGTCTGAAGTCGATCATCGGCACGGTGCGCTTCAGATCGAACGATATCAGCTTGCGTTCGGCATCGACCTTCGCGCCGCGGATGCGCACGAAGAATCCGTCCCGGGCCAGCACCGGGTATATCTGCTCCGGCGGCACGCCGGGCGGCAGGAGGGTCGAGTCGTAGGGCAATTCGACGCGGATCGGCTGGCTGAAGACCGCCTGGCCGCGGATCGCGTAGGCCTTTGACACCCTGACCTGGTTCGAGTCGGCCGGTTCCGCCCGGACCTGCACCGTCTGAAGCTCCGGGGCCTGCGACTTCAGGGTCCCGGCGGGGAAGGTCACGGTCGCCCCCTCGTGCCGTGCGACCGCCTGTCCCTCGGGTGCGGGGGGCACGGGGACTTCCTTGCCCGGGTCGAAGGACTTCAGGACGAGCGTGACCTCTTTCTTCTGGTCCTTTCCCGACTTGTGGCGTATCCTGCGCTGCACCTCGCCCACGCCCTCGGCAAACCACATCACCATGTCGATCTCGTCGCCATCCCGCGTCACACCGTGTATCGACAGCCTGACCGCTTCGTAGGCGCCGGCGGGGACCTCGACCTTCTCACGGGCGTCTATCTCGAACGTCAGTTTCACCGGAGCGCTGCCGAAGCGAACCGTGTCGGTCCAGCGCGTGCCGACCTCGGGCGGCAGGCGCAGCCAGTCAACGGGTTTCTCCAGGCCCTCGTCGAGGGCGACGATCCGCAGGCAGTTCTCGGAGACGTGAAACACCACCGTCTGCTCCGTGCCCGGAAGCTCGTCGCGCACGGCCACGCACGGGAGGCCCCCCACCGTCCGATTCTCGATGACCTTCTTCTTGTAGGTCCGCGGCTTGTCTCCCGTGGAGACGAATGTCCACGAGGCCCCGGGGACCATCGGGACGTAGTTGCCTCGCTTGGCGGACCGCGAGGGCGACGATGCGGGATCGCGCGGGGCCTCCCGGTCGCGTTCCGACTCGCAGGAGATCGACAACGCCAGCAGCGGGAGGAGAACCAACGCCGGAATCGCAAAAGAACGCTTGGAGAATGATCGATTCATCTCTCTTGCCTCGAAATACCGATGTGCCTTCAATCCACGCAGATCACCCGGACGGCTGCTGTGCTGCCCCGGCGTCTCTTCGACAGCCTTCTTCCCCGTCCCGGCGCGCCGGGATCGCAAGGCTCCTGCCACGGACGTGCTCGTCTTCCAGGCTCGACGCCTTTTTATTGTAGCGGGCGCCGGAATCCGTTCCAGGGAATCCGCAAGAAACACCGTGAGTCGGCAGGCCGAAGCCGCGGTCGCGGTGAAAGTCCCTTGCATCCCCGCGGGGGGGCGTTACAGTGGCTGGCAGGGAGTGAGAGGATGAAAGAACCAACAATGCGACCGCTGGCCTGTTTCGCCCTGGTTGTGTCGGCCTTCCTTGCAGGCTTGGCCTGCGCCGCCGACGCCACGCGCCCCAACATCATCCTGATCATGGCCGACGACATGGGCTTCTCCGACATCGGCTGTTACGGCGGCGAGGTGAAGACGCCGAATCTCGACCGGCTGGCCACCGAGGGGATGCGCTTCACGCAGTTCTACAACAACGCCAAGTGCACCACCAGCCGCGCGTCGATCCTCACCGGCTTGTACCCGCGATTCAAGGGCGGGCACATGCGGACCAACATGGTCACGCTCGGCGAGGCGATGAAGACCGCCGGCTACCGCACCGCCCTGTCGGGCAAGTGGCACCTGGGCTCGGGCAAGACGACCCACCCCTTCCACCGCGGGTTCGACACGTACTACGGCCTGCTCGACGGCTGCTGCAACTTCTTCAACCCGCTGCACCGCGACCCGCCGTACAAGGGCGGAAAGGTCCGCACCTTCGGCCAGGACGACAAGCTCATCAAGGACCCCGCCGCCTTCGGCCCGGACTACTACACCACCGACGCGTTCACCGACCACGCCGTCGAGTTCATCCGCGCGCGGCAGGCGGATAAACCGTTTTTCCTGCACGTCTGCTACACCGCCCCGCATTACCCGCTGCAGGCCAGGCCCGAGGACATCGCCAAGTACAAAGGCAAGTTCAAGATGGGCTGGGAGCAGATGCGCCGCGACCGCTTCGAACGCCAGAAGAAGATGGGCATCGCCGCCGACAACTGGAAACTCACCGACACCGACAGCCGCTCCTACGACTGGGGCTCCGCCGACCAGGACTTCGAGGACCTGCGCATGGCCGTCTATGCGGCCATGATCGACAGGCTGGACCAGAACGTCGGCCGGCTGCTCCAGGCCCTGCGCGAGACGGGCCAACTGGACAACACCGCCGTCTTCTTCCTCTCCGACAACGGCGGGTGCAGCGAGGAGCCCGGCGGGCGAGACCCCAAGAAGCGCAACCCCGGCCCCATCGACGACTACGTCGCCGTCGGGCCCGCCTGGGGCTGGGCGCAGAACGCCCCCTTCAGACGCTACAAGTCGTGGGTCCACGAGGGCGGCATCTGCACGCCCATGATCGCCTGGTGGCCCAAGACCATCAAGGCCAACACGATCAGCCGCGACCCAGCCCACATCATCGACTTCCTGCCGACCTTCCTGGAACTGGCCGGCGCGGAGTACCCCAAGGAATACAACGGCAACCAGATCCTCCCCGTCGAGGGCAAGTCGATGGTCCCGCTGCTCCAAGGCCGCAAGCGCGAAGGCCACGACCAGCTCGCGTGGTTCTGGTCCGGCAACCGCGCCCTCCGCGCCGGGGACTGGAAGGCCGTGTGGGACAACGGCCCCAAGAAGTGGGAACTCTACAACCTCGCCGCCGACCGCTGCGAAACCACCGACCTCGCCCAGTCTCAGCCCGAGCGGACCAAAGAGCTGGCCGACGCCTGGGCCCAGTGGGCCAAGATGGTCGAGCTGAACGTGAAGAACTGAAGTCGGCGCTCGGAGCTTGCCTGCCGAAGGCAGGTGCCGCGTTCGTAGTCCCGCCCCTTAGGGGCAGGCCGTAAGGCGGTCTTCGTTGGGGTTGTAGTGCCGAACGGCAAGCCTTGTCCCGGCCACGTGCGCTGTCGAAGGGCTTGCCGTTCGGCAGCGAATGAAGCAACAGGACAAGGCCCCTCGTAGTCCCGCCCCTTAGGAGCAGGCCATCAGGTGGTCTTCGTCGTTAGCCCAAGCACAGGGCGCCAGCCTCCGATGCCCTGACGGGCGCACCCGCAGAGCAAGTTACAAACTCAGCGCTGTGCCAGGCACCTTTGGATGCGGGCGAGGGTTTTGTCGCGGCCCAGGAGGGCGAGGGTCTCGCCGATGGCGGGGCTGACGGTCGTGCCGGTGACGGCCACGCGGAGGGGCTGGGCCACCTTGCCCATTCCGAGGGCGTTCTTCTCGCAGAAGCCCTTGAGCAGGTCCTCCAGGGCGGCGGCGGTCCAGTCGGCGGCTTCGAGGGCGGGCAGCAGGTCACCCAGCACGGAGTAGCCGTTTCGCTCGCCCTTAGTCACCTGTTGGCCCTTGACGCTGCCGCAGACCCACTCGCCGATCTCCTTGCCGGTGCGGTCCAGCCCTGGCGAGCAATAGGCGAAGACGTCGTACTGGGCGATCCAATCGCCTTCCGCGCTGCAGATCTCGGTGAACTGATACGAAACTTGATTAGGTTCCTCTGAACGGCAGGACCCGGGGGGTGGGGGTTCACAATGGACACCGCAACCATGAACACGGGGATGGTGGCCGGGATGGCACTTTCATTCATGAACTTCCTTTTCATGTTCACGGGTCGTCAAACGGGTTACGTTCGTTCCGTGCCGGAGCGCTAGACGAGTTGCGCTGGCTCTTGACCGGAGCGTCGAATGGGTTCTGCTCGTTCCGGGGCGGGGTTTCAAACGGGTTCGGCTGATTGGGGATCGGGACGTCGAAGGGGTTGAATTCGTCGGGGGTTTCCCGCCCCTCGCGGCGGCGCGTTTTCCAGTCGTCCAGAGTCGTCTCCGTCAGGTCCAGCGGAACCGTCATCCAGATCCGCGCGGTCCCGTCGCCGCTGGCGGACATCAGCCGATCGCCCCGGGCCGAGAACGCCACACTCGTGACTTCCCGCGCATGTCCTCGCAGCAGGATCAGCTCGCGCCCGGCGGCAACGTTCCAGATTCGCACCGTCTGGTCCCCGCTGCCGGTGGCCAGGCGGGTCGCGTCGGGGGAGAACGCGGCGCAGTAGATCTGCTGGCTGTGTCCTGAAAACGTCTGCAGCCGCTTGCCCGTGGCCACGTCCCAGACGCAAGCGACCATTCCGATCCCCGAACTGGCGAGCAGGCGGCTGTCGTTCGAGAAGGCGAGTCCGCCGGTTCCCCGTCTGACCCTGTAGGAGTACCCCCCTCGATGCGAAGTCAGGATAGACCCCGACCAGGCCCTTTCCCCTGTCCGGGCGTCCCAAACGACCAGGTTGTCGCTGGTAGCGGCGGTGGCGATTCGCCGCCCGTCCGGCGACCAGGCGACGGCGTACACGGAGCCGTTGCCGGGTCGCACCCGGCGAATGGTCTGGCCAGACTGGACCTCGACGACGATCGCCGATTCCGTGTCGCCTCCGACGATGATGTACCGCCCGTCCGGAGAGAAGGACACGCAGTGAACCGCGCCAGTCTCCTGGGTCAACCGCCGCACCGCCTTGCCCGTGTTCGCGTCGCGCAGAACCGCCTGTCCCGAACTGTAGGGATAACGACTTTCCGTCAGCTCCCCCGTCACCAGGTTCTCGCCGGATGGAGACCACGCCACGCAGTTGAGCGTCGTCTCGGCCGATTGCGCGCACCGGCGCTCCGCGGTGCGGGCGTCCCAGACGGCCACTTCATGTTCGCCCACCGAAGCCACCCGGTCGCCACCGGGTGACATCGCGGCGAAATCGCCCGGCGATTGCTTGTCGCCCAGGACCAGCGTGCTCCGGTCGCGCGTGGCGTCCCACAGGCGAACGGTTCCGTCGGCGCTGCCGGAGGCCAGCAGATCCCCCCGCGGCGAGAACGCCACGGTGCGGACCTCGCCGCTATGGCCTGCCAGCGAGAACAGCTCGCGCCCCGTCTCGGCGTCCCAGACGCTGACGGTGTTGTCCTCCCAGCCCGTCGCCACGCGTGCCCCATCGGAGGAAAAGGCAACCGCCCTAGGCATTCCGCGGCGAACATTGAGAGCGGCGCCGGCGGCGCCGGTTCGCGCATCCCAGAGATAGACTTCCCCGTCCGTGATTCCGGTAGCCACCCGTGTACCCTTGGGCGACCAGGCCACGCAGGTTGCGGACAGGCCTCGGGGGGTATCCAGGGTCAAGATCGATTTGCCCGTCGCCACGTCCCACAGGGAGTTCTCGGCCACCAGGCGGGTTCCGTCCGGAGAGATCGCCGCCTCGCGGATGCCGCGAGTGGGCGTGGTGAACTGTTGGAGCTTCTTTCCCGTGCGGGCGTCCCAGACCATGCCCGACCCGCCGCTGGCCAGGCGGGTCCCGTCGCGCGAGTAGCTCACCCCTTGCACATAGAAGTCCTCCAGGTTGTGCGGCGGCTGGCGATGGGCCCCCAGCGACCACTCGACCCGTCCCGTGCCGGAATCATAAACGGTGATCGTATTCGCCGTGCTGCTCACCGCGGCCACGTGGACCCCGTCCGGAGAGAACGCCACGCTGTCGCAGACGGGAGCATCCTTCATGTCCAGCAGCACCTTGGCGGTCGCGACGTCGTAGAGGATCAAGCCCCTGTCCCGCCCGACGACGGCCAATCGCCGCCCGTCGGGCGAGAACGCCACCCCCCTCACATCGGAGAAGACTCCCTTCAGCGTCCTCATATCCGATTCACACCGGTACATCAGGCGCCCCCACTCCCACCCGCGAAACGATGGATCGATCCGCCACAGCGGGCCGCGCACCTGCCCAAAGAGGGCGTCGGAGATCTTCTGATCGCACAGAGCAATCACGTTGTAGTAGTTCTCCGCCCGCTCGCGTTGGAGGGCGTCCTCGGCCTGTTGGCGGCGGTCGTCGGCTAAGGCCCTTTGCGTATCGGCGTTCTTGCGTTGCTTCTGGGCCTCGTTGCGCTGCTGCTGCGCTTCCGCGGACTGGCGAACGGCCTCCGCTCGCTGGGTTTCGGCGAAGCCTCGTTGACGGTCCGCTTCTTTCTTCTGCCACAGCGCCACCCCGGCCAAGGCCGTCATTACCGCCACCAGCAGCACCAGCAGCCCCCCCGCAACCGCCAGCCGGTGCGTCCGGCGCTCCTGCTCGCGCTGACGCAACTCGTCAAAGCGGCAGCCGAGAAGCGAACTCACCACGCGGAGCAATGCCATTCGCTTCAGATATCGCGGACTCTCCGTCCGCACGGGGCGTACATCGGCTGCCAGGGGTTCCACTTCCTGGACTTCCTCGCGCGTCTGCCCGTCGCCGGCGACAGTCTCCCGGCGGATTTCGCGAAGCGATCGGGGGAAGGCCTCCGCGGGTTCGCCATCGGTCAGCAGGGCCAGAATCCGCTCGCCCCTGCCCAACTCGCGGAAGCGGCGCACCTCGGTGTCTACCCATTTCGATTCCGGCGTGCGGCGGGAGCACACCACGATCAGGAACTTCGATGCGCCCAACGCCTGTTCGATCTGTTCGTTGAGGTCGGGAGAGGCGGGCAACTCGTCTTCGTCGCGGAAGACCCGTCGCACCCGCGGCGCGATCCCGGCCGATCGCACGAGTTTCCGGGGAACCCGATAGGTCTCGATCGCCTGTTCCAGCCAGCGGGCCCACTTGCGATCCTGCTCGACGTGGCGGTAGCTGATGAATGCGTCGTAGAAATCTTCCTCGATTGACTGATAGGAGATTTGATTAGGCTCGACTGAGCGGCAGGACCCGGAGGGTGGGGGGTTCGGGGGGTGGGGGGCATTTCGGCTCACCTCGACTCTCCTGGATATCCTGGGCTGCCTAGCTCATGGTCCACGCCGCCACTGAAGCTGTCTGTTCATGGCTGGCGGAGGATGGATTCAGGCGTCCCCGGCACGGAACTCGGGCGAGCCGTCGGCCGCGGCCCCCGCCGCCTGCCGTCTGTCACACGCGGAAGACAGTATTACCCCCAAGCCCGGCACCGTCAAGTGGCGACTCGGGCCGGACCTCGGGTCAGGCGGGCGGCGTCTCGGCCTGTAGCCCGACGCCTTTACGGGCGCACCCGCAGAGCAAGTTACAAACTCAGCGCTGTGCCAGGCAGCGTCGGATGCGGGCGAGGGTTTTGGCCCGGCCGAGGAGGGCGAGGGTCTCGCCGATGGCGGGGCTGACGGTGGTGCCGGTGACGGCGACGCGGAGGGGCTGGGCGACCTTGCCCATGCCGAGGGCGTTCTTCTCGCAGAAGCCCTTGAGCAGGTCCTCCAGGGCGGCGGGCGTCCAGTCGGCGGCTTCGAGGGCGGGCAGCAGGTCGCCCAGCACGGAGTAGCCGTTTCGCTCGCCCTTGGAGAGGACTTTTTCGACGGCTTTGGGGTCGTAGGCGTAGGCGTCGTCGGGGGCGAACAGCACGCCGGTTTTGGCAGCGATGTCGGCGAAGGTGCGGAAGCCCTTGCAGACCCGCAGCAGCGTCCGCAGCAGGTCGTCGTCGCCGGCGGGGATGGGCGTGTCGTTGAGCGAGAGGAAGTCCTTGAAGGCCTCCAGCAGGCGATCCTCCGGGAGCGTGGCGGCCCAGTCGGTGTTGAAGGCGAGGAGCTTGTCGCGGTCGAACTTGGCGTTGGTCTTGCCCAGGCGATCCGGGCCGAAGAGCTGCTCCAGGTCGGCCAGGCTGAGCTTTTCGCGGTCGCCGCCGGGGTTCCACCCAAGCAACGCGATGAAATTCAGCAGGGCCTCACTCAGGTACCCGGCCACGCGGAAGGCGTGGACCTCGACGTCGCCGTCGCGCTTGGAGAGCTTGCGTCCCTGCATGTCCATGATGAGCGGGAGGTGGCAGTAGCCGGGCTCGGCGAACCCCAGCGCCCGGCGCAGCAGGACGTGGCGCCACGTCTGGGCGAGGAACTCCTGCCCGCGCATGATGTAGGTCACGCCCATGAGGGCATCGTCGACGACGTTGGCCAGATGGTACGTGGGGTAGCCGTCGGCCTTGAGGATGATGAAGTCGTCAATCTCGGCCGCGGGCATGGTGACCGAGCCGAAGGCGTCGTCCTGGATGGTGACGTCCTCGGCCGGGCAGACGAACCGGACGACGACCTCGCGCCCGGCGTCGCGGGCGGCCTGGGCCTGCTCGCTCGTGGGCAGCGCGGCCGGGCGGGGATACTTGAACGCCTCCTTGCGGGCGGCGGCGGCTTCGCGCATCGTCTCCAGTTCCTGCGTCGACTCCATCGCGTAGTACGCCTGCCCCGCGTCCAGCAGCTTCTGGACGTGGGCGCGGTAGATGTCCAGCCGCTGCGACTGGCGGTAGGGCTCGGCCGGGCCGCCGGCCTCCAGCCCCTCGTCCCAGTTCAGGCCCAGCCAGCGGAGGTCCTGCACGATCTTGTCGATGGCGTCCTCCTGGTGGCGGGCGACGTCGGTGTCCTCGATGCGCAGGAGGAATCGCCCGCCCCGGCGGCGGGCCATGAGATAGTTGAACAGGGCGGTGCGGGCCCCGCCCACGTGCAGGTAGCCGGTCGGCGACGGTGCGAAACGCGTTTTCATCGGGTCACTCTCTTGGGGTCTATGAAGTCAGGCGGGCCATTCTACGCGCTGAGGGGGCGAAATGGTAGGCGGTTCGAGCGAGCCGGGAACCCGCGCAGCCGCCGCGGCGTCCAAGACAATGGCAGCAGTACAACGGGAGCATCGCCATGAACACGCCGACCAAGGGCCAGTCCTCTGCCCCACCGAGTCCCGAGACACCCGAAGCCCACGCCGGACGGCCACGCTCGGTCCAGCCGCCGCTGACGCCGATGATCGACGTGACGTTCCAACTCCTGATCTTCTTCCTGCTCACGACGACGTTCCGGATGCAGGAGGGGACGCTTCCCGGCTCGCTGCCGAAGATTCTCCCGCCAATCGTCGGAAAAGGCGTGAGCGAGAGCGCGCGGCTGCACGTGTACGTTCGGCCCGGCGCTGCCGGCGGGGTACGGTTCGAGATTCAGGGCGTGGCGACGGCGATGACGAGCCCGGCCGACCTGCACCGCCACCTGGAGGGCCGGCTGCGGGCGGTCGGCGGGCAGGAGTACGTAAACGTGCTGATCCACGTGCGCGGCGACGCGGAGTGGCGCTGGGCCGTCGAGGCGCAGAACCAGGCCCTGCGGGCGGGCTTCCGCCAGGTGGGCTTCGCCTTCGCCCAGCTTGCCCGCCGCTGACGGCTGGTCGCCCTCAGCGGGGCCGGGGCGGACCGGCCTGATCGATGACGGTCCGGGCGGCCTGGGGCAGATCCGCCGGCGGGTGGAGCAGGATGTTGTCGGCCTGGTGGATGTTCTTGGAGTCGGTGGCGTTGTACTCGATGTGGGGGCGACCCTTGGGCAGCAGGATCCAGTTGCCCCGCACGTGGTTGGTGGTGGCCCGGTGGAATCGCAGCGGGGCCTGGACGATGTCCACCAGGACGTTGCCCTCGATGGTGAATCCGGTGGTGCCCTCGTCGAGGAACATGCCGTTGTTGGGCGCGCCCTGGCTGAGGGGGCTGCGGCGGACGGCGTGGATGTAGTTGCCGCGGATGATCGAGTCCGGCTGGAAGCCCAGGGTATAGATCCCGCCGCTGTCGGCCAGCACGAGCATCACGTCGTGAATGCGGTTGTTCTCGATGACGTTCTGCCGGGCCGGCGTGGGGGCGGGGTTCCACTGCCAGCCCACCGAGATGCCCCCGTAAGGCAGGGTGTGGACGTGGTTGTGGGCGATCACCGCCCGCTGGGCGAAGCCCGCCCAGATGCCGATGCAGCCCTGGTAGTCCACGCCGCAGTCGTGGACGACGTTGCCCACGATCCGGTTGTCCTTCGGCACGTCGGCTTCGCTCCGCGGGCCGCCCAGCATGATGCCGTTGCCCGAGACGTCGGCCACCGTGTTGCCGGCCAGGATGTTGCGGTTGCAGCGGGTGACCAGCTCGATGCCCCCGCCGCCCAGGTGGGCAAGAACGCAGTCGCGAATGGAACAGCCCTCTGCGTAGTCCAGGCGCACCGCGCACTCCACGCGGTTCCACTTCGATTTGTCCCAGCCGGTCTTGCCGCTGAAATGGCAGGCCTGGATGCCCAGATACCCGCCCGGCGGCGGGGCCCAGTCGGTGTGTGCGATCTCCAGGCCGCGGAGGTGCAGGTTCCGTAGCGGCTGGTCCGGCGTTCCGGCGGCGACGATCACCTGCGTCAGGCGCGGGGCGACTGCCTCGGCGCGGGTCATGTCTTCGCCCGGGCGCGGGCGGTAGCTCACGATGCCGCTGGAGCGGTCGAGGTACCACTCGCCGGGGGCGTCCAGGAACTCGGCGGCGTTCTCCAGGTAGAACCAGCGCCCGGGCTTGGCGGCGATGGCGTCGTGGGGTTTGGCGTGCGGCCCGGCCATCTGGGCGACGCCGGCGGCTGGGTCGACCTTGTCGAACCGCTTGCGGGTGGTCTCCCAGTTGCCCAGGACGACGGCCTCGACGTCGGAGAGGTTCTTCCACTCCTTGAGCAGGCCCGGCGGGAAGGTGTAGGTGTGGCTGGACAGGTCGCCGGCGAGCGAGGCGCCCTTGAGTTGCAGGCAGGCCGACGGGGGCGGCGGGAGCATGGTGTCGGCGTTGGGCGTGCGGGCGCGGACGGCCCGCCGGCCGTTGATCCAGAGCTGGCGGAAGTACCCCTTGCCCTCTTTCACGCCCGGCGCCTGGGCCTGCCAGAGGCCCCCGCCGATGTCCTTCCAGCCGGCGATGCGGCGCCCGCCGCTGAGGATCGCCCGCTGAGACGGTGCGGCCGCATAGGTGACGCCGTGGGTCTCGCTCCCGCCGTCGGCGGGCGTGAAGGTCAGCGGCTGGGCCAGTTCGTACGTTCCAGCGCCCAGCAGGACGGTGACCGGCTGCTTGAGCCCGCCCGCGACGAGCTTGCGAACCTCCTGTTGTGCCCGGGCCGGCGTGGCGAACGGCTTGGCTGCGCTGCCGTCGCCGACGTCGCTGCCGGAAGGCGAGACATGAAGCGTAAGCCCGGCTTCGGCCGCCCAGGCGGGGCAACTCAGCAAGACGGCGACAAGGGCGGCAGCCAGGGGCAGGGTTCGTCGGTTCATATCGCAAGATCTCCTGAAGAGGCCATGCATTCTTCAACGCCCCACGGGGTCGAAAATTGGCGGCGAGGGATTCCGCTGATCCGCGAGGCCGGCGTGGGCTACTTCAAAATTGGATTTTGAAATAGCCCAAACCGGTCGATATCATGTAAAGACAATGATTTACCGTGACCTCACAGAGCGACTTCAGATGGCCGCCAAGGCATTTCCGTCCGTCACGCTGACCGGGCCGCGTCAGAGCGGCAAGTCCACGCTCTGCCGGATGGTCTTTCCAAACCACCCCCACGTGAACCTGGAGTCGCCCGACGTTCGAGCGTTTGCAGCCACTGATACCCGCCGCTTCCTGCGCCAGTTCGCGGACGGGGCAATCCTGGATGAGGTGCAGCGGTGCCCCGAGTTGCTGTCCTATCTCCAGGGAATCATCGACGAGAATCCCGCTCCCGGCAGGTGGATCTTGACCGGCTCGCACAACCTGCTGCTCCTGGACTCGGTGAGCCAGTCGCTGGCCGGACGCACGGGCGTTCTGCATCTGCTGCCATTGGCCCGCGGCGAGGTCCGCCGGTTCGAGCAGTACCCACATGACGTGGACGAGGCGATCCTGACCGGGGGATACCCGCGAATACTCGATCAGCAACTGGCCCCGGCCCAGTGGCTGGCATCGTACGTGAGCACGTACCTGGAGCGTGACGTGCGGTCGGTCACCCGCGTGGGCGACCTGGTGGCGTTCCAGCGGTTCGTCGAGTTGTGCGCGGGTCGCACGGGGCAACTGCTGAACCTCTCGTCGCTGGCCGCCGACGCGGGCATCTCCCAGCCCACCGCCAAGGCGTGGCTGTCGGTGCTGGAGACCGGCTTCATCGTCTTCCGCCTGCCCCCACTGCACGCCAACCTCCGGAAACGCCTGGTGAAGATGCCCAAGCTGTTCTTCCTCGACAGCGGCCTGGCATGTTGGCTGCTGGGGATTCGCACGCCCGACCAGCTTCGCCGCCATCCGTTGCGGGGCGCGCTGTTCGAGACGTGGGTGGCCTCGGAAATCCTCAAGCACCGCACCAACCAAGGCGAGCGAGGCGGGCTGTTCTTCTACCGCGACCGGCACGGTCTGGAGGCCGACCTGGTCGTCAACGGCGGCGCCCAGCGAGTCGTCGTGGAGGTCAAGGCCGGGCACACTACCAGCGAGGACATGTTCACCGCGGCCCGCAAGGTCAAGGCGATCCTCGACCCGTCGCTGCCGACTCGCGCCGTCGTCGTCTACGCCGGCGCCGACCGCCAGTCCCGCCAGGACGCTCTCCTCCTGCCCTGGGATGAGCTTGACCGCGAGCGATGGGTGCTATAGTCATGTCGGCCGGCGGGACACGTTACTCCCGATGATGATCGGCCTTCGAGGAGAGCGTTCATGAATGGCATCCGCACGTCGGCTGCGATAGTCTGTCTGACCCTGGCGGCCTCGTTGGCGGCCGGCGCCCCGCCGGCCAAGGCCCCGCCCAAGCCGATGAACGAGCAGGACGTCCGTCAGGCGATCGAGCGGCTGACGGCGGCTGGATCGGGCGGCGAGCGGGCGAAGGAGCTGTCCGCCCTGGCGGCGGGACTGGCGAAGGACCCGGCCCGGGCGGCGTCGGCCGTCCAGTCGCTGCGCGGGCAGAAGCACCCGCTGAACGACACGTTCGCCGCCGACCTGCTCTACCGCCTGGCCCTGAAGCGCGGGAGCCTGGCCGGGCCGCTGCCGGAGTTGGCGGCGAACCTGCTGGACCATCCGGACGCCTTCGTGGCCGCCTTGGCGGAATGGGCCCTGGCCACGCGGGTCGCCCACGACAACGACGGCGCGAAGGTCGCCTGGCCGCGCCCCGACGCGCCGGCCTGGTTCACCGCCTGGACCGCCTGCGTGGAGCGTCGCAAGGTCGAACTGGACCACGCCCGCCAGGCCATCGCCTGGGACCTGCACCTGGACAGCTCGGGCCTGCTCGGTTCGGCTGGCAAGATCCTCGCCCGCGCCCGAGGCGCACTGGGGGAGATCGCCGACGCCCGCCTGGCGGGTGAGCTGGCCGGCCGGGAACTGGCGGATCTGGAGCGCCTCCGCGAGGAACTGGCGCAGGCGCTCCGCAGCCGCGGCGACGACGACGCCTCCGCCCGCCGAATCTGGCTGGCCATGAGAGCGACGGCGCGGCGGATCGTGCTGGCCCGGCCGGAACTGGACTTCGCCGAGTTGCTCCACATTCGGCGCTACCCCGCCCACTCGCACCGCAACATCACCGGCTCGCAGTACCCCTGGGTCCACAAGCCCGGCGGCGACATCTACCGCCAGGACCTGCGCGGCGACGCTCCGCCCAGGCCCGTGCTGGCGGGCAGGCTCGGGCCGGGGCACGTCCACGGCATGGACCTGGACTACGACGCGGCCGGCGCGGTCTTCGCGTGGGCCCGCCAGGACGACTGGCCGCCGCCAGCGGACCCGGTCAGCGGCGATCACGCCTTCGAACTGCGCGGGCGCCAGTCGCCGACGCACATCTACGAGATCCGCCTGGACGGCTCGGCCCCGCGCCAGATCACCAACGACCCGTACTGGAGCGACCTGGAGCCCACCTGCCTGGCTGACGGGCGGGTGGCCTTCGCCTCCGACCGCTCCGGGCGGAGCAGCGAGTGCGGCAAGTTCAGCGCCGACCACACCGTCATCAACCTCTATGCCTGCCGGCGCGACGGCAGCGGACTGGCCCGCCTCAGCGACAACAAGGACATCGACCGCTACCCCCACGCCCTGGACGACGGCAGCATCGTCTACACCCGCTGGGACTACCAGGAGCGACACTTCCTGGAGATCCATTCGCTGTGGACCATCCGCCCCGACGGCACGCAGAGCGAAGCGCTGTTCAAGCAGCACCTGGGCCGGCCGTTCGGCCTGCGCGACGCCCGCCCCATCCCCGGCTGCCGCAAGCTCGTCGCCGTCGCCACCGGGCACCACACCTTCGCCTACGGGCCGGTGGTCGTGGTCGACCCGGACTGCGGCGTCAACGCCGAGAGCGGCATCCGCATCGTCACGCCCGGCGTGAAGCCGCAGGAAGGCCCGCAGGGCGGCACGAGCGTGGACGGCGGCGGACCGCCCGATCGCGGCGGCGTCTACCAGACGCCCTGGGCGCTGTCGCAGTCTGTCTTCCTGGCGTCGTACTCGCCCACGCCCCAGCCGACCCCGTCGGCTGGCGGGGCCAACTCCAACAGTTTCGCGATCTACGTGATCGACGTGCACGGCAACAAGGAACTGCTGGTGCGCGACGCGCTGCTGTCGTGCAGCTTCCCCATCCCGCTGCGCCGCCGCCCGCGTCCGCCGGTGCTGCCGGCCGTCGAGCCGATCGCGCATCGGCCGGGCGAGTCGCCCGAGGCGGCGACGGCTGTCTGCTACGTCAGCGACCTCTACGACGGCGTGAGTGACCTCGAGCCCGGGCGGGCCAGGTACATTCGCATCTCGCAGCGGGTCGGCTGGCCGCTCGACAAGCAGATCGGGGCCATGCGGTGGATCCCCGGAAACGCGTGGGAGAACAGGTTCGGCTTCTGGTCCTGGGCGCCGGTCCGCGTGATCGGCACGGTGACGGTGGAGAAGGACGGGTCGGCCTGCTTCCGCGTGCCGGCCGACACAGCCGTCTACTTCCAGGCCCTGGACGAGAATCACATGGAGCTGTGGCGGATGCGGTCTCACGTGACGCTTCAGGCGGGCGAGACGCGCGGGTGTCGCGGCTGCCACCAGACGCAGGACTCCGCCCCGCGCCGCATGGCTGTCGCCACGCCGCTGGCCCTGGCCAAGGGCCCGGTCACGCCCACTGCCCCGCCCTGGGGGGGCGATCGCCTGCTGGGCTACGAGTGGCTCGTCCAACCG
>JAKJER010000024.1 GCA_022705325.1 Planctomycetota bacterium | reverse complement strand
CAGCACCGCCACGATCACCGGCACCAGGATCATCCCGGCCAGCACCATCGAGCCCACCAGCAGCATCCAGCGGTAGTGCAGCACGCTCAGGGGATACAGAAAGGTCTGGCTCAGCAGCACCGTCGCGTCGCGCCGGTAGGCCGCCACGCTGAAATCGAACCACCGCCCCGTCGAGAGATACTGCCAGAACGCCGCCAGCGCCGCGTACATCACCAGCGTCAGGGTCATGAAGAGCAGGCCCCGCCACGACGAGGTCTGGCGCAGCAGCGGCCGGGAACCGCGATGCGGGTCGTAGCCCGACGTGGCCCCGGCGACCATCACGGGCGAACCCCCCTGTGCAGGGCGGCGATGCCCAGCGTCAGCCGGCGGCTCACCACGTCCGACAGGCGAGAGCGGACCATCTCGCCGGCCAACTCCTCCGCCGTCCAGAACGCCTTGACCGAGTCGCGAAGATACGCGTAGGCCCCCTCCCGGTCGCCCGCCAGCCAGGCCGCCGTCCGGGGCATCACCTGGTCCAGGTAGAACCGCGCCGCCGCCCCCAGCACCCGACCCCGCGGACGGTCGAACTCCAGCACCACCAGCCGCCCGCCCGGGCGCAACACCCGCACGAACTCCTCCAGCGCCCGGCGGGGCTGGGACACGTTGCGGATGCCAAAGGCGATCGACACCACGTCGAACGAGCCGTCCGCGAAGGGCAGCTCCATCGCGTCGCCCCGCACCCACTCGATGCGCCTGCCCGCGAACTTCAGCCGGGCCAGATCGAGCATCTCCTCGCAGAAATCCAGCCCCACCACCCGCCCGGCCCCGGTCCGGTCGAACATCCCCGCCAGGTCGCCCGTGCCGCACGCGACGTCCAGCACGGCCTGGCCCGGCTGCACGGCGGCCACGCGCACAGCCGAGCGGCGCCACGCCTGGTCACGCCAGAACGAGTGCAGGCGGTTGTTCAGGTCGTAGCGCCTCGCGATGCGGGCGAACATCTCGCGCACCCGGAGGGCTTTGTCAGCCGGCGCAGGCTGGGGTTCGACGGACATGCGGGTATTGTAGCAGAAGGAGCGGGCGGTGGTCAGTGGTCAGATTGGGAGCCATAGGACTTATGGGACCCATAAGTCCTATGAGTCCCATAAGTCCCATCCCATTGCCGCCCAAGCCCCCCCCCGCTCGCCCTACAGCGAATACCCGGCGCGGTAGGGCGGGTTGAGCAGGGCGTTGGCGTCGGCGCTGTTGGTGACCTTGAGGTTGGGCCCGTCCCAGTGGAGTTTCTGCTTGGTGCGGATGGAGACGTTGCCCAGCAGCACGATCTCGCTCAGGTGGGCGGCGTGGTCGGCGAAGTTCGAGCCCGGCGCGGGCCCGCCCTTGCAGGCGCCGATCCACTCCTGGTAGTGCCCGGGCGAACGGGGCAGAGTCTTCTTGATCTGCGAGCCGATCTCCTTGTACTTCGAGTCGGGAATCACCCGGTGCCCGTACATCTTGCCCTTGTCGCCGATGATGTACAGCCAGTCGCCGTTGCCGAAGGAACGGTCCGGCTCCAGCTCCGCGGGGCGCGGGGGGGTCAGCCCGCCGTCCCACCAGGTCAGCAGCACCTCGCTACGGTCCCCCTCGGCCGGGAAGTGCCACCGCGTGATCGACGCGATCGGGGCGGTCTCGTTGGACACCTCCGGCGGGCAGGCCTGGTTGGTCGAGCAGGCGTCCACCCAGTCGGGGTGGCCCAGCTTGAGGGCCTTGAACGTGGAGGAGAACTGGTGGCAGCCGATGTCGCCCAGGCAGCCGGTGCCGAAGTCCCACCAGCCGCGCCAGGCGAAGGGATGATAGCACGGGTGGTACGGGCGCATGGGCGAGACGCCGACCCACTGGTCCCAGTCGAGTTCCTTGGGGCAGGGCGGGGTGTCGCCGGGGCGGCGGATGCCGCGCGGCGAGATCGGCGGGTAGCGGTTGGAGCCCGCGTGGACCTCGAGGACCTTGCCGATCACGCCCGACCAGATCGTCTCGCACACCAGGCGGGCCTGCTCGCTGGCGTGCCCGAAGTTGCCCATCTGGGTGGCCACCTTGGCGGCGCGGGCGGCCTGCCCGATCTGGCGGGCCTCGTACACCGAGTGCGTCAGGGGCTTCTGGCAGTGCACGTGCTTGCCCAGCTTGATCGCCGTCATCGTCACCACCGCGTGCATGTGGTCGGGCGTGGCGATGGTTACCGCGTCGATGTCCTTCTGCTGCTCGAACATCTTGCGGAAGTCCGTGTACGTCTTGGCCTTGGGGTGATGCTTGAGGTTGTTGTTCAGCATCCGCTGGTCCGCGTCGCACAGGGCGACGATGTTGTGCCCCAGCCCGGCCAGGCTGCGGACGTCGCCCGAGCCCATGCCGCCCACCCCGATGCCGGCGATGTTCAGCTTCTCGCTGGGCGGGGTCTGCCCCGGGCCGCCCAGGACGTGACGCGGCACGATGGTGAACGCGGCAGCGGCGGCGCCGGCAGCGCCGGCCAGCAGCACCTGGCGACGTGGATAGCGCAGAGGGGCCTGACGATGGGAAGAGCTCTTGGCTTCCATAACGATCTCCTGTGATGGGACCCGGGTCCGAACGGTTCTCGATATAGGACTAACGCGGCCTGCGACGGTCTTTATTCCGCAATCTCACAGCCCGTACTCCGCCCAGCGCCTGGCGATGGTCGCCAGCGTGGCGTCGTCCATCTTGAGCTCCTCGGGCCAGTCGCGCACGGGGCCCTCGCCGGGCAGCTTCCGCGTCGCGTCGATGCCCAGCTTGCCCCCGCCGCCCAGCTCCGTCGAGGCGTGGTCGAGGATGTCCGCCGGCCCGGCCGACCGCTCCAGATCGCGCGACGGGTCGACGTTGGCCCCCACGTGGAACCACACGTCGTTGGGGTCGTGGACGTTCACGTCCCGGTCCACCACCACGATAAACTTGCTGAAGACCATCTGCCCAGCCCCCCAGATGGCGTGCATGACCTTGCGGGCCTGGTGGGGGTACTGCTTGTCGATCTGGACGAAGACGAAGTTGTGGAACGCCCCGAACATGGGCAGGTCGTAGTCGAGGATCTCCGGGCACAGCGTCCGCAGCAGCGGCAGGAAGATCCGCTCGGTCGCCTTGCCCAGGTAGTAGTCCTCCATGGGCGGCTGGCCGACGATCGTCGTGGGGTAGATCGCGTCGCGGCGGCGCGTGATCGCCGTCACGCGGAAGACGGGGAACCGGTCGGCCAGGCTGTAGAAGCCCGTGTGGTCGCCGAAGGGCCCCTCGACGGTCAACTCGTCGCACGCGACCTCGCCCTCGATGACGATGTCGGCCGACGCGGGCACCGCCAGGTCGATCGTGCGGCAGGGCACGAGTTCGACCGGGCCGCCCTGGAGGAAGCCCGCCAGCATCATCTCGTCCACGCCCGGCGGGCAGGGGGCGCTGGCGGCATAGGCGAGCGGGCTGGGCCCGCCCAGGACGATGGCCGCGGGCATGGACTTGCCCTGGTCCTTCCACGCCCGCCAGTTGGCGGCCCCGTCGTGCGGCGGGTGGATGTGCATGGCCGCCCGTCGCGGCCCCAGAAGCTGCACGCGGTACATCCCCACGTTGCCCTCGCCGGTCTCGGGATGGCGCGTGAGGATCGAGCCCAGCGTGATGTAGCGCTTGGCAAGCTCGCCGGCCGGGTGGCCCGCCCCGTCGCCGGGCCAGCACTGGATCACCGGCAGGGCGGTCAGGTCGGCGTCGTCCGTCTGCACCACTTCCTGGCAGGCCGCCGCCCGCGAGACGACCTTGGGCTTGAGATTGGCCAGCCGGGCCAGCTCCGGCAGCTTGCGGAGCTTGGCGAAGAAGCCTTGCGGCACCTCGGGCTTGACCAGCTTGTTGACCCGCTCGGCCAGCTCGTCCAGGCTTTGGCAGCCCAGGGCCATGTTCACCCGCCGATAGCTTCCGTACGCGTTGATGAGCACGGGCACGTCGTGCCCGCGGACGTTCTCGAACAGGATCGCCCGCCCGCCGAAGCGCCCGTTGACCGGGTCGCACGCGGGCGCCCCAGCCGGGCCCTCGGGAGAGTCGCTCTTCATCTCGCGGTCGGCGACGGCGGCCAGCTCCAGCAGCGGGTCCACCTCGGCCCGCACGCGGACAAGCTGACCGGCCTGCTCCAACGCCGCGACGAACGATTGCAGATCGGGATAGGTCGCCATGAAGCCCATTAGACCACAAGCGGACCGCTCATGCGAGAGGGCGCAGATTGAATGGATCGCTTGAGAACCGGGGCCTGTGGGCTTTCCGCGGGCTTTCGGCAATCTTCGCTGGCGGCGGCGGTTCATGCTTAGATGAAACACATGCCAATAATCCTGGCGGCGGTGGTTCTTGCGGCGACAGTGGCCCGGTCAGCCGAGACGTCGCAGCTCTGGGGCACAAGCGGCGAGAAGTGGGACCCAGCCGGGCGGCTGGGCGACTTCTCCTTCGCGGGCTACCGTCGCGGCGAGAAGCCGTTTCGCATCCCGGCTGGGCGGGCGTCGGTGGCGGACTTCGGCGCCAAGGGCGATGGGAAGACCGACGACACCGAGGCGTTCAGGAAGGCCATCGACGCGGGCGCGGGTAAGGTGGTCCTCATCCCGCCCGGACGGTACGTCCTGGGCGACCTGCTGGAGATCCGCTCGTCCACCCTGGTCCTGCGCGGCGCGGGCAGCGACAAGACCGTCCTGCTGTTCGTCAAGCCGGGCGAACAGCTCCGGCCCCGCCCGTCCAAGACCGACGGCAACCAGCCCACCACGGGCTGGTCCTGGGGTGGAGGGCTCATCGCCATCGGCCAGCGGATGCGCGATCCCCGCTCCGGCGTTCGCGTGACCGCCGCCGCCAGACGCGGCCAGAACATTCTCACCGTCGAGCGCGGGAGCTTTAAGCCCGGCGATGAGGTGACGTTGACCCTCCACGATGACAGCGACAAGACGCTGGTGAAGTATCTCTATCGCGGGCAGGAGGGCAACGCCGCGGGCCTGGTGAACTGGCGCATCCGTCAGATCTTCCGGGTTCGCCAGGTAGCCGGCCAAGTGGTCACACTGGACCGCCCGCTGCGGTTCGACGTGCGGGCGGAGTGGAAGCCCGCATTGGCGCCCTTCGTCCCGAGCGTCACGGACGTCGGCATCGAGGGTGTCGCGTTCGAGTTTCCAGCCCAGCCGTACGCCGGGCACTTCAAGGAGCTGGGCTTCAACCCGGTGGTCATCGAGTCGGGCGCCGCCCATTGCTGGCTCAAGGACCTGCGCGTCCACAACGCCGACTCCGGCCCGTACGTCAACGGGGCGTTTTGCTCCATTGACGGCATCGTCCTGACCGCCGACAAGGCCCGCCTGAGCAAGAGCGGCTTCTGCGGGCACCACGGCATCACCCTCCAGGGCCAGGACAGCCTCTGCACCCGCTTCGACATCCAGACGCAGTTCATCCACGACGTGACGGTGCAGTCAGCCGTCGGGTGCGTCTTCTGCCGCGGCCGGGCGATCAACCTGAACATGGACCATCACCGCTGGGCCCCGTACGAGAACCTCTTCAGCGACATCGACGCCGGCTCGGGCAAGCGTCTCTGGGCCTCCAGCGGGGGCGGGCACCGAGGCAGCCATACCGCCGCCGGCGAGACGTTCTGGAACATCCGCACCGCCCAGCCGGTGAGCTGGCCCAAGAACTTCATCGACGCCGTCAACGTCGTCGGCCTGGACGTCCGCGGCAAGGACGGCCTGCCCGCCGCGCTGCGATCCAGCGACGGAAAGTGGTTGGAGGCGACACGTCCGGGCGACATCGTTCCGGCCGATCTGCACCAGGCCATGCTCAAGAAGCGCCTGCCGACGCGACGCTGACGCGGGGGAATCGCTTGCATTCGGCGTCCCTGGCCGCAAGACCAACTCCGTCCGAGCCTACGATGGTGAAGACCCGCCGTACGACTGGGGCGCGATAGAGGAATACTCCGCACCCACAGCGGGCAGTATTGCCCATTGGGAACTGGCCAGTCTCCGCCCTCGGCGCTGGACGTTCGATGCGTAACCATTTCTCAGAGCATCATATAAGACTCTGACGACTCTGGCTCACCGGGCTGTGGCACGCCTATTGCCATAGAGACAATCAGATGCGGCGAGAACCCCTAGAATGAGAGGAAAAACGATGAACACTCGCAAGAACATTCAGATGGCAGCCCTGCTCGTGGCGGCGGCGACGATCATGACGGCCTTGACGGCATCGGCGGCCCCGCCGCCAAGGATCTTCGTTCCGACCCGCAGGACCAGCGTGGTGGTGGTGAAGAAGGTCCTTCCACCCCCGCCGGTCACTTCCTGGGAGTCGGTCCTGATCGACGTCGATGAATGCGACCCCGACGGCGTGTGGGTGCTGAGAACCTGGCCAAAGCCGCCTCTGCCGCACCCGCATGGCCCCGTGGTTCATCACTGGACGAGCAGCAGCATCTTCCATCGGCATGTCCTGCCTGCACCGGCACTGCCCCGGACGCACTTCCGCTCTGTCCGAGTTGTTCGGCACTAAGCCATTACGCGAATAAAGTGAGGGACTTCTCAGGACCAGGCCCGCCAACCGGGCCTGGTTCTTTCTTCCTGCTTCATCGGAAACGGCTGAAGATTTTGATGCCGCTCCGCCGATAGATGAATGCGACGACAGCACAATCTGGGTCACGGAAGACCCAACAGGCCCTGTGGAGGGTCTGTGGAAATCTTGTCGGCCGATCGGGCCAAGCAGAAGACCACCGGGTTTGCCGACCGAGGCGTCTGACGCTGCGCAGAGCGAGCCGACCAACACCCCACGACCGCCCACAGCGCCGCCGACAGGTTATCCACGGTTCCGCCTCCTATACCTTGGCATGCAACCTGCCACACGCACTTCTCTTATGCGCAAGCCGTCAAGTCTTCACACAATCCACAAGACCTATCAGGACTGCGACTAAGAGTTCTCTATATACATAGTCCGGAATAGCATCCGATACTCCGGTCCATCCGCTCTCGCCATCGGAGAACTCTCGCTCAGTCTGTCGGCCGATCGCGGACGGGAATGCCTGACGCTACTCTACCCGCACCATACGCCGTGCGATGGTCGGGCTCCATGGTTTGCTGTCCCAGAAGGCTTTGCAGGTAAGCACGTACTCGCCGGGCTTGGCCGGGGCGGCTAGTTCGACGTCGAGTAAAGCCTGTCCGAGCGGGTCGACGGCAAACGGCATTTGAGCCTGCGGACCAGCGGACTTGCCGGCGGAATCGAGCCACGTAAGCTCCAGCGTTCCACTGGCCTTCTCGTACGTGTCGTTCACGAGCACCACGTTGAAGCGGCGAGGTTTGTCCTTTGGCAGCGTCGGCTGCCAGAAGTTCACGTACACCCCCAGCGGTTTGAACGCTTGGCTCATGTAGTGCTCGAACCGGGGCTCAAACTTCAGCTTCTCGATGTTTCGGAAGTTGTCGCAGGTGAAACACGTTGGCAGATCGCCGTCGAGGTAGGCCAAGTATAGCACGCCGGCATAGTTGCGGTAGGCCCGCCAGAACTCTGTCAGCCCGGCCAAGCGGTAGGCCCAAGCCTCGAAGCGTTGCTCGGCTGCCACGCCGGGCTTCAGCAGATCGAGGTGTTCGTAGACCTTTCGCGTCAGGGCGGTTGGCATACCGTCGCGGTGCAGCCAGAGCCAGTCGTACTCATTGATGATCGCGGCATGGGGCGGATTACCCCCCGCCTTCGGTGGCGGCCGCGGGCCGGTCATCTTCTCCAGGTTCGGCATGTCGAAATAGGGCGGCTTGCCCCACACATGACTGCCGAACTGGTAGGGGTGGTCCTCGATCGGATCGTCGGGCCCCTGGGGCCCATTGTAGCCGTCTTCCCACGGACGGTTGGACAGGTCCAGGCCCCGCACCGCCGGGATGATCCGCTCGCCCAGCGCCGGCCAGCGGGTTTCATTCGAGGCGTCCCAGATGGCCACGCTCGGGTGGTTCCAGTTGTCGCGCATGAAGTCCTTGAACTGGGCGATCATCTCGTCTTCACGGTAGCTCTTGAAGTACCACGGCTCGCGGTCGGACCAGATGGGGAACTCCCACTGGAGCAGCAGGCCGGCCTCGTCAGCTATGTCGAGCCATTTTTGCGGTGCCGGCCCGATGCAGATGCGGAAGGCGTTCCAGTGCATCCGCCTGGGGATCTCCACCAGCAGCTTGCGGACCCACGCCTCATCCCACGGCAGGTGCTTGGAAAGCGGGTCACCGAAGAACCGGTGCAGCGTAATGCTCGCGCCGCGAAGGTAATACACCTTGCCGTTCAGATACGCTCGCCGCGTGGCCGTGTCGAAGCGGAACTCCCTCATGCCGAAACGCGTCGTGACGGAGTCGCCTTGCGAGGCCGACTCCAGCACGTACAGATAGGGATTCTCGGGCGTCCACAGGTTGGGACCCGTGATCGGAATGGTCTGCGTGACGGTCTTCTCCTCTCCCGCGGCCAGGGGCACGCTCAGCTTCGTCACCGGCCGGAAGGGCTCCTGTGGGCGGGGCTTCCAGGCGCGCACGAGATGCTTCAGTTCCGCGGTCGTCGCCGGCCCGCCGTTGCGCAGCCGTGTCTGGACGACGATTTCGGAGGTCGCGATCTTCGGGGCGACCTGGATGGACTCGATGGCCGGCCAGTCGCCGGCTGCCAGCGAGACGCTGTCGTAGATGCCCGGCGTCCAGGGGCCTTTCTCGCCGTCGTTGCCCCACGGCGCCCACTCGGGCATCACGCCCGGATGAGCCCCCACTCGGACCAGCAGCGTGTTCTCGCCGCCCCAGCGGATGGCGGCTGTCGTGTCGAACCGCCCGGCCGTGAAGCAGCCCAGGTGCTCGCCGAGCTTCTTGCCGTTCAGCCAGACGCCCGTGCTGAACTGGGCCTTGTTGACTGTCAGCATCGCCCATTGTCGCTGCGGCGGGGCGGTGAACGCGCGACGGTACCAGAAGTAGTTCCGCTTCTGTCGGGTCCGCCCGCGCCCGGGGAATTCCGACGGCGGCAGGACCTTCCAGTGGGCCATCGTCCAGGCGAAGTCGCGGGTCTCGTACTGGTCCACGTCCGCAAAGGCCGGCTCGGACAGGTGCACCAGACCCGGCACGGGTACGGTGTGGGCGAACGAGTCGGGGATGGCGTCGGCCTCGACGCTCTCGCCGATGGACCATTGCCCGTCCAGGTCGATCGTGACGCGATCGGCGGCGCGGAGCGGACCGGGCAGCAGGACGCACACAGCCAGGCAAACCAGCAAGGCACGGTTCATAGGGACCTCCCGCAGATGCCCAATGCCCAATTTCCAAAGCCCAACCTGCCCGCCGGCAGAGTGGTCATTTCTTCAAAAACTCTTCGAAGCTGCCGCCGAAGATCGCCCGCGCGTCGCGGCGGATCTCGTCTTCGGTGGGCTGCCAGCCGGTTGCGCACAGGTCGCGGTACTTGTCCACGAGCACCTCCGCCACGATCTGGCGCGTGTGAGTCCACTTGTAGATAAGCTGGTCCAGCACGCGGGCATCGCTGTGCTGGCAGGTGACGGCCGTGCCCAGCAGCTCCAGCCGCATCCTCGTGAGTTCCTCGATGATGCTGGGGTTGTTGCAGAACCACCAGCAGCCGAACAGGTGCAGGTTGCCGAACTTGCGGGCCAGCACGCACAACTCGTGCTGGTTGACCCGGCTGAGGAAGGTGGCCAGGAACTTCGCGTCCTTGTGGTTCTGCAAGAGGCGCTGCAGGGCGGACACGTCGGCCACCCCCACGCCGTCGCCCCCGTCTTTCAGGGCGGGGCTCACGCCGCGGCGCACGCCGATCATCAGCGCCAGCGGGATGCCGTTCGCCTGGGCGGCCGGCACGACCACCTGGTCCAGCATGGCCGTCGAGATGTCCTCCGACGGGTAGGCGAAATCCTGCGGCAGCGAGGCGGCCAGGTACACCGGCTTGAGCCGCTCGATCCACTCGTTCAGGAACAACCTCGCCGCCACCAGGCTCTGCGTGCTGGGGTTGCGGTAGACGGTGTAGCCCAGCTCGCCCAGGCGCTTGCAGGCCGCGGACCAGTCGCACAGCAGCGTGTCGATCCGCAGGGCGGTCTTGAGGCGAGCGGGCACGGGGAGCTTGGCCTCCCAGCAGTCGACCTCTTCCGCGACGAACGGATTGTTGGTCATCACCGCGTAATCCAGGCCCGCCAGCTCGAAGACCTTCTCCATGTAGCCTGCCGCGTTCTGCTCGTCGAAGTACCTGCGGATCGGCGCCAGGTCCCGCCCGGCCACGTCCAGCCCCAGCTTGCTGAAGACAGTCAGCGCGCCGCGGGCGGCCTCGCTCAGCGGGCCGTGCCGCAGGAACACGTGCTCCCAGACCAGGTCGGCCTGGGCCCGCTTGGGCAGGGCCCAGAACTTCTCCGGCGTCAGGTCCCGCGGGGCCAGGGTGAACAGCTCGGCCACCAGGTAGTGGTACGTCAGCACCTCGTCGGCCCCCCACAGCAGCAGCTTGCCGTGGGCCGGCGGGAACAGGTGAGTGTGGATGTCGGTGATGGTCGTCTCGGCTACAGCCTTCCGCACCGCCGCCTCGACGGCTTTCCAGTCGCTCAGCGCAGTCATGGGTGAATCTCCTTGAATCTCGCGCCGGCGAAGATACCGCGCCCGACGACCGGCCGCAACGAGGGAAAGCCCGTGCCCTCTGCATTCCCCGAGTCCTGGGAGCTAGCGGGGCCGTAGTCAGCCCGGAGCGGGCGCATGGTTCCCAGCTCACGACACCTGGCCAGCACAGCAGGCCTTCACCCCGGAGCCGCTGTGAAACTCACCCGGAACGACGGTCAGACCACCAGGCAACTCGACCGGTAGGCCCGTGCTTGCAAGGGGACTCGCTCGGGGTACAATGCTCCCGGCAGACGTTGCCGCGAGCAACAGGAAGAGAGATTCGTAAGAGCGCGGATGTTCTCAGTTGTGGTCACGAGGAATCAGGGAGAGAGAGGCCACAACCTGACCAACAACCAGCGAACGTGAGCGACTTCACTGTCCGGCACCGACATCGGTAACGAAACGAGAGACGCCGCATGCCACATGACGTATTCGTGAGCTACTCCTCGCAGGACAAGGCCATCGCCGACGCGGCGTGCGCCACCCTGGAGGGCCGCCGAGTCCGATGCTGGATGGCGCCGCGCGACTTGTTGCCCGGGGCCGAGTACGGGGAAGCGCTGGTCAATGCCATTAGCGCATGTCGCGTCGTGGTCCTGGTCTTCTCCGCCCATGCCAACCAGTCGCCCCAGGTCCGTCGAGAGATTGAGCGGGCCGTAAGCAAAGGGAAGATCATCGTCCCGCTTCGAATCCAGGATGTGCTGCCATCCGGCGCGATGGAGTACTGCCTGAGCAACACGCACTGGCTGGACGCCCTTACACCTCCCATGGAAGCCCATCTCAAAAGACTCGCCGACTCCGTCCGAGCGCTGCTGGGCGTCCAGGCAAAGGGAGAGCAGAGCAGCGGGGATCGTCCCGTCTCGCCGTCTCACCCTGAGCTAGCAACGTACGCCAGCCTTGGACCTTCCGATGAGCCGCCGGACGGACAAGGAGCCGAGCCGGCCTTGACGGGCTGCTCCACCGGGGACGACGGGTCGCAGATCGCTCCCATCCTGGCCGCAGAGGAGTTCCTTCGCACCGGGTCTCCTTGGGCGCTTCGTGGCATGCGCGTGGGGCAGTTTGGGAGAATGCGCACCGTCGAACCCTCCGAGATTGACGCGTTTGTTGGCTTTCAGAAGCAAGTGGCCGAGTTCGTGGGCACGCCCCGGACTGGGCGTCCCCTGTCGATTGCCGTCTTCGGACCGCCCGGTGCGGGCCTCCGTTATGGAGTGTCTGAGGCGGCCCGATCGGTCGCTCCGGTCCGGCGGGTATTCTTAGACGTTACACAGTTCGGCCAGCCGGGCGATTTGGCTGAAGCATTTCGCCAGGTTCGCGACCTCGCACTACAAGGGGACGTGCCGCTGGTCTTCTTCCAGGACTTCGACACTCCCCTATCGGGCGAGCACCTCGGATGGCTGCGACACTTCCTTTGTCCTATGCGGGACGGCAGGTTCCGCGAGGGAGTTGGCGATCACCCGATCGGGCAGGCCATTCTAGTCTTCCTCACGGGGACGAGTTGCTCGTACGCCGAGTTCGCCGATCGAGGCGGGGACTCAACTGGGCGAGCCGAATTCGCCCGCGTGAAGGGCCCCGAGTTCCTCAGTCTCTTGCACGGCCACATTGACCTCAAGGGGCCCAACCCCACTGCATCTGACGACCGCAGGTTCGTCATCCGTCGCGCGCTGCTCCTTCGCGCGATGTTCGAACTGATGCCCGCTGCCCGCGGGCTGTTTGACTCGACAAGGACCCTTCGGATTGATGAGGGCGTACTGCGCGCCATGCTGCGCGTCGCCCACTACCGGCACGGTGCCCGTTCGATGGAGGCCATTCTCCGGATGTGCCGACTGGCCGGGCGAAGTGGATTCACCGTGGAGGACCTGCCGGACCGCGCGCAACTCGAGATGCACGTGGACGGCGAGAACTTTCTGTTCTTGGCGGCAAGAGAGCGGTTCACCAGCGATCCAGAGAGCGAGAATGAACTGGTTGAAGAACTCGCCGGGCGAATCCGTGAGAGTTGTCGTCACCAGCGCGAATCGAAGAGCGGAGCGTGGGCGGACGCATCGCCCGACGTCTTCGGGGCCCGCTGGAGTGTGGATGCTGCGGCAGACATTCCCGCCAAGATGCGATCGATCGGATGCGAGGTCCGCCCCGTCCCGCCAGGGCGGGCGCCGCTCACACCGGACATCACGGACGAGGAAATCGAGTTTCTGGCACGCAAAGAGCATGAACGATGCTGCCGGGAATGGACCCGGGACGGCTGGTGCCAGGGCGATAGGTACGATCCAATCCTGCTGGTCACGCCCTACCTCGTCGAATTCGAGCGGCTGCCCGCTGCCATCCAGGACTTCTTCCGCAAGACGGCTCTGGATATTCCAGCCGGCCTTGCCTTCTGCGGGTGGGAGATCCATCGTTTGCAGGAGCCTCCGTGCCCCACCGAGCAGATGATCGAGCGACTGGCCCGCCTCATTCATGCCCAATACGTCGAAATACGAAAAGCTCGGGGCGACGGGCCGGTCAATGATCCAACACTGGTAGGGTTTGTGGATTTGCCAGAAGATCTGCGGATGACCCATCGTGATCAGGCATGCGCAATCCTGCGTACGTTGCGGCAGGCGGGGTACGTTCTCTCTCCCATCCCGAAAGGGCAGACTCCGCAAGTGCGCGAATTCACTCGGGGGGAAGTCGAACTCATAGCTCGCCTGGAGCACGACCGGTGGAAATGGGAGCGACGACTCCAGGGGTGGCGATACAAGGCTGGTGAAGAAGACTCCCCCAATAAGACCACGTCGCACCTCGTCTCGTACGACCACCTGCCCGACCCGGTTAAGGAATATACCCGCCAGAAAGTCCGGCGGATTCCCCCCCTCATGGAGAAGGCCGGCTATGAGCTCCGCAAGCTGGCGACGCCCGGGTCGAGTGCGTCCAACGATTGAGCCCCGCGGGTGAGTATTACTGGTCCTTGATCCAAACGACCGACCGGCCCCCTCGGTTGTTTCGGGCGTAATTCGGGATCGCCAGCAGGGGCTTCCCGTCCGCGAACTTGCCTTGGATTACCGTCACCCCGCCCAGCAGGTCCTCGCGATGCTTGGTGGTCAGCTCGCAGTCGCGGGCCAGGGGGCGGTCGAGGTTATTGTCGTTGTCGACGGCTTCGACGTTGTAGATGAGCGGCCCGACGCGCAAGGCGACGCGGCCTCGGTTGGCGACGACCTTCTCGTCGCAGGTCACCTTCTGGGCGCGCATGGGCAGGACCAGTTCGACGCGGTCGCCGGCCCGCCACGTTCGGTCGAAGACAGCGTAGCCGTCCCGCGTCGGCTGCGTGCAGGGCAGGCCGTTGAGCGCCACCGAGACGATGCCGTCGCAGGCGGGCTCGGCCTTGTACAGTTCGCTGACGGCCCGGCTGGGCATGCGGATGCGGAGCTTGAAGGATGTGGGTCTTTCGGGGTTGACGGTGATCTTGACGTTTCCGCTCCAAGGGTAGTCGGTCTCCTGGGTCACCTTGACGTTCGTGCCGGCGACGCGGTCGATGGTGGCCTCGCTGCCGATGAAGAGGTTCACGTACAGGCCGTCACTTGCCCGCGCGTAGGTCCACGCAGGCAGTTGCAGCAAGGTGCGGGGGAGGTTGCCCACGCAGCACGGGCAGACGTGCCACTTGTACCGCCCGTGCGAGGAGTCCAGCGGGTTGGTGTAGGTGAAGTTCTGCCCCTCCAGGTCGATCCCGCCGAGGATCGCATTGTAGAGCGTCTCCTCGTAGAGGTCGGCGTACTTCGCCTCGCGATACAGCAAGTTCATGCGGTGCTGGAATAACAGCTCGCCGCAGCCCGCGCACGACTCGCAGTACGCGTGGTGGGGCAGCGAAAAGTCCTTGCCGAATCCCTCGGATGTCTCGCCGCTGCCCGCCCCGCCGGTGACGTAGTACTTGCGATGGACGAGGTTGTTCCAGATCGACCGCGTCGCGCCCAGGACCTCCGGGTCGCGGGTCTGCATCGCCAGGTCGGCCATCCCCGCATACTGGTAGACCGCCCGCACGGCGTGGCCGACCGCCTCGTACTGGCGAATGGCGGGGGCGTGGCTCTGGTCGTATTCGTCCCCCTCGCCTCGGCAACTCAGCAGGAAGGCCGCCAGCTCGACGTACGGCCTGCCCTTGCCGGCGCCTTCCACCTGCTCAACCAGCCGGGCCAGGCGGACCAGCGCGATCTTGAGCTCTTGGTGACCGTCGTACCAGGACTTCCTGGGGGCCGGGCCGATGTTGGCGACCCAGCAGTCAGCCGCCCGCCTGGCAGCTTGGTACATCCGGTCATCCTTCCGCCCGGTCATCTCATAGTGGGCGATGCACGCCTCGATGAAGTACCCGATCAAGTAGCCCTCGTGGTCGTGCTTGTTGGTCCACCGCTTGCGCCCGGACAGCGTGTAGGCGGTCTGGAGATAGCCGTCCGGTTCCTGGGCGCTGAGCATCTTGGGCGCCCAGTCGTCGATAACCTCCCTCATCTTCTTCTGGGCGGCTTGGATCTCCACGTCGCCGTCCGGGTCGAGCATCTGGGCCAGACACATGGCCTCGAGTGTGTTGTAGACCCAGCCGTTGGCGAATACGGCCCCCTTCTGCGGCTTGTGGGGCCGGCCAGCCAGCTTATTGCCCGCCTCGACGAAGTTGATGATCCCGCCCTCGCGCATCTCCGGGTCGGACATCTTGGTGCAGCAGTACGGGATCCAGTTGACGATCATCGCCTTGGCCCGCTGGCGCCACAGGGGGCTGGTGAGCTTGTAGCGGACCGGTCCGACCGGCTCGAGGTGCGCAGCCGCTGGCATCGTCTCCACGTCCACCCGCACGGTGTCGGCCGCCTTGAGGGCCCCGTCATCGGCGGTCAGGGTGAGAACGTACCGCCCGGAGGCGGAGAAGCCGGCGGCGGTCTGGGCTGCCGCGGGGTCGTCGAACGTCACCTCGCCCGGGCCGGACCGCTTGGCCCAGTGGAGGTGGACGGGCTTTGGCTTGCCGTCGTCGCGGGCATGGCCGGCCAGGTGGGTCATGCAGCCGAGGATCGCCACACGGTCGACGCCCGCCTCGACGACGGGTGCGAAGTTGGGCGAGTTGCCCGAGTCGTACACGCGCCACTCGAGGATCCCCGTGGAGGCGTTGTTGGAGTCCATCTCCAGGCGGAGACGCGTGGTGGCAACCTCGTCGAAGGTGGTGGTGTTGAACGTGTTGGCGGCCAGGCCGAGCCCCTTGGCATTGGCGACGGGGACGAACTTCCGCCCGTCCCACCAGGCCAGCCGGCAGGCCTTGGGCAGGCGGACGCCGCGGTGGTCGTCGAACCAGTAGACGTCGATCCTGTTAATGCGGACGGGTTGCGACCAGTCGTACTGCACCCACTGCGTGCCCTGACGGTTCCAGTTGCCGTAGGCCCCGTGCTTCTTGTCGTCGCTGTGACGCGGCGTATGCCCGTCGTTGACGGCCGCGAGCGTCTCGTGTCCGGAAACGAAAGAGGTGGACGGCTCCGCCACCAGGGCCAAGTTGGCCTGCTGCTCGGCGGGCTTGTCGGCGGTGGAGGCGGAGGCGGCGAACAGCCAGATCACGGCAAGGCTGCGCAGGGACAGCTTGATCATAGGAGTCTCCCGGTTCGAAATCAGTCTTTCATCCGGCGGCGGTCCGTGCGTTCTTCGTCCTTCTTCGCGAAGCGCTTGGCCCGCTCGGGGTCGCTTTGTCGCTGGCGGAAGAGCAGGCGGATGGGCACCTCGCTGAAGGGCAGGCGGGTGCGGAGCTGGTTGAGCAGGAAGCGCTGGTAGTTGGGCGTGAAGCTGCGGATGTCGTTGACGAAGCAGACGATGGTCGGCGGGTTGGTGGCGATCTGCGAGGCGTAATAGATCCGCGGCGGCTTGGTCCCGACCGGGTGGCTGGGCCCGCGGACCTGGAGGATCTGCTCGATGGCGGCGTTGAGCTGGCCCGTCGTCACGCGCGTGGAGGCCTGAGCGAAGAGCTGGCGGGCCACCTCGATGGTCTGGCGGACGTTGAGGCCCTGGGTGGCGGAGGTCAGGCTGATCGGGGCGAACGACAGCTCGGGGAAGGTCTTGTCGAAGTACTCCTGGTAGTCCTCGCCCACGACCCTCCCCTGGGCCAGGTCCCACTTGTTGACCACCAGGACGACGGGCTTGAAGCCCGCTGCGATCTCGCCGGCCAGGTCCTTGTCCACCTGGCTGACCTTGACCGAGGCGTCGATGAGCATGGCCACCACGTCGCAGCGGCGGATGGACCGCTGGGCGCGGTGGTAGCTGTAGAACTCGATGTCGCCGGCGAGGCTCTTGCGCTTGCGGAAGCCTGCGGTGTCGATGAGGGTGAAGGCCTTGCCGTCGATCTGGCAGGTGACGTCGACGCTGTCGCGGGTCGTGCCTGGGGTCTGGCTGACGATCACCCGCTCCTCGCCGGCCAGGGCGTTGATGAACGAACTCTTGCCCGCGTTTCGCTTGCCGACGATGGCGAGTTTCATCATCGGCTCGACCGGGCGGTCGCCGGCGGCGTCGCCCAGGGCCCGGACGATCCGCTCGCCCAGCTCGGCTATGCCCTGCTGGTGGATGGCCGAGACCGCCAGCGGCTCGCCGAAACCCAGGCTGTGGAACTCGTGGATCTCGCTGACCAGGTGGATCTCGTCGACCTTGTTGGCCAGCAGCAGGACGGGCTTGTCGGCCTTGCGGAGCATCTGGGCGACGAGCTGGTCCAGGGGCGTGGCCCCCTCGCGGGCGTCCACGACGAAAAGCACCAGGTCCGCCTGGCGCACGGCGAAGCCGATCTGGTTCTCGACGTGCTCGCCGAGGTCGTCGCTGTCGACGATGCCCAGCCCGCCGGTGTCCACCAGTTCGACGTACTTGGACCCTACCGCCGCCGGCGCCGAGATGCGGTCCCGCGTGACGCCCGGCGTGGGGTCTACGATCGAGATCCGCCTGCCTGCCAGGCAGTTCAGCAGACTACTCTTGCCCACATTGGGCCGGCCCACGATGGCGACAATTGGAAGACTCATAAGTCGAGATATTGTATCGTGGCCGGTGGACTTCTTGTTAACCGTTTGTTGTTGGTGCCTTGGATTGTCAATTCGTCCACGGCGCCCGGCGGAATTCACCTCCAATCGAATATCGAAGATCGACAATCGAAAATCCTCCGGGGCAAGGGCCTTCGATCGGTTGACGTGGCGCTCGCCATCGGCCTACACTGCTGTCAACGGGCCCGCCCGGCCCGGGGAGAATGCCATGTACGTCGTTGCCGTTACCATTCACGTCAAGGCGGACCAGGTGGAGGCCTTCATCCAGGCCACCCTGGCCAACGCCCGCGCTACCCGGCAGGAGGCGGGCAACGCCCGCTTCGACGTCCTCCAGCAGGAACAGGACCCTGCGCGGTTCCTGCTGTACGAGGCCTACCTGGAACCCAAGGACTTCACCCGACACCAGCAGACCGATCACTATCTGAAGTGGAAGGCGGCCGTGGCGGATATGATGGCTGAGCCTCGCCAGGGCCTCAAGCACAACAGCCTCTTCTTCGGCGAGAACGAGGGCTGAATCACGAATCCCACGGATGTCCACGAATTGCACGAATTACACGGATGGTGAAGCGGACCTGACCGTTGCCGGTTGAAGGTTGACAGCCATGATGTTCGACTTCCACAGCGTGCCGCGGATCGTCTTCGGGCGAGGGCAATTCGCCCGCGCGGGCGAGTTGGCCGCCACACTGGGCGACAACGCCCTGATCGTCTCCTCCGCGTCGGCGGCGCGGGCGGGATTGACCGAGCGGCTGGGCGAGATGCTCCAACAGGCCGGGGTGGCCGGCACGGTCGTCGAACAAGTAGGCGAGCCGCAGGTGGACGACGTGGACCGGGCGCTGGCGACGGCCAGGCGGGAGGCCTGCACGCTGGCAATCGGCCTCGGCGGGGGCAGCGCGATCGACGCCGCCAAGGCCGTCGCGGGCCTGGTCGCCAACGGCGGGCGGGCCGGCGACTACATGGAGGTCGTCGGACTTGGCAAGAAGATCACCAGACCAGCCATCCCCTGGATCGCCATCCCCACCACGGCCGGCACGGGGGCCGAGGTCACCCGCAACGCCGTCATCGGGTGGAAGGAGAAGAACTTCAAGGCCTCTATCCGCAGCGAGCATCTGCTGGCCCGCGTCGCGATCGTTGACCCGGAATTGGGCGTGGGCGTCCCCCCGGACGTGACCGCCCGCTGCGGCATGGACGCGTTGTGCCAGCTCATCGAGTCGTACACCTCCACCAATGCCAACCCCATGACCGACGGCTTGGCGCTTCAGGGCACGTACCTGGCAGGCTGGGCCCTGCGGGCGGCGTATGCGCGTCCGGCCGACCTGGACGCCCGCGAGGCGATGGCCCTGGCCGCCCTGCTGAGCGGCATCACGCTGACCAACGCGGGCCTGGGCGCGGTACACGGCTTGGCTGCCCCGCTGGGGGCCAAGCTGCCCATCCCTCATGGGACGGTCTGCGCCGCCCTGCTGGGCCCGGTCATCCGCGCCAACCTGGCGGAACTGCGCCGGCGCACCACAGACGCCGCCGCAAAACACTCTCTCGCCCGGTACGCGACGATCGGGCGGACACTGAGCGGACGGGCAGACCTGGATGAATCCGCCGCCGGCGAGGCGGGGGCGGAGTTCTGCGACTCGCTCGCCCGCGACCTGCACATCCCGCCCCTGGGCACGCTTGGCCTGGACGAGGCGACGGCCGACGAGGTCGCCCAACTCGCCCAGAAGTCCAGCTCGATGCGGTACAACCCCGTGCCGCTGAGCGCGGCGACGCTGAAGGGAGTCCTGCTCCAGGCGATGTGAAACGGCGGAGCCTGTGGGACCGATGGACGAGCCCACGGACAGGTCCGTGGGCTTTTCACTTGGACAATCTTCAATGGTCAATAGACAATGGTCTACCGCCCATGAAGATCTGTCACATTATCACGCGGATGATCCTGGGCGGGGCGATGGAGAACACCCTGCTCACCTGTGAGGGCCTGCACGCGCGGGGGCACGAGGTCACGTTGATTACCGGCCCGGCCCGCGGCAGCGAGGGGGAACTGATGACCCGGGCTGTCGCGGGCGGCTACCACGTGATCGTCATTGACGACCTCCGCCGGGCGATCCACCCGGGGTACGACTGGCGGGCGTACCGGCTGATCCTGGCCGCCCTGTGGGACCTCCAGCCGGAGATCGTACACACCCACGCCTCGAAGGCGGGCATCCTGGGCCGGCGGGCGGCGGGGAAGCTGCGGGAGGCGCGATCCGCCCCGGGCGAGCTGCGGGACATGAAGATCGTCCACACCATCCATGGGCTGGCGTTCCATCCGTACCAGTCGTGGTGGAAGAATCGGCTGTACATGCACCTGGAGCGCCGAGCGGCGCGGTGGACCGACGCGTTCGTATCGGTGGCTGACGCGATGACGCGCCAGGCCCTGGCGGCGGGAATCGGGCGGGAGGACCGGTTCACCACGATCTACAGCGGCATGGAGGTGGGGCAATACCTGAATCGCCCGGCCGAGGCGGACGCGTTCCGCGAGTCGCTGAAGCTGCCCGAGGGCGCGGTGCTGGTGACTCAGGTGTCGCGTCTGGCCCCGCTGAAGGGGCACGACTTGCTGCTGGAGGCGGCTTCGCGGCTCGAGGACGAGCGGATCCACTTCTGCCTGGTGGGCGACGGAGAGCTTCGCCTGGAGATCCAGGACGAGATCGCCCGCCGGGGCCTGGGCGGACGGTTCCACCTGACGGGTCTGCTGCCGGTCGAGCAGGTGCCCGCGGTGCTGCACGCCAGCGACGTGCTGGTGCACTGCTCGCTCCGCGAGGGCCTGCCCCGCACCCTGCCCCAGGCCCTGTTGGCGGGCAAGCCGGTGGTGGCGTTCGACGTGGACGGTACGAACGAGGTCTGCACCTCTCGCACGGGCATGCTGCTTCAGCCCAAAGACGTGGGCGGGCTGAAGGTCGCGCTGGAAAGCCTTGCCCGCTCGCCGGAGCTGCGCGACCGCCTCGGCCAGGCCGGGCGCGACCTCTGCCGCATCCGCTTCGACCACAACGTCATGGTCGAGCGCATCGAGGGAGTCTACAAGCGGATACTTGGCGCCGGTTGATCGGCCAGACCGGGAATGCCCGCTGTGCCGCTCTCGACGGGGCCCGCCCGGACTGCCCGGCAAATCGAAAATCGACAATCTCCCGCTGCGTTTGGCAAGTAGCAGCCGCCAGTGGTACAGTACCCGCCTGGCCGGCCTCGGCCCCAACATGAAGGAACCGCATATGACCAAGACGACACGCCGCCGTTTTCTGCAAACCTCCGCCGCCGCGACGGCAGGGGCGTTCAGCTTCCACTATGTGTCCGCCCGGGTGCTGGGCAAAGAGGGCGACCAGGCGCCCAGCAGCAAGTTGAACATCGGCAAGATCGGGTGCGGGGGCATGGGCGGGGGCGATCTGGGCGGGGTGGCCGGCGAGAACATCGTCGCCCTGTGCGACGTGGACGCCAACATCCTGGCCGGGGCGGCCAAGAAGTTCCCCAACGCCAAGACCTACAAGGACTGGCGGGAGATGTACGACAAGGAGAAGCTGGACGCGGTGGTGATCTCGACGCCCGACCACACCCATGCCCCGCCGACCGCGCACGCCATCCGCAAGGGCTGGCACGTCCGCGTCCAGAAGCCGATGGTTCACACCGTCGAAGAGGCCCGCGTGATCCTCAAGCTGGCCAAGGACAACCCCAAGGTCGTCACGCAGATGGGCAATCAGGGCAACGCGGGCGACGGCATCCGCATGACCAAGGAGTGGATCGACGCCGGCGCGATCGGCAAGGTCAAGGAGGTCCACTGCTGGACCGACCGGCCCATCTGGCCGCAGGGCATGAACCGCCCGGACAAGACCGACCCCGTTCCCGCCCACCTGGACTGGGACCTGTGGATCGGCCCGGCCCCGATGCGCCCCTACGTCAACGGCGCCTACCACCCGTTCAAGTGGCGCGGCTGGTGGGATTTCGGCTGCGGGGCGATCGGCGACATGGCTGTTCACAACATGGACCCGGCCTTCTTCGCGTTGGGCCTGGGCTATCCCGCCAGCATCGAGGCCGACGCCGAAGGCGCCACCGCGGAGGCCGGGCCGAACAAGGCCAGGATCACCTTCGAGTTCCCGGCCACTGACAAGCACGGGCCGATCAAGGTGGTGTGGTTCGAGAAGCAGAAACCCCCGCGTCCGGCCGCCCTGGAAGAGGGCAAGGAATGGAAGGCCGAGGGCGGCAACGGCATCCTGTTCTTCGGCGACAAGGGCACGATCCTGTGCGGCGGCTGGGCGGGCACGCCGAGGCTGCTGCCCGAGGCCGCGATGAAGGACTTCAAGCGTCCCGACCCGTCGATTCCGCGGGTCAAGGGCGGCTCGTACCAGGAGTTCATCCGCGCCTGCAAGGGCGAGGGCCCCGAGCCGGGCTCGAACTTCAAGTACGCCTGCCCGTTCACCGAGACGCTGCTGCTGGGCAACGCGGCCGTCCGCGCCGGCAAGAAGCTCCTGTGGGACGGGCCCAACATGAAGTTCACCAACGACAGCGACGCCAACAAGTTCCTCTCCAAGCCCTACCGCAAGGGGTGGGAGCTGTAACGGCACGGAATAGGGACCAGGGACTAGGGAATAGGGACTAGGGATTAGGGACCAGGGTCCGGGTGCAACCGGATACTGGTCCCTTTTCCCTTCATATGCGCAAAGAGAATGTTCAATAAAGGAATGTTCAATAGTCAATGTTCAATGTTCAGCGAACGGATCAATGATCAAGGGCAAACGATGGGCCTCGCCTTGTCCTTCCCGTCGCTACAGTCGTTGAGCCTTGTCCGTTGAGCGTTTCCCTTGGTAATTGAAACCTGCCTGCCGGCAGGCAGGATTGACCATTCCACTGCTGGAACTTCTCCTCTTCCGGCCAGCCTATTCCCTGGTGCCTGTTCCCTATTCCCTAGTCCCTATTCCCTGATCCGTCTATAATCGCCCTCGTGTCCGGCCAGGCCCACGAAGAACGCGAGCGGTCGTTCGGGGCGGCGAAGCTGATCGCCACCCTGACGGTGGTGTCGCGCGTGTTCGGCATGGTGCGGGATATCGCCATCACCTCGCTGGGGGCCAACCGGGCGGTGTCGGCCTTCGTGTTCGCCTTCAAGGTGCCCAACCTCTTCCGCCGCCTGTTTGGCGAGGGGGCCTTGTCGGCGGCGTTCGTGCCGGTGTTCAGCGAGTCCAGCGAGCAGGAAGGTTTCGAGCGGGCCAGGCGGCTGTTCGCCAACGCCATGGGCCTGCTGGCGGCCGGGCTGAGCGGGCTGACGGTCCTGATCTGGATCGGCCTGTTGGGCTGGCACGCGCTGTGGCCCGGCGAATGGGACCGCCAGTTGTTGATCGAGCTGCTGGCGATCATGATGCCCTTCATGATCACCATCTGCCTGCTGGCGCTGGGCTCGGCGGCCCTGAACTGCCGCGGGCACTTCGCCTTCCCGGCTGCGGCGCCCATCCTGTTGAACCTGGTGATCATCGCGGCGGCGTGGACGATCGTCCCGCCCTGGCGTCGCGATCCGCACTCGATCACGCCCGGCGAGCTGTACCGCCTGGGCGGCGCGGTCACGCTGGCCGGCGTGATCCAGCTCGTGGGCGTGCTGTGGATGCTGAAGCGCTACGGGTTCTCGATTCGCCCGCGTCTGCGGCCGATCGAGCCGGGCATCGGTCAGATCCTCCGCCTGATGGGCCCGATGATCGTGGGCCTGGGCTTCCTCCAGGTCAGCGAGCTGCTCAACGACGCCATCGCGTGGATCTTCGCCCAGCGGGAAGGGGCGACGACGGTGAGCCTCTTCGGCCACGAGCTGGCCCGCCCGCTGGGGAGCGGCGTGCTGGTGCACGTGTACGCCGCGCAGAGGCTCTACCAGTTCCCCATGGGCGTGCTGGCGATCTCGCTGGCGGTGGCGGTGTTCCCGCTGCTGAGCCGCTACGCCGCCCGCGGCGACAACGAGAACCTTCGCTCGGCCCTGAACCGCGCGGTGCGCCTGTCGGGCATGGAGGGCATCGCGGCTGGGGTGGGCATGTTCCTGCTGGCCGAGCCCATCACGCGGGTGATCTACCGGCACGGCAAGTTCACCGCCGCGGACGTGGCGGTGTCGGCGTCCATCCTGCGGATGTACGTGGTGGGGATGTGGGCGTACTGCACGCTGGGCGTGCTCCAGCGGGCGTTCTATTCGCTGAAGGACACGGTCACGCCGCTGAAGATCTCCTGCTCGCTGGTGGTGGCGAACCTGGCGCTGGTGGCCGGACTGATCTGGACGCCGCTGCACGAGCGGGCGTTCGGAGCGGCGATGACGGTGACGGCGACGGCCAACTCGCTGCTGCTGCTCGTGCTGCTTCGCAGGCGCCTGGGCAGGCTGGGCGCCAGGGCGATGCTGCTTTCGATCGCGCGGGCGGCCGGATGTGCCGCCGTCATGGGCGGGGTGATCCTCCTGCTCCGCTGGCCGCTGGAACGATTCGGCGCCCTGGCGGTGGTGGGAGCGTGCGTGCCGGCGGGGGCGGCCACGTTCGTGGCGGCGGCCTGGGTCCTGCGGGCGCCCGAACTGGGCGAACTGGTCAGCTCGCTGCGCAAACGAGGGAAGATGGTGTCGTAGGCCCGTGGGTCTCATGGGCCCTGAGAAAGAAGCCCACGGGAGGCTTCCCGTGGGCTGCACGTGACCGTAGGATGAGAAGAGACAAAGCATGATCCGTCTTCAAGAACCATTGCCGAAGGACTACCTCGACGCGTCCGACGCGGAGCTGTGCGAGCGGATCGTGGAGCACAAGCGGCGATTCGGAAAGCGGCTCTGCATCCTCGGCCACCACTACCAGCGCGATGAGATCATCCGCCACGCCGACATCGTGGGCGACAGCCTCAAGCTCTCCCAGCAGGCCGGGCGGACCGACGCGGCGTACATCGTCTTCTGCGGCGTGCACTTCATGGCGGAGTCGGCCGACATCCTGTCCAAGGACGACCAGGTCGTCTGCCTGCCGAACATGACGGCCGGCTGCGCAATGGCCGAGATGGCCGACGTCCTGGACGTGGAAGCGTGCGTGGAGGAGATGGCGGAGTTGAGCGGCCAGGCGAAGATCGTGCCCATCACATACGTGAACTCGACCGCCGCCATCAAGGCGGTCACCGCCCGCGCCGGCGGGGCGTGCTGCACCTCCAGCAACGCGCTGAACGTCTTCGCGTGGGGCCTTCGGCCGGCGGAGCAGAACGGGGCAGGGGCGGACAAGCTGCTGTGCATTCCCGACCAGCACCTCGGGCGCAACACCGCCTTCGCCCTGGGCTTTGCCGCGCCGGAGGACTGCGTGGTGTACGACCCGGCCCAGCCGAACGGCGGGCTGACGGCCCAGCAGGTGCGCGGGGCGAAGTTCATCCTGTGGAAGGGCCACTGCTACGTGCACCAGTGCTTCCACAAGGAGCACGTAGAGAAGCTGCGGCGCGAGATGCCCGGCGTGCGGATCATCGTCCACCCCGAATGCCCGCGGGAGCTGGTCGCCCTGGCCGACGCGTCCGGCAGCACCGAGCAGATCATCCAGGCGGTGGAGGCTGCCCCAGCCGGCTCGAAGTGGGCGATCGGCACCGAGAGCAACCTGGTCGAGCGCCTGGCCAGGCGCCACCCGGAGCAGACGATCCGCCTGCTGGCCGACGCGCGGGCCCTGTGCCGCCAGATGTTCCGCATCGACCCCGCCCACCTGCTGTGGGTGCTGGACAACCTGGCCGAGGGGCGCGTGGTCAACCAGGTGACGGTCGCGCCGCAGGTCGCGGCCGAGGCGAGGACCGCGCTCCAGCGGATGATCGACATCCAGCCGGTCAAGACGGTCACGCCGAACGGGTAGTTGGCGGGAAGAGGAGAAGTCTCAACAGATGAACGTCCAATCCTGCCTGCCGGCAGGCAGGTCTCAATTACCAAGGAAGATGCTCAAGGGCCAAGTCCGTTGAACCTTGTTCGTTGAGTATTCACTTGGGAATTGAGAATTGACCATTCCACTGTTGGAACTTCTTCTCTACTCCCCCGCGTCACCGTATGCCGGCTACATCCACCGGAAGCCACGATCCGTTCGCATCTTGACTTCCCTGCCCCGAGCGGGGTACGCTTCCCCCTGATCCGACAAAACCCGCTGCAAAGGAGAACTCCATGAGAAAGCACGCAGCATTGTTGACGTTGGTCCTGGTCGCCGCGATCGGACTGGGCCTGGCCGGCTGTGACAAGAAGGGCCAGACGCCCACCACCAAGCCCGCCGCCAAGCCCTCCGCCCCGGCGGCGCCTGCGGCCTCCACGGCCGCCAAGCCGAAGATCCTCGTGACGCTGCCGGAGTACTGCAACACGCCCGACGGGTGCACGCTGACCGACGACGGCAACATCATCCTGTCGATTCCGAACTTCAACAATGGCAAGCCCATGGAGCAGGGGACTGTCGCCGAAAGCCCCGCTCTGATGGTCCAGATCGACAAGGGCAACAATCTGACCAAGTGGTACGAGTTCCAGGCAAAGGACCTGCACCCGGACACCAAGAAGGTCGGGCCCATGGGCTGCGACATCGGCCCGGACGGCAACCTCTACGTGGCCGACAACCAGTTGTTCTTCGACCCAGCCCACAAGTCCCGCCTGCTGCGGATCAACATCAAGGACGGCAAGGCCGTCAGTTGCGACGTGGTCGTCGAGGGCTTCATCGTCTCCAACGCGGTGATCTGGCGCGGCGACACCGTGTACGTGAGCGAGACGCAGCTCGTCGCCCCGGCCAAGGCCGAGGAAGGCAAGCCCGCGCCGAAGCTGATCAGCGGCGTGTACGGGATCAAGATCAGCGAGTGGAAGGACGCCCCGGTCAAGCTCGCCCCGTGGACGCCCGAGAAGGCCGACCCGCACCTGGTGGCCAAGTACGAAACCAGCGGCCGGATCGGCTTCGGCGCCGACGGGCTGACCTTCGACGGAAAGGGCAACCTGTACTGCGGCATCTTCGAGGACGGCATCATCTACAAGACGTCCTTCGGCGCCGACGGCAAGCCCTCCGAGCCGGTCGTGTTCGCCAAGGACCTCAAGATGCACTGCTGCGACGGGATCTTCTGGAACAAGGCCGACGACAAGATCTACGTCGCCGACATGCTGATCAACGGCGTGCAGATGGTGAGCATGGACGGCAAGGTCGCCACGCTGCACTCCAACGGCAATACCGACGGGGCCGACGGCTCGCTCGACCAGCCGTGCGAGGTGCTCGTCCGCGGCAACGAGTGCATCGTCGTCAACATGGACATGCCGTGGGACAGCGACCTGCTGACCAACAAGAAGATCGACAAGCCGTTCACGGTCTCGACGATCGCGATCCCCGCGAAGTAACGGCTCGCGGCAAGACAACAGAGAAGGCGCGACGCCAGACAGGGCATTGACGTGCCCTTGACAGGTTCTCGCCGCCTTCCTATTGTGCTGGGCATGGGCATCGACGAACAGACCATCCGGGAGATCGTTCGGCGAATCCTGACCGTGGCCAGGCCGGACAGGATCATCCTGTTCGGGTCCGCCGCGGCCGGCCAGATGACGTCCGACAGTGACATCGACCTTCTGATTGTCGAGCCCGATACCGGCAATCAGCGGGCCGAGTATGTTCGCATTATGAAGGCTCTGTGGGGCATCCGGCACCCCGTCGACATCCTCTTCATCACCACCGATTGGTTCGAGCAGAGCAAGAACGTCAGCGGCGGCATAGCGTATCCGGCCCACAAGTACGGCAGGGTGATCTATGACGCCGCATGAGACCGCCAGACAGAAGATCGTGTCCGAATGGCGCCGCAAGGCCGACACAGACTTGGCTGTAGCGGAGCGTCTGATGGCGGACGAAGGCATCTTCCTCAATGCGGCGGCTTTTCATTGTCAGCAGGCCGCCGAGAAGTACCTCAAGGCCCTGCTCACGCACTGGGATATTGAATTCCCGAAGACTCACGTTCTGGCGGCACTGGTCGCGCTGGTCGAATCCCGCGATGACGTCCTGGCGCGTTCGATGCTCGACGTGATTATCCTGACGCCTTACGGGGTGGACCTGCGGTATCCGGGCGACCGACCGGATGCGTCCGCGGACCAAGCGCGAGAAGCGCTGCGTCTGGCCAGGCTCGTCCGGGACAAGGTCGTGCCGCTTCTGTCGTGATGTATGCTTGCGTCTCTTGCGGGCGACAAAGCCCGGTCAGCCAGCAGTCAGTGAGGCGCCTGCTCGCCATCGGCCTTGGCGACAACCTGCTCCGCCGCCGTCAGCGCCGCGCCGGGCTTGGTGGCGCGGAGGCGCAGGATCGAGCCGCCCAGCACGGCCACGCCCAGGACCAGCAAGCCCAGGCTCACGCCGCCCACGAACCGGCTGCCGTCGCCCAGGAGGTTTTGCCACACCAACTGCACCAGGGCTACCAGCGTGGTCACGAACATGAAGAGCATGGGGATGAGGACAAAGAGGGCCTTTCGCCCTTCGTGTCGCAGCCAGGCGAAGACCACCAGCAGGGCCATCGCCGCCAGCAACTGGTTGGTCGCGCCGAAGGCGGGCCAGATGGCCTTCCACGCGGGGATGGGCTTGCCGCCCGGGCCGGTCAGCGTCACGAAGATCATGATCGCCGGCAGGGCCAGCGTCGCCGCCGTGCCGATCAGCCGGCCCGCCCAGCCGCGCATCCCGGCCAATTCCTCGAAGATGAACCGCGCCAGGCGCGTGCACGTATCCAGCGTGGTCAGCAGGAACGTGCTGACGGCCAGCAGGCCGAAAGTGGTCGCCACATCCGGGGGCAGGCCGAAGACCGACATGAATCGCCCCAACCCCAGCGAGAAAGTCGCCACGGGCGACTGGTTGGCCGGGGGCCTCTGGGTCAGGATCATTACCGCCCCCAGGGCCACCACGGCCAGCACGCCCTCGGTCAACATGCCCCCGTAGGCTACCGGACGGGCCGACCGTTCGTTGTCGAGCTGCTTGGAGGTCGTGCCCGAGGCCACCATGGAATGGAACCCGCTGATGGCCCCGCAGGCCACCGTGATGAACAAGGCTGGGTAGAGCATGCCCAGGTTGGCGTTCTCCCAGGCGACGAACGCCGGGTAGGCCACGGTGACGTGCCCGGTGAAGCCGGACACGATCGCCCCGATCACCCCGCCGGCCAGGCTGGCGAACAGCAGGTAGGCCGACAGGTAGTCCCGCGGCTGGAGCAGCAGCCACACCGGCAGGATGGAGGCCACCGCGCAGTAGCCCAGGAGGATGAGGCTCCAGGTGGTCTTGGGCGAGCCGGCGATGGCGGGCATCATGTCGGCGGTGAGGGGGAACTTCAGGCCCACCCACAGGGCGGCGAAGACCAGGGGCACGAAGATGAGCGATCCCGTGCCCAGCGAGATCTTGAAGCGATACACCGTCAGCCCGAACAGGACCGCCAGCGTGATGTACAGCAGCGAGGAGGTGGCAACGGCCCCGCCCTGCTCGGCGCGGCTCTCCAGGGCGGGCACGAAGCTGGCGGCTGTCAGGTCCAGGAAGACGATGATGACGTAGATCATCGCCACCCAGGTGAACACCAGCAGCATGTAGTAGGTGCTGGGGCTGAGATACTGGCGGCAGACCTGGCCGATGGAACGAGCGCGGTGGCGGATGCTGGCGATGAGCGAGGCGTAGTCGTGCATCCCGCCGACGAAGACCGAGCCGACGAGGATCCAGACCAGGGCGGGCGCCCAGCCGAAGGCCAGGGCCGCGATGACCGGCCCGACGATGGGGCCAGCGCCGGCGATGGAACTGAAATGATGCCCGAACAGGACCAGCGGCTTGGTGGGCACGTAGTCCACGCCGTCGTACTCGGTTTTGGCGGGCGTCTCCCGCTCGGGGAGGATCTGGAACTTGCGGTCCAGGAACGATCCGTACATCCGGTATCCGAGCACGAAAAACACCACCGTCGCGATCATCAGAATGGCCAGAGACATTGCGTTCGTCCTCTCCCGCGCCCGGTGTTGCGCCGCCGGTCGCGTCAGCACTCATGATACTGTTCTTCGGGGGGGATTGTCTATTGATCGCGCAGGTAGTGGTAGAGGACGCGGGCGTTCTCGTCGGCGGTGGCGGGGGGCGGGCGGAGCGCGGCGGCGCAGGCGTCGCGGCACCAGCGCCCCAGCGGGGTGTCACCGAGTTTCTCCAGCACCGCGGCGGCGGGGGCCTTGGGCCCGCCGGTTATCTTGTGCGTCAGGGCCAGCACGAGGGCGTTGGTGGGCGAGGCGTCCGCCGGCGGAATGGACTTCAGCATCTTCTCGCGGAGGGCGGCGGCCTGGTCCTTCTTGCCCAGCTTGTCCAGGCAGGCCGCCTGGAGGAAGTCCTCCAGGCGCTCGTCGACGTCCTCGGGGTACGGCTTGCCCACGCCGAGATTCTCCGGCCAGAGGCGGCTGGCGGCGATCCGCCCCAGGGCCTTGTCGTACCACTGGTTCTTCATGCAACTGACGGCCAGGAGGAGCTGGCATTCCTTGTAGATCAGCCGGCCCTCGACGGCGCCCTCGTTGGGCAGGACGTTGATGGCCCGCAGGAGCAGGTCGCACTGGGCCAGCTCGCCCGCCCGCAGGAGCGCCTTGGCGTACAGCAGGCCCAGGACGTAATTGTCGGGCGATTGCTTGAGGAACTCGCCCGCCGTCGCGGCGGCGTCCTTCGCCCGCCCGGCCGACAGGTAATGCGCCGCCAGGGCGTACCCGTAGCGCCACTGGCGGTCGATACTGATCGCCTTCTTGAGGTCCGCTTCCGCGTTCTGCGGCAGCAGCCTGGCGCGAACGACGTAGAACGGCGCGAAGTCCGGCCGGTCGCCGCACTCGCCGAACAACTCGCGGGCCTTGTCCGGGTTGTTGCAGTTCCACCAGATCAGGGCGAGGAAGTATCGCGGTTTCCAGCTTTGGGTCCGCGTGATGGCCCACCGGAGCGCCTGCGCCGACTCCGGCCGGAAGGGGAAGGCCATTGCGGGCGAGAGGCTGTCGGCCTCCTTGAGCAAGGCGTCGGCCTCTTTCTTCTGGCCGGAGCGATGGGCCAGCCACGCCTGCCAGCAGGCGATCTCGGGCGTTCGGGGCGCCAGGGCCAGAACGCGCCCGGCCTCTTCCAGCCGCGCGAGGGTGCTGTAACGGATGGCCAACTCGAGATACGTCTGGTCCGGCATTTCGTTGCGGATGGAGTCTTTGAACTGCTCAACCGATAGCTTGCCGGCCAGGTGCTTCTCGAACAGGGCGAAGTGGTTGAGCGGGTCGATCGCCAGCATCTTGTCCAGCACGGAGGCCGCCTGCTCCCTCTGGTTTCGCAGGCGGGCGGCGATGGCCTGCACCTCCAGCGCGTTGAGGTTGAAACGATTGTAGTCCAGGGCCTTGCGGGCGTAGTGGTCGGCCCGGTCGTAGTCCTTCTCTCGCATGTAGAGGTCGGCCAACTCCGAGTAGGCGGCGCTGCGGTACTCGATGGAGGCGGCAGCGATATCCAGCCCGTCCCTGGCGTCCGCCATTCGCCCGAGTTCCTGACACGCCAGGCCGCGGGCGAAGTTGGCGGCGGGGTCGTACGTATCGATGCTCAGCGCCTTGGCGGCGTACTCGTCGGCCTTGGCATAGTCCATGAATCGATACATCAGCAAGGCCATTTCCGACAACGCCGGCAGGAAGTGCGGGTCCTTCTTGAGACACTCTTCGAGCTTGGCCTGGGCGGCAGGGTATCGTCGCCCGCGGATGTGTTCCTTGCCCTGGAGGTACAGGCCGTACACGCCGTTCCAATCGAATTTCGGCGGCGAGTCCAGAGGGCGCGACAATTCCGTCGCCTTCGGGTCCGAGTCGTAGCTCAGCTTGTGGCCGCCCAGCGCAGCCTTGAGCGTCTTCGGGACCGACTTGATCTCCAGCGAATCCTCGAACACCTCCATCGGCTGCAAGGTGAGTTGTTTGGAGTAGATCATCTCGTCGCCATCGCGCACTTCCAGCCTGTCGCGGGTCGGTTGGAGCGGGCAGAAGGCGATCTTGAGCTTGCCGCCCTCCTGCTTCAGGTTCAGCGCGCCGTACAGGCTGGCGTGCACGAGCCCCTTGGTCCCCTTGATGGGGAACCAGTATTCCGTCCACGTGTCGGCGGAGCCGGGTGCGAAGCCGCGATGCTTGAACGGCGTGAACGTCGAGCCGTCCACCGTCTGGTTGAACAGCCGCCCGGACTGCACCTCGACGTACTGCCCGTCGCTGTCCGTCAGGAGCTGCTCCCAGATCATGCCCTGGCGCGAGAGCCCCCAGATCCAGATCTTCTTGCCCGGCTTGTCGTCGTGGGTCGAATAGCGGCCCATGCCGAAGTCCTCGTCGTGGTAGTACGCGCCGAAGAAGTCGGTGTAGCGCCCGAAGACATGGTACGACTTGTACTGGCCGAAGTCGTTATTCTTGTACCGGAACACGTCCTTGTTGTTGCGGCGGTTGACCGGCCAGCCGCCGTGCTCGCCGTCGTGCCCGAGGAAGCTCGTGCCCGGATAGATGAACTCCAGGTCGTTGGCGGCCTTGATCCCGACGTTCATCCACGAGTAGTAGGGCTGTTCCAGCGGCGTGGGGTTGAACCAGAACGAGCGCGTGGTGAAGTACGCCTTGTCTTTCTCCAGGCGGATCTCCAGCCGCCAGGGCGTCCGCGTGAGCAGGTCCAGGCAGCCGATCACGCACGACGCGCTGCCGTCGTCGCCGGTCCGCACCAGGTAGTCCACCGGCGTGGCGCAGTTGGGCGTGTGCCCGACGATGCCGTAGTTGGCCTCCACCCCGCCGCTGGTCCACGGACCCCGCATCGCGATGTCGCGGAACTTGACCACGTGGTTGTAGTAGACGAAGCTCTTGCCCGTGGACTTCTCGAAGGCCGCCCAGATCTTCCCGCCGACCTCCGGCAGGATCATCAGCCGCAGGTAGTCGTTCTCCAGCTCGACAACCTTCCAGGCCTTGTCCACCGGCTTGTGGGCAAAGCCGTCGAAGCGGAAGTACGGGTAGATCGCCTGCCCCTTTGCGCCCAGCCGCGGCACCGGGTCCGGGTCGCCGAACGGATACGTGCGGAAGGTCTTGGAATACTCACGGACGGTCGCGGGCTTGTTGTCGGCCGATGCGCAAGCCGGGAGCAGGACAGCCGCAAGCACGACAGAGACGAGGCGTGAATTCATAGTGGACCTCATTTCTCCGCAGCGGGTGATCGATCGAGGCTCTATTGTAGAACGGCGTCGCGGCTGGACAAGCCTTCTCCGGCTGGGGCGGGAGGTCAGTAGATCGGCTTGGCGGTCGTTCGCCGCAGCAGCTCGAAGCTGCAAATGCGGATCTGGGGCAGGCCGGCCTCATCCAGCAGGAGGTGATCGTGGGCGTCCAGGGCCAGCAGCAGATGGTTGCCGCGGAGGTTGAGGTCTTCCACGCCGACCGAGTGCAGGCGGCTTCGGCTGACCTCCACGATGCGGAGGTAGTCCTGCTCGGAGATAACGCCCTGGCGGTAGGCCTGGAGGGCGCTGAGGCTGACGTAGTATTCCTCGTCCTTCTCGGCCAGCAGCTCGTCGGGCCCGTTCCAGTATCCCCAGATGAGCATGTAGTCATGCCCGGGCCGGAGCACAGGCAGCCCGTCGGGCATGAGCAAGTGGGCGTGGGAGCGGTAGCGGCTGGGATCGCTGAGGGTTTCGCTCATGCGGGAGCGGCTGCCGGTCATGTAGATGGCGCGGGGGTAGGTGACGGCGATTCCCTTGCGGGCCAGTTCCTGGTTGAGGGCGATTTCCTCGAAGGGGCTGTTGTAGCCGTACTCGAGGATGCGTTTTTCGTCGGGCTTGAAGGGGTCCATGTCGGGCTGTTCGCCGACGCGGCAGACCTTCCAGACCAGGTGGACGTTGTCCTTGGTGCGGGTGTCGTAGATCTGGTTGATCACCGAGAGCTTGGTGCGGGGGGTGCGGCGCCAGTTTTCGGGCAGGAAGTAGTCGAACAGGGAGGGGTCTCGCCCGACCACCCAGAGGGCGCCGCTGGTGGAGTCGGTCCGCCCGTAGACGTAGTCGACGCCCATGACGTTGACCAGCTTGAGGTTGGGGGGCATTTCCTCGCTGGCCTCGAAGCGCCGGGCCTGGCGGATGAGGTAGGCCTGTCGCTTGGCCGCCCGGCGGGCGGCTTCGTGCTCGGGCGTGCGCTCGAGCAGCTCGAAGTCGACCGTCGCGTACAGGGCTTGCCCGCCGCGGTCGCGGGCCAGGTCGCCCGCGGCGCTGCGGCGGAGGATGATGTGCTGGGCCTTGCTGTCGCGGACGCGGAAGCCCGCGCGGCGCATCTCGTCATCCGCCCGGGCGATCAGGGCGGGCAGGTCCTCCTTGGTCAGCAGGCCCTGGCGGATGGCCTGCAGGGCGTCCAGGCCCTTGATCCACTCGTAGATGACCGCGTAGTTGCGGTTGGCGTGGAGTTCGATCTCGGTGTGGCTGTCCAGCTTGGCGTCGAACTTGTACGCCTTGCGCCCCAGACGGTCCATCTCGACGTGGCCGGCCGGGACATAGATCGCCAGCGGCTTGTGCGTCCGCACCGGCTGAGATGAACGCCGAGCGGCCCGGCGCAGCTCGAAGACCAGGGCGAACTCCTCGAAGGGGCTGTTGAACTCCGCCCCCTCCAACTCATGGACCTGGGTCTCGCCGGGGATGTCCTGGCCCATGCGGTTCCACTTGAGCACGATGTCCCTGGGCCGCCCGCCCACGGGCTTGGTCTGGATACGATACAGCGTGCTCGTGCCGCTCAGGCGCTGGTTGTGGGCGGCGAACCAGGCGGCGTCGGTCCAGTAGTTGCCGGGCAGGAGCTGGGCCAGCCACGGCAGGCCCAGCGCGGTCACGTACAGGTCGTCGCCGTTGTCCATCGCCACGTGGACGTACTCTACGTCCATCACCCGCAACGACGGCAGCGCGTCGAGTTTGGCCAGGATGTCATTCACGGTCGTACTCAGCAGCCCGCAGCCGGGAACCGGACAGACCCGGCGGCCTGGTTGTTTCAGTGAATCAGGGCTGCCGCCAGGCAGCCGCACCCCATTGTAGTGATACGTTCACCGCGGGGATAGTCGTCAGCAAGGTTTCGATTTCTCGCGATTTGGTTGTACACTGGACACAGAGGTGACTCATGCGGACAGGCGCGATGGTGATCTTGTTGGCCGGGGCGACGGCGCTGGCGCAGGCGCCCGCGGCCGGGCCGGCGAGCAAGCCCGCCTCGGATGCCCGCGCGGCGTTCGACCTGCTGTTCAAGCGCGACATGGAGCGGGTGTCCCAGACGGCTTCGCCCGCGGACGACGCGGAACTGGCTGCCAAGATCCTGGCGGCTTCGCCCGCGGCGAGGCAAACGCCCGGCCTGGCGCGGTACATGCTGGAGCGGGCCCACGAGCTGGGCAGCAAGGCCCAGCCGGGCCATGCCGCCGCCGCCCGGGCGGCGGAGCAGTTGCTGGCGATGGACGACCCGCCGACGGCAGAAGCCCTGGAGCGGGCGGTGGAGGCCCACATCGTGCTGTTCCGCTCGCTGGGCGGGCGGGAGCGGCCGGCGATGGCCCAGAAGGTGCTGGAGGAACTGCTGGCCCTGGGCGACCTCCAGGGCAAACTAGGCCGGTGGGACCAGGCGCACAAGACGTTCGTGCGGGCGCTGGGATGGGGCGGGCCCAAGCCGCCGGCCCTTCGCGAGGAGATCCAGGCCCGCATCCAACAGGCCAATCAGCAACGGATGCTGGCTGTGCAGGCGGCGGCGCTGAAAGCCAAGATCGAAAAGGACCCCCATGACCTGGACGCGCGGGTGGCGCTGGTGCGGCTGTTGGTGGTGGGCCTGGACCAACCCCAGGAAGCGGCCCGCTACCTGAACGCCGACCTGGGCGAGCAAATGCGAACGTACGTGCCGCTGGCGGTCAAGTCCCCGGCTGAGCTGGCCCCGCCGGTGGCGCTGGAGCTGGGCGAGTGGTACCGGGAGCTGGCGGCCTCGGCCGACGAACGGGGCAAGATCAACGCCCTGACCCGCGCGCGGGACTATTACACCCGCTACCTGGAGTCGTCGTCGTCGCCGGATCTGGCCAATCGCGCCCGCCTGGCGCTGACGCAGGTGTCGGCGGAGTTGGAGAAACTTGGGGCTGAGCCGAACTGGGTGCCGGCGGGGGCGGTGCTGCTGCTGGGGTTCGAGGCCTCGCAGGTGACGCAGCAGGGGGACCGGAGCTTCCTGCGGGATCTCAGCGGGCAAGGCAACCACGGGGTGATCCGCGGCACGAGCCTGGCCAAGGGCCAGGCGGGCGACGCCTTCTCGTTCGACGGGCGAAGCGACTGCATCATCATCCGCAACTCGCCCTCGCTCCAGACCAGCGAGAGCATGACCGTCGCGATGTGGTTGAGGCCCTCCTCCCTGGGCGAGCGGCGCAACCCGCTGGCCAAGTGCTACGGCGGGGAAGGCACCTTCACCCTGGAGGAGAACGGGACGGTGCACTACTTCTATGGCAGCAGCGGCCAGGACACCGATCCCTACGTCGGCCTGCTGTTGCGAAAGCCGCTGGCGGCGGGGCGATGGACCCACCTTGCCATGGTCCGCGACCTGCGCGAACGGCGATGCACGTGGTATTACGACGGGGAGCGGGCCGACCGGTACCGCCTCAGCCTCCCGCCGCGGGCGTCCCGGGCGGACGTGACCATCGCCAGCGGGTACGTCTCCAACTTCGCCGGGCGGATGGACGAGTTGGGGATATGGGGGCGGGCCCTGACGGAGCGGGAGATCGCGCTGCTGTTCGAATCCGGCCTGAAGGGCCGAAAGCTCACCCCCCCCGTCAGGCGATGATTTATTTGGGTTTCCCCACCGCCGGCGGGTACGATAGTCCCCTGTAGGGCGTCCGAGATTCCTCCTGCTGAGGCGGTATGAAGAACATCCTTCCGATCCTGGTGTTGCTGCTGGCCGGCCTGGTCGGCGGGTGCGGGCAAGCGTCGTTCCTGGTCTACTTGTTCAGCCCGGAGAACCCCACCACGACGGTGGAGCCGGAGTACAAAGACCTGTCGGACGCGACGGTGGCCGTGGTGATCTACACCAGCCAGTCCACGCAAGTGGACCACCCGCTGGTCCGCCTGGCCCTGGCGTCGGTGATGGGGACGGAGATGAAACAGCGCCTCCATCAGGTGTCCGTCATCGACCCGCGGACGGTGGTGAAGTTCCAGGATGAAACACCCAACTGGGAGACCCTGCCCCGCTCGCAGGTGGCCCGGACCCTCGGGGCGGACTACCTGCTGTACGTGGTCCTCTCCGAATACAGCACCATGGAGCCCTCCAGCCTCAATCTCTATCGCGGGCAGGCGACGGCTGACGTGTCTCTGTTCAAGGCCGCCCTCGACGAACCCCAGTGCCGCGTCTGGGGCAGGGAGACGTTCCACGTCTCGTACCCGCAGAACACGGCCGTCGGGGTGACGGCTTCCAACGATGAGGAAATCGCCTACCAGACCCAGCGCCTGCTGGCGGACCTGGTGGTCAAGAAGTTCTACAAGCACAAGGTGCCCGAGAAATCATGAACGCACCCGGTCGCATCCTCCAGATCGCCCTGCTGAGCCTCCCTGCGCTGCTGGGGGCCGGTTGTGAAGGCATCAAATACATGGCCGCCGTCATGGCCCCGCCGGAGAAGGTCAAGCCGCTCTACAACCTGCCCGCGGACAAGAAGATCCTGGTCTTCGTGGACGACATCCGCCATCCGCTCACCTACGAGGCTGTGAAGACGGATCTGGCCCAGCGGGTGGGGCGGTTGCTGGTCCAGCACAAGATGGCCAAGGAGGTCATTACCCCCGACAAGCTGCTGGACCTGGCCTCGTCGATGCAGAGCTTCAACCAGATGCCCATTCCGGACGTGGGCAGCAAACTCGGGGCCGAGCTGGTGCTGTACATCGAGGTCGACCATTTCTCGCTCCGCGAGAGCAACGACAGCCCGCTGTGGCTGGGGCGGTTCGTCACCCGGGTCAAGATCGTGGACTCCAAGATCGGGCGGATCTGGCCAGAGGACCGTCCCAACGGCTTCCCCGTGCCCCCCGTCGAGACCCCCGCCACCGCCAACTTCAACGAGTCCTTTGGGGCCGTCCTGGCGACCAAGCTGGCCGAGGACATGGCCGTCCGCGTGGTCAACCTCTTCCGCGAACACGAGAAGCCCAACCCGTACTTCGACTAAGCATATCCTCGCCGCCCGCACCGTCGGCATGGGCTGGGTCGAGTTGTCGGCGCCCTAGCGCGTGCCGAGCCCCGGTCCATTACGGCTGTGCGGCCTGCAATTTAGCAGGGGGTTCTTCCCGCCCCCTGGCTTATACTAACCGGAGCAAGGTGCATCGGACGGCACATGCGCCCGACGGCGTGTTCGACGAACCATGCTCCTGGTGATCACTGCCTCAAAAGGAACGCCTCCATGCCAGATCGTTACATCGCCGCCATCATGAAGTACCTGGCCGACCGCGACTATCAGCCCCTCAAGCCCCGCCAGCTCGCCCGCTCGATGGGTGTCAGCGAGGAGGACTACGGCACGTTCCGCGACGCGGTCAAGCAGCTTCGCGACTCCGGGCGAGTGGTCCTGGGGGCCAAGAACGCCCTGATGCTGCCCGAGATCCAGGGCCGGCTGGTCGGTTTCTTCCGGGCCAATCCGCGCGGCTTCGGCTTCATCGTTCCCGAGACGCCCAACGCCCACGGCGACCTGTTCGTCCCGCCTGACTCCACCGGCGGGGCCCTCACCGGCGACCTGGTCGTCGCGCGCGTCCGGCGCCGGGGCAAGCGCGACGGGCACGCGGTCCTGTCGGGCGAGATCATCGAGGTCCTCCAGCGGGGCAAGAACCGCTTCGTCGGCACGCTCCGCGAGAGCGACGGCACGTGGTTCGTCATGCCCGACGGGCGCCAGCTCACCACCCCCATCGTCATCCGCGACGTCGGCGCCGCCGGGCCCAAGAGCGGGGCCAAGGTCGTCACCGAGATCATCCAGTACCCCGCCAAGGGCGAGCTGCCCATCGGCGTGATCGTCGAAACGCTCGGGCAGGCCGGGCCCACCGACATCGAGACCCTCGCGGTCATCCGCGCCCACGGCCTGGAGGACCAGTTCGAGGAAGAGTCGCTCGCTGACGCCCGGCGCAGCGTGAAGGAGTTCGATCCCGACCGGGCCGGCGACCGCGAGGACCTGACCGCGAAGATCGTCGTCACCATCGACCCGCCCGACGCCCGGGATTTCGACGACGCCATCAGCATCGAGCCCGCCGGCGAAGGACGCGTCACCCTCGGCGTGCACATTGCGGACGTGTCGCACTTTGTGGCCGAAGGCTCCGCCCTGGACGCCCAGGCCCGCCGGCGCGGCAACAGCACCTACTTCCCGCGGCGCGTCATCCCCATGCTGCCGGAGATCCTCTCCAACGGCGTCTGCTCGCTCCAGGAGGGCCAGAGACGATTCTGCAAGTCGGCCTTCATCACCTACGACGCCGACGGCAACATCCTCAACACCCGCCTGGCCGAGACGGTGATCTCGTCGGCCAAGCGGCTGACCTACATCCAGGCCCAGGGCATCCTCGACGGCAAGACCGGCGGCTACGACCGCAAGGTGGTCGCCCTGCTGGGCGAGATGAACAGACTGGCCCGCGCCATCGAGCGGCGCCGGCGCAAGGTGGGCATGCTCCACCTGGACCTGCCCGCCGTCGAGCTGGTCTTCGACAAGCAGGACCGCGTCGTCGACGCCGTCCCCGAGGACACCAGCTATACCCACACCATCATCGAGATGTTCATGGTCGAGGCCAACGACGCCGTCGCCCGCACCCTCGATCGCCACAACCGCGCGTTCCTCCGGCGCATCCACCCCGAGCCCGACCAGGCCGGGCAACAGCAGCTCTCGGCCTTCGTCCGGGCGGCCGGGCACCGCATCCCCCGCAACCTTACCCGCAAGGACATGCAGGAACTGCTTGCGAGCGTCCGCGGCAAGCCCGAGAGCTATGCCGTCAACCTGGCCCTGCTCAAGACCTTCGAGCAGGCGGAGTATTCGCCCATCCAGATCGGGCACTGGGCCCTGGCCAGCGACGCCTACTGCCATTTCACCAGTCCCATCCGGCGCTACGCCGACCTGACGGTCCACCGCCTGGTGGCCGAGCTGTGCCGCGGCACGCTCCGCACCCGACCGCCCGAGGACATGTCCGCGCTGGTCAAGCTGGGCGAGAGCCTGACCGCGGCCGAGAAACGCAGCGAGGCCGCCGAGCGCGAGGTCCGCGAGGTGCTGGTGCTCCAGCTCCTGGCCACCCGCCTGGGCGAGACGTTCAACGGCGTGATCACCGGCATGACCAATTTCGGGCTGTTCGTACAGTCGCCCCAGTTCCTGATCGAGGGGCTGCTCCGCCTGGAGGAGCTGGGCGACGACTGGTGGGAGGTCGACGCCCGCCGCGGGCAGGTCCGGGGCGAGCGGACGGGCAAGGTCTTCCGCATCGGCGACCTGATCCCCGTGATTATCGCCGGCGTGGACCTGCCCCGCCGCCAGCTCAACCTGGTCTTCGACCGCAAAGCCCCCGCCATGCCCCAGCGACGAGGCAAGGCCGAAAAGCCCGCCCAGGCCGCCCCCCAGGGACAGGCCCCCAAGCCCGCCAAGAAGGGCGGTCCCGGCGCCGAGCCCAAGGCCAAGGGCCCCAAGAAGACCTCCCGCCGCCGAAAGAAAAGATGACGCGGGCGCAGGTAACGCAGACATTCCTGTCTGCGATCAGGAACCCTGTGTTCTTGGAGACTGTGGCATGTGCGCCAGGAATGGGATGTGTTATTCTCGCATAAGCCCCGTGCTTCGCATGGGCTCCAGCCAATCATGACCGATCCGCCGACCGAGGAAGAACTGGCACGTTGGGAGCGCCGGGCCCCCGGGTGGGTCGTCCGCTGCCTCAAGTGCGGCCTGACCCAGCCGTTTGGCAAGTACGGCATCCGCCTCGGCGCGGCGTCAGTGAAGAAGTGCACCCTCGGGCGCTGCCCGCGCTGCAAACGCATCTGCTGCCACGTCGTCGAGAAACGCAAGAACAAGCAGGCATAAAGAGAGCCCGCCCCTTAGGGGTGGGCTCTCGCGGTTCCTGCGTTTGTTGTCTACTTCGCCTTCGCCAGGCTCTTGCCCTTGTACTCGCCCGTGAGCGTCTTGAGGAAGTCGACGATCCGGTCGATCTCGGCCTGCGAGAGCGCCTTGCCGTACTGAACGTCGGCCATCACCTTCACCGCCGCCTGGAGGTCCTTGGCTGAGGCGTCGTGGAAGTAGGGGAACGTCACCTCGATATTCCGCAGCGTGGGCGTTTTGAACTTGTAGCGATCCGCCTCTTTCTTGGTGAAGTTGAACAGCCCGTGGTCGGCCTCTTTCACGTTGCCGCGCGCGGTGAAGTAGTCTTTGTGCCTGCCCATCCACTCGAAGGACCGCCCGCCTAGGGCCGGGCCGCAGTGGCAGGTCGCACAGCCGTTGTCCAGGAAGAGTTGGTAGCCTTCCTTCTCGCCGGCGGTCAGGGCGGCCTGGTCGCCGCGGAGGAACTTGTCGAACCGGCTGTCGGGCGTGATGAGCGTCTTCTCGAAGGTCGCGATGGCCTCGGTGACCGTGTCCTTGCTGACGCCCGCGGGATAGAGCTTCTCGAACTCGGCCTTGAAGGCTGCGTCCTGTTGGAGCTTCTGGACGACGTTGTCCCACTTCTCGGCCATCTCGATGGGGTTCTCGACCGGCCCGGCCGCCTGGTCCTTCAGGTCGGCGGCCCGTCCGTCCCAGAACTGCTTGACGTTGTAGAGGGCGTTGAAGACGGTGGGGGAGTTGATGGGTCCCTTGGCCCCGCCCACACCGGTCGCGACCGGCGCCTGGTCCGTGCCGCCCTTGTCCAGTCCGTGGCAGGACGCGCACGAGAGCGTCCCGTCCTTGCTCAGGCGGGTGTCGTTAAAGAGCTTCTCGCCCATGGCGACGCGGGCGGCGTCTTCCTTGTGGGCTTGGGGCAGCGGGTGGATGACCTGGCGGGCCAGCTTCTCGTCCAGATCCTTGGCGGCGTATTGTTTCACTCGCGTCTGAACGACCCAGTCGGTGAGCTTCTGGCGCTCCTCGCCGGACAGGGCAGAGTCCCAATGCATGGCCAGGTATTGCACGGGGGGCATGGTGTTGTGGGCCAGGGCGTGCTCCATCTTGGCCAGGGCGACCTCGCCGATCCGCCCGTCGGCGGCCTCGAAGCTGGCGGGCAGGTCCAGGTATCGCAGGGCCCGCTCGACGTCGCCGCGGATGATCCCGCCCGCCCCCGGCAGGGCGGCATAGAAGGGCAGGCCCGCGTCGTCGGTGTGGCAATGGCTGCACTTGGCCTGCAGCGCGTCCCGCACCGCCGTCAGCGAACCGTCCTGGCAGGGCACAGCCGCCAGCTTCGGGCTGTGCGGCTTGGCGACCAGCAGGTTCGACACAGGCAGCGCCAGGCCCGCCAGCGCCAGGATCACCAGCAGGACCAGGACCTTCCGCATCCGCTTGGGCTTCTTCTCTTCCATGTTCGCTCCCGAATGGAACAGACCGAGCTGCCGTGGCGCCGCGGACCGACCCGACGGCGAGGCGTGCTTGGGAGATTCTAGCCCCTGTCGACGTGCAATATCAAATGGCATCCGCCCCGCGGCCGCTGAGCTTCGCAACGTCGGCGGCCGTCGGCAGGTGGCGGATCACCTCGGGCATGAACGCCCGGGCGAACTCCGCGGCCTGGCGATCGGTGGTTTCCACATCGGTGACAGGCGTGAGGGGGGCGAACTGGATCTTGGCGAAGAAGCAGTAGTGAACCCACGGATAGGCCAAGCCCAGGCGGACGGCCTTCCAGGAGGATTCCGTCTTGCCGTTGAAGTTGAAGGTGTAGTACTGCACCGCCTGGCGGGTGATGCCTTCGTGGCTGTCGGTGTACTGGTAGAGGGTGCGGATAAACTTGGTGTTGTCCCACGGCGGGGGGGCCTGGGGCGCGGCGAACTGGAGGCCGATGCTGTCCAGGAGCGTGGCGCCGCCGGCGACCAGGCAGCGCTCGGGCACGTGGGGCACCTTGTCGACGTCGCCGGTGTAGTAGTACACCTCCAGTCGCCACAGGCGATTGGGCTCGCGGCTGTCGCGGTAGATGCCGATGCCGTACCAGTTGCTGCATCGCTGCTTGAGCCGGCTGCGGTCGAGGTCCGAACCGATTCGCAGGGCCGACAGCATGTCGCCTTCCAGCACGATCTCGCCGTCGGGGCGGCCGTCGAATTCGGGCTGGCCGTTGCGGGTGTTCAACTCGCCGTCGCCGGCCAGCACAAAGGGGCCCATCCGACTCGGCATGTTGCTCCAGCGGAACTCGTGCGGGTCGACCTGTACGCACTCCGGGACGGGCACCGACTTCTTCTCCGTCGCCCACTGGAGGAAGTGGATCGTCGCGTTCCATCCCCCGGCTGTCAGGGCCAGCAGCGTGGCGGCGACCAGGAAATGCGGTTCGAGCAGGCCCGCCAGGCGGGAGCGGGCGCCGGCGGCGGGAGGAATCGCGCTGGCCGGGGCGGTGGTCATGACGCGGCCTCCTTTGTGGCTTGCGGCGCGTCAGCCTCCTCGACGAACAGGTTGCCCAGCAGCCAGCCCAACAGCAGGAACATCAGCACAGCCGGGCCCAGCATCACCATGCCCATGAACCAGTGCATAAACTCCTGGCCCATCTCGGGGCGATCGATCACGTACATCCACCCGGTGACGGTCACGCGCAGCACGTTGCAGAGGATGGCGATGGGCACAGCCGACACCACCAGCACCACGCGCTGCCAGATCGGCCTGGGTTCGAGGTACGCCCAGGCCACGCCCAGGGCCAGGTATGCCAGCAGCGACCGCACGCCGCTGCACGCCTCGATGACGTCCAGCGGGTAGACCTGCCCGCTGAGGCTGGTGACGGTGAGGTGGCTGGCGCTGACGTCGATCTGCGCGCCGAACAGCCCCAGCAGCAGTCCCGAAGCCTGGGCAGCCAGTTCCTGCAGCGGGTTGGCCACCCGCCGGTAGAGCATCTCCGGCACGGGCATGGCCAGGGCCAGGTAGAAGATCGGCAGCCAGGTCAGGGCGGCCATGCGAGGCCCGGTCAGGTACAGCACCAGGCCGAACGCGACCACGGTCATGCTGAGCTGGCAGATCCACATCGTTCCGATGGGGTGAAAGCCCAGCACCATGGCCAGCAGCCCCGCGACGAGCACGAGCAGGCCCCACCCGCAGACGCGGCGCGGGGCGGCCAGCAGCTCGTTCCACCGCTGGTAGACCAGGTACAGGCTGAACAGCGGGATGATGAACCCGTGCCCCCAGTTGGGATCGTGCAGCCAGGAGTTGACCAGCGGGCGAAACTGCCAGAAGTTGAGCGCGATGACCAGGCCGGCCAGCAGCAGGAACTTCATCTGCGCCGAGGGCGGCACGCAGGTGCGGAAGGACAGCGCAGCCGGTTCGCTGATGCGGCTGGCCAGCGAGGTCCCGCAGGCGTCGGCGGGCGGTCCGCTTTGTCCGGTGATCTCGGTCATGCTGTCTCGCGGTCGGAAGGGGACCTTCGATTGTCTCTCGGGGCCCCTCTGGTCTGCGCGTCCCGCTTCCGCCGGTCCCCGTCACAGCCTGGTGAATCGGGCGCCGGTGACGCTGCCGATCAGCGGATCGGCGAAGTTGCGGTCGTAGATGAAGCCGAACCCATAGGTCATGCGGAAGGCGTTGCGCAGCACGGCCAGGAACGGCGCCCGCACGTCGGTGCCGACGGCCAGCACGTCGTCGGGCTTGAGGAAGATGTCCGGCTGCTCGCCGCGGACGATCGCCTCCAGGTCCAGCGGGATCGTCTGCTCCTGGTGTTGGGCGATGCGGCGGACCAACAGCGAGTTCTTTGGCCAGGCGAGCGGCCCGAGGTTGCCCGCGGCCGCCAGGGCCTGCTTGACCGTGACGTGGCGCCCGGTCAGCGAGTACACGCCCGGACGCGAGACCTCGCCCATGACGTAGAACTCGCCCACCTGGAGCATGGGCACCTGGACGATGTCATTCTCGCGGAGGACGACGTTCATCCTCGGATCGCCGGCTTTGAGCTTCGCGATGTCGATGGCGATCAGGCGGGCGGGCTTGGAGCCGTCCTTGGCCTGCCACCCGAACGGGTCGTTGGGGTCGCCGGTAAGCGGGACGACCGGGCGCCGCGGGGCGACCAGCGGCTCGGCCGGTGCGCTGGGTTGAGGGGCTGTCGCCACGGGCGGCGCCGGCGGGGCGGGCTTGATCTCGACCCATTTGCCGTCGCGGAAGACCCATCGCTGAACCTGGGGGGCGGCCGGCCTGGCCGCGTCGGCGGCCGGCGGGGCCGGCTCTTGTGGATAGACTTCCGCCGCTGCGGGCACGGGCGCCACGACAGGCGCCGCGGGCACCGTCACGACCTGGGCGGCGGACGTCTTCTCCTCGGGCAACTCCGGCAGCGGGGGCAGGGCGGAGACCGGCGGCGAGACGGCGGGATCGGCCGGCTGGGTCTCGCTCTTGCGCTGCGGCGGGGCCTGGCGAATCACGTACAGATAGGGAATGTTGACCTGCGTCACGTCGCCCGCCATGGCCAGGGCGTCGAGGATCCGCATGTCGCGGCGCAGCAGCGGGTAGGCGCCGGGCCGGCTGATCGCGCCCAGGATGGAGAACGTGTTCTGCCGAGGGATGGTCACCGTGACCGAGATGGTCGGGTCCTTGAGGATCGTCGGGCTATAGGCCTCGCGGACGGCCTGGCGGAACTGTTCCTTTGTGAGCTTCTCCGCTTGCACCCGAGCCGACAACTGGGGCAGGTCGACGTACCCGTTGGCTGACACTTCGCGTCGGATGATGGTCTCCATGCCCTCGCTGTAGAGGTCGAGGATGGAGATGTCCAGGACGTCGCCGGGGCCGATGACGTACTCGCGATCGGTGTAGACCCAGTCTTCGGCGCGGGGGAAGCTGGAGTTGGGCAGGAGATCGCTGCCCGGGTCGGCGGCGCTGAGACTGGGCAGGATCGGGCTGACGGGCGAGCGTTTGGGGGCCCGCACCGCCTTGTCGGGCGAGAGGAAGCGGTACCTGTCGGTCTTGAACGAGTCGCAGCCCGCCAGGCACACGATCACCAGCGCCAGCGCGGGCAACAGCCATCTCTTCTGCGACTTCTTGCGTACCACCATTCCGCGGGTATCCTTCGCCGGCCTCGCCGGGCCGGCTGGTCGTCATGGACTCTATCGGCTCACAGGGGGGGCGGCTTAACCAACCGGACCGATTGCGTATTCCGCAATCCGTTGCACCCTCGCCCCCGGGGCCATACAATGCCCGCAAATCGGCCGCGTGCGCGGCAGAGAGGAAAGGACTTTCCATGAAGACGTTCCACTTCGGTCTGATCGTTGCGGTGCTGTTTGCCGGTGTTTCGGCGGTTTCTTCCGCCGAGCTGGGCGAGGCCAAGACGTACAAACTCGACGACGAATTCACCCTTCTCTACCGCCTGCTCAGCCCGCCCAAGATCGAGGCGGGCAAGAAGTACCCGCTGGTGCTCTTCCTGCACGGCGCGGGCGAGCGCGGCTCGGATAACAAGGCCCAGCTCAAGTGGGGCGTGGGCGACTTCGCCAAGAACATGGACAAGCACCCCTGCTTCCTGATCGCCCCCCAGTGCCCCAACGGGCAGAAGTGGTGCGAGGTGAACTGGTCGGCCCGCCAGCACTCGATGCCCGAGGCGCCTGCCAAGCCGCTGGCGGCGGCCAAGAAGGTCATCGAGCAGATGCTCCAGAGCCAGCCGATCGATCCCGACCGCCTGTACGTGACGGGCCTGTCGATGGGCGGCTACGGCACGTGGGACGCCTTGCAGCGCTGGCCGGACGTCTGGGCGGCGGGCATCCCCGTGTGCGGCGGGGGGGACCTGGCCGGGGCCAAGGCGATGGCCAAGGTCCCCATCTGGGCCTTCCACGGGGACAAGGACGGCGCGGTCCCCGTGCAGCGCAGCCGCGGGATGATCGAGGCCATCCGCCAGGCCGGCGGCAAGCCCAAGTACACCGAGTATCCCGGCGTGGGGCATAACGCCTGGACGCCCGCCTACGGCAGCGCCGAGACCATGGACTGGCTCTTCGCCCAGCGAAAGGGCCAGGCGGCTGGAAAGGAAAAGCCATGAAGGTCGTCGCGTTCAACGGCTCGCCCCGCGGGGCGGAGGGAAACACCGCCATCCTGATCCGCGCCGTCTTCGAGCCGCTCGAGGCTGCCGGCATCGAGACCGAGATCGTCCAGGTCGGCGGGCGGAGCATCCGCGGCTGCATGGCCTGCTACCAGTGCCTCGAACGCAAAGACGGACAATGCGTGGTCAAGGGCGACATCGTAAACGAGTGCTACGCCAAGATGGTCGCCGCCGACGCGATCATCCTGGGCTCCCCCACGTACTTCGCGGACGTCTCGACGGAGATGAAGGCGCTGATCGACCGCTGCGGGTTCGTCAATCGGGCGAACGGCCAGCCGCTGCGGCGCAAGCTGGGCGCGGCGGTGGTGGCGGTGCGGAGGGGCGGCGAGATCCACGCCTTCGACACCATGAACCACTTCTTCCTGATCGCCCAGATGCTGGTGATCGGCTCGTCCTACTGGAACATGGGCTTCGGGCTGGACAAGGGCAGCGTCAGCCAGGACGAGGAAGGCATGAAGACCATGCGCATCCTGGGCGAGAACCTCGCCTGGGCCCTGCAAAAGCTCCACGCGTGACGGGCGGTACGCAAGCGCGCGGTCCGGTGCGAGCAGAGACACGATCGTCTCTGCAACCGACCGAATCCGCCGTGCGCCTTTCTGCGCGGCCAGGAAAGGGTGTAGCACGTTACAAAACCCGCTGTCGCGCGTAATCGCCGCCACGGCGGGGGCGGCTCTATAATACAGACGGATATGCGACCCCATGGGGCAACTCGAACGACGCATCAGGCCCGAACCGTGCCGCGCCGGGCCGTTGCCGCCTTCAGACCGGCCGTCATCGTCCTGTCTGCCCTCGTCCTGATCCTGGTGGGCGGCTGCTCCGACTCGCACCGCGGCGGCGCGGGAGGCGTCCGCGGGCCCAGCCGGCTGGTCTACGGCGGGGGCACGGTCCCCGGCGACAAGGGCTACTCGCTCACCCAGAACGCCATTACCCCCCGCAAGAGCGGCGACTTCGCCTTCGACGACGGCGACCTGGTCATCCGCGTCCCGCGAGGCGGGGTGGTTGATCTGGGGCCCGTCGACTACGAAGCCGTTCTGGACGCCCCGGCCGACGGCTATGAGTTCCAGGCCCAAGTCGTCGTAGGGCACGTCTACTGCATCGAACTGGACGCCGCCGACGTGTCTCTCTACGCGAAGCTCAAGGTCAACTCCTGTCAACGCCAGCGATACTTGGGCCTGCGCGACGGCCTGATGCAGTTCGAGTATGCCCTCCAGACCAACGCCAGCCGGTCGTTCCGCCCCCACGTTCCCGAGCCGACCACGCAGGAGGTGCTGGCTGAGCGGGGCGTCGGCCTCGAACAGAGGCGCAGCGGCTTGCAGAACGCCTTGGACAAGGGCATCCCGCAGTTTCGCCGCAAGCTCCTGGACCAGGCCCGCGAGGTCGACGCCCAACTTCAGGCCGGCGGGCTGTCCGCGCACGTCCGCGACGCCCTCGAGCGGGAGCTGCGCGAGATCGCCCGGCTGCTGCTGGCCTTGGACGCCCACGCCCGGCGCTGCCGCCAGGCCCTGGCCCTGGTCGCCTCGGCCCAGCGTCAACTCGAACGACTGGCTGAGTCCGAAGACATCATCGGGCGGGGGGACCAGAAAGTGCTGGACGAGATCCAGCGTATCGAGAAGGAAGCCGGCCTGCTGATCGACACGCAACTCTCACCGGCGGGCATGGGCGGCGGGGCCATCGAAGACGCCATTCTCGACCGCAAGGTCCAGGAGCTTCGCTCGGCGTCCTGACGCGATCTGCCAAGACAAAAATGTGCGATCTTCCGCAGAATTGGGACGTTTTTGTCTGCCGCCTCCCCTGTTGGCCTCCGGTCGTATAGGCCAGTAATTCCTTATCCGGGAAGAAGTTGCAGTTCGAATCCATCCTCTGGCACGCCCTGTGCTTTTCCCTTTCCACGAGCCGTGCAGTCGAACTGTCTGGATATGCAGGAAAGGGTAATGCAAGTGAAGACTACGTACGTACGGAAGTGGTTGCCGCGTCTACTCTCGGCCATGGTTGTCTTTGCGCTGGGCGGAGGGCTCTTGGCCGAGGTCGCCTCGACGCCTCCAGCCGCCACGGCGCCTGCCGCTGCGCCCGCAGCCATTGACACCGGCGACACGGCCTGGGTCATGATGGGCACGGCCCTGGTCATGCTCATGACGCCCGCCCTGGCGTTCTTCTACGGCGGACTGGTCCGTAAGAAGAACTACCTCTCGGTGCTCATGCAGTGCTTCATGATCCTCTGCCTGATCAGCGTGCAGTGGGTGCTGGTGGGCTACAGCCTGTCGTTCGGGCCCACCAAGGGCGGCATCATCGGCGGGCTGGAGTGGATCGGCCTGAAGGGCGTCGGCGCCGCTCCCAGCGACTACGCCCCGACGATTCCTCACTCGACCTTCATGATGTTCCAGATGATGTTCGCGGTGATCACGCCGGCGCTGATCATCGGGGCCTTCGCCGAGCGGATGAAGTTCTCCGCGTTCTGCGTCTTCAGCCTGCTGTGGGCGACGATCGTGTACGACCCGATGGCCCACTGGGTGTGGGGCGCGGGCGGCTTCCTCGGGGCGGCCGGGTGGGGCGCCCTGGACTTCGCCGGCGGGACGGTCGTGCACATCAATGCGGGCATGACCGCGCTGGCTGCCGCGCTGGTGCTGGGCAGGCGAAAGGGCTACCCCAACGCCATCAGCCCGCCCCACAGCCTGCCCTGGGCTACGCTGGGCGCGGGGCTGCTCTGGTTCGGCTGGTTCGGGTTCAACGCCGCCAGCGCCCTGGGCGCCAACGGCCTGGCGTCGGCTGCCTTCGTCAACACCCATACCGCCGCCGCCACCGCCGGTCTGATCTGGGCCCTGCTGGACTGGTTCTTCCACACCAAGCCCACCACGCTGGGCATGATCACCGGCGCGGTGGCCGGACTGGTCTCCATCACGCCGGCGGCCGGGTTCGTCACACCCATGGGCGCCATCGCCATCGGCGTCGGGGCAGCCGTCATCCCCTGGCTGTGCGTGACCTTCCTCAAACCCCGCCTCGGCTACGACGACAGCCTCGACGCCTTCGGCGTCCACGGAGTGGGCGGCATCTGGGGCGCGATCGCCACCGGGCTGTTCGCGTCGGCCGAGGTCAACGGCAAGAACGGATTGTTCTATGGCGAGGGCGGCGCGCATCAGCTCCTGGTGCAGGTGCAGGCGGCTGTCGTGTGCATCGTCTTCTCGTTCGTGCTGGGCCTGATCCTGCTCAAGCTGGTGGACCTGACCATGGGCCTGCGGGTCTGCGAACACGACGAACGCGTCGGCCTGGACCTCACCCAGCACAAGGAATCCGCGTACACGGTGATCGACTGAGTCTTCAGGCGCCCGCCTGAGACCCTGGACGGCACGCGACGCTCTGTCGCTGAACAAGAAGACAAAGACCTATACGGACGCCAAAGGACCGCCTTATGAAATACGTCATCGCCATCATCCAGCCCGACCGAATGGACGAGGTCCTCCAGAAGCTCGAGGAGAAGGAAATCCACCTGGTAACGGCTACGCCCGTGCTGGGACGCGGGCGACAGAAGGGCATCGCCGAGGTCTACCGCAGCCACAAGGAGGCCGGCTCGCTCCTGCGGAAGGTCAAACTGGAGATCGCCGTCAACGACCAGTACGTCCAGCCGACCATCGACGCCATCATGGGCGCGGCGCACACCGGCAACATCGGCGACGGGAAGATCTTCGTCCTGGACCTGCCCCGCTGCATCCGCATCCGCACGGGCGAGGAAGGCAACGAGGCCATCGGGTAGGCATCCGGCGCCGGTCGCCGAGCTTGCCCTTGAGCCGCTCGGCGCGCCGAGCCGGTGATTACTTCTTCTCCGGCCCGCCCACGCCCAGGACCTGCTTGATCGTCGTCACCTTGCCGTCGCGGATAATCTCGATGTCCACGATCTGCCCCGGCTTGCAGGCCTGCACGGCGGCGGTCAGGTCCCGCGGGGTCGGCGTTTGCTGAGCGTTGATAGCCAGCACCACGTCGCCCGGGCGCAGCAGGTGGGTCTGGCTGGCCGCCGAGCCGCGAAGCAGGGCCGTGATCTCCACTCCGTCCTCGCAGGGCTTCATGCGCACGCCCAGGCGGGCCTTGACGGTGTAGCCCGGCTTCCAGGGCGGTTCGAGCTCCAGCAGCCATTGGGTCCAGTCGGCTTCGATCTTGTCCAGGTCTTGGGCGAAGACCTTCTCCAGGGCCTTTCGGCCGGTGGCGTCCGCCGCCCAGGTCGCCTTGTACGTCGCGTAGAACTCCGGCAGCTTGCCCTTGCGGTAGAGATACATCATCACCCACCGCACTTGGGAATAGTGCGTCTCGGCCTTCTCCAGAAACGCCTTCTGGCTCATAGTCATCAGCTCGGCCAGCTTGCAGGCCTTGCCCGCCTTGACCGTTTCCTGGAGGTCCCCCAGAGACCAGTCGTTCTGCGGCTCGAGCCCCGCCGCCGTGGGCTTGCACCGCTGGAACAGCGTCGCAAACCCCTCGATCACCCACAAGGCGTGCTGCTGGCGGCTGAGATGCTGATCGTTGTGATGCAGCGCGTGGGTAAACTCGTGCAGCAGCACGTCGCTGAGCGAAACGCTGTAGAGCGTCCGCGAGGGGTGGTGGTAAAAGCCGGCTGCCTTGGCCAGCGGCGTGCGGCGGCGATAGTCATTCAGCGTGGGGAAGATCACCGTCACGTTCCACCCCAAGGGGGCGGGGAAGATCTGACGCCGCAGCAGGTCGTGCTGCATCGACAGCAGGGCCGTCACCCGCTGGAAGTTGCCCGGGTCGATGGCCGAGACGTACACGATCCGCCGCTGCGGGTCGATGCGGGCGACATAGCCGGCCCCCAGGCGCTCGAGCTGTTCCTTGGCCAGTCGCTTGGCCTGCTCATCGAGATTGGCTGGGTCGTTCCCCGGCGCCGACTGGGCCGGCCCCTGCGCTGCCGTGCCCATTACCAGGAGCGTCGCTGCGATCAGAACTTTCCTCAACGAACACATCACGTGTGATTATATCGCCCGCCAGGAGGAGCAACAGAAGCAGAAATTCTCCGTTCATCTCTTGCGAGAGGGGTCGTCTGCAAACATGAGCCGCCCAAGGAGAAACCGTGGCGTTGAATCTGGCACTGGTCGTGATGACTTGTCTGTGCGGTGCCGCCGATTCCGCATCCGCTCCGGCAGTGGGTCAGGGGAATTGGATCTTCCTGGACAACGGCCAGGTCCGCATCGGGATCAAGAGAAGCTCCGGGGCCGCCATCGGATGGCTGTCGGCGGGAGGGGCGAAACGCAACCTAATCAATCATTTCGACCACGGCAGACTGGTGCAGCAGTCCTACTACGGCCAGCGGGACGGCTCGTCGTGGGCGGGCAAGCCTTGGCGGTGGAATCCCGTGCAGGGCGGAGGCTATCGCGGGGAATCAGCCCGAGTACTGGAGCTCAAGGCGGATTCATCGCGCATCTACGCCAGGACGCGCCCCTGCCACTGGGCGACCGGCAAGCAACTGGATGACGTGACAATGGAGGAGTGGATTCGGCTGGACGGTCCCGTCGCTCACGTCCGATTCAGATTCACCTATCGTGGTGCGCGCGCCCACCCGGCAGTTGACCAGGAAACGCCAGCTTTCTTCGCCGAGCCGGACCTGGAGACCCTCGTGGTGTATGACGGCGAGAAGCCATGGACCGGCGCACCGGTCTCCCGATCCACGCCCGGCTGGCCCAACGAGGGGCGCCGGATGACCGAAGGCTGGGCTGCTTACGTCGACGACAAAGACTTCGGCGCCGGGGTCTACGTCCCCATCGCGAGCCGACTCACCTGCTATCGCTACCAGGAAAAGGGTTCGGCCTGTTCGTACTTCGCACCCCTGGCGACGTTTGCCGTCAAGCCCGGCCTGGTATTCGAATATGACCTGTATCTCGCCGTCGGCACGAGCGAGCAGATTCGCCAGGCTTTCCGCGCCGTGCGACAGCTACGCGAAAGACCACGAGCGACCACACCCACATCGCGCCCCGCCTCGCTTCCAGGTCTGTAGTGAGACTCACGTCCCGCCCGCTGCCTTCTTGCCAGGACTAAGACCGAACACTCGCCCCAGGAACGGCTGGGCCAGGATGCCCGCGAAGGCGCCCAGGCCGCCCAGCAGGATGCTGGTCACGTCCGGCACGCGGGAGACGAACACCTGGCCCAGCTCCAGTCCGCCGGCCAGGACGCATGCGAGGAAGAGGCTGCCCAGCCAGCCCAGGCGGGAGCGGTTGGGCCACAGGCTCCGCAGCAGCAGCCCGACCACCATGAACCATCCGACGTCGCGGGCGATGTTGGTGAAGGCCTCGAACGGATTCTGGAAGTACAGGTGGTGCATCGGCACGCGGAGCGCGGCATACGCCTGCTTGAGCAGCCCGCGCGGGGGCGTGCGGAAGTCCAGCGGCCACCAGCGCAGCAGGGCCAGCGCTCCCACGTACAGCGCCGTCAGCGCGAACTTGATCTCCCATCCCCACCGGCCCCAGAAGCCGTCGCCGGCCGCCCGCGCAGACTCGGCGCCGCCGGCGCCCTGCGCCGCTGCGTCCCCGCGGGCCGAGGCGATCATCGCCCCCAGCAGCCCGCCCAGCAGGCAGCCGCCCGTGCCCAGGATCACGTCGGTGACGCTGGTGAAGTGTTCGACCACCAGCAGTTGGGCCAGCTCCAGGGCGACCACGTACAGCAGCCCGTAGCCCACCGCCGCCCACACGCGCCGCCCGGGCCGCCACAGCGCGAAGAACATGCCCACGGGCACCAGCAAGGTGAACTTGGCGAAAACGATGTACGGGCGATAGCCCACGGGATCGGCGAAGGGAACGAAGTTGATCTGTCCGTTGTAGAGCTTGCGGGTAATCTCCGCCGGGCTGATGGTGAGGTTGAAGGGCATGAGCTGATAGAGGAAGAAGCCCACCAGGTAGCCGCCCAGCACCTGCACGTCCGGGCGGCGGAGGCGCGTGTGGTGAGCCAGGCCGTGCACGTATCGGGTGAAGGGCCGACCCGCCAGGGCCCACAGCATCACGCCCAGCAACGAGCCGCAGGCCTGCATGGCCACGTCGCGCGGCGAGGGATTGCGCGCGGGCACATAGACCTGCAGGTACTCGATGCCGGCCCCGATGGCCGTCAGGGTCGGCAGCAGCGGCAGGGCCCACAGCACGTGCCAGCGCGCCCGCCCGCCGCGCGTGAGCAGGCCCATGCCCAGGAACGCCAGCGGCACGAACAGCAGGAAGTTGGCCACCACGTCCGACCGCGAGAGATAGGCGCCCGAGACGCCCCTGGAGAAGGCGTGGGTGAACACCCGCCAGGCTGCGTCCGCCGGCAGGTCGCGGAACTTCAGGGGCACCAGGCTGCCGTACACCACCAGCAGCAGATAGAAGACGAAGGCGGCGAAGTAGTACCGACCGGCCCTGGCTACAGGAGGGAGAGTGTCGGACTCGGATTGAGGCGGTTGCTCATGCATCCGTATGTGACCAATGTACGGTATAGACGGGTGGGAGGGAAAGACCACAGCGGGAGTCACCGGGAGCGGACGACCTCCGGATGACCCCGACAACCGAGAGGCAAAGGGAGATGACGGTGGTGGCGACGACGTGTCTTCCGGCAGCGGCAGCCGCAACGGGACCCCAGGCGGGACGCCGCTCAAGGACGTTATTCAAGTCCGCTCCTGGTTTTGACGAGCCTAGTAGTGCAGCAGGAGTGGAAAGCGAAGGGCAGCGGACTGCGCGGGCCTTGTAGGCCGGTGCAGGTCCGGCGCTCGGAGGCGCACGTGTCCCACGCGCAGAACAGGTTTTCGACCGCCGGCAGCCTGGGCGTGTACCTGGCCAAGCGGCAACTGACCGTCGTTCAGGTCGCCTGGTCGCTGGGCGGACTCAAACCGGTAGCCCTCCAGTGCATCCCTCTGGACGAGCCAGCCCCTGCGCCGGGCGACGACTCCCCTGCACCCGGCCCGGGCGCCGTCCTGGCTGCCTGGCTGCGGAGCCAGTTCAAGCCCGCCCAGCTCAGGCGGCTTCGACTTTGCGTGGGGCTCTCGCCCCAGCAGACGTACTTCACCACCTACATGCTGGAAGAGCCCGCACAGGAACTCCCTCCGCCCCACGCTCTGCTGGCCCGCTCGGGCGTCAGCGGCATGGGAGACGCGGAGCGGACAGCCGCCGCCGGGCGCATGGTCCGCCTGGGCGAGGGGCAGGTCGGCTGCTGCCTGGCTGCCTGCCGGCGCGACCTGGCCGACGAGATTCACCAGGCCCTGGCCCCGCTGGAACTCAGACACTTCCGCCTGGAGCCGTGTGCGTGGTCGCTGGGCGAACTGGCCCATCGGCGCTGCCGCGGGCCTCGCTCGTGGCGCTGGGCGGTCCGCATTCTCCTGGGCGGCGAGCACGGGCTGGCCCTGCTGACCTGCGAAGGCCAAAGCGTGCTCTGCCGGCCCTTCGCGATCCAGCAGGGCCCCATGGTGTCGGCAGCCACCTCGGCCGTACGGAGCCTGCTGGCCCACGCTCGCACCCATCTGCACGTTCGCGAGGTCGGCGGGCTGGTCCTGCAAGGGCAGGCGGACGAGGCCCTGGCCCGAGAGGTCCAGGAGCAGACCGGCCTGGAGACGCTGCTGAGCAGCGACGAGGGCCCCGGCGAGGCGGTGTTGGCGGCGGGGCTGGCCCTGTCCGCCCGTCGCGGGGCCGGCGAGGGCCTGGACCTGCTGGCCCACCTGCGACCCCCGCCCACCATTCGCCAGATATTCCCGCGCCGCCTGGCGGCCTGCCTGCTGCTGGCCACCGCCCTGATGGCGGGCCTGTTGTGGGACCGCTGGACGAGCCTCCAGCGAGATGCCGAGGTCGTCGCCCGCCAGAACGCCTCGCGGGCCTGGGCTGCTTCGCTCACGCTCGCCCAGATCGCCGATCAGCGCAAGGCCCTGACGGGCGAGGTGTCCGCGGTCCACCGCTTCCTGTCCACCCGCGTCCGCTGGAGCGACTATCTCCGCGACCTGCCCACGCGCCTGCCCCCCAACGCGTGCCTCTCGCACGTCTGGGGCTTCTGCGAGCTGGGCGAGGCGGGCGGAAAGAACAAGGTCAAGCCCGCTAAGTCGCTCACCCTCCGTTGCCTGTCGCGCTTCGGCGACCGCTACTCCGCCCCGCGCGAGATCGACACGTTCCTGGACTCGCTCGCGCAGGTGGAACTGCTCCAGCGCGACTTCCCGCTGGTCAAGCTGGCCGACGTGAAGTGGGCCCGCGGGGCGGAAGGCGACAGCGAGATGGCCCACTTCACCATCATCGCCCTGCCGCGAGAGAAGGACTCCCGCGGGCGAAAGGGGGGCCCATGATCTCCCCCGCCGACCGACAGCGTCTGCAACAGTACAAGCTCCTGCTGGGGCGTTACCTTGGCGACCCGGCCCGACTTCGCCCAGCCGTGACCGCCGCTCTGACGCTGCTGGCCCTGGCCGGCATCTACTGGCCGCTCTCGCAACGGATCGACTCCGCCCAGGGCGAACTGCGAAGCCAGCAGCAGCGGCTGGAGGCCATTACCGACGTCGAGAACCTCCGCAAGCAGGCCGAGACCTACCGCCAGCGCCTGGACGGAGGGAGCGAGACCAACCACTGGGTCCAGCACATCCTGGCCGCCCAGCGCGAGGCCCAGGTCCGCCTGCGGGACATGGAGTCCCGCGAGCCCAGGAAGGTCGGGCCCTACCGGGCCGTCACGCTGGCGGTCGAGGTCGAGGGAACCTTCTCCAACCTGAGGCGGTTCGTCGAGTGGCTGGAGGACTCCCCCCGCCTGCTGCGGGTCGAGAGCGTGAGATTCGAGAAGCAGACCGACTCCATCCTGATGCGGATTGTCGTCCTGGGACTGGTGCAACAGAAGACAAAGAAGTGACCGCCAGCCGGCCGGCCCCCCGCGGGCCACCGGCTGCCAACTGCGGGCTACAGGCTACGGGCAACAAAGAACGATGTTGCAGAAGATCGACAAACTGGCTCCTTACGCGGCGTTGGCCCTGCTGGGGTACCTGACGTATTCGTCGCTGGAGACGCACCTGCCCCGCGCAGCCCAGGGACGCGAAACGCCGACCATCTCGCCCAAGCTGCTGGACCCGCCGCCCACCGTCGTCGCCGACCGCGCCAGTCCGGCCGGCCGCGATCCGTTCGAGGTCTCCTGGGCGAGCTACCTGAACAAGCCCGCGCGCTCCAGGCCCACGCCGAAGACGGCGCCGGCCAGCCGGCCCGCGCCGGTGCCGACCGACCATCCTCCGCCCCCTCTGCCGGGCAACCTCGTGGGCATCTTCGCCAGCGACGGGCCCACGCTGGCGGTGATCGGCGACCAGATCCACAAGACCGGCTCGATCACCGGCAACGGCGACCCCGAGAGCAACTGGACCGTCGAGTCGATCACTCAGGACAGCGTGACCCTCCGCTTCGGCGACCAGACGACCGTCCTGCGGATGCGCAGCGATTCGCCCGAGAAGCCCGCTCGCCAGGGAGGACGACGATGACCCAGTCGATCTCCGTCCTGGACACGGGACTGGCCTCTCACCAGCCGCTGCTGGTCCAGCTTCTTCTGGAGCGCGGGGCCATGCGCGACAGCGACCTGTCTGCACTGCACCAGGCCCTGCTCAAGCACACCGGCACGCTGGAAGAAACGCTGGTGGACGAGCGCCTGGCCGACGAGGCCGACATCGCCTCCGCCTACGCCGACTACCTGCGTCTGGAGCAGGTCGCGTGCGATGAACCGCTGACCGTCCAGGGCGAGCTGATGGCCCTGGTGGGCGAGAAGCTCTGTCGCGAGCGGCTCCTGGTCCCCCTGCGGCAAGAAGGGGGCGCCCTCACCGTCGCCCTGGCCAATCCCAGCGATCTCAACACGCTGGAGGAACTGCAACTCCTGACCGGGCTGGTCATCCGCCCGGTCGTCGCGACCGTGGGCCTGCTCCAGGAAGCCGTGGGCAAGACCTTCGGTCAGCGCGACATGGTCAAGGAGATCGCCACCGAGGCCACCGCCGCACGAGAGGTCGAACCGAGCGGCCAGTTGGAGGACGCCGTCGAGGAAGTGATCGACCTGGACCGCCCCGTCCCCAAGAGCCAGGACAGCCACGTCATCCGCCTGGTCAATCACATCCTGCTGACCGCGGTGCACGACGGCGCCAGCGACATTCACCTCGAGCCGATGGAGAACGGCGTGAAGGTGCGAGCCCGCGTGGACGGGCGGCTGGAGGAGATCTCCCCGCCGCCCAAGTCCATGTACGTGTCCATGGTCAACCGCCTGAAGATCCTGGCCAAAATGGACATCGCCGAACGCCGCGTCCCGCAAGACGGGGCCATCGCCCTGACGATCGACCAGCGTCGCGTGGACCTGCGGGTCAACACCGTGCCCACGGTGCACGGGGAGAAAATGGTGCTTCGCCTGCTGTTCAAGGGCAGCGTCCCGCTGGACCTGACCGAACTGGGCTTCAGCCAACGCCAGGCGGACGATCTGGTTACGGCCGCCCAGAGCCCTCACGGGCTGCTGCTGGTGACCGGACCCACGGGCAGCGGCAAGAGCACCACGTTGTACGCCGTGCTCAACCTGCTTAACAAGCCGGACCTCAACGTGCTGACCGTGGAGGATCCGGTGGAATACAAGTTCGAGGGACTCAACCAGGTCCAGGTCCGCAACCAGGTGGGCCTGACGTTCGCGTCGGCCCTGCGGGCCTTCCTCCGCCAGGATCCCGACGTGATCATGGTGGGCGAGGTCCGCGACCAGGAGACCGCCCAGATCTGTCTTCGGGCGGCCTTGACCGGGCACATGGTGCTGTCCACGCTGCACACCAACGACGCTCTGGCGGCGATCAACCGCCTGGTGGACATGGGCGTGGAGCGGTTCCTGCTGGCCTCGGCGCTGCGCCTGGCGCAGGCCCAGCGGCTGGTGCGCCGGCTGTGCCCGCATTGCCGCCAGGCCTACAAGCTGGAGGCGGACATAGCCGAACGGCTGGACCTGGAACTCGACCGCGACTACTTCCGTCCCACGGGCTGCCCGAAATGCCGCCACACCGGCTATCGGGGGCGGGTGGGACTGTTCGAGGTCGTGCCGATCAAGCCGCGCCTGCGGGAAATGATCGCCGGCGGGGCCTCGCTGGGCGAGCTGCGCCAGGAGGCGCGGCGCCAGGAGACGACGATGCTCCGCCAGGGCGGCCTGGAACAGGTCCGCCTGGGCGTGACCAGCCTGGAAGAGGCCCTGAGCGTGTGCCTGGACGAGGAGGACCTGTAGATGAGCACGCTGCAAGGTCTTCCGACATCGACGGCGCCGCGAGGATTTGTCCAGCGGCACATCCGCCTGGCGGGCCGGCCCCACGCGCGGATCCGGCGCGAGGACCCGGCCAAGTTCCTGCATCATCTCAGCACGCTGCTGTCGGCGGGCACGCCGCTGCTGGAGGCGTTGACCATCGCCGGTTCGCAGTCGCAGAGCCTGAAGCTCCGCCACGTGGTGCGGTCGATGACTGACCGGGTCGCCGCCGGCGCGTCGCTGCACGCGGCGGCGGGGGCCTTCCCGCGGTGTTTCAAGCGCCACTGGATCGAGGTGATCCGCACGGGCGAGTTGAGCGGCAACCTCGCGGAGGTGCTGGCGGGGCTCAGCGACCACATCTCGCAAGGCGAGGAGATTCGCACCAAGTTGATCTCGGCCATGATCTACCCGTGCATCCTGCTGGGCGTGGCGGTGTTGGCGGTGGTGGTGATGCTGTGGAAGGTCGTGCCGGTGTTCGCGGAGTTCTTCAAGGAGTTCGGGTCCAAGCTGCCGGACATCACGCAGGCGGTGATTGACGCGTCGGGGTTCCTGCAGGTCTATTTCCTGCACGTGGCAGCCGGCGTGGCGGGCGCGTTCTTCCTGGCGCGCTGGTACCTGAAGCGCGAGAGCGGGCGTCGCCTGGTGGACCACCTGTCCTTGACGATGCCGCTGGTGGGTCCGTGCGTGGTGGGCGTGTACATGGAGCGATTTGCGGGGACGATGGCCTTGCTCCTGCGGAGCGGGCTGCCCCTGCTGGACAGTCTCCAGGCGATGCAGGGCGTGTTTCATTCCAGCCGCACCTATCGCGAGGCGCTCGCCCGCGTGAGCCAGCAGGTCGCCTCCGGAGAATCCCTGGCCGGCTCGCTGGGACGGACGGGGCTGTTCCCGTCGCTGCTGGTGAGCATGGTGCACGTGGGCGAACAGTCGGGGCAGTTGCCCGGCGTATTCGCCCAGGCGGCCTCGCAGTACCGCCGCGCCATGCAGGCGACGATGGAACGGCTGGCCCGCTGCATCGAGCCGCTGGTGATCCTGGGCATGGGCGTCACGATCGCGGTGATCCTGGCGTCGATCTACTTGCCGATGTTCGAGATGGCCTCCGGGCCCAGGTGACGATCGTGGAAAGACGAAAATATGGTCACGTGCCGTTCTTCGCCCCCGTGGTTGTCCGTGCGGGCCAGGTGGTGAGCCAGGCGAGCTGCGTGAACATCAGCCGAGGCGGAGTGGGCCTGTTCAGCCAGCGGTTCTACGGACCCGGGCAGCGGCTGCAACTGGACATCCAGTTGCGGGTGGGCGGCAAGACGACGGTGACCAGCCTGGCGGTCCGGGTGGTGTGGGCGCGAGCGGAAGCCGAAGGCACCATGCTGGGCGCGGAGTTCGAGACGCCGGTGACCCCGCAGACCCAGCCCGTGCTGTGCGAGGCGCTGGACGCCCGATGAGGCCCCAGGGAATCGCACTACGTAGAGATACGGGTTTTTCCGGAGTCGTTAGTGAAGTGTCGACCTGTGTGGGTCGAAAAGTCATAAGGTTCGTTCTGGTTTCTCTAGACGCTCGCCAGGGCGGCGGGCCGACAGAAGGAGAAGAGCATGCAGAAACGTAGAGGATTCACGTTGGTCGAATTGGCGGTGGTGGTGGTCATCATCGGGGTGTTGGCGGCATTCGCCGTGCCGCGGTTCCTGGCTTCGGTGGAGCGGTCGAAGGCTGCCGAAGCGTTCAACTACCTGTCGGCCGTCCAGGCCGCCCAGGAACGCTATCACGCCCGCCAGGGCACCTATGCCTCGGACGTCGACGACCTGGACATCAAGATGACCGCCCCCAAGTACTACACGGTGGGCACGGTCCAGGCCGGCGACACGGGCGACCTGGAAGACTCCTGGTCGCTGACGCTCACCCGCTCGGGCGCGTCGGCCGGCTACGGCTCCTACACGGTCATCTTCACCCAGGAAGGCTTCGACGCGACCAACAGCACCATTGCCGCCAAGCCCGAAATCAACCCGATGCAGACCTGATCCGCGCGATCGGCTGCGAACTGGGACGATTTCGAGAAGGCTGAGACGGTCTCGGACCGGGCCCCGGGCTTGACGGGCAGTCGTCTGCATGGTCCGGGTCCGGCAGCGGGATGGCAAGGTACGGGCCGATCGACCGGCCGAGACGGTGCACCAGATGATCCGGCGTCGAAGACATGAACGCGTGCCGCTGGTGGCGGAGATGACGATCCAGCCGGGCGACCGTTGTCCGGCCCGCTTCGCCTCGCACGTGTTCAACGTCTCTCGCGGCGGGGCGGCGGTGTTTTCGCCGCAGTACTTTCCCCCGGGCAAGCTGGCGGGCATGGCAATCGTCCTGCCGGCCTGGCGGGGCGGTCCCAGGCGGACCGTTCACCTGGTGGGCGCGGTGCGACGCGTCCAGGTGGGCGACGAAGGAAACGTCCTCGGCATCGAGTTCCTCAGCAAAGACGCAGGCGAGGACTACGACGTCTTCTGCCGCTACGTCGACGCCCTGGCTGAGGGCCAGAGTCCGGTCATGCGGTCGCCTTGGCGAGGGGGATTCACGCTCGTTGAAGCCTGCATCGCCATGACCATCCTGTGCCTGCTGGTCACGCTGTCGGCGCCGGTGTACGTGCGGGCGGTGGAACAGGCGGCCCTGGACAACGCCGCCGGAAACCTGCGGACCATCTGGTCGGCCCAGCGGGTCTACTGGCTGGAGCATCGCACCTTCGCATCGAGCCTGGGCGAGTTGTCCGCCCTGGACCTCATCGACCCGTCGCTGACGTCGCCGTCCGCCACTGGCGCCAAGTTCGTCTACCAGGTCAGCTATGCCTCGAGCGAGGGATTTGAAGTGCGGGCCTCCCGCATCAACTCCACGCGATGGACGGGCCAGATCTGGATGAACCAGGCGGGCCTGCTGGAGGGACAGATCACCGGTCCCCGGAACCAGGTGCTCGTGCCGCCCTCCTGAACCACTGCGAATTGCGGATTTGGGATTGCAGATTCAATGAAACGGAGAGGAACAAGTCGAGGGAGCCGGCGCCACGGGCTGTCGATGCTCGAGCTGCAAGTGGCCACGATCGTCCTGGCCACGGGCCTGGCTGCCCTGGGCTCGCTGCTGGCCACCCACAGCCGCCAAATCCACCAGGCGGAATCGTGGTGCACGGAACACGGGAGGTTCTACACCGTCCCCCACGCCAGCAAATGGATGCGGCTGCTCAAGCCGCCCGCGGAACTGACCTCCACGCCCGGGCAGGAGTGGGAAGCCGGCGTGGAACTGGGCGAGGCGGAGGACCTTTACCAGGTCGAAGTGCTCGAGCAGACGCTGGACGCCTCGCGCCAGGCGCGAACGGCGCTGGTGACCCACCAGCCGCCGCAGGGGAACTGACCATGTCCGGACGGCGAGAGACTGGGTTCACTCTCCTGGAGATGCTGGTGGCGGCCATGCTGACGGTGATGCTGGCCCTGATCGTCGGCCGCTCGTGGGGGAACATCTCCAACGCCTTGGGGGACTGCACCGCCCGCACCCGCGCCGCCCAGGAACTGCGATTGACGCTTTCGAGCCTGTCTCGCGACCTGGGATCGACCCTGGCCTTCACTCCCCTCGACGACGGCAGGGTGCTTCTCTGCCTGGACGGGGGCGACCTGCCCGACGGCCTGGCCCAGTGGGCTGAGCCGGACGAGGTGGTCGAGTACGTCCTGCGGAACGGACAGCTCATCCGGCGCCTGGTCCACGACGGGCAAGAGTTCCTCGTCGCCAAGGGCGTGGACGCCTTCGCCGTCCGCTCGCTGGCCAACGGACGGACGCTCGAACTCACCATACGCGTCCGCTACGGCGACATCCTGCGGGAGACCGAACTGACGTGGAGCCAACCGTGAGAACCTCCCGCGGCACGTTTCGGGCTGCGGCCTCCAGCCGGCCGCGCGGGCACGCGCTGGCCTGCACCATGATCTTTCTGGTGCTGGCCATGCTGCTGTGGACGTCGACGTTCCGTCAGACAGCCGGCTGGCTCCGCACCGAGACCGCCCAGATTGTCCGCAACGAGCGGGAACTGCGCTCCGCCCGGGCGATGGCGTGGGCCTTGACGCTGCTGGAGACAGGCCTGCCGCCCAGCGCCCCCTATTCCTGCCGGGCGGAAATAGCCGCGGGGGAATTCTACGTGCTGACGTTTGAGTCCGAGCAGGCCCAGCGACGGCTTGTGTCGGTTCGACCTGCCCAGTCGGCGGACCTGCTGCTGCCCCTGGCCCCGGCGACCTTCGCTGCTGACAGCGGCGGCGGCGACGGGAATGGCAACGGCAACGGGAACGGCCACGGCAAGGGTGGCGGCAAGGGCGGCGGCAAGAAGTAGGGTGGCGGGGCAAGTCGAGTCGCGGGGACGATTCCCGGGCGGGCAAACGGCCTTGTCCTCCGGCGGAGCCCGCCGTACAATCGCCGATGAATGCTCCCATGCCGTCGCGTGGGCGGAGCCGCATGTGGGGCAAGACGCGGGGCCGCCGCCCGGCCCTGCTGGCCGACAAGACCGGACCAGAGTCCGGCCTGCGGCCAGCGAAGCCGTTTGCCAAGCCGGTCGGGGCGGCCTGGCCGTGGAGGCAGGACATGGAGATCCTGTTTGTCGTCCTCGTGGTGGCGGTGATTGCCGCTGTCGCCATCTTCGGACACCTGGCGGCGATGCGCCGGCGCAAGGAGTTGGCCGCCTTCGCCCAGGGCAAGGGCTTGTGGTTCAGCGAGGCCAGGACCTACGACCTGGACAACCAGTTCCCGGCCTTCCCCTGCCTGCGCAAGGGCTCCAACCGCTACGCCTACAACATGATGGGCGGAACGTGGGGCGGGCGACAGGTCAAGTGTTTCGACTACCACTACGAGACCCACTCGACCGATTCCAAGGGCCGGCGCCAGACCCATCACCACTACTTCAGTGGAACGATCGTCGCCAGCCCCATTCCGCTGGAGCCGCTGTTCATCCGCCCCGAGGGGTTCTTCGACAAGATCACCGAGTTCTTCGGGGCCGACGACATCGACTTCGAGTCGGCGGAGTTCAGCCGCAAGTTCTACGTCAAGGCCCCGGACAAAAAGTGGGCCTACGACGTGATCCACACGCGGACGATGGAGTTTCTGCTGGGCCAACCGAAGTTCCACATCCACTTCGACCGTACCAGCGTCCTGGTCTATCGCGAACGGACGTTCACGGTGAACGATTTCGAGCCGGCCATCGAGACCGCCGCCGGCATCCTGGAGCGGCTGCCGGAGTACCTCGTCCGCCAGCAGCAGGAGAAACAAGCGTGACTGTCGTAGCCCTGTCCGATACCGGTGTGACACTGATCGTGATCGCGGTGGCCGTCCTGCTGCCGCTGATCTGGTTCATCGCCACCTACAACGTCCTAGTCCGCCTGCGCCAGCACTGTCGAGAGAGCTGGTCGGGCATCGACACCGAACTCAAGCGACGTTACGACCTGATCCCCAACCTGGTGGCCACCGTGCAAGGCTACGCCAAGCACGAGCGGGAGGTGCTGGAGCGGGTGATCGAGGCCCGCTCGCGGGCGGCGGCCTCCCACGGCAGCCCCGCCCAGCAGGCCCAGGACGAGAACATGCTCGTCCAGTCGCTGCGCGGCCTGTTCGCCCTGGCCGAGAACTACCCGGACCTCAAGGCCAGCGAGAACTTCCTGCATCTCCAGCGCGAGCTGGCCAACACCGAGGACCGCATCCAGGCGGCCCGACGGTTCTACAACGCCAACGTCCGCGATCTCAACACCCGCACCGAGGTCTTCCCCTCCAATCTGGTCGCCGGCATGTTCGGTTTCAAAAAGGAAGAGTTCTTCGAGGTCGAGCCGGCCGTCCGCGAGACGCCCAAGGTGGCGTTCTGACAGCGGATCTTGCGGACCTGGACGCCCGGCGACGCACTTGACAACTTCCCGGACCGTGCTACAGTAGACGTGTGGTCGTCGGCCGGCCGGGTGGTGCGGGCTCGGACCTCGAATCCATTTCTTTAGCCCCTGGGCGCCTCTCTGAGTTTCGGTTGCGCCTCGTCGGAAACGTGATAAGGAGAGGACAATGACCGCTACGCGGTTCCATCAGCCGTTGCGGGCGCTTTGCGCCATCCTGTGGGTCCTGGCCGGGCCGCTGTCGGCCGACACGATCCCGCCCCAGCCCCAGAACCCCGGGGAACACTCCAGCGTGGCCTGCAAGGACGGCTCGGTCCGCGACGATGAGCTGGCCCGGGCCATCGCCGACAACCTCCCCCGCGACGCCGACGGGAACCCGCAGGTCAAGGACGTGAAGGTCTTCGTCCAGTCCTGCTACGGGGGCGGCATCCTCGATGACATCGGCAGGCTGCTGTCGCCGCCGAACGTGCCCAGCCCCGGCGTTCGCTGGGTGGGCGGCAGCGCCGCCAGCGCCAACGAGTACTCCTGGGGTCCGGACAACAAGTGGATCACCGACAACGGCAGCGGCATGGGCGACTACTGGAGCAACACGCTGATCGGGGAGATCTCCGGCAACGTCCAGGAGGACGTCGACGTAGCCGGCGCCCAGGACCCAGCCGGCATGTTCGGCGCCGTGAATATCGAGCACGGCGTGATGGAGCACCCCCAGACGGCATCGGGCAACGGCGGCGACGGCGTGTCGTGGGGCATCGGCGACGCGACGACCGAACATTCCGTGGTCGCCTTCAGCGGTTCCGCCGAGCCGCGCCACGCCAACGACGTGCAGAACTTCGCTCAGACCTGCCAGAACATGTGGGGCGGGCGGGCGAACGTCAACTCCGTCACCGGCGGCACGCGCCAGCAACTGCTGGACATGGTGGCCAACGCCGCCCGCTACTGTCACAGCGACAAGCAACTGGTCGTCTACATCAGCGGGCACGGCGATACCGAGTTCGACCCCACCGAGTTGCCCATCGTCATGGGCGGGCCCGGCGGCCAGCCGATCATCTGGGACCCGCCCCCGATAGGGTGGTGGCGAAACTGGAGCGGCGTTCTGCCTCTTCACGCCGGCTGGCTGGCGGGGCTGGCGATGATGGACTACCAGGGCCTCGAGCCGGACCCCCGGTTGCGCATTCTCATCGATGCCCCGGATCCCCTGTACGGGCCGGAGTGGGAACTGCTGCTCAACGGCTCGCCCATCCTCCTGCCGCCCCTGGTCGAGCCCGGCCTGGAGTACCTGCTTCCGGTCGACTGGCACGCCATCCGCGAGGGCGACAATCTGCTGACGCTGTCATTCGTGATGACGGGGCAGTCGCTGGATCAGCCGCCGGGCCAGTCGCTGACTTTCCTGAAGCTGGAGCTGCTCAGCGGGCCGATCACCGAGGCCACCGCTACAGAGATCATCCCCGAACCGCTGACGCTGCTGTCGCTGGCCGGCGGGCTGGCGGTGCTGGGCGGCTACGCCAGGAGACGGCGGGCGTCCGGCGCGGGCGCCCGTCAGGGGACCCGCTCCCATTCCTTGGTGCAGTAGCGGTCGGTCATGCCGGCGATGTAGTCGCAGATGACGCGATGCAGGCCGTCGCCGTCGACGCGGCGGCGGTAGCGCTCGGGCAGCAGCGAGGGGTCGTTCAGGTAGGCGGCGAAGAGGTCGCGGATGGTCCGGCGGGCGTTTTCCTCGCGCGAGGCAGCCTTGGGGTCGGTGTAGACGTTGTGGAGGAGAAACTGCTGGAGGTGCTCGACAGCCTGGGTCATGGGCTCGCTGAAGCCCGCCAGCGGCCGGCCCGCCTGGCGGACGGCGTCGCTGCCTGGGGCGTTGCCGGCAGGGCGGACGAGCGAGCGGCAGCGGGCGGCGGTGATGGCGATGGCGTCGTCGGCCATGGCGGCCAGCACGCCCTTGCACGAGCGGATCTGCTTGTGGATGGGCCGGGCATCGGGCGATTCCCGCTCGGCCTGGGCCCAGGCCTGGCGCCACAGCTCGAACTGGGCCAGTTGCTCGCGCGTGACCCACTCGGCGGACAGGGCGTCGTCCAGGTCGGCGGAGGTGTAGGCGATCTCGTCGGCCAGGTCCACGAGCTGGCCCTCCAGCGGGGCCTGGAGGGTAGTGTCGAAGTCGTCGCAGATCGGGGTGTCGTAGCGGGTGCGGTGCTTGGCCAGGCACTCGCGGACCACGCGGGACAGATTGAGCCCGCGAAAGTGGGGATAGGGGTGTTCGAGATAGTCCACCACGCGGAGCGACTGGCGGTTGTGCTCGAATCGCCCGTGGTCGGCCATCAGCTCGTCCAGCACCGTCTCGCCCGCGTGCCCGAAGGGCGGGTGGCCCAGGTCGTGGGCCAGGGCGACGGTCTCGGCCAGGTCCTCGTTGAGCCTCAGCGCGCGGGCCAGCGTGCGGGCGATCTGGGCGACCTCCAGCGTGTGGGTCATCCGCGTGCGGAAATGGTCGTGCTCGTGCGGGACGAAGACCTGGGTCTTGAAGTCCAGGCGGCGAAAGGCGGAGCAATGAATGATGCGATCGCGGTCGCGCTGGAAGCAGGTGCGATAGGGGTGCTCGCTCTCGGCGTGGGCCCGCCCGCCGCTGTCGGCCTCGGCCACCGCGTACCAGGCGAGGTGTTCCCGCTGGCGGGCCTCGAAGACGGCTCGGGGCGGAATGTCGCCCGGCTCGCTCATGGTCTGGGCCCGGCCTGCCCGCCGGTGCGGGCCAGCAGCAGGCCCAGATCGTCGGCGGCGCGGCGCATGGCGGCGAAGGTCTCCTGGATGGACTGGGGGATGACACGGACCTGGCCGAGGACGGCCATGAAGTTCGTATCGCCCGCCCAGCGGGGCACCACGTGGATGTGCAGGTGTCCGGGCAGGCCCGCGCCGGCGCATCGCCCGACGTTGAGCCCGATGTTGTACCCGTGGGCCTTGAGGGCCCGGTCCATGACCGCCTGGAGGTCGCGGACAGCCTGCATCATTTCCACCAGCGTGGCCGTCTCCAACTCGCCGAGCTGCCCCACGTGGTCCAGCGGGGCGACCATGGCATGCCCGCCGGTGTAGGGGAAGCGGTTGAGCACCACGAGGCTGCGTTCCAGCCGGGTCAGGACCAGGTTGTGCGGGTCCTGGTCGACTGGCGCCTCGCGGTAGCGGCAGAGGAAACAACCCTCCTCCTGGCCTCCCAGCGAATCGATGTACTCCATCCGCCAGGGGGCCCAGAGGTTGGTGTTGCGCTCGGCGCTTCGGTTGTCGGCGTCCATGGAGGGGCTACTTCTTGGGGATGATCGTCAGCGTGTACGGCTTGTCGAACGCGTTGCCCGCCAGGTTGAGGTCGATGTTGGCCACGTAGATCCAGTCGCCGCGGATGCAGACCTCGCTGCACTTGTCGAGCAGGCCGTTGGCGCCGTTGGTGTTGGGGTTCTGGGCCAGCGTGGTGACCTTGCCGGTCTTGGCGTCGACCTTGTGGACGGCGTTGCCCAGGAAGTCGGCGATGTAGACGTTGCCCTCGTCGTCGACCTTCAGCCCGTCGGTGGACTGCATGCCCTGCTTCTCGGCGAAGACCTTGCCCGCGCCGACCGGCGCGCCGTCCTTCATCTGGTACTTCAGGAGCTGGGCGTCGCCGAAGTTGCAGACGAACATGTTGCCGGCCTTGTCGAAGCCCAGGCCGTTGGCCCCGACGCCCCAGTCCTTGTTGACGGTCTTGAAGGTGGTGATCAGATGCTTGTCCTTGCCGCCCGGCGTGACCTGGACGGGCTTGTCCGCCTTCAGCTCGGACATCTTGAAGCGGTACACGCCGCTGACCACGGGCGAGGCCTTGGCGTCCACCTGGGAATCGCAGACGTACACGCTGTCGCCGTTGCAGGCCAGGCCGTTGGCGAAGTTGATGCCGCAGGCCAGCACCTCGACCTTGGACGCCTTGCCTTCCGCCAGCACCACCCGCAGCACGCGCGACTTGTCGGGGCTTCCCTTGCGGGGCTCGCCCACGTTGGGCACCTCAAAGGCCTGGCAGTCGGCGATGTACAGGTTGCCGTCGGGCCCCTGGTCGATGCCCAGCGGGCAGACGCGGTTGGTCTCCGGGTGCACCGGCAGGGTGCAGACCTCGCTGACGAGGTTGTTGGCGTCGATCTTGAGCAGCTTGGCCGGATAGGCGGGGTCGTTGAAGTTCGGCATGCACAGGTAGATGTTCCCGTCCTTGGCCAGCGTCATGCCGTCGGGCGTGTTGTACTTGGCCGGCAGGGTGATGAAGGCGTGCCCGCCCACCGAGGCGGGAACCAGCCGGGCAACCTGCGGGCCGGACTGCTCACAGGCGGGCAGAATCAGGGCGACCAGGACCAGCGACAGAATCAGTGAACGAGTCATCATGTTCTCCTTCTCAAGACACAGGCAAAAGGTTCCGGTGATGAGCGGCCTGTAGTTGTACGCCATCGGGAGGGGAAGATCAAGGTGGTAGCCGGCAGCCTGTGATCCGTTTGCGTCCTGGCTGCGGGCGACAGGCTACAGACTACAACACGGGGGCGAGCAGCTCGCTGACGAACGCTCCGATCCTGGCAGCCAGTTCCGCGGGGGGCAGGTCCTTGTGCTGCTGAATTCGATGGACGATGGCCGAGCCTACGATCGCCCCGTCGGCGACGCGGCACACCTCGGCCACCGTGGCGGGATTGGACACGCCGAAGCCCACGCAGATGGGCAGGTCCACGTGCGTCCGCAGTTCCGCCACCGCCGCCAGCGTGGCCTCGCTCAGGCGGTCGCGCTCGCCGGTGATGCCGGCGATCGAGACGTAATAGACGAAGCCCGTCGAGTGGCGGGCGATCTCCAGCCGCCGGGGCGGCTGGGTGGTCGGGGCGATCAGCATGACGTTGGCCAGGCCCCTGGAGCGGGCGAGCTTCTCCACCTCGCCGGCCTCGTTCAGCGGCAGGTCGGGGATCAGCACCGCGTCCACGCCCGCCTGGCTGCACTGGTCCAGGAACCGCTGGACCCCGTGCCGGAAGACGATGGAGTAGCTCACCATGGCGGCCAGGCCCAGCTTGCCCCCGCCCTCGCGGTACTCGCGGACCATCTCCAGCACCTGGTCGGTCCGCTGGCCGCTCGCCAGCACCTCGGTGTACGAACTCTGGATGACCGGCCCGTCGGCGATGGGGTCGCTGAAGGGAATGCCCAACTCAGCCACCCGGACCCCGCGGGCCTCGAAATCCTCCAGCATCGCTCGCGTCCCAGCCAGGTCCGGATACCCGGCCGTCAGGAACGGAACCAGCGTCTTCTTCCCGGCCGCTCGCAGCTCGGCGAAAGCCTGGACCAGCCGATTTGTCTTCAGATCATTCATGTTCTTACAGGACCCATGCCCGGCTACCGGCTACTAGATCTTCACGCCCTTGCGCTCCAGGATGGAGGCGATCTCGTTGCAGTCCTTGTCGCCTCGCCCGGAGAGGTTGACCAGCAGGATCTGGCCTTTCTTCATCTTGGGGGCCTGCTTGATCGCCTCGGCCACCGCGTGGGCCGACTCCAGGGCGGGGATGATCCCCTCGGCCCGGGAGAGCGTGACTACCGCGTCGATGGCTTCGTCGTCACCGCAGGTGGTATAGCCGACCCGCCCGATGTCCTTCCAGTAGGCCAGTTCGGGCCCCACGCCGGGGTAGTCCAGCCCGGCCGAGACGCTGTGCACGTCGGCGGTCTGTCCGTCGGCGTCCTGGAGGATGTAGCTGAGGCTGCCGTGGAGCACCCCGGGCCTGCCCAGCGAGAGCGAGGCGGCGTGGTCGCCCAGGTTCAGGCTCCGCCCGCCGGCCTCCACGCCGATCATGCGGACCGAGGCGTCGGCGATCATGGGGGCGAAGATGCCCGCGGCGTTGGACCCGCCGCCCACGCAGGCGACGATCAGGTCGGGCAGGCGCCCTTCGGCCGAGAGCATCTGCTTGCGGGCCTCGCGCCCGATGCACGACTGGAACTCCCGCACCATGGCCGGGAAGGGATGAGGCCCCGCGACCGTGCCGATGATGTAATGCGTGTGCTCGACGCTGCCCATCCAGTCGCGCATGGCCTCGTTGAGGGCGTCCTTGAGCGTGCACTGGCCGCTCGAGACGCCGATGACGCGGGCCCCCATGAGCCTCATGCGGAAGACGTTGAGGCTCTGGCGGCGGATGTCTTCGGTGCCCATGTAGACGTCGCAGTCGAGCCCGAAGACGGCTGCCGCCATCGCGGTGGCCACCCCGTGCTGCCCGGCGCCGGTCTCGGCGATGACGCGCTTCTTTCCCATCCGCAGCGTCAGCAGGGCCTGGCCCAGCGTGTTGTTGATCTTGTGGGCCCCGGTGTGGTTCATGTCCTCGCGCTTGAGGTAGATCTTCGCTCCACCGAGCGCCTCGGTCAGGCGGCGGCAGAAGTACAGCTCGCTGGGCCGGCCGGCGATCTCGCGGTAGCAGCGGTCCAGATCGCCGCGGAAGCCCGGGTCGCCCATTGCCTTGTCGTACTCGGCAGAGAGCTGCTCCAGGGCGGCCATCAGGGTCTCGGGAACGTACTGTCCGCCATAGGGGCCGAAGTAGCCCGCGCGGGTCGCGTTGTCGGAGGCGGTAGTCATGGTCGCGGCCTCATTGCAGGTACTCCCGGATGGCGTCGGCCAGGGCCTGGAAGGTCCACTTGCGCTTGGCGTCGTCGCACTCCAGCAGGGTGATGCGGAAGCCGTCCCGCTTGCAGCAGAAGCCGCTGAGGGGCACGACGCAGATGCCCTTGGAGCCCATGAGGTAGTAGACGAAGCGGGAGTCGTTGGGCACGCCGGGGATGAGCCCTTCGACGATCTCGCGGGCCTTGGGGTTGTCGATGGGCAGGGTCTGGCGGTTGTTGAGCACGCCGTCCTCGAACATCACGGTAACGTAGAAAGCCCCGCTGGGCTTGTTCACCGTTACGCCCGGAATGCCGCTGAGGGCGTCGTAGGCTTCCTGGGCCCGGGCCTCGAAGGTCGCCGCCCTGTCCCGCAGGTGGGCCGGGTAGCGGCTGTCGCCGACCACCCGCGGAATGGACATCTGCGGCATGGTCGTCGAGCAGACCTCCAGGCGCTTGCTGGCCAGCAGCGAGTTGACGTACGTGCCGAACATGGGGTCCTTGTCGCGGTTGAGGACCTCGACCCAGCCGCACCGCGACCCGGGCCAGGGGTATTCCTTGGAGATGCCCCGCATGGACAGCCCGCAGACGTCGCCGATCACCTCCGACAGGTGCAGCGTCTTGTTGCCGTTGTACACGATGTGGGTGTAGATCTCGTCGCAGATCAGGATGCAGCGGAACTGGCGGGCGATCTCGACGATCTCCTCCAGCACCGGCCGGGGATACACCGCCCCGGTCGGGTTGTCGGGATTGATCAACAGGATGCCCGCGATCGAGTCGTTGTACTTGACCTTCATCCGGATGTCGTCCACGTCGGGCATCCAGTTGTTGTGCGGGTCCAGTTCGTACGTCAGGTGCTCATAGCCGCTGTGGGCGGCCTCGGCCGACGAGTGCGTCGAGTAGGCGGGGGTGGGCCCCAGCACGCGGGCCTCGCGCCGCAGGAAGCCGTACACCTTGGCCACCGCGTCGCCGATGCCGTTGAAGAAGATGATGTCGTCCGCGGTGATCTGCGTCCCGCCGCGGATGTTGACCTGTTCGGCCAGGAACTCCCGCGTCTCGGAGATGCCGGCTGTGTCGCAATAGCCCCAGGAGGTCTCCTGGTCGACGATCTCGTGAAGGATGTCGCGGATCCAGGGACGGACCTTCTCGCCCTTCTGGATCGGGTCGCCGATGTTCTCCCAGGTCATCTCCACGCCCGCCTGACGCAGGCGATAGCCCACCTGGACAATCTCTCGAATGGCGTACGTCAACGACTTGGCGCCGCCATGCACAATATCGCGTCGCATCTTGCTACAACCTTTCCCTTCCGGCCATGTACCGGCAAACTGTCATTTGTACCGCGCGGGGCGGTATCGGCCAAGAATATATTCGGCACAACAGGGGGGCTGGAACCAGGGAACCTGCCTGCCGGCAGGCAGGTGGGGACCGGACAACAGGGACTAGGGACCAGGGTGCAGGGACTAGGGACTAGGGAGCAGGGACCAGGGAAAAGGGACGAAGGAAGAGGGACAGGGGACGGGAGCGAGGGAACAGGTGACCAGGAGATAGAGGGGTGGCGGCATGGTCACTTCAGTGACCCATGTCTTTCTGGTATAGTCCACGGTGACAACGGAGAGTTCAATGACGATGCGTAGTCGGTTACGGGCCCGGACAGGTGGACTGGTCTTTGCTCTTGTCTGCTCGGCGGTCTGCGCCGCCTCCGCGGCGCCCGCCTCGCGCCCGGGCGGACACGCGCCCAGCGACAAGGCCGTCCGCGTGACCTTCCTGCACATCAACGACACCCATGGGCAGATCGAGAGCTATGAAGGGCGAGGAGGCTACGCCCGGCTGGCGACGGCCGTGGAAGAGGCCCGCCGCCTGGACCGCTCTGCCGGGGTCGCCCGTACGTTCCTGGTGGACTGCGGCGACATCCTCAGCCGCGGCGACGAGCTGACCCGCCGCACGCTGGGCTCGGCCAACTTCGAGCTGATGAACCTGCTGGGCTTCGACGCCTACGTGCCGGGCAACGGCGACTATTACGACGGTCTGGTCGTCCTTCGCGCCCGCATGCGCCAGGCCCGGTTCCCCACGCTGACCTCCAACGTCACCTTCGGGCCCAAGGTCCCCCCCGCGCAGGACTCCAAAGCCCACGGAAAGCCTTCCGTGGGCATTAGCGGAGAGGCGCCCGGGGAAAAAGCCCACCCTTCAGAGGTGGGCTTTGACGGCCGGGCCGTGCTGGGCAAGGAGTACCTCATCGAGCGGGCCGGGCCCGTGCGGATCGCCCTGCTGGGCCTGTGCACCGTCCGCGAGCCGGAGCGGCTGATGGGCGTCGAGGACGGCGTCGCCAGCGTGAAGCGGTTGGCGCCGGCCCTCCGCGAGCAGGCCGACGCGGTGGTGGTGCTCTCGCACCTGGGGCTGCGCCGGGATTTCGAACTGGCGACCTCCGTCGGCGGGATCGGGGTCATCCTCGGCGGCCACACGCACGCCACGCTGCCTCAGGGCATCACCATGCCCGCCCCGGGCGGCGGGAGGGTGCTGCTGGCCCAGGCGGGCGAGCAGCTCAACTTTCTCGGACGGGTGGACCTGGTCTTCGAACCCGCGGCCGAAGGCTACAGGCTCGCCTCGGCCAAGGCCAGCCTCATCGAGTTGGGCCCCAAGCTCCGCGAGGACCCGCAGGTAAAGGCCAAGATCGCCCGTCTTTCCGGCCTGGGCGCCACCCGGCCCGCGCTCCAGCCGGCGGGGCAGTAGGGCCGCTCACGCGAGCGTCGCGACATGACCCCAGACCCTGCCCGGGCGGGCACACGACAGCCGCCCGGACAGGCCTTGAAAACCTCAGGGTCACTGGTGCTCTTGGAGGCGGGCGCCGGCCGCCGATCGGGCTGAATGACTACAAGGCCCGCATGAAGGCGACCAAGGCCTGTTTCTCCTCCGCGGTCAGCTTGAGTTCCTGGATGAGGTTGAAGAACTCCACCGTGTCCTCGAGCGTCAGCAGCCTGCCGTCGTGCAGGTAGGGCGGGCTGTCCTTGATGCCCCTCAGGGGGAAGGTCTTGATGGGCCCGTCGGCCGACGCCATCCTCCCGTTGATCATCCTGGGCTTGTAGAACCGCTCGGTCCGCAGGTTGTGCATCAGGTTGTCGGTGTAGTAGGGGGCCGGGTGACAGGCGCCGCACTGGGCCTTGTTGAAGAACAGGTCCTGCCCCCGGAGTTCCTGCCTGCTGGCCTTTCTGGGGTCCAGCTTGCCCATGATGTTCAGCTTGGGCGCCGGCGGGAAGTCCATCAGGGCCATGAACTCGCTCATGAAATGGACTTGGCTGCCGCGGTCGAGGATGTTGATGCCCTTCTTGGCGGCGATGACGTGGTCGCCGTCGAAGTAGGCGGCCCGCTGCTCGAACTCGGTGAAGTCCTCGACGCTCTTAAGTCCGCGCTGCGATCCGAACAGCCGCTGGATATTCACCCCGCGAAGGGACGGGGTGTCCAGGCGATGGCGGAATTCCTGCGGGCGGATGTCGCCGACCAGGTGCGTGGTGGCGTTGGTGTGCCCGTTGACGTGGCAGTCGAAGCAGGTCACGCCCAGGCTGGGACGGGCCGACCGCCGGTCCTCGGTGGGGTTGAACTGCTGCTGGGGGAAGGGCGTCACCAACAGCCGCAGGCCCTCGATCTGCTTGGGATTGAGGATCCCGTTGAACAGCTCGTGGTAGTTGTCGCTGGTGATCACCTTGCCTTTGGACACGTCGCCCAGGTCCAGACGGGTGGTCAGGAAGACGGCCGGCGGAAACTCCGGCAGCAGGTGATCCGGCAGGTCGAAGTCCAGGTCGAAGCGGGTCAGATCCCGACCGGTCTGTTTCTTGATCTCGTCGATGTGGGCCTGAGGGAAGACCATCCCGCCCTCGGGGTGGTTGGGGTGGGGCAGCGGGTAGAGCCCGGCCGGCCAGAGGCCCTTCTCGCGGACCTCCTCGGGCGACAGGGCGGCCAGGTCGTCCCAGGTGACGCCGTCGGGCAGCTTGACGCGGACGCCCTCCTGGACGGGCTTGCCGCGGGACATGGCCGCCCCCTTGGCCGGGCGGTCGGCCAAGTCGTAGCGCTGGCGGAGCAGGTCCATGTGGATCTTCATGACCTGCTCCTTGGCCGTGGACATGCGGGCCATGGTCTTCTCGAACGGTTCCTTGCTGACCACCGGGGCGTAGCTGGATGGCGGGGCTTGGGCCGCGTCCTGGGCCCAGGCGGCCAAGGCGGTCAGCGCCACAGCGCCCAGCAGGACCAGCGGCCATCGCTTCGGTGCGAATGGACTGGGGGGTCGGCGCATCGTGTTCTCCTTCTCGCGTGGGGATGAGGTATTGTTCGTCGAGGGCGCCGCGCCCTCGACAGATAAGGATAGGCGAGCAAGGGGCTGATTCACACACGGCGATCACACACACGCGGAAATGTTCCCCGCGACCGCTTGGACGGCGTCTCGGGGCCCCGTCAGTCGAGTGTGCCCGGGCGCTGGGGAATGGACGTCAACTGCTTCAGCCGGGCATACACCACCGGGTCGTCCTTGGGCCCGGTGAACTCGAACGGGACGTACTGGTTGAGCTTGCTGAGCATCAGCCCGTACGAGGCGCCGTTGGCGACGCAGGCTTCTGCCGCCCGGGCGGCCTCGGCGCCTTGCTTGTCGTCCTCGTTGCAGACGACGGGCTTGGCGTGCTTCTTCAGCGCGGCGATGCGGGCGGGGATCTGCCCCACGTCTGTCCCGTTGAAGTGGATCAACAGGAAGTCGCTTGCCCGGGCCACCTCGTCGTCCAGCCGCCCGTTGCCCACGCCGCTGGTGGAGACCAGCAGTTCCGGCCAGGTCCGCTTGGCCAGGCGGATGAGCTCCGCCTCGCCGGCAGGCGACTTCAGCCGGCGGTGCTTGAACCCGCCGTGGGGGTACTCATTGGCGATCTCCAGCACGACGTTGGCGTACCGCTTGCGCCGCACCCAGTTGACCGCGTTGACCACGCCGGCGCGGATGGCCGCTTCGTCTTTGAGCACGCCGGACTGGCGCTGGTAATAGCAGCCCAGGATGACGGCGACGCCGTTTCGGTCGCAGGCGTCGATCGCCCGGCCGACGCGGGCGAGGTACTCCTCTCGCAGCGATCCGTCGGCCTCGAAGGCCGAGTTGAGCGCGCCCTCGTAGCCGGGCATGCCCCCCTGGAGATTGAGCGTGAACGCCCGCACCCCCGAGGCGGCGTAGCCGGGGATCTTCGCGATGAACCGCTCGGTGTTGGCGTCGGCGTCGAAGTCGCGCTTGTTGCGGTCCTCGAAGGTGCTGTTGACCATCCGCACGTTCATCAGCAGTCCCTCCGCCCGCGTGCCGGCGTAGGTGACCTTGCCGTTGATGTGCCACTTGCCTGCGACGATGGCCACGCGGGTCGGCGGCCCGGGCTGCGTCTGTTCCGCCGCCCGGGCAGGCAAGCCTGGCTCGACCGAGAAGGCTGTCAGGGCTAGGAGGATTGCCATGTTGCGCCGCCGGAGGGAGGAACGGTTCATGGGACGTCCTTTCGATGTGGATAGACTGTACCTCCGGTCCCGGCCTACGGAAAGAGCCTACAGCCCATGCCGCGGGTTCTGTACAATGCAGGACAGATGACGGACGACCCGGCCAACCAGAACCCGCCCCCCCCGCCAGACCCGCTTCCGGCTGGGCCGGCCAATACGGCTGCGCCCGCGGGCCCCCTGACGGGCGAGCACCTGCAGGCGCTGGCGTCGGCCAATCAGCGCGGCAAGAAGATCCGCAGCGCAGCCGGCGTGGCCCGCTTCAACGGCGTGAGCATGGGCGTATTCAGCGGGCTGTCGCTGCTGGTGGCGATGGGGATGGCGGCGTTCGGCGAGTTCGACTGGATCGCCTGGGTCATGGGGGCCGGCCTGGGGGCGCTGGCCTGGAACGAGTTGCGGGGGCGAAGGCTGCTGCTGCGGTTGGACCCTCGCGGTCCGGTCGTGCTGGGCTGGAACCAACTGGCGCTGCTGGGGCTGGTCTTCGCTTACGCAGCCTGGATGCTGTGGTCGGGGCTCGTGGCGCCCAGTCCGTACGAGGAGGCCATGCGGACCGAACCCATGCTGAGGCAGATGCTGGGCGATCCGGACAACCTGTACAGAACCCTGACCCTGGGCATCTACGGTTCGCTGATGGTCGTCACGGTGATCTTCCAGGGATTCAACTCGCTCTACTACTTCACCCGCGGGCGCGTCCTGCGCGGCTACCTGGCCCAAACGCCGGCCTGGGTGGTGGACGTCCAACGCTCCCAGGCGCCAGGTCAGTAGTCACTCCATGCCGAGTTCCCTAAGCTGCTTGGGCTTGATCTTCGGGTTTGGGTGTTCCGGGTGCAGGCCGAGCATGCGGTCGGTTCCGGGGCGCAAGGGGCCCCAATTGAGGGCGTAGGGGTGTTCGCGGCAGAGGGTCTCGATCGCCTGCCAGTTCTTGCGGACCTGGGCGGCGATCGCGTCGTCCGGCTTGAGCCAGTAGCGCAGCATGAGCGTCGCGTTCTGGGTCTGCAGGCGCGTGTAGGCCAGCCCGGCGCGGACGAACTCAACGCGGCGGCGGTAGATTTCCGCCCCGGCTGCGGCGGCCTTGGCGGCCTGGTCCAGGTGGGCCTGGGCCTGGGCCAGTCGCTGGGGCGCGTACAGGCGAGGCAGACTGAACAGGCCGGCCTCGTGCCCGTACTGGGCGACATAGGCGGATCGGGCCTGTTCCCACAGCTCGAAGTATGTGCGCACCGCGTCGGCGGCCGGTCCGAAGCCGCGGCGGTAGTAGTCGGCCAGCAGGGCGGCGGGGTCCTGCCGCGGGTCCCAAGCGAGCTGGGCCATCACGTAGTATTGCGGCCCCTGGGTGGCCCAGTGCTCCCACACGCTGTCGACGAAGATGCCGACGCACCCGGAGGCGGCGACGTGCTGAAGGTCCTGGGCGGTCTGCGAGATCGTCAGGTCCGGTAGGCCCTGCTGCCAGCCGCCCGGGCTGCCCGTGTTGGGGCGCCACATCATCCGGCAGCCGAGTCTGGCCCAGGCGTCGAACTGCTGGCGGTAGGTCTGCCCCGTCGTCGAGCCGCGGTCCACCAGGCCCGTCCGCCCCAGGAAGTTGGCCACGCTGGAGATGATGACGTTGTCGGCAGGGCGGGCGGCGACCGGGGCGGGGCGCGAGTGCCCGTAGCTGTTCATCAGGACGCGGTAGTCTTTGCCGGGGTATCGCTGCTTCAGCAGCCCTGCCAGGCGGTTGGCGAAGGTGACGTCGCGGTCGCTCAGGGCGGGCCGCTCGGCCCGATGCCCCCGCCAGATGAACAGCCGCTTCTCGCCGTCGGGGTGGTCCCAGGCGGAGCACTTTTCGCACACGCAGTGCCCGCTGGCCCAGCCGTCGTTGGGCGAGGCGTTGAAGACGGTACGGGTGGGGTCTTTGGCGAGCTGGTCCTCGACGCCCTTGAGCCACAACTCCCACACCTTGGGATTGGACTGGCAGAGCTTGGCCGTGCGGGCGCTGGCGAAGCCGGTCCGCGTGCCATCGGGCTGGAGGGCGAAGATCTCCGGATGCGTCTTGCTGTAGCGGTCCCACCAGTCGGCGAACCCGTGCCCGCCGTCCAGGTCCAGCGAGTGCAGTTGCAGCCGCTGGAGCCTCGCCCAGTCGTGGGCCCGCCCGTAGCCCTTGTTGCCCAGCGACGAGAAGTGCAGCAGCCCGCCCCGGCTGCGGATCTGCGGGTGATAGCGATACTCGAACGGAGCCAGACGGATCGTCGGTCGCTTCGGGACGTCCTCGCCCAACTCGTCCGGCCAGAGCCAGCGGACCTCCAGCTTGTCCTGAAGGAAGGTGTAGACGGCGTTGATCGTGCCGTACTCCTGCTGCTTGCCCTTGACTATCCCGTCGCGAGCCTGCACGTCCATGTGTTGCGGGTCCCATCGGTCGCGCCCGGCGATGACGAGGTGGCGACCGTCGCACGCGAGCAGGATCTCCTCGGGGTGCTGAAAAGCGAGGTCGAGCCTGGGCAGCAGCTTTCGCACCGCCGGCTGAGCGCCCACCCAGACCGCTCGCGGCGGGATCGACTTCGGCTCGCCCTCGATCAGTTCCGGCCGGGCGCCGCTGATCTTCTCGATATAGTCGATCAACTCCCCGGCTGCGGCGCGCGTCCGGGGCGGAGCGTTCTTGGACACGACGACGGGCGCTGGATTCGAGCCATTCTCCACCAGGACGAACTCGCCGGCCTGACCTGGTCCGGCCAGGCAGGCCCAGACCCAGGCGCCGATGAGGAATAATCGCGGGGTGCTCACCGTGATGGCTCCGTAGCATTCTGTCGCGGTTTGGCCGGCGTCTTGGTCGGCGGCTTGATGTCCACGTCGGTCTTGATCTTTCCTTTGGTGACCGAGAACGAACCTCTCAGGACCGTGCCGTCGGTCAGTTCGAGGACCAGGGCGGGGGTCTGGCGCTTGGTGTCGAGCGTCCAGGGCGAGTGGGCGGCGGCCTTCTTGAGCGTGCGCTCCAGGAGGCTGGGCGGCAGCCAGGTGTCGGGCTTGTTCTCGATCCGCCCGGCCCGGGCGGCGGCGAGAAAGTCATCGGCGGTCTGGAACTCAAGGCCTTGGAGGTGCGCGCGGGCGAGGTAACTGGTGAGCGTGGCGACCATGGCCTTTCGCCACAGAAGCCGGCCCGTGCCGGCGTCCTGCGCCTGCCACCATTCGTCGTAGCGCTTGTGCAGGATGGGGAGGTTGGGCAGGTTGCCCGTCCAGGCGGTCTTCCAGTCGCGGCCTCGCCCCAGCGAGTCGATGAACGCCGAGAAGCCCGGCTGAAAGCGCCCTTCCATGCCGTGCACCAGGAAGTGGACCATGGACCAGGCCTGGTCATAGTGGAGGGTGTCGCGCCGGTTCCTCCAGTCGGTGTTGCTGAGGGTAAGCATCTTGTCGAATGACAGGATCTGCCCGGTGCGGAGGTAGAACTTCACGCGGGCGACCTTGTCGGGGGGCATCCAGCCGGTGACAAAGCCGTCGCCGGTCCACTGGGCCACGCCGAAGTACTCGGCCAGGCCCTCGTTGAGCCACAGCGGCACGTCCTCGCCGATGACCTGGTGGACGAACTGGTGGAAGCCCTCGTGCTGGATGATGTACCACAGCAGGTCGCCTCGGCTGACCGCCAGCACCAGGAGTTTACCGTCCTTGCCCTGCCCGACGTACATGCCGGGCGAGCCGGGCCTGCCTCCGGCGGCCTGGTAGTCCTGCGGGCGGGCGAAGAGATAAAAGTCGAACTTCTTGCGAATGGAGCCGGCGAAGCTCTTGGTCCGCTGGTGGTATTCCTCGGCCATGGCCGTCACTCGGGCGGCCGCCTCGCGGGCCAGGTCCTCATCCAGGTCGCTGCGGATGACGTAGTAGGGGGTGGGGTAGACGCGCAGCTCGCCGCTCCCCGCGGCGCCGGCGAGCGAGGCGGACAGGATGAGGGCGGTCGCGACCCGGAGGAGGCGGCAGGTCATCGTGCGCTCCCGGCGGGCCGGTCCGCCCGCCTGGGCGCCAGTCTAGCAAAAAAAACCGTGCATCGGGAAGCGATTACGGTATCTTTCTGTCAGCCGCGGAGGGGCACCGGCCGCAAGGACGCGGGCCGGCCGACCGCGGGCTGGCTGCAGACAGGAGCGAGCATGAAGTCCATTCACGTTGTCGAAGACCTTCTCCCGCTGGCCTGGGAGCGGGCGGTGATCGCCTGCTGGGAGCAGGGCGAGAGCTTCCCCACCGAGTACGACCGCCCGGGCGACCCCAACAGCCGGGACGTGACGGCCTTGATCCACGTGAAGCGGCCCTTCGACGAGCCGCGGATCCACCGCAACTTCCCCGGCGGGCTGGAAGACCTGGAGAAGTACCGCAGCGAGGTGCTCTACGGGGTGCACGATCATTGGATCGACCCGGCGGCGGGCAAGTGGGAGTACACCTACCACGAGCGCCTGTTCGAGTATCGCGTGGGCGAGCGGGTGTTCGACCAGATCGACGCGGTGGTCCGCAAGCTGAAGGCCGTGCCGCACACGCGCCGGGCCCAGGCGGTGACCTGGCAGGTGTGGAACGATCTGGAGATCGACGACCCGGCCTGCCTGCAGCGGATGTGGTTTCGCATCAGCGGGGGCAAGCTGCACCTGAACGTGCACTTCCGCTCGAACGACGCGTTCAAGGCCGCGTTCATGAACATCTACGCCTTCACCGAGTTGCAGCGGGAGGTGGCGGCGAAGGTGGGCGTCGAGCCGGGCGAGTACATCCACCTGGCCGACTCGTTCCACATCTACGGGAGCTACTTCGACGAGTTCGAGGGGTTCCTTGCGAGCGTCCGCTCTCGAAGTTTCGAAGAGCGGGTCTATACCGAAGCGTTCGCCCGCGAGATCTTCGTCGAAGGATGCGACATGTTGCTCGCGGAGCCGGACATGCCCGAATCCAAGAAGCAACTGGTCCGCCGGCGGCGCGAGGTGCTGCTGGGCCCGGGGGCATGAAGCTCCCTCGGGTCGAGCGACCCGTGAGAGATGCGTCTATTGCAGCCTGGCCAGTTCGTCGCTCACAGCCCGCCGGATATCGCGGGTGATGCGGTTGGCCAGGGCCCGGTCCTGGGTGATGACTCGCCCGGCGGGCTTCTCTTCCTTGCCACCGGCTTCCTCTTCAGGGATGCGTCCGAGCTCTTGCAGGTGGTGCCGGGCGCTCTCCTCCCGTCCTGGCAGGATGAACATGTTATAGCCGTCGATCGTCTCGGTGATGGAGATCTCCTCGCCCTCGCGGGCGACGACGACCTCCACGCTGAGGCGGTATCCCCTCGGCGGGGCGGGCTGTGTGGTGGGCGCAGCCGCCGTGGCGGGCTGCTCGGGGGCGATTCGGACGCGGGCGCGCCGCGTCACGCCCTGAAGCGATCCCTCGGCCAGGTCGTAGCCCGTGACGGCGTCCTTTCGCCAGAACTCGAACCACTGTTGGGCGGTCATGGGGAAGGTCTCGATGACGCCCGCCCGGCGGTCGGTGCGGTCAATGACGAAGCGGTAGCGCTGGAGGGTGTGGAGGCTGGCCTGCCAGAGGGCCTCGAAGTCCTTCTCCGCGGGCGACAACTGGGCGCGCGGGGCGATGGGCGTGGTGTGGCGGGCACAGCCGCCCGCCAGGAGCATGGCCAGACAAGTTGAGGTCAGCACGGTTCGCATGGTGATTCCTTTTTCGCGGCCAAGAGCGGGCCCGGTTGCCCGCGACTCGTATTGTATCGTAGCTTGAAGGCAGTGCAAGAGACACCCGCAAGCTGGCCCGCACGGGCCCAGCACCAATGCCCCTGCCCCGGGATTCACCCACTCCCGGGGCATCCTTTTTTCTATTGCGGATTGCGGAGTCCGCCTTCCGCAATTGGATTGTCACGCCCGCCCGGGCCGGTATAATGCCCGATTCCGGCTGCGCCACAGAATAAGGATACCGCCATGGGTTCATTGCAGGCATTGCAGGATCGGTTTCATCGTCCGTTGGCCTACTCGCTGAAGGTCGCCCTGGGCGACACGGGCGAGGCGTTGGCCAAGGCTGTCTCGGCTGTCTGCCAGAGCGGCGCCCGCGTGGGCGAGCTGGCGCTGGCCAGCCTGGAGGCCGACCGGACGGTCGTATACGATCTGCGGGTCTTCGCCGCCAACGACCAGCAGATGGCCCAGGTCCGCCAGGACGTTCAGGCCGCCGGGGCGAAGGTGCTGGGCGTGCTGGACCTGGCCATGGAGAGCCATCGCGGCGGCTCCTGCGAGATGCGCTCGCGGACGCCCATCCGTTCCAATACCGACCTGCGGATCGTCTACACTCCCGGCGTGGCCCGCGTGTGCAAGGCCATCCAGGCCGACCCGTCGCTGGCCCGCGAGTACACCGGCGTGGCCAACAAGGTCGCCATCGCCACCAACGGGACCGCCATCCTGGGCCTGGGCGACATCGGCTGCCTGGCCGGCCTGCCCGTCATGGAAGGCAAGAGCGCCATCTTCTGGGAGTTCGTGAAGCTGTCGGCTGAGCCGGTCCTCATCGACACCCACGACGCCGACGAGTTCATCTCGATCATGGAGAAGTTGGCGGTGGGGTTCGGCGCGGTGCAGATCGAAGACGTCGCCGCCCCCGCCTGCTTCAAGATTACCCGCGAGCTGGACAAGCGGCTGAAGATCCCCGTCATGCACGACGACCAGCACGGCACGGCCACCATCGTCACCGCGGGGCTGCTGTCCGCCCTGCGCAAGACCGGGCGGAAGATCGGCGACCTGAGCTGCGCGATCAGCGGCGCGGGGGCGGCGGGGACGGCCATCACCGAACTGCTCCAACTGGCCGGCATCGGCGACGTGGTCCTCGTGGACCGCGCGGGCCTCATCTATCGCGGGCGCCAGGAGAACATGAACGCCGAGAAGGTCGCCCTGGCCGAGCGGACCAACAGGGACAACATCCAGGGCGACCTGGCGGCGGCCATGCGGGGACGCGACCTGTTCATCGGCGTCAGCCAGCCCAACATCGTCAGCCAGGAGATGGTCCGCAGCATGGCCAAGAGCCCGATCGTCTTCGCCCTGGCCAACCCGATCAGCGAGATCAGCATCGCCGACGCGTACGAGGCGGGGGCGGCCATCGCGGCCGACGGGCGGATGATGAACAACGCCCTGGCCTATCCGGGCATCTTCCGCGGGGCGATGGACGCCGCGGCTGAAGACATCACCGTGCCGATGATGATGGCGGCGGCCGACGCGCTGGCCGGCCGGGTCAGCGGCGACGACCTGCTGCCGGAGATGATGGACCCCGCCACCCACCAGGGCGTGGCGGCGGCGGTGCGGGCTGTGGCGGATGGTTCGAAGTAGAGAGCGACCCAAGACAAAGCCCACCCCTGAGGGGTGGGCTTTGTCGTCGACGCAGATTCTACAGAGACCGCTAGGCGAAGACCACGGACGCGTAGCCGATGGTGGTGTCGTCGGTCTGTCCGGGGTAGAGGTGCTGGAGCACCTCGTGGCAGTTGGTGTATTCGAGGAGGATGCCCTTGCGGGCGCCCATCTGGGCGGCGGCGGCGATGGTGGCGGCGATCGCGCCGGCGCCGCAGGCGTTCATCCGCTCGTGGGCCTCGGGGACGATTCTCTCGGCCTGCATGGCCTCGACCAGGTCGATCATGCGGCGGTCGTTGGCGACCGTCCAGCGGACGCCCTGCTCGCCCCGCCCGCCGGGGGCGGGGAAGCGCCCCCCGCCGTGGTGGGTCAGGTCGGTGCTTCCGACCACGACGGCCCGGGGGAAGCGTTCCGCGATCACCCGTCCGACAGCCTGACCCACGCGGACCGCCAGGTCGGCCGGCGGGACCGCGATGGGCAGGACCTTCGCCCCCGCGCAGGCCATCTGCACCAGCGGGATCTGCACCTCGATGGAATGCTCCTGGTTGTGGGCCCGGGGGTTGACCCGAAGGGACTCGTCGGCCTGCAATACGGCCGCGGCCAGCTCCTCGTCGATGGCGACTTCCCCCAGCGGGCTTTGCCAGACGCCCGAATCATACACTTCCCCCGCCCGCACGCCGGGGTGGTGGACTGCCCCGAACAGCACCACCGTGCCCACGTCGCCTTGGCGGGCCAGTGCCTTGAAGGTCATGGCCGCCAGCCGGCCCGAGTACACCCATCCCGCGTGGGGCACCAATCCGCCGCAGAGCCGCTCGGGCAGGTCGTCGGGCAGTTCGGCGGCGTCCAGGAGCTTCTGGACGTGGTGGCGGCAGGAAGTGGGGGAGGCCTCGTAGAACCCCTCGAAATCGCGGGCATAGACAGGCTGGCGGATGTTCATGCGGGCACCTGCTGTAAAATGCTGTAGCCAATCCGGCCGATCAAAGGTAGTATGGGCGCACCTTATTGTTTCACGAGGAAGGCCATGGCTCAAGAAGATAAACGGTCGATGAACGCGGACGCACTGGCATCGCTGGCCTCGGGCGGCCCGGCCCCGCTGGCCGGGCAGGACGCGCCGCAGACCCCGCCCGCGGAGGCCGGTGATCCCCCGGCGGCGCCGGCGGACCCGGGTGATCCGTTCGCGGCGCTGCTGTCGGCGCCTGCGCCCGCGGCGTCGGACCCGCAGGCGGTCGTGCCGGCCATCCCGGACCTGGCGGGCTCGGCCTCGATCTCGCCGGCAGCCAAGAAGGCCCGCGCCGCTCAACTCCAGCGAAAGGCCCAGCAGCAGCACGGGCATCACTTCCGCCAGGTCGCAATCCCCCTGCTGCTGGTGGTGGGGGCCATCCTGTTCGTGATGGCCACCGTCGTCCTGGTCAATCTGCCCAAGGAGCCCAGCGAATACCCGATGGGCCTGATGGAGAGCCCCTTCGCCCCCTGGCTGGTGGTCGCGGCCTACCTGGTCGGCGCCGTCCTGTTCCTGGGCGCGTTCCTGTTCCACATCGAGGTCAAGCAGGCCAAGCTCAAGGCCAAACGAGCCGAGAACCGCGCCGCCCAGGAAGCCCAGGAAGACCAATAGTCCGGGTTCGCGCGGCGGATTGACTTGACGGCGGGGCTAAGAAACTCCTTGTCCGCTCGTTGACATCTGTGGCGAGAGGATCGCGCATGGACCGCCAGAGCGAACAACCCGCCCGACCACGCCCCGCCGGCCAGAAGCTGATGACCTGGCGGATGCTCAACTGGCCCAATCGCATCAGCCTGCTGCGACTGCTGCTGGTGCCTTGCTTCCTGCTGCTGCTGATGCAGCAGGACCAGTGGCCCTGGGCCCGTCACGCGGCCCTGGGCGTGTTGATCGTGATTGGCGCGAGCGACTTCCTGGACGGCCTGCTGGCCCGGCGACTGAACCTCCGGACGCGCCTGGGCGCCATCCTGGACCCGCTGGCCGACAAGGTGTTGATCATCTCGGCCAGCCTCGCGCTGACCCTGCCGGCGACGGCCGTGGCGGGCGCCCGCCTGCCCGGCTACGTGGTGGTGGCGGTGGTGGGCAAGGACCTGTGGGTGATCGGCGGGTTCGTGATCGTCCACATGGTGACCGGGCAGTTCCGCGTCCATCCGACGGGGTGGGGCAAGGCCCTGACCTTCGCCCAGATCGTCATGGTGCTGGCGGTGCTGCTCAGCCCGGACCTGGACCGCCTGGCCAACGGGCTGGGCGGCAGCCTGGCGAGGGCGATGGAATGGATTGTGACGGCCTTTTGCCTGGCCGCCATCATCAGTTATACTAGGCTGGGGCTCAGCTTTGTGCACGAAGGGCAACAGCCGCTGGACGGACCGCCCGGCCGGTGAGCGGCGAAGGCAAGCCGCCCGGCAGAGGCCAAGAAACATGAACGCAAGCATCGACGAAATCCTGGACGACTTTCGCGCGGGCAAGATGATCGTGTTGACGGACGACGAGTCCCGCGAGAACGAGGGCGACCTGACCTGCGCCGCCGAGCTGGTCACGCCCGAGACCATCAACTTCATGGCCAAGCACGCGCGCGGGCTGATCTGCATGCCCATGAGCAACGCCCGGGCCGACCAGTTGGCCCTCTACCCGCAGACCCAGGAGAACACCGCCCGCTTCGCGACGGCGTTCACCGTCAGCGTGGACGCGGCCACCGGGGTGACCACGGGCATCTCGGCCGCCGACCGGGCAAGGACCATCCAGGTGGCCTGTCGCGACGACGCCAAGCCGGGCGACCTGGCCCGCCCGGGGCACATCTTCCCGCTGCGGGCCCGCGACGGCGGGGTGCTCGTGCGGGCCGGGCAGACCGAGGGCGCCGTCGACCTGGCCCGACTGGCGGGGCTCAAGCCCATGGGCGTGATCTGCGAGATCATGAACGATGACGGCACGATGGCCAGGCGAGAGGACCTGGAGCGGTTCTGCGGCGAGCACCAGATCAAGATGATCAGCGTGGCCGAGCTGATCCGCTACCGCCTGCGGAGCGAGCGGCTGATCGAGCGGGCGGTGGAGATCGACCTGCCGCTGGAGTACGGCACGTTCCGCCTGATTGCCTACACCAGCGTGGTGGATCCCGAGCCGCACCTGGCGCTGTGCATGGGCGGGGTGGGCACGCTGGACAAGGACGGCAAGCCCGTCCTCCACGAGGAACCCGTGCTGGTCCGCGTGCACAGCGAGTGCCTGACCGGCGACGTGCTGGGCAGCCTGCGCTGCGACTGCGGACCGCAACTCCACACCGCCCTCAAGGCGGTGGCCGACGCGGGCAAGGGCGCGGTCATCTACGTCCGCCAGGAAGGGCGCGGGATCGGGCTGATCAACAAGCTGCGGGCCTACAAGCTCCAGATCGAACAGGGGATGGACACCGTCGAGGCCAACGTGCACCTGGGCTTCGAGGCCGACCGGCGCGACTACGGCATCGGCAACCAGATCCTGCGGGACCTGGGGCTCACCCAGTTGCGGATCATGACCAACAACCCGCGGAAGATCTACGGGCTGGAGGGGTTCGGGCTGCGGATCGTCGAGCGCGTGCCCGTGGAGATCCCTCCCTGCGACGGCAACCGCGAGTACCTCCGCACCAAGAAGACCAAGCTGGGACACATGCTGGACAACCTGTAGGCGCGGCGCGTCGGTTGCGAGTTACGCCGCACGCAGGGGCGCAGAGATAAGATGTTCAGCGGGCGAGCTTGCCCGCGGGGGCGACTGAATCGTACGGTTTCGCTGGACGCCGCCTTGCCCGTGCGGGCGTGGCCGGGAGGTTCCTATCCAGCGAGGACCGTATGGAGTGCGTTAAGCACCGTTGCCCGAACCCGAATTGCCGCGTGATCCTGGCCATCCCACGCCAACCCAACTGGCACCGCGTCCGCTGTGCGGCGTGCGGCAGCAAGGTCACCATGCCCCCGACCCTGCGCCGACAATCCCTGCCCCTGGCCGCCCAGGCAAGCTGACCCGGCCGCGGCTGTCCGCTCCTGAGTGAACCCGTTCTCCCTGCGCCTGCGGGACAGACTCTCCCGGCGATCTTCCTTTGGCCCCCACACCCGTACTCGTGCAGGAATTTGCGCGAAATGTGCGTTTGGGGCTTGCTGGACGCCGGTCGGTCGGTGAAGAATACGGCATAATCATATACGCGGGCCGGTAGGGCCGGGCAGGGTGAAGGTGGCTCTGCTGCCATGCCGATCATTTCGTTTTCGGCGGCCCGGTGGCCAAAGGAGCCAGCCATGAAGCCAGACGCGCCGATCGCCGGCAGCTTCCGTCTCGTGTCGTTCCAGGAGCTGGAGCCGCGACTGTTATTGGCTACGTATTACGCCGTAACGGACCTGGGCACGCTGGGAGGCGACTACTCTCGGGCACTGGGTCTCAACGACGACGGCCTGGTGATCGGCTATGCCGCGCTGGCCTCGGGGGACGGCCGGGCGTTCGTGTGGGAAAGCGGCTCGATGACCGCCCTGCCCACCGCCACGTACGGCGACACCAGCGCCGCCTACGACATCAGCGGCGAGGGCCGGATCGTCGGGCGGATGGACCACGACGCCGCCGGGGGCAACCGCGGGTTCCTGTACAACTCCTCGCTTCAGGAGATTCCCCCGGTGCTGGCGGGCTACACGTCCCTGGCCCGCGGAGTCAACGACAGCGGGCTGGTCGTCGGCTACACCACCGACTCGTCGGGCAACTCCTACCCGTTCATCTGGGACGCCGTCCACGGCTCGCTGCTGCTGGAACTGGACAAGGGGACCGCCCTGGCGGTCAACGAGGTGGGCACCATCGCGGGCAAGCTCCAGGCGGCCTCGGGCTACTATCACCCCACGATCTGGAAGTGGAACGTTCCCACCGACCTCACACCCAGCCTGTCGGGGCACGGGGAGGCCCTGGGCGTCAACGACTACGACGTGGCCGTGGGGTGGCATCACACCGGCGTGGGCCAGCGGTACACCGCGTTCCGATGGAGCGCCCAAGGGGGCATGACGGACCTGGGCACGCTCGACGACGACATCCGCTCCACCGCCTGGGCGGTCAACAACGACGGACAGATCGTGGGCTCGTCGGCCAGCCTGTCCGAGACGCGGGCGTTCGTGTACGACGCCGGGCAGATGTACGACCTGAACGGCCTGCTGGGGCCCGACTCGCCCTGGTGGCTGGAATGCGCCTACGACATCAACGACGAAGGGCAGATTGTCGGCGGGGGGTACGTCTCGGGCTCGGCCAACGAGCACGCGTTCCTGCTCACGCCCGATCACCAGGGCCCGTCGGCGGTGCTGACCGCGGCGAACGTCACCATCGCCGGGGGCGACAGCCACACGTTCAGCGTCACCTACAGCGACGCGGTGGCGGTGGACGTCTCCACGCTGGACGACATCGACATCCGCGTCACGGGCCCGGGCGGCTTCAACAGGGCCACCGTGCTGGTGGGCGTGGACGTGGGCAGCGACGGCAAGGTCCGCACGGCGACCTACCGCGTGACCGCCCCCGGCGGGAGCTGGGACGCGGGCGACAACGGCCTCTACAGCGTCATGCTGGCGGCGGGGGAGGTCCGCGACATCGCAGGCAACGGCGTGGCCGGGGGCAGCCTGGGCACGTTCGCCGTCTCGCTGGCCCCCACGCCCACCGCGGAACTCGCCCTGCCGCCTGACGGGTCGAGCCTTCCGCTGGCCGTCGTCAACGCGGGATCGGGCGGCAAGGGACTCATCGAGGTCACCTACTTCGACCACAGCGGCGCCGGGTTGAACGCCGCCAGCATCACCGACGCCGCCGCCGAGTTCACCCTCACCGGGGCCGGCGCCGCGGGCGCGACCGCCAACACCGCCCCCGTCGCCATCGGAGGCAACACCTATCGCTACACCCTAAGCGGGCCGCTGGGCGTCGGGCCCGTCACGGTGAACTTCCAGGCCGGCACGTGGGCCGACAACACCGGCGCCCTCAACGCCGCCCAAGCCCAGTCGTTCACGGTGATCCTGTCCGACAGCGACGGGCCCCGCGTCGTCACCCAGTCGCCCACCGCGGCCGCGGGGAGCCTCTCCTACGTCGACCTGACGTTCAACGAGCTGATCAAGGCCGACACGTTCACCCCCGCCGACGTGTCCATCGTGAACCCGTCCGCCTCGCCCGTGGCCGCCAGTTCCGTCACCCGCCTCCAGGGCAGCACGTACCGCATCGCGTTCGCCTCCCAGAGCGAGGTGGGGGTCTACGCCCTCCGCGTCGGGCCCGCCATCCAGGACCTGTCGTCCAACGCCATGAACCAGGACGCCGACGGCACGAACGGTGAGGCCGTCCAGGACGTCTTCGCCGGGCAGTTCGAGCTGACCGCGAGCGACTTGGCCGTCATCGAACACCTCCCGGCCGGGACGGAGCAAGGGCAGGTCGAGCACGTGGACGTGACCTTCACGCAGGTGCTCGATCCGACCACGTTCACGCCCGCCGACGTGAGCCTGTACGGCCCGGCCGGCCGGGTCGACATCATCGACGTGAGCCTCGAGGGCCTCACGACGTGGCGGATCGACTTCGACCCGCAGCGACAGGCGGGGACGTACGCGCTGGTCATCGGCCCGGCCATCTGCAACCAGGCCGGCGAGTGGATGAACCAGGACGGCGACCGTTTCGCCGGCGAGGCGGGCGAGGACGTCTACACGGGCGATTTTTCCATCGCCCGCTCCACGCTTCAGGTCGTCTCTCACCAGCCCACCGGCTGGCAGTCCTCGGGCGTGGACCACGTCGACGTGACGTTCAGCGAGGCGATCTCGGCGGCCAGCTTCACCGTCGACGACGTGACGATCACCGGCCCGGGCGGCGCGGTGTCCGCCACGTCCATCCAGCACGCGGGCGGCGAGACCTACCGCGTCCTCTTCCCCCAGCAGACGGCCGACGGGATCTACAACGTGTGCGTCGGTCCGGACATCCAGACCCCGCTGGGCGAAGGGATGAACCAGGACCTGGACGCCTTGCCCGGCGAGGCGGGCGACGACGCGTACGCGGCGGCATTCGGAATCTCCACGCTGTCGCTGGACTACACGATGGTCGACGTGGGCGTCCTGCCGGGCGGCACGTGGAGCTACGCGTACGGCCTGAACAACCAGGGGCAGGTGGTGGGCGTGTCGGGAACGGCCAGCGGGGCTCACGCGTTCCTCTGGCAGGACGATCAACTCATCGACCTGGGCACGGCAGGGGGGGATTATTCCGCCGCCTACGCCATCAACGACGCGGGGCAGATCTTCGGCCTCTCGCGCGACGCGGGCGGGACCGACCACGCCGTGATCTGGAACGCCGGCCCCGGCTACACGGACCTGGGTGCGGTGTCGATCTCGCTGGGGTCCATCAACGCCGGCGGCGACATCGTGGCCGGGGCGTACTTCGGCCTGAGCCTGACGCCCTTTTCGACGGTCTTCCCCGGCGGGACGGACCAGTGGCACAACGTCAACGGGCTGGACCTGGGCGACGGCGGGACGATCGTGGGCTACGCCGTACCCCCCGGCAGCGTGCAGAACGAGGTCGCCGTCACCATCAGCGGCACGTCGATCCAGCAGCTTGCGGGCCTGGGAGGTACGCGCAGCCGGGCCCAGGGCTCCAGTGCGTCGGGGGCGGTCATCGCGGGCTACGCGGGCACGCCGACCAGCGACGCCCACGCCTGCGTGTGGACCGGCGGGTCGGTCCAGGACATCCA
>JAKJER010000059.1 GCA_022705325.1 Planctomycetota bacterium | reverse complement strand
TTCCGCTTTCACCCATTGGATTCTCCGGACTTCCGTGTCTCGATGGCGAGAAAACCCTGTGTTCATGCGGCCAATCGCCACCTCATTATACTTGAAATTGAGGATCTATATGGGAAATCCGGGTTCAGATCGTCTCCGCCTGCTACATGGCCTTCGCCCACGGGGCCAACGACGTCGCCAACGCCGTCGGGCCCATGGCCGCCACCATCCAGATCTTCGGACAAGGCTACGTCGCCGCCAAGGCAGCCGTCCCCTCCTGGATCCTCGCCCTGGGCGGGGTGGGCATCGTGATCGGCCTGGCCACCTACGGGTACAAGGTCATCGAGAAGGTGGGCAAGAGGATCACCGAGATCACGCCCACGCGCGGCTTCTCGGCTGAGTTCGGCACGGCTACCACCGTCCTGGTCTGTTCCACCCTCGGCCTGCCCATCTCCACCACCTTCGTCCTGGTCGGCGCCGTCATGGGCGTGGGGCTGGCCCGCGGGTTCGCCGCCATCGACCTGGGCGTCATCAAGCGCATCTTCGCTTCCTGGGTGATCACCATTCCCGTCTCGGCGGTGCTGGCGGCGGTGTTCTTCTGGATCCTGGGCGCATTCCTGTAGAAACGGCCCGGGGCAGTCGGGTTGTTGGCGGCGGAGGCATCCGCTATCATGCCCTGTATGCGCCCCATCACGAGGAGACCGGAAGTGATCATTCGACTCTCGCTGTTCCTGTGCGTCCTGTGCCTGATCGCCTCGCCGGCCTTGCCGGCCCCGCAGGCGTCGTGCGACTTCCAGAGTTGGTTCCCCAACGGCCAGCGAACCTGGGTCGGCCCTGACTTCTGGGCCAACCGCCTGCAGGACTGGCAAGTCGCCAACGGGCGGCTGGAGTGCCTGGGACGACTGCCCCTGCGGACCGTCCACCTGCTGACGCGCCGCCTGAGCGACAAGGGTCAGGCCTTCGAGATGACCGTCCGCCTGGGACGAACCGGCCCAGGCACGCCCGCCGACGCCCTGGCCGGCTTCCTCATCGGCGCGGGAGGGGACGATCTCGACTATCGTTCCGCCGCCCTGGTCCACCACAGCCCGGGGCCGGGCGGCGGCCTGATCGCCGCTGTCAACGGCCTGGGCCGATGCGCCTTCATCGACAACGCCGGCGGCCGAGGCAAGTCCCGCCGCGCCGGCGCTCTCGATCGCGACGGCTGGAAGGTCCTCCGCGTCGACAGCCAGGAGGCCGAGACGCCCGCCTCCAACATGCTCGACGGCAACGCGGGCACCATCTGGCACTCGCGGTGGAAGGACAAGAAGGTGGGATACCCCCACGAGGTCCTGCTGGACCTGGGCAAAGCGACGACCTTCCACGGCGTCGCCGTCCTGCCCCGCCAGGACAGCTCGGTCGGACGGATCAAGGAGTATGAGGTCTACGCCGGCGCGAACGCCAAGGAGTGGGGCAAGCCCCTGGCCCAGGGCCAATGGTCCGACACCAACGACGAGCAGACCGTCCCGCTGCCGGAGACGACGGCTCGATATGTCCGGCTGGTCGCCCGGTCCGGCGTGACCGACCGCCCGGCCTGCGTCATCGCCGAGTTGAACCTGCTGGCCAAGCCGGTCAAGCCCGCCCAGGCCCCCAAGGCGGCGCCCGCCCCCAAGCCTTCCGACCTGCGCGACATCGAGCTTCGCCTGGCCGGCAAGAAGACCGACGACGGCTGCGAGCTGACGCTCACCGTCCGCTCCGCCGACGGCGCCGAACTCAGCAGCGCCAAGCTGACGGTGGCGCCGGGGCAGTTGCCTGGCTCGCTCGCCCTGATCTGCACGGCCGGCGGAAAGGACGACAACTGGTGGTTCAAGGACTGGACGCTCACGGGCGACGCGGTCCGGGCGCACGGCGAGCGGGCCCTGGGACCGATCCTCTCCACCCAGTACGTTGCCACCGCCCACGCGCTGACCAGACAGCCCCGCCCGGGCGAGAACGGGCCCGTCATGCGGATGAACGTCCAGATGATGCCCCTCGGCCGGGACGACAACCAGACCGTCCGCCTGGAGGTCCGCGAGGGCGAGCAGTGGAAGGACAAAGGCCTGGCGAAGATCGTCACGCCGGGCCACATAGCCGTCTTCACCTGCGGCGACTGGGACCTGTCGCGCGACTGGCCTTATCGCGTCGTCTACGAACTGAAGCAGGCCGGCGGGACCGCGCGCACGTGCACCTGGGAAGGAACCGTCCGCCGAGACCCGGTGGATCAGGAGACGATCGTGGTCGCCGGCTTCACGGGCAACCACAACAGCGTCAGCGGCGTCGAGAGGCCCAACTTCCCGTGGGCCTGGGGCGTGTGGTTCCCCCACGCCGACATCACCTCCGCCATCGCCAGGCACAAGGCGGACCTGCTGTTCTTCTCCGGCGACCAGGTGTACGAGGGCGCAAGCCCCACCCGCCCCGAGCCGCACGAACTGGACTACCTCTACAAGTGGTACCTGTGGTGCTGGGCGTACCGCGACCTGACCCGCGAGATCCCCTGCGTCATCGAGCCCGACGACCACGACGTGTACCAGGGCAACCTCTGGGGCCAGGGCGGGCGGAAGACAGCCAAGGACGACAAGGGCGGCTACGTCTACGATGCCGAATTCGTCAAGACCGTCGAGCGGACGCAGAGCGCCCATCATATCCCGTACGACCCCACTCCGGTCGAGCAGGGCATCGGCGTGTACTATGGGGCCTTCACCTGGGGGCGGATCGGCGTGGCCGTCATCGAGGACCGCAAGTTCAAGTCCGGCTGCAACGGCCTGGTCCCCCCCACCGACACCAAGCGTGCCGACCACGTCCAGGATCCCAACTTCGACCCCAAACGGGCCGACGTGCCGGGCGCCGAGTTGCTGGGCAAGCGCCAGGAGGAATTCCTGGCCGACTGGGCCGGCGACTGGAAGGCCCAGGACATGAAGCTCATGGTCTCGCAGACCACGCTGGCGGGCATGGCCACCCACCACGGCGGGGGCCTGCAGCGCCTGCGGATCGACTACGACTCGAACGGCTGGCCCCAGAGCGGGCGCGCCCGAGCCCTGCGCGAGCTGCGAAAGGGCTTCGCCTTCCACCTGTGCGGCGACCAGCATCTGGCCTCGATCGTCCACCAGGGCCTGGAGGACTGGAACGACTCGATCTACTCCTTCTGCGTGCCGTCGGTGGCCAACTTCTACCCGCGGATGTGGAAGCCCGACGTGCCGGGCAAGAACCGCAACGGACTGCCTGAACACCTGGGCGAGCACCTGGACGGGCTGGGGAACAAGGTCACCGTCTACGCCGTGACCAACCCGGACCACAAGACCGGGCATGAGCCGGCCGCTCTCCATGATCGCATGCCCGGCTACGGCATCGTCCGCTTCAATCGACGCCTGCGAACCATCACCATCGAGTGCTGGCCTCGCTGCGCCGACCCCGGCGACCCCGCGGCCAAGCAGTACCCCGGCTGGCCCAAGGTCATCCGCCAGGAAGACAACTACGCCCGCAAGCCGGCCGGGCATCTGGCCACGCTGAAGCTGCCCCCAGTCGCCAGGGCGGCGGACAACCCCGCGGTGAAGGTGATCGACGAAAAGACAGGCGAGTTGATCTCCGCCATCCGCCCGGCCGCGCGGACCTACCGGCCGAAGGTGTTCGACGCCGACAAGACCTACACCGTCCGCCTCGTCTGGGACGACGGCAAGACCTGGCAGAAGACCGGACTCAAGGCGGCCGGCGAGGGCGAGACGATCGAGGTGAAATGATCGCGGCGACCGTTACGTCTTGATCGCACCGAACTCGCGAGCGTACTGGGCGTTGGCCCGCACCTCGTCGAAGAACCGCGGGTACATGCCTACGATCACTCCGTCGGTGGGCTTGATGTTGGCGAAGGCGTACCGGAAGGCCTCGCGAACCCCCGGCTGGCTCTCGCACCGCCGACCGGCCGCCAGGATCTTGAAGCCCAGGCACGGCTGCTTAACCTGGCGGACGACGGCCGTCATGACGGCGGGGTCGTTCTTGTAGAACGGGTAGGCGATGTCCAGCGTGGGCAGGGCGGCGATTTCTTCCTTGCACGCGGGCGCGTCGCGGCGCGTGAGGTAGTAGAAGCACGTAATGAAGAAGTCCACTTCCCAACCCTCGTCGGCGATCCGCTTGATGCAGTCGGGGTTGTGGGCGGACACGCCGGCCAGCAAGCCGGCGTCGTGGACGGCCTTCACGTAGTCGCGGACCTCGCCGGAGCGGTTCTCGCGGAAGCAGCGGTCGGTCGCCCCGCCGTGGTGGACCATGGCGATGGGCTGGACGAGCGCGGCGTCGCCCTTGATCGCCGCCCGCCCCGAGTGCAGCAGGATCAGGCTCATCTTCGAGCCCTTCTCACGGGCCGCCTTCAGGATCGGCGCCTGCCGCTGCGGCGACGCGGACTGGTGGCATGTGATGCCCTCGCGCTCGCACCGCAGCAGGAACTCCACCGTCCGCTCGGCCGTGAAATACTCCCGCATGTGCTGGTCCGTGTGGTGGCCCAGGTACGAATAGCCCAGCAGCGGATTGGAGCCCACGACCAGCCGGCTGATGCGGTGCTTGCCAAGCTGGATGGTCGGCAGGGGCTGGCCCGCCGGCTCGGCCTTGGGCCCGGCCTTGGGCTCGTCGCCCGCCGCCGCAGCACCCGCCGCCGCCAGCGCCGCGGCGCCGGCCAGGAAGTCTCGCCGTGGGAACCCCGCTGCTCTTGCCTTGTCCTTTCGGCCCGGATCGTTCGACATCATGTCGCTCCTTCTCCCTGAGGTCATTTCTTGGCTTTTGGGTTGGCCTTCCTGCCCGCCGCGCCGCCGCGAGCCTGCGGCGGAATGAGCTGCCGGAAGGCCTCGCGGCGCTTGTTGAGGGCCACCGACTGCTCGGCGCATTTTCGGCTCAACTCGGCCAGCACCTCGCGGTGCTCCGCCGCCGTCGCCAGGTTGGTCCGCTCGCCCGGGTCGGCCTGGAGGTCGAAGAGCATCTCGAAGTCCGGCTTTCGGCCCGCGAAGTCCACGTGTCGTTCGTCGTACGGCAGCGCGCCATCGTACATGCGGACGTACTTCCATCGCCTGGTGCGGATGCCTTCCTGGAAGGGATTGTCGCGCATCGTGAACAGGCTCTCCAGGAACAGATCGTCGCGCCAGGGAGCGCCCTTGCCCTCGACGAGCGGGCGCAGGCTCCGCCCGTCCATGAACTCCAGCGGCTCGACGCCGGCGTAGTCCAGGATCGTGCGGGTGTAGTCAATGCTGGAGACGAGCTGATCGAGTTGGCGCCCGCGCTGGGCCTGGGGGATCCGCGGGTCGTGGATGATGCACGGGAACTTCGACGCCAGGTCGTACAGCAGCGCCTTGCCGCCCATCCCGTACTCGCCCATGAGCAGCCCGTGATCGCTGGCGAAGAGGATGATCGTGTTGCCGGCCAGCCCGCGGCGCTCCAGGTCGGCCCGCAACTTCCCGATCACGTGGTCCAGGCCGGTGATCGTCTGGTAGTAGCGGATGTGGTGCTCCAGGCACGTGGCGCGGTCGTAGTTGTACGGATAGGTGCCGTTGCGCCGGCCCTTGTCCTGGTCGAGGATGGACTTGGGGATGAACCGGTACGGATCGGTGCACGTGTCGTCGGGGATGCGAATGTCGATGTCGCGGTAGAGCGTGTCGTAGAACGGGCTGCCCTTGAGCTTGGGGTTCTCGTTGGCCGGGCGGGTCATCCGGAACCACTGCGGGTAGCCCATGTACATCGACGTCGTCTGCGAGCCGTGCGGCACGTTGAAGCTGACCGACAGGCAGAAGGGCTTGTCGCCCGGGCGCTGGTCCAGGAACTTCGTCATCGCCTCGCCCATGATGAACGTGATGATGTCTTCGCGGGCGCCGTGGTAGGGCTGGACGCTGGGGCCCTTGGAGTCCTTGGGCAGGAACTTCGTCCATCCGTCGTGGGCCCACCAGAAGTCGAACTTGTCGGGTGTCTTGCCCTTGAAGGTGTAGTACTCCACGCCGAACTTCCCGATGAAGCCCGTGTGGTAGCCCGCCTTGCGGAGCAGGGCGGGATACGTCCGCTCCCACTGCTGCTCGGTGAGCTGGTACGACGAGCTGAAACCCACGCCGTGCACCCGCTCCAACATGCCGGTCAGGAAGCACACGCGGCTGGGCGAGCAGACCGGCGAGGCAATGTAGGCGTTGCGGAACCGCACCGAGTCGCGCAGGAAGCGGTCCAGGTGCGGCGTCTTGACGAACGGGTGCCCCATCGCCGCCAGCGTGTTGTCACGCTGATCGTCGGTCAGAAGAAAGATGATGTTCGGCCTGGCCGGGCCGGCCTGGGCCGCCTGCATCGCCGCCAGCGGGGCCAGAAGAACGATGAAGAGAAGTGCGGGTTTCATGTCGGCCAGTTTGCCCGCAACCAGCACGGAATGCAATCCTGTATGCCTCCGGCTGAACAAAGTGCTCCGGCGGACGTTCAGCCTGTGGATAGGAGAACGGACCATGCGCAAGCCAATCGGGAACGTTCGCGTGGCGATTGTGAAGCTGGCCGTCCTGTGCGGGCTGTTGGCGGCGGGCCCGGCGGCGCCGGCCGATCAGGCCGCCGGGGACGGCTGGTCGTCGGCCGCCCCCCGCGAGGAAATCAGCCCGAAGTTTTCGCGCCGCGACGACGGCGGACGAGACGGCAAGGGCGTGCTGGCGATCCAGGCCGGCGGGCGCGAGGGCGTACACGGCTGCTGGACGCGGACGTTCGGCGTGACCGGCGGGACGTGGTATCGCTTCGAGGCGTTCCGCAAGGCTGCCGGCGTCGACTGCCCGCGCCGCTGCGTCTTCGCCACCATCGAATGGCGCGACGCCGACGGCAAGAGGGTCCCCTTCGGCGAGCCCCTGGTCAGAGGCTATCTCGAACGCGCCAGACCGCCAGCCGGGCCCGAATACCCCGCCGACGAAGAGACCTCCGACGGCTGGACGCGAGTGGCCGGCACATATCTCGCCCCGCCCAAGGCCACCCAAGCCCGCGTAGATCTCTATCTGCTCGAGACGCCCGGCTCGGTCGAGTGGAGCCAGGTCACCTTCGCCGCGACCCAGCCACCCGCGCCGCGGAAGGTGCGCCTGGCGGCCGTCCACTACAGGCCCAACGGCGGCAAGACGGCCGCCGACAACTGCCGCCAGTTCATTCCGCTGATCGCCAAGGCCGCCGAGCAGAAGGCCGACCTAGTCGTCCTGGGCGAGGTCGTCCCTTCGGCATGCCGAGCGGGCAAGCCCGCCGACGTGGCCGAGAGCGTGCCGGGCGAGTCCACGAAGTTCTTCGCCGACCTGGCCCGCAAGCACCGCCTGCACATCGTGCTGAGCCTCTACGAGCGCGACAAGCACCTGGTCTACAACACGGCCGTCCTTCTGGGGCCCGGCGGCGAGTTGATCGGCAAGTACCGCAAGGTCACGCTGCCGACCAGCGAGGTCGAATCCGGCGTGACCTGCGGGAGGGACTACGGCGTGTTCCAAACCGCCCTGGGCAAGATCGGCATGATGATCTGCTACGACGGCTTCTTCCCGGAGGTCGCCCGCAACCTGACCGCCAACGGGGCGGAGATCATCGCCTGGCCCGTGTGGGGCTGCAACCCGCAGCTCGCCCGGGCCCGGGCTATCGAGAACCACGTCTACCTCGTCAGCAGCACGTACGAGCCGCCCACCAGCAACTGGATGCTCAGCGGCGTCTGGTCGCATACGGGCGACCTGCTGGCCCAGGGCGAGAAATTCAGCGACGTCGTCGTCGCGGAAGTCGATCTGAGCCGGCGCACGCTCTGGCCTTACCTGGACGACTTCCGGGCCAAGGTCGAGCGACACCGGCCGTGAGAGTCCGTTAGACATGAAACTCCAGGAAGCGATGAAAGCCTCAGGAGCTATGGGAACGATACGAAGGTCTCTGAAGACGCTATGCCTGTTAGGAGTGATCGCCTCGCCCGGCGTGGCGGCCGACGCGCTGGTCCACAAGGGTCCGGCGGCGACGTTCACGGTGACGGCCGACGGATTGAGCTCGATCAAGATCGGCGAGGTTGAAGTCGCCGCGGGCGGGTGGTACGCCTGGAACGCCGGGCCGACCGCGTTCAACCTGGGCGCCTCCAGCAAGGCCGGCGTGTACGGCGGCTACTACGTCCGCGACGTGGCCGGACAAATCGCCAGGCAGCTCAAGGACAAGACGCTGACGGTTGTCGGTCCGACGGAGGCACGCGTCCGCCACGTGCTGGGCGACCTGGCCTGCACGTACACGTACCGTTTCGACGGCGACGACGTCCACGTCGCCGCCCGGCTGGAGAACAACTCGCAGCGCGATGAGGTTGCTGTGCCGGCATTCGGCGGGCTGCGATTCCAGTTCGCCCAGCCCCCGCGAGGGCACATGACCGTCTGGCACCCGTCGTACCTGCATCACATTCGACTCGACGCCATGCACCCCTCGCACCCCAGCCGCATCGGCGGAAGCTACGCGACCGACGGAACCGTCGGCATCGGCCTGAGCCCGGCCGGGCCGGACCGCTTCCCGCGGACGCTGTTCCTGTGGGACTTTGACGACTGGAACCCCGGGCGGCGCCACGCCGTCCCCGTTCGCTGGCTGGCGTACATGCGGGGCGAGCCGCTGGCGCCCGGCTCGGCCGCCACCTTCCACATGGTCCTCCGCGCGGCGGCGACGGACGACTGGAAGCGATTGCTCGAGCCCTACAAGGCGCATTTCCTGCGAACGTACGGGCCGGTCCGCTACAACGCCGACCACCGCGCGGTGGCCATGGCGTGCGTGAACCACAGCCCCGGCGCGATCAAACCGGACAACCCCTACGGGCTGCACGGCGACTTCCGACGCCTGGACCTTCCGGAGATGGCCGCCAAGTTCGTGGACGTCGTCGGCGGCGGGCTGACCAGGGCCAACGGCCAGGGCGTGCTGATCTGGGGCCAGACGGGCCAGGAGCCCCGCGGCGAGATGTACCGCACGGACTTCGACGTCCTGCCGAGCGAGATCGAGCGGAACTGGCGCGACGTGCTGGCCAGGCGGTTCCACGAGGCGCATCTGCACATCGGCGCGGCGGCCCGCCCGGGCGAGGTGACCTATCGCCGGGACTGGCAACATGACGGCACGATGCCGCTGGGCGACCGGGCGGAGCACATCGAGATGGTGGCCCGGCGGTTCGAGGCGTTCGGCAAGCTCGGGGCCGACATGTACTACCTCGACAGCTTCGGCAGCCACCCCAACGACGTGAAGATCATGATGGCCCTGCGCGAGCGGCTGGGGCCGGACGTCCAGACCTTCTGCGAGCACCAGTGCGACGCGATCGTGCCCTTCAGCGGGATGTACAGCGAGACGGACTTCCGCGCCAAGGGTTCCAGCGGCTGGGACGGCGCCGACCAGTACGTGCCGCGCAGCGGCCTGTGGTTCATCCAGTTCTGCCGCTGGATGCTGGGAGAGGACAAGGTGAACGTCGTGTCGCGCCTGTACGAGGTGCGGGGCAAGGTGCCCGACGGCTTCGAGCCGCCCCTGCGGTTCTTCTACCGCAACCACATCACGCCGCTGATCGCGGACTACCAGGTCAAGGCCCAGGCCGACGAGGTCCGCAAGCTCCAGGAGGAGTTCCTGAGCCCGGATGGGAAGAAGTGGATCAAGTGATTGCCGATTGCCGATTTCCGATTGTCGATTTGAGCCCGGCCTTCGAGCCCCATCGCCCAATCGAAAATCGCAAAATCGAAAATCGACAATACCTTCACCACGGCACGGTCAGCGCCCGCAACGGGTGGCGGATGATGAAGCGGAGCAAACGCCGGCGGGCCTGGCGGCGGATGCAGCCATCGTCGAAGTCGTCCGCACTGTCGCGCAGCAGCGCCCGGAGGGCCTGAGGTTCGATCACGTACCGCCGCATTCGCTTGTACTCTCGGTGGAACCGCTCGTCGGGCATGGCCGTCAGGTTCAAGGACGCCCGCGGCGGGTCAAACCACGTGTAGTCCGCCCAGCGGAGGGTCGAGCGAACGTCTTCGCTCAGATCGGCATACAGGGGCGTGCCCGGCAAGGGGGCCAGCAGGGCGAAGCCGATCACGTCCGGGCGGGCCCAGCGCAGAAACTCTCGCGTCTGGCGCACGTCGGCGGCGGTCTCGCCCGGCAGGCCCATCATGATGTCCGCGAAGATCCGCAACCCCGCCTGGCGCGTGAGCCGGACGGCCCGGCGATTGGCCTCCACCGTGGCCCGCTTGCCCAGGGCCGCCAGGCTGCGGTCGCTGCCGCTCTCGAAGCCGTACTCGATCTGCACACACCCGGCCGCCCTCATCGCCCCCAGCAGGCCGGCCTCGGCCTGCTCGGCCCGCAGGCAGCAGTCCCAGATGACCTTGCGGTCCAGGCCGCGGCGGCGGATGCCGTCGCACAGTTCGATCATCCGCTCAGGCCTCGCCCCCACCGTCTCGTCTTCGAAGTGGATGGCCCGCACGCCGAAGCGCGCGACGGCCTGCTCCATCTCCTCCAGCACGCGGGCGATGCTGTGAAACCGCACGCCCGCGCCGTTGACGACGTGCCCAGCGCAGAACCGGCAGCGATGCGTGCACCCGCGCGAGGTGCGCAGGTTCAGCGCCGGGAGCTTCAGCCATCGGATCATGGACCGGTCCGGCGCGACGTGGAAGTCCATATTGAACAGCTCGTACGGCATCGGCGGCAGTTCGTCCAGGTCCGCTCGGGCAGCGCGCGGAGCCGTCCGAACCACTTCGCCGTCGCCGTCGCGATACACCAGCCCCGCGATGTCCGGCGCCGGGCGGCCGCGATCCGCCAACTCCACCATTGTCCCTTCGCCCTCGCCCACGGCCGCGGCGTCAAAGGAGGCAAATTCCTCCAGCGTCTGTTCGGGCAAGGCTGACGGGTGCGGTCCGCCGACGATCGTCAGCACCCGCCCTCCCCGGACGTCCTTGGCGCGGCGGGCCAACTCCCCCGCGTCGAGGATGGCGGGCGTGACGGCGGAAAAGCCGACCAGATCGGGGGCGAACTCCCGCACCAGGTTGTCGTAGTCGTCATCGGCGCGGGCCAGGTCATAGCCGAAAGTCTCCAGACGCTCTTCGCGAAGATGGACTCGGACCTGGTGGCCGGCGCGGAGCAGGCAGGCGGCAATGGACCCCAAGCCGCTAGGGACCCATCGCGACCTCCACAGGCCCACAGGCCAGTGGGATGTCGGCGGAGCGGGATAGACCAGCAGCACCTTCATCTTGTCTCCCGGAAAACACGGGCGTACGGGCGAGGATTGTCGGCCGTGAATCCGGAATTGTCAATTGCGTCCCGCCCCGCCGGTCGCTACAGTAATCCAAAGGGCTCATGATCCAATCGCTCATGATCCGGAGATTTCCATGAAGGACAAGATCATCGGCGAAGGCATTACCTTCGACGACGTGCTGCTGCTGCCGGCCAAGACCAACTTCGTGCCCAAGGAAGCCGACACGTCGACTCGGTTGACGCGGAACATCCGCCTTCAGATCCCGCTGGTATCGGCCCCGATGGACACGGTGACCGAGGCGCAGCTCGCGATCGCCCTGGCCCAGGAAGGCGGGATCGGCATCATCCACAAGAACCTCTCGGTCGAGGCCCAGGCCCGCGAGGTGGAGAAGGTCAAGCGGAGCGAGAACGGCATCATCACCGACCCGGTGACGCTCCCGCCGTCGGAGTCGACGGCCACCGCCCGGACCCTGATGAGCCAGCACAACGTCTCGGGCATCCCGATCGTGGTCGAGGGCAACCGCCTGGTGGGCATCCTGACGCGGCGCGACATGAAGTTCCTCTCCGCCGACACCCGCATCGATCAGGTCATGACCAAGGACAACCTGGTCACCGCCCCGGCCGGCACGACGCTCGACGAGGCCGCCAGCATCCTCAACCGCCACAAGGTCGAGAAACTCCTGCTGGTGGACGCCCAGGGCCGGCTGGCCGGACTGATCACCATGCGCGACATGGACCGCCTCAACCAATACCCCCACAGTTGCAAGGACACGCGCGGGCGGCTGCGGGTGGGGGCGGCCGTCGGCGTGCACGACTACGGGCGGGTCGAGGCCCTGATCGCCAAGGACGTGGACGTGGTCGTTGTGGACACCGCCCACGGGCACAGCGAGAACGTCATCCAGACGGTCAAGAAGATCAAGGCGACGCACAAGATCGACGTGATCGCAGGCAACGTGGCCACGGGCGAGGCGGCGGCCGACCTGATCGCCGCCGGCGCCGACGCGGTGAAGGTGGGCATCGGGCCCGGCTCGATCTGCACCACCCGCGTGGTCAGCGGCGTGGGCGTGCCGCAGATCACCGCCATCTACGAGGCCGCCAAGGTCGCCAACCAGCACGACATCCCGATCATCGGCGACGGCGGCGTCCGCCACAGCGGAGACATCACCAAGGCCCTGGCCGCGGGGGCGTCCTGCGTGATGATGGGCAGCCTGTTCGCCGGGCTGGACGAGTCGCCCGGGCAGATGGTGATCTACAAGGGCAGGCGGTTCAAGGTGTACCGCGGCATGGGCAGCCTGGGGGCGATGGTGGTGGGCTCGGCCGACCGCTACGGGCAGAAGGGCGAGACCGACCGCGACAAGCTCGTCCCCGAGGGCGTCGAGGGACGAGTACCCTACCGCGGATCGCTGGGCGACTTCGTCTACCAGATGGTCGGCGGGGTGCGGGCCGGCATGGGCTACTGCGGCACAAAGACCATCGACGAACTGCGGACGAACAGCCGGTTCATCCGCATCTCGGCCGCCACGCTTACCGAGAACCACCCGCACGACATCGCCATCACCCACGAGTCGCCCAACTACTCCGCCTGGCGAACCGAGGAACAGTAGGGTTCGGAGCGAAACGCCGCGTCTGCGCGGGCGAATCTGTCAGGCAGGCTTGGTTGTGCGCTTTCGGCGGAGGATCACCGCCACGACCAGCACGGCGGCGCCGGCAAGGCAGGCCAGGACGATCCACAGGGTCGCCCCGCCGCCCCCGGCCGCCGCAAATCGCCCCGGCGTGACCGACACGAGCATGTCCAGGTTGCTGGCGTGGTCCCAGGCCCTGGCGTTGACCAGGCCGAGCGGGCAGGCGCCGGCCGTCTTGACGCTGAAGACCGCCACCGCAAGTTCCCCGTCGCCGGCCAGCGGCTGCTGGCTGATCAGGGCGACCTTCAGGCACCCGGGGCGGGCGACATTGGATGTCAGCATCGCCCCGCCCAGCACGGCGCCCTCTTCCGCTTCCTTGGCATCGAGCACGGACGGATCGTACGTCAGGTCGAACTGGATTGCCCCGCACCCCTTGGCGCCCTGGACGGCGATCGGCACCTTGACCACCGCGCCCGGCGAGCCAGTTGCCTCGGGCAACGTGAGCGTTATTGCAGCCTGAATACCTCCTGCCGGCGCGAGCGCCGCCACGGCCGACAGCCACATCCAGCACAACATTCCGCGACGGTTTCCCGATGTTCGCGTCTTCATTTGCCCACCACCTTCTGAAGGATCAGCATGGCGTCATTGCTGGTGACCTGACCGTCCTTGTCCATGTCCATACACGTCTTGGAAGGGATAAGCTTGACCGACATCTTCAGCGCCGACAGGGCATCGCCCGCCGACAGCACGCCGTCGCCGTTGTCGTCTCCAGGCACCTCGCCGTCAGGCCCGACGATGAGGATCTCGCCGTGAATGACCCCCACCGGGGCGTTGGCGGCCTGGGCGTTGGCAGCCTTGATCACTTCCAGGCGGAGCGCCGTCTTGTCGCCGGGCTGGCCCACCGCCTTGAATGGGATCTGCGTGACGGTGCCGGTCCCGCTGAGGTCTTTGCCCTGGGCCAGTCCTACCCGGACGATCCCTGCTTCGCCCGTGTTGGCCTCGAACATCGCCTTGTCCAGCAGGTTGCCCTTGATCGCGGGCGAAGCCGGCGTGGCCACGGAACGGTCGTAGTGGACGTTGAAGTTCATGTTGGCCGCGGCGGCGTTGATGAGCCAGACGGGCACCGTCACGGTCTGCCCGGCCGGCACCTTCCTCACGCCCGCTTGCAGGGTCATCTGGCTGACGGCGGCAGGCTCAGGGCCAGGACCGGGCGGCGTGGTCGGTCCGGGCGTCGTCGGCCCCGGCGTGGTGGGGCCCGGCGTCGTTGGACCTGGCGTGGTCGGTCCGGGTGTCGTTGGGCCCGGCGTGGTCGGTCCAGGCGTCGCTGGGCCCGGCGTGGTCAGGCCGGGCGTCGCCGGCGGCTTGCCTTCCTTCCAGACATACGTGTACTGCAGAACGTGACTGGCGCCCATGGCGGAGAAGCCGGCAGTTACCGTGATCGTATTGGTCTCGCCTGCCTTGGTCCCCTTGCCGACGGTCGTATCCTTGAGGCTGCTACGCGATTCGCCCCGCCCGTTCTGGCGCAGGATGTCGTGTCCGAATCCACTTATGTAGACGCCGCCGACAGGGAGGCTGTGGTTTGATCCTTCGACCTTCGCTCGGGCGGCGATTCCCTGGCCTGGCACGAGAATGCCGGGCAGTGGATCCCAGTCCAACCGCGCCTTCGACCACTCGCTGAACTCCTTGACTGTGGGATGCCGGTAGCCGTAGCAGACGTGCGTGTTGTCGAAGCTGTAGATCTTGCCCAGCCACCCGTTCTGATCCGCCCAGGCGTCGGTGGCGCCGCTCTTGCGCACCGGATCGCCCTGGAGTTCCCAGTATCCCCCGGCGGCGGGCGTTGTCGATCCGGGCGTGGTGACCCCCGGGGTCGTCGGACCAGGCGTTGTCGATCCGGGCGTGGTGACCCCCGGGGTCGTCGACCCGGGCGTTGTCGATCCGGGCGTGGTGACCCCCGGGGTCGTCGACCCGGGCGTTGTCGCGCCGGGCGTGGTGACCCCCGGGGTCGTCGACCCGGGCGTTGTCGCGCCGGGCGTCGCCGGCGGCTTGCCTTCCTTCCAGACATAGTTGTATTGCAGAACGTGACTGGCGCCCATGGCGGAGAAGCCGGCAGTTAGGACGATCTTGCTGGTTGCGCCCTTGGTCCCACTGCCCACGGTGGTTTGCTTGGGATCGCTCCGAGCTTCTCCCACCCGGATGAGGCTCAAGATCTTGTGCCCGAATCCTTCTATACTGACGGAACCGACGCCAAGGTTGTGGTTCGATCCCTCAATTTTCCCTCGGGCGGGGATTCCCTGGCCCGGGACAAGGACGCCGGGCAGCGGATCCCAGTCGAGCCTCACCTTGGACCATTGCTTGAAGGATGCGTCCATCGGATTGGTGTGCCGATACCCGTAGCAGACGTGCGTGTTGTCGAAGCTGTAGATCTTACCCTGCCAGCCGTTCTGGTCCGCCCAGGCGTCGGTGGCGCCGTTCTTGCGCACCGGGTCGCCCTGGAGTTCCCAGTATCCTTCGTCGGCAGCCCCGGCGGCCCCAGCCAGCAGCGATGCAATGAGAAGAGACACGATAAGCGTCGTTCGAAGCGTTGTGATCATGCTCCACCTTTCTTTCCGCGCACCAGTCTCAACTGCGCACACGTTTGGGCAGCACATCTCACGAAAGAGAACAACCAAAAGGAACCCCGTAGGGGGTAATAGTGATTGTTTCTCGCCCGCCCGTCAAGAAAATTCGCCTCTCTCCCGGGGCGGTCTTGACTGTTCGGCCCTGAACGTTGTTACAATTCACCGGTATTCTCTGACTGCCGGAAGCGAATGGCTGAAAGGAGACCCTATGGTTCGCCCGTTGACGATGGCGCTGCTGCTGGGCGTGGTCCTGCTGGTGGGGTGCGACGCCGGGCAAAGCCCCGGCACGACCCGCATGCTCGGAGGCGTGAACTACGACAAGGCCTTCCAGACCGCCCGGCAGGTGATGGGGCGGCATTTCGACATCCGCTCAGCCGAGCCGGTCACCGGCGTGATCACCACGCTGCCCGAGGGCGGAAGGGACCGCCCGACGGGCGTGATCGCCCTGTCATCGGGAGAGGTCCGGCGGCTCGCCACGCTGCGCCTGACGCGCTCGGGCAACCAGGTGGCCGCCCGGCTGGCCATCGCCGTTCAGACGGCCAGCCCGGCCCCCGTGCAACGGTTCGACGTGGGCACCAACTACGACAGCGTGCCCAACCAGTCGCCCTCGGAGTTGGAGGCGGCCACCACCACCGAGCAGAACGTGCGCTGGCAGACGCGCCGTCATGACACGCGAATGGAAACGCAGATCCTCAACGAGTTGTTCCGCGAGTTGAACCCCTCCGCGAGCCAGCCGAGCGAGCCGATCGTTCCGGCCGAGCCGGCCACGGTGTCCCCCAAACCGTAGCGGGCGATTCCCCTCAAGAACCCCAAACAGCAAAGCCCACCCCTGAGGGGTGGGCTTTGGTTTCGGTCGTCTCAATCGCTTGCGCGCTCAGCTCGTCCACCGCTGCTGGACGTTGGTCTTCATGAAGTTCAAGGCATCGCGAAGGAGTTGCTTTTCGCTCTCGTACATCCGCCGCCAGATCTTGCAGGCGGGCACGAGCTTCTTCAGCGCCAGGCCGAACGCCTCGACGACCATCAGGCCGTCGTAGCCGACCTCGTAAAGGGCGTCGAAGGTCTCCTTCCACCGGACGTTGCCCGCGCCGGGCGTGCTGCGGTCGTTCTCGGAGATGTGCACGTGCACCAGGTGGGGCGCCGCGGCGCGAATGGCCTGGACCACGTTCTTCTCCTCGATGTGGGAATGGAACGTGTCGTACATCATCTTGCAGCGCGGATGGTTCACCTCGCTGCAAAAGCGGGCGGTGTCGGCGGCGGTGTTGAGGAAGTAGCACTCGAAGCGGTTGAGGCACTCCAGTCCCATGTTCATGCCGCATTGCTCGGCGAACTGGGCCACCGACCGCATGGACTCGACGCCCCACTTCCACTCGTCCCTGGTGGGACCGGCCCCGCTGAAGTGGCCCAGGGCTGAATGCAGCGGGCCCACCAGCGCCTCACAGCCGGCGGCGTGCCCGCACTCCAGGGCCCGTTTCACCGCGTCCACGCCCTTGGCGCGGACGGCCGGGTCGGAGCTGATGGGGTTGGCGTCGGCCCCCACCACCGTGCAGCAGGTGCGGGCCATCCCCAGTTCGTCCAGCCGCTTGCCCCACGAGGCGTACTTGGGCGGGTCGTACTCGAACACGGGCAGTTCCACCGCGTCGTAGCCGGCCGACTTCAACTCGTCCAGCACCGGCAGGACGGCGTCGTGCAGCGTGTCGGTCCACAGCAGGATGTTGATGCCGAATCGCATATCGCTCTCCCGATGGCAGCAAACCGCAGGCAGCAGCCCGTGCCGCTGTCGTTACTTCACGTCCACCCAGCGCTTTTCCTTGGCGCTGAGCAACACGGCGTCGCAGACCTTCTGCGTGACCAGGGCGTCGCGGAAGGTCGGCCCGCACGACTCGCCCTTGTCCATGGCCGTCAAGAACTCGGCCAACTGGTGCACGAACGATTCGGCGTAGCCGATCTGGAGGCCCGGCACCCACCACTTGTCCATGTACGGGTGCCCGCCGCCGTGGTCGGTGACGTGGATGGACCGCCAGCCGCGAAGGCGTCCCTCGTCGCGGTGGTCGAACCACTCCAGGCGGTGCAGATCGTGCAGGTCCCAGCGGATGGAGGCGTGCTCGCCGTTGATCTCGCAGGTGTACAGGGCCTTGTGTCCGCGGGCGTAGCGGGTGGACTCGAAGTTGCCCAGCGAGCCGTTGCCGAACCGGCAGAAGAACGTGCAGGCGTCGTCGATGCCCACCGGCTCCATCTTGCCCGTCTCGGCGTGCTTGCGTTCCTTGACGAACGTCTCGGTCATGGCGCAGACCGTGTCGATGGACCCGTTGTGCCAGATGGCGGTGTCGATGCAGTGGGCCAGCAGGTCGCCCGTGACGCCCGAGCCGGCCGCCTTGACGTCCAGCCGCCAGGTCGCCATGCCGCCCTGGGGCACGTCGGCGGAGATCGTCCAGTCCTGCAGGAAGTTGGCGCGGTAGTGGAAGATCTTGCCCAGCTTGCCCTCGTCGATGAGCCTCTTCATCAACGTCACCGCGGGCACGCGGCGGTAGTTGAAGGAGACCAGGTTGGCCACCTTGGCCTTTTCGACGGCGTCGACCATTTCCTGGCCCTGCTGGCTGTTCAGGGCCAGGGGCTTCTCGCACAGGATGGCCTTGCCCGCCTTGGCCGCCGCCATCGCCACCTGGGCGTGCATGAAGTTCGGCAGGCAGATGTCCACCAGGTCGATCTCGGGGTCCTCGATGACCTTCTTCCAGTCGGTGACCCACGACTGGTAGCCCCACTGCCGGGCGAAGGCCTTTGCCTCGGCCTCCACCAGCCCGCAGACCGTCTTGAGGACGGGGCGGAACGGCACGTCGAAGAAGTGGTTCACCTTCTGGTAGGCGTTGGAGTGCGTGCGGCCCATGAACCCGTAGCCGATCAGACCGACTTTCAAGTCTTTCATAGTTGTTCCTCTTTCCTCGCGCCGCAACGGCGCCTGGGCGTCGTTCTTGTCTACTCTGTCCACCCGTGGGCGTCCCGCACGGCCACCATGGCGGCCAGGATGTCGTTCCACGTCTGGGCCTGCATCATCACCGCGTTGGGGAACATGCACCCGTCCCAGCACAGGTGGCGGATCTTTCGAGCCGGCTGGCCCTTGTCGTCCCGCAGCCAGAAGCCGGCGCACTTGACGATGTCCAGCTTGCCGTTGGGGTCTTTGGGCAGGCAGTGGCGGCCCGTCTTGTCGTGCGTGCCCGAGCCGTGGACCGTCGCGTCGTTCTGGGCCACGTGGAAGTCGATCGTCCACGGGCGCAGGGCGTCGGCGAGCTGCTTGTACGCCTGGAAGAACTTCTCGCTGTCGGCCCAGTCGAAGCCGGCCGGCAGGATGGCGTCTTCGGGAGCGTTGTAGCCCATCAGGTACAGCAGCGTGTGGGCCATGTCGGCCTGGAAGCCCAGCGTCTGCGGGCGGTTGACCATCTCCAGGAGTTGGACCATTCGCTTCCAGCTATGCATGCCGCCCCAGCAGATCTCGCCCTCGGCCGCCAGCTTCTCGCCGTTGTCTTCGGCGATCTTGCAGGCCTCGCGGAAGGTCTCGGCGATGCGTTTCTGATTGCCCTCGGGGTCCTTGTACCAGTCCTCGACGCCGCAGGCGGAATCGATGCGGACGACCCCGCATGGGCGAACGCCCATCTCGCGGAGGCGCCGGCCGATGCGGCAGCCTTTCTGGACCATGGCCAGGAAGTTCTTTCGGTCTTCCGGCCCGCCCAGGGCGGGTCCGCCGCCGCACGGCGGCCAGACGGGCGCCACGACCGAGCCGACGTTCATGTTCACCTTGCGGGCCTTGTCGGCCAGGCGGGCCAGGTCGTCGTCGCTCGCGTCGATGTTGACGTGCGGGTCGAACAGGAACAGGTCAAACCCGTCGAACTTGATGCCCTCGAACTCGGCGGCGGCCGTGAGCCGGATCATCGTGTCCAGGTCGATGGCGGGCTCGGCGCCGGGGCTGCCCTTGCCCACCACGCCGGGCCAGGCCGCGTTGTGCAGCTTCGGATAGTTGTTCGCATGCGCTGCCATGTGACGCTCCTTGTTGAACGAGCGGGTTACTGTTTGCGATAGTCGCCCACGTTGGGCACGCCCTGGAGGCCCGGGCCGAAGTAGCGCAGGCTGACCAGCGGCTCCTTGCCGGTGTTCTCGACCTCGACGCCCGCGGCGGCCGCCTGGGCCGTGATGAACACCTCGTCCTCGGTCAGCTCGCCGAAGCGGATCATGGCCGGCGTCTGCAAGCGCAGCTTGCCGATCCGCCCGCAGCCCTGGACGGTGATCCACCCGCTGGCGGCGCCGTCCTTCAGGACGCACTTGGCGCCCGGGGCGAGGGTGAGTTCCTTGGCCGGGAACAGGTGCTCGCCGTCGACCTGCCCGTAGCAGATCCACTTGTCCGTGCAGCCGGGGCAGGAGGCCTTCTTGTCGAGGACCGGCTCGAGGTAGTTGTGCTCCTTGAAATGCGGGTCGACGTTCTTGTCCCAGTCGAGCATGTCGATGATGTAGTCGAGGTCCTTCTTCTTGCTGCGGGGCACGTCCTTGACCAGGAGGTCCCAGGGGACGATCCGCCCCTCGACCAGCGACTGGTACATGCCGAAGACGTCGCTGCCCCACTGGGGCTCGTAGGTGCACAGCGAGCCGGGGGCGTGCAGCACGCCGGGCGGGATCAGCCAGCCCGTGCCGCGCTTGAGCCGGTAGGCCCGCGCCAGATCCAGGATGCCGTTGTCGCCCTGGTTCCAGTTCTCCAGGCACTTGCGGACGTCGTCCTTCGTCGTGCCCGGCTCCAGGCCCATGAACGTGTAGGCGAAGTTATTGTCCACATTGTTCATCTGGGGCGAGAAGTAATACGACTCGGGCTTGCCCTCCTGGCCGACCAGCTTGGCGTGCTTGTGCTGCTGGTGCATGTGGTGCGGGATGGGCCCCATGTTGTCGAAGAACTTCGAGTACACGGGCCAGCGCTTGTACTTCTTCCAGATTCTCTTGCCCACCACGCTCTCGCCGCCCTCGGCTACCGCGTCGCGGAGCAGGAATTTCTGGCGCCCGCAGACGACGTAGCTGAGTCCCTCGTCCCACGTGCGACCGTCGTTGGCGGCCTCGGTGGTGGAGGCGAACCACCGCTCGTCGATGCCGCCGCGATTCCCGCCCAGGGCGTACCAGTCGCGGGGGTCGAGCTTGATGCGGCGTCCGGGGTGGAGGAAGCTTCGCGGCACCCAGTTGGGGGCCAGGCGGAGGACCCCGCCTCCGGTCTCCATGGCCTTGTCCAACGCCTTCCCCACATTGCCCTTCACATGCTTCGCGCTCATTGGTGTACCTTTCATAAAAGGCGTCGGTTCGCCTGAACCGTCGCGAGGTGCAGAGATCATGTGATACCCGGCGGGACGGGGCCGCGTCAACCGTTTTCGCGGACGCCGCGCTGCGCGCCCTGTCAGGCCGGAAGATGTGCCGACGGTCGAATCCGCAGAGGATCACCTGGGCTGGGGCCTAGGCTCCTGCTCGCCCGCTTTTTCTCTGAAGCCCTCCCGCGTTCCTGCCTTGCCGCCTGGGTCGGGAACGGCACTGGCAGTCGCAAACACATACATCCTGGGCTTGGATCCGCCGCCCGAGATCATGTAGAACGTGTCGCCTTCGCGATAGAACTCGGCCGAACGGTACCGGTCGTTGAGGGCGGTCGGCGGGTCCAGGAGCACGAAGCGCTCGCCTTTGCTTCCCACCGGATGAAGCTCGCGGTCGACCTCGACGTATTTGACGTTGCCGCCTCTGGTGCTGGTGTGGTCCTGGTAGACGATGAAATTCCTGCCCTGCCACGGAAAGAACGAGGCGCAGTACATGCCGTCGTTTTCTCCGGCGGCGGGCTCCACGAGCGGCGTCTTTAACTGAGTCCAGTTCTCGGCGTCCTTCGAATGAGCCAGCCAGACGCAGCGAATCCCTTTTTGCACAAGGAGCCCCGAATACAGCATGATGTACCTGCTGCCGTATTCCTTGAGAGGATACTCGTAGACCCTGGTGTACGACGCGTTCTTGGTGCCGATATTCCCGGCGGAAATGCTGATCCCCTTGTAGTCGAAGTGGAGTCCGTCGTCACTGGTCCACAGTTCGGACCGGGAATTCGACCTGTGGCCCCACATGTAGAATTTGCCCTTCTCCTGTATCCAGCGGATGTCGGGAGCGGCGGGCCCCTTCAGGACGGGGTTGCCTGGATACTCCTTCCAGGGTCCCTCGATGTTGTCCGAGTACGCAAGGCCGATGCCGACGTGCTTGTGAGGCGCGTAGTACAGGTAGTACCTGCCCAGCGGATTCTTGACGCGTCCCTCCATCTTGATTAAGGAAGGGTGTTCCAGTTCTCCGGTAGGCGCCCAGGATAGCCTGCGCGGGTCCAGGGCGATCCCTTTGTACGTGAATTCCGGCAAGGGCCCCGCCGCCCGCATGGGATGTGCGGAAAGGAGGAGGATTGTCGCGCCTTGTAAGAAACCCCTTGCGAGAATGAGTGCATTATTCATGATGATTGCTTTTCGTGAAACTGCGCTCCAGGTGCTGTGTCATGAAGGCGGCTGTCTTGTTTGCGATCTCGTCGACGGACGGATGCAAAGGTCCTCCGATTTCACGCCAATTATGGCCGGAGTTTTCGACGATGAGGATTTCGACGGGCGCTTTCACGGTGTCAGCCCGTTTCTTCATGTAGCGAGCATGGTGCACCGGGATCGTGGTGTCTTTGTCACCCTGAATCATGAGCAGCGGTGGGCTGTCGGGCTTCAGGTAATTCGCCGGGCTCACCTCGCGGTAAGCGGCGAGTTTGTCCTTCGCGTCAGCGCCGCTCTTGACAATGCGCGGACCGAACCGGTCTCTGACACCGGATTCACCTGGCCGATTGAAGAGTTCCGTTCTTTCAAAATCACAGGGACCGTACCACGAGACACCCGCGATCAAGCGATATTTTGCGTCCGCCAGCTTGGGATCGCCAGGAAACGAGTCAGGCGGCGACAGCAAGAGCATCTGGGCGATGTGTCCCCCTGCCGAGTCGCCGAAGGTGAACACGTGATCCGCGTCGAGGGAGAACTGCGCAGCGTTCTTTGCCAGATAGCGAAGCGCGTCCTTCGAGTCGGTAACACAGTCCCTCATCGTGATCTTCCCGTCCTTCGTGCAGAGACGGTAATCCACCGAAGCGACGCAAAACCCCCGCGCGGTGAGCGCACTGACGCCCAAGGACCGGACGCCGCGGTCTGGGATCGTCTTATTTCCCGCGGACCAACCGCCGCCGTGCGTAAAGACAACCAGCGGATATTTCGCGCCAGGTTTGGGTGCGGCAGGGTAATGCAGATCGAGGCAAAGCGAGCGCTGCTCGATGGTCTTGTAGGCAATGTCGAGCTTGACCGTCGTGTCACCGCTTTCGGCGGCGTGCAGCGCGGCCGGCGTCGCCAGCAGCAGGGCAATCAAAGCCAGCGTTCGTCTCATGGTCATCTTGCCTGTTTCTGTCGCTTGCTGCCCGACTCGCCAGGTTCACGGCTGAAATCAGTCCACTCCGGATTCTGATAGGGGCTGGGTGTCGCCGCCACCGGTCCGAGCGCCTTCTGCGGTGCGTGCAGAACGTTCTCGGCCATTTCGTGCCAGACTTTGACGAGCCGGTCGCGAATCTCCGGCTTCTCGACGGCCAGATTGTGCAGTTCGGTTCGGTCGTCGGCCAGATTGTAGAGTTCCCAAGGATGGCTCCGGAAACTCACGAGCTTCCAATCGCCGTCGCGCAGCCCGCGATCGCTGCCATACAGCAGATGGATGGGCGGGCGGTGATCGAACGGTTGACCTTTCAGGACGGGCACGAGTGAGACGCCGGAGACCGGTTCCAGTTCGCGTCCCGGCCACTGCTTGGGCAGAGTCGCACCCGCCAGTTCCGCGAGCGTGGGCAATACGTCTACCAGGTGCGCTGGGCAATGCACCAGCGCGCCGGCCTTGGTCTTCAACCCCGCGGGCCAGTGGACGATGGCCGGAGTGGCGATGCCGCCTTCAAACTGGTTCTGTTTGTAGAAACGGAATGGTGAGTTGCGCACCCATGCCCAGCCGGTGCTGTCGCTCCAGGTGGTGCTCGGCTGATAGGGTTCCTTGTCCATGCCCACGTGACGCCGGTCATAGGGGCACGCGCCGTTGTCTGAGACGAAGAGAATCAGGGTGTTGTCGAATTCGCCCGCTTGTTTGAGGTCGGCGAAGAGCCGGCCCAGTTCCTGATCGATGCGGTCAATCAGCCCGGCGTACGCGGCCATGCGCCGGCTTTCCCAGTTCTTCCGCGCCGGGGTAAGACTATCCCACGCGGGAATGTGGTCGGGACGCGGACAAGGTTGGACCGGCTTGGCGAACAGACCGAGTTGGACCTGCTTCTTTACCCGCGCGGTGCGGATGACGTCCCAGCCGGGCCCGTAACGGCCGAGGTACTTCTTGTAGTCCTGTTCCAACGGCTGGAGCGGTGCGTGCGGCGCGTTGAACGCCACGTAGAGAAACCACGGTTTCTCGGCGGCGCGCGCCTCGGCGAGGAATTTCAGCGCGAAATCCACGTCCGCCACGGTCGTGTAGAATCCCTGCTGCGGCACCGGCCAGGGCTGTCCGTTGAGACGGAAGGTCTTGTCGCCCCGGTAATAATTGCACGCCCCGCTGAGATGACCGAAGTAGCGATGGAACCCGAAGTCGGTCGGCTGTTTGCCCAGGTGCCATTTGCCCGTCATGGCCGTGAAGTACCCTGCTTGGCCCAAGACCTCCGCACTCGTAACGGCACGGGTGAGCGCCGTGTTGCCGGCCTGAAACGCGTACTGTCCCGTCATCAGGCTGATGCGGGAAGAGTGACACTTGGCCGTGTTGTAGAACTGAGTGAACCGCAGACCGTCGGTGGCGAGCCGGTCGAGATTGGGCGTCTGGATTTCGCTGCCGTAACACCCAAGGTCCGAGAAGCCCAGGTCATCCGCCAGAACGAGGAGGATGTTGGGCTTCTCCGGTTCGGCGGCGTGCATCGCGGCCGGCCCCGCCAGCAGGATGGCCGCGAGTAATGCGAGGGTCTTCTTCATGCTGTTCTCTTCCTGTCTTTTCTGGTTTGACGGGTCACTTGTCAGCCGGGCAACAGTGCGACTGCATCAATGTTCCGCCTCAGCTTCGCTGCCGCGTCCCTGGTCCGAAAAGCTGTTCGGGTCGTACACTTTCGCGTGGAGGTCGGCGTGTGGGTTCGGCTTGGGGATATAGCCGCCGACCGCCTTGATCTGATTCAGCAGCTGGTTGGCCAACCGCGCGGCCGTTTCGGGCTCTGCGGTGGCGAGGTTGGTCTTTTCGCCGAGATCGTCTTTCAGATTGTAGAGAAACTCCCTGTCAGCCCATTCATAGTAGTGCAGGAGCTTGTTCTGTCCTGCGATGATGGCCGAGGCGGGCGGCGAAACCCGGTAGTGCGGATAGTGGAAGAAGAGCGGGCGATTTCGATAGGCGTCGGAGACTTGCTGACCGAACAGCAGCGCCTTGAAGCTGGTACCGTCCACGTCTTTGGGCAGGGGGCCAGCCGCACCCGCCAAATCCGCAAACGTGGGCAGAAAGTCATAGTTCGCCACGTTGACGTCGGTGCGGGCCCCGGCCGGTACGCAAGGCCCGCGGACGATCATCGGTACGCGGATACCGCCTTCCCAAAGCCACCATTTTCCTCCACGAAGCGGCTCATAGCCCTCGTTCCAGGCTTTGTAGCCGTTGTCCGAGGTGAAGATGACGTAGGTATTCTTCGCGATGCCCAGGTCATCCAGTTTTGCGAGCACCAGTCCGATTGCGGCGTCGAGGTCCTCGCACATCGCGGCGCATAATTGCGCTGTCTGCACTTCCCTGGCTGGGAGGTTCCTGGCCTTCTGGAACACCGGGTCCTTTTGAACCTTCGCCAGCGTTTGGGGACGCGACTGGTAATGGGCGTGCGTGGCGTAGTGCGAGATCTGCAGGTAGAACGGCTTGTGCGCCTTGACCGCAGAGTCCATGAACCTGATGCTGCGGTCGGTGATACTGAACATCAGCTTGGGGTCGTCGCAGGTTGACAGCTTCTTGCCGGTCTTGGGGTCGGTATCCGGCGTGAACGTCTTGTTATCGGTCTCGCCGTCGCTCTGGTCGTAGCCGTGCCTCGCGGGTCCCCCGCCGTAGAGATGCCATTTGCCGAAGTGTCCCGTGGTGTACCCTCTGGACCGGAAAACGTCGCCGATGGAAGGAAAGCGGATGTTGCCCTGCGGCTCGGGGCATATCAGCGGGCGCTTGGCATCTTCCTTCTTCGTGATATATTCGACGGTGCCGTCGGTCTTGGGCCCGAATCCTCCATTGCCGCTGAAGAGGTGGTGCGCCGCCGTCATGCCGGTCTGGAGGCAGCAACGCGACGGCGCGCACATCCCCGCCCCGGAATACGCATTCTGAAAGGTCATGCCCTGCTCGGCAAGCCGTTGAACGTTGGGCATGTGGCGGAAAGCCATTGCCGAGCCGGGCAGGCCGGGATCCATCCGCACATCGGTGCCGTACCACGGCATGTCGTCCACCAGGATCAGGACAATGTTCGGGCGGTCGGCCGCCATGGCCGTGCCGGCCGTGACACAGAGAAGGAGGACTAGTCGCCGTAATGTCTGGTGGTACCGTTGAAGGCGGTTGCTTGTGCTTCTAATCATCTTTGTCGTCCTTCTTACTGGAAGGAACCGGAGGCGCCATCTCCGACAAGGACGGGACCGAGGCTCGAAGCCTCTTCAGGTCCGAGGCGTACTGCGGATTGCCGGTCTGGTTCGTCCACTCATGCGGGTCCTTCGCGCAATCGTAGAGTTCTTCCTGGTCGTCGCTGTAGCGGGTATAGCGGAACCGTTCGTCCCGGATGCTGACGTACCGGTCATACAGCGCGCTGACGGCTGTGCTCTTCCATTCCGCATCCGGATTCCGCAGCAGGGGCACGACCGCCCGTCGGGAGCATCTGGTCCGTCTTCCGGCTTGCCGCCTCGGCCAGGACCCCAATGTACACCGACGTGCCGTTAGTATGAAGCAGAGAAGATGACAGGGCCGTGAGAATCCGCCGCGGACCTTCCCCATGACTTCCGCCGTCTGGACTCCCGAGACCGGTGGCGCCCAGCCAGGCGGTTGGCAGGGCCGAGACCAGGCAGTACAATACCCTCAACGTCGCTGTTTGCGGCCCGAGGTGACCATGTTCGAACAACCGATCCTTCAGCCCATCCGCAACCTGCTCGAAGACCCCGAGGTCACCGAGATCATGATCAACGGCCCCCACCAGGTGTACGTCGAGCGCGGCGGGCGCATGGCCGAGGTCGAGATCGAGCTGGGCGACCGCCGCCAGGTGCAGGCCCTCGTCGAGACCCTCCTCGAACCGACCGGGCGGTCCATCTCCACCGCCAGCCCCTACCAGGACTTTCGTCTCAGCGACGGCTCGCGGGTCAACGTGATCATCCCGCCGGTCGCCCTGGACGGGCCCATCGTCACCATCCGCAAGTTCACGCGGACCATCGAGACCGTCGACGACCTGGTCCAGTTGAACACGCTCTCGCAGCGGATGGCCCAGTTGCTGATCGCGGCAGTGCGGGGCAGGCTCAACATCATCTTCTCCGGCGCCACCGGCACGGGCAAGACGACCGCCCTGGGCGTGCTCAGCGGGAACATCAGCGACCGCGAGCGGATCATCACCATCGAGGACACCGCCGAGCTGCTGCTCAAGCAGAAGCACGTCATCCGCCTGGAGTGCCGCCCCCCCAACTCCGAGGGGCGGGGCACGGTCACGATGGCCGAGCTGGTCCGCAACGCCCTGCGCATGCGCCCCACGCGGATCATCGTGGGCGAGATCCGAGGCGACGAGGCCCTGGACATGCTCCAGGCCATCCTCACCGGGCACGAGGGCTGCCTGGCCGTCGTGCACGGGTCGAGCCCGGCCGACGTGATGTGCCGCCTGGAGGTCATGTCGCTCCAGCGCGGGCTGGCGATCCCGCTGTGGGCCATCCACCGCCAGATCGCCTCGGCCATCGACCTGATCGTCCAGCACGACTTCGCCCGCGACGGCACGCGGAAGATCACCCGCATCACCGAGATCGTCGGCGTGGAAAACGACCAGATCATGTTGCACGACATCTTCACCTACCACTCGCACGGCCTGGACGCCAACGGGCGGGCGGCCGGAGAGTGGCTGTGCGACGGCGTCCGAGGCGACCTGGTGGCCAAGGTCGAGCGCAGCGGCGTGGAAATTCCCCTCGGGACGCTGAAAGTCGATCGCCCGGGGGAGTGAACCTGCCTGCCGGCAGGCGGATGGCGGATTTCGGATTGCGGATTGAGAACCGAGCTGGGGCATGGAAATAGACTGGGCCAAAATCGTGCGGCGGATTGTCCTAGGGGCGATTCTGGTAGCGTCGGGGTGGGCGTTTTTCACGCTGTGGCGATTCGAAAGCAAGACGGAATTCTGCGTAGAGTGCCGCGTTCGCAAAACGACGACAATCCAAGGCTTCAGCAGGGAGGAGTCATTCGAGTCGTCTCCATTCTCCCGTTGGCATTCCAGGCAATATCCCGACCACATTCACGACTGGGCCTTGTCGCTCCACACCTACTCCTACCTCATAGAAGGAGCCACCGTAGGCAAGACTCGTGACTGGCCGGTGCTGTTTCCGGACGAGTTGCTGGCCAGGATCCTGGTTCACGGATCCCCGGCCGAAATCCAGCAGTACAAGGCCTGCTTTGCCGCCGGAGACGGCAACTCATTGCTGGTCCTGCTGCGCTTGGCCGATAGGGCGCAAAAAGAGCACCCGCCTGTGGATTTTGAAAGCGCTCCAGCCAGCCGCCCCACCGGCCCGCCGCCATCGACCGCGTCGAGCCCCTGACCCGCGCCTAGTTGCCGCAGGCCACGATCTCCAGTTCGATGTCCCGCTCGAAGGGCACGCCCGTGCCCTCGCCGTGGGGCCAGGCGGGCGGCTGGCGATAGGCGGGCGTGGTGATCTCGCTGGAGACCTTGCGGCCGTCGCTCAGCTCGAACTCGACCCAGAAGTTGCGCACGGCGAAGTTGTCCCGGCCGGGGTTGCGGATCGCCAGCGTGTTCCACACCTTCAGTTCCGCCAGGGCAGCCGGAGGCAGGGGCAGTTGTCCGCCGGTCCACACGCCCTTTCGCTCGTCGCCACCGGCCGACGGCAGGTCGCCCAGCGGAACCTGGTTGAGCAGGGCCTGCGAGACGTACGGCGGGCCGTTCTGGAGCCCGATGCCCTCGAAGTGCAGCACGGCCCGGCGGGCCTTGCGAAGTTCATCCAGCGAGGCCTTGGCGGCATGAGGCCCGGGCCGGCGCCGCAGCGAGACAGCCCGCTCGTGCAGCGTCGTCCGCAGTTGCGGCGTCAGGCTCTCCAGGCGGAGGTCCGCCCAGCAGGCCCAGTCGGCGCTGGAGTCGTCGGCCGGGCCGACGTCGGCGATCAACTTGAGCGTCACCTCTTTGCCCGCCCAGGGCGACAGGTCGGCCTCCAGCGTGCCCCAGGCGAACTCGGTCCACTGCCTCTGAGCGACGAGGGTCTCCTTTCCGTCCGCCGCGACCACGGCCACCTTGAAAGCGATGCCGTCGCCGCGGTCGCCGCCGTCGGCCTTGCCGATCGAGCAACGCAAGGCGGCTTTCGCCCCGGCCGGCAGGGCGAGGCGATACGCGGCAAACGCGTAGCCGACCCCGCCGGCGTACGGCGG
>JAKJER010000058.1 GCA_022705325.1 Planctomycetota bacterium | reverse complement strand
TGTCCCTGCGTGGCCACCTGCAGGCTTGTGGGAAGCACCATACCCCCTGCGCGGCGCGAGCGCAACCCGAACATGCGCCGAACTTCAAGAAAAATCACGACGAAGTGGTACATGCGATTGCCCTGCAAGGTCCCTGCCATGACTTGCTCCGCCGCTCGTTAATCACGTATAGTGGTTTGTATTCCGTTGAGAAAGGGCATCGCGATGACACAACCGATCAGTCGGCGAGGGTTCATGAAGGAGGGGCTGACCCTGTCGGCGGCCGCGGCGGGCGTGCTGAGCCTGGAAGAACAGATTCTGCTGGCCCAGGCGGGCAAGGATTCCCAGCCTCGGCCCCGGCCCGCCCCGCCAGCCGAGCCCCTGCCCCAGGGCAAGCTGGGCAAGATGAGCATCTCCCGCCTGATCCTGGGCGGCAATCTTATCGGCGGCTGGGCCCACGCCCGAGACCTGATCTACGTGAGCGACCTGCTTAAGCATTACTTCACCGACGAGAAGATCCTCGAGACCTTCGCCATCGCCGAGGCCCACGGGGTCAACGTGGTCAATACCCACCCCAACGCCAAGGACATCGTTCACCGCTACTGGAAGGAGGGCGGGAAGATCCAGTGGATGGCCCAGGGCTTCCCCGACGAGAAAGACCACTTCGACTCGCTTCGCAAGCTCATCGATGCCGGGGCCCACAGCGTGTACATCCAGGGCAACGTCGGCGACCAGCTCGTCAAGGCGGGCAAGTTCGACCTGATCAACCGGGCCCTGGATTTCGTCCGCGACAACGGCCTGCCCGCCGGCATCGCCGGGCACATGCTCTACGTGCCCCAGGAGTGCGAGAAGCGAGGCATCCACGCCGACTACTACGTCAAGACCCTCCACGCCCAGGACTACTTCAGCGCCAAGCGGGCCGACCAGGACACCGAAGTCATCCGAAACCGCCAGGACAATTTCTGGTGTGACAATCCCGATGAGGTCATCGCCTTCATGGGGAAGGTGGAGAAACCCTGGGTCGCTTACAAGGTTCTGGCGGCCGGGGCTATCTCGCCTTCCGAGGGCTTCGATTACGCCTTCAACAATGGGGCCGACTTCGTCCTGGTCGGCATGTTCGACTTCCAGATCCGCCAGGACTGCCGCGTCGCCCGCGACGTGCTGCGAGCGGTCAAGCGCAAGAGGCCCTGGCGGTCGTGAGACGGCCCGAGACCGGGCGGATTGATGACCGGCTTTGCCGCTCCCGGACCGGGTGGATGTCCGGCCGGAGTCGAAGGTGTGCGCTATGCGTGTTTTCCGCTGTCCGAGTTGCCGACTGCCGCTGGCCCGATCCGAGGCCGATCTCCAGCGTTGTCCCGTCTGCGGGCGGGACCTGGAGCAGACCTCGTCCGCGCGGTCTCGCGCGCGGGCCGAGCAGCCGGTGAGCGACAGCCCCCCCGACGACGCCCCCGACCGGCGCACGTTCGGCGTCGGCTGGGCCCTGCTGGTGATCGGCCTGCTTGCCGGAGGCACGCTGCTGTACATGGTTCGCCCGCGCTGGACGAACCCCCGGCCCGCTCCCCAGGCCCCCGTGCAGCAAACCCGGGCGGATTCCCCGGCGGCGCAGGGCGCCGCTGCCGGCGCGTCGGCCAGCATGGCTTCCCCCACGGCCGGCGCGTCGTCGCCGACCGGCTCCCCGGCCACGCCCGCCCCCCGGAGCCCCCGCCTGATGGCTGCCATCGAGGCGCCACGGATGGAAGAGATCGCCCGCGCGTTCGGCGCCGGCGCCTCGCCGCCAGCCGGACCGCCGGTGGAGAACGTCGTCCTCGACGACGCCAAGCACCCTTACATCGTCGAACCCCTTCAGGGCACGGAGAGGATCAACCTCAGCGGGCAGGCGTCCCGGCTGACCATCAAGGGGCTCGACGGCAACGCCCAGCTTGACATCACCGGCCTGCAGGCCCGCGAGATCAAGATCAGCGGCGACATACGCGGCAACGCCGTCCTCCGCCTCAAGTCCCCCTATTCCAGCATGACGGTTCAGGGGAACATCGGCGGGCAGGCCCGCGTGGAGATCGAGTCCTTCGGCGGATCGATCAAGTTCTACTACAACACCACCATCGCCGGCAGCGCCCGCGTCACCATCGCCGCCCACAGCGTCCGCATCAGCCGGATCGACGATCAGGCCGACGTGTCGGTCGTCCTCAGCCGAGGCGGCATCCTGCGAGCGGGCTACGTCCAGGGTTCCTCCCGCCTGCGCTGGCGCAAGGCCGAGGCCGACGACCCCAAGCCGCAGGTCTACACCGGCAAGGTGACCGGCGCCGCGAAAGTCGAGCAGGAGTGAGCAACGCTGCAGCGCCAGGGCCCGCGAACCAGCCCCTTGGGGGAGGCTTTCGGGTCCCGCGGGCTTCAGGCGCCCTTGAAGCAGCAGCCGCACTCTGCTATAGAACAAGGTTCGTGCTGTGTACACGATTGGTTGGCAATCCCACACTTGTAGGAGAATCGGAATGAAGGCCTGGTCGATCATGGCGATGACGTGCTCGGTTCTGGCGGTGGCGGCAGCGGTCGTGGCGGGACCGTTCTACGGCGACCCGCCCGACGAGAATCACCCCTGGGCGGTCCACGATGACAACCGCCCCCAGCCCCCCGTGGTCACCCCCGGCACGTGCAGCACGCAGGAGCAGGCGGGCAAGCCCCCCTCGGACGCCGTCGTTCTCTTTGACGGCAAGGACCTCTCCAAGTGGGAGTCCGACAAGGGAGAGAAGACCAAGTGGATCGTCAAGGACGGGGCCATGGAGTGCGTGCCCGGCTCGGGGTACATCCGCACCAAGGAGCAATTCGGCGACTGCCAGCTCCACGTCGAGTGGGCCGCCCCCAAGGACGTCAAGGGCGACAGCCAGGGCCGGGGCAACAGCGGCATCTTCCCCATGGGCGTCGTCGAGGTGCAGGTGCTGGACAACTACAACAACCCCACCTATGCCGACGGGTTCGCGGCTTCCGTCTACGGCATCAACCCGCCGATGGCCAACGCCCTTCGCCCGCCCGGACAGTTCAACACCTACGAGATCATCTTCCGCCGCCCCATTTTCAAAGGCGACAAGTGCATCGACCCCGGCTACCTGACCGTGTACGTCAACGGCGTGCTCGTCCAAGATCACACGTCGCTGGAAGACGGCGGCGGCGGGCACAAGAACCGTTCCAAGCCGCGCCCCTTCCCCGAGGCCGGGCCGCTCAAGCTCCAGGACCACGGCAACCCGGTGCGATTCCGCAACATCTGGTACCGCCCGCTGCCCCCCCGCGTCAGCCAGGGCGGCACCGACGGGCACCTGACGGCCGAGGCGGCCACCGCCAAGAAGAAAGAGATCGCCGCCGCCATCCGCGAGGACAGCGTCAAGCGCCGTGACCCCGGCAACCCGCTGGCCGAGATGCTCCGCCTGATGGAGTCGCTCCAGTACGAGAACCAGCCAGCCGCCGCCGCCAAGGTCAAGCAGATGGCCGATCAGTACGTCGAGTCCGTGCAGAAGGTCCCGGCCAACAGGCTGGAGTCCAAGAAGGGCGAGATCATGCAGGTGTTCTCGGCCTTCCAGTTCATGACCAAGTTCAAGTTCCTGCCCGCCGACTTCGCCCCCCAGGCCGAGTTGCAGAAGATCATCAAGGCCCAGGGCTGGGACAAGAAGAAGCGATAACGATAGGGATTAGGGACCAGGGAATAGGACCTGGAAGTACGGAATCTTCAGCAGGGACCGGAGACAGACGCCTCCGGTCCCTTTCCTTTTCGTTCCCTTCGTGCAGGGGTCCCTGGGTCTTGTGATTCTGCGGCGGCGTGATTATCCTTGGCCTTGGTTCGATACGGGAGATGACCATGCGGCAATGGATGATGGCGTGCGCGATGGCGGCGATGGCATCGGTGGGGACTCCGGCAACGGCGGGCGAGGCGGGGCCCCGCTCCGCATTCCTCCAGGCTCTGGCCGATTACCAGTTGCGACACGCGCAGTTCGTCGACGCGGGCGAGACGTTCGCCCGCCCCGCCGAGGGCCAGGCCCGGTCCGCCAGCGATCAGCTCTCTCCGACGTGGCTGGCCCTGGGTGAGCAGATCGCCCAGGCCACCAGGCCCGCCGACGATGCCCCCGCCACCCGCCCGCCGGCCAAGAGCGCCAAAGACGCCCTGCCCTACGTGCCCTATGACGAGCGCCGCGGGCCGGCCTATCCCGGCGACGTCCTCCGTTCGCTCGGGCGCGACGCCAAGGAACTCCTGCCCATGATCTGGGACGACACCAAGTCGATCGTCCGCCAGCCCATCTCCATCGTGGCGATCCTGGCGGCGGGGGCAGCCGGCATCGCCATCAACGGCAGCGGCGCCGACGACAACATCGCTCACCAGACCGCCTATCACGGCCACCACCTCAGCAAGTGCGGCGACATGATCGGCGACGTGGGAGGCAACCCCGGGACGCACTTTGCCCTGGCCGGGGCGGCCTATTTCGCCAGCCAGTACCTCGGCGACACCAAGCTCTACGAGACCTCCAAGACCATGCTCAGCGCCCTGTCCATCAACGGGGCGTTCACCCTGCTGCTCAAGGCCGCCGCCCGCACCCACTCGCCCAACGGCGACCCGTGCGGCTGGCCCAGCGGGCATACCTCCAGCACCTTCGCCTTCGCCACCGTCCTCAACGAATCCTACGGCCCGTGGGTCGGCGTGCCCGCGTTCCTGTTCGCCGGCTACGTCGGTTACGAGCGAGTGGACGCCCGGAATCATGACTTCTCCGACGTCGTCAGCGGCGCCCTCATCGGCTACGCCATCGGCTATGCCGTCTCCAAGAACCACGAGTGGAAGGTCCTGGGAATGGACGTCGTCCCCCTGCTCGACGCCGAGCGCGGACACGTCGGCCTGGCCCTGACCAAGCAATGGTAGCCTGTAGCTGACGGCGACTGTTCTCTACGCTGCCGAACGGCAAGCCCCGATCGAGTGCGGGCGATATCGAAAGGCTTGCCGTTCGGCGGCGCCGCTTGGGGTTGGACTATTCGCCTTTGACCCGCCCGCCGTCTGAAGATATCGTTGTCTCCAGATGCGTCACACTCGAACATCCCTGACGCTGCTCCTCGCCGCCCTCGCCTGCAGCGCCGCGCACGCCGCCGACCGCCTGCCCGCCGATCGCCAAGCCGCCATCGACGCCGTCGTCAACGCCGAGATCGCCAAGGGCCACATCCCCGGCGCCGTCGTCGCCGTCGGGCACCGCCAAGGCCTGCTGTTCCTCCGGGCCTACGGGCAAGCGGTGGTCAAGCCCGAAGAACGCCCCATGCGGACCGACACCATCTTCGACCTCGCTTCGCTCACCAAGCCCGTCGCCACCGCCCCCTGCGTGCTCCTGCTGGCCGAGCGGGGCAAGATCAGCCTCGACGACCCGGTGGCCAAACATCTGCCCGCCTTCGCCGCTCAGGGCAAGGGGAGCATCCTCATCCGGCACCTGCTGGCCCACGATTCCGGCCTGCCCGCCTACGTCAGCGCCGCGCCCCTGGCCAAGGCACACGGAAGCGTCTGCCCCGACGCCGTCATCAAGACCATCTGCTCCCTCAAGCCCCTCAGCGCCCCCGGCGAGAAGTTCCGCTACAGCTGCCTCAACTACATCACCCTCAGCCGGATCGTCCAGATCGCCTCCCAGCAGCCCATGGACCGCTTCGCCCGCGAGAACCTCTTCGCACCGCTGGGCATGGTTGACACCGCGTTCAACCCCCCGCCCGCCGCTCACGCCCGCCTGGCCGGCACGACCCTGAGCGGCGGCGAACATCGCCCCGCCCAGGTCCACGACCCGCTCGCACGCCTCATGGGCGGCGTCTCGGGCAACGCGGGCGCCTTCTCCACCGCGGCCGATCTCGGTCGCTACTGCCAGGCGCTGCTCAACAACGGCCTGGGCCCCGCCGGCCGACGAGTGCTCTCGCCCCGCTCGGTCGCCCTGCTGACCACCCCGCAGGCCCACGGGCGGGGGTACGGCTTCGACGTGTCCAGCTCCTACGCCTGGCTCAAGGGCGACTCTTTCAGCAAAGCCGCCTTCTGCCACAGCGGCTTCACCGGCACGTCGATCGTCTGCGACCCCGCCAAGAACCTCTTCCTGATCGTCCTGACCAACCGCGTCCATCCCGCCGGCGGCGGGTCGGTCCGCACCATCCGCACCGCCCTGGCCAACCTGGTAGCCAAGAATTGACTGCCAGGCGCGAGATGCGACGCTTGCGCCGATCCGCTATAATCGTCCGCGTGCGGGCCTGCGGCGGGATCGTCGCGCGACTGTTGACCGTGGCCCGCCCGGCCCGGGCGGCAAGGAGAATCGAATGCGGATACAGACGTTGTTGTCGCTGGGCATTGTCGTGCTCGTGCTGAGCCTTGCGGGCGTGCAGGCCCGGGCGGAGGACAAGACCGCCAAGGTCACCGGCACGTTCACCGTGCCCAAGGAGCTGGATTCGATCCAGGCTCAGGTCGTCGAGATCCGGCTGTACAAGATCCACCCGATGATCGCCGACAAGTCCGCCGACCTGGTGGAGCTGGTGGAGTTCAAGGACTTCGCCCACGCCAAGGGCGTTGAGACGAAGAAGGAGTTCGTCATCGGCGCCAAGGCGAAGCTCGATCCGGAGATGAAGTACTACCTGACCCTGTTCATCCTGAAGGACGGGCAGCGAACCCACATGGGCCAGGTGCCGGGCAAGTTCCTCATCACCGTGCTGACGCAGGGCAATCCCGACACGGTCGCGATCACGGTCAAGAAGGTCCGATAGCAGTCTGGCGAGGATTACGTTCAACATGAGTCATCGGAAGGGATCGTTCTGGGCCCTGCCCGTCTTCTTGGCTCCCGCGATTGCCCTGGCTGCCGCGCCGGCGCGTCCGGCCGTGACGGCGCCCGCCGGGGGAGCGGGCCTGCAGGCCGTCCGCGACGCCTGGACCTCCGCCAAGCACCGGTTTACGCCCGAGGTCCGCAAGGCCCTCATCGCCTATGAAAGGGCGGAGGCCTTGCGAAAGCTCTCCACTGCGGGCAAGACCTTGCCATCGGACTTCCTGGCCTGGGTCGAGTCCGATCCGCTGATCCAGGCCACGGTCTACGGCGCGGGCCTGCACGACCCGGCCAGCCTGTTGCTCATGTTGCGGTCGCTCGAGTTGGACCTTGGCGCAGAGGCCGTCCGCAAGAAGTATCCCCAGCTCGCGCTGGCGGCCGCCATCGTGTACGCTGCCCAGGCGGACAAGGCTGATCTCTCGCCCCGCCCGGCGCTGAAGCTGCGGATCAGCGGCGATCCGCGAAAGCCCGTCAACACCCAAGACCCCAAGCGCAAGCTCGATCTCAACGACCACATCGTCAACTTCCTCAACGAGCACACGGTGGAAGAGGATGTCGTGGTCGGCCAAAAGGAGCAGACCCCTGAGCTGAAGTACGACGCCAAGGGCGTCGCCATCCCGCCGCCCAAGACCAGGGGCAAGCCGAAGATGGTCCCGGTAACGGAGAAGCGGAAGCGCACGCTCACCGCCGCCGACGTCATTGCCAGCAAGGACTTGCAGGAGAAGTTCAACGCGTACATGAAGGCCAGGGGCTGCGACGTCCGCGTCGATTGCGGCGACAAGGTCGTGCACTGGAACAGCCACGACATGGTGCGCGGCCCGGCCAGGCAGAACATCGCCAACGCGTTCAAGCTGTTCCGCACGGCCTACGAGGCCAAGGGGCTCCTGCCGGCCCAGCGCGACCCCACGCCGACGCCGGGCGAGAACTGCGCCTATCTCATCCGCAACCACGAGTACCGCTTCGCCCCCGAGCTTGCGGCGCAGCGCAAGTGGCCGCGATACCCGCTGAACGCGCCCTGGCCCACGCTGACACTGCTGGTGGTCAACAACCAGCCGCTGCGCGAGCGCGAGGAGCGGTGGCTGGCCTTCCGCGACCGCGGCGAATTCAAGACCTACGGGCAGTACATCGGCTCGATCGCCCAGCAGTACGACATGCAGTCGGCCAGGCGGCTGACGCCTTTCGCCTTCACCTACGGCAGCATCCAGATGATGCTGAAGGACGGCGGGGTGTGCGGCGCGATGGCGGGCATCTCGGTGCGGTCCCACTGCACGCTGGGCGTGCCGGCCTGCACAGCGGGGCAGCCCGGGCACTGCGCGCTCATCCTCTTCGCGCATGATGCCAAGAGCGACACCTATCGCTGCCACGGCGGGCAGTACGCCACCGGCGGCGACGACAAGACGCACCCGCACGGGCCTTGGTTCTTCGACGAGACTCACCCCCGCCGGCCGATGATCTACCACCAGAGCATCGCCTGGGGCGTGAACGTCGGGATGCCCGCGTGCCTCGACTCCAACCTGGCCTTCCGGCTCTACCGTCTGCTCCCGCCGGATGACCGGCAGGCGCACGGCCTGGACCTGCTCCAGAGCGGACTGGCCCTCAACCCCTACAACTTCCTGCTGATCGACGCTGGGCTGGCCCAGGCAGGCGCGGCCAGCCAGGCCGTCGCGTTCTGGAAGAGCGCCGCCGCTTCGCTGGCGGGCGTGAACCGCTCCGGCTGCCCCACCGGAGGCCTGTTCGTCCAGACCGTCCGGGACAAGCTCTTCGCGGCCCTGGCCAAGCTGCCCGTGCCCAAGGAACCCGCCGAGGCTGCCTCCGTTCTGGCCTTCCTCAACGAACAGAAGTGCGACAACGCCTCGACGCTGGCCCACTACAAGCTCGCGACGGCCGGCCTGGACGCCCTGCTGGCCGACGCCCGCGCCGCCCTCGAAGCCCACCTCAAGTCCGAACGCACACCGGCATCCGCGCAGCAGATCGCCGCCACGCTGCACGCCGCAGCCGAGCGGATCCCCGATCGTAAGAATCGCCGCGAATGGGCCTCGGGCTGCTGGTCCCTTGTCCGCGGACACGAGTGCTTCCTCGGCCATCGCAGCGCCGTCACGCTCGACCCCGCCGCAGCCACACTGGCCAGACTGGCCGGCCAGAAGCTTCCTCCCCAGGCCGAGCAGGTCCAGCCCCTGCTCGACCTTGTCGCCGCCCAGTTGAAGGCCGACGTGGCCAACGCCCGGTCGCCCAAGCCCGCCGCCCAGCTTGCCCAGCGGATCAAGGCCCTGGCCGCCCAGATCCAGGACGCCGAGCAAAAACGCAAATGGCTGGAGGAGTTGGCCGGGACCATCCGCGAGCACGAGGAATACACCCCGCCCCAGCCCGCGGCGAGCAAGAAGCGGCCGGCCCCGCCCCCCAAGCCGCTCCGCGACCCCTGCGCCGACGTGATCCGCGACCTGCTCGCCCCGCCAACGACCCAGCCGGCGAAGTAAAGCCAAGACCGAATGTGATCCCCCTCAAGAACACGGAAGGCGCTGCCTTGCGGGCAGCGCCTTCCGCGTGAGTTACATCGTCGTCCCAGAGGGACGCTTCTCGTGCGAGCTTACAGCGACCATCCTTTGCGATACTCGCGTCCGACCAGGGCGGCGGCTTCGGGGGTTTTGACGACGCGCTTCTCGGCGTCGCACTCGATGCGGAAGCCGACCTTGCCGATCTTCTCGGCCAGCGCGCCCAGCAGCATGACTTCGGTCAGCGGACCGGCGTAGGTGAAGTTGCTCTTGGGGAAGTCCCAGGGCTTCTCGCCCTTGGCGGCCATCAGGAACTCCTTGTGGTGCCCGGGCGAACCCTCGATGGCGTTGGACGAGGTCTTGCCCTTGCGCTCTTCCTGCCAGGCCTTCATCGACGTCTCGGGGATCAGCCGCGGGCTGTCGGCATAGTCGCCGGCCACCAGCAGCTTGCCCTTGGTGCCGATGTACAGGTTGCCGCTCTTGGGCATCTCGATCTTCTTCTTGCCGCCCTGGCGGGTGGGGTCGTTGAGCATCTCCTCGGGGACGGGGGGCTTGATCCCGCCGGACATCCAGTAGGCGGTGAAGGCCGCCCGACCGTTTCGGGCGGGGAACTCCCACTTGAAGTTGGACTGCTTGGGGAACGTCTCGGTCCCGCCGGGGCCCTTGATCTCCAGCAGTTCGACCGCGGTGGGCCAGTCGGCGTTCATCGACCAGAACACGTTGTCCCAGGTGTGGCAGCCCATGTCGCCGACGGCGCCGCAGCCGAAGTCGAACCAGCCGCGCCAGGCGAAGCTGTGCAGCCCGTCGTGGTAGTCGCGGAAGGGGGCCGGGCCGATCCAGTTCTCCCAGTCCAGGCCCTGGGGCACCGGCTTGGACTCGGGGCGCGTGGCGGTGCCCTGCGTGTTCCAGACCGGACGGTTGGTCCAGGTGTAGACTTCCTTCACCTCGCCGATCGCGCCGTCGCGGATCCACTCGACGACCTTGCGAATCCCGCCGCCGGCGTGGCCCTGGTTGCCCATCTGCGTGGCGACCTTGGCCTTGGCAGCCGCCTCGGCCAGGGCCTTGGCCTCCGCGACCGACCAGGCACAGGGCTTCTCGGTGTAGCAGGCGATGCCGTTCTTCAGCGCCAGCATGGAGGCGGCGGCGTGGTTGTGGTCGGGCGTGGCCACGAACACCGCATCGAGTTCCTTGCCCAGTTCGTCGAAGAGCTTGCGGTAGTCGGTGTAGCACTTGACGCCCTTGGGGATCTTGTTGCCCTTCTTGAGGCCCTCCTCGCACTTCTTGAGGCGCCCTTCGTCGACGTCGCAGATGCCGATGATCTGCTCGGACGAAGCCGGCCCGACGTGGGCCCCGCCGCGCCCGCCGACGGCGACGCAGGCGGTGTTCAGCACGGAGTTGGGCGAGCGGGTGCGCAGGATGGCGGGCGCCGGGCGGCAGCGAACCAGCACGGACGCAGCCGCGGCGGCGGCGGGAATCTGCAACAATCGGCGGCGGGACAGTCTGGACATTGGGATTCTCCTATGGATTCAATTCTCGGCCGCCGGGTACTCCGCGACGGTCATCAGGTCACCTTCGGAAAAACTCACGGCGCGGCGACGATATTGCGTCGGGACCACACCCAGCCCGGCACGCTACATCTTGCGCCTGGGGCTCTGGACCTTCTCTCGTTTGTCGCTGTAGCCGATGATCCCGGTGCGGGTGACCTGGTAGCCCCACTCGTCCAGATACGCTTGACGGGGGCGGAAGTCCACGTTGTGCTTCTTCATCTCGGCCTGGAGCTGCCGCTCCAGTTCGTCCTGGAGCTTGGCGTGCTCGGCCCGGCCGGCCAGGTTGTTCATCTGGTGCGGGTCCACCTGGTTGTCGTAGAGCAGCCACGCGCCTTCCAGCGAGCGGATGTAGCTGTAGCGGGCGGTGCGGATGCCGCGGAACTCCTTGTCTTTCTGGTTGCCCCCGAACGGGGAGACGTTCATCACCAGGGCTGCGCGGTCGGCCGGTCCGCCCGTACCGCGAACCAGGGCTGACAGGTCCTCGCCCTGAACGCACTTGGGCACGTCCAGGCCCGCCAGGCCCAGCAGCGTGGGCAGGATGTCCGGGGTGTCGATCGGCGCCTGGACGACCCGCCCGCCGGCGTCGCCGCCCCCCGCACCGGTCGGCAGGCGGAGCAGGAAGGGCACGCGGATAGACTCGTCCCACGGCGTCTGCTTCTGGCAGGGCGGGCGGCCCTGCGAGCCCATCATCTCGCCGTGGTCGGACGTGAAGACGACGATGGTGTTCCTGGCCAGTCCCGTCTGCTCGAGCGTCTCCATCAGGTCGCCCAGGCACTTGTCGAGCGCGGCGCAGTGGGCGTAATAGCCGCTGGACTCCTTGCGGGCGCGGGCCTGCATCGCCTCGGGGACGTTGGGACGAAGCTGGATCTTCTCGGGCGGGTACTGGGCGATCAGGTCCTTGGGGGCTGTCTGGTGCGGGAAGTGCGGCGTGCCGTACGAGACCATCAGGAAGAAGGGCTTGTCCTCGCCCGCGCGGGCCTTGAGCTGCGCCTGGGCGTCGCGGGTTTGGGCGTACGAGTCGTAGCCCTCCCAGTAGCGGATGTCGCCGCTGTCGCCCTGGTAGTAGTGCGAATGGTTGTAGTTGTGGTCGCACTCCGCCGCCTTCCAGTACTCCCAGCCCTGCCGGCGCGGCGGGGCGACGAACTCCTTTCGCCCGTGCCCGTCGAGGTGCCACTTGCCGATGTAGCCCGTGCGGTAGCCGCCCGAGCGGAAGACCTCGGCCAGGCACAGCTCGCTCTCGGGCAGGTACAGGTCGTTGAGGAACATGCCGGTGCTGGTCGGGTAGCGGCCGGTCATCAGGGCGGCGCGGTACGGGGTACAGACGGGACAGACCGAGACGGCGTTTCGGAAGTCGACGCTCTGCGACTGGAGGCGGTCGAGATGGGGCGTCCTGGCGTTCGGATCGCCCGCATAGCCGGTGGCAAACGTCCGCCACTGGTCGACCAGGACGTACAGAATGTTGGGCCGGCGGGAGTCCGTCGCAGCCGCCCCGCGCCCGGCCCCCGGCCAGGCCGCCGCCGCACCCGCCGCCAGGGCCCCTTTCAACACGTCGCGTCGATTCATAGCCATTGCGCTTGCTCCTGTCTACAGCGAGTCTAACGCAGCCGCGAGGGCTATCCCGCACGCTGTCCGCCAGGCAAGGGGCAACGCGGGCGTGTCCGCCAAGCGGCCACAAGGGGGCAAGGTTGAAGCGGCTGGCCGAGGGACGGGGCCTGTGGTATAATTCTTACAGGTAAGAGTATTACAGGAGCCGCGGATGAAGGTAACGAGCAAAGGACAGGTGACGATCCCTCGCGAGATTCGGGAACGGGAAGGCCTGCTGCCCGGCAGCGAAGTCGAGTTCGTGCGCGACAAGCCCGGGCGGGTGCTGATTCGCAAGGTGCGCGGCAGGAGCCGGGGGCAGCGGCTGGTGGCCCGTCTTCGCGGCAAGGGGAGCGTCCAGATGACCACGGATGAGATCATGGCTCTCACCCGGGGCGAGAACTGATGGCGACGCTTGTCGATTCCTGCGTACTGCTGGACCTGTTCACCAATGACCCTCAATGGGTCTCGTGGTCATCGAGTGCGCTTGCGAATCAGGCGGACCAGGGCTCTCTGATCATCAATCCGTTCATCTACGCGGAGATTTCGATCCGGTTTGCCCGCATTGAGGTTCTGGAGGCCGTGCTGACCTCTGCAACCATAGAGTGCCATCCGTTGCCGAAGGAAGCGGCCTTTCTGGCAGGAAAATGCTATCTGCGATACCGGCGGCAAGGCGGGGCGAAGACGGCCCCCCTGCCCGACTTCTTCATCGGCGCCCATGCCGCCGTCGCGGGCCTGCCGCTCCTGACGCGCGACCCCCGGCGCTTTGCCAAGTACTTCCCATCAGTCCGCCTGATTTCACCCTGAACGTTCCCGTGGCGGAACGTGCCCTTGACGCAGTGTATCTGCACGCCTGTTCCTGAAGCACGGCACGTTATCGCCCCTTGGAGAACTCGTCCCGCACCACCTCGATGTCGGGCAGGGCGCGGATGAACTGGCGGCCGTAGGGCTTGGACACGATGCGATGGTCCAGCACGACGACGATGCCGGTGTCGCTCTGGCTGCGGATCAGCCGTCCGAAGCCCTGCTTGAATCGGATGACCGCCTCGGGGAGCTGGTACTCCCCGAACGGGTTGCCCCCCGCGCTGCGGATGGCGTCGATGCGGGCCTCGATGATCGGGTTGTCGGGCACGGCAAAGGGCAGCTTGGTGATGATCACGTTCGACAGCGCCTCGCCGGCCACGTCCACCCCCTGCCAGAAGCTCATCGTCCCCAGCAGGATGGATCGCGACTTCTTGCGGAAGACCTCGAGCATCCGCCCGCGCGGCATGGCCTGGCCCTGGGCCAGCAGATGGTAGCGCCCGTTCTCGCAGAAGCCGATCAGCTCGCGCTCGACGGCCTGAAGCATGGCGTAGCTGGTGAACAGGACGAAGCACCGCCCCTGGGTCTTCTCGACGTAGTGCTCGATGGCGCGTGCGGCGGGCGGCACGAACGCGCGGAGGTCGTTGGGGTCGCCCAGGCGGGTCTCGACGTACAGGCGGGCCTGGCGGCGGTAGTCGAACGGGCTGGCCAGGAGCACCTCCTGCCCGTCGTCCAGCCCCAGTCGCCTGCGGATGTAGTCGAAGCCGTGCTGGCTGCCGCGGGCGGTGGCCAGCGTGGCGCTGGTCAGGACGACGGACTTGGCGCCCTCGAACATCAGGGTGCGAAGCACGGGCGAGACGTCGATCGGCGCCGAGGCCAGCGACACGGCCGTCCGTCCGCGGACGGTGCGCTTGTCCACCCAGTAGGCGTGCGTGTCGACGGTCTGGGAGATCAGGGCATCGATCTCGCCCGCCAGCTCCTCGCACCGCTGGCCCAGGACGAATAGCTCGCTGATCTCGTCGCGGTCCTGCTTGCGCAGCAGGGGGCGAAGCGACGCCGACACGTCCTTCAGCGCGGGCGAGAGGCGGTTGGGGACCACGTCCGCTCGGCGGATGCGCCCGTTGCGGGCCACGTCCGGCTCGCCCAGCTCGCCCAGCAGGCGGAAGAACTCCCCGGCCGCGTCGGAGGCGGCGTTGACGCACGCGATGGCCTTGTCGGCCGGGTCCGGGTTCAGGTCGCGCAGCAGCGCGAGCTGGCCGCGGTCGTTGCGGTCCTCGTACAACTCGTGCAGCAGAAACTGCACCCGGCTGGAGGAGACCGAGTGCCCGAAGTGGTCGCTGGCGACCTGCTCGACGGTGTGGGCCTCGTCCAGCACGACCAGGTCGTAGCCGCCCAGCAGCCTGGGGGCGGGGTCCTGAATGGCCAGGTCGCTGAAGAACAGGGCGTGGTTGACCACCAGGATATCCGCCTGGGCCATCCGCTGGCGGGCGGCCTGGAAGTGGCACGTGCCGTAGTGCGCGCACTGGCCGGAGCGACACATGCCGGACTCCGCGCGGACCTTCTCCCACACGGAGGCCGACACGCCGAAGTCCACGTCCTGGAGCGATCCGAACTCGGTCTGGGCAGCCCAGTCGGCCAGGGCCTGGAGCTGGTCAAGTTCCTCCTCGCTGGTGAAGAGCTTGTCGCGGGCGGCGATGGCGCCCACCAGGCGGCGCATGCACAGGTAGTTGTTGCGCCCCTTTCCCAACTCGGCCCGGAACTTCAGCGGGACCACGCGGGCCAGGAAGGGCAGGTCCTTGCCGATCAACTGCTCCTGCAAGGCGATCGTGTAGGTGGAGATGATCACGCGGCGCGGACCGTCGGCGCGCGTGGCCTGGAGGATCGCCGGAACGAGGTAGGCGAAGCTCTTGCCCACGCCCGTGCCCGCCTCGGCCAGCAGGTGCTCGTTGTCGTTGAACGCGGCATCGACCGCGTGGGCCATCTCGATCTGCTCGCTGCGGGCCTCGTAGCCGTCGAGGTTCCGGGCGACCAGCCCGCCCGGGCCGAGGATGTCGTCGACGTCCAGGCTCATGCACCGGCCGGGCCGCCCGGCCGGGCCCCCTCCGCCGGCTGGGGGGCGTCAAGGGCCGGGGCGGCCGGGCAATGAGCCACCGGGTGCCGCAGCCGCTCGACGAACTGGTGGGTGAACACGAACGTCATGAAGCCGGTGATGATGGCGATGACGATGGCCAGAACGGTGAACGTGGTCCGTCCGCGGGTGACGGTGGAGTGCACGGCCGAGGCGATGCGGTCCTTGGCCAGCGTCAGCATCGCCAGCATGATCGCCGCCACCGTCGGCCAGATGGAGATCGAGTGGGCGCCGCTGTAGATGAACACCGCCCGCGAGACTTCCTTGCCGGACTGGAGGAAGTACCGCTCGCTGCCGTCGGGGACCTTCACGACCCGCCCGTTGACCGCTTCGCCGTAGAAATAGGCGTACAGGGCCACATACACGGCGAAGTTGGCCAGGCCGAGCAGGATAATCCACGTACAGATCTTGGAGCGCCGGTCTTTCATTCAGTCATCAGTTATTGGTTGTCAGTTGTGATCTTTCAGCAATCCGCAATTCAATCCTTGGTCCCGATGACGCCCTCGACGGGGCTGGAGGCGGTGGCGTAGAGCTTGCGCGGGATGCGCCCGCTTCGCCGGGCCAGGTAGCCCGCCTCGATCGCCAGGCGCATCGCGTGGGCCATCTGCACCGCGTCGGCCGAGCCGGCGATGCCGGTGTTCAGCAGCACGCCGTCGGCCCCGAGTTCCATAGCAATGGTGACGTCGCTTGCGGTGCCCACGCCCGCGTCGACGATTACGGGATAGTCCGGGTCGTTGGCCTTGAGCTGCTCCAGGATGATGCGGATGTTCCACGGGTTGAGCACGCCCTGCCCGCTGCCGATGGGGCTGCCCGCGGGCATCACCGAGGCCGCCCCGGCGTCCTTGAGCCGCTGGGCCATTACGGGATCGTCGCTGGTGTAGCACAGCACGGTGAAGCCTTCGGCTTGGAGCACCTTCAGGGCCTCCAGCGTGCCCACCGGGTCGGGCAGGAGCGTCTTGCGGTCGCCCAGGACCTCCAGCTTGACCCAGGCGGCGCCGGGGTTCTCCAGCCCCTCCAGCAGTTCGCGCCCCAGGCGGGCGGTGCGGATGGCGTCGTCGGCGCTGAAGCAGCCGGCCGTGTTGGGCAGCAGCGTGTACTTCCCGGGATCGATGAAGTCCAGGATGTTCCGTCCGCCGGCGTCCACCAGCCGCTCGCGCCGCACCGCCACCGTGACCACCTCGCAGCCGCTGGCGGCCAGGGCGTCGCGCATCAGCTCGAACGTCTTGTACTTGCCCGTGCCCACGAACAGCCGGCTGGTGAACTCGAACCCGCCGATCCGAAATTTCTCAATCATCGACATCGCACTCGTCCTTCCGTCCGGCCGCGCTGGCGGCGTCGGTCGCTGGTGGCCGCTGGTCCGTCGCGGCCAGGATCGCCAGGGCCACCATGCACAGCCCGGCCAGCACAAACAGCCCGGCGGCGGCGCTTCCCGAGCCCGGGTACTTGCTGCTGTCGGAGGTGAAGCCCGCCCCGAACAGGATCGGGAGGGTCGCCCCCGCCCAGGCCAGCCGCTTCAGCCACTTTCGTTCCATGCTCATCCTCCCCCAACGAGCGTCACGATCTCCAGTTCGTCCTGGTCGGCCAGTTGGGTGCTGGCGAAATCCGCGCGGCGGACGATCTGACGGTTCCGCTCGACGGCCACCCGGCGCGGCTCCAACTGCAACGAGGCCAGCAGGTCGGCCACGTTGATCGACTCGCCCTGCTCCCGCCACTGTCCATTGACCATGATCCGCATACGGTACAGCCCTTCACAAAGCGTGGATTATATGCCCCCCGCGGGCGAGGTCAAAGAGTTCGTTGGCGCCATCGCGGGTTCCCCGCGGGTTTCCACGGCCGCCTCCGCGCGGTAGAATGCCCGCGAGGCAACTATGAGCAAGAAGATCCTGTCCTACGCACTGGCATTCGTGATGGGTTCGCTGGCCGGGTCGGCCTCCACGTACCTGCTGATCCGCCGCTACGGCAAGCCTTTCCAGGCCAATACCCGCCGCAGCGAGGCGCTGTTCTCGCTGACGGCCCGCCCGTGGGCACAGCGGCTGGACAAGCCCGGCCTGCCGAACCTGCACAAGGTCAGCGACGCGCTCTACCGCGGCGCCCAGCCGACCGAGGAAGGCTACGCGACGCTCAAGGCGATGGGCGTGAAGACGGTCGTGTGCCTGCGCGAGAGCACCTCCAATGATGAGACCGCACGCCAGGCGGGACTGGAGCCCGTGCATCTCAGCAGCGATGCGTGGGACCTCAAGCTGGAGAACGTCGCCGCGTTCCTGAAGGTGGCGGCCGACCCAGCCCGCCAGCCGGTCTTCGTCCATTGCCGTCACGGCGCCGATCGTACGGGCACCATGTGCGCCGCCTACCGTATCGCCATCGAGAAATGGCCCAAGGGCGAGGCCATCCTGGAGATGACCCGCGGAGGCTTTGGCTTCCACGTCAACTTCGAGAACCTCGTGGAGTTCCTGGAGAAGCTGGACGTCGACGCGCTGCGCCAGAAGGCGGGCCTGGCGGGCGCGACGAGCCAAAGCATGCCGTCCACACCATGACCGCCGGCAGCCCATCCTTGCGAATGTCATTGAGACGGCTTCGTTGCGTTGTCTGCCTGACCCCCGCCCTTCTCGCCGTGGGCGGCTGCCAGGCGGGCATGTACGCGGACAACGGCACGGGAGCAGGGTTTCCGGGGCACTGGTCCAGGCGCGTCCACGTGGAAGGGGCCGACCGCACCTACCGGGTGCATCCGCACCTCTACCGCGGCGCCAGGCCGACCGCCCAGGGGCGGCTCAATCTCCGCGACCAGCTTGGCATTCGCACCATCATCAGCCTGCGGGCCTTCCATGACGACTCGCGGGCTGTCCGCGAACTGGGCATGAGCTACGTCCGAATCCCCCTCAGCGCCTGGGAGGGTCGGATCGACGATGAGATGATCCGCTTCCTCCAGGTGGTCAAGAACCCCGCTCACGGCCCGTTCTACGTCCACTGCAAGCGCGGCGGCGACCGCGCCGGCGTCGCCATCGCCATCTACCGCATTTGCGTCGACGGCTGGAGCAAGGACGAGGCCGTCAACGAGATGCTCAGCGAGGACTTCGGCTTTCTGCCCTTCTGGAGGAACCTCGTCGACTACGTCCGCCGCGCGGACGCCGCCAAGCTCTGTCGCGAAGCCGGCCTGCCCCCGCCTCCAAGGCGCTCGTAGTGCGCCCGTAAGGGCGTCTCAAGAGCACCTCCCGCGTCCATTCAGAACCGCCTTGCGGCGGCACTGCGAACCTACCGCCATCGCACCAGCAGGGGCAGCTCCCGAAGGGACGGACGAACCGTCAGCGAGGTGCTGCGCCGCAGCAGCCCGCACGCACGGCTGGAACCTTCCTCTCCGCCGCCCGACCAGATGAGCGTGGCGGCGTCGGGCGAGTCCGCCAGCCAGGCCAGGTTGAAGCCGATGTCCGTCTCCTGCTCGCTCCAGGCGGGCGCACCCAGCAGCGTTCGCGGCAGGGCCAGTTCCAGCCGCCAGCCCTGCTCGTCGCCTTTCCAGGCGCCGCCAACGGGGAGCTTCTCTTCACTGCCCGGCCGGATCGCCCGCACCGCGCCGTCGGCCTCCAGCACCACATGAACGTATACTCCCCCGCCAGGCGTCCCCAGGCGCCGCCCCGCCCGGGCGTCGATTACCAGGCCCAGCTTCTGGCCTGCCGGCTCGGCGCCGCCGGCCCGCACGGCCACGTACACGTGGTCCGCGTCCCATCCGGTGGTGAACTCCAGCCGCCGCGACGACTCGCGCGGGCCGGCCAGGCGGGCAAACAGCCGCCCGTCCCACTCGCCCAGTTCACCGTCCACCGCCGCCCGCTCGAGGTTCGCGCACTGCCCGGCCCGCAGCAGGTCGGCCTCCGCCAGCGCATGAACCGGGTTGCAGCCCTGGCCGCACAACTCGACCACCACTTGCACGGGCCCGCCGATCGCCGCCGCCGGCAACGGCATCTGAAGCGGCGGGCTGCTCGTGGTGGAACGAGCCGGCAGGGCCAGCATCTCCCGCACCGGCCGGACCGTCGCCCAGCCCGGCAGCATCGCCTTGACCTCCGCCATCAGCGGCGCCGCCCGCGCGTTTCGCACCCGCAGGTGAAGCGGAAGGCGGTACTGCGAGATCACCTCCCGCGACCGCTGGGCCCAAACCATCAACGGGTCGAAGTACGCCCGCACGTGTCGCTCGCCCCCGCCCGCGCCGCACCGCACCAGCAGGTCCAGCGGCCCGTCCGCCACGGCTCCCCGCAGCCGGGCGTCGCTCACGGCCACGTCAGGCCGCCGAAACGCGGGCAGCAACAGCGGGAAACTCTCCGTCTTCCCCGGGGCCAGGTCGAACTCCAGCAGCCCGGCCGGCTCGACTGTCGCCTGGGCGAACGCCCGCACCGTCAGCGATCCGCGCTGGGCCTGGCCCGGCTTGCTCCCCACCGTCAGGCGGGCTGCCAGACCGCGGGTGGTCCACTCCGCCGTCGCGCCCAGCAGCAGGTTGGCGGCCTGGCCCTTGTTGGCTGCGCCGTCGGCGAGGACCTCGTCCGCGCCCGCCACCACCGCCGACAACGAGTCCTCCTCCAGTGCCGTCCGCAAGGCGGCACACACCTCCGGCGTCGCCCAGGAACCGCACGCCGAAGGCGCCAGCAGCAGGACGTCGCCGCCCGAACGGGCCAGCTCGCGGGCCAGATGCACACAGGACGCGGCGTAATCGTCCAATCCCTGACGAGTGCCCGGGCCGGTCGGCGCCAGATGCACCACGACGAGGTCGGCCGGGGGAAGCTTGTCGCGAACGGCCCGCAGAGCCGCCAGCGCGGCGTTAGCCGGGGTGCGAACCTCCACGCTCAGCTGGGCGGCCGGCGCCGCTGCCCGCCCCGCCAGTGCCCGGGCGAGCGTCTGGCCCAGTTCCTTGCCCCCGCCGGTGTTGTCCAGCAACAGCAAGCGCCCCTGCCCGCGGGAGCAAGCCGCCGACCAGCCAGGCAGACTCGTGGGCGCGGGCGGAGAGTCTGCCGCCCGGATCGGCGCAGCCGCCAACGCAACCACCACCAGCAGAATCCTTGGCCGCCATGCCGCTCTGATCGACTTCATCACGTGTGCCCTCTTTTCGCGAATCACCAGCATAGCCGCCCGCGGCTGTAATGCAACCACCGCTGTTGCCGCGGGAGCGGCGGGCAGGTATGGTGTTGCTCGCCCGGACGGCGAGCCCGATAAGGAACAACCATGGATTTGGGCCAGATCGGCAACCTGATCGAGGCGTTGCTGTGGATGTCCATCGGAGCGGCGTTCTTCGTTTCCCTGCGTCGCCCGTCCTGGCGGCGGATGAAGCTCGCCGCGGGGATCACGTTTGGCGTGTTCGGGGTCACCGACGTTGTGGAGGCGTGGGCAGGTTCGATGACCGACTGGCTGATCGCCTGGAAGGCCGTCTGCGTGGGCGTGCTGTTCGTCCTGCTGATGCTCTACACGCGTTCCAGCAGGTCGAAAAAGCGATAGCGCCGCGGACGACGTCACGTCCGGCGGGACCTGCGCGGGCGAGCGGGCTGAGTGGCCGGCTCGGGCGAAGGCGCGACGGACGGCCGGGTGGGGGGTTGGGTGGCCGGCGGGGGCAGGGGTTTGAGCGGCCCGGCCGGCTGGGTCGCCGCGTGCTTCTCCACCTCCGTCAGATCGTCCACGATGCTCGGCCCGGCGCCGAACAACCACCACGCCCGCTGGCGCGACCAGCCGAAAGCTGGGCCGGTCGAGTACTGGAAGGCGCGATCGGCTCGCCGATAGACCACAAAGGCCAGCCAGCTTCCACCTTCCTGCTGGACCGACTTGAACAGGGCCACCTCCGGGATGGATGCCCCGCCGAACGGACCGGGGATCTGGGAGGCGGGCACGCCGAAGATGTACTCCGTCTTGTCCAAGCCTACCGCCCCGCTGCGCAGCTCGATGACAAAGTCGGCCTCTTCCGCCTTCTCCACCACGATGCCGCCGGCCCGCCAGGCGGCCGCCCGCACCGAGGCGACGACGTAGGTCTTGTCCACGCGGTCGACCAGCGTATCGTTAACGAAGACTTTCAGGTCCTTCATGGGCGCAAAGTCCAACTGCTCCACCGCCCGGGACACCGCAGCCGCCACCAGCATCTGCTCGCTGGCGGTGCGGGGGGTGTCGGTGGTGCGGCGCGTGCCGCAGCCGGATGACAGCAGGAGGGCCAAACCGATCATTGCCAGTGCTGTCCGTCGCATCGTCTCGTCGATTCCTTTCCGTCAGGGGCCGGTCGGCCGGTGAACAAACCCCCCTACTAACGAGAATCATAGCGCGGATATGGCGAGAATCTCGACGGTCTTCCCGGGAGCGGCGAGGCCCGCGGGACGCATGAAGGCAGCGGGGTTCGTGGGACCGGGCGCGGCAGGACGTGCGATCACACGTTGACGCTCACAGCGCGTCGCCGGTGGGTTCCGCCTGGGCGGGGGCGGTCTGGATGGGCCAGCAGGTCATGTCCCGCAGGACCTCGCAGACGACGGCGTCGTTGATGGTGAAGGCGTTCTTGGCGTAGGCGATGAGCAGGCAGTTGTCGCAGATGATGTTGATGAGGCGGGGGATGCCGCGGGTGGCCTGGTGGATCCGCTCCAGGGCCTGCGGCGTGAAGCGCAGCAGGCAGCCGTTCTGGGAGGCGACCTGGCGGCGGTGCAGGATGTAGCGGGCGGTCTCCTGGGGCGAAAGGCGCCCCAGGTGGTAGCTCAGAACCACCCTCTGGCGGAGCGATTCCCACTTCTCCAGCCGCAGGCGGTCGCGTAGTTGGGGCTGGCCCACCAGCACCACCTGGATCAGGCGGTGGGCGTCGCGCTCCATGTTCCACAGCAGGCGGATCTGCTCCAGGGCCTCGTCGGGCATGTCCTGGGCCTCGTCGAACAGGGCGGCGACCAGCTTGCCCCGCCGGTACAGGCGCTCCAGGCTCTTTTCCAACTGGGCGACCAGGTCGAGCTTGTCGTCGATGCGGGTGGTCTTGATGTCCAGACCCTCGGCGACCGCCCGCAGGAGCTGCTTGGCCGAATCGGGCGGATGGGTGACCATGACCACCTGGGCGACGCGTTCCAGCCGACCGGCCAGGATGTTGCTGAGGAACGTCTTTCCCGCGCCCACCTCGCCGGTGATGACCACCATGCCCTTTCGCTGCTCGACCACGTACTGCATGTTGGCCAGCGCCTCGGCGTGGATCCCCGACTCGTAGAAGAACCGCGGGTCGGCGCCGACCGCGAAGGGAAAATCCTTCAGGTTGAAGAACTTCAGGTACACGCGATGCCCTCGTGCAAACCGTTACCGGACAAGGCCGCTCGCCTCAGGGACGCATCAGAAATAATACCATATGCTACCATAATCGGCGGAATCTTCTCCCAACTCTTCCAGCCGCCTCAGGTAGTCCAACAGGGCAACGTCGGTCATGAGGTATCCGTGGCGCTGGACGATGTTCTTTTCCCAGGGGTGGAACTCGTAGACCCGCTGCCCTTCCGGGGTCAGGCTGACCAGGTCGCGGTGCTGGGTGGCCCGAAGGTAGTTCTTGCCCAGCCCGGGCACGTTGTAGACCATCTCGTCGGTGCGCCTCGATCCGGGCAGCAGCCTGGCCTCCTCCTTGCGCTCCTGGAGCAGGCGGGCGATGGGCACGCGGTAGTCGGCCGTCTCTTCCTTGCCCTTGGGCACGAAGCTGTAGTACGGGTCGATGCCGCAGCGGCGGAGCAGCAGGCGGAGCTTGGCCGTCTCGAACCGCCGCGAGGTGAACAGCGTGTAGACCTGCTGGTTGTAGACGCCGATTCCCTGGCGGCGGAGGCGATCGACGGCGCCGGCCAGCTCGGGCGTGATCTCATAGGGGTGCTCGACGTGGGTCATGACCACCAGTTCGCGCCGCCCCGGGCGGCGGAACGAGCCCAGCAGGGCGGCCGTCTGCGGCGTGATCCGCATGGGCAGCGTCACCGGCGTGCGGGTGCCGATGCGGATGAGGTCCACGTGGTCGATCCGCGCGAGGCCCTCGATCAGCCAGCCCAGATCGGCGTCCTCCATGAGCATGGGGTCGCCCCCGGTGATGAGCACCTCGCGGATGGCCGGGTGGCGGGCGATCCACCGTATCGCCCGCTCCAGCTCCTGGCGCGGGGCCTGGGCGTCGGGGTCCAGGGCCTGGGTGATTTCCCAGTTTCGCTGGCAGTAGACGCAGATTTGCGGGCAGGTATTGTAGGGCTTGAGGATCACGATGGCGGGGTATCGCCGCGTGATCCGGTCCGTCGGCGAGGTGTCGGTCTCGCGCATGAAGTCGAACTCGCGCATGTCGCCCCGGCAGGCGAGCATCCGCTGAACGTAGCGCGTGGGGGGCAGCACCTGCATGCGGACCGCCCGGTCGCGGTCCGACGGGCGATCGTCCATCAGCGAGGCGTAGTACGGAGTGATGGCGAACGGCAGCCGTCCGTCCAGCGCCTGACGGATGGCCTGCCCCTGCAAGGACGGCAGATCCACCAGGCGGTTGAGCGTCCGCTCGTCCATCACCAGGTGGTTCACATGCCAGTGCCAATCGTCCCAGTCCTTTGACCGGCCGCCCAGAACCTCAAGCACGCGCTTGCGACGGCGGCTGCGGCGTTCGACGGCCTGCTCGCCCAGGCCGTCCTCGTAGCGGTCCATCCTGCTCTGCACCTTCTCCCAGAGCACGTCCAGCTCGCCCGAGCGGGCGATGGCCGCGGGCCGGCCCGTCAGATCGGCCGCCGGCGCGGCGTTTATCAGCATCTCGAGTTCGGCCCGTCCCTCCAGGCCGCGGATCCAATGGATGATCTCGGCGTAGAACCCTTCGCCCAGGTCCGGACGGATGCGCCGCCGGGCGATGTCCCACAGGGCGCGGGCGACGCTGAAACCGCTGCACGAGTCGCTGTGGCGGTGGAGTACCTGGATGAGGGCCCCGGCGCAGTCCCGGGAGGTGGCCAGCACGTGAGAGGGGGCTTTGCGGTGGCGCATCAGCAACGCGCTGTGGCTGTTGAGGACCTGGCGCATCAGCCGTCGCCGGGCAATGGCCAGGCTGCGGGACTCGATGATGGGCTCAAGCAGCCTGCGCCCCTCACGGCGCAGAACGCTGGCCGTGTAAGTGCTTGGCTCTTTTGCGGTTGTCGCCCGGCCCAGTCCTTTTCCCAAGGTCATGTAGACACCGCCTCTCTCAAAAGAACAACACGATTTACTCAGCAATCCCTCCCCGTATAAGGACTGCGAAAAGTGAGGATGTTCCCAGCCCGGATATTGTAGAGGAAAGCGGTACGGCCGGTCAAGGAAGAACCAGGGAGCAAGCGGGCCTATGCCGCCATCTTCGGATTCAGATGATCCGGGATCGCCTCTTCGACCTTGGCCTTGCCGCGGTTGGCGACCAGGGCCTCCAGCACCAGGAAGAGGATGGCGAAGATCGCCGCGAAGTCCCACCAGTTGTGCCCTTCGGCCGCCAGCGAGGCGGCCTCGTTCACGGCGTCGAGGTTGGCGGCGACGTGGACGTTCTGAAGGTTGCGCGGGGCCCGCTGCATGGCGGCGGTGAACGCCTCAGCCGTGTACGAGGCCAGGTTGCTCTCGCGCCCGTCGCCGTTGACGACGAACTGCCCGGCCGGGGTGTCGTCGAGGGGCCGGTCGGCAATCAGCTTCCACTTGTACACGCCCAGGGCGGTGGTCTGCTCGAATCGGGCCATGGCGCCTTCGGTGGTGCGGCGGACGGGGACGCTGACGACGGCGCCCGGGTTGGGCGCGTCCAGGGGGAGCGTGACCTGGATGTTGAGCGGGTCGGTGTTGGGCAGGCCCTCGGGCCAGATGATCGCCGGGCTTCCGGCCAGGAACATGTCGTCGCCGCGCTGGCTGACGCGGGCCAGGAGGCTGGCGCGGTGCACCATGGGCAGGAAGACCGGCGCGACGTAGATGCTGCCCCAGCGGGGCGAGCAGGTGGAGGCGAACATCAGCACTCGTCCGCGCCCGAAGCGCTTGGTCACCGCCAGCGGGTCGCCGCCGGCCAGGCGGATCAGCGTCTGCCCGGGCGTGGGCGTCGCGGTCAGCTTGTAGTAGCGGTGGACCTGCATGGTGAGGTAGTCGGCCATCTCCTGCATGAGGCCCTTGAAATAGTCGTGGGAGACGTCGACCCAGTCGACGGTGAACGCGTCGGCCTCGAGGCTGACCTCGCCGGTCGGCTCGCCGATGCGCGCGGGCAGCAGGCCGCCCTCGTCCTTGATGCCGTCCAGGAGGATCTCGTTGTAGTTGTTGGCGTTGCAGTTGGGCCCGAGGAAGAAGCAGGCCGTCCGCCCCTCCTGGACGAAGCCGGCGACGGCCTTGGCCTGGTCGGCGCTGAAAGCGGGCATTTCGCAGAAGTAGACGGCGTCCATTCCGGCCAGGCTGGTGGAGGCGAAGTTGTCGGCCTCGATAACACTGGCCTGGATGGGCCAGGGCGGGGCGTCGCCCGCGCCGGCGTACGGGTCGAGGGCGGCCAACAGGGCCATCGCCGGGTCCATGCTGGGCGAGTCGGCGGGGTCGCTGTAGCCGCGGACCACCAGCACCTTGACGCGCCCGCCGATGCGGAGGCAGAAGCGGCGGACGTTGTCCTGGGCGAGTTGGTCGCCTTGTTCGATGTAGATCTCGCCGCTCGCCGGGCCGGAACTGGTGAAGCGATGGCGGAAGGTGAGGGTGGCGCTGCTGCCGGCCTCGCCGGAGCGGGCCAACGACTTGGAGATCTTCGCCCCGACCGCCTGCCCGCCCACGCGCAGGCCCACGTCGACGGTCTTGTCGATGGCCGACGAGTTGGTCAGCGTGACCTTGAACTCCAGCAGCGAGTTCACCACCCGCTGCCCGATGACCTCCAGGTCGGTGATGCCCACGTTGTCGACGGATCCCGACCCGGTATTGACCACCAGCAGGTGGACGTCCTTGGCCCTGGCCAGATCCTGGGCCAGCACCATCTGCTCGAAGCTCAGCACCTGCAAGTCGCTGAAGATGTAGATGGCCCTGCGGGGCAGGGTCTGCTTTTCGAGCATGTCCAGGGCGTCCTGGACGGGGCGGAGGATGGCCGCCGCGCCCGCGCCGATGTTGCTGCGGGTGATCTGCTCGCGGAGCGGTTCGAGCTCGGCGGTCATTTCGGGCGAGACCCACCCGCCGTTGGTGGTGATGAGGGCGGCCATGGTGGGCATGTTCTCGCCCGACAGCAGGCTGGCGGCCTGATCGCGGGCCTGGCTGAAGCGGCTGGACGAGCCGGACATAGCCGCCATCGACATCGAGTTGTCCAGGATGACCACGGCGGCGTATCGCTGCCCGGAGAACCAGCTTCCGGCGGTCTTGGTGAGGGGCTCGCTGACGGCGAACGCCAGCAGGGCCAGCAGCCCGGCCCGCAGCAACAGCAGCAGCCAGTTCTGAATGCGGCGCCGGCGGGCGGTCTTTTCCATGCTGCGCTTGAGGAACCGCAGCGTGGGGAAGAAGACCTCCTGGGCCTTGACGCTCGAGAGCAGGTGGAGGATGAAGGGGATGACCGTGGCCAGCAGGCCCAACAGCAGCAGCGGCGTGGCGAAACCGAAAGCAAGGGCGGTCATCGCATCGCCGCCTTTCTCCGGGCGAGGTAGTTCAGCAGCATCCGGTCATAGGGCGTGTCGGTGCGGGTGAGCACGTAGTCGATCGACCGGTCGCCGCATTCCTTGCGGTACTTCTCGATGAAGGCCGTCACCTCTTCCACGTAGGCGTCGCGGACCGATCGCGGGTCCACCTGGAGCTTCTCGTCGGTCTCCATGTCCACGAAGGAGAGGATCTTCTTGAACGGGAAGTCCAGCTCGGCCGGGTCCATCACGTGCAGGACCAGGAGCTGGTGGCGCTTCCAGACGAAGTGCTGGAAGGCCTTGGCGATCTCGTCGGGATCGTCGTAGAGGTCGGAGATGATGACGATGAGTCCGCGCTTGGCGATGGTGGCCGCCAATTCGTGGAAGGTCGAGGCGACGGCGGTCTTGTTGGAGGGGCGGGTCTCCTCGAGGCGGCGGAAGACGCGGTCCAGGTGGGCGGGCGTCGAGCCTGGCGGGATGTGAAAGCGGACCTTCTCGTCGAAGGCCACCACGCCCACCATGTCCTGCTGGCGGCTCATCAGGTAAGCCAGGCAGGCGGTGAGGTAGCAGCCGTAATCGAACTTGGTCATTCCCGCGCCGTATCGGTAGTTCATGGAGGCGCTGCAGTCCAGCAGGATGTAGCAGCGGAGGTTGGTCTCCTGCTCGTACTGCTTGATGTAGTAGCGGTCGCTGCGGGCGTAGGCGACCCAGTCGAGGTGGCGGATGTCGTCGCCGGAGGTATATTCGCGGTGCTCGGTGAACTCGACCGAGAATCCCTTGTGCGGGCTGCGGTGGAGACCGGTGATGAAGCCTTCGACCGCCTGACGGGCCAGCAGGTTGAGGTTGCGCAGCCGCCCCATCCGGTCGGGCTCGAAGTACTTGTAGGGTGAAACCGCCATCACGTTCACTCGCTGGTTGGTTGCGCCACTGATCGTTACTACGTTAATCCGTCGATTCGCGGTGCGTATTGCATGGATCACGGAAGTGACCCTGCGACGCCTTGCCCAGCAGGGCGACGGTCATCTTTCCGTAGTGTCGCACGCGGAGGGGGCTCAGGCCGGCCAGTTCCTCGGGCGGGAGGGCCCGGTCGCCCAGCCGCAGGACCAGCAAGCCCTCGTCGGCCAGGTGGTCCGCCACCGGCTGGAAGACCCGCTCGGCCGCCTGTCGCCAGTCCCACTGGCGGCTCTCGGCGTAGGGCGGATCGACGAAGGCCAGGTCGAGCGGGGCATCGAGTTCGCCCAGCCAATGTCGCAGGCGGCGGTGGAGGTCGCCGCTCCAGACCCGGCTGCGGTCGTCGACGCGGCAGGCCTGGATGTTCCGCCTGAGCCGGTCGACCACGCCTCGGTCGCGTTCGGCGAAGGCGCAGAACGCCGCCCCGCGCGACAGCGCTTCCAGGCCCATCGTGCCCGTGCCGCAATACAGGTCCACCGCACGGGCGCCTTCCAGGACGGGCATGAGCATGTCGAACAGCGACTTCTTGACCAGGCCCGTGACCGGCCGAGTCTGGCTGTGCGCGGGCGGCGACAGCAGCGCCCTGCCCTTGAACTCGCCGGCCAGTATGTGCATCCACGCGCCCTTTCCGATTCCCAGGCCCCGGCGGCCCGGAGCGCCCAATGGCCGGTGCGCCCATAGGCGCGGGCCGCACCGGTTCCGCGTGGGCATTGTACACGAAGGATCGCCGGGAGGATATGGGCTATCGGAAGGACCGATCCCGCCGGCGCAAGCGGACCCGCCCGCAGTCCGGGGCGGCGGGCGCCGTGCCCCGGGGTCCTGCCATACGCGCCGACGGCGCGGAACCTGCCCGCCGAAGGCGAGCGCCCGGGCTTATCGTCTGCGGCGGAGGTAGCCGCCCAGGCCCGTGCCGGCCAGGCCCAGCAGGGCCAGCGTAAGCGGCTCGGGAACGGGGGCCACGTCGAAGAACGTCGCGCCAATGCGGATCTCGTCGAGCCAGACGTACTCGTTGTTCTCCAGGAACGCCTGGCGGATCTCCAGCATCGACAGGTCGCTCAGTCCCGAGAGACCGAAGCTGGTGGCGTCGGGGCGGTTCAGGTCGATCACGCCGGGGTTGATCCACAGGTCGAAGGAGTCGTACTCGCCGGACGGGTCGCTCTTGCGCAGGCGTCCGACCAGGAAGTAGTCGCTGCCCTCGACCAGCTCGCCGGCGTAGTCCTCCAGGCCGCCGTCCATGCGAACGAAGAAGTCCCGGCTCCCCCCGCCGCCCTCGTCGGCCTTGACGCCCATGGCCAGGTCGGGCCCGAATCCCACGCTCACGAAGTCGCCATCGGCGGCCGACGCGGCCGCGTCCCAGCGGAGCAGGAAGCTCATCCACACCTCCGGGTCGGAGATGGGCGAGGCCAGGTTGCGGGTGATGGACCGCGAGTCGGCGCCGCCGAAGCCGCGCACGCGGATGGCCCGCTCGCCGCCGTTGAAGTCCACGCCGGGCCCGGAGAACCGCATCTCGCCGTCGGGGGGCAACTGGGTCTGGAAGGTGCCCGTATTGGCCAGAGGCACCCACGGTCCGCCCCAGCCGCTGCCGCCGTTCAGGGGGCCGGGGTTCACGTTCTGGTTCTGCCCGTAGTCGAACGGTTCGTACGCGCGCGTGCCCTGGGGCGTGACGGCCTGGCTGGGCACGACCGATTCCCAGGTGGCGCCCATGCGGATCTCGTCGAAGATCACCGAGCCGCCCGCGTTGAAGTTCACCGTCCGCAGCCGCAGATGGTCCCAGGCCTGAGTGCCCACCTGGTTGACGTTGCCCAGCAGCAGGTTGCTGATCTGGGGCGTGCCTGCCGCCGCCTCGCTGGACAGGTCGGCCGGGCTCAGCCACACCGACGTGCGGTCCTGCCAGCCTCCGACGGCGTTGATCTCGGACTTGATCACGAACAGGTAGTCCTGGCCCGGGACGTAGCCTTCCTGGACGGTGAAGTCCTTGCCGACGATCGTGCTGCTCTGGCGGGCACGGATGCGGATGTCGCCCTGGTTGACGCCGAACTGGATGCCGAAGTCCTCGTTGTTGAGCCCCGAGCCGTCGGTGTCCACCAGCTTGATCATGGCGAACCCGCCGTTGTTGGCGGCGCCCGGGTCGGGGAAGCGGATCAGTCCGCTGACGTAGATCGTGTCGTTGCCCAGTCCGGAAACGTCGTAGTCCAGGGCGCGGGCGACCTCGCGATTGGCGGTGTTGGGGACGTCGGCGTGGATGGCCCC
>JAKJER010000023.1 GCA_022705325.1 Planctomycetota bacterium | reverse complement strand
TGCGCCACGGTTAACGTACACTCCTGAGCGATCACGCGATGCCTCCATGGGGGGAGGCATCATACCCGGCAGGGATGACATAATCGCTGTGGCGTTAAGGGGTGTCATAATCGCTGTGGCACGACACCTGTTTGTGACGGACGAATCGGACCTCACAGCAGGATCGCCCGCCCGCCGGTCTGCTGGCGGGCAGGAACAGGGCGGGGCGCGGCGGAGTCCGGTTCTACGCCCTTGGCCTTTTCCCACCCGAGAGTTGCAGCCGCCAAGGCGGGGCGGTATCCTTGAGTTTGTGGCGGGTGCGTCCGCGCCCGCCGCCAGCGACAGCAGGCTGTGAAACGAATTGAAGCTCAGCGGGAACACATCCGGCGGGGAAGGACAAGTGCCGCCCCTGCGATCTGGACAATGACATCCGCGAGCGGCATGATCTGGTCGGGGAGCATTCCGAGGTCGTCGCCCGCTGCAGCAGGCATTCTGAGATCGCCAGGCGGAAGTGACGACCGGTCCCGGACCGTCCGTGCAAGGACCCCCCGGCTGCAACGTTGAACACTGAAGCACGAGAACTGACGGGAGAGGGGCAAACATTCTCTTTCAACACGAAAGAGGTTGCGTATGTGGCGATGGAGTGCGGTCATGGTGGCGATCTGGGCGGCGGGCGTATGGACGTCCGAGTCCGCCTGGGCAGGATCCAAGTCCAAGTCACAGGCAGGCGACGCACAGCGGTTCGCGGAGGCGGTTCGGCCGGAGATGTATCCGCAGCCGTCCGACCGGGACGAGGCGGACCTGCTGGTGCGGCGGACGCGGGCCCTGCTGGCGGATGTGTCCGCCGGACCGGGAGTTCGCGACCTGTCGCCGGAGATGAAACAGCTCGAGGCCCTCATTGCCCGCATCGAGGCCGACCGCGCCGCCAAACGCAAGCCCCCCACCGCCGATATCCAGAAGCTCTACCGCACCATCGCCCTGGCCAACCCGCTGCTGGACTTCGACCGCATCCTCCTGGTCAAGCGCGACCGGGCCACCCGCACGCACATGGTCGACCAGTTCCTGGGACGCAACGCCAAGGCTGGCGGCGGGCTGTTCATCCTGGAGCAACCCTTCGGCGAGGAGCCCAGGCTCGTGAACGTGCTGTCGGACTCGGTGGTGGGCAGCGGCCGGCTCAAGGGGAGCAAGCTCACCGGCGGGTGCTTCCTGTCGCCGGACCTGTCGTTCGACGGGCGGGAGATCGTCTTTGCCTACTGCGAGTGCGGGCGCGACATCAACAAGGACCGCCCCGGGTGGAACCTCCAGACGTGCTTTCACCTGTTCCGCGTGAACGTGGACGGCAGCGGCCTGGTCCAGCTCACCGACGGGCTGTACAACGACTTCGACCCGTGCTGGCTGCCCAACGGGCGGATCGCGTTCGTCTCCGAGCGGCGCGGCGGCTACGGGCGGTGCCACGGCAATCGTGACGCCCCGTCGTACACCCTCACGTCGGTGGACCGCGACGGGAACAGTTTGGTCTTCTTGAGCTGGCACGAGAGCAATGAATGGCAGCCCAGCGTCACCAACGATGGGCGGATCGTCTACACGCGATGGGACTACGTGGACCGGGGCACCAACCAAGCCCACCATCCGTGGATCACCACCCAGGACGGCCGCGACGCGAGGGCGATCCACGGGAACTATCCGCCGTCTTCGCGGGGGCTGCACGACCGGCCGTGGATGGAGATGGATATCCGGGCGATCCCGAACTCCAACCGCTACGTGGCCACCGCGGCGGGCCACCACGGACAGGCGTACGGGTCGCTGGTGATCCTGGACCCGGACATGTACGACGAGGGGGCGATGTCGCAACTGCGGCGGCTGACGCCGGAAGCGGCGTTCCCAGAGGCCGAGGGCGGCGGCGGGGCCTACGCCACCGCCTGGCCGCTCAGCGAGGACTACTTCCTCTGCGCCAACGGCAAGGACATCCAACTCGTGGACACGTTCGGCGGGCGACTGACGTTGTGGTCCAGCAAGGACGTCCCGTTGCTGAGTCCCATCCCGCTTCGCCCGCGCCGCGTGCCGCCGGCGCCGCCTGACCAGTTCGTGGCGGCCGGCTCGCCGCGGGCTGCATCGCCGCAGGACCGCTCCACCCGCACCGCCTCCGGGTCCGCCGGCCCGGCCCGTCAGGCCGACGCCGTTATCGCCGTGATGAACGCCTACGACACGCACCTGCCTTGGCCCAAGGGAACGAAGCTGTCGGCCCTGCGGATCATCCAGCTCTATCCCCAGCCGCTCAACACGGGCGGGCACAAGTACTGCGGCACGGGGCGGACCAACGTCCGCGACGTGCTGGGCACCGTGCCCCTGGAGGCCGACGGCAGCGCGTACTTCCGGGCCCCGCCTGACAAGGCTCTCTACTTCCAGGTGCTCGACGAGCGCGGGCTGGCCGTCCAGTCCATGCGCTCGTCGACGTACGTCCACCCGGGCGAGTCGCTGAGCTGCCTGGGCTGCCACGACCGTCCTCGCAGCGCCCCGGCCTTGGAGCGAGTTCCGCTGGCCCTGCGGCGAGAGCCGTCGGCCATCACGCCCGAGTGCGAGGGCTCCAACCCCTTCGACTTCGCCCAACTCGTCCAGCCGGTCTTCGACCGAAAGTGCAACCAGTGCCACGCGAAGTCCAAGGCGAAGAAGATGGACCGCGGCACGGCCCTGAAACTCGTGCCCGTCTTCGTCTCGCCCAAACCCTACGAGCCTTCGCGGACCTCGCCGGGCAAATTCGGGGCGATGGGCTCCAAGCTGCTAAACTACCTCGACAAGTCGCACCACGGCACGGACCTGACCGGCGAGGAGTTCCGCCGCATCACCCTGTGGATGGACTGCAACGCCGCCGACCGCGGCTCGCAGCAGTTCGACGACGGCGAGCGGTCGCGCCTGGCCGAGTTCGCGCCCGAACTGCGGGCCCTCACCAAGCCGCTGGAGGTGCATGCCGCGCGGGAATGACGGGCGATCGTTGTTCCAGGAGAAGATGCGATCGGAACGATGTTGCGGTTCGCCCGGTTGCGATGATCGTCTCGATGCGATATCCTACCGGACGCTTCAGCAGCCTATCCCGCGGCGCTGGGCCGCTGCACCAGGCCCGGCAACCCAGAGGAGAATGTGACGTGCCGGATAACGCAAGATCTGACGGGGTCATCTCCTTCCCCTGCCGTTGCGGCAAGCGGATTTGCGTGCCAGCAGACCAGGCCGGCAAGACCACGCGATGCCCGCGCTGCAAGCAGGGCGTGGTGGTCCCGCCGCGGTCGGCTTTGACCCCGCCGCGCCCGCTGGTGGCCAAGCCCGTCGAGGAAGACTCCGGCGCCCCGGACGCCCAGGACACGGCTCCGCCCTTGTCGGTCCAGGCGCCGCCGGAACCGCCCGCGGCGTCAGGAGGCCCCGCCACCGCCCGCCCCGCCGAGGCGCCCGCGCCTCTTGTGCCCCCGCCGGCCCCGGAGGAACCGATCGAAGCCTATCCCGTGTCCGCCCCTGCACCGCCCAAGCCACAGCCCCCGGCCCGAACTGCGGCGTCAAGCGCGCTCGAGAGTCTGGCCGCCGCGGCGGCCCCGCACAAGGCAGCCGAAGAGCCCAAGCCCGCCCCGCCCCTCGCGCCACGCCACCCGGCCAAGGCCCGGCACGCGCCGACACCCCACCCACCGGCGCGACCGGTCCTGCACCCGCCCAAAGCGGGCGGACCGGACGTGCGACAGGTCATCATGGGGGCGGCGGTCCTGGCCACCATCGTGGCGCCCTGGTTCATCCTGGCCATGCCGGGGCCTCTGCGGGGCCTGATTCGCTCCACCGCACCGCGTCTCGTGATGTCGTGGGACATCCTGTCGGACGCACCGGCTGGGATCGGCGCCTTCCTGGTCGCCGCGTGGATCGTGGCGCTGGCGGCTGTGGTGGTGGGCCTGACCGTGCGGGGCCTGCCTCGGGCGGCAGCCAGCGCGGGCCTGGGACTGCTGGGACTGATCTTCTTCCTGACCGCCGGCATCGACGCCCTGGCCCCGGTTCGGTGGGCGGGCCACGCCCCCTCCGTACTGGTGACCCTGGTGCTCGTGTTCCTGCCCTGGCTGCTGGCGGCCGGGCATTGCCGCCTCCGCCTGGGTCAATCCCTGCCCGCGCGAGTGTCCCTGTGCGGCCTGGGGGGCGTCGTCGCCATCCTCACGGTGATCCTTCTGGTGTTCCTGCTGATGCACTTCTTCGATCTGCCCAGCGAATCGCGTCGCGCGTTCATCATCGACCTGGCGGTTCTGGCAGTGGCTCTCATGGTGGTCACGGGCGGCAGCGTCGTGCTGGCGGTGGACGGGGGATCGCCCCGGGCGGCCCCGCAGCGATGCAGCGGCGGACTTGGAATCCTCTACACGGGCCTGGCGGCAATCGCCCTGTACCTGGTGGTCAGGCCGAATCTTACCGCCCTGACCGACGGCCCGCGCAACTACGCGCTGCTGCCGACGTTCCTGCTGTTGATGCTCGCCCTGTTCGGGATGCTCTTGTGCGGCGGGGTCGTAAGGGCTGTCTGCCGGGGGGGCGAACTGTACCGGACGCGCAGCCGACGGCCGGCCTCGAGCGGCGAGGCCTCGTCGCCCGGCGCAGCGAAAGGTTGACCGCGGCAGGCCCGGCGGTGCTTCCGGATCGGCTACTTCCAGATCGTCTTGGGCGGCTGGGCGTAGTCCGCGTAACGGGCGGGCACCTGGGCGGCGGCTGAATCGCCCGCATGGAAGTAGATGCGATATCGCAGCGTCAGCTCCTTGCCCTCGGCCAGCTCGTAGCCGTCCTTCGACTTGCCCTTCTCAAACGCGCCCTGAGAGAACGGATTGACCGTCACCAGGCCGTAATCGCGCGAGTGCCAGTACGGCGGCTCGCTGCCGTTGCCGGGATGATCGAAGACGGCATAGCCGACCTCCTGGCCGTCGAGGGGACCGAACATGTCCACCCACTTGGCCCGTTTGCCCCAGGTGGCCTTGTCCTTGACGCCCTCGGAGTTGAGCAGATGGCCCTTGCCTTTCTTGTCGGCGCGGATCTCGTCGCGCATCCGCGTGGCGGGGATGCCCGCCTCCTTGGTGTCGCCGAAGTGCGCCTTGCCGTACTTGGCCTGCAGGCAGACCTCGATATCCATCAGCTTCGCCTCGCCGTCCAGGCGGTACACACGAATGGTCCGCACCTCGGCCAGGTTGGGCTTCTTGTCCACGTCGGTCCAGTCGAGTTTGTGACGAATGACGCCGACGACCGGTCCGCCCGTGAGAACCTCGAAGCCCTTGTGCACCTGCCAGCCGGCCTTGGGGCTGGCCGACCAGTTGTCCACGCCGTTGACCTCGCCGTAGGCCACCCAGATGCCCGTGTGGTGCGGGTGGTCCGCGCTGGAAGTCGCCGGAATCTCCTTGGCCATCGGGTAAGGCCGCAGGATCTGCACGCCCTTGGCCCCGTACAGCGGGAAGAAGAACGGCCGGCGCGTCTGCCCGCCCTTGTACTCCACGGGGGCCAGTTCGTAACGAGTGAATTCCTTGCCATCGATGCCGATCTCGACGGCTGAGCCGGCCTCTTTCACGCTTACGCCGCCCTTGGCGTCTGCGGTCTTGCCCAGCTCCACCTTGTAGGTCTTCTTCGCTCCCGCGTCCAACGAGTCCAGGATGAACCACAGCTTGCCCTCGGCAATCTGGCAAGGCACGGTCTGGCCGTCCGGACCGGTCATGGCGGCCTGGTCGGCCTGCTGCGGCAGGCTCGCGCAGAGGGGGACGTTGCGACGGGCCAGAGCGCCTGCCTCGACGACCAACTCGGCCGCGGGTGCGGCGGCGACGGCAAGGGCCAGTATGAGAAGAGCGGCCGACAGTGCGCGGTGTGTCATGGAATTCTCCTTCTCCAACCCAAACGTTCGAGCGCCGGGAGTATTGGCAAAGGCCGCGGAAAGCCCTCCACGGGCGTTACGGCCAACTTCGGCTTGCGCCCTGGCCGACGGCTTTGTATGCCGTCACCTTGTCGTCGCGGAAGGTTACTTCCAGGCTCGGCCCGCCGGGATACGCATACGTCCAGACGGCGGCGGCGCCCTGGATCTTCTTGCCGGACGGGGCGCCCAGCAACTGCCGGACGTGTTGGGTGGTCATGGCGTCGAAATCGATCCCCCCGCCCATGGGATGCTCCTTGCCGTCGAGGTCCTTCCACGTCTCGACGCCGAAGGTCCGCCGGGCCGCCACCAGGACCTCGCTGGTGGGCGGTTGGCCCCACTTGTGTTTGCGGAGCTTGGGCAGGTACTGATAGTACTCGCGCTGGACGGCGAGGAATCGCTGCTGCGGCGGGGCCTTGGCGCGAGGCGCCGGACGGCTGGCCGGCCGGCTGGCCGCCTGAGTAGCCGGCTCGGTGGCCGAGCGACGCTTCTTGCCCTCGGGCATCTTGGTGTTGCAGGCGGGAAGGAGCAGAAGGATCGACAGAAGCACCGGAAGGACGCACGCCAGGGGACAAGGACAGAAAGAACCAGCAGCTTCGAGTTTCCGTCTCATTGTCACCATCCGTGTCGGCAACTGGCTACGGGCTACTGGTAACTGGCTGCCACCTAGAACTCGTCCTCGTCGCTCTCCATCGTGTCTTTCCAGATCTCGAGGTTTTCGAGATACACGGCGGTCCCGCGGGCGACGCAGGTGAGCGGGTCGTCCGCGACGCGGACCTTCAGCCCGGTGGCGTTGGACAGGACGGTATCCATGCCGCGAAGCAGCGCCCCCCCGCCGGCCAGCGTGATCCCGTTGTCCACCAGGTCGGCGGCCAGTTCGGGCTCGGCCTTCTCCAGCGTGCTGGTGACGGCGTCGATGATGGCGCCGACGGGCTCCTTGAGGGCCTCGCGGATCTCCTCGGAGGTGATGATGGTCTTGCGGGGCAGCCCGGAGATCATGTCTCGCCCGCGGACCTCCATGGTCAGCTCCCCCTCCAGGGGCGAGGCCGACCCGATCTCGATCTTGATCTTCTCGGCCGTCGGGTCGCCGATCATCAGGTTGTAGGTTCGGCGCATGTGGGAGACGATGGCTTCGTCGAAGTCGTCCCCGGCGACGCGGAGCGATTCGCAGACGGAGATGTCGGCCAGCGACATGATGGCGACTTCGGTGGTCCCCCCGCCGATGTCGACGACCATGGAGGCGGTGGGCTCGGTGATGGGCAGGCCCGCCCCGATGCCGCAGGCCATGGGCTCGTCGACAAGATAGACTCGGCGTGCCCCGGCCCGCTCCGCGGAGTTCAGGACGGCCCGCTTCTCGACGGCGGTGATGCCGGAGGGAATGGCGATGACCACGCGGGGCTTGACCGGCAGGATGGAGCGTCGCCGGGCGTGGACCTTGCGGATAAAGTAGCTGAGCATGGCCTCGGTGATGTCGAAGTCGGCGATCACCCCGTCCTTCATGGGACGGATGGCGCTGATCGAACCGGGGGTTTTGCCCAGCATTTCCTTGGCCATCAGTCCGACGGCCGTCCCGTTCTTCAGCACCCGGTTGGTGCCCTTCTTGACGGCGACCACTGACGGCTCGTTGAGGACGATGCCCTGCCCGCGGACACAGACCAGGGTGTTGCAGGTGCCCAGGTCAATGCCCATGTCCATGGAGAACAGGCCCAATAGCGAGTCGAGTATCATTGTGCGAAGCTACCTTTTTGCCTGCCGGAGCGAGCCGGCCGGGGCTGTCCGATTGGCCGCCGGATGGCATCCCTTCCCGCGGGCGTCCACGGCGGTGCCTGCGCCCCTCGCGCAAGCAACACCCGCCGGCAGCCTGGCAGCCCCGGCGGGCACTTCGAGAACATTCGCAAGGCCGGCAACTCAATTCTGCCTGAGAGCAGGCCATAGGTGGCCTCGCCCGGGCCCGTGGCGAAGAGTTCGCCTGGCCCAAGGCGGACCGTCATTTCGTCACGTTGACCGGCGGGGGGAGTTTGCTGTGGTCCAAGATCATCCCGAACTCCAGCCCGTAGCCCCCCTTTTCCGTCGGGGTCATCAGGTTGTTCATCACCAGCCCCACCGTGGCGCCCAGGATCAGAATAGCCACGATGATCAGGACGGTATAGATATTGGGCTGCGGCTTGACCTTGATCGGTTGCTGTGTCATGAGGGCCTCGACTACTTCAGGCTGGAGGTGACCTTGTCGCCCTGCATCGGGTCGAGCTTGCGGTCGGTGATCACGCCGGCGGAACCGTTGATGTCCACTTCGGCGACCTTCAGGTGAGCCACGAAGCTCGCCCCGCGGTAGATGATCAGCGTCATGCCCGGCACGACGCCCTTGGCCGAACCGATGTTGATGCTGGCCATATCCGGCTCGCGGACGGCGGTCACCGTCCCGGTCACCTCGACCGGAGCCTTCACGTCCACCGCCGGCGTGCTCCCGGCATCGGCGCTGGCCACCACCGACGCCTTGCGCCGCAGATCCTCCAGGCGGGTGTTCAGGTCGAACACCTGCGAGTTCAGGTTCGCGATGTCCTCGTCCTTCACGCGGACCACGCGTTCCAGTCGTTCGGCCTCGGCCTGGGCGATCTTCAGCACGCCTTCGGTCTTGCGCTGCTCTTCCTGCAGTTGCGCGATCTGCTGGCGGGCGCCCTTGACGCCCTTGTCGGGGTTGCCGTTGAGCTGCTCGTCCAGCAGGGTGTTCTGGGCCAGGGCCGCCTCTAGGTTCTTCTGGAGGTTCGTCACCGTCACGTTGAGCTGGTCGATGCGGGTGGCCTGAGCGGCCTTATCCGCCTTTTCCTGGTTCAACTGGGCCTGCAGCGCGTTGATCTGGGCCTGGCGCTCGTCGATCTGCGTACGGCTCTTCTCCAGCAGGTTGTTGTACAGCGAGGTCGCGCGGGCGGTGGCCAACTGGGCCTGCTTGGCCGCCAACTCGTTGAGCTGGGCGCGCTTCACTTCCTGCTCGTACGCGATGCGGTAGTTCGGGGCGACCGTCGCCTGGGTGATGAACACCGGGCAGGCCAGGAGGATCAGCACCAGGAGCACGACGACGGAAACCTTAGTCAAGATACTCAAGCGATGTCTCCTTCGAAACCGGGTACCACGCCAGTGGGTCCTATCTCATATTGAAGAACGTCGATACGACGCGCCCGCGCCGCCTCGATCAATACAGATTGTATTTTGCGCGGGGGTCAAGTCAAGCAAATTTCCTATTTCTGGCCGTCTTATCGGCCCGCCTCGCCCGCGGCCCCCGCCAGCCGCAGAATCGACAGTGCCGCCGCCACCCGAACCGCACCCGAGCTGTCCCGCAGCAGCGGTTCCAAGGCCCCGCTGGCCGAGCGGTCGCCCATCCACCCCAGCGCCAGGGCCGCGATCTGGCGAAGCGAGTCCACCTCTTCCGGCTTGGGCTCGGCGTGGGTCTGGGCGGCCTCCAGCATCGCCTGGGCCTGGGTCAGCGCCCGCAGGCACAGACGGCAGCCCTCCGGGTCCACCCGCCCTAGCCGACCCAGCGCCCCCGCCGCCGCGGCGCGGACCTGCGGCTGGCCCGGACGGTCCAGCACCTCCTGCAGCACCGCCAGCCACCGCTGGCTGCCCGTGCGGGCCATCGCCCCCACCGCCACCAGCCGCTCGTCCAGGAACGGCCTCTTGACATACGCCTCCAGCCGCAGCAACGATCCCTCGTCGCCCAGCAGGGCCAGGGACTCCACCACCTGAAGCTCCACCAGGGCCTCCCGCTCGTCGCTCAACAGGGTCTTGAGCGGGCCGACCGCCGATACCTCTCCCATCTTGCCCATGGCCAAGGCCGCCTGGGCCCGCACTTCCTTCTCCCGGTCGCCCAGCAGGGCCGCCAGGTCGGGGGCGTGCGTGTCGTTGCCCAGCATGTGCAGGGCGTAGATGATCGCGCAGTAGACGCGCCGGTCCGGTTCGAGCGATTTGTCGCCCGCCATCTTCAGCAGCGTCGCCCTGGCTGGGGCGTAGCGGCAGTCGCCGATGCCCATGGTCGCTGCGAAGCGGACGGCCGGGTTCTTGTCGCCCAGGCCCCTGAGGAGCAACGGCCCCGCCTCGGCGATGGGCAGGACCTGGGTCACGGCCTCCAGGGCGTGCGCCCGGGTCAGCGGCTGCGGATCGACCGTGGACCGGATGAGGGTCGTGCGGGCGCTGGAAATGGTCACCAGGGGATCGGCTTGTGGGTCCGGGCCGGGGCAGCCGCCCAGCAGGGGCAACAGGGCCGTCGCCGCCGTCAGAAGCCATCCTTGCGTTCTATGGGGCATCGTCCGCGCCTTCCTTGCGTTGCCGGGTCACCATCAACCACGCCGCCAAGGCCAGACAGGCCAGGCTGACGGCGATGGCGAACGCGTCGCCTGCCATACTGTACAGGCTGACGCGGCTGTCCACAAGTATTCCCTCTCTCCGGAGGGTTGGCGGCTCGCCGGGGGCGGGCTGGCCGCCCAGGACCATCGCGCCCGCGACGGCCGTCCGCACCGAACGCTGGTGCACCTGGGCGACGATCCGCCCGTTGGAGTCGATCGACGCGCTGATGCCCGTGTTGACCGCCCGCACCACCGGCACGCGGTTCTCGATGGCGCGAAAGACGTAATGCGAGAGGTGCTGGGCGTGTTCGCTGCTGCCCTGGCCTCGCCAGGGGCCCCACTTCCAGATGAACCACCCGTCGTTGGAGATGTTGACCAGCACGTCGGCGGCCTTGCGCCCGCCCTGGTAGACCATCTCGCGGCAGACGTGGGGGAACGTGCCCTCGTAGCAGATGGGCACGGCGAGGCTCCAACCCTGCTTCGCCTCCGTCGGCGCCGTGGCCGCTGGCGCGGTCGCGTGCACCATGTCTCGATCCGGCCGCGGCGCGACGCGCAGGAGCGTGTATTCCTGGCCGGGGCTCAACTGATCCATAACCGGGGGCACGAACCATCGCAGCGCCTTGTACAGCCATGGCCAACTCGTGCGGAACGGGACGTACTCGCTGAAAGGCACGAGATGGACCTTCGCGTACCGCTGCGAGTGCCGCCAGTCGCCCGCGAAGATCATCGCGCTGTTGTACGTCAGCCATTGATCGCCGGCGAACAGCGGCTCGGGATTCAGGTGGATGCTCGCCCCCCCGGCCAGGATCGGGCAGCCGAGTTGGAGCGACAACCCCTCCAGCACCCGCGCCTGCTCCAGCAGACGCGGCTGGATGCCCTTGGTCATCGCGTCGCGAAGCGGGCCCAGGTTGGCTGACCCGGCATCCACGAAGAACATCGACATCAGGCTCCGCAGTTGGTCCAGGCCCAGCTTGGACGCGTCCAACTCGATGAACTCCCGGTTCAGCCCGCGCGGCAGCATGGTCTCGGGCCAGACCACCACGTCGCAGTTCGTCCGCAGCAGCGATCCTCGCGTGGCCTCCACGTGGGCGTCGAAGATCTCGTTCGACGGCGCCCCCAGTTCGTCCAGCCAGATGGGGAACGACTGCTGCACCACGCCGATCACCGGGCCCGGGCGGCGGGTGTTCTGGTTCAGCCGGTACGTGCCGTACACCAGCAGGAACGCCAGCAGGACGATGCACGCCCCGCCGGCCACCGCGAACCGCCGGCTCACGCGGACCTCGGCGCCCTTCTTCTGGAACAGCGGGCCGCACAGCAGGTCCGCCAGGGCGCCGTTGACCATGCCCACGAAGAACGATACGCCGTACTGGCCCGTCACGTCGCTGATCTGGATCAGCCTCGTGCGGGCATGCTGGGTCATGGCCAGGTTGAACCACGGGAAACCGCTGATCAGGTGGGCCCGTACGTACTCCAGGCCCACCCATACCACCGGCAGGACGATCCACATGGGCCAGTCGCGTCGCAGGGCCGCCCGCAGCACCAGCGCCGCTGCCAGCCAATAGAGCGACAAGTACCCGACCAACGCAATGAAGCCGAGCGACGCGTCCCAACTCAGCAGCAGGACCCACCACAGCCAATAGAGCGTGAACGCCCACATGAACACGCCGGCCAGCCATGCCCACAGGATCGTCCATCGCGGGCGGGTGCCGCCCGCCAGGGCCAGTGTCCAAGGCACCAGGGCCACGTACGCGAGGTACCACGCGTTGAACGGGGGCAGGGCGGCCATCAGCAGCACCGCCGTCAGCAGGCACATCAGGGCGACGCTGACCCGACGACGGACGCGCAGCGTCCGCTCGGTCAGCTCGGGCGGCGGGGCGTCGGAGATCGCCTCCAGGTCCACCTTCACCTTGGCCGGGTTCCTGCCGTGACGCCGTTTAGCCACGCCGGCCTCCGAAGCCCTGAGCGATCAGGATTTGACTGCGGGAAGTAAACATCGCGCCATTGTGCCCGCGGACAGGCTGGCGGTCAAGCGGTTGGGAGTCGCGGACCTGCCTGTCGGCAGGCAGGTTGCGGACCTGCCTGCCGGAAAGCAGACAGGGCAGGTGCCTGAGTTACTTGCCTATTCGCTTCAAGAACTCCTCCTCGTCCACGATCTCCACGCCGAGTTGGCGGGCCTTGTCGGCCTTGGAGCCGGGCGAGTCGCCCACGACCACGAAGGCGGTGCTCTTGGACACGCTGGAGGCCGCCTTGCCCCCGGCCGCCTTGACCGCCGCCTCGGCCTCGCTCCGCGAGAGCGTCTGAAGCGTGCCGGTCACCACCACCGTCTTGCCTGCCAGCGGCTGGGGGCCGGCGGGAGCGATCCGCTCAGCGGTCATCTTGACGCCCACGGCCTTGAGACGTTCGATCATCTCCCGCCCGCTGGGGCTGTGGAAGAAGTCGTGCACGCTCTGGGCGATCACCGGGCCGATCTCGTTGACCTCGGTCAACTCCTCGACCGGCGCGGAGGCGATCTTGTCGACGTCGCCGAAGTGCTCCGCCAGCACCTCGGCTGCCCGGCCACCCACGTGACGGATGCCCAGCGCCGCCAGCAGCCGCGTCAGGCCGCGACCCTTGCTCGCCTGGATCGCCTCCACGAGCTTGCCTGCCGACTTCTCCTGCATCGTCGCGGGCTTGCGGTCCTTGGCCTGCCCCTCGCATCGCACGTATTCCTTCTCCAGGCCCAGCAGGTCTTCCTTCTTCAGCAGGTACAGGTCCGCGAAGTGGTTCACCAGTCCCTTGTCCACGAGTTGGTCAATGATCGCCGGGCCGAGCGTCTCGATGTCCATCTGGTTCCGCCCGGCGAAGAAGCGGAGGTGTTCGCTGAACTGTGCGGGGCATTCGGGATTGACGCATCGCAAGGGCGTCAAGTGGTCAACTTCCTCGCGTGTTTGCCCGCACGATTGCCAGGGACATTGTCCGGGAGGCCTGCTCTTGATACTGAGATCTTGCGCTCTGCGTTCCCAGAAGTACCCACATGAGGGATTGTGGCAGCGGAAAGCGGCGAACCCGGGGCTGGGCATATCCCACTGCAAATCCATTTTGCAGAAGGGGCACTTGCTCGGCGGCTGGATGGCCTTGGCGCCGTCGGGCCGCTTCTCGTGGATCACCTGGACCACTTGCGGGATGATCTCGCCGGCCTTCTCGACCACGATGGTATCGCCCACGCAAACGTCGAGCCGCTCGACCTGGTCGAAGTTGTGCAGCGAGGCATTCGAGACGGTCGTGCCCCCCAGGTGCACCGGGTCGAAATGGGCCACCGGCGTGATCGTCCCCAGCCGCCCCACCTGGAAATCCACCTCGCGAAGCACCGTCTGGGCCTGCTCGGTCTCGTACTTGTACGCAATGCACCAGCGAGGGTACTTGCTGGTGGCCCCCAGTTCGTCGCAGAGGTTCAGCTCGTCCACCTTGGCGACCATGCCGTCGGTCTCGAACTCTGCCTCGGAGCGGCGCTGGAGCCAGTCCTCGATGGCCGCCCAGACGCCCTCCACGTCGTCGCAGACGACCGCGAACGGGCTGGTCGGGATGCCCCAGGTCTTGCACAGGGCCATGATCTCGCTGGCCCGCCCGGCCGGGCGGTGCGACAGCTCGCCCAGTCCGTGGGCCACGAACGCCAGCCCGCGCTCGGCCACCACGCGCGGATCGAGTTGCTTGAGCGTGCCGGCCGCCCCGTTGCGGGGGTTGGCGAACACCTCCAGACCCTGCTCCTTGCGATGGGCGTTGCAGTGCGCGAACGCCTGCCTGGGCCAGTACATCTCGCCGCGGACCTCCAGCACATCGGGGATGTCCTCGCCGCTCAGCACCAGCGGGATCGACCGAATGGTGCGGGCGTTGACGGTGATGTCGTCGCCCTGGCGGCCGTCGCCGCGGGTGACGGCCAGCACCAGGCGGCCCTTCTCGTAGCGAAGCGAACTGGCCACCCCGTCCACCTTCGGGTCGACCAGGTAATGGAAGTTCGCGTGGCCCAGGGCGCGGCGGATGCGGTCGTCGAATTTCTTCAGCGCGTCGCGGCTGTAGGTGTTGTCGATGCTCAGCATGGGCCGGCTGTGCGTGACGCTCCGGAAGCCCTCGATGGGCTGCCCGCCGACGCGCTGGGTGGGCGAATCGCTCGTGACCAGGTCGGGGTGGGCGGCCTCCAACTCCTTCAACTCGTCCATGAGACGGTCATACTCGCGATCGGAGATTTCCGTCTTCGCCTCGACATAGTACAGGTGGTCGTGTCGGCGAATCTGCTCGCGGAGTTCCCGGACCCGCTGGGCCGGCGTGGACATGGCTGGCTCCTTGGCGGCTACTTGGCGTCCTTGGGGACCAGGCACAGAAACTTCAGCGCCCCGTTGCCGGTGTTGCAGAACTGGTGGTCGTCGTGCGGGGCAATGTACAGGCAGTCGCCGGCCGACACCTCCCGCTCCCCTTCAGGGGTCACCACCCGCCCCTCGCCGGCCAGGATGTAGCACTCGTGCTCCCAGGCGTGGGTGTGGCGCGGGGTGTGCCCGCCGGGCGCGATGTCGAACTGGCGCATGTAGAAGTTGGGCGCCTGATCGGCCTGGTGCACCAGCAGGCGAATCTGCACGCCCGCCGCCCCAGCCATCTCCACGTCTTTCGCCTCGACCTGGTCCGCTTTCTTGATCTTCATGGTCTTCCTCTTGCCACCAGCGCCTCGCCGCCAAAGCCCACGGAAAGCCTTCCGTGGGCTTTCGTCCGTTCACCCACAGGCCTGCGACCGCAGGATCAGTTTCAGTTGTCTACAATTCGTAGATAACTGACCATAAGGCACTACTAAATCAGCTCTTGCCCCTTCCGCGCGTAGATCCACCGCTCGGCCAGCAGGATGTAGTCCACCAGTTCGTCGTCGCGGAAGAACAGGGGAATCTCGCCGGCCGCCGACTCGGGACTGTCCGAGCCGTGGATCAGGTTGTAGCGCTGCGAGAGCCCGTAGTCGCCGCGGATGGTCCCGCCCGGGGCACCCGGGCCGAACGTCGGGCCCATCATCGAGCGGGTGACGCTGATGGCGTTGTTGCCCTCCAGCACCACGGCGACCACCGGCGAGGCGGTGACGAACTCCAGCAGCGCGGCGTGGAACTCCTTGCCCTCGTGCACCTGGTACATCCTCTTGGCCAGGTCCATCGAGACCTGGAGCATCTTCAGGCCCACGATCTTGAGGCCCCTTTGCTCGAACCGCGCGAGGATCTGCCCGACCAGCTGACGCTGGACCGCATCGCCCTTCAACACCACCAATGTTCGTTGCATTCGTGTCTCCCGGTACATTCAGACTGTAGGTCAAGCGACGGGCGATCGTCAAGAGCGAGAGGAGCAGACGGGAGCAAAAGGCCGGCGAGGGCAGGCGGTGACCCCCGGAGGAGAGAAGAAGTTCCAACAGTGGAATGGCCAATTCTCAATGATCAAGGAGAAGGCTCAAGGAACAACGTCCAGCAGACTTCAGCATCGGCGATACTGATCCACTTCGGGGCCGTCATTCGCCCTTGCTCATTGGTTCTTTCGCTGACCATCGAGTCTTGACCATTCCTTCGTCGAATATTCTCTTGGCAACTACTTCCTGGAGAACTCCATCGCGAGCTGGGCGTCCTCGCGGACCTGGTTGGGCTGGTCCTTGGGGAACACGCCCACGCAGATGCCGTCCTTGGCGGCGATGCGGCTCAGGGCGCACTGGAAGGCCTCTCGGGCGGGCAGCCGTCCGGCCGCCAGGATCTTGTAGGCCACTACCGGCTTCTTGATCTGGGAAATCGTCGCGATGGCCTTCTCGCGGTCCTCATCCTTGTACGTGTCGGGGATGAAGAAGCACTGGAAGTAGAAGTCGGTGGGGAAGCCCAGTTCCTCGGCCTTGGGGTGGACGTTCTGCCGGTGGGCGGCCAGGCCGGTGGGCATGTTCAGCGACTTGCTGTGGTCGACCCAGGAGCGGACCATGTCGTACTGCTTGCGCAGGAAGGCGTCTTCGACGCGGTGGCCCTGGATGAACACGCCGTGGCAGCCGGCCTTGACGGCGACAGTGATTTCTTCCTTCATCTTCTTGGGGTCGCCGTGGCACTGGGCGACCCACACCTTCAGCTTGCCGCCGTTGGAGCGGTACTTCTCCCACAAGTCCCGCCACCGCTCGTCGGGCGGGCAAGTGACCGTCGTCACGCCGTATCCGGCCGCCTCGTCCATCACGGCCATGATCCGCTCGTCGGTGAAGTATTCCGTCATCTGCCTGCCCACGTCGCCGGGCTTGTGGGCGTAGCCCCAGAACGGGTTGGAGCCGAGGATCAGCCGCGAGACCTCCAGCGTGCCCAGGCGAATGGAGGGCATCTTGGGCGGGGCGTCGGCGGCGAAGGCCGCCCCCCCCGCCGGGCCGAGCACGGCGGCGGCAGCGGCGGCGAAGGCGGAGTGCTTGAGTACGTCGCGACGGGTCGGCCTCTGGTCCATGCATATTCTCCTGAGTTGGTTGGGTTCGATTGTATCATGGCAATGCCGCCACGCAAACGGGTACACTGTGCCGATGGAGTCCCTGCAGTCCTTCGCCGGCTCGCTCTCCTGGGCCGACGGCCTGGTGCTGGCCGGCGCCGTCGCCCTGCTGTTCGTCATCGCCTTCTGGGCCGGGCGCAAGGAGCACGACACGGGCGACTTCTTCCTGGGCGGGCGGCAGGTCCCCATGATCGTGGCGAGCCTGTCCTTCGTGGCCACCGAGATCAGCGCGATGACGATCGTCGGCGTGCCCGCCGCCGCGTACAAAGGCGACTGGCGCTATCTCCAGATGACCGTGGGCTACTCGGCCGCCAAGATCGTGGTGGCTTTTCTGTTCCTGCCGGCCTTCTTCCGCTACGGGTGCACGTCGATCTACGAGTTCCTCCGTCACCGGTTCGGCCCGGCCAGCCAGTACGCCGGTTCGGTCTTCTTCTTCATCACCCGCCTGCTGGCCTCGGGAGTTCGCCTGTACGTGGCGTGCCTGGGCATCGCGGTGATCCTGGACTGGCCCCTGGAGGCCGCGATCGCGGTCTTCACCGTCGTGAGCATGGCCTTCATCGCCTTCGGGGGCATCAAAGCGGTGGTCTGGAACGGGGCCTACCAGGCGATCATGTTCTACCTGGCCGCCATCGCGGTGGCCGCCTGGCTGGGCTGGCATCTGTGGGGACAGTTGGGCCAGGGGCTCCAGGCGGCGGCCGGGGCGGGCAAGTTCACCGCCTTCGACTTCCGCGGCAACCTCACCGACCCGCTGACGTTCTGGGGTTCGGCCTCCAATGCGTTCCTGATCGGACTGGCGATCTTCGGGGCCGACCAGGAACTCGTCCAGCGCCTGCTGACGGTGCGCACGCGGCGCTCCAGCCAGCGGGCCATCCTCTCCACCATCGCCGCCGTCTTCCCCCTGATCGCCCTGTACCTGCTGGTGGGCACATTGCTGTTCGTGTACTACCGCCTCCACGGTCAGGCCAGCGTCCTGCCCGCCGACCAGAGCGACAAGATCCTCTCCCACTTCACGCTCCACGTCCTGCCGGCCGGGCTCAAGGGCCTGGTGCTTGCGACCATCATCCTGGCCAGCATCGACTCGCCGCTGGCCTCGCTGTCGGCGTCGTTCGTGTCCGACATCTACCGCCCGCTGCTGCGCCCCCACGCGAGCGAAGCCCACTACCTGGCCGTCTCGCGGGCGGGGGTGGTGGTCTTCGCCCTGATCCTGGCCCTGATCGCCTGGGCCTCCAAGTCCGTTACCGAGGCGCTCTGGTTCGGCCTGGAGATCATGAGCGTGACCGGCTCAGCCATCCTGGGCGTGTTCCTGCTGGGCCTGCTCACGCGCGTGCGGGCCAACCGCGCCAACATCGTCGCCATGATCGTCGGCAGCCTGACCGTCCTGGCCCTCATGCTGCTGTCCAAGGAAGGCATCTTCATCAAGGACCGCAAAGTGATCGACATCGGCTGGACGTGGCTGATGGCCGTCGGTACGGGCGAGACGTTTCTCCTGGCCTGGGCGGGATCGTACGTCCTGGACCGGCGGATGAAGGAACACTCCCCATCCGCAACAGAGAACTGAGGACCCGCCAGAGCGGCCGGTGCAAGTTGGACTCCATTCTCAGCTTTCAATGAACAATCTCTGCCGCCGCCCCCGGCATCACGCCCAGCATCCGGGCCAGATCCAGAACGGTGAACCGCGAGCGGGCCTCATGACCGTGCAGCAAAGCCGCCAGCAGCCGAACGCGATCGCATCCGACGTCGGCCGCCACGACGGCGCCGCGGGCCCGTTCGAGACACGATCGAATCCGCTCCGGTGGGCGGACCATCGCGGCCAGTTCCGTTCGCAGATCGTCCCAGGTCGAGCCGGTGCGGATGCGCTTGGCCGCCTGTTCGTACCGCGGGAGCTTCCGGCTGTATTCCTTCCGGCAGGCGGGGGCGAGCGGGCCCCAGTACGCCTCGTCGACGTCGCCCGCCGGGGCGCGAAGCTCGGGCGACTCGACCGCCAGCACGCGGCGGTAGAGTTCGCAGGCGAGGATCGTCCCCACGCCCACCTGCCGGCCGTGCAGGTCGTGCGGATGGCCGTCCAGCGACGAGAGCATGTCCAGCGTGTGCGAGACCATGTGCTCGCCCCCGCTGGCCGGGGCGGAACTCTCGGCCATGGTCATGGCCACGCCCGTGAGCATGAGGCCCTCCAGCAGCGCGGCGATCGCGGCCGGCTCGCGATCGGCCAGCGCCTCGGGACGATCCGAGTAGAGCGGCTCGATCCGGTCCGTCAGCGCCACCGAGGCCGGGCAGTAGTAGTCGCCAAAGAGCAGATGGTTCAGCCGCCAGTCGGTCGCGCTGGTCGTCTTGGCGAGGGCGTCGCCCAGGCCGGCGGTGGTCAGTTCGTACGGCGCGTCGCGGATGACTCGCGGGTCGGCCAGCACCGCCCGAGGCGGGCGGGCGCGCACCAGCGACTTGAGCCCGCCGATCGTCGGAGCGACGTTGGCCGACGTGTATCCGTTCATGCTGGCGGCCGTCGCGACGGTGATCAGCGGCAGGCCCCGCTCGAAGGCCGCCCACTTGCCCACGTCGCTGATGACCCCGCTGCCGACGGCCAGCACCACGTTCGCGCCTTCGCCCAGGCGATCCAGCACGACCGCGTGCGTCGCCTCGTCGCACACGGGCGGCCGGGCGGGCCCACCGTCGCTCAGGATGATCTCGTCAACCGCGAACGCCGCTTCCTGCAACGCACGAGCAACGGTCCGGCCGGCGGCCTCGTACGTTCGACGATCGGCCACCAGGACCGCCCGCTCCCCGTCCGCCGCCCACATGGCCCACTGTGCAGCCTGCCGGGCGACGGCATCGCCCGCGTACACTTCTCGCGGCTCGATTTCATGAATCCTGCCGCACCCGCAGCGAATCGTCTTGCCGTATGGAACGTCCATGGCGATGCCTTGAGTGTAGCCTTGCGTGTCCTAAACAGCAATCGTGCCGCACTTCCGCGCGGCGAGCCGAAACGGCGCGGGTTGCATCGTCGTCTCGGTCTGCTACAATTCCGCACCATGAACACGCTACGCATCTTCGTTGACGTCCCCATGCCCCCGGATGTGCTGGCCTCGGTGCGCGACGCGACGGCCGGCCACGAGTTGCTTCTGCCCGCCAAGCCCGCCTCGTCCGTGCTGGCCCAGGCCGAGAGCGACCCGCAACTCCTGGCCGCGAACGTCGCCTTCGGCCAGCCCGACCCCGCCGCCATCGCCCGGGCGGAGAGCCTGAGATGGGTCCACATCAGCAGTTCGGGCATCACCCGCTACGACACGCCCCAGTTCCGCGCGATGGCCGCCGAGCGGAAGCTGCCCGTCACCAACAGCGCCGCCGTCTACGCCGAGGCGTGCGCGGTGCACGCGTTGAGCTTCCTGTTGGCCCACGCGCGGCGTCTGCCGCTGGGCCTGGCCACCCGCGTGCCCAACGGCAGCCCCCCGTGGCACGCCCTGCGACAGGCCAGTACGACCCTGCGCGGGCAGAGCGTCCTGATCCTCGGCTACGGCGCGATCGGCGCGAGGCTGGCCGAACTGCTCGCGCCGCTGTCGATGACGGTGCAGGCCTACCGGCGCCGCCCGCGCGGCGACGAGAGCGTCCCGGTCGTGTCCGCCGATGACCTGCCCCGCGCGCTGGCCGGCGCGGACCACGTGATGAACATCCTGCCCGACAGTCCGCAGACGCGGCGGTTCTTCGACCGCGACCGCCTGGCCGCTCTCAAGAACGGCGCGGTGTTCTACAACATCGGGCGCGGCTCGACGGTGGACCAGGACGCCCTGGCCGACGCCTTGCGATCCGGACGGCTGGACGCCGCCTGGCTGGACGTGAGCGAGCCGGAACCCCTGCCGGACGACCACCCGTTGTGGGCCCTGCCCAACTGCCACGTCACGCCCCACACCGCCGGCGGGCACGATGGCGAGACCGCCCACCTCGTCGAGCACTTTCTGCAGAACCTGGAGCGGTTCGTGAGCGGTCAGCCGCTGCTGGACCGCGTGATGTGACGCTGGCAGCCCTTCGCACCCGCCGGAAGGCAGGTTGCAAGGCGCCTGCCTCCGCGATCCGATGCCCTTACGGGCACAGTACGAACGAAGACTGCGAACGAAGGCTTGCCCCCGCCTGGCCCGGCGGGTAGAGTGCCCCGTTGACAAGCCCTGTACAGCCGCCGCCCCGCCGGGGCGCGAAGGAGAAACGCAATGTCCGACCTGTCCCTGTTTGACCTGACCGGCAAGAAAGCACTCGTCACGGGCGCCGCCGTGGGCATCGGGCGCGGCTACGCCGTCGCCCTGGCCCGCGCGGGGGCCGACGTGGCCATCATCGACATCGACGACAAGGTCGGCCCCAAGACCGCCGACGAGATCCGTTCCATGGGGCGAAAGAGCCTCTACGTCCACTGCGACGTGACGCAAAAGGACCAGGTCCAGGCGATGGTCGCCAAGGTGGTCGAGGCGTTCGGGGCCCTGGACATCGGCGTCAACAACGCCGGCATCGCCATCCTCGGCGGCGACGAATGCCTCGACCAGAAGGACTGGGACAAGGTCATCGCCGTCAACCTCACCGGCGTGTGGCTGTGCTGCCAGGCCCAGGCCCAGCAGATGATCAAGCAGAAGTCCGGAGGCAAGATCATCAACACGGCCTCCATGTCCGCCACCATCGCCAACTGCAACGCCTCCTACGACGCGTCCAAGGCCGGCATCGTCCACCTGACCAAGACGCTGGCGGCCGAGTGGGGGCGATTCAACATCAACGTCAACTGCATCAGCCCCAGCTACATTCTCTCGCCCATGCACGCCTCGACGCCGCTGGCGGCCCGCCAGCGGATCCGCGAGTTGACGCCCATGGGCTACGTCGAGCGGCCCGAGGACCTCTACGGACCGGTGATCTTCCTGGCCAGCGCCGCGAGCCATTACGTGACCGGGCACGACCTCATGGTCGACGGCGGACACACGCTCAACGCCTGGCTGGTCGGCCTGGGGCGCGAACTGCCCCCGCGCGTCGGCCCCGAGCAGGAAGTCGTCTCCATGAAGCACGACCTGGACGCCATGGGCCTGAAGTACGACAAGGACGGCATCAACGAAGACCTGCACCCCGAGATCGCCAGCGCGTTCAAGGCGATGTTCGGGGAGTAGCCGTGGGGGTCGTCCGAATCACAAAGACCACCAAGCACACAGAGACCACAAAGAGAAGAGAAAGAGGACAGGAAGAAACGACAATGGTCCTGACTCCATCCGAGATCGCCCGGCTGATGGACCTCTCCGCCGTCCGCACGGACGTGAGCGAGCAGGAGATCCGCGAGTTGGCGGGCCTGGCCCGCCAGTACGGCGTCATCGCCGCCTTCCCCATGCCCTGTTACACGGCCCTGGTTCGGGAACTGCTGGAGGGTTCCGGCGTGCTGACCGGCGGGGTTGTCGGCTTTCCGTCCGGCTCGCACACGACGTCGATCAAGGTGGCCGAGGCCCGCGAACAGCTCGCAGCCGGCGCGCAGGAACTGGACATGGTGTGCAACGTCGGGTGGCTGCTGAGCGGGCGTCACGCCGACGTGCGAGACGACATCCGCGCCGTGGTCCAGGCGGCGGCGCCCACGCCGGTGAAGGTGATCCTGGAGACGCACTTCCTGAACGACGACCAGATCCGCACGGGCGCGGAGCTTTGCGTGGAGGCGGGAGCGGCATGGGTGAAGACCGCCACCGGCTGGCCCTCGACCGGCGCGACCGCGCACAACATCTCGCTGATCAAGTCGGTGGTGGGCGAGCGGGCGGCGGTAAAGGCGGCCGGCGGCATCCGCGATCTGGCCACGCTGCTGGAGCTGTATGACCTGGGGGCCAGGCGGTTCGGGATCAGCGCCGCCAGCGGCAGGAAGATCCTGGATCAAGCCGCCGCCAGGTAGCAGCAGGGATCATTCTTCCGGCTGCGCGGGGAGGCGACAGAACGGCCCGATCGGACACAACCCCCGCAGCCGCTCTACCTGCCTCCGGAACCGGAACGCAAGGCTACCGCCGCCCCCCATTCGAACCGTCCGGCAGTCCCTCCCGCTGGCCCGGCACGGGCAGGGCGCCCTCGTTGCGGTCCGGGACGCGCAACTTGCCCGTGTTCGGATCGCGGACAGCCCGGCGGCTGGGCGTGGCGCCGCACTTTGGGCAGGGCACCTCCTCGCCGTAGTGCTTCTCGTAGAACTCGTTCATCTGCGAGACGGTCATGTTGAACTCGTGGCCGCTGGGGCAGACGAAATCAAGCCCGTCGGGGAACGTCTCGTTGTTGGCGCTGGGGATCAACTGCATGGCGAACAGAACCACGCCCACCAGGGCGAGCACGCCGAAACCGATCACCAGGGGCTTGTTGTCTAGCATGAGGACGCTACTTCATGAACAGGGGACCTAGGGCGCCTTCTCCCAGGCGTTCCACCAGTTGTGGTTGTTCCAGCGTCGGGCGTTCTCCTTGCCCTTGTCGTCCCAGGCCCGCACCACCATGTCCTCCAGGTGGAGCCACTTGACGTGGGCGTCGGCAAACAAAACGTTCGAGCCGCCGAAATGGAACTTGCCCGGGTACTCTCTGGGGTTGGTCGGGTCGATGTTGAAGTCCCAGCTTGCGTCGGGCTCGGCCGAGTCGCTGATGGCGATCATGTCCGAGGGCACCTGGACCCGGCCGACGGGCAACTCGGGCACGGCCAGCCCACCCCAGCGAATGTCGCCGCCCAGACCCTTCTGCCCGCCGACGTCCATCTGGCTGTCCGTCGGTCCGGCCCCCGTCGCACCCCAGTCGTTGTATCCATAGGTGAAGGGGACGGTGTGCACGGTCAGCAGCAGTTCACCCAGTTCGTAGCTCCAGTTGTCCACGTCGGCCTGCTGGGCGAACTTGCCGGTGCCGGTGGTCTTCTTCTGCCAGCGCCAGCCGATGGGCTGGGTAGGGCAGTAGAAATGGTCCCGGCTGTTGGAGAACTTGCGGATGCGGGTGGGCCAGATGGCCGCCACCCCGCCGGTGGTGTTCCCGGCGTGGCCGGGATACGCACCGTACGTCGTCACGTAGAGATGCATGCCATTGCCCTGCTGGTGAAGATTGGAGGAGCAACTGATCGACTTGGCCATCTCTCTGGCCCGCTGGAGCGAAGGGGTGAGCAGGGTCAGCAAGAGGGCGATGATGGAAACCACCACCAGCAACTCGACGAGCGTGAAAGCACCGCGTTTGTGCATTGGATAGAGTCTCTTCTACCGCTATTATAAGGAGCGGAATCGCGAAGGCAAGAAGGAACCAGACGAAAAGACCTAATGTACGGCCCTTTGCAGACAAAGCCGCTTGAAGGTCTGTTGGAACCCCCAGGATGAAATACAAGCTATTGGCTTTGGACGTGGATGGAACGCTGGTTGGGCCTGATAATCGGGTGCCGGCGGAGACGGTCGAGGCGCTGGCGGAGGCCGAGCAGGCTGGCCTCCGCGTCTGCATCGCCACCGGGCGGAGTCTTCGCGAGACCCAGCCGGTGTGGCGTCAACTCTGCCTCCGGAGCCCGTTCGAACCGATGATCCTGGTCGGGGGGGCCATGGTCAGCGAGTGCGACAGCGGGCGCACTCTCTACCACCGCCCCATCGCCACGCAACTGGCCTGGGAGTTCGGCGACGCGATGGCCGACATGGGCTTCTGCGCAATGGCCATCGTGGACGCGTGGCGCCACGGCGTGGACTACTACCTCTCCACGGACGGAGATCTGGCGTCGGCCCAGCGGGCCTGGCTGAACAAGATGGACGTCAAGCTCGTGAGGGTGCGGAGGCTTTCCCAGGCCGCCGACATGCCCGCTCCCCTGCGGGTGTCCACGGTCGTGCCCGCCGCCGGGAGCGCCGAGTCGCTGGCAGCCGAGTTGCGAAGGCGCTTCGAGGGGCGGCTCAACGTCAACGCCATCCTCGCCCCCAACTACGGGGTGATGATCGTCGAGGCCCACGCCGTCGGGGCGGACAAGTTCTCCGCCTTGACCTACGTGGCCCAGGCCCTGCGCGTGGGCCCCGGCAGCATTGTCGCCGTCGGCGACGATACCAACGACCTGGCCATGTTCCGCGGCGCGGGCCTGGCTGTGGCCATGCCCTCCGCGCCGCCGCAGGTCCGCGCCGCCGCGCACCGGGTGGCCGAGGGCGGCCTGGCCGCCTTCATCCGCGATCTGATCGCGGAGAACGGACAGCACTGACCACCGCCCGTTCTTCTATTGCTTCGGCGGCGCAGCTTCGCGAACGACCGCCCCGTCTTGCGGCGTCATGATCAGGATGCTGAATCGCTCCACGTTGGCCAGTTCGCCCGTGCTCAGCGAGGCGTACTCGAACCGCCCGCGGAGATCGGTATACCCGTCCTTGTAGAACTTGACTTGCCCGTCCCGCATCCGGGCGTACACCTTCACGTACGCCTTGGCGATGGGCTTGGCCGTCACCTGGTGCGCCACGCGAACCTGTCCGTACGTCTCGATCACCTGAAGAGCCAGCGAATTGGCGAAGTACGCCTGGCTCTTGCGTATGCCGGCGGCACAGACCTCCACCATCACGTTGCTGCTGTGGAATTCCTTGGGCAGGTCGAACGTGTGGGCCGTCTTGCCCGCGGGCAGGTTGACCTGCTGGGCCAGGTTGGGCTGGATGAACGAGAACTGGTCGCTGTACTGCTGGACGAACGGGTTGCGGCTGAACAGCAGTTCGATGTCCATGAGGTAGTAATTGACGGTGACGGCCTTGAGGTTCTGGTAGTCCAGCACCACCTGCCGCGATTCGACCTTGAAGTCCAGCGAAGGCTGGCTCGCGGCAAGTTGCGCCTGCTGCTGGTCGCGGTTCTCCTTGTCGACGACGGCCGCCGCCTTGCCCTCCAGCTCGTCAAGCTGGGCCAGGGCGTTAACGAAGAAGCTCCGCCAGCGGTCCACGCCGTAGTCGGCGTAGCGGGCGGCGATCTGGCGGGCCTTGGCCGGCTCGGCGGTGTAGAAGGCGATATACGTGGCCAGATAGTCGTACTGGACCTGCGTGGGGACCTTCGCCCGGTCCACCGTGGCGAAGAAGGCCACGGCCTCCTCGATGCGGTCCTGGAGCAGCAGGTAGTACGTGACGGCCATTCGGTCTTCCTGGTCCAGGTCCTTGTGACAGGAGAGGATATTCATCAACCGGTGATACTGGTCGAAGAGACGGTTGTTGAGGATGGTCCGCTTCTCGCCCAGCTTGTGGGCGCGGGCGTTGACCAGGGGCATGTACTCCAGGTGCTGGTAGGCGCGCCGCTCGACCGGATCCAGCACCAGCAGCTCGCTGGCGATGGCCGGCCCCACCTGCGAGACCAGGTCCTGGCGGTGGCGCAGGTACTGCTGCACAAGGGCCGCGACGTCGTGGCGGAGGCTGTAGGACCACAGCGTGAGGTTGAACGCGTGGTTCTCGGCCAGGAAGGCGGTGACCTTGCGGAAGAAGTCGGCGTCCTTCATGCGCCAGGCGATCCGCTCCAGGTTGGTCCGCTGGAGGTTGTTTTCGGCCAGGTAGCTCATCACCTGCTCGTTCGTGCCGTGCTGGCTGATGTAGTCCCATGAGGCCGTGTCCACCTTGGTGGGCGTGACGACCACCTTGAGGGTCATCGGCTGGGCGAAGGCGATGAGGGTCTCGTTACGGGAGACGTGCACCGGGTAGTGCGGGAACTCGCCCGGCCGCGGGAAGTAGAAGTGGTACTCCATGGCCTGCGTGCTGAAGGCCTCCAGCACGACGTGGACGGTTCGGGTGACCAGATGGTTGTTGACGGGGATGGCCCCCGCGGGCACCTGGAGCAACAGGTCCAGTTTCTGGCGGGCGGAGGTGGGATTGGTGACCACGACCTGGCAGCCGTACACCACGTGCGTGAGGAACTCGTCGGTGACGAACTTGTCCATCCGCTCGTTGTCCACGTGGGTGTAGCGATCGTTGAGGCGGAAGAAGTTCTGGCTGACCAGGATGGACGTGGCGCCCTTGGCCGGCTCGGCGGGCTTGATCTCCTTGTGGTAGACCACCATGGGCGAGGCCGCCTGGACGGTGACGCTGATGCCCTTGGCCTGTGGCTTGTGCTCCTTGGCCTCGAAGGGCAGGTCGATCACGCCCAGGGCGAGCATCATCTCGGGGAAGTTGCGCCCGCACTCGGCGAGGTTGGTGGACAGGAACGGCCCCTGCTGGTGTTGGGCGTAGTCGCGCCAGAAGGCGTTGATGGGGATGAGTTGGGCGTTCTGGGCCTCGATGGGCAGGTGGTAGTAGTTGTTCTCGGCGTACTCCTGGGTCTGGTCGATGGCGAGGTAGAGCTGGCGGAGTTGCTTACGCCGACTCAGGTCCATCGCCGCGCGATTGGCCCGGCGGTCGCTGCGGGCCTCGGCCAGCCGTTCCATGACCCTGCCGTCGGCGGGCGCGTCCTTCGAATCCGCCATCTCCTTGGCGGCCTCGTCGCGGGCGGGGGCGGCGGGTTCTTCCGCGGGGCGCCGGGTCGCGGCCGGCTTGGCCGCCGGGGGCGGGGCCATAGGCGCCGCCGCGATCGTCCGCTCCGCTTTGGGCTCGACCGTCTTGAGTTTCGCGGCCAACTGGCTCGACTTCTCCAGGGCCTCGCCGAGCTTGTTTTCGCCCTCGGCCGCCAGGCTGCTGCCCTGAAGGGCCGTGCGGAACAGGTGGTTGTACAGCTCCACGTTCGGCGGCAGGAGGTTGTACATCTCGCGGATGTGGCGGGCGGCGTGGGCCTGCTCCTGCTGGATCCGTCTGCCCAGCAGGGCCCGCTCGGCGACGTTCAACTGCCCGTACTGCCACGGCTGGAGGAACTCGCTGAGGTCCTGGCCCAGCAGATAGCAGTCCATGAACGTCTTGTCCTTCTTGTTGGCCAGGTAGGGACGGATCACCTGGGCGAAGAACTCCGGATCCTTGCGCGACAGGAAGAAGTGCAGTTCGTGGCAGGCGTACTTGGAGTACTTCTCGCGCTTCTCTTCCGGCTTGAGCTTGTCCCAGCGGGCGATGAAGCCGAACTCGGCCAGCGTCGAGTTGTTGCTGAGCGTCAGGTAGAGGTTGTAGACCTTGCCCACGCTGTCGTACGCCTCGAAGCGGGCGGTCGCGATGTCGGCGATCGCGAGGCTCTTGTCCGTCTCCACCGCCGTGATCTGCTTGCGCTCGATGAAGTGCTGCCTGGGGTCCAGGTTGTCGGTGAGGGCGAGGTTGACGAACTCCATCGGCGCCTCGTCCAGGGTCAGCTCGCGGTAGGCGGTGTTGACGTCGTCCACGGCCACCACCTGCACCTGCTGGTGCGGGCCGAGCTTCTCTCGCGCGATGGTGACCACGCCGTTGGCGTCCGGGGCGAGATTGACCAGGACGGCGGCCGGCGCGGACAGGAAGTCCAGGTCGGCAAAGCCGGCCGTCGCCTCGCCGACCCCGCCGTGACGGCGGGCCGGAGCCGAAGAAGCTGGATCGCCCGCCCTGCCCCCCGCCGGTACGGCTGAACTCCTCGCCGGCCTGGGCGTCCTGGAGCGAGGTCTGCGTCTTGTGGATGGCCCAGGGATTCAGCAGCAGCCCCGGGCGGCTGAGCATGTTGCCCGGAAACTTCGTGGCGTATTGGCGATCGAGGATGTAGCGGTACTCGTCGCCGATGTCTCGCCCGGCCAGGTAGACCGATTCCAGCAGGCCCAGGCTGACGACGGCCGAGCCGGGCGCCGGCAGGACCAGGTCGCCCAGCGGGTGGTACTCGCTGAGGTATCGCGTGGCGAAGACATGCACGCGGGCCAGCTTGGTGGCGTTCTGGAGGTGGACGCGGATGCTGTCTTTGTCCTGCTCGACGCTGGCGATCTGGAGCGGCGCCGGGTTAGGCGTCTGGAGGCAGCGCGTCTGCGACAGGACGTAGTCCTCGAAGGCCTTGCCGTCGGTGATTCGCACCTCGACGACGCGGGGCTCGCTCTTGAGGATCAGGCGGTAGTCGCCCGGGGGCAGCTTGCTGATGGTCAGCAGCCCGCCCCGCAGGCCCAGGGCGTCAGAATGGTCCTTGGCGTAGGTCCCGCCGCGAAGCTCCAGCAGGGCGAAGGCGTCTGGAGACAGCTTGGCGGGCGGCTCGCTCAGGGGCAGGGCCAGCGTGTCGGTCGGACAGCCGTGCAGCACTCCGCTGCCGCTGTGGCCCATGTGGATCAGGCGCCACGCGTGAGACGTCCCGGAGGCGTTGGTGGCCTTGACCCAGTCGATGTCGGCCAGGTCGCCCAGGTGAATCCGTCCGCGCTGGTCGCTCCGCAAGGAGACCGTAACCGTCCGGCGGAATTCGCTGTGTTTGATCTCGAAGTGAACGGCCTGGTCCGCCCGCGCCTCGCCCGTCTTGCCGAGGGCCTCCAGCACGTACGCCCCGCCGACGTGCATCAGGTGCATGTCCTCGACCTTGTCGGTCTTGTTGATGTTGTTGAGGTCGAAGCGTTGCGTGGCCGAGAGGTTCTCCTTTCGGTTCCGCGTGACGTTCTGGACCTCGGCCTTGAGCGTGAACTGGATGGACTGGAGATTCTCGCTCACCGGGAAGACGCAGATGCTGTCCTTGTCTTCCTGGAGCTTGAAGTCGTGCACCTCGCGGGTGGCGGGCACGCCTTCGCGATCGACGGCGTGGATGACCAGCGTCACCTTTTCCAGCAAAGCCAGCGGGGCGGGCACGCCGGTGACCTTCAGGTCGGGCCTGACGATCACCTGGGCGTCCTTGCGCCGCCGCAGCAGGCTTTCGCGCTCGACGTGAAAGCCCGCCTGCAACGAGTACGCTTCCGCCTGGTGGGTGAACTGATCCAGGCAGGCGAAATCGCCGTGGACCAGGATGATCGGCTGGGGGCCGGGGTTGGTGCTGAAGGGAATGGTGATCCGCCCGTCCTGGTCCGGCTTGTATTCCTGGCCGGCCATCACGATCCGGGCGTCGTTGAGCTTGCGGTTGGCCTGGTCGAAGATGGTGAACACGTGCCCGGCGGGGCTGGTGCGGACCAGGTGTCGCAGCGTTCCCTTGCGGACGAGGGCCCGGCTGGCCTTGCCGCTGCCGATGAAGTCGATGACGTAGACCCCGTTGCGGTCGATGGCGGGGAACTCGAAGGTCTCGCCGTGGCGGCGCAGCGCGGGTTGCTGATACTCGTGCGTGCGGGTGTCGGCGGCGACCAGCCCGTCCAGGTTGATGCCCGTGTCCACTTCCTCCCCGGTCGAGCGGTAGTAGTTCTCGGTGTTGATGCGATAGACCTTGACCAGCAGCTTCTGGACGTTCTTGAGGTGAACGGTGAGCTTGACGGGCTGGTCGACGGCGAACTGTTCCTGGTTGGTGAAGGCGAAGTCGATGTCAACCCGGTCCTTGAGCTGGCGGTAGTACTCGGGGCTCAGCATCGAGTACCACTTCTCCATGTCGCCCAGCCCGGCCAGCACCTTGGTCTCCGCGAAGACCTGCTTCAAGTACGACTCGTGGACCAGTTCGGCGTACGGCTCGAAGGCGTTTTCTTCCAGGAAGAAGTGGTGGAAGCAGCTGCGGACCAGGGGCTCGTCGTTCTGCACGGGTGGCAGCGCGGTGGCCGGGGCGAAGTTGGCGTTCAGGTTGGCCTTCTGGTCGGGCTGGTAGTTCTTGAGATACTCGGGCCTCATGTAATGGACGATTCGGGGCAGCTTCAGGTAGGTCATGAAGCGGTCCTTGTCGTACACGCCGCGGCTGCGGTCCAGCAGGAGGCGGTGATACAGCACGTGGGCCTTGAGCGAGTTGTGCACCGGCGCCAGGCGCGAGACAAAGGTCCACAGCCGTTCCAGGTACTCCAGCCTGGCCTGCGGGTCGTTCTGCCAGCGGAGGTCGGCACTGGGCTGAAGCTTGTGAAGGTAGGCGGTGACGAAGGCGCCGTTGTTGAGCAGGCCGGCGTCGAGTTTGAGCAGTTCGTCGAGCTGCGACAGCAGCAACTGCTGGTGGATGGGCATCGAGCCGAACCCCCCGCTGTGCTCGTGGCGCAGGTCGGCCAGCACCATCTCCGGAAGGGCAGGAAAGGCCGGGTGGGTCATCCGCGCCAGCAGGTGGCGGCGCCGGGCGGGGCCGATGTCCAGCTTGGCCAGCCAGGGCAGGGCGGCGTCCTCGAAGCCGTCGGTCGTGTTGCCGTGTTCGCCCAGCGCCCGCTGGGTCAGCGTCTGACGCGAGATCGACTGGGGGTTCAGTTCGGTAGGCAGGCTCGCCTGGCGTCCCAGGACCTCGCGCTCGTGGTTGAACTGGATGTTGAGCCGGCGGATGAGGAAGTTCAGGCTGCCCGCATGGTCCTGCGGGTAGCCCAACAGGGCCTGCCGGTTCTCCATGACGGCGTTGCGCTGGTTGTGCCCGTGGCGGCGGATCCACTGGGCGATCATCTCCCGGGCCTTGTTCAGATCGCCGGCGTTCTGGTAGTGCAGGACGTGGTAGTAGTAATACTCCTCGGTGCCCGGGATCAACTGCTTCAGGGCTGCCTCGCGGTCCTTGGCCAGGGCGAAGTCTTCGACGTACCCGATCTGCCCGGCCTGAAGGGCCGAGGCCGCCAGGAACACTGCCAACGGAAGGATCATGCCGCGTTTCATGTCTGTTTCCTTTCCTGCTGCGGGCCCACATACCCGCTGATGCGATGGACGCTGCACCGGAAGTTGAGACTCGATTATCCCGCCGCGCGGGAGCGAACGCCACAACCAAACCCGTTAGACGCCCGCAACAGCCGGCGGTTCCACGCGGGCCAACTGTCCGTACGAAACCGGCCGGGAACTTCCCGGACAGGGTATTCCCGGAGCCGATTGTCCCCGGAAGATCGCAGTCGCACTCCCGCGCAACGCGTAGAAGCACCCCGCGGCCGGCAACACCAGATGTGGGGAGCCCGAGGACATGCTTCCGGCTGCCCGCCCACGGTCGCCCGCCCGCCCCGACGGCGGGAACATTGTCCCCGCCCCCAGGCCGCGCCTACAATGACAGTGACAGTGGAAGCCTCAGACGTGAACGAGCCGCACGGTGTGAGGGGCCTGCTGTAGATCACGCCTGTTCCGTAGGAGGCGGGAGGGATTCGAGACCAGTTCGTGTTTCCTATCCAGCCCGGACGCGCCTTCGCATCCTGGAGATATGTATGCAGGAACGGCAAGGCAGGAAGAATACGTATTCCGGGGACAGTCGCCAGTCGACCGGTCAGGACAGGCCTGCCGAGGCAAGCAAGGAACTGCTGCAGGCCAACCGGCGGGTTTCCCATCTCAATGCCGTCCTGCGGGCCATCCGGCACGTCAACCAGCTCATCGTCCGCGAGCAGGAGAGCGAATCGCTGCTTCAGCACGCCTGCTCCGCCCTGGTCGAGATGCGAAGCTACACGCTGGCCTGGGCCGCCCTGCTGGAGAACGGCCTGGCCGTCACGGTCGTTCAGGCGGGTGCGGGGAAGGAGTTCCAGACCGTCCGCGACGCCCTGCGCCAGGGCAAGATGCCCGGCTGCGCCACCCGGGCACTCGCTCGTGCCGGACCCGCAGTCACCCCCATCCGCGCCGACCTCTGCAAACAGTGCCCCCTGTTGGCCCACGACCCCGACAGCTCCGGGCTGGCCGTCCGCCTCGAACACGCCGGAAAGGTCTACGGCGTGCTCAGCGTTCACCTGCCGGCCGGGCAAGCCTTCCTGAGCGAGGAGATCGACCTCGTTGAAGAACTCGGAGGCGACATAGCCCTGGCCCTCCATAAGATGGCCGTCGAGAACGACCGCCGATCCCTGGAGGAACAGTATCTCCAGGCCCAGAAGATGGAGGCGATCGGGCGGCTGGCCGGCGGGCTCGCCCATGACTTCCGCAACCAGCTCACCATCATCGACGGGTACTGCCAACTCCTGCTGGCGGAACTGGCCGAGGACAGCGCCCTGCACCGCCCGCTCTGTGAGATTCACAAGGCCGCCCAGCGTTCCACCAGGCTGACCAACCAGCTTCTCCTGTTCAGCCGCAAACAGGCCCTCCACCCCGAGGAAATCAACCTCAATCACGTGCTGGGCGAAATGGGGGTGGCCGTCGCCCGCTTGCTGGGGGAGGACGTGCACGTGTCCATGCAACTGGAGGAGCCCCTGGGGACGGTGCTGGTCGACCGCTCGCAGTTCGAGCAGGCGTTGATGAACCTGGTGGTCAACGCCCGCGACGCCATGCCGCACGGCGGGCAGTTGACCGTGCAGACCCGGAACGTGGACGTCCTGACCGACGGACGGCGCCTGGACAATCCGCCGCTCCAGGGACGGTTCGTCGCGCTGATCCTGACCGACACCGGCGTGGGCATGGACGAGCAGACGCGGGCGCGGATGTTCGAGCCCTTCTTCACCACCAAGGACCGCGACAAGGGCACGGGCCTGGGGCTGTCGATGATCCACAGCTTCGTCCGCCAGAGCGGCGGGCACATCTTCGTCCACAGCGAGCTGGGAAGCGGCACGAGTTTCGAAATCTGCCTCCCTCGCGTGGAGAGCGTCGCCCCGTCCGTCCCCGCGTCCCCGTAAGCGCCGGCGACACATGACGCCCAACCCGCGGGGACTCCTTCGCAGGCATCGGTATTGACCGCGCCCAAGCGCCTATTCCACCCGGATCTCGATGGCGTCTTCGATCCTGCTCGCCAACTGGAAGATTCCCGTCTTCTCGGGATGGGCGGGCAACGTGACGTAGAAGGTGATCGTCTCGATCTGGTCCACCACGTTCCGCCGGTATTGAACGCTCCAGATCGTCGCCCCCCCTTCCTGGAGCAGCGAGCGGACTCGCCGCAGATTGGCGTCCCCCTCGGCTGCCTTCAGCTTGACGGTGACGGCCTTGCTCGAGTGGGAGGGAATGATGCGGTCCAGCCTGGCCAGCGCGAACAGGGCCACGAACACCAGGCCCGTCGCCGCCAGGGCCAGCGGGTACATGCCCGCCCCGCAGGCCAGACCGACCGCCGCCGTGCACCAGAGACTGGCCGCCGTCGTCAACCCGCGAATGCCCCCGCCGTAGCGGATGATCGCCCCCGCGCCCAGAAAGCCGATCCCGCCCATCACCCCGTACGCCACGCGGGCCGGGTCCACTTGAATCTGCCCCCCCGCCGGCCAACCGCTGTAATCCGTCCGCCCGAACTGAAGGCTTACCAGCATCGCCAGCGCCGCTCCCAGCGCCACCAGCAACTGCGTGCGAAAGCCCGCGCCGCGCCCGTGGTACTCCCGCTCCACGCCGATCACGGCGCCCATGGCCGCCGCCGCCACCAGGCGCACCGCGGCCTCCGCCGTCCACGACATGTCAATTGTCCAGGCCAGAAGAGCGTCCATGGTTTCCTGAGTGTATATCGGCCCGCGGCGGCGTGCAGCTATAGCGACCCTCCGACGACCCGCCCCTACGAGGCCCCCGCCGCCGAGAGGCTTTTTCTTCTCTGTGGGTGGAATCTCTTATTGACACCCCATATATAGGGACCTAGAATTTCGCCAGGTCCAACATATAGAAACGCCGAGAGGTGGACCGGAATGCAGTGCCCGTTTTGCGGACAGGACAACGATAAGGTGGTCGACTCCCGCAGCAGCGAAGGCGGTCGCACCGTCCGCCGCCGCCGCGAGTGCCTCTCCTGTCAGCGCCGCTACACCACGTACGAGCGGCCGGAGGAGGCCGTCCGACTGACCGTTATCAAGAAGGACGGCACCCGGGCCCCCTACGACCGCCAGAAGATACTCGACGGCCTTCTCAAGGCCTGCTACAAGCGCCCAGTCACCAACGAACAGATCCGCTCGATCGTCGAGGAGACCGAAGAGCGGATCTTTCGGGAGTTCGACAAGGAAGTGCCCTCGCGGTTCATCGGCGACGAGGTGGCCAACCTCCTGCGGGAGTTGGACAAGATCGCCTACGTCCGCTTCGCCAGCGTCTATCGCAACTTCGCGGACGTCGGCGAGTTGATCGAGGAAGCCCGGGGGGTCAAGGACGCGCCCGTGATCGGGCCGAACCAAAAAGGACTGTTTGACGGCCAGCCCACCGAGCCGCCTCCCGGCTCGCCCGGGCGGTAAAGGAGACCCACGTGAGCGGATCAGGGACGATCCGGGTGATGAAGCGGGACGGCAGCCTCGAACGATTCGACAAGTCCAAGCTGGCCTGTGCCCTGTGGAAGGCCATGAGGGGAACCACCGGACGGTTCACCGACGCGCGAGAGCTCGCCCTGGCCATCGAGATGTACATCCAGCGCCTCAACTGGCCCCTGGTGCGCTCGGCGGCTCTGTTCGAGATGGCCCTCAAGGTCCTGCGACGCGTCCGCCTGCGCAAGGCCGCCCGCGCCCTGGAGGCCCACCGCAGCCAACGCGCCCGCCGGCGCGAGCACCTCCACGTCAACCACGGACAGGGCAAGGTCACCCTCTGGGACAAGAGCTGGCTGTGCGAGTTCGTCTGCCGATCCTGGCGCCTCCTGCCCCCCACCGGACGCTTCGTCGCCGGGCTGGTCGAGCGACGCCTCCTCCAGCCGGAGGGGGGAGAAGTCTCCCGAATCGAAGTCATCGACCTGGCCAACACCGTCGTCAGCGAACTCGGCCTGGCCGACGCCGTCCCTGTTGAAATTGCGGATTGAAGACCTGCCCCTCGGGGGCAGGTTGCGGACTGCTTCCTTCCCGGCGCGACCATGATCCGTGCAGCCCCACGCCGCATCGCTCGGGCAGCGGAACAACCCTCCGCCGGACGAAGCACAGACACCTGGCAGAAGACAACCCACAACCGAGCCATGACACTCAAAAAACCCGACGACGTCGTCAACCGGATCCGCCGCGAGGCCAAGGCCGTCCACGACCGCATCCGCAAGGGCGACAAGCCCACCATGAAACTGCCCATCCGGGCCCTGGCCAACGTCCGCTACAAGCCCGACCCGGGCTACTTCGAGCTGCGCGGCAAGAACAAGGTCCGCACCCTGACCGTCGGCACGGTCCGCACCTTCGCCCAGACGCTCAAGATGCTGGCCATGAGCCGCGAGCTTGTCCGCACCGACCGCCACTCCACCAAGCGGGAGGCCTACTACCAGGCCTACAACTGGGGCGAGGCCGCCTTCGCCGCGCAGGAGGAGTCCGACACCGTCATGGACGACGTCGAGGCCATGCTCGCCCTCAACCGCGAGAAGATCCACTTCCGCGCCGACGAGCACGGGGGCGAAGTGGCCGGCGAACTCGTCGTCATCGACCGCGACCGGCGCACCAGGAAGCAGATCGAGATCGACTGCACGCGGTTCGGCAGCGGGGCGTACAGCGTGCCCACCGTCGTCGAGGAGCTGAGCTTCCGCACCAAGGCGAAGTTCATCCTCGCCGTCGAGACCAAGGGCATGTTCGAGCGCCTGGTCGAGGAGGACTTCTACGACCGCCACCACTGCATCCTGGTCTCCATGGGCGGCGTGCCCAGCCGGGCCTGCCGGCGGTTCATCCGCCGCCTGGCCGACGAGATGAAGATCCCCGTCTACGTCTTCACCGACGGCGATCCGTACGGCTACTTCAACATCTACCGCACGCTGAAGGTCGGCTCGGGCAACGCCGCACACCTCAACGAGTTCTTCTGCGTCCCGCAGGCCCGGTTCCTCGGCGTCACGCCCGACGACATCGAGACCTACAAGCTCCCCACCCACCCGCTCAAGGACGTGGACAAGAAGCGGGCCATGGACGCCCTCCGCAACGACCCGTTCATCCGCCACCACAAGAAGTGGCAGGACGCCATGAACAAGATGCTCAAGATGGGCGTCCGCGTCGAGCAGCAGGCCCTGGCCAAGCACGGGCTCGAATACGTCGCACGCGTCTACCTGCCCGAAAAGCTCAAGCACGTGGACAAGTTCCTGCCCTAGCCGTCCGCGACCGGAACCAGGGTCCTCGCCGCAACGGCGAGAGCGCTATCGCTTTGTCATTCGGCCGCAGATGGGTTCTAATCTCCCCATGGCCGCTGCCATGCACGCTCTCTACACGATTCGGAGAAGCCCGTGATCTGGCCCGTAAGACTGGCCGCTCTGCTATGCCTCAGCGTGGTCGCCTCTGGCGCGACGGGGACTGCCTCCCTCAGCCCTCACTCGCTGCGATGCGAGTACCTGGACGATCCGCTGGGAATCGACGTCCCGCAGCCCCGTCTGAGCTGGACGCTCGTCTCCTCCGAGCGCGGCCAGCGGCAGTCGGCGTACCAGGTGCTGGTGGCCGGCAGCAGCGAGAGACTCGCCGCCGGACAGGGCGACCTGTGGGACAGCGGCCGAGTGGAAGGCGACGAGACCGTGCTGGTCCCGTACGCCGGCCGGCCGCTGGCTTCGCGACAGCGGTGCTTCTGGATGGTCCGCGTGTGGGACCGCGACGGGCACGGCCCCGCCGAGAGCCCCCCGGCTACGTGGGAGATGGGCCTGCTGGCGCCGCGCGACTGGCAGCCGGCGCGATGGATCGCCGCCGCACGCCTCGAAGAGGAGCCCGTCAACAAGTCCCCCACCTACCGCATGCCCTGGCTTCGTCGCGCCTTCCGCGTTCCCAAGCCGCCCGACCGGGCGCGCCTCTACGTGACGAGCCTCGGCTACCACAACGTCTATCTGAACGGCAGAAAGGTCGGCGATCACCTGTTGGACCCCATGCAGTCCGACCACGCCCGCCGCGTCTTCTACGTCACCCACGACGTGACGAAGTCCATTCGACAGGGCGAGAACGTGCTTGGCGCGTGGCTCGGCAAGGGATGGTACATCACTCACGGCGTCGAGCAGCCGCGACCCGCCCTGCTGATCAAACTGGTCATCGACCACCCGGACGGCTCGCAGACGGTGGTGGCCGGCGACACGCAATGGAGGACGGCGCCGAGCCCCCTTCTGATCGAGGGGCCGCTCGTCGGCGGAGGCGGGCGTTTCGGCTGCGAGCGATACGACCTGCGACGCGAGCAGCCCGGCTGGAACGACGTCGGCTTCGACTCGTCCGCGTGGCAACCCGCCGTCGCGATGGAGAAGCTCCGCCCGCGGGAGCTGTCCGCCCAGATGATCCAGCCCAACCGCGTGCTGGAACGGGTCGAGCCCGCCAGGATCACCCGGCGGCCGGACGGACTGCACCTGATCGATTGCGGGCGAAACGTGGTCGGCCGGCTCCGGCTGACCGTTCGCGGCCAGCAACCGGGCGACGAGCTTGCGCTCACCTACTCGGCCTCGCACACGGGCGACCCCGAGCGCCTGGGTGAGGTCTTCCACCAGGTCGACCACTATCGCTGCGCCGGCACGCCCAGCGAGGAGATCCGCGCGCACCTGAACTGGCGGGCCTTCCGTTTCGTGCTCGTCGCCGGGCTTCGGTCCACGCCGGGCAAGTCGGACGTCGTCGCCGAACTGGTCAGCACCGCCAGCCCGGAGATCAGCCGCTTCGAGTGTTCCGACCCGCTGCTGAACCGGTTGGACCGGATCGTCCGCCACACGCACCGCTGCCTGACCATCGGCGGCATCGAGGTCGACTGTCCGCATCGCGAGCGGCTGGGCTACGGCGCCGAGGGCCAGGCTGCCATGCGCCAGGCCATGTGGAACTTCCAGATGGGCCCGTTCTACACCAAGTGGGCGCGAGACTTCGCCGACAGCCAGGACCCCGCCACCGGCGCCGTCCCCTACACCGCCCCGTTCCGCATCGGCTCGGGCGGCGGGCCGACCTGGCCCGGAGCGCTGATCCAGTTCCCCTGGCAAAGCTATCAGTTCTACGGCGACACGCGGCTGCTCGAGCGGCTGTACCCGGCCATGTGCCGGTGGGTCGCCTTCCTCGACGCCCACGCCCAGGGCGGCATCGTCCAACGATTCGCGTATCGCTCGCCGGAGAACTACTGGGAGTTCCTGGGCGACTGGGCCCCGCCCAAGACCCCGCCAGACTACGCCCCAGACGGCAAGCTGCCCTCCTGGCCCTGCCGCTGGAGCACGCCCGAGGAGAACCAGCTCTTCAACACGATCAGCTACGCGCACCAGACCCAGACGCTCGCCGACATTGCGCGAGTGTTGAGCAAGCGCGCCGACGCCGCACGCTACAACGCCGCCGCCGAGAAGATCCGCCAGGCCGTCCGCGACAAGTGGTTCGACACCGGCCGGGCCACCTTCCGCCCCACGGAGCACCCGCAGACGTATCTGGCCTTCGGCCTGCTGACCGGCGTCGTGCCAGCCGACCTGCGCGACCGCGCGATGCGGAACCTCCAAGCCGACCTCGCCAGCCGCCAGGGACATCTCGACGCCGGAGTGCTGGGCAGCCTCTACCTCATCGAGCACTTGCTGGCCGAGCATCGCGGCGACCTGATTCTCCGCCTGGCCATGCACCCCCAGGCCCCCAGTTGGCGGGCCATGCTCGACCAGGGCGCCACCACCGTCTGGGAGCACTGGACGCCGGCCTGGTCCAGCGTGCACAACTCGTTCCTGTCCATCGGCGGATGGTTCATCCCCGGCATCGTGGGCATCCAGCTCGACCCGGAAGCCCCCGGCATGAGGCGCGTGGTCGTCCGTCCCCAGCCGATCGGCGAGCTGACATGGGCCCGGGGCGAATATCAGTCCGTTCGGGGCGGCGTCGCGGTCCACTGGCGCAGAAGCGATAAGACGTTTGAACTCGACGTGACTCTTCCGCCCGGCATCACTGCCACCGTCTATCTGCCCGCCGGCCGAACGGCCGCCATCGCCGAAGGCGGCAGGCCCCTTGCCGAAACGGCGGGCGCGGTACTGCTTCGCCGCGAGAACGCCCACGCCGTCCTCCGCGTCGAGTCGGGACGGTATGCCTTCTCCGCGTCCGTGCCGGCGGATCCGCCCGGCAGAGGAGAACCGTCAATCCGTTGACGCGTGGTCAGGGGCGATGGAGGGCGGACTCCGCCTTGCGGCAGGAGGCCTCGACATCTTCGGTCTTCATGGCCGCCGGGGCGAGCCGACGGGTCCAGGCGACACTCGCTCAAAGCGAACTCGAATGTCTCGTTTTTCCGGAAATTCCCCTGGCGAAACACAGACCATTCTGATGAATGTAAAACGCTTAAATAGAACGATTTATATACATATTCTCAAATCGATAAAAATATGATTACTCGGAAAAACATGAGACAAAACAAGACGTTCAGGCCCCAAATGGGACATTGGACGGCTTGCCGGGCGGCCGACTGCCGCAATCCATTGGCAGTGCGAGCCTTGCAGAAAAAGGACGGCCACGCGCGAGCGTGGCCGGTAATTCGCAGAAAGCAACCCGAGTCCACGAATTGCACGAATTGCACGGAAGTCTGATCGCCCCCCGGACTGCGGACTCCGGAACCCGGACGGGCGAGACGCCTGTCCTGCCCTGCGCCGCCCCCCCTTGTGCGCCCGGCGGGGATCGACTATTCTCGACGCCGCCGGGAAGACGGACCGCAACACATACAGGAACACAGAGAATGAGCCCCAAGACCCTCGCAAGACCCCTGATCGTCGCCGCACTGCTATGCCAGATCGCCCCCGCCTCGGCCGGCGAGCCCGCCTTCGTGGCCGCCAAGCCCGTCTGGCCCGAGGGCAAGGAAAAGGAGCGGAACGTGCTGGTCGAGTTTCGCGCGGCCTTCGACAAGCCGGCGGGGACTCTCACGCTCCGCCTGACCGGCTCGACGCTGTATCGCGTTCTCGTCAACGGTCAGTTCGCGGGCCACGGCCCGGCCCGGGCGGGGCACGGTTTCTACCGCGTCGACGAGTGCGACCTCGCGCCCCGCCTGAAGGACGGGCGTAATGAAGTGACGATCCAGGTGGCCGGCTACAACGCCAACAGCTTCTACCTGCTGGACCAGCCCTCGTTCCTGCAAGCCGAACTCGTCGCGGGCGGGCGGGTGCTGGCGGCCACCGGCGGCGAGGGCTTCTCGACGCTGCTGCGCCTGGACCGCGTGCAGAAGGTGCAGCGATACAGCTTCCAGCGGCCCTTCAGCGAGGTCTGGCGCCTGCCCGGCCCGCCGGCCCAGGCGGTCCGCTGCGCCGTCGTCGGCGAGGCCAAGCCGCTGGCCCCGCGCCGCGTGCCGTACTCGACGTTCGACCTCGTCCGCCCCGTCGCCCACCTCCGCCAGGGCGATCTCCAGAAGGGCGATCTGCCCAAGCGGGTCTGGAAGGACCGCTCGCTCACGCAGGTCGGGCCCAAGCTGATCGGGTTCCCCGAGGGCGAGTTGGAGACCATCCCCTCGGTCGAGCTTCAGGCCGTGAAGACGCTCTCCTCCCGCCCGGCCGGCGGGGCCTTTCCGTTCACCCTCAAGTCCAACACGCACCGCATCCTGGACCTGGGGACCAACCTCACCGGGTTCGTCGGGGCGAAGGTGACGGCCAGGTCCCGCACGCGCTTGTTCGTGACGTTCGACGAGATCCTGACGGCCGACGACGTGGACTTCAAGCGCCTGGGCTGCGTGAACGTGGTGCTCTACGAGCTGGAACCGGGCACGCACGTCTTCGAGACGTTCGAGCCGTACACGATGCGCTACCTCAAGCTGATCGTGCTGGAGGGCGAGTGCGAGGTGAGCGACCTGTACCTGCGCGAGCTGGCCAACCCGCACGCGGGCCGGGCGAGCTTCCAGGCCAGCGACGAGCGGTACAACCGCATCTTCGAGGCCGCCCGCCAGACCTTCCGCCAGAACGCCACCGACGTGTTCATGGACTGCCCCTCCCGCGAGCGGGCCGGCTGGCTGTGCGACAGCTTCTTCACCGCTCGATCCGCCGTCGACTTCTGCGGCGAGCTGTCGCTCGAACACAACATGTTCGAGAACTTCCAGCGCCCGGCGTCGTTCGCCCACCTGCCCGACGGCATGTTGCCGATGTGCTACCCCAGCGACCACTACAACGGGCAGTTCATCCCCAACTGGGCCATGTGGTTCGTGGTGCAGCTCGAGGAGTACGCCCAGCGCGGCGGGGACAAGGAACTCATCGACGCCCTCCGCCCGCGGGTGCTCAAGCTGCTGGAGTTCTTCAAGGGCTTCGAGAACTCCGACGGCCTGCTGGAGAAGCTGCCGAGCTGGGTCTTCGTCGAGTGGTCCAAGGCCAACTCCTTCGTGCAGGACGTGAACTACCCCTCGAACATGCTGTACGCGGCCACGCTGGAGGCAGCCGGGCGGCTGTACGGGCGGGAGGACCTGGCAGCCAAGGCCGCTCGCGTCCGCGAGACGGTCCGCCGCCAGTCGTTCGACGGCGAGTTCTTCGTCGATAATGCGGTGCGGAAGGGCGGCAAGCTCCAGGTCACCCGCAACCGCACCGAGGTGTGCCAGTACTTCGCCTTCTTCTTCCGCGTGGCCACGCCCGAAACGCACGCCAGGCTGTGGCGGACGCTGGCCGGCGAGTTCGGCCCGCAGCGAAAGCAGACCAAGGCCCACCCGGAGATCCACCCGGCCAACGCGTTCATCGGCAACCAGCTCCGCTTCGAGCTGCTCTCGCGCGACGGGCGCAATCAGCAGATCCTCGACGAGGCGATCGGATACTGGCTGTACATGGCCGAGCGGACGGGCACCCTGTGGGAGCACGACGCCCCGCAGGCGAGCTGCAACCACGGCTTCGCCTCGCACGCCGCCCGCGTGCTGATCCGCGACGTGCTGGGGCTGTACCGCGTGGACCCGGCCGCCAAGACGATCCACTTGCGCTTCGGCGACGTCAAGCTCGACTGGTGCAAGGGCAGCATCCCGACGGCGGCCGGGGCGGTCGAGATCCAGTGGAAGAAGGCGGACGGCAAGGTCCTCTACCGACTGGCCGTGCCGCAGGGCTACAAGGTCGAGGTGGACAACCGCACCGGCTGCGAGCTGGTGAAGGAGCCATAGGGTTCGCCCTTCACCGCGCATTCGGCTCGGGCTACAATCCGTTTCCGCCGGAGGCAGCGGGATCCCGGCACGAAAGGACCGACACCATGGGGCTCACAGACGCTGTCTTTGGTTACCTTCAGCATCGTCGCTTCAACAAGGGGGCCGAGGTGCTCGGCGCGGCCGAGGCGCTGGAGCAGAACGGACACCCCGGCGTGGCCGCCCGCTTCTACGACCGGGCGTTGGAGTTCTTCCAGGGGTCAGCCGCCCCGGAGACCTTCCACCAGACGGTGGGCGCCCGCAACCGCTGCCAGCAGCGGGCCCTGGAACGGGGCGAGGACATGTCGTTCGCCTACTCCACGTCCATCGAGGACATCTCGCAGGACCCCGCCAGGTTCATCGCCTGGTACTACGCCAGCCAGTACAAGACGCTGGGGGAACGGTTGCAGACGGCCTACAACTCGCAGGACTGGGCGGGCACGGTTCGCCTGGCCGAGGGCGGCAGGCACTTCCTCCAGTTCGGCGACAAGGAGGGGGCGGCCCTGGCGGAGTACGATTGCTGCTACTTCGGCGGGGCGGCCCTGTTCAAGATGGAGCGGTTCTCGCAGGCCCACGCGCAGATGGAGCGGGCCTACCGCCTGGCCCGGTCGCTTGACCTCCATGCCGGAGCGTTGGCGTGGACGGCGGGCTTCGTGGGCCTGTCGGCGTTCCGCAGCGGCTCGCGAACGATCGCCTGCGAGCGGGCCCTCCAGGAGGCCGCGGTACGACTCCAGGAGCAGCACGGCGACGCCCACGCCCAGGCCTTCAGCCAGCACTCCGTCGACGCCCTGGCGGAACTGTACGGACAGCAGATGAGCGGCGAGGCGAGCGCGGCGATCGCCGCGGCCAGGCGGGTGCTGGAGTGGGACGACCGCTACCTGATCAGCGGCACCTCGGCCCGCGCCCAGGACCTGCTGGACGCCAACGCGACGATCACCAGGGCCGCCGAAGCCGTCCGGGCCAGGCAGTTCGACGAGGCGGCCTCCGCCCTCGACGCCGCCCGCGCCGGTGTGGAAAAGGCCCACGCCTCGGGCCTGACGACCCGCCTGAACGAGACGGCCGAGGAGTTGCGGCTGTCCGACCCCCGCAACCTCCCCGAGCACAGCCGGGCCATCGACGCCATGCTGGCCCAGGACGATTTCCGCCCGGCGGACCACCTATACGAACAGCTCCGCAAGCGACACGCGGACGACCCGATCGTCGCGGGCATCCACGAGGCCATGGCCGCCGCCAAGCGGGCCTATGTGGACCGCCAGATCCAGCAGGCCGCCCAGCACGTGGACCGCAAGGAGGTCGCCCAGGCCGACGAGGCGCTGACCAACGCGATGAACATCGGCTCGCAGGTGAACCACATCCCGCCGGCCTTCGCCGCCACCCAGGCGCGTCTCAGCCAGCTCAAGGCAACCCAGATGGGCCTGGAGGCCCAGAAGTTGGGCAAGCAGCGCGAGTTCAAGCAGGCCCGCGAACTGGTCCGCCAGGCCGGGCAACTGCCCCACCTGCCCGCCGGCGTCGCCGAAAAACTCGCCGCCCTCGACGCCGCCCTGGCCCGCGAGTCCGAGGCCGCCTCCACCCAGTGCCGCGGCGAATTGCAGAAGCTCATCCAGGCCGAACAGTGGCCCGCCGCACGCCAGGCCCTCGACCAGGCCGTCGAGAAGGGCTACGACCAGTCCGTCGCCCAGGAGGCGCACCTGGTGCGGACCTACGAGCAGTGTCAGAAGAAGTTCCAGGAGGCCCTCAAGGCACAGGCCGGGCACAAGCTCGCCACCGCCCGCAAGCTGTTGACAGGGGCGCACGCCGAGACGCCCTCGCCGGCTATGAAGAACCAGGTCGCCGACGCGCAGGCCAAGCTCGCTCGCCTCATCGACAAGGTGCAGCGGACCTACATCAAGGGCAACCGCTCCGAGACGGTCTTCGGGCTGACGGTGCTGGCGGGCCTGGTGCTGGCGGGCGTGCTGTGGTGGAAGTCGTCGCTGGGCTTCTTCGGCTCGCTCACGGTGGGCCTGGGCAGCGGCCTGGCCTTCGGCGGGCTGCTCATGTGCGGAATCAAGCTGTCGCTGCTGGCCCACGACGACGGCATGCACGGCCTGACGTGGATCGTCGCCGCCGGCGGCGCCGCCCTGGCCGTGCTGGCCATGGAGTGGTACTGGGCCCTGGGACTGGGAATCGTCGCCGGCTTGATCGTCCACTCGATCCTCCAGGGGATCTGTCCCGCCATACCGGGCAACACGCTGGAGCCCAAGGAAGACAAGAAGGACGATTCACCGAAGGATGACCCGGGCAAGGCCGGCCAGTTGAAGAGCGCCCAGACCCAGAAGGGGCGGACGGACAAGAGCAGGCCCCGATTGCCTTGAGAACCCGCCCTTCGCGTCGGCCCCTCAGCGGCGTAGAATACAGACCATGTCGGAATTCCCGGACAACGTCGTTCGCCTGCGGCAGATGATCCGCCATTGCACGCTATGCCCGCGTGGGTGCGGCGTGGACCGCGAGGCGGGGCAACTCGGCGCCTGCCGGACGGGCGCGGAGGCGTCCGTCGCGTCGTGGGGGGCGCACTTCGGCGAGGAGAGCGTGCTGGTCGGGCCGGGCGGCAGCGGGACCATCTTCCTCGAACGCTGCAACCTCGAATGCGTGTTCTGCCAGAACTCCGACATCAGTCACCCCGCCCGCCACGCAAGCCCGCCCGCCTCGAGCGAGCACCTGGCGGAGCTGGCCCTGCGGCTGGAGAGCGGCGGGTGCGCCAACGTCAACTTCGTCAGCCCCACGCACGTGGCCCACGCGGTGGCCGAGGCGATCGTCATCGCCCGCGGCCGCGGACTGGGCGTGCCCGTCGTGTACAATTGCGGCGGCTATGAAGCCGTCGAAACGCTCGGCCTGCTGGACGGCCTGGTCGAGGTCTACATGCCGGACTTCAAGTACGCCTCGGCCGAGGCGGGCCTGAAGTACTCGGGCGTGTCGGACTACCCCGCCGCAGCCCGCGCAGCCCTGGCCGAGATGTACGCCCAGGTGGGGCCGCTCCAACTCGACCGTCGCGGCCTGGCCCGCGGCGGCCTGCTCGTGCGGCATCTGGTCATGCCGGGCGACCTGGCGGGCAGCCGGCAGGTTATCGACGCGGTCGCCGAGACCGCCCCGCTCTGCACGATCAACGTCATGGGCCAGTACCGCCCCGCCTGGCGGGCGGACCGATACGAGGAACTCGCCGGCCTGGTGAGCAGCCAGGCCGTCCGCGAACTGCGCGACTACGCCCGCACGCGCGGGCTGGTCGCCTGCGACTGAATGGAAGAACCATGAGCCAATCCACACCCGACGCCGCCCCGTCCGCCAGCCAGCCACCCGATCGGCCCAGATGGTTCCGCCGCCATCCGCGGGCCGCCCTGCTGCTGTTCACGCTGGTGCTGGCGCTGGGCCTGCTGAAGGGCGCCGACGCCCTGCTAAGCCTCAAGGACCCCAACCAGTCGCCGGACAAGGTCCCCATCTCCACCCGCTCCATCCGTCTGAAGGAGCACAAGCCGCTCATGGACATCACCGCCCGCCCGAGCGACGAGTACATGAAGACGGTGGACGGCCTGGTGCAGAAGGCCTACCGCTTCCGGGCCGACGACCACGCGTTCGTCATGCCCTCCATGGTCCACCGGCGCCCGGACGCGACGATCGTCTTTTTGGGCGGCTCGACGACCGAATGCATCTACGTGGACGAGGAACTGCGGTTTGCGTATCTCGCCGGGCGGCGGCTCGAAGAGGCGACGGGTCTGAAGATCAACTCCTGCAACGGCGGGGTGAGCGGCAACGTGACGCTGCACTCGGTGAACATCCTGCTCAACAAGGTCGTGCCGCTCCGCCCGCGGGCGGTCGCGATGATGCACAACGTCAACGACCTGGTCACGCTGCTGTACATGGGCACGTACTGGAGCGATCACTTCTCGCGGTCGCTGATCACCGTCGGACCTGACCCTGATCCGCACCGCAGCTTCGGCCAGAAGCTCCGCTGCATGGGCTACGACTTCTGCGACGCCTTCGTGCCGAACCTGACGCGGCGCATCCAGAGCCTGGGCGTGCAAGCCGGCGGCGGGTGGGACGAGTGGTCGCAGGTCCGCGGGCGGAAGATCGACTACGACGCCGCCGCCCTGGCTGGGCAGTTCGAGCGCAGCCTGCGGGCGTTCGTCGCCCTCTGCCGCGTCTACGACATCCAGCCCGTGCTGATGACGATGTCCAGCCGGCTGACCGACAAGCCCCACACCGTGGTGCTGGACGGGGTGGCCCAGGTGTTCGGCACGCGCGACGGCTACGCGGGCTTCAAGACCGGCTTCGACCGCTTCAACCAGACCATCCGCGACGTGGGCCGATCCGAGAACGTGCCCGTGATCGATCTGGCCGCGAAGATCCCGCAGGATAACCGGCACATGTACGACGCGGTGCACTTCAACGACCACGGCAGCACCGTCGCGGCGGGGATCATCGCGAAGGAGATGGCCCCGCTGCTGAAAGGCCCGGCAAGCAGACCGGCAGGACGGGAATAGCGTGTTTTTCCGTACGCGGCTGGGCCAGAATGTTATAATAATGTTAGAACGAGATTGGCCATGATCAAGCAACTGACTAAAGTCGGCAACAGCAGCGCGGTTGTCCTGGACAAGGCGATCATGGAACTGCTGGGCCTGGAAGAGAACGCCCGAATCCAGTTGACGGTGAACGGGCGGTCGCTGACGATCTCGCCGGTCAACCCGAGCGAGGTCGATCCGGAGCAGTTCGAGAAGCATCTATCTGACATTGTCCGCGAGCGACGGGCAGTGCTGCGGAAACTCGCCCGGTGAAACGAGGACCGGTGTTTCTGGAAGCGACGCACGTGTCGCGGATTCATGCACGCCTGATCCTGGAATTCGGGGGCGAGGAAGGGCTGCGCGACGCCGGATTGTTGGAGTCTGCCGTGGCCATGCCCAAGGCGCGCTTCGGCGGCAAGTTCCTCCATAAGGGCCTGGCCGACATGGCGGCGGCTTACCTGTTTCACCTGGTTTCCAACCATCCGTTTCTGGACGGCAACAAGCGGACAGGCCTGACGGCGGCTATTCTGTTTCTCAAGCTCAACCAACACGGCCTGGACGCGACGGACGACGAGTTGGAAGAGTTGACGATGGGTGTTGCCTCCGGCAGGCGAAGCAAGGCGCAGGTCGTTTCGTTCTTCCGCCGCCACGTGCTCTAGAATGAACCGCTGCGGCTGGGTTCCGCAAAACGGCGACGCGTCAGATGTTCTTGCCTTTCTTCTCGCCCTTCTTCCCGCCCTTGCCCGCCTTGCCGGCCGGGCTGCGCAGGATGGGGTACTTCTCTTCCTCCGTCAGCTTGCACCACTCCTTCAGCAGGGCGCGGTGGCGGTCGATCTCGGCGGCGAGGTCCGAGCGGGCGATGAGGTTCTTCATCTCGCCCGGGTCGGCGTCCATGTCGAAGAACATCATGCCCTGGGCCGGCGCGTGAAAGACCATGTACTTGTACTTCGCGGTGCGGACCATGAAACTCCGCCGCCCGCCCGGGCCGCCGGGGGCCATCTCCGAGACGACGTACTCGTGCCCGCGCGAGTCGGGTTTCTCCATCACGCCTCGCAGGCTCTGCCCGCGCATCACGTCGGGCGGTTTGACGCCCGCGTAGTCGCAGATCGTCGGCAGCACGTCCAGGGCGGTGACCAGGTGGTCCTTGTCCGCCCGCCCGGCCGGGATGACGCCCTTCCAGCTCAGGATCAGCGGGACGGCGGCCTCGTCGTCGTAGTAGTTCATCTTGCCGGTCCACCGGTGCCCGCCCAGCCCCTCGCCGTGGTCGCTGGTGAAGACGATCAGGGTATTGTCCTCCTGGCCGGTCTGGCGCAGGGCGTCGAGGATGGCGCCGATCTGGCGGTCGACGTCTTCCATCATGCGGAAGTAGGCGTAGCGGTATCGTCGCCACTGGTGCTTGTCCCAGTCGCCGTTTCGCAGTCGCCCGGCCGGACCGGCTGCGCCGTCGGTCAGGTCGTGGTTGGGCGGCAGGGGCGGGAGCTGCGCGTCGGCGGGCGGCTCGTAGCGTTTCCAGACGTCGGCGTTGAGAGGCTTGTCCGCCCCGCCGGCCAGCAGGCAGATGTCGTGCGGGTTGATGAACGAGGCCACCAGCAGGAAGGGTTTGTCTCGTTTGCGCCGCAGGAACTCGATGGCCGCGTTCATGGTGGCCTCGTCCACGTCGTGGGCGAGCTTTCTCGAGCGCGTGGTCTTGTTGAGCACCTCGAAGCCGCGGATGCCGTCGGCGGGATACGGGTCGGGCATGTGCCACTTGCCCGCGTAACCGGTGTCGTAGCCGGCCTGGCGGAAGACCTGGCCGGACAGCGGGACCGACTCGGCGATGGGCATGCTGTTGTGATCGACCAGCAGTTCGTGGGGCGGGCGGCTGGTGTGCAGGGCGCTGCGCGACGGGCTGCACAGGGGATACGGACAATAGGACTTCCGGAACGACACGCCGCGAGCCGCCAGGGAGTCCATGGCGGGCGTCTTGACCCAGGAGTTGCCCGATGCGCTGGTGGCGTCCACGCGCTGCTGGTCGGTCGTGAGGATGAGCACGTTCGGCCGGGCCGTGCCGGCCGCCCAACTCCGCCCGGCCAGCGCCGCCGTCAGCACCCCGGCCGCCCCGGCCTTGAGAAGGTCGCGCCGCGTTCGCACCGCCGAGTTCGATTGGCTGTCTGTCATGGCTGGGTCTCCTGGCTGCCTGGTATCCGAAAACCATAGCAGAATCCCGGTGAGATTCCCATGAGTGCGCGCCCCCCCCCCAACGCAACCGCGGCGAATCCTGGGGATCCGCCGCGGTCGGTTTCTGTCATTCTCGGGGCGTCTCCGCCCCCGGTGGCCGTTACACCAGCTTGGTGGTTCCCGGCACGGCGACGGGCGGGAAGATGCCCGGGCCGGGCTTGGGATCCTTGGGGAAGATCGACAGCTTCGAGCCGTTCATCAGCCACTTCCAGCTCAGCTCCTGGCCCGTGTAGGCCGACATCCGCCCGCCGACGGCCATCAGCGAACTCAGGGCGACCTGCTCGGCCTCGTTAATGGGCTTGCCCGCGCGGATGGAGGTGATGAGGTCGGCGTGCTCCTGGACGTAGGCCGGGCCCAGCCCGGTCGCCTTGGAGGCGAAGATGGTCTCGCCCTTGAGGTCGCGGATGACGCCGGTGTAGCAGTCGGCCTGGCCCTTGGTGCCGGTGATCACCGCGTTGACGCGGTGGGCGCACTTGGGGCTCTGGCGGCAGACGGAGTGGACGCGGACCTGGTTGGGCCACTCGAATTCCACCGAGAAGTGGTCGAAGATGTTGCCCTGCTCCTTGGTGTTGGGCCGGGTCGCGCGACCGCCCATGGCGAGGATCTTCTCGGGCGGGCTCTTCATCACCCAGTGCAGCAGGTCGATCTCGTGCACGTGCTGCTCGACGATGTGGTCGCCCGAGAGCCAGTCCCAGGCGTACCAGTTGTAGCACTGCCACTCGAACTCGGTGACGTCTTTGACCTCGGGGCGGACCCAGACGGGCCCGGTCAGGTAGTAGAGGTTCCCGCCGACGATCTCGCCGATCATCCCGTCGCGAATGTGGTTGACCGTCTCGACGATGTTCTGCTGGCGGCGCCGGCAGGTGCCCGCCCCGACGCCCAGCTTCTTCTCGGTCGCGATCTTGGCGGCGTCGATGACGTCGCGGGCGCCGGTGGGGTCGACGGCGACGGGCTTTTCCATGAAGACGTGCTTGCCCGCCTCGAGGGCGGCGCGGAAGTGCATGGGCCGGAAGCCCGGCGGGGTGCACAGCAGCACCATGTCCACCTTGGATTCCAGCAGCTTCTTGTGGCAGTCCAGGCCGCTGAAGCACGCGTCCTCTTTGACCTGGAAGGCCTCCTTGAGGCCCTGGAGCGCCTTGAAGGCCCCGTCGACCCGGGGCTTGTACACGTCGGCCAGCGCGGTCACTTCCACGCCCGGCGACGACTTGACGCAGTCGCGGACGGCGCCCGTGCCGCGCCCGCCGCATCCGATCAGGCCGATGCGAATCCTGTCGCTTCCGGTGGTCGAGGCGAGATTGGCGCCGGCGGCCGGGGCGCCCTGGGCGGCGGCGACGCCACCCAGCGAGACGGCGCCGGCGGCGACGGCGGTGTGTTTCAGCAGGTTCCGCCTGCTGACGAAACTCGGCGTGCGATCCATGGTGATCTCCTAGTAGAACACAGGTCAGCGGACAAACGTACTACAGGCTCTACGGACATGCAAGGGCTGTTATTGCGGACCGGCCTGCCGGCAGGCCGGTCGCGGAATGCGGATTGCGGCAACCAACAACAAACAACCGTCTCTCGCGTTTGACCTTGCAGGCCCGCCTTTGCGGCGCCGAAATGAATTTGACCTTCTACCGTGGAGAACGCAGATGACACATCGCATGACCCGCCGCGAACTGTTGGCCACCGCCTCCGCCGCCGGGGCCGCCCTCGCCTGCCCCGCCGCCCTGCGGGCCGCCGAGTTCAAGACCAAGCTCTACAAGGGCTGGATCGCCAAGCCCGATGAGAAGACCCTGGCCAAGTTCAAGGCCGCCGGCTACGACGGCGTCGAGACCCACGCCTGCCCGCCGGACGAGGCGGCCAAGGCCCGCGAGATCGCCGAGAAGATGGGCATGAAGATCCACTCGGTCCTCCGCGGCTGGGCGGGGTTCAACGGGCCGGCAGGCAAGGACAACGGCTTCAAGGCCACCGAGGACGCCCTGCGGGCCGCCGAGGCGTACGGCGCGGGCGCCGTCCTGGTCGTCCCCTGCCGCATCGGCGGGATGGCCATGCCCCAGCCCTGGGAGTTCAAGATCGAGTTCGACGACAAGACCGGGCACGTCCTGAAGGTCGTCGACGGCGACAACGACAAGTACGCCGACTACATCAAGGCCCACAACCACGCCATCGACACCAGCACCGAGGCCGTCAAACGCCTCATCCCCACGGCGGAGAAGTGCAAGGTCCCCATCGCCCTGGAGAACGTCTGGAACAACCTGTGGGTCCAGCCGGCCATCTTCGCCCACTTCGTCAAGAGCTTCCAGAGCCCGTGGGTGAAGGCCTACCTGGACTTGGGCAACCACGTCAAGTACGCCCCGACCGAGCAGTGGGTCAAGGCGCTGGGCTCGCTGATCGCCCGCTGCCATGTCAAGGACTTCAAGCTCAACGCCGACGGGCACGGCGGGAACTGGGCGGCCGTCCGAGAGGGCAGCGTCAACTGGCCCGCCGTCCGCCAGGCCCTCGACGACGTCGGCTTCAGCAGCTTCATGACCCTCGAGTGCGGGCGCTGCAGCCCGGAGGAATACAGCAAGCGCCTGGACCTGATCTTCGCGGGAAAGTGATTTCAGACCGCTGACTCGCGGACCGCGAACGTGAAACGGACAATCAGAGCGCAGCCCCTGAGGGGCGCGCCCGCGCCTCGCAGACATCCACCGCCACCGCTGCTCGACAGGAAGGAACCGACATGCGCACTCCATCCGGCTGGCTGTTGATCCTTCTTCTCCTGGCCGCCCCGCCCGCCCGCGGGGCCCCGCTGGACCTCTTTGCCGTCAGCGACGCCGTCCGCGTCTTCGAGGACGGCTACGCGCTGCCCCGGGAGCAGGCCAGGGAGGTCCGCGTGCTGGGCCTGCAAAACGAGGTCCTCTCCGCCCAGTTCGTGATCCGCGCCAACGAGGATCTCCAGGACGTCACGATCCAGGTCGGCCCGCTCCGATGCGACCAGGCCGACAGTGTCCTGCCCCCCAGCGCGGTCCGGTGGAACTTCGTCGACGGCATCTCCATCCGCGAGAACACGCCCAAGCTCGACAAGCGCGACCTCACCCGGCCGGCCCCGGCGGTCTTCCCCGACGTGCTGAGCGAGGACCGCCGGCGCCCGCTGGCCAAGGGCACATTGAAGGCCGTCTACCTCACCATCGCCGTCCCCCGCGACGCGAAGGCGGGCGAGTACCGCGGCGAGGTCGCCGTCCGCTCCGCCCGCACCGGCGCCGCCCTCCCGCTGGCCCTGACCGTCTGCCCGCTGGCCCTGAGCGACCAGCGCCACCTGATGGTGGCGGAGTGGTTCTCCACCCACCGCTTCAAGCAGCACCACGGGATCGACCCGCGCGACCAGGACGCCTTCTACCGGATGCTGGGCGTCTACGCGAAGAACATGGCCGAGCACCGCCAGAACGTCTTTCGCGTCAGCCTGGAACTCATCCGCTGCTCGCGAGGCGGCGACGGCAAGCTGGAGCTGGACTTCTCGGCGTTCGACCGCTGGGCGGAGGTCTTCTGGAGCACGGGGCGGATGGACCTGCTGGAGACGGGTTTCGTGGCGAGGTTCGGCGAGGGGGGATGGAGCAGCCCGGACGTCCTGCTGCGCGACTTCGGCGTCCGCGACGCGTCGGGCAAGACGGTGCGAGTGCCCGGCAAGGAGTTCCTGCCCGAGTTTCTGCCCGCCCTGGTCGAGCATCTGCGCCGCAAGAAGTGGCTCGACAAGACCGTCTTCCACATCAGCGACGAGCCCTCCAACCACAACATCATGGCGTGGCGCGAGGCGTCGGACTTCGTTCACCGCTGCGCGCCGCAGCTTCGCCGCATCGACGCCATCGAGACCCCCCACTGCCTGGACCGCCTGGAAGTCTGGGTGCCCAAGCTGGACCACCTGGCCACCTGGTCCGGCGCGTTCGAGGACGCCCAGCGCCGCGGAAACGAAATGTGGTTCTACACCGTGGGCATCTTCCAGAAGGGCTCGCTGCCCAACAAGACCGTCGACGTCCCCCTGATCGACTCGCGGATCATACACTGGATCAACTGCCGCTACGCCCTCAAGGGATACCTCCACTGGGGCCTGAACGCCTGGAGCGACGACCCCATCGCCGACCCCGGCAAGCACCGCGGCGACGGCTGGCACGTCTATCCCGCCAAGGGCGGGCTGCTCAACTCGCTCCGCTGGGAGCAGATGCGCAACGGCTTGCAGGATTACGAATGCCTGTGGCTGCTCGAGGACCGCATCGCGAAGGTGAAGACCGCAATGCCCCCGCGAGCCGCCGCCCTCATCGACCCGCACCGCCGCTCCGTGGAGATCGCCTCCCAGGTCGTCCGCACGTATGACGACTGCTCGCGCGACCCGGCCGTGCTCTATGCAGCCCGCCGCCAGGCGATCGAAGAGACCATCGCCCTCGACGCCGAACCGCACCTGGTCGTGCAGACCAATCCCATGGAACTGTCCACGATAGCCGGCGACTCCGCGGTCGATGTCCACGGCTGGGTCCAGCCGGGCACGACCGTCAAGCTGAACGGCCGGGCGGCGCCGGTGGCGGACGACGGCCTGTTCCTGGCCCAGACGGCGCCCTCGCGCGAGGGGACGATCACGGTGGAGGCCACGCGCGGCCAACGGAGCAAGACGCTGGTGCGCAAGTTCAAAGTCGCGCTCCCCCAGGCAGACCCCAAGTAGGCGGGCGGATCACTCCAACGCGACCACGTCGCCCTCCTCGAGCCTGGGCAGGGTGAACGTCGCGCCGTCGCCCTCGCGGCGGACGGGCAGTTCCCGGTCCAGCCTGGCGGAGGTCGCTCGCCGGACACCGCCCGCGCCGCGGACGAGAATCTTAACGTCCTTCAGTTCGACGAGGGCGATCTCAGCCTTGCCCTTGTCGGCGGCGCCCGTGTGCCTGTATGCCCAGTTCATAAGCACGACGGCGTGCTTGCCCGCGGGGTTCTTCAGCAGCACGCCCTCGACAGCCGGCACGGAAGGTTCGACCGTGGGCGCCGCCACCGCCAGGGCGGGCGCGGCGATGAACCCGCGCCGAGCAGCGTCGAAGTCGCGCGACATGTCGGGCCCGGCCGGGGGCGGCGCATCGCCCGCCGCGGGGGCCGCGTCGCGGATCGTGGCGCTGTACTCCAGGCCGGGATAGAACCCGACCGTGTACGCCCTGCCCTTGCCGTAGCGGTTCACGGTCATGGCGACCTGGCCGTCGGCGAACTTCGCCAGCGCCTCCGCGCCGGCGGCCGGCTTGAGCGCCTCCCGCCCCACGGCGGGCATGAACGAGCCGGCGCAGGGCCCGTGGCCGGTGATCTTCGCCCCGGCCGGCACGGGCGCCAGCACGGATTTCGCGTCGGCGAACGACTGCACCGCCGTCGCGCCGTATCGCTTGACCGCGTACCACAGTTCCGGCTCGCCGCGGCCCTCCAAACCCAGCACGCCTTGGAGCGCCGTCAGGGGCTCGTCGGCTTCGTCACGGGCGCAGCCCCAGCCGCTGGTCCACAGCACGCCGCCCTCGCGGACGTACCGTTCCACCGCGGCGGCGGCCTTGCGAGGCAGGTGCGAGCCGTTCACGTAGATCGCCCTGTACCGCGACAGGTCCGCCGTCGCCAGCATCACCTCGTCGATCGGGTCCACGCTCACGTGGGCGTGGGCCAGCGCGGTGTAGACCCACTTGGCGTTTTCCCACTGGGCGTCGTTGCCGAGGAATTCCGAGCAGCGCGGCTTGACGATCGCCACCCGCGGGGCCTGGGCCCACGCGGCGTTCCACCAGAGGTCCTCGCTCTTGCCCAGCAGCCAGGCCGCCTTCGCCGTCAACTCCAGGGCCTGGGGGTTCTCGCTGAAGCTGTCGCCCTTGTGGTAGTCCGGGCCGTAGGTGTACCAGTAGAGCATCCTGGCCCCCCGCGCGACAGCCGACAAGGCCCGCTGCACCGGCGCGCCGCGATGGGGCTTGACGTAGACGCCCAGCGGCTTGCCCGTCTCGCGCGTCACTACCCGCCCCACGTCGCAAAGGTAGCTGTCCCACTGCCAGATCTGCCAGCCGCGATTCGACGTCTCGTAGACGAAGGCGTTGTCGGCCTGGCGGTAGAAGTCGAAGAAGTCCAGGCTGTGCCCGCCCATGAGGAAAGTGTTGCCCCGCAGGGCGTAGGAGTACACCCAGGGCTGGGTGGCCGGCCCGCCCTTCTCGCCTCGCTTCAGGGACTCGCGCTTGGCGGCGTTGGCGGTGTCGAAGGCGGCCGCCAACTCCCGGAACATCCCCGCCGACGCGTCATTGTTGAACGTGCGGGCGTAGTACGTGGCGGCCTTGGGCCCGCCGGCCAGCATGGGCTTGACCGCCGCCCAGTCGCCCTGGCCGAAGTCGGCCGGCGTCGCGCCCCGCCGCTGCGCCCAGGAACGAAACGCCTCGACGCACCGCGGGCAGGTCTCCATGTGCTTCTTCCCCTCGGCGGACTTGTCAAACACCGAGCCGATCTCGTCCACCGTCAAGGCCCAGACCTCGGGCGTGGCGATCGACAGGTTCTCCGCCAGGGCCGAGCGGATCGCCTCCGCCTTCGCCCGGGCCACCTTGCCGCCGAACGGGCAGCCGCACTCGGGATCGTTGTTCCTGCGGTCCTTGCGATACGCGGGCACGGGATAGCCGGACGCGTGGCTGATCTCGCCGCGGTTCAGCTCCGCCGCCCAGGACGCGCCCTTGTGGGCCAGTTCCCGAACGAACGCCGGCCCGCTCCGCAGGCCGTTCACGCCCAGCCCCCGCAGCACGCGGGCCTCGATCTCGACGATCGCCCGGTCGCCGTGCCGCTTGCCGTAGCCCACGCCCTCGCCGTAGCCGCCCAGGTTGCTGACGATCAGCAGTTCCTTCGGGCGGGGGCCCTTCGCCCACGGCAGCGACTCCATCCAGTCCAGGCGGCGCTGCGCGTATTCCCGCAGGCCGGTCAACTCGGCCACGAAGTCCGCATGGTCGGGGCCCTGCCCCGCGCCAAGCCGATGCATCGGCACGACCACGCCCACGGTCCCGCCGTCCGGCCCGGCGCCCTGGAAGGTCTTGATGACCTTGCCGCGGTAGCTGAACTCGAACTCCATGCGCAGGCGGCGGCTGGCATTGTCGTTGACGGTGAAGGTGACGTACCACCATCGCTGTTTCAGGGTCCGCCCGCGCGTCAGGGCGGCCAGCGGCGCGGAGGGCGACCACTCGCCGAGGGCCAGTCCCCGCCCCAGCACGCCGCGGTAGACGCTGCCGCCCAGTCCCTCGCCGCCCCACCGCCAGTCGATCTGGACCCGCCCGGCCGGCGCGACCTCCAGCACGCGGGCGCGGAGCGTCAGGTCGGGCGGGATGTTGCCGGACCGGACAAGCTCATCCGGCTTGTCGACTTGAGCCGTGTCGGCCGCCGGGGCCCCGCCCGCGGGAAGAGCCGCCAGAACCACCCCCAACAACACGTTCGCCCAAAGCCCAAGTCGCCAGATCGCTCGTGTGGTCATGTGTCGCCTCGCCAGAAAAACAAAAGAAGCACGGGAAGTATAACGCAACTTCCCGTGCTTGCGATGCCGTGCAGCCCATCGGGCCGGCCAGGCCGGACCCGCGTCATCCCGCCTCGCCGTTGAGTACGGGCAGGTCCTCGCCCAGCAGCCACGACGCCTGGTCCAGAATGACGCCGGCGGCCTGTCGGCCCGTACGGGCCAACTCGCGGACCTCCGCGTGGAGCGGCTCGGTCACCTGCGTCACGACCCAGTCGGGGATCTCGAGCAGTTCGGGCAGGATCTCCGCCCCGCCCGAGCCGAGGGAGGGCAGCCCGCCGGCCGGGTGCGAAACAACGTCCGGTCCGCGCGAGGCGACGTAGAGGATGGTGGCGGTCAGCAGGACCGCGGCGGCGGCAGCCAGGGAACTGAGGGCGTAGAGTCGCAGTCGCGGGCGCGGAACCGGGGCGGCCTGGGCGGGTGCGGCCAGCGGCGCGGGTTCGGCGTCAATCGCCCGCAGGATGCGCTGGTGCAACTCGCTCGAGACGCCGGGCGCGTCGCGTCGCGCGTCGTCGGCGAGGCGGCGGGCCAGTTCGGACAGGTCTCGCTGGAACTGGCGGCAGTCGGGGCAGTTCTCCACGTGCCGCCGGACCAGCGGGCCGAGAGGCCGGCCGTCGTCGCACCGGCGGGAGATTCGATATCGGCTGATCGTGCACCACATCATCATGCACCTTCCTTTGCCCCGGCCCGAAGGTGAGTGCCGGGACGGGCGGGCGGCACGTACCATGACCCGGCCGAGCCGGTCGACCGGAGCCGCGAGCCCAGGTTGTTTCGCCCTCGAAACAGCAGCACTTTCACGTGCGTCTGCGTCTTGCCGACCACGTCGGCGATCTGCGCGACGGAGAAGTCCTCGACGTACCGCAGGTAGAGCACGTCGTACTGCTCCCCGCTCAGCACCCGCCTGGCCAGCGCCCAGAGGTTGTCGCGTTGTTCGCTGGCGGCCACCTCATCGGACGGGTCTGCCTGCGTGGAGGCCGCCGACGACAGGTCCGCCTCCGTCTGGGGGCGGCTGCGGGTCTTGCGGTAGTGGCTGGCGGCCAGGCGGGAGGCGATCGTGTACAGCCAGGTCGTCACCCGCCAGCGCGGGTCGTACTGGTCGAGGTTCCGCCAGGCCCGCACGAAGGTGTCCTGGAGAAGGTCCTCGGCCTCGCCCAGCGACCCGATGCGCCGGAAGAGGAAGGTCAGCAGCCTCCGCTCGTGTCGACCGACCAGTTCGGCGAAACAGGACGAGCGGCCCGCCTGCGCCTGGCAGGCGAGCTGCTCGTCGCTGATCCGCGATTCGCTCTGGAGGGTCGAGTCGTTCATCAGTTGTTGACTTTGGCCTTGCGGTCGGCCATGGCGGCCGCCTTGGCTTTGAGCTTGGCCAGCACGTCGGCGGCCGGCCAGGCGACTGTCCCGCTGATGACCTTGCCTTCGGCGGCGATCTTGATGGCCTCGGCCAACTGGGCCATCTGCGGATCGTTCTGGGCCTGGAGGCGGATCATGGCCAGGGCGCCCTCGGCGATCTGGACGAGGCTCTTGGCGTCGGCCTCGCTGCCCAGGGTGACCGTGAGCGAGCCGAACAGGTTCTCGCCGTTCTGGCCGACCTCGACGCGTCCGCTCTGGGTGCGGCGCAGGATGCCCTGCATGCCCAGGTCAGGGGCCTGCTCGTCCGCCGCGGCGGGCTTGGGGTTCTGCCCGGCAGCCACCACGAACGAGCCGGGCGAGGAATCCAGCAGCGAGCCGACCGCGTGCGTGGCGCTCATCGCCTCGCCCTTGCCCAGCAGCAGGTCCAGCACCTGCTTGACGCGGGCCAGGTCGTTGCCGCCGACGATCACCTTGTCGCTGAACAGGCACAGCCAGGCTTCCTGGTCCGGCCCGCGCCGCGGCGCAAACGAGTAGATCGTCAGGTCGCGGTACTTCTCGCCCGGGTTGGCGGGGTCCACGCCCGCGATCTTCAGGACTTCTTCCGGGTTGTACTGCTTGAGGTTGGCCACCATCACGCCCGTGCGGCTCAGGCCGAACCCCATGACCGTCACGCCCTGGACCTGCTGCATCTTGGTCCAGACGTTGACCGCCCGGTCAGCCTTGTCCTGCCCGATGGTCTGGGCGTCGGCCTGGATCAGCTCGATCACGCCCTTGGCAAAGCTGGACGCGGTTACCGCATCCATGTCAATGTGGGCCGCCCACTTCGCGTCCGCCGGGATCTGCCCCAGATTGGCCGGGCCCGCGATCGCCCCGCCCGCCAGAATCGCCACTGCAACCGCCGTCATCAATGCCTTGTTCATCTTCCGTCTCCTGATAGGTTCCCGTGCGACTATCGCACGTTCACCCCGTTATACCGCCGCACCGGCAAAAGGTTACACCGGGCCGCCGCCCGCATTATAATGTCGGCCATGCAATCGCATGAAGCCATCAAACAAGCGGTGGACACGGTGGGCGTCAAGGCGGTGGCGCACGAGATGAAGCTTTCGCCCTCGCTGATCTACAAGTGGTGCGAGCCTCGCGAAACGTGCGACGACGTCGGCGCCCGCAACCCGCTGGACCGGCTGGCCCAGCTCTTCGAGATCACCCGGAGCACGGCGCCGGTCGAGTGGCTCTGCCAGGTCACCGGGGGCTTCCGCGTGCCCAACGCCCCCTGCCGAAAGCTCTCCACCCATGACGTCATGGACATGGTCCAGCGCATGCTGCGGGAGTTCACCGAGGTCCTGGAGGCCGTCACCTCCAGCATCAAGGACGGCTCGGGCATCGACGAGAACGAGGCCCGCCGCATCCGCCGCGAGTGGGAACAGCTCAAGGCGGTGGCCGAGGGCTTCGTCGTCGGCTGCGAACAGGGCCTGTTCGCCGACGCCACGTCAGCGCCCGCCCCGGCGCCCAGCCCGCCTTCGCACCAGCGAGGCGCGAATCTGTGAACTCGTGAATTCGGGGATTCCGGGTCCGGGCATGGCATGAGCCAACGAGTCAACGAATCAGCAGACCGGCGGACCAATGCACTACCGCACATTCGGACAAATGGGTTTTGACGTCTCGGCGCTGGGCTTCGGCCTGATGCGCCTGCCGCTGCTGGACGAGCAGTCCAAGCAGGTCGACGAGGATCGCGCGGTGGCCATGATCCGCCGCGCCATCGAGCTGGGCGTGAATTACCTGGACACGGCCTGGGTCTACCACGACGGCGCCAGCGAGCGGGCGCTGGGCAAGGCGCTGACGGGCGAACTGCGGGCCAAGGTCCGCATCGCCACCAAGCTGCCCACGTGGGAGATCAAGTCCCGCGACGACCTCGACCGCTACCTGGACGCCCAGCTCGAGCGCCTGGGCACGAACATCGACGTCTACCTGGTGCACTGCCTCAGCGGGGCGTTCTGGGACTCGCTGCGGCGGCTGGGCCTGCTGGAGTGGGCCGAGCGGGCCATGGCCAGGGGACGCTTCGGGCGGTTCGGGTTTTCCTTTCACGACCACTACCCCGCCTTCGAGCGGATCGTCAACGAGTACGACGGCTGGTCGCTGGCGCAGATCCAGTACAACTTCATGGACCAGGAGAACCAGGCCGGGCGCCGCGGTCTGGAGCTGGCGGCCCAGCGGGGCCTGGCGGTCTCGATCATGGAGCCGCTGCGGGGCGGGGCCCTGGCCACGGCCCCCGAGGCGGTGGAGCGGCTCTGGGCGACCAGCGGCCAGCAGCGCAGCGCCGCCGAATGGGGCCTGCGGTGGCTGTGGGACCAGCCGCAGGTGGGCGTGGTGCTCAGCGGCATGAGCACGATGGAGCAACTGGAGGAGAACGTCGCCTCGGCCGGCCGGGCGGCGCCGGGCTGCCTGAGCCAGGCCGACCAGGAGCTGGTGGCGCAGGTGGCGGCGGCGTACCGGGAGCTGTATCCGGTCCACTGCACCGGCTGCCGCTACTGCCTGCCCTGCCCCAACGGAGTGGAGATCCCGCGAATCCTCAAGCTGTTCAACGAGGCCTCGCAGTATCGCGACCTGGGCGTGGTGCGATACTTCTACAAGAAGCTCGACGAGCGCGAGCGCGCCGACCGCTGCGAGCGATGCGGGAAGTGCGAGGAACGCTGCCCCCAGAAGCTGCCCATCATGGACACGCTGGCCGCGGCCCATGAGAAACTGAAGGGGTGAGACTCGTTCGTTGCTGATTGTTGGTCAGGATCGACTACGGGCCTCGGGAAACAACCGGGGCAAAAGAGGCCCCGACCAACAACCAGTCCTACGCCGCCGCGACCGGCTGATCTTGCGCCGCGGGGGCGCCAACCTGCTCGGCCAGGGCCTCCACGCAGAACGAATCGAAGCCGGACGGGCAGCAGCGACGCAGTTCCTCGACGGCCGCCCACGACGAGATGGCCCGGCGGTGCGGACGATCGTGAGTGAGGGCGTCGTAGGTATCGGCCACCGCCAGGATGCGGGCTTCCAGCGGCACATTGTCGCCTGCCAGGGCGCCGGGGTAGCCCGTTCCGTTCATCCGCTCGTGGTGGTGCCGGATGGCCGGCAGGACCGGCGCCAGCGACCGCAGTGGGGCGAGCATCTCGTGGGCGATCTCGCAGTGCTGCTTGATGGTGCTGAAGGCGGCCCCGTCCACCCTGGCGCGCTGGCTCCAGAGATGCTCGGGGATGGCCAGCATGCCCAGGTCGTGCAGTTCCCCCGCCAGTTCCATCAACTCGCAGGTTTTCTCGTTCAGGCCCAGGCGATGGGAGAGCAGGCACGCCATCTTGCCCACGCGGGCGCTGTGCCCGTCGTAATAGCGGTCGCGGGCGTCGCTCAGGGCGACGATTCGCCGCAGGACCGAGATGTAGTGCCTCTCGGCCTCGCAGGCCGCCTGCTGGATGGTGCTTCCGCGGCTGTGCAGGCTGCTGACCGCCCTGTGCACCTGGATCAGCAGCAGGGCCGACAGCAGCACGAGAATCCCGCCCAGGGCGATGCTCGCCACTTGCCACCCCTTGGCCGCCATCGCGCAGGCCACAACCGCCAGCGCAACCAGGCAGACAAGGATCGGTCTCACGATGTCCCGCAGTCTCGGATGGTTGGACAAGCCGGTCTCCTCCGTAAAAAAGGCGGCTCGCCAGAAACGTAGGATATGAGCGACCGGTCGGGCAAGCGTTACAGCACAATTGCTCCCTGCCTGGCCAGGGCGGCCCGCAGTTTGGCGGCCTCGACGCCGGCCACATTCGCCCCGCCCTCCAGCGCCAACGCGGCCGCCACCCCGGCGGCCTGGCCCATCTGGTTGCAGTTGACCATGACGCGGACGGCCCCGAAGGCCTGCTCGTCGGCGTCCAGCGACCGCCCGGCCACCAGCACGTTCTTCGACGCCTTGGGGACGAGCGACTTGTAGGGGATCTGGTAGAAGTCGGCCTGGATGTCGCGGAACTTGACGCCCGCGCCCTTGGCGTTGTGCACGTCGATGCGGTAGGTGCCGTTTGCGATGGCGTCGTCGAAGCGCTTGCCGGCGACAAGCTCGTCGGCGGTCAGGCAGTGCAGGCAGCGGGCGTGTCGCGTCTCGCGCACGCCGATGCGGGCCGGCAGGGCCACCAGCGGCAGGCCCTTGCCCCCCATGAAGTGCTCGCGCAGCAGCTCGCACACGTGGTCCACCTGGCGGCGCCCCTCCAACTCCGCCCGGGTGAGCTGGTCGGCGTCGCTGCAGTCGGCGCCGAACACCCGCGTGCCGGCCAGCATCGTCAGGTCGTCCGGACCGACCACCCCGGCATCGTCCGGGCAGCCGCAGTCGCCCGGAACCGGCGCCGACCACGAGAACCCCTTCTCGATCGCCTGGTTGTACTTCTTGTCGAAGATCGCCTGGTGCACGTTGAAGCCCTTGTGGCGTTTCTTCAGGCCGTTGATCCCGCGGAGGATGCAGCACATCGTCGGCGGCTGGATGACCTCGCGCCGGTAGTGCTCCAGTCCCGCGCGGGCGATCAGGTCGGCGTCGCCGGTGGCGTCCACGAAGACGCGGGCGCGGATGGCCCGCCGCCCGGACTTGTCCTCGATGATGACGGCCGTCACGCGCCCGTCTTCAACGACGGCCGCCGTCATCATCGCGTGCAGGAAGGGACGGACGCCGGCCTGGACGATCATCTTGTCCAGTTCGAGCTTGAGCAGCTCGGTGTGGATGGCGGTATTGTTGCCCCCGCCGCGGACGCCTTCGCGCTTGCGCAGGCGCTCGAGGATCTCCAGCGTCGTGCCGGCGATGATGTCCTTCTTGTTGGGGCGGTCCTTGAGCGAGTGCCACATGCTCACCAGGCCCGCGGTGGCCACCCCGCCGAAGAAACCGTTGAGTTCGACAATGGCGACCTTGGCGCCCATCCGGGCGGCCGACACCGCCGCCGACACGCCGGTGCAACTCCCCCCCACCACGCACACGTCGCCATCCCAGGCGACGGGCGTCTGGCGGGGCGGCTCGGCGACCACGGCGGGCGAGGCGGGCGGCGAGGCCTGCTGGGCCGCGGCGGCGCCCAGCGGGGCGGCGACGGCGGCAGCGGAGACGCTCTGGAGGAATCGGCGACGGGGCAGCGTGCGGGCCATGCTCGTTCTCCTTCATAAAAAGCGGCGGCCGAGAGAGTGTCTCGGCCGCCCCGTCAATCCGCAATCCAAATTTCGCAATCCGCAACCTGCCTGCAGCCTGCCTGCCGGGGCAGGGCAAGGTACTAGTCCATACCCTCGGTCTTGAGGATGAGGGGCTTGATCTGCTGGCTGGGCAGGTTCATGCTGCCCAGGAATCGGGCGGCCGAGTTGAGCAGGGCGGGCGAGCCCTTGCCCATGACCACGCCCAGGACCGACTGGGCCTGGGGCTCGGTGACCAGTCGCCCGTAGCGGCGGACGGACTCGGTGGCCGAGTCGAAGGCCGCGACGCGGACGTTCTCGGGCACGTCGGCCTTGATGGCCAGCGCGACCAGAGCCTGCTGCGCGTCGGGGCAATTGAGGATGGCCAGCGCCTGGGCCGAGGCGATCTGCACGTCGGCGTTGGCGTGGCCGAGATCGGCGATCAGGGAGGCCATCGCCCGCTGGGCGTCGAAGACGGCGGACTTGGCCAGGGCGACGATCCGGATGGTCTTGGCGGCCCGGACGGCCCAGTCGATGGCGTCCTTCTCGGGCAGGGGCTGGGCCTGGACCGCGGCGGCGGTGACAGCCTTGGACACGTCGGCCTCGGTGGCCAGGGGGTCGATCAGGATGACGCGCTTGTCGGCGGAGGCCAGGGCCTTGAGCGGCTCGGTTCGGGCCTGGACCAGCACGGGCAGGTTGGCCAGCAGCGGGTCGGCCCGGATCAGGCCGATCGTCTGGATCGGGTCGGGCTTGCCGCACAGGACGAAGGCGTCGATGTTGCCCACGGTGCGGCAGGCGGTGATGGCCTTGACGGGGTCGGAGTCTTCGATGACGTCGAAGCCCGCGTCGCGGACGGCCTGCTTGAGGGAATTGCGGGTCTCGGGCTCGGTGGCGATGACGACGGCGGTCTTCTTGCCCGACTGGCGCAGGGCCTCGTTGAGCACGTGCATGACCAGCTCGTAGCCGGCGAATCGATCCGCCGGCAGGGCACCGGCCAGGGAGACGGCGGCCAGGAAGCGGACGCGCCGGTTGGGATAGCTCAAGGCCTCGACCAGCGGCATGGTGCCGTCGGCGGACGGGCGAACGAGGTTGTCGGCGCCGGTGGTCTCGGTCAGGGCATTGATGGCGCCCAGGGCGACGGGGATGTTGTCGTCCTTCAGGGCGCGGGCCAGGACCTGCTGGAGATAGCCGGCCGAACTGGCCAGGGCGTAGTAACGGGCCTCGGGCTGCTCCGCGCCGCGGGTCGGGTCGGTCGCGCCCTGGGGCATGTCGGCTTCCTTGCTCAGGTAGGCCGACAGCCACAGCGAGACGGCCGGGTAGAACTTCTCGTCATGCTTGAGGGCCATCCGGCTGCACCGCATGGCGTAGATGTCGCAGAAGATCTGGCGGGGCACGCTCTTGTAGCTCAGGCCGAGGTTGGGCTGCCAGTACCAGACGTTGGCGGCGGCGTAGCGGGGGTCGGGCCGGACCGAGTCGTCCTGGTAGTAGTACTTCAGGGCCATGTCGTAGTACAGTTCGGCGACGCTCTTGGTGAGCGCGGCGGGCCCGGCGACGGTCTCCAGGGCCAGCAGGGCGGCGTTCTTGACGCGGGGCAGCACGCCCTTGGTCTCGGCCAGTTCCTTGAGCTGCGGAGCGCAGTGAACGTAGCCGATCCGCCCGAGGGTGTTGCAGAGGATTTCCTGAACGTCGGGCTTCTCGACCTGGAGGGCCATGGACATGGCCCGGACGACCTCGTTGCCCAGGTGGGGCAGCGCGGTGATGATGCGAACCTTGACCAGTTCGGGCGTCTCGTTGGAGGCCAGCTTCTGGACGAGCTGGGGCATGGCGAACTCGCCGCTCTGCTTGAGGCGGCGAACGGCCAACTCGTATCCTCTCAGGCTCCCGCCGAGCATCTCGATGGTGGCCGCGATGACCTTGGGGTCGGAGCGGACGACCTGATAGCCGTCCTCGATCAGCCCGTGCAGTTTCTCGCAGATCTCCTTCATGCCCTCGAGCTGCTGCCCGCGCGAGATGACGCTGCGGGACTCGGGATATTCCTCGGAAAGCTGGTAGATGTCTTTGGGCTGGACCGAGCCGTCGGTGAAGGTCGCCGCAGCCGCCTTGGCCGCGTCAATCTGCGCGATCTTGATGTAGTGGAGGAGGTCTTCCCACTGGCGGGCGAGCTTCTTGTCGACACCTTCGACCTTGGCCTCGGCAGCGGGCGCGCCGGGTTCCGCCGCGGGGGCGGCGGGCTCAGCCGCGGGAGCGGCCGGAGCGGCCGGCTCGGCAGCCGGTGCAGCGGGAGCGGCCGGCTCGGCAGCCGGGGCGGCGGGCTCAGCCGCGGGTGCAGCGGGAGCGGCGGGAGCGGCAGGCTCGGCGGCGGGGGCAGCAGGCTCTGCCGCGGGGGCGGCTGGTTCAGCAGCCGGGGCGGCGGGCTCAGCCGCGGGGGCGGCCGGTTCAGCAGCCGGGGCGGCTGCATCTTGTGCTCGCAGGACACCCGCGCCCATCACAAGCCCCAACACCATCAGCAGCACCGTCACCCATTGCACTTTGTGTGTCAGCATACTTTCTCCAATGTCGCTAACGAACCACCACCTCTGGCCGTCACGCGCGCCGCGGAGAGGGATCTTCCCAGCGCCCGCGCCGCGCGGGAGGAGACGCCGACCAGATTACGTTCTTGCCCGATACGTGTCAACTAAATAGGAAATCTTTGGCGAGGAAAACGACAGCCCGGGCGACCGCCGCTCAACTCGCCAGGTAGTCTCGCAGGGCCTGGGCCGTCCGCAGGCGAATCAGCTCCCCCGCACGACGCATCGCCAGCGGGACGGTCACCTCTTGGCCCACCAGAGACTGGATCCGGTCGAACAGGGCCGACAGCGCCCCGTGAACGAACAGGTCGCTTTCCAGGCCCTGGGCCTGCCCGGCCACGCACAGCACGCCCAGCTTGTACTCCTTGGCCATGCGGGCCACGCCGACGGTCGTTTTGCCCGAGAGGCTCTGGTCGTCCAGCTTGCCCTCGCCCGTGATGCACAGGTCGGCCTCGGCCAGGCGACGACGCAGGCCAACGGCCTTGGCCACCACCTGCACGCCGCTGGTGAGGCTGGCCCCCGCGTAGGCCGCCAGTCCAGCCCCCAATCCGCCGGCGGCGCCCGCCCCGCTCATGGCGGCGATATCCACCCCCGTCGTTCGCCTGGTCAGTTCCGCCCAGTGGGTCAGGGCTGCCTCCAGTTGGATCACCATCTCGGGGGTGGCCCCTTTCTGAGGGGCGTACACCGCAGCAGCGCCCCGCGGGCCGATCAGCGGATTGGTCACGTCGCAGGCGACCTCGATACACGCCTGGCGGACTCGCGGGTCCAGATCGCCGAGGTCCGCGTCGCGAATATCCGTCAACTGCCCGCCCGACAGCCCGCAACGGCACGGCTGGCCGTCGGCGCCGATGAACGTGACGCCCAAGGCCTGCACCGCGCCCGCGCCGCCGTCCACGGTGGCCGACCCGCCCAGCCCCACGATGATCCGCCGCGCCCCCGCGTCCAACGCCGCCAGGATGAGTTGCCCGGTCCCGAAGGTCGTCGTCCGGGTCGGATCGCGACGCTCGGGCGGCACCAACGCCATCCCCGAGGCCGCCGCCATTTCGATCACCGCCGTCGCGCCCTCGGCTACCTCGCCCCCGCCCGTCAGGGCGGCCGCCAGCCCCAACTCGCCCGGCAGCACCGGTTGGGCGCCTTCCCCCAGCAGCGCGAAGCGGGCCCGGATCTCCTTGCCCAGCGGGTCGAACACGTCGGCCGACACCATCTGCCCGCCCGTGGCCGCCACCATCGCCTCGACCGTTCCGTCGCCCCCGTCGGCCATCGGGCACAGGTCGATGACCGCCTGCGGGCAGACGTCCAGCACGCCCTGGGCCATGGCCTCCGCCACCGCCGAGGCGGGCAAACACTCTTTGAACTTGTCCGGGGCGATCACAACCTTCATGACTGATGCTCCTGAGTGGAGCAAGGATTACCCGAAAACGAGCCCGAAGGAAAGCGATTTCGTGGCAGATCCCGCAGATACAGGACCTGTGCGACCAGAGCCTGCGCAAGAAAAAGCCCACCCCTCAGGGGTGGGCTTCTGTGTTCGTGGTGCGTGAATGACCCGCTTACCGCTGCCAGCGACGGCGGAGCCGGCCGGCCAGAACCGGCAGGCCGCCCAGCAGCAGCAGGCCCGTCAACGGCTCGGGCACCGCCTGGAGAACCACCTCATTGTCCAGGTACTGGATGCCGAAGCTGTAGTCGCGCCCCTGGTAGTCGGCGCGGAAGATCGTGCCGTCTTCCAGCCCGGCAAACCACCCGCTGACGCCCTCGGCGGCGGTCACGATGGTGAACGTCTGCCCGTACGACGGATCGAAGCCCAGCAGCAGATCGAGCGTGGCCCAGCCTGTGCCCAGGTCGACCGCCCCGCCGGAGGCCAGGCGGTCGTATTCGCTGCCGACGGCCGGGCCGTTGAGCTCGATCTGAAGCGTCGAGGCGTTGGCGAAGGCAACGTCCTGCACGTTCAGGATGCCCGGCGAGTGGCCCGGGGCGACCGCCCCGCCCACCACCAGGCCGCCCACGACCGTGCCCGTGCCGGCCAACGTCTGGCTGGACGCGAGGACGAGTTCCCCGCTGTTCAGGCCCGTCACGTCGAGGACGCCGCCCGCGGCGAGTTCGATTCGGGGGGAGGAGGCGATGTTGTTGGCGTACGCCCCGCTCAGGGCCAGCGTTCCGCCCAGAACGGTCGTGTCGCCCGTGTACGTGTTGTTGCCGCTGAGCGTCTGCGTCCCGACGCCGTCCTTCACCAGCGACAGGTTGCCGCTGATCAGGCCGCGGTAGGCCAGGTTGGCCCCCGACTGAATCGCCAGCGTGGAGGCCGTCGCGGAGCTGTTGGTGACCGTCAGGGCCATCGACGTGCCCTGGCCGAGCAATCCGTTCACCGTCTGGTCGAACCCGTTGAGGTCGAAGGTGGCCGTGCTGATTTCGGCCCCGTTGCCCAGGATCATCCGGGCCGTGGTGGGCAGGCGGTTGTCTCCGCCGTCCAGCACCAGTCTGCCGGTAATGACGTTCGTGTTGCCCAGGTACGCATTGGCGCCCGAGAGGACGACTGCGCCCGTGGGGCCGTCGGCGCAGCGGACGTTCAGATCATAGACGTTGGCCCCGCTGGCGATGACGCCGCCGATCCGAAGCGTCGTGCCGTCCTGCGCCCCGATGCGGGTGTTGTTGTTGCCCAGCGTGACGAGCCCGCCCCAGGTGTTGTCGCCCGCGACGCTCTGGAGAGCGCCGACGTAGTTGCCGCCTTGTCCGGCGATCGTCAAGGGTTCGCCCGAGACCGTGATCCCGCCGGCCAGCTCCAGCCGAGCGCCGTCGTTCACGACCGTGCCGACGCCCGTCGTGCCGAATGTGGAGGCGTCGGAGACTCTCAGCGCGCCGCCGGCAATGGTGGTCAGCCCGCTGTAGTTGGCGACCCCGCCGGTGAGCGTCCACTGGCCGGAGCCGTTCTTGTTGATGTTCAGGGGGTTGCTGATCAGCCCGCTGATCTCGCCGTCTCCCGAGCCGTCCAGATAGAACGTGTGGGCCTGGCCGTCGGGGCTCTGGGCGTTCACATTTCCGGTGATCGTCAGCTTGCCAGCGATGGAGACCAGCGCGAGGGTCACGCCGTTGATGGCCTGGATGTCGCCCGCCCACGAGTTGTTGCCGCTGACGTTCTCCAGCCGGTGAGTGTTGAGCTTTTCGGCGCCGACGGCGATGCCGCCCTGGAGTTGAAGCAGCCCGCTGGCGGCGACGTTGGTTGGCCCGGCCGTCGAGCCCAGGGCGGAGGAATTCTGGATGTTCAGCACGCCGGCGCTGACGGTGGTCGCGCCGCTGTAGTTGTTGGCCCCGGTGAGGGTCAGCGTTCCGGCGCCCACCTTGGTCAGCGCGGCGGTTGTGTTGGAGTCGAAATCGCGAATGGCGCCCGCAAAGGTCGTGCTGGCGCCCAGGGCCCCGACCTGGAAGGTCGTGGTGCCCGAACCGTTGCCGCCGTTTCGCAGGATGGACCCGCCCACTCCGGTCAGCGAGCCGAGTTGGACCGTCTTGCCCGTGCCGCCGACGTCGGTGTTGAAGAGGCATTCGGAGGTCCCGAGGTCCCAGGCGGCCTGGGCGCTGCCGGAGTTCTCGGAAGCAAAGAGGATCCGCCCGTCGCTGACGGTAACCGAGCCGGTCAGCCCGCTGTTGTTGCCCGAGAGGGCCAGGTCGCCCGCGCCGCTCTTGACGACGTTGAGCGTGCCCGTCCCGCTGGTCAGCTTGCCGCTGTACGTGAAGCCGCTTGCGTTGTTGACCGTGAAGGTGCTGGGCGCGGCCCCGTTGTTGGTGACGCTGCTGGAGACCAAGCCGTCGCACACCAGCCCGCTCACGGTCTGGTTCCATCCGTTGAGGTCGAGCGTGCCGGCCAGGCCGCCGGTCCCGTTGACGCCCACGTGCAGTTCGGTGCCCGCCGGCAGGCGGTCGTCGCCGCCGTCGAGTTTCAAGGTCCCCACCAGCACGTCGGTCCGCCCGGTGTAGGTGTTGGCCCCGCTGAAGATGGTCGTGCCGTTGTTGTTGCGGATACGGATGCGGTTGGTCGCGCCATCCTGGATGACGCCCGAAATGGTCAGCGTGCCTTCGCTGGCCCCGACGCGAGTATCGCTGCCGCCGTTGAGGATGACGGGACCGGCCCAGACGTTGTCTCCGTTGGCGGACTGGAGCGAGCCGAAGTTGTTGCCGCCCGTCCCGTTGATCGCGACGCTCTCGCCGGTCACCGTCACGCCGCCCTGGAGTTCCACCCGCGCCCCGGATGCCACCGTCGTCTGCCCGGTCGTCGAGCCCAGGGCGGTATTCGACTGCACGTTCAGCACCCCGGTGCTGACGGTGGTGGCCCCGTCGAAGCTGTTCGCGCCGCTCAAGATCAGCGTCCCGCTGCCCTGCTTGGTGAGCGAGCCGCTGCCGCTGATGTCGTTGGCGATCGTGAGGCTGCCGCTGCGGTTGACGACGAGCGAGCTGTTGTTGACGATGGCGCCCGCGCCCGGCGCGCCGGTTCCCCCGCCGCTGCCGATCTGAAGCGTCCCGCCGCTGATGACCGTCCCGCCGTTATACGTGCAGTCGGCCGTCATCGTCAGCGTGCCGTCGCCGAGCTTGGTCAGCCCGCCGTCGGTGGCCGCACCGGCCGGATCGTGCTGAAGGTCCATGGCCGCCGTCACATCGAACCCGGCGGTGTTAATCCGGGCCCCGCCGTCGGACACGTAGACGTTGTTCATGTTGGAAGGCATGAACGAGGCGCTCGAACCGAGGGCGACCAGATCGCCGCCGTTGAAATAGACGTTGGACGTAGCGGCGGCGCCATCCACGAAGTTCTTGACAGACAGCGTCCCGCCATTGAGATAGACCGTTCCCGTGCCCGAGCTGCCGGTGGTGTCACCCCACCTGAGGGTGTCAACCGCGAAGCTGCCGCTGTTGATGGTCACAGTACCGTTGCCGCTGGAGCCTCCCCATACCATCAGGAACGTCTTGGCGCCGCTTCCGTTCGTGTTGACGTAGCTGCCGCCGTCAATGCTCAGCGAGCCAGCCGCATTGTTGGACAGCCCGTCGGGGATGGTGGCTTGGCTCTCAAAGATGCCTCCGGCAATGGACATCTGTCCGGGCAGGCCCGAGGCAATGAACAGAGCACGGTCATTGGAGTTGTAGATGGTGTGGCCCTGGGCGTCACCGTAGATCAGGGGATTGACGGGCGTCACGCCGCTGCCGCCAACGGTGATGCGGTTGTTCGCCATGGCTGGGGCGTTGCCAGAGACCGGTACACTCCCCCCGCTCCAATTGGAGGCGAGGGAGAAATCGCTGTCGGTCGCGCCGCTCCACACGTAGGTGGTGGCCGCCTGCGTCGGCGTGGCGACAAGCCCGAACAGGACCAGGGCCGACAGGGATAGCAGTGTCCATCGCCTTTTCAGGAAGCGTGACATCATCTTCGTCTCCTTTGCCGCACTGGGCAGATACAACTCCATTCCGCGCAGGCAGATGATCCTTTGGCGGATCGCCTTGTTCGGTCTCCGTTTGCGGCCGGCTGAGGACCGGCCGATGGTAATCGTGTTATTGTCGCCACTTTCGTGTATCTGTCAAGTCTCATTCCTGTCTTGACGCAGGTGCGGACGAGGGCTATGCTCGCACGGATGCTACCCTAACCGGAAAGGAACGGTCATGGCGGAATCGAAGGCTCAGGTCGGACGGCGGGACGTGCTCAAGGCCACGGCGGCGGCTGCCGCCTTCACCATCGTCTCCAGCGAATCGGTCCGCGGCGCGCCGGCCAACTCCATGGTCGAGGTGGGCGTCATCGGAACGGGCGGGCGGGGCAAATGGATCGGCGACCTGTTCAACAAGAGCGGCAAGGCCAAGACCATCGCGGTCCACGACTACTTCGCCGACCGCGCCAACGCCGCGGGCGACGCCCTCAAGATCGAGCCCGCCCAGCGGTTCAAGGGGCTCGACGGCTACAAGCAGATGCTCGCGGGCAAGCTCGACGCGGTGGCCATCATCAGCCCGCCGTACTTCCACCCGCAGCAGGCCGCCGACGCCGTCGACGCGGGCAAGCACGTGTACCTGGCCAAGCCGGTGGCGGTGGACGTCCCCGGCTGCCGGCAGATCACCGACTCGGGCAAGAAGGCCCAGTCCTCCAAGCTGAGCTTCCTGGTGGACTTCCAGACGCGGGCCAACGAGTTCTACATCGAGGCGGTCAAGCGGGTGCACGAGGGGCTGATCGGCAAGCCCGTGATGAGCCACACCTACTACCACGGCGGGCGCCTGGGCCTCCACGCCCAGCCGGGCACCGAGGCCGCCCGCCTGCGCAACTGGGTGTTCGACATCGCCCTCTCGGGCGACATCATCGTCGAGCAGTTCGTGCACGTGCTGGACGTGACCAACTGGCTGCTTCAGGCCACGCCCATCAAGGCCCAGGGCACCGGCGGGCGCAAGGCCCGCATCGACGTGGGCGACTGCTGGGACCACTTCATCGTCACCTACTGGTATCCCAACGACGTGCTGGTGGACTTCAGCGGCACCCAGTTCAGCGTGCAGTACGGCGACCTGTGCGTCCGCCTCTACGGCGACAAGGGCACCTGCGAGACCCACTACGGCGGGCTGGTCAACATCCGCGCCCAGCACGGCGGCTACCGGGGCGGGCAGACCAACTCCATCTACCGCGACGGAGCCATCGCCAACATCAAGAACTTCTGCGACTCCATCGCGACCGGCAAACTCCTCAACAACGCCGCCGAAGCCGCCAACTCGACCCTCACCGGCGTGCTCGGCCGCATCGCCGCCTACGGCGGGAAGATGGTCACCTGGGACCAGATGATCCAGGCCAACGAGAAGCTCGACCCCAAGCTGAACGTGCCCCGCGAAGGGCTGGACAAGGTGTGAGCGGGGCTTCTGCGATGAATCCGGCTCCCCGGAGAGACCGCACTGAACGTATAATGAGACTGAAACACCGTAGCGGTACTGTTGATGCCCATGAGCCGTAGACAACGCGCGTTCACGCTGGTCGAACTGTTGGTGGTCGTCTCGATCATCTCGCTGCTGCTGAGCATGCTCGTGCCCACGCTGCAGCGGGCGAGGGTGCTGACGGTCCGGGCCGTCTGCGCCACCCGCGTCAAGGCCATCCTGAGCGGTTCGTTCTCCTACGCCGGCGAGAACCGCGACTTTTTCCCCGCTCGCGACGGCCCCTACCTGCCGCACGTCATGTACCAGAACAACCCGGCCCCCCGTCCGTCCTTCGACCTCCACAAGACCTTCTTCACGCCCTACGTGCCCACGCCGATCTCCCGGCAGATCCTCTCCGGCACCGACTCGTACGTGGTCAGCGAGGCGGAGTCGGCCATGTTCTGCCCGGGACCGATCAAGAAGGTCCGCGGGCCCGAGGTGCCCGGCTGGAACAGCCTGTCCGGCTACGCCTACCACTACTCCACGTACCAGTACCTCAACTTCGAGCCCGGCAGCGGACGGGCCCTGGTTCCCGAGGGCAGCCTCCCCCTCCTGCGCCACCAGAACGCCCCCTCCAAGTACGCCCTGTGGTCCTGCCTGACCGTGGACAAGCGAGCCGCCTATCTCGGGCACGACGTGCCGGAGAAGCCTTTCCTCCCCTCCGGAATGACCGGCGGGTTCATCAACGGCTCGGTGGGGTGGATCGAATGGGCCTACTGCGAACCGTATTGGAACGACGGCGGCCAGGACTTCTGGTGGCCCATGCCGCGCTAGCCTCCCCCGGCCGCTCTGCCACGGCATGACCGCACCGAAATAAGGCCGCGCCTCCGCGAGTTATCACTTCCAGGACTACCTGAAAGGACTCCGCCATGCCCACGCGCCTGCTGACGTGCCTGACGGTCCTGGCACTGGCCCTGCCGATCCTCGCCGAGCCCCCCGCGCCGACCCTCCAGCCGCTGGTCCGCGCGATCGATCTGAACCTGGGCGAGTCGCGCGAGCTGGAGCTGTGCGACGGCAGCAAGGCCACGGTGAAGCTGCTGGAACTCAAGGAGACGTGCGACGACCTCCGCCAGGCCGTGCGCGACGCCCGCGTCCGCGTCGAGGTCAACGGCCGGGAAGGCTGGCTCACCTGCTCCACCTACCGCCTGCCGCAGGAGCTGGGCGGCGTGCGGATCGATTGCCCCATCACCCGGGGCTTCACCGCCAACAGTTCCTCCGACGCCTGGGGACTGCGGACCGACGCCCGCCTGCGTCTCTGGCCGGCCCGCTCACCCCTCGTCCGCCCGGATACCTTCCGCTACCCCGTTCGCCAGCGGTGGTTCGCCTCGTCCACCCAGATGGCCAACGAGCCCTGCTACGTCAACGCCTGCGACGACCCCAAGGTCCGCAGGATCTATTACCATTACGGTCTGGATTTCGGCGGGTGCGAAGCCCTCACGGAGGTCGTCGCCGCGACCGACGGCCTGGTGGTCTCGGTGGGCGCTGCCCGGCTCGACGGGCACGAGGGCACGCCGGTCAAGCCGCGATACGACGTGGTGTACATCCTGGACGCCCGCGGATGGTACTACCGCTACAGCCACTTCTTCGCCATCGACGCGTCGATCAAGCCGGGCATGACGGTCAAGGCGGGCGCCCGGCTGGGGCTGCTGGGCAAGGAGGGCGGCAGCGGCGGGTGGACGCACCTGCACTTCGACATCTTCTGCCGACAGCCCTCCGGCCTGTGGGGCTGCCAGGAGGCCTACGCGTTCGCCTGGGAGGCTTACCTCCGCGAGCAGAAGCCCAAGCTGATCGCCGTCGCCCGCCCCCACCACCTGATCCGGACCGGACAGACCGTCACGCTGGATGGCTCGCGGTCATGGAGCGCCGAAGGCCGGATCGTCTCGTACGAGTGGACCTTCTGCGACGGCACGAAGGCGTCCGGAGCGACTGTCCGGCGGACCTACGACAAGAGCGGCTATTACAGCGAGGTGCTCAAGGTGACCGACTCCGCCGGGCACAGCGAGTACGACTTCGCCATCGTCCACGTGCACGACCGGGACAAGGCCAAGCCCTTCCCGCCCGCCATTCACGTGACCTGTCATCCCACGCTCGGCCTGCACGCGGGCGACGAGATCACCTTCAAGGTCCGCACGTTCGCCACGACAGATGGCGAAGAGACGTGGGACTTCGGCGACCACAGCCCGTCGCAACAGAGCAAGAGCGACGGCAACGTCAAGCACCTGGCCAAGGACGGCTACGCCGTGCTCAAGCATCGCTACGCCAAGCCGGGCCAGTATCTCGTCCGCGTCCGGCGGACCGATCGTCACGGCCAGACAGCCACCGGCCACGTGTGCGTGCAGGTGGAGTAGTTCTCGGGACGTCTGGAAGGATCCCCGGCGCTCAACAACATCTGTGGCGGCGCCGTCGGGCGTTTCGCAACGCCTGCAATGCGCTTGCGGACAACTGCCCCCGGCGAGTTATGGGCCGTGCTCCTTGAAGAACCGCACGATCAGTTCGGGCGCCTCGCGGGGGAACTTGTGGCCGCCGGGGTGGATCAGCGTGACCAGCGGCGTGCCGCCCTTGGACGGGTAGATCGTGCCGGTCAGGTCGCCGCTGGAGGCCCACGGCTTGCCCGTCTCTTCGCAGCCGTTGATGCGGCGGACCGCCTGCATCATCAGTTCCTGCCAGCGGAAGCGGACCAGCGGGTCGGTCTTGCCGGCCAGGTGCAGGGCGGGCTTGGGCTTGAGTTCGCGTGCGTTGCGGGCGGCCGATCCGGAGGGCGCGACGGCCGCGAAGGTCTCGCCCCGGGCCGACCACAGCAGGTACGTGAACGCCCCGCCGTTGGAGTGGCCCGTGGCGTAGATGCGCTTGGGGTCGATCTTGTAGTCCTTCTTCATCGAGGCCAGGACGGCGTCGAAGAACTTCAGGTCGCGGTCGCCCTGGTCTCCGACAGCCTTCTGCCAGCCGGGCTTCTTGCCCTCGGGGTCGGTGAGGGCGCCCGGCGTGGGCAGGCCCTGCATGTAGACGACGACGGCCTCGCCCCAGCACTCGTGCAGGCGGAAGCTGGCGGCGGCATTGCGCATGGTCCCGCCGTGCCCGTGAAAGCCGAAGACCAGCGGCGAGTCGGTCTTGGCGGCTGATGCGGGTGCGCACACCAGGGCCTCGCGGGTCGTGCCGTCCACGGTCCACTCGCGTCGTTGGGGCTGGGTCTGGCCGGCCGGGGCGGCGGCCGCCAGGGCCCACAGCATCGCGGCGGCCAGGCCGGTGCGGATCGATGTGTTCATGGTCATGCGGTTGTCTCCGATTCGGACGCACATTCTACACGTGGTACGCGGCGGCGGGCCAGGGACATCCCCGGCCGCAAGGCGCGTCGGGCGATGGTACGACAGGCGTCTCGCCTGTCGGCTGAGGCGTCCCCGCGAGGCCCGTCGGGCGGGCCTGGGCTGGGGTTCCGCCGGGAGCGGGGTTGCTATTTGGGCCGTCATTGGCTAGGCTCTTTCCTTTGCCGGGGCGTCATGCCCGGCCATGGAGAGCAACAACATGAGCGAACCGACAGCCTCCGAAGACGCGAAGATCGCCCAGAGCAAGGTCCTGGTCGTCGACGACAACCCCCAGAACCTCGAGCTGCTGGTGGCCTACCTGGACAAGCTGGGCTGTCAGATCGCGACGGCCGTCGACGGCATCGACGCCCTGGAGAAGGTCTCGCGGGAGAGCCCGGACCTGATCCTGCTGGACATCATGATGCCGCGGATGAGCGGCTTCGAGGTCTGCCGCAAGCTCAAGAGCGCCCCGGCCACTCGCGACATCCCGATCATCATGGTCACGGCGCTGAACGAACTGGGCGACATCGAGCGCGGGGTCGAGAGCGGGACCGATGACTTCATCACCAAGCCGGTCAACCGCCTGGAGTTGACCACCCGCGTCCGCAGCCTGCTGCGGGTGCGCCACCTCCAGAGCGAACTGGACCGCACGCTGGCCTACCTCAACGACGTCGAAACCGAGCCGCCCAGCCCCACCCAGTGAGGGCCGCGACCGTCCACGGGCCTGCCCCCTGGGGGGAGGTTTCCGGCGGGCCTTGCCCGCGAACTGGAGTCGGTCGTCGCAGCGGCGCGGTCGGTTCCGACAGCGCTAAGATGGAAGCGGGACGCGAGGCAGTCGGCGGGCCCCGGACGGACCGGGCCCCGCGGACCGGCCCGGTCCCGTACAGGAACAGCATCATGATTGCCAGATACGCGCTAGCCGCAGCCATGCTCGTTTGCGGACTTCTGACTCCGTCGCTCGTTCCGGCGGCCGAGCCGCCCGCGGCGACCACGCGCCCCGCGCCCGCGTCGCCGGAGATGCTGGATGTGACCGCGCTGGTGCAGCACGCCCAGGGCGCGGTGGTGGCCAAGCTGTCCAACGGCCTGACGGTCATCATCAAGCCCGTGCGGTCCAGCCCGGTGGTCACCGTCAGCGCCCACGTCCAGGCGGGCGGGCTGTACGAGGGCCAGTGGCTGGGCTGCGGCCTGAGCCACCTGCTGGAGCACCTGGTGGCCAAGGGCGCCGTGACGGACGACGAGGGCGGGCCCGCTCGATCCACCCGCCCCACCATCGAAGCCATCGGCGGGCAGTCCAACGCCTACACGAGCCTGGACCACACGATGTACTACATCTCGGCGGCGGCCACGCAGACCAGCGCCTGCGTGGACCTGATCGCCGACTGGATGGTCAACGCCGAGATCCGGAAGGAGGACTTCGAGCGCGAGCACGGGGTGGTGCAGCGCGAGCTGGAGATGGGCAAGGACAACCCCGACCGCCAGATCTGGTACGCGCACTCGGCCAACGTGTACGCGGGCCACCCTGCGGCGGTCCCGGTGATCGGTTTCATGGACCCGCTGCGCCGCGTGACCCTCGAGGACGTCAAGAGCTACCACGCGCTGATGTACGCGTCCCAGAACATGGTGTTCGTGGTGGCGGGCGACGTCGACGTCGACGGCGCGCTCGAACAGGTGCGTCGCGCGTTCGCGCCGATGCCCCGCGGACGGGCCGTCCGCCACGACCTGCCCCCCGTCCGCCCGCTGGCGGGCGTCAGCCGCATCGTCCACCCCCACCCCGCCCTCCAGGAAACCTTGCAGCACATGAGCTTCCTGACGATCCCGCTGGTCCACGGCGACCTCTACGCCCTGGACGTGCTGGACGAACTGCTGACCGGCGGGGCCTCCAGCCGGCTGGTCGAGAAGGTCCAGCGCCAGAAGAAGCTGGTCACTTCGGTGGCCAGCAGTTCCTGGACGCCCGCGTGGGGCACCGGGTCGTTCGCCATCATGTTCCGATCGGCGGCCGACAAGGCCGACCAGGCCGAGCAGGCCATCCTGGACGAACTGAAGCTGATCATCAAGGAAGGCGTGGACGCCGCCGAACTCCAGCGGGCCAAGCGGCGCAAGACCGCCGCCTACGTCCATTCGCAGCAAACGGTCGAGAGCATCGCCGAAACGCTGGCCAGCGACTACATGGCCACGGGCGACATCGACTTCTCCCGGAACTACACCAACCGCATCCAGGCGGTGACCGGCGAGCAGGTGCAGAAGGCGGCGGGCAAGTACTTCACGTTCGACCGGATGGCCATCACCCGCATGGTGCCCGCGTCGAAGTTCGCCTCGGCCGAGGCCGCCGCCCAGCGGAAGGAGGCCGGGCGGCCCGAGACGTTCACGCTGGACAACGGCCTGCGGGTGGTGCTGGCGCCCAACGACGCGGTCGGCCTGGTGTCGATGGCGATGGTGACCAAGGGCGGGCTGATGGTCGAGGACGCGCAGACCAACGGCCTGGGCTCGCTGACGATGTCGCTGAGCACCAAGGGCGCCGCCGGACGGAGCGCCAGGCAGATCGCGGAGTTCTTCGACGAGGCCGGCGGCAGCGTCCGGGGCGCGTGCGGCTCGAACAGCTTCTACTGGCAGGCGACGGTGCTGGAGGACCGTTTCGACAAGGCCCTGGAGGTCTTCGCCGACATCGTCGTCCGCCCGGACTTCACGAAGGACGAGTTGGAGATCCTCCGCCCGATCCTGATCGACGCAGCCAAGCAGGTGGACGAGGAGTGGTCCACCCAATCCCGCAAGTTCTTCTTCGGCAAGTTCTTCGAGGGCTCGCCCTACGCCCTGATGCCGACCGGGCGCATCGAGGTGCTCCAGAAGGCGACCGTCGAGCAGGTCCGCGAACACTATCGCCGCACCGTGCACGCGGGATCGAGCTGCCTGGCGATCTACGGCAAGTTCGACCCGAAGGCCGCCCGCGAGAAGATCCGCACGTTCCTGGGCAAGATGCCCGGCGGACAGGTGGTACTGCCCACGGTCGCCCCGCGGACCGTCAAGAAGGGCGGAGAGCGGTACGTCCTGCCCACCCGGAACAAGGTGGCCGCCATCATGGTCGGCCACCCCGGCCTGACGGTACACGACGTGAAGGAGCGGCTGGCCCTGAACGTGCTGGACACCATCATCAGCGGCTATCAACTGCCCGCGGGCTGGCTGCACGAGGAACTGCGGGGCAAGCAGTTGGTCTACGTGGTGCACGCGTACAACTGGCCCGGCCTGGCGCCCGGCGCGTTCCTGACCTACGCCGCCTGCCAGCCCGAGCAGGCCGCCAACGTCGTGGGGATCATCGAGAAACAACTCACCCGCGCGGCGTCCTACACCCCGACCCAGGCCGAGATCGACCGGGCGGTGAACACCATCGCGACGGCCGAGATCCTCGACAACCAGGAGATGTCCAGCCTGGCCTTGTCGGCGGCGCTGGACGAGACGTACGATCTGGGCTACGATTTCCGCCAGCGAATGCTGAAGCTCTACCGCGAGATCGCGCCGGCCGACGTAGCCGCCGCGGGCAAGAAGTACCTCTCGCCCCCGTACGTGGTGACGGTGACCACGCCCAAGCCGGACGTGGTGGAGAAGTAGCCGGTAGTCAGAAGCCCGCAGCCTGCAGCGTTTGGGAGAAGAACGTGAGTCAACAGAGCGACATTCTGGGACGGTCCGTGCGGGACTTCGCCGCCGCCACCGCCGCCAAGACGCCCACGCCCGGCGGCGGGAGCGTGGCCGGCGCGGTGGGCATGCTGGGAACCGCCCTGGGCGAGATGGCCCTGGCCTTCACCCGGGGCAAGAAGAAGTTCGCCGAACACGAGGCCTACTACGAACACCTGGCCGGGCGACTGCTCCACGCCCGGACGATGTTCGCCGACCTCGTCGAGGACGACATGGCCGCCTACAGCCTCTACCAGGAGGCCCAGAAGCAGCCCGACGGCCCGGCCAAGGAAGAGGCCGTCCAGGTCGCCGTCGCCGCCGCCATCAACGTCCCCCGCGAGGCGGCCAAGCTCGCCCTGGCCCTGCTGGGCGATCTCCGCGAGCTGGAGGACAAGGTCAACCCCTGGCTGATCACGGACCTGATGGCCTCGGCCGTCCTGGCGGCGGCCGTCACCCGCCTCAGCGATTACAACGTCCGCATCAACGTCCCCCAGGTCGCCGACAAGGCCCAGGCCGATGAGATCCGCCAGGGCTCAGCCGCCGATTGCGCCAGGGCGTACCAAATCCTGGACGAGATCGAACAGGCCGCCAGAGAGCACCTGTCCTGAACACGTGAGCGCCAAGCCGTGGCTAAAGAATTCAACATTGCCAGACCCGGCAGCCTGTGCACCGCCTGCCAGCGGCCGATCGAGCCGGGGCAGGAGATCGTCGCCACCGTCCGCGACGACAGCGACGAATTGGTGCGCCGAGACTTCTGCACCGCCTGCTGGGACAACGAGCTGGCCCAGGACCCCAACGTCGTGGGCGTCTGGCGCACCCGGATCCCCCAGCCTCAGGAGAAGAAAAGGTTGCTGGTGGACGATTCCATCCTGGTCAACCTGTTCGAGCGGCTGGCCGGCGCCGACGCCCCGGCCAAGATCAACTTTCGTTACGTGCTGGCCCTGGTCCTGTGGCGCAAGAAGCTGCTGGTCTACGACCGGATGCAGAAACTCGGCGACGGCAGCGAGGTCTGGAAGATGCACTTCAAGGGCAGCGACCAGGTCCACGAGGTGATCGACCCCAAGATGGACGACCTCAAGATCGCCGAGGTGAGCGGCCAGCTCAGCCAGATCATGGAGGGCGACCTGTGAGAACCGCGACGAAAACGGCGACGGCAGTTCTGCTCGCCCTGGCGGCGTTGGGCGGGTGCGCCAAGTGCCCCACCGAGGTCGTGCCCCTGGAAGAGATCATCAGCGCCTACAACGCCAACGCCTCGGTCATGCCGCGGCTGTGGGGGTACGTCAAGATCCGCGTCACCTTCCCCGGCCCGGGCGGCCTGCCGGTGAGCTGGGGCTCGACCCTCCCGGCGGCCAGCCCCAACGGGCTGCTGCTGCTGTCCAAGAACGCCCAGGCCCCGCAGGGACCTCACGACTTTGTGCTGATCGGACGCGAGACCGCGTCGGTGGAGCTGTTCCGCATCGGCAGCAGCGTCGAACAGGGCGCGTATTACATGTGGTACCGCTTCGGCTCCAACGCCGGCTGCTGGTGGGGCCGGCACCGCTTCGCCGGGGCGCCCGGCGTGATCGCCCTGCCCATCGACCCGAATCAACTCCTGGCCGTCCTGGGCGCCGTCGAGCTGCCCGCGGACCTGAGCCAGCCGCCGCTGGTGGCGCTGTCCATGGTGGACCAGCCGGGCGACCTCTGCCGGGCCACCCGCTGCGAGTACGCCCTGACCTATCTCGACCGCCAGCCCGTCTCGCGGAAGATCCTCTTCCGTCGCGAGATCTACCTGCCCTGGCTGCACGACCGCAAGGTGCCCAGCCGGCCCACGCACCTGGCGTTCTTCGACAACGACGGGCGGCGGATCATGCACGCCCGCCTCGACGACTACCGCCCGGTCAAGATCACCGGGCCCGGGACGAAGGAAGGCGACTCCGCCGTCGTCCCCACGGACATCCAAATCGAATGGCCGATGCGACACAGCAGCGTCCACATCGTTTTGACTGAAATGAGCACGAAACACTGGTATCCCGAGGCGGCCAACCTGTTCGACGAGGACGGCGAGATCGGCGCCTTCCGCAGCGACCAGGTCACCCAGGTCGACAAACATCTGGAGGCCTCGGAGAAATGACGCGCCTGGCCCCCCTGCTCGTCCTGGTCCTGTCCGCCGTCGCCGCTGCCGCCCCCTCGCCCTCCCACCGCCTGACCGGCAGCGACGAGTCGCTCTGGCTGGTGCGATCCGGCGAGCGCGCGTTCGACCTGGCCGCCAAGCTGCCCAACAAGGACTGGAACGCGGTCGCCCGCGAACTGGGCGGCGAGCTGGTGACCGCGGCAGCCATCGACAAGAACCTTCACGCCTTCTTCCGACAGGGCGGGCTTTACGTCATTTACGACATGGAGGGCAATGCCCTGCCGGGGCTCTCGCCGCGCGGCGTGCACCGCTGGGACGACAACACGCCTCCTGTGGCCATCTGTGCGGGCAAGGGCTTGGCCGGAGCCCCCCAGGACGCCCTGGTCGCGATCGTGCAGAGGCCGGCCGGGCCCATCCCCGCCCCGCCCACTCGCCCCTCCCGCACCACCGCGCCCGCGACCTCACCCGCGACCGCCCCCACAACCGCGCCTACAACCGCGCCCACCACCCGGCCTGGTCACTTCAGTGACCCAGGTCCCCCCCGCGCCAGCGTCACTGCTTCCCCCTCCACACAACCGGTCCCCCGGTCCGCCAGCGGTCAGCCCATGCAGATGGTCAATCTGGCCGTCTACGAGGCCCTGGGATCCAGTTGGGAGTATGTGGACGAGACCCAGGGCGTCCTGCTGGCCCGCGAACACCGCATCCTGCCGGTGGTCGTGGGAGATGTTCTGTACATCCTGATCGCCCAGGGGCCCGACAGCCGCCTGCTCGCCTGGGACCAACGGACCCGCTGGCGCAGCGTGCCGCTGGGCCAGGCCCTCGACGGTTCTCTCCCGCTGGCCGCCTTGAACGTGCACGGACGGCTGACCCTGCTGGCGGCCTCGCCCCCCGCCGCGCCCGAGCAGGCGACGCAGCCGAGTCAACCGGCGTCCGACCGGCTTCAGGTCAGTCTGCACACGCTGGCCATCGCTGAAGAGGGCTTCACTTCGCAGACCATCCGCCTGGCGGGCAGTCCGTTGCTGTGGTCGGCCGACGCCCTGCCCACGGCAGCCGTCCTGGCGGACCAGATCGCCCTGCTCTGGCAGGAGCAGGGGCAGACCCGCATGGGCTACTGCGATCTCAGCGGCGAGATCCCTGCCGTCCACGATAGCGACGCATTCGCCGGCCCCGACCGGGGCAACGGCGATCTGTACCTCCAGATCTTCCGCTATCTCCTGCTGGCCGGGGCGTTCACGATGATGTTCCTCATGCGCCCCCGCACGCTGCCCAAGCCGTTCGGCCTGCCGCCCAGCCAGGGGCCCGCGCCTATTGCCTCGCGTTTCCTGGCCGGCCTGCTGGATTTCCTGCCGTTCATGTTCCTGGCCAGCGGCGCGTACCTGGTCCTCCTGCCGCCGGGCACGAACGTCGACCAGCACGCCAGGCAGATCATGGAGGGCACGGTCCTGCCCGACGCCCTCGCCTGGTGCGTGATCTCGGGCATGACGGGCTTCCTGCTTTACTCCACGCTGATGGAGTTCTACTTCCAGGCCACCCTGGGCAAGATGCTCTTCCGCCTCCGCGTGGTCGGCGACGAGGGGCGGAAGCCCAGTCTCCGCGAGGTCGCCGCCCGCAACCTCATGAAGGTCATCGCCCTGAGCTTCTCCCTCTTCCTGCTGGGGATCTACGCCCTGTTCATGCTGCTCACCCGCATGCGACAGGGCCTGGGCGACATGGTCGCCCGGACGACGGTGACCACCGAGGTCCGACCCGGGCCGGTGAGCCCCAAGCCCCCTGAGCCGGACGACGACCAGGTGGACTGACCTCCCGCCATCGCCCCCAGACCACCCGTTCGCGGAACCCGCTCCGGCTCCGCCGTCCTCCGGGCCATCGCCCCCGGCGCTGCCGTCCGAAAACGTGTTGCCGTTTTGCAACACCGTCCTCTACAATGCGGGTGCGCCTCCCATGACAGATGAAGAGTTCAACCTGGCTGCACGCGTATTCGACGCCTTGCCGCAGGCCGTGCTGGTCTTGGACGGCGAAGGACGGCTGGTGTGGTGCAACCCGACGGCGGTCGCCTTCTTCCACGATCCGCACCAGGCATTGAGCCTGCTGCCGGTGGCCGACATGCCCTCGCTGCTGCGCCAGTTGTCGCAGGCCGACCGGTTGCAGTATCCCTCTCTGTCCGTGCCGGCATCGCAAGGTCGCGAGTTGCTGAGCGACTGGACGGTCTGCCTGCTGGACTCGAGCGACGGGCCCCGCGTGCTGGTGGTGGTCGAGGACGTCACCGAGCGGGCTGCGATGGAGAGGCGTCGCTCCGCCGAGCTGCGCCTGGGCGCCCAGTCGGAGCTGGGCGGGCGGCTGGCCCACGAGTTGAACAACCCGCTGGACGCCGCGTTGCGTTTCGTAGCCCTGGCCCGGCGCAGCGCCGACGGCCCGGCGGGCGAGTACCTTGACAAGGCCCAGTCCGCCCTGCTGCGGATGGCGCAGATCATCCGCACGATGGCCGAGGCCGCCCGCGAGTCCCGCGCCGCCTGGAGACCGCTGCACGAGTTGCTGGACGAGGCGGAGGAGGCGATGCAGCCGACGGCGGCCGCATCGGCGGTCGTGGTGGACCGACAGACGGGGCCGGATGACAACTGCCTGGCGCCTCCGCAGGTCTTTCAGGTCTTCTGCAACCTCATTCGCAATGCCGTCGAGGCCATGAGCCAGGGAGGCCGGCTCAACATCCGCGCCCGACGCGAGGGCGGATGCTGCCAGATCGACTTTCACGACACCGGCCCCGGCCTGGGCGACAAGCTCGAGCAGGCATTCGAGCCGTTCTTCACCACCAAGCCGCCCGGGCGGAACCTGGGCCTGGGCCTGTCCGTCTGCCGCGAGTTGCTGAAGGGCTTGGGCGGCTCGATCTCGGCCCAGGACGCCCCCTCCGGCGGGGCCGTCTTCACCGTCCGCGTCCCGGCCGCCGGCGAGCAGCCGGGCAGCCCCAGGAGCCGAGCATGACCACGTCGCAACCTCCCGCCATGTCGGCTGCCCGCGTCCTCCTGGTCGACGACGACCCGTACATTCTCGAAAGCCTGGGCAGCTTCCTGGAACTCGAAGGCTACGACGTGACCCGGGCCGCCTCGATCGAACGCGCGGTGGACAGCCTGGCCGCCGGGCGGTACGACCTGGTCATCACCGACGTAAGCCTGCCCGCCAGCAGCGGGCTGGACCTGCTGCGCCACGTCCGAGGTCGCCAGGAAGACGTGGAGGTCATCGTCATCACCGGATACGGCACGATCGAGAGCGCGGTCGAGGCGATGAAGCTGGGGGCCTTCGACTATCTCACCAAGCCCATCATCGACGACGACGTGCGCCTGTCCGTCGAGCGGGCCCTCCAGCGCCAGCAGTTGCTGGCCGAGAACCGCCGGCTCAAACAGGCGCTCAGCGACCGCTACAGCTTCGACAACATCCTCAGCGCCGACCACCGAATGGCCAAGATCTTCGAGGTGATCGACGCCGTCGCCCCCACCCGCACGACGGTCCTGATCACGGGCGAATCGGGCACGGGCAAGAGCCTGATCGCCCGGGCGATCCACGCCCGCAGCGACCGGCGCGACCGCCCGTTCGTGGAGGTCTCGTGCGGCGCCCTGCCGGACACCCTGCTGGAGAGCGAACTGTTCGGGCACCTCCGCGGGGCCTTCACCCACGCCGTCAGCGACAAGCCCGGCAAGTTCGCCGCAGCCGAGGGCGGGTCCATCTTCCTCGACGAGATCGCGACCGCCTCCCCCCAGCTCCAGGTCAAGCTCCTGCGCGTCCTCCAGGAACGCCAGTACGAGCCGCTCGGCTCGACCCAGACCCAGCAGGCCAATGTCCGCGTCCTGCTGGCCACCAACCACGACCTGGGCCAGGACGTCCGGGACGGGAGCTTTCGCGAGGACCTCTACTACCGCATCAACGTGGTGAACATCCACCTGCCCCCGCTCCGCCAGCGCATCAGCGACATCCCCCTGTTGGCCGACCACTTCCTCCGCAAGTTCCAGGCGGCGCTGGGGAAACGGGTGGGCGGCTTTTCGGCGCAGGTGCTGGAGTGCCTGGTCCACTACCCCTGGCCCGGCAACGTCCGGGAACTCGAGAACTGCATCGAGCGGGCCGCCGTGCTCTGCCGCGGAGAGATCATCGAGCTGGAAGACCTGCCCCCCGCTCTCCTGGACCACTCCGCCCCTCCGCCCGCGACGACCCTGGCGCCGGCCCACGCCGCCGTGCACTTGAAGTCCGCCCTGGCCGAACCGGAACGACAACTGATCCTCGCCGCCCTGCGGGCCAACGACAACTGCCGCCAGGCCGCCGCCCGCCAGCTCGGCATCAACCGCGCCACCCTCTACAAGAAGATGAAGAAGCTCGGGATTCAGGCCTGACCAGGCTCGCCCCTGTGCGGGCCCGCCCGCGGGAGACCAACCGTATGTCAATGGCTGCGACCATCGTAAGACGCCTGGGCCTGTCGGTGGGCCTGGGGGTGGGGTTGTCGGCGGCGGGCTATGGCCTGATGAGCTTCGCCGCCGACGCCTGCGGCCCGGCCGGCCTCATTCCCCTTCTGGGCGGCGTGCTGAATCTCTATCACTTCCTGCTGTGGGCGATCGTGGTGCCCATCGACTCCATCGACGCCATCGCCTCGCCCGTCGCCCGGACAGCCGTCATGATCGCGCTGCCCGCGCTGGACTGGTCGCTGTTCTTCCTGGTCGCCTTAAGCCTGGGCCGGTCCGAGCGACCGCGGGAGGAAGGCACCGAGACGGACTGACGCCCGCTCAGGGCGTCCGCACCGTGTAGCCCCCCTTCCGCGCCGCCCGGGCCAGGTTCTCGTCCGCCGTCACCACGACCAGGCGGTCCTTGCCGCCGATCGTCCAGGCCGTCTGGTCCAGGACGGCCAGTGTGCTCTTGCTTCCGGGCGGGCGGGCCAGATACAGGAAGTCGTCGCGACGCTCGCCCAGGCGGCGCTTGGCCTGGCGATACTCGCCCAGCGTGCCCGTTTGGAACGCCACCATCAGGCCCCGCCCCTCGCGCAGCCGCCGAAGCGACTGGTCGGCCGGAGCCGTGTCGGCGGAGGGGACGCCGCCTCGGTCGGACAGCGCCGGCCTGAGGTCGACCAGCTCGATCGGCCAGCCGCCGTCCACCACGTACAGGACGGCCCGCTCCCGCTCCATGGCCAGCACGCTGTAGGGGCAGCCCACCACTCGCACGACGTTTGCGCCCGGGCGCGCCTGCTCGGGCCTGGGCCAGAACCTCACGCCCGCCATGGACGCCATGGCCACCCGCGCGTCGGCGGCGATGCTCAGCGCGTGGGCCAGGCTGGCGCGGGAATGAAACGCCCATCCGCCCAGGTGCGGCGGGACCTCGTGGTCGCCCCGCCACAAGCCGTCGCCCACAACGAGCCCCTCGGCCCCGTCCAACTCCTCAGACAGCAGCGCCCCGCCGACGACCGCGGCCGCCATCAGTCCCAGCGTCAGCAGCACCAGGACCCACCCGCAGACCGCGACGCGCACGGATGCCGCGTCCGCCGGGGCGGCCGGGGCGTACGAGCGGTCGCCGTAGTAGTACTCCGCGGGGTCAGAACCCATCGGTCCCGTGCTCCCTGTCCCCCCGTCGCCCAACTAGAACTGCACCTTCGGCGCCTCGCGCTGGGCGGGGTCTTCCATCTCGAAGAACGCCTGTTTCTTGAACGCGAACATTTCCGCCACGATCTTCGCGGGAAACTGTTCGACGGCCGTGTTGTACTCGGCGACGACGGAGTTGTACTGCTGCCGCGAGGAGGCGATCAGGTTCTCGGTCTGGGCGATCTCGGCCTGGAGCATGGCGAAGTTCTGATTGGCCTTGAGGGCGGGGTAGCTCTCGGAGAGGGCGAAGATCTGCCGCAAGGCGCCGCTGAGCATGTTCTCCGCCTCGGCCCGCTCGGGGACGGACTTGGCCGCCACGGCGGCGTTGCGGGCGTTGATGACCCGTTCGAGGGTGTCCTTCTCGTGTGCGGCGTATCCGCGAACGGTCTCCACCAGGTTGGGGATCAGATCGTAGCGTCGCTTGAGCTGCACGTCGATCTGGGCGAACGCCTCCTGGCATTGCACCCGGCGCGACACCAGCGAGTTGTAGAGGAAGATGAAGACCAGCAGAACCAGGATTAACAGGGCCAGGAGTACCCAAATGGCGATCATGAGTCGTCCTTTCCGCCGCCGGGGCGTTTGGCCGTGATTGTATCGCCACCGCCAGCGCCGGTGCAAGCGTCCGGGCGGGTCCGCCCGCCGGGGAGGGCGCGAACGGCCCGGGGCTTATGGTCCGGGTTTTTCCCTCTTTACGGGTTGTTGGCGGCCTGATACAATCGTTTGTACAGTCAGGGTCTTCGAGCCCCTGACCCATGTTTATCGGATGGAGAGGCGGAGTCGGAGGCGGTCGGACGTTTCTTTGTTGTTTCGCACGAGGCGTTCGGCTGGCTCATCCGCACAGGTTCTGGCACTGTTTCCCGAGGAGGAAACACACATGAAGCGACATCTCGGTCAACTCGCACGCGGTCTTGCTGTCGTACTGGTCACGCTGGTTCTCTGGATCGCGCCTGTGCAGGCGGGATTCGTGTTCGACCTGGCCGACGCGGTCGGCGGGGGCAACGGCACGCTGCCCGGCACGGGCGGCAACGGGAACATCACCGCCCCGCCCGCCTTCACGGCCTCGGCCCTGGCGGTGGTGGACGGCACGTTCATGCCGAACACCAACGCAGCCACGCCGGCCACCATTTCCACCACGGCACTGACCTACGACTTCTCGCCTGAGACGTCCTACGGCAACCAGTACGGGGCCTGGTACAACGGGTCCAACGGCATCGACAATCCGTCCGGCGCCGCGGGCCTGCCGAACTTCACCGGCGACTCGGCCTTCCATTCGCTGCTGGCCGGGCACGCCACCAAGGGCATCACCTTCGACCTGGACGCCGTGCGGTCCACCGGGGCGAGCTTCAACGCCTTCACCGCCTACCTGGGCGACAGCCGGCCCAAGGCCGGCGGGTCCATCAGCTACTACCTGCTGGTCGACGGCGCCCTCAAGGCCAACCGCAACGACGTCACCAACAGCGAGGACTTCGTCGCCATCCCCCTGGCCGCCAGCGACCGCTTCCTGACCATCGTCTTCGCCGACGCCCGGATCGCCGACATCAACTCCGACCACTCCTACGCCGGCGACCCGTTCCTGCGGACCGCCAGCGTCTGGACGGGCGCAACCGACTCGAACTGGTCCACCGCCGGCAACTGGGCCGACGGCGCCGCTCCCGTCTCCGGCAGCAGCACCGAAGTCATTCTTACCGGCGACACGAACGTCGGCGCGATCAACCAGGACATCGCCGCTCCCCCCTTCCAGCTCAACCGCCTCCAGATCGCCGGCTACAATCCCGACGGGTCGGCCAGCACAGCCGCCCTGGTCAGCGGCGGCTCCCAGATCCAGTTCGTCGCCAACGGCTCGTTCAACCCCGAGCTGGCCGTCAGCCGCAACCAGCAGGCCACGATCACTAACAACCTGGACATCGCCAACGACCTGTCGCTGATGGTGCTGGACGGCTCAGCCGCCAATGACCTGATCATCACCGGAGTGATCAGCGGGTCCGGCTCGCTGACCAAGAACGGGCCCGGGACCGTGCAGATGACCAGCCGCAACACCTACGCGGGCGACACCACGGTCAACGGGGGCAAGCTCGTCCTCAACGCCGCCAACGCAGCCAACAGCACTCTCGGAACGGGCAAGTTGATCATCAACAGCGGGGCCAGCGTCGACTCGGGCGTCAACGGCTTCGGGTGGAACTTCCAGACCCCCGTTGAGATTTACGGCGGCACGCTGAACCAACTCTCCGCCGACAGCCACATGAACACGATTCTCATGACGGCCGGTACGCTTGGCGGAGCGGGCGAGTTCCGCCTGCACCGCGACCTCACCACGCTGGCCTCCGGCACCGCCTCGACCATCAGCACCAGCAGGCTGGGCATCTGGGAGAACATGAAGTTCGTCGTGGCCGACGGCGGGGCGAGCGTCGATCTGGACGTCTCGTCGCAACTGACCGGGACCGGCACCTTCACCAAGGACGGCCCGGGCACGATGGCGGTCCGCGGGTCGGGAAGCACCTTCAGCGGCAGCATCGTGGTCGACCAGGGCACGCTGCTGTTCAACGGCGCAACCAATTCGCACCCCATCGGGACGAGCAACGCCCGGACGATCACGATCAATTCGGGCGCCACGCTGAGCACGGCGTTCGGCACGCACAACCCGTTCGGCACGCTGACCGAGCCGCCGACGGTCATCATCGACAACGGCACGATGTACACCGCCCAGTACCAGCACTCGCGGAACATCACGATGACCGGCGGGTCGATCCTGCCCTCCGGCGCGGAGGGCGCAGGCAGCGGACTGGACATGCAATCTTCCCCCACGGTAACCATTAACGGCAGCGCGGGCGGATCGCTGATCGCCTCCAAGATGACCCTCAGCAGCGAGACCTTCTTCGCCGTCGCCGACGGGGCTGCCGCCCGCGACCTGACGCTGTCGGGCCCGCTGGCCGGCGGAGGCCAGTTGACCAAGAGCGGCCCGGGCCTGCTGTACGTCTCCTCCGCCAACGCGGGATGGAGCGGCCGCTTGAAGGTGGATGCCGGCACGGTGCAGTACGGAGCCTCGAACATCATCGCCGCGAGTTCCCGGCTGCACAACAACTGGGGCGGCGGCGGGACGGTCGACCTGAACGGCTTTGACCAGACGGTGGCGGGGCTGGGCGGCAACCCGACCCTGACCAACAGTTCGGCGACGCTGTCGACCTTCACCACCGAAGGCGGGAGTTGGGACTACGGCGGGCGGATCACCGGAAACCTGGCCATCGTCAAGACCGGGTCGGGCTGGCAGCGGTTCCAGACCTGGAGCACGTATACCGGCGGAACGACCGTCGATGGCGGGACCCTGTATCTGCGGGGCGCCAACAACGGAGAGAGCAGCGTCGGGCCCGGCACGCTGACCATCAACGCCGGCGCCAACGTGGTCTGCGAATCGCACAACGTGCTGGGTCACAGTGTTGACGCCAGGATTCCCCACGTGGTCATCAACGGCGGGACGCTCACTCCGTACCAGTACCTCCACGTCAAGACCATCGAGATGACGGGCGGTCTGATCGCCGACTCCGGCACGACCGGCGCCGGCCTGGACTGGCAGCACGGGGCCAATACCCTGACCGCGCACGCCAGCGCCGACACGGCCACGGTGGCCGCCAAAATGACCCTTACGCGGGACTTCACCGCGGACGTGGAAGATGGTGCTGCCGACGCGGACCTGCTGGTCAGCGGCAGCATCGTCGCCGGCGGAAAGCTCATCAAGACCGGAGGCGGCACGATGGTCCTTACCGGGTCCAACAGCTACACCGGCGCCACCGACGTACTGGACGGCACGCTGCTGGTCAACGGTTCCAACAGCGGGCTCGGGCTGTTCACCGTCGGCGGCGGGGCCACCCTCGGCGGGACCGGCACGATCGCCGCCGCCGTCCAGGCCCAGGGCGGCGCCCATGTCGCACCCGGCGCCAGCATCGGCACGCTCACCACTGGCAGCGCGACCTTCGCGGCCGAGTCGTTCTTCGACGTCGAACTCGCCCCGGGCGACTGCGACCTGCTCAGCGTGGTCGGCGCCGTCCAGCTCAACGACCCCATCCTCAACCTGCTGAACCTGCCCTCGCTGAGCCATTACCAGGGCAGCCAGTACCTGATCCTGGAAAACGACGGCGCCGACGGCATCGTCGGCAAGTTCCAGGACCTGCCGGAGGGCACCCGGTTCGAGGCCGGCGGAAATCAGTTCGCCATCACCTACATCGGCGGCGAGGGCAACAATGACGTGGTCCTGACCTCCGTGCCCGAGCCGGCCACCGGCCTGCTGCTGGCCCTGGCCCTGCCCGCGGTCGCCGCCCGCCTGCGGCGGCGCCGCTCGCGATAGGCGACGAGGCCCGCCGCGTCCCAAAACCGGGGCTGCGGCGGAGAGTGTCTCGGCAAGCGTCGCGCTCGCGTCGCCAGGCTTGGCGCGAGCGCACGGCCCGGCGTCAGGGCCTGTCGAGGGCGACAGGTCCGCGCCGCGGGTCTGTCTGCAATCCCGCAATCCGCGAAAGCCCGTCGTTTTCCCCCTTTACGGATTTCGAGGCCCGCGGTAGAATCTCTCGTATAACCCGTCCCCAGGATGGGTTGTGCGCGAATTACCTGGTGAGGAAAGTCAAAAAAGGAGTCGCTCGGACGAGCCCCTGTTCCGGCTCCGGTTCTGCGCGACTTGTGAATGGGTCTACCTGTTTCCCGAGGAGGAAACGCACATGAAGCGGCACGCTGGTTCATTCGCACGGGGTCTCACGGTCGTCGCGGTCGCGCTGGCCATCTGGGTCGCGCCGGTCCAGGCGGGTTTCGTGTTCGATTTGGCCGATGGCATCGGCGGGGGCAACGGCTCCCTGCCCGGCACGGGCGGGGCGGGCAACATCGCCGCCGTCTCGCCCTACAGTGCCACGCCGCCCAACGCGTACGTCAACGGGACGTTCATCCCGAACAGCGCGGCGGGCACCGTCCAGATCGACGGGGCCGGAAACACTTACGACTTCGACTCCCAGTGCAGCGCCGGCTATTACAACCCGTGGATCAATGGGAACAACCTGGACATGGACCCCTCCGGCGGGGTGCTGCCCAACTTCAGCACCGATACCAACAACCATTCGCTGATAGCCGCCCATGCCAACAAGGGCATCACCTTCGACCTGGCGGCCATCCGCACCGCCACCGGCAAGACCCCCAACCTGTTCACCACGTGCGCGGGCGACAGCCGGCCCAAAGGCGGCGGGAGCATCAGCTACTTCGTTTTCGTCGACGGCGCCCTCCAGGCCAACCGAAACGGCGTGATCGACTCCGAGGACTACCTGTTCGTTCCCCTGTCCTCCACCGCCAGCTACCTCACCCTGGTGATTGCCGACAATAACAACGGGATCGGCGCCGACCACGGCTACTTCGGCGACGCGTTCCTCCGCCAGGCGACGGTCTGGAACGGATCGACCGACGGAAACTGGAACAACGGAAACAACTGGGTCGGCGGGACCGCCCCCACCAGCGGGACCTCCACCGAGGTCTGGATCACCGGCGATTCCAACGTGACCGCCATGAGCCAGAACGTCGCCAGCCCCTTCGTGCTCAACCGGCTGGAGGTCACCGGCACGGGCATGACCAACGCCGTCAGCATCAGCGGCAGCCAGCTCAGCTTCCAGGCCGACGGCACGCTCAACCCCACGCTGCACGTGAGCCGGAACACCGCCGTCACGCTGGCCGCCAACCTGAACCTGGCCAATCAGTTGACCCTGACGGTCGACGACCTGGCCAGCGGGGACGACCTGACGGTCTCGGGGCAGGTCACCGGCAGCGGCAACCTGCTCAAGTACGGGGCGGGCAATGCGGTATTCAACGGCTCCAACGGCGGGTTCTCCGGCAGCATCGTTGTCAACGCCGGCACGCTGACCGTCGGGGGCAACGCCAACGCCTACCCGCTGGGGACCGCCTCCGCCCGCACCGTCACGATCAATGCCGGGGGGACCCTGACCGCACTGGCCGGCTCGCACAACCCCTTCGGCACCGGCACGGGCGTGCCCACCGTCATCATCAACGGCGGGACGATGAACACCGCCCAGTACCAGCACACCACGAACCTGGACATGACCGGCGGAACGATCAAGCCCACCGGCGCCGAGGCCGACGGGCTGGACATGCGGGGAGCCCCCTCCACCGTCACCACGCACGCCTCGGCCAACCAGGCGACGATCTCCTCCAAGATGACCATTCGCAACACGGTGGTCTTTGACGTGGCCGACGGGTCGGCGGCGACTGATCTGCTGATGAGCGGCGCGATGGTCGGCCCCGGCGGGTTCACCAAGACCGGCGCGGGCCTGATGAGCACCACCGGCGTCCTCAGCTTCACCGGCGGGATCACCGTCACGGGCGGCACGCTCAAGATCGCCAACACCAACACCTTCAGCGGCGGGCTCGACATCCAGGGCGGCACCGTTCAGCTCGCCTACGATTACGCCCTGCCCAGCGGCAGCGGCAAGGGCAACATCACCGTCAACGGCACGCTGGACCTGGCCGGCACGCGAGCCACGGTGAACGGCCTGGCCGGCAGCGGGACCATCACCAGCACCACCGGCGGCGCCCCGATCCTGTACGTGGGCGCCAACAACACCAGCAGCTCCTTCAACGGAACGGTGGCCAACACGAGCGGCACGCTGCAACTGTACAAGATCGGGACGGGCACGCTCACGCTGGGCGGCACGAGCACCTACAACGGCCTGACCACGGTCGGCTCGGGCAAGGTCGTCCTGGCCTCCAACACGAGCCTTCCCTCGGGGTCCGGCAAGGGCGACGTCCTGGTCGAGGGCACGCTGGACGTGGCGGGCTACGCCCCCACCGTCAACGGGCTTTCGGGCACGGGCACGGTTGACAACTCCAGCGGCAACGGCGTGCTGACGGTCGGGGCCAACAACGCCTCCAGCACGTTCTACGGCAAGATCCAGAACAGCGGCGGGACGCTTGCGCTGACCAAGATCGGCGGCGGCACGGTGACTCTGGGCGGGGCCAACACCTACAGCGGGGCCACCACCGTCACGGCCGGCACGCTGAAGATGGCCCCCACGTCGGCCGCCCCGGCCGCCTCGTCGGCCTTCTGGGTCGACGCCGCCAACGCCTCGACCATCACCGCCTCGGGCGGGCTGGTCAGCCAGTGGAACAGCGTGAACGGCGACGGGTGGGCGGCCACCCAGGCCAGCGGCGGCAATCAGCCCACGCTGGTCGCCGGGGGCCTCAACGGCCTGCCGGTCGTCGACTTCGGCGCGTGGGGCTCGGGCAAGTGGATGCAGTGGACGCTGACCGGCACGGCCACCACGATCTCCGACATTCGCACGGTCTTCAGCGTGATGGGCAGCCAGAACGGCGGCGGGTACGTCCTGAGCAACACCGGCGCAGCCCAGTTCCACCGCGGGCCCGCGCCCGCCGGCGCGTACAATCCCGGCGACTACCGTTCGTATATCTGGGGTTGGGACACCCCCGCCGCCGTCACCGGCGGACAGACCTACCTGGACGGCGAGATCGTCTCCGGCACGACCACCAACCTGAACGGAGGCTACCAGCTCGTCAGCGTGGTCACCACCGGCAACGCCTCTGCCAACAACTTCGCCAACGACCGCAACAACATCCCCGGCCGCACGGGCGGGCAGCAACTGGCCGAGGTCATCATCTACAACCGCGCCCTGACCGAGGCGGAGCGACTGGCCACCGAGGCCTACCTGATGCAGAAGTGGTTTGGCGCCTCCGCCGGCGCGATCCTGCCGGCCGGCACGGCCCTGCAAGTCCAGGGCGGCGCGACCGTCGACCTCAACGGGACGACCCAGACTGTCGCCTCCTTGGGCGATTATTCCGGCACGGGCGGGACGGTCACCAACTCCGCCGCCGGGGCGGCCCTGCTGGCCGTCAGCGGCGCCGCCAACACCACCTTCAGCGGCTCGCTGGTCGACGGGGCCGGCACGCTGGCCCTGCTCAAGGCGGGCACGGGCGCGCTCACACTGGCCGGCACGAACAACACCCTCACCGGCGGGACGACCGTGCAGGCGGGCTCGCTGCTGGTGACCGGCTCGCTGGACGGGACCGTCACCGTCAACGGCGGGACGCTCGGCGGGACGGGAAGCGTCGGCAACATCGTCGCCATTTCCGGGAGCGTCGCCCCCGGCTTGTCTGCCGGCGAGTTGAAGGCCGACACCGTGATCTTCTGGCCCGACTCGTTCTTCGACGTGCAGTTGAACCCGGTCGAGTGGGACCTGCTGACGGTCGGCGAGTCGGTGATCCTGAACGACCCCATCCTCAACCTGCTGGACCTGCCCTCGCTGAGCCACTACCAGGGCAGCCAGTACATGATCCTCCAGAACAACAGCACCGATCCCATCACCGGCACGTTCCTGAACCTGCCCGAGGGCGCCCTGTTCGAGGCCGGCGGCAATCAGTTCGCCATCACCTACATCGGCGGCGAGGGCAACAACGACGTGGTCCTGACCTCCGTGCCCGAGCCGGCCACCGGCCTGCTGCTGGCCCTGGCCCTGCCCGCGGTCGCCGCCCGGCTGCGGCGCAGACGGCGCTAAGACATCCAAGCGCAGAACAAAGCCCACGGAGCTTGCCTCGTGAGAGGCGCTGCGTGGGCTTTCGTTTCGCAACTTCTCGCCCCCGGACTCCGGTGGGGCTCTACGGGAACAGTTCCAGCAGCCGCTCCAGGCTCCAGGCCCCGCCCGCGCGGAAGTGGGCCAGGCCCATCGCCTTGACGTTCAGCGAGTCCACCAGCGTCTCGAGGTCCACCGCGCCCAGTTCCGCGCCGCCCGGCGGTACGGCCCCCGAGCCCGCCAGGACAGCCACGCCGCTGTCGGTGCGTTCCGCCGCCGCCCAGCCGGCGCCCATGACGTCCCGCAGCGAGGCCAGTACGGCCAGGGCCTCGCCCGCGCGCTCGCCCGAGACGTGCGTCCGCACGATCACCCGCCCGCCCTGGTGCAGGCGCGAGCGGCAGGCCGACAGCGTCGAAGTCCCGTAGCAGCGCCACGCCTGAGGGTGGTCGGCGGCCAGGCCGGTGATGAGGATGCCGTCGTACCGCCGCCCGCGAGCCCGCAGGGCGACCAGGAAGTCGCTTTCCAACCCTCGCAGGCGTTTACGCCACGGCCCGGCCGGCACGGCCGACACGTCCGGCGCGCACGCCACCACGGACAGGTCGTCGCCCAAGGCGGGCGGGCGCTCCA
>JAKJER010000086.1 GCA_022705325.1 Planctomycetota bacterium | reverse complement strand
CGTGGCCACCTGCAGGCTTGTGGGAAGCACCATACCCCCTGCGCGGCGCGAGCGCAACCCGAACATGCGCCGAACTTCAAGAAAAATCACGACGAAGTGGTACATGCGATTGCCCTGCATTCCTGCCGAGTTCGCTTGACACCGGGGGGCGGAGGGTCTTACTATTCCAACAGTTCCGAACCAATGTGCAGAAGGAGTTCCGGGATGTCCCAGCCGACACCGCACTTGAAGGTGGCCAACGACGGTCAGGTGACCGTGGTCGAACTGACCCCCAAGAAGATTCTCGACGAGATGAGCATCATGCAGATCGGGCAGCAGCTCTACGCGCTGGCGGCCGGATCGGCTTCGCCCCGCATGGCCCTGGACTTCACCAACGTCGCCCACATGTCCAGCAGCGCTCTGGGCGTGCTCATCACCCTCCACAAGCGGGTGCGCGAAAAGGGCGGGCGGATGGTCCTCTGCAACATTCAACCGGCCATCTACGAGATCTTCGCCATCACCCGGCTCAACGAGATTTTCAGCATCCAGGCCAACCGCCAGGAGGCAATCCTCGCGCTACAGTAGGAGCGGGCGTAGTTCCGTGGAAGGCATCTGTCACAAGCGCATGGTTATCGCCAGCGACCTCGAGGCCGCCCGCCAGGTCGAGAACACCATCCTGGACGAGGTCGAGCGGTACGGCTACAGCGACGCGTCGGCGTTCTCGATCCGACTGGCCATCGAGGAAGGCCTCAACAATGCCATCAAGCACGGCAACGGGTACGACCCCAACAAAACCGTTCAGGTGGCCTTCGCCGTAACCCCCCAGCAAGTGGTGATCTCCATCACCGACGAGGGGCCGGGGTTCGATCCCGCCCGCGTCCCCGACCCCACCTGCGACGAGAACCTCGAGAAACCCTGCGGACGCGGCATCATGCTGATGCGGGCCTACATGGACGAAATCCACTACAACCCCTGCGGAAACCAGGTCCGCATGGTCAAGAAGAACTCATGAGCATCACCGACAGCGACACCCCATACGCCGACAGCGAACTCGTGCTCGACGTCCTCCAGGTCGGGCCTGCCGTCGTCGTCCGCATCGCCGGGTCGGCCGGCATGCGCGAGGCCGAGCAGATGCGCGCCGCGCTCGAGAAACTCGCCGACGACAAGCCCCCCCTGATCGTGCTGGACCTCTCCTCCATGGAGTTCATCTGCTCCATGGGCCTGGGGGCCATCATCCAGAGCCACCTCCGCAGCCGCCACCACAACGGACAGGTCCGCCTGGTCAATCCGCAACCGGCCGTCCTGGACCTGCTGGAGACCACCCGGCTCAACAAACTGTTCCAGATCTATCCCTCCGTCGAGCAGGCCGTCCGCACGTAGGCGGCGTCGGCCGACGGTCACTCGCCCGCAACAGATGACGCCTATGCCTGCCACGCCGAATGCCGCCGTCCGCCTGGTCCGCCGGGCCGTCCTCCTCCTGCTGACCCTTGCCGCCGCCCTGTCCGCCGCCCCGCCGCCTGCAAAAGAGTATGACGTGGTGATCGTCGGCGGCACGCCCGGCGGGATCATGGCCGCCGTCACCGCCGGACGCATGGGCCACACCGCACTGCTGCTCGAGCGCACTCGCCACGTCGGCGGCTTGCCCGCCAACGGCCTGGGCGCCACCGATATCGCCACGCGTGGCGCCACGGGCGGGCTCTTCCTTGAGTTCGTCACGCGCGTCCGCAAACACTACGTCGACACCTACGGGTCGGACTCCCAGCAGGTCAAGGACTGCTCCGACGGATACCATTTCGAGCCCTCGGTGGCCGAGAAGATCTTCGAGACCATGCTCGCCGAGCAGCCCAAGGTCACCGTCCTCAAACGCCGCCAGTTCGACGCCGCGGGCGACAACGTCAGCCTGGACGGCTCGGCCCTGAAGGCCATCCGCGTGACCAACCTCGACGACAACTCCGTCGAGTCTTACGCCGCCAGATGCTTCATCGACGCCACGTACGAGGGCGACCTCGCCGCGGCCGCCGGCGCCCCCTACCGCACCCGCCGCGAGTCCAAGAGGGAGTACAACGAGCCCCTGGCCGGGCGGGTGTACAAGAAATGGGGCTCGCGGCCGGACGACGTGGGGGAGGGCTCGACCGGCGAGGGCGACGACACCATCCAGGCCTACAACTATCGTCTCTGCCTCACGCGCGACCCCGCCCAGCGGGTGGCGATCGAGAAGCCTGCGGGCTACAACCGCGACGAGTACGCCTCGCTGGTGGAGGACGTCAAGCTCGACCGCTGGACCACCCGCACCGGCAAGCCCGGCGGCGAGAAGTCCACAGACGGCGTCGGGCGGATCGTCAACATGGTCATCCTGCCCAACGGCAAGACCGACGCGAATAACCAGCACGCGTCGTTCCTGTCCACGGACCTGCCCGAGGAGAACTACCGCTGGCCGACGGCGGACTGGGCCTGGCGAGACCGCTACGCCAAGCGGCTCCGCGCATACACGCTGGGCCTGCTGTGGTTCGTCCAGAACGACCCGGCGCTTCCCGAGGACTTCCGCGCCCGCTGTCGCGAGTGGGGCCTGTCCAAGACCGAGTACGCCGACAACGGCCACTTCCCGCGGCAGGTCTACGTCCGCGAGGGGCGGCGCATCGAGGGCGAGCACCTGTTCACCGCCCACGACGCCCTGCCCACGAAAGACGGGCGTCCCCCGATCTACCGCGACTCGGTCACCGCCAGCCATTACGCCCTGGACTCGCACGCCCACCACAAACGAGAGCCCGGCCGCGTGCATCTGGACGGCTTCCTGTCGCACCCGACCAGGCCCTACACCGTGCCCTACGGCGCGATCGTGCCCAAGAAGGTGGACAACCTCCTCACGCCCGTGCCCGTCAGCGGCACGCACATCGGCTTCTCCACGCTGCGGATGGAGCCGTGCTGGATGGCCCTGGGCCAAGCCGCCGGGGCGGCCGCCTGCCTGTCCATCCGCAACGGCGTCGCTCCGCGCAGGCTCAACGTCGAGGCCCTTCAGGACGCCCTGCTCGACCAGGGCGCCATCCTGTTCTACTACAGCGACCTCAAGCCCGGCATGAAGGACTACAAGCTCTTCCAGCGCGCCGGCCTGCGGGGCATGTTCACCGACTGGCGGGCCCTGCCCAACGAGGCGGTCAGCCATCGCGTGGCCGAAAAGTGGATCGAGATCGCCAAGCCCGCGACGCCCCCCGCGTGGACGCCGGGCACGACCACGAGGGCGGAGTTGCTGAGGCAACTGCTGGCCAAACCTTGACGCGCCGAGGGGGGCCGGCGCCCGGCCCCGCGTCCGCGCCAGGAAAGGGGAACCTGCCGATGAGCCGCGACGAACGAGTCCGGTCGTACCTGAGGCTGACGCTCGCCGACGGCGTCGGCGCGGTACTGTTCGCACGCCTGGCGAAGGCGTTCGGCGAGCCCGCGGCCGTCCCCGTCCACTCGCCTTCGCTCCTGCGAAAGGTCGAGGGCATCGGCGAAAAGACCGCACGCTCTATCGCAGACCTGGACGAGTCGCTCATCGACGAGGAACTCGCCGAGGCCGCACGCTGCCGTGTGACGATCCTGACGGATCAGGACGATGACTACCCCGCCGCACTGAAGACCATTTTCGACCGTCCGCCCCTGCTGTACGTCCGTGGGGCCCTGGAGTCCGCCGACGCGATCGCCCTGGGCGTGGTCGGGTCGAGGCGATGCACGCACTACGGCATGGAGCAGGCCGAACGGTTCGGGCAACTGCTGGGCCGGGCGGGTCTCACCGTCGTCTCTGGCGGGGCGCGGGGCATCGACACCGCCGCCCATCGCGGCAGCCTCACCGCCGACGGGCGGACCATCGCCGTCATGGGCTGCGGGCTCAGCCAGACCTACCCGCCCGAGAACCACGCGTTCTTCGAGCAGGTCATCGAGCAGGGCAAGGGCGCCCTGCTCAGCGAGTTGCCCATGCGGACGGCTGTGCTGGGCGGCAACTTCCCCATGCGAAACCGCATCATCAGCGGATTGTCGCTGGGCGTGCTCGTGGTCGAGGCCGCCCGCCGAAGCGGATCGCTCATCACCGCCAAAGAAGCCGCCGAGCAGGGCCGAGTCGTCTTCGCACTCCCCGGTCGCGTCGACAGCCCGCTCAGCCAGGGGGCCAATCAACTCATCCGCGACGGGGCCATCCTCGTCCAGAACCTGGACGACATCCTCGAGCATCTCGAGCACGTGGGCGCCAAGATGACCCCCGCCCCCGAAGAGATCGCCCCTCAGCCGCTGCTGCCGCTCGCCCTGGATGGTGAGGAGGCCGCCCTGGCCGACGCTCTGACCGCCGGGGCGCTCTCCCTGGACGAACTGGTCGCCAAAACCCGACTGCCCACCGCCAAAGTCGCCGCCGCCATGACCATGCTCGTCCTCAAGGGCGTGGTCAAACAAAAGCCCGGCAGCGTGTTCTCCCGCGCTCGATAGCTCACCGCGGGAACGACGTCGCGTCGAGCGGGTCCGTCCCGGCTCGCTTCTCTTCCTCGTCGCTCCAGCCGTCGCCGTCATCGTCGGTGTCGGCGTTGTCGCCGATGCCGTCGCGGTCGCTGTCGCGCCACTCTTTCGGGTCGCGAGGGAAGGCGTCCCACGGGATGGCCGACGCGTTGGGCACGCCGTCGCCGTCCCAGTCGGTCTCTTCGTTGTCCGGCACGCCGTTCTTGTTCAGGTCGTCGGCCCGCCCGTCGCCGTCCACGTCGGCGTCCATCCCGTCGCCGATGCGGTCGCGGTCAGCGTCGGCGGTCTCTTCCCGCTCCAGCGGGAAGGCGTCGCGCACGTCCGGCACGCCGTCGTTGTCTTCGTCGTCGTCCTCGTCGTTCGCCTTGCCGTCGCCGTCCGCGTCCGGCGCCGGCCCAGCCGTCACCAGCAGCGCCAGGTCCACGTCGAACGGCGGGGCCGTCAGCGTCTGCCGCCCCGCCCCGACATCCGCGCGGGCCAGGATCGCGCCGTCGGCCGGGCGATACCAATAGCCTTTGCCCGCCCGCGGCACGTCCAGCGACACCTCCAGGCCCTTGACCTGCCCGCGATCGTGGTCCCAGGCGTGGTGCGAGTGCCCGCCTGTCCGGCCCTCCCGCTGAGCACGCAGGCATTGCTCGCATTTCACGTGGTGCAGGTACACCGCGGCCGCTTGCGCGGCGGCCAGCCCGTACGCCCGGACGGCGTCGGCTTGCGGCCCGGCACGCGCGACCGGGACGATCTTCGCCCCCGGTCCCACGCGGGCGGAGAAGTCCTGCAACGCCCGGACGTACTGCCGCTCCTCCGGGCCCAGCCAGATGTTCATGCTGTGCCCGTCCTTGGCGTACGACGTCTCCCAGAAAATGAAGCTGATCTCCGTGAACATCGCCGCCCACAGCCGTACCCGCATCCGCCGCGCCGAGCCCGGGTCCCACACCCCCGTGATGCCCTGCGGGATCAGCTCCGGCCGGCCCCCGCCGTTGCCCTGCTCGCCGAAAATCACCGGCCGGCCCGCCTTCTTGTGCCGCGACGCCTGAGAGGCCGAGGCGGCGTCGCTGCCCAGTTCGTCCTCCCGGCCGTACCAGTGCGGGGCCACGATGTCGATGCCCGCCAGGTCGGGCCGCTCCCAACTCGTCGCCACCGGGCGGCTGTACGGGTCGATCGACTTGAGGTACGGAATCGTGACCGCGTACCACGAGTCGGCCGCCTTCTGCTCGTTGAGCAGTTCCCAGAAGTCCACGTATGCCCCCCACCGGTCCACCGAGTACTTGATCATGGCCTTGACCTTGGCCATGGCCTCCTCGTCCTCGCCGTGGTCGTTGAAGACCTTGGCGAAGCCGAAGATCCCGTAGAACGTCCGCACGCCGTACTTGCCCGTCAGGCGCAGCATCTCGTCGACCATGATCGCCTGCTCCCAGCGGATGCGGGCCGGCGTGGGGTTCTTCAGGTCGTAGACGATGTCGAAGACCGGCAGCGAGAAGTTGTGCGGCGAGAACCGCCACAGGTTGAACCCTGCCCGGGCGTGCCGGCCGAAATACACGTCGCCGTTGACCGGGTTCATCGACGGCCCGCGGGCGAACAGCGGACCCGGCGGGGGCTTGGGCCGGCTGCCCGCGTCGTCCAGGCGGAAGGGGCCTTCCATCGACTTCTCGTCCATCGCCGAGCCGTTGTTGTTGCCGTCATGCACGCCGTCCTGCCAGCCCACCGGATAGAAGGCGCTGCCATCCTCGTGGACGAATCGCATCGGGTTATCCCGGTCGATCCGCACCCAGCCCTTGGGCCTGGGTTGGCCCTCGGCGGCGGCCACGCCCTGGCATGGCGGCCTGATGGTCGACATCCCCCGCCCGGCCACCACGCGGAAGCAGCCTTTGCCCGACGCGGTCACCCCAGCCTTGTCGCGGAAGGCATACTCGAACGTCCACTCCCCCGTCTCGCTCGGCGCGTAGCGGGCCTTCCACAGGTCCGGCACGTCGCAAGGCCAGGCGGCATGGGTGCGCGTGCGGCCCTTTTCGTCCTTCGACGCGTGGATGACCGGCTTCTGCGGCCGGCTGGACCCGTAGAAGAATCCACCCACCTTGACCTTCTTGCCGCCAGGCGAGGTGAAGATGACGTCGATGACTACGTCCCAGTTCGGGTCGTTTCCATGGGACTGGCCCGACTTGGCGCCCCGGGCCGCGTTGTAGTCATACTGGAAGGTGAGTTCGAAGACCTGGTAGGGCATGAGATGGCTCGTGTTCTGCGTGAGCTTGACCTCCGCCGCCGCAGAAAAAGACCCAACCGCCAGCACCGCGACCGCCGCACCGACAGACGAGAGGGAGAGGAGACGAGCCATGTCGCACACCTCGTTTGGGTTGTCCAGGCGCCCGCCCGAACGGAAACGGTCTCCCTTTACAGGCGGCGCCTGCGTCGAGCGAGCCAATTCTATTCCTGCGGCGCAAGCAACTTCCGCTGGGCCATCCACTCGCCGCACAGCTTGGGCCAGGCAATGGCGGCCGGGTTGTCGTTCCGCAGGCCGAAGCCGTGCCCACCCTGCGCGAAGACGTGAAGCTGTGCCGGTACGCCCGCCTTGTGGAGTGCTTCGTAGAAGCGAACGCTGTTCTCGGCGGGGATGCGGTCGTCGCCCGCGTGGGCCAGGAATGCCGGCGGGCTCCCCTTGCCCGGGCAGATCTCCGGGGCGAACTCCTTGTTTTCCTTGTCCAGGAAGTACGCCGGATAGACCAGCACCGCGAAGTCAGGCCGGCAGGAGAAAGCCTCGACCCGGTCGGCCGGCTCGTAATCGCCCGGGCCGTAGATGCGTTTCTCGGCGGTGGCG
>JAKJER010000057.1 GCA_022705325.1 Planctomycetota bacterium | reverse complement strand
CGTTGAACCTGTTGAAGAAGGACCAAACCCGCAAGGTAGGCATCAAGACAAAATCCAAGTGCTGCAGCTGGGACCACGACTACCTGCTCAAAATCCTCACCGGTTGATTACATGCGATTGCCCTGGCGCTCCGCGCGGCGAACAACGCACGCCCGGAAAGTGAATTTCCCGATCGTTTTGCCCCTGGACGATTTTCGCAGGTCGTGGTAGAGTAATCTGTGAGCATATGTAGCATTCGGCAACGGTCCGAATGGAGGGTCCGGAGGCAGGAGCGAGGAAAGCCGCACTTCCCGTTTTCGGACATGCACTGTCCGGAGGTTCAATCACTCCGCCCGCAGGCGGACGGGCTTGAGGAAGCCCGCATTTACATCGGAGGAGGTTCGCATGTTGACACGCCGTGTTCTATCGTTGCTTGTCTGTGGATGTGTGGCGGCTGCGCTGTGCGCATCGCCGGCCTTGGCCGTGCCCGTCGTGGATGGGCGTTTCGACCCGGGCGAGGGGTACACCCTGGGAAGGTACCTCAACCTCACCGTCGAGGGCCTGGGGCCCATCGCCCAGCAGGGCGAACTCTGGACGTATCAGGACCCGTCGAGCGGTGACGTGTTCTTCGCGATCACCCAACCCAAGGAACTGATCGACAACACCTACGGCGCCAACACGGTCGGCTGGCCGCGGGCCCACAACTTCAGCGACCTGACCGGAAGCGACAAGGCCCAGGTCCAGTTGACCAACGCCCTCGGACAGACGGTGCTCGATTTCAACTTCGACTACTTCACGGCCGTCGGGTCGGGATACGACTCGCTCGGCGCCACCGGAGGCGACGGCAAGATCCTCGTGGGGCAGTTGTCGTGGGTGGTCGAATGGGCCACGTCCCTTGACTACAACTTCAATGTGGCGGGGTACAAGCTCACCACGAACTCCCCGGCGACCGACGCCGAGTACACGCCCAACATCACCTATCCGGACTGGGTGTACGAAGTGACGTACGAAGGGCGCATCTCGGCCGCGGCGTTTGGGACGGCCGGCTACGGCGACATCGCCGTGCCCGTGCTTCACGACTCCCCCAACAAGCTGGGCAAGAACAAGACCTGGACGGAAACGGACGGGACGATTCCCGAGCCGACGTCCATGGCGCTGCTCGCGGCAGGCGGGTGGTTGCTGGCCCTGCGCCGCCGGAAACGCAACGTCGTCGCGTAATACCCGGGCGCGAACCGGAATCTTCCTGGACCGCGAAAGCCTCGGCGCCTGTCTCGGCTGGACAGGCGCCGGGGCCTTCCGGTCCCTCTATTGCGCGCCTCAGGGCGTCAGATCCACTTCCTGCGGGTTCAGGATCGAGCGGAGCTTCTTCATGGCCTGGATCTCGATCTGGCGGACGCGCTCCTTGGAGACCCCCAGTCGCTGGCCGAGTTGTTCAAGGGTCTTGGCCTGCCCCTGGTCGGCCAGCCCGTAGTGGTCGGTGAGGATCATGCGTTCCATGGGCGTCAGGCGGGCCAGCACGGCGTCGATGGACTCCCGCAGCTCGCCGAGGTTGACCTCGTTGGGGTCGTAGACCCTGAGCCCGGCGGCGATGTCGAGCACCTCCTCGTTGCCCGTGGCGAAGCGGTCGAGCTGGTATCGCTCCTTGGGCACCGAGCGGGCGTAGTTGCGCATGATGGCCCACGAGGCATAGGTCGAGAACCGGTTCCCGCGTGAGTAGTCGAACTTCTCGACCGCGCGCAGCAACGAGACGTTGCCGTCGCTGATCAGCTCGAAGAGCGTCTGGGGCCCGCCGAGGTGCTTCTTGGCGATGGAGACCACCAGGCGGAGGTTGGCGCTGACGATGCGGTTCTTGAGCACGTTCGCCTGGACGAGGTACGCCTCGATCTGCTTGAGGGCGGACGTGCGGACGCTGTTGAGGTCGATGCGGGAGCGGAGCTTGTCGGCGCGACACTTGAGGTAGTTGTATCTCCGGAAGAGATCGAACTCTTCGCTCGGCGCCAGCAGCGGCACGTCGTACAGGGCCCGCAGATAGGCGGGCAGGTCGTTGGGCGCCTCCGCGTGTGAAGCGGCGCCCGCGTCATGGCCCTTGTCCGCGCCCGCGCGGTCGCCCGCGGGCTGGACGCCCACGTCGAGGATCGCCTCTTCGGCGCCGGGCAGGTCGAACTGGGGATTGTAAATGTAGGTGATGGGCCTCTGGAGGAGCTGGCGGGCCCGCATCTCGTTGACGATGCGGTAAATGCTGCTGCGGGTGCGGTGGAACTGCTGGGCCAGCAGAGCGACCGACGTGCCGCGGATGAACGAGTTGTAGATGGCGGTCTTCTCCTGGTCGTCCAGGGGCGAAAGCAGGTACGGAAAGACCGCCTGGTCCGGGTGCCGGGCGTCGTGGTTGCGGATGGTGTAGCGGATGGTCTCCACCGCGCGCCCGGTCCGCCGGGCCAGGCGGCGCGCGACGTCGCTGAGACAGCACGAGGTAAAGCGGGCCATCCGTCGCGCGCGACGGATGATGTCGCCGCGCTCGGCCGGGGTCAACTGGCTGAAGCGCATCGAGCGGCGCACGAGCCGTTCCCGCCCGGCCACGAAGCTCTGAAGCGAGGTCTCCAGGAACGCCAGGCGCCGCTTCTCGTCGGGGAAGACCAGCCGGCGCGCGGGCAGGCCCATCCGCCGCCAGCGCTGCACCGTCTTGGTCGAGATGCGGAACTTCCGCGCCACCTGCTCGACGCTGTAGGCCGGCTCGGAGTACTCGCCGGTGCGAATGTCGCAACTGTCGCAGATGTCCAGCATCAGCGCGAGCAGGTCGCGACGAAGCGTCGAGCCGGGCAGGGACTCGCTGGGCGGGCCGCCCCGCTGCCCGCGAAAACCCGTCAGGCGAAAGACCACGAATTCGTACGGGTAGGCAGTGGAAGTGTCGAGGATCTGGAGGAGGGCCTCGGCGTTGTCGACGTAGCCCTTTCTCAGCCGAACCAGGCCAGCCGCCAAATCGGTGGCCAGGGCTTCCATCGCTTTGTTCGCGTACTTGCCCATGAGACCGGCCTTTCGCTGAACGTTCGGCTGGAAAACCAAGTGTCTATTAGTATGGCCTGGGAAACGGCCTTTTGACAAGCCTTTTGCCCCGAAAAAACGTCCCGGATGGCAATTTCAGGGAAAATACCGGTATCGAGAGGGGCCGCTGGGTGAAAAGAAGCAGGGACCAAGTGCCCTGGCGAGGCGCGTGGTCCCTGCTGGATTCAGGTGTGCGAGACTATTGCTGGCTGATCTGGCCCTGCATATCGGCGATGGGGGCGACGAAAGGCGAGCCTTCCTTGCCCTGAAGGGCCTCGTTGAACGCGGCGGTCGCGTTGCTGACGGCCTCGGCCCGCTGGCCCTGATCGCCAACGCGGGCCAGACCCGCATAGGCGGCCCCGAGCGCGCCCTGGTAGAGCCACCGATGGGTGGCGCCGGCGGCGGCGATGGCCTTCTTGTACAGTTCGATCGCCTCGGTGTACTTGCGGACGGCTTCCTGGCGGACCTCGCCCGGCTTGGACAGGTAGCCGCTGATCTTCTGCGCGACCGGGGGAAGGTCGCCCAGGGCAACGGGCTTGGCGTCCTCGGCGCCGGACGAGCCCGACCCGCCGCCGGTCAGCGCGCTGAGCAGCGAGGCCACGGTGCCTTTCTTCCCTTCCGCGGCGGGCGCGGGGGCAGAGGCGGCCGGCGGCGGCGCCGCCGTGCCCTCGACCTTGGGCCAGGCCTGGCCGATCTCGCTCAGGAAGGCGGTGTTGGACAGGTGCAGCCGGAGGCTGCGATAGTCGCTCTCCGCCCAGGCGACGAGCGTTTCGGCATAGGAAGCCTGGGCCGAGGTGGGCTTGTCCGCCACGGGGATGGCGGCTTTGAATCGCTCGACGGCGGTCTTGTAGGCGGTATTGGCGAGGGCCTCGGCCTTGGCGGATTCCTCGCAGGCGGCCAGGATGTCGTTGAGGGTCTTCTCCACTTCCTGGCGGCAGGCAGCCAAGCGGCTGCGGGCATCTTCGAGACCCTCGGTCCCGGCGGTGCGGATGGCCTTGAGCCCGCGGACGGACTTGGCCGCGTCGGGGTCCTGGGCGCCGTCGAGGATCCGCTGTGCGGCCTGCACGTGGGTGGCGGAGATCGCTTCCTTGGACTTCAGGCGTTCCATCTCGGCCTGGAGGGCCTTGAAGGCGGCCTCAAGCTGATCGATCCGCCGATACTGGGGATAGATCTCTTCCTGCTCGAGTTTGTGCACCTGGTCCATCTTGGCCAGTTGCTCTTTGGGCTTGCCCCTCTCGGCCTCCAGGCGAAGCTTGTTGGCCTGGGCGGTTTTCTGGGCGGTCTGGTCGCGGAGGTCTTCCCATTCCTTCTGGGCCTTGGCGACTTCCTGGTTCTTGGTCTGGATGGCCTGCTGGAGTCGCTGGTGTTCGGCCTGGGCGCCCTGGAGGGCCTTCTCCGCTTCTTCGATATTGAGGGAGGCGGAAAGCTGATGGATCTTGATCTCGCCGTCCTGCTGCTGCATGGCGTGGACGAGTTCGCTGACCTTCTGCCTTCCGACGGCGGCCTGGTGGTGTTTGGCCGCGGCGAGGGCGGCATAGTAGAAGCCCTCGGTGGCGGCGATCCGCCCGGCCAGGACGTGGGCGGTCGCCTGCACGTCGGAGGTGGCGGCTGAGTGTTCGCGGATGACAGCCAGGAGCGAATCGTAGGCCTGTCGGAGCGTGGCCTGGGCCTTGGCGTTTGGCGTGTAGCGAGGGGGAAGACTGATGAGGTCCTGGTCGGCCTGGGTGAAGTCGACCATGATGGGCAGGAACTCGCCCTTGAAGGTCAGGACGGGCGCGGCCAGCAGATTCTGAGCGGTGGTCAGTTGCCGGGAGGCGGAGTCGACGGCGGCCATGATGGCGGCGTCGTCAATGCGTTGGGGCGTCTCGGGCCAGGACTTGAGCGCGAAGATGCCGCCAACGCAGATGAGGACCACCAGGATCGCCAGGATCAATGACTTGAGGTTCACGGCTCAGTTCCTTTCTTCACCGCGGTCACAACGTTGTGCGGCACATGGGGCACTTGTAACACGAAGCCGGCGGAAATGCAACGGTTTCATTGGGAAACTCCGCCGGTCGCGACGGCCTGGCGGGCCGGGGCGTCATTGAGGCGGGCCAGCGTGCCGGCCAGCATGTCCAGCAGGGGTTGATAGTCGTCTTTTCGGCGGGTCACGGGGCAGCAGAGCATGAGCACGTGTCCCAGGACCTGGAGGCTGACGGGGCGGGGCGGATCGCCCGCCCAGGGGCTGGTGAGGAGTTGTCCGAGGCGCTCGTCGCCAAGGCAGGACCAGGGCCCCTGCTGGCGCTCGCTCCGGCGGACGGCCATGGGGGCGTTGTCCTGGTCGTGCTCGTGCCACATCAGCAGCGGAGGCAGGTCGATGTCGGTCTCGGCGAGGACCACGCTGTAATGGCGGGTGAGCCTGCGCGTGCCGTGCCCGCATTCGAATCGCAGGTCGCAGGCGCGGACGGGCCAGCCCGCCAGCCGCCCGTGCGTGATGTTGTGGGCGTGGGCGCTGTGCCCGCTGCAGACCAGGGCGAGATTGCGGTAGCGGACGGGGATGTCGAACGGGTCGGCGCCGGCGAAGCTCATGCGTCTGTGGTGGGCCTGGCGGGCCAGGCGATTGGCGCGGCGCACCTGGCCCAGCCCCATCGCCAGCAGCGACAGGACGGAGCCGCCCAGCACGAGCATCAGCAACCATGTGAAGAGGGTCTGCACGCGGCGTTCGGCTCAGGGGAGGACGGCTATTCCTTGCGGACCGGCAGGTCGTCGACCCCGCCGCCGGTCTTGGCGGGCGTCTTCGGCTGGGCGGCGGGCCGGTCCAGCAGGTCGAATCCGGAGGTATCGGTGAGCTGGATCTTCAGCCCGGCCGGGGGCGTCCACTTCAGGTGGTAGTCGGGCATACGGGTGCCGGCCAGCGCCTTCATCCAACTCAGGATGAGGCCGTACTTGGGGTCCTGCTTGCCCTTGAACAGGGGCGGTCGGGTCTTGGGGTGCTTGAACTCGGCGAGCGTCTCGGGCAGGCCGAACTGAAGCAGCAGCGACTGCTCGTACTGGGAGCGGTCGACCACGCGCCGCTTGTTGACCCTGGTGGCGACGAGCATGAGGAAGTTGGTGTAGTCGATCTCGTCTCCCCGCCCGACGACGTTGAACAGGCGGAAGCCGCCGTTGATCTTCTCTCCGCCGTGGCACTGGGCGCTGCCGCAATAGCCCGAGACGATGGGCCAGACGCGAGAGCGGAACTCGATCATCACGCGGGGGTTCTGGCGGATCTCGATGTCGTCGCGGACCTCCTCGCAACCGGCCTCTTTGAGGCGCTTGAGCATGAAGGAGAGCTTTTCGGGATTGCGCCACGTGCGGAAGCGGTTGGCGAATTCCCGCTGGTCGAAGGGCGGCTTGCCGGCCATGCCCTCGACGAACGTCTCCAGGGCCTTGTTGCGGAAGACGATCGAAACGTTGTCGTCCCAGCCACGGGGGCCTTCGTCCACGCGGGAGGGCGAGAACCGGGCCTCGACGAGGCGGATGCGGAAGATGTCTTCCTCGCTGAGGAACACGCCCTTGAGGTCGCGGGGGTCCAGGCTGGCGCCGGGGTTGTCCTGATCGCCGCGGGGCGGGGGCTTGGTCTGGCCGACCTTGGCGTTGATCTGGCGCATGAGCAGTTCGGCCCGCTCGAACTTGGGCTGGAGGTCGAGGGCGGCCTCGCACTCGCTCTTGGCCTCGTCCATGAGGTTGTTGCGGAAGGCCCACTGCGCGAGGGCGTAGCGGGCGTCGGGGTCCTTCTTGTCGAGCTTGGCGAAGCGCTGTTTGAACTCCTCCTCCGGCGTGATCACGTCCACGATGGACACGACGTCGCCGGCCTTGACCGTCTGCTCGCCGAAGGCCATCTTGATGACGTAGCCGTCGTCGGTCTTGGTGACTTCCCCGGTAAGCACCCGCCCATCCTTGAGGCGGACGGACTTGCTGCCGGCCCAGGCCAGGTGGGCCAGGCAAGAGATCACGAAGACGCCAACCAGGAGGTTTCTCAGCATGCCGCACCTCGTCCACCGCCGCAGCGGTGCGTACGCGTGAAGAACGAACACATTGTCCCCCGCAAGGCGTGAGCGGAAGGTCCCGCCGTTCCGGCTGGACCGGCAACGCCTGCGAGAGCCACCGACAGGCGGCGGTGGGATTCGAACCCACGAATAACGGATTTGCAATCCGTCGCCTTGATCCACTTGGCTACGCCGCCGGTACGTCTACTATACACCATTTGGAACCGGATTCAAGGCCGCACTGTTCGCGTGCGGCCGGGCTGTCGCTCAATGGGCCGTCCGCAGGGCCTCCTGGGCCCGCGTGATGACGCTGTCGAACTGCGGGCCCAGTCCGCCCATCTGGGCGTCCAGCGCCTGGAGCATCTTGATCCGGCGGGTCAGCGACTCCATCGACGCCTTCTTGCCGGAGAAGCCCTTGAGGATGTTCTCGCACTGCTCCAGCAGCAGGCGGTAGTACAGCTTCTTGACCCGGTCCTTGTCGGAGCCTTCCGGCTGCGTCCGCCAGTACTCCAGGCCCTTGACGGCGGTGTCGTAATACTCGGCCGCCTTGGAGTAGTCGCCCAACTCGCTGTTGCAGCGGGCCAGGCCGGGCAGGTTTTCGGCGTCGGAGGGGATGGTGCGGAGCTGGTCTTCCTTCAGCTTGGTCAGGTGCTGCTTGAACTCGCTGACGACCTTCTCCTGGCGCCGGGCCTTCTCCTCGGCGGGCGACTGGTCCATGATCTCGATGGCCCCGTTGATCTCGAACGGCCCGGAGATGGCGGACAGGTCCACCTGGTACTTCTCCAGGAGCTTCTTGTAGTCTTCCAGGGCCTTCTTGTCGCCCTCGGAGTCCTTGGCCTGGTCGAGGACGGCCTTGGTCTCTTCGTCTAACTGCTTCTCGATCTGCTTGGCCTTCTCGCCGCGGCGCGACCCGTCGTAGGTCTCGCATTCCTGGTAGAGCTTGAGGGCCTCCTGGAAGAACGGCTTGCCCGCCTCGGCGCCGGCGGAGTAGCCCTTCTCGACCAGGCCGCTGGCGTAGAGCTGGGTCAGCTCGTAGCGGTCTTTCATGGGCTGGTCTTTGACCCGCTCGAAGAGGTCCTTGGTGAAGTTGTAGTAGATGCCGCGGAAGCGGTTGAGTTCGAGCCGCTTCTCGATCTGCATCCGGAAGTTCTCGATGCGGACCTGGATCTGCTGGATGACGCGCTGGATGAGATGCCCGGCCCGGTCGGGGTGGGTCTTGCGGAAGTCTTCGAGCAGGTCGATGGCCTTGTCGGTCTTGTCGGAGTTGATGAGGAAGCTGATGAGGAACTCGATGGCCTCGCCCTCGGCGACGGTGCCGGGCCACCGCTGGGGGATGGCCTTGAGGACGTTGGAGCCTCGCAGCTCCGTGCCGTCGGTGGGCAGGATGACCATGCCCGCGCGGAGTTCGGCGCGGGCGCCCCACTCCTTGAGGTCGCTGGCGAGGCGGCCCTTGATGTCGGGCAGCAGCTCGTAGGCCTCCTTGCCGAAATTCTGGAGGTCGCGGATCAACTGGGTGGCCACCGTCGCCTGGGCGGCCTTGTCCAGGTCCTCGGCCCACAGCAGGTAGCGCAGCTCCAGGGGCATCGCCTTGGCGTAGAGGGTGGGCCCGTCGGGCTTGTCGCCCTTGGACGGGGGGACCTTCTCATAGGCGGCGACGGCCTTCTTGCGGCTCTCGGCCCGCTTGGGCCCGGCGTCGGCGAACTCGGACATGAAGCGGTACTCGTCGGCCAGGTTCAGGTACCACGAGGCGGCCTTGGGGTCCTTGTCGGCGAAGGTGTTGACCAGGTTCTCCAGGGAGCCGATGTACTCGGCCTGGAGCAGGGCGCCGAGGGGCCGGCCGGGGTTGGCGCGGCGCAGTTCCTGGACGACGGTGGTGTAGGCGATGACGGCGTTTCGGGCCGCCAGCGGCGCGAAGGCGTGCTTGGGGTATTTCTCGGCGAGGTCCTTGAACTTCTGGGCGGCCTTGAGGGTTTCCTGTTTCTGGGACTCCAGGACGGCCAGGTACCACAGGGCCAGGGGGCGTGCGGCGATGGAGAGTTCGTCGGTCCGGGAGACGACCTTCTCCAGGTACTGGGCGCCGGTGGCGGCGTCGTTGGCGAACATGGCCGCCACGCCCGCGCCGAGCAGGTGCATGGAGTTGGACTTGGCGAGGTCGCAGGTGCGCCCGTACTTGTTGGTGATGATCCCGCACCACTCCTGGACGGTGGCGTCGTCGGCGTAGCTGTTGGCGAAGGCCAGCAGGGCCTTGTGCCCCTCGACCAGGAGCTTGGGGTCCTTGGCCTTGGCGGCCTGGGTCTCGTACAGGTAGCTGGTGAGCAGGGCCTGGAGCAGGTCGACGCCCATCTTCTGTTCCTGCCCGAAGGCCTCGAGGGCGAACTTGGCGAAGGCGTCGATGGCGCCCTTGGCGTTCTTGTCGCCGGACTCGATGGCCAGGCGGGTCAGTTCGAACTTCGCCCGCCAGCGGACCTGGTTGTCGTTGCATGCGGCGGCGGCCTGGAGCGACTGAGTGGCCGGATGATACTCTTCCAGTTCGCGCAGGGCCGTGCCGCGCAGCAGCAGGGCCCAGTACTTGACGCCGCTGTCCTCCGAGCCGTCGGCGAACTCGTTGGCCTGGACGATGGCGTCGCGCAGCAGGCCCTCCCGCTCGCGCTTCTTGTCCGCCACGCCTCGCAGGGCCAGGCCGCGGTTGAGGTACACCCAGGCGGAGAAGTACTTGACCTTCTTCTTGAGGTCTTCCAGCTTGGGCAACGAGATGACCATGCGCAGGGGATCGCCCCGCCACGACTGGAGGGTCTGCTCGATGTCCCGCTGGAGCTGGTCGAGGGTCTTGACGGCCTCGACGGTCTTCTCCAGGATCAGGTCGACGTCGTACTGGCCGCCCCGCAGCAGGAGGAGGTTGAGGGTGTTGTTCTGGATGACCTGGCTGCCGAGGAACTCGCCGAACTCGAAACGCAGATCGAAGGCCCGCAGGATGGCCTTGTCCTTTTCCCGTTGCTCCCGCTTCTTCTCGGGCTCCTGGCCGGCCAGTCCGATCACCTCGCGGTAGAGGGAGCTGACCTGGTTGATCAGCTTGGGCCGGTCCTGGGGCGAGGCGCCGTCGAGCATGGCCTTCTGGGAATTGAGCACGATGAGCTTGGGCCGCAGCGAATCGCCCGAGGCGCCCAGCCCCTGCTGGAAGGATTCGAGCATTTCCTTCATGTGCATCTGGGCCAGGACGTTGGCCAGTTGCCCGGCGTCGAGGGTATCGAAGGCGCTGGACCCTTCCTGGGCCTGCGCCGGCGTGGCGGCCAGGCACAGGGCGATCAGCGTGAGGACAAGGATCCCGTAGGGCGTACGCATCTGAGGCTCCTAGCTGCTGGTGGCAAAACCGACGTTCTCGAATTTGGCCCGGACCGACTGATTGAAGGCCTCGGTGACCCACCGCCACTGGACGCTGCCGAGGGGCTTGATGACCACGGGGATCTTGGTCCCCTGGGCCCCGACCGCCTGCTGGCGCCCCATCAGGTGCTGGTAGAGCTGCCCGGCGTCGCTGAGGCGCTGGGGCAGGCCCTCGATCTCGTAGGCGACCGAGTCCACCCCGGCCGGGTAGATGGTGATGTTGATCGGGCGGTCGAGTTTTTCCTCGGCCGACACGCCTCCCTGCCCCTGCTTGGGCAGGGAGCCGGGGATCTGCCCCTCGGCCTGGCGGAAGGTGCTGGTCAGGATGAAGAAGATCAGCAACTGGAAGGTGACGTCGATCATCGGCGTCATGGGAGGCTGCATCGCCTTCTGCTCGGACGTCCGCTTCTTGCGAGGAGGCTCGTAGTGAACGGTCTCGTCGCCCTGGACTTTCTTCTTGGTGTGGGCGGCCATGGGTCTTACTCCGCATCACCCGGCAAGCGAAGCAATGCCGTGATGTTCATCTTGGGGATTTCGGCCTCGGCGGCGGCCAGCATGACCGGCTCGACCTCCGAATAGGCCACGCGATAGTCGGCGCGGATCTCGATGAAGAATTCGTCCTTCTGGGCGGGCGGCGCCTTGGCCCGCCACAGTTCCCGGTGCTTCTTGAGTTCGGCGACGATGAGGTCCCGCTGGTGCGGGCTGAGCTTGATCGTGCCGATCTGAAGCTCCTTGGCCTGCTGGGCGACGTTGGACTTGTCGGTCTCGCTGGTGGCGGCCGACGAGATGTTCACGATCACCCGGTTGATGGGCATGTCCTCGGGCTTCTGGGCCATGCTACCGACGGGCTTGTGCAGGACGAGCTGGGCCAGTTCCGCGGAGGCCATCTGCCCGGCGAGGATGAAGAAGATGATCAACTGGAAGGTCACGTCGATCATCGGCGTCATGTTGAAGCTGGGCGTGGTGGCCAGCACTCTGGTCTTTGCCATGGCTGCGCTCCTTGCTGGGGGGCCTCAGGCGATTACAGGCCGCCCTTGCCGCCGGGCCGGAAGTTCGAGATCAGCTCCTGGGCGGTCAGCATGGCCGAGCTGGTGAGCGAATCGATCCGGCTGCGGATGATGGAGTAGAACGACAGCGACGGAATGGCGACGATCAGTCCCTGCATGGTGGTCACGAGGGCCATGCCGATGGACTCGGCCAGGTCGGCGGGCTTGGGCGTGCCGGTCTTGGCGATCTCGATGAAGGCCAGGATCATACCTTGGACGGTACCGAGCAGCCCGAGCATGGGGCCGATGTTGCCCAGGAGGTTGAGCCATTCCACGTGTCGGAGCATCTTGGTGGTTCGCTCTTCGGCGGCCTCTTCCAGGGCCCGCTCCATGGCGGGGTAGCCGTGCCCGGCCTCGGCCAGGGCGGCGTTGACCGTGCCCGAGAGGAAGCTGGCGTCGGCGGCGGTGAAGTCGATCGCCTCGCGGTACTGCTTGTTCTCGAACATGGCCTGGATTTGTTCCCGGACGGTGTCCGGCACGATCGTGGTGCGGCGATATTGGATGAAGTACTGGATGATCAGGGCGACCATCACCACGCTGAGGGCGACAATGATGTAGCCCACCACGCCGCCATAGACAATGAAGATTTCAAAGATACTTGCATCTACGATCGAGCCGAGCATCATTCTGGGTCTCCTTGAGCGGCCGCCGGGGCAGGCGGCATCACACGTCGTCCGGCAACCGGCCGCTCACGCCGCGGCCGGCGCCGGGAGGGTTTACTTCTTCAGCAACGTCTTGGCTTCCTGGGCGGCCTGGCTGTCGCCGTAGCGTTTGACAACCTGGTTGAAGGCGGCCTGGGCCGCCTGCTGGTTCCCGATGGCCAGGTTGGCCTTTCCCGCCAGCAGCAGGGCCTCGCTGGCCTCCACCGCGTCGGGGAAGTGGGCCACCACTCTCATGCAGTTGAGTCCGCCGTTCACGTAGAGGGCCCGCTGCTTGTCGGAGCCGGCGGTCTCGGCCAGCAGGATCTCCGCCTTGCCCATCAGGAACAGGGCGCGGGGCAAGTCGCTCTCGGTGCAGCGGCGGAGGTTCTGCTGGAGGGTCTGAAGGGAGCTTTGGAGCAGGTCGGGCTTCTGCCCGGGCCGGATGAGCGTCTCGGCCGCCTGGATGCGGGCGAGGACCTCACCCTCGGCGCCGGAGAGGGCGGGCTTGCCGCCGTTGCCGCCGGGGGTCTTGGGGCCCGTGCCGGGGGCGCGGGCCGGAGCGCCCGCCAGTTCGGCGGCCAGGGCGTCGGCCTTCTCCGTCGCGCCCTCGATCCGGTAGGCCTGCATGAGGGCCTGCGCGACGGCCTGTCCGCCCGCGGTCTTGCCCTCCACGCTCTGGCGGGCGGCCTCCAGCAAGGCGATGGCCTTCTGGTTGGCCGGGCTGCCCTTGGCGGCGGCCTTGGTGGGCACCAGCGGGGCAGCGGAGTCCTGTTCGTCCTTCAGCAGGCCCAGCCATTCCTGGACGGCGCGGTCGAACTGGGCGGTCTGGTCCAGCGCCCGCAGGCGCCGGTACTGCACCAGCCGCTTGAGCCAGGGGCGGCTCTGCATGTCGGTGATGGCGTCATAGCCTTTGACGGCCTTGGGCCAGTCCGGATCGCCGCTGCGGGGCGAGATGGCCTTCTCGGCCTCGTTGAACGGCTCGACCCCGGTGATCTGCACCCGCTCGACTTCGGCGATGGGGCGGGCCAGGAGGTTTCGCCCGGCCACGCGGAACGAGATCATCCCCTTCTCGACGTTGATGATCTGCACGCCGCTGTAGGGCGGGAAGCCCTTGACGGTGATCTCGTCGGCCCGGGCGGCGCCCAGGACCAGGCTCACGACGACAACTGCTGGCAGATTCTTCCACATCGTTGGCTGCGTCCTTACTCGTCGGCGCTGACGTACTTGTATTTCCCGCCGCTCTGCTTGGCGATGTCGATCATGACCTTCTCGGCCTCGGGCGGCTTGTTGCCGTAGAGGTACGTGTTGATGAACACGTGGTCCTTGCCCGTGCCGTTTCGCTTGCTGGTGCAGGCGACGACCTTGGCGTTGTCGGGGAACACGCCGTCGGTCAGCAGGTAGACCAGCTTGCCCGGGCGGCGGGGGTCGGCCTGCGCCAGCACGTCAAACGCCCGCTCCAGCGCCGGGACGGGGTCGGTGCGTCCCTCGGCCCGGATGGGCTCCAGGAACATGGCGGCCGATTCCTTGTAGCGGTCGATGGCGGGCACGAGGCGTCGATGCTCCATCTCCTTGGGGTGCCCCTCGGCGAACAGGATCACGTGGAAGTCCTGCATGGGGCGAAGGCGGCTGATGGAGATGAGCATCTCGGCCCGGACGAACTGGAAGGTGTCGATCATCGAGCCGGACCGGTCGATCACGTAGACGATGTGGTGGACGTTGCCGCCGCCCGAGCCGAAGAAGCTGCTGCGGGGCCCGCTGCCCTGCCCGCCGGTGGACAGCCCGAAGGCCGCCAGCCCGCCCCCGCTGGACTCGCCCGCCGACATGCCGATCAGCATGGGCTTCTTGTCGGTCTTGCCCGTGTCGGCCTGGATGGCGGCTTCCCGCTTGGAGTAGGCGTTCTGGTCGGTCTTCTTGACCTGCTGCTGCATCGGGGCGTTGGGATTGCTGCTGCCGGGGTTGAGCACCCCGCCGGGGTTGTCGCTCCAGACCGCGTCGGGGACGATCACGTCGTCGGGGACGGCCGTCACTTTCACGATCATCGTCACGAAGGCCATGATGAGGAACAGGCCGACGTGGAAGAAGATGCTGATGACCCAGGGCATGATCTTGGCCATGGCCCCGACGAGGACGTCTTCCCCTTCTTCCTCTTCCTCTTCCTCCCCCTCCTGGCCCTCTCCCTGGCCTTCGGTCTGGCCGGCGGCGGGCTGGTTGGCGGGGGTGTCCTTAACGACCGACGTAGCAGGCATCTGCGGGTGCGGCATGGCCGCCAGCGCCGCCGGAACGACGATCTTCTTGTTGCAGTGCGGGCAGCGAATCATGCTCCCGGGGTCGCTGTCCACGTTGAGCAACTTGCCACATTTCTCGCATCGGAATTCCATGGCCATCGGCCTCCTGCTAGCAGTAATCCGGGCGATCCGACGAGTATATCGACGGTCCATCTTACTGCAAGCCGCTGTTGGGCGAAACTGTATTCCGCGATGAACATTTTGTCCAGAGCTATTTCTCACCGGGCGCCGGCCACGTCGGCGGGGTCGACGTAGCGGAACAGGCTGCCGGAGTCCCGCGCGATCTTCTGCAGGACCTCCATGGCCACCGGCGAGCGGTATCCGTACAGGTACGTGTTGATCATCACCTCCTTTCGGCGGTTGCGCCGGGCGATCAGGTCCAGGACCTTTCGGTTGTCGGGGAAGACCCCGTCGGTCAGCAGAAAGATCATGTTGCCCCGGCGGGCGTCGGCCCGCTCCAGCAGCGAGAAGGCCCGTTCCAGCGCCGGCGCGGCGTCGGTCTGGCCCTCGGGGCGGATGTCGGCCAGGAAGGCCGCCGCCGCCAGCTTGTTGCCCTCGGTCGCCCGGACCAAACCGCCCGGCGGGGTCTCCAGCAGCCGCCCGTCGCTGAAGAACACCACGCAGAACCGGTGCTCCGGCGTCAGGTAGCCGATCTTCATCAGCAGCTCCACCCGCAGCGCGTCGAACGTGTCGATCATCGAGCCGGACCGGTCAATCACGAAGACCAGGTTGCGGGCGGTGGTGGTCGGCGGCTTATCTCGCCTTCCGTCGCTATCGTCGAAGAAGGTCTTGCTCGTGCTCAGCCCTATCCCCTTGAGCGATCCGGGGCCCGGCGGGGCGCTGGTCAGCCCCTTGCCGATGACCTTCATGTCGGGCTTGTCCAGCGAGAGGCCCCTCAGGGGCGGCAGCGGGTCATCTAGTCCGCGATTGGGGGCCGAGGGGAGCGCCGGCGTGGTGTTCGTTCTGAACGGCTCACGAACCAGCATGATGGGCACCGTGCGGTCTTGTGGGAAGATGTCACCCATGACGATCTTCTCCGGTTGGGCGTCGTCCCGTGCGACGAAGAGGGTGAACATCGCCATGATGAGCATGAGTCCGACGTGGAAGAAGAGGCTGATGACCCAGGGCATGGCCTTGGTCGCCAGGCCCTCGGGCATGTCGTCGTGCGGGGCGAACTCGTGCAGCACGCCGACGTCCTGGGGCGGCGGCTCGGCGCATTGGACGGCGACGCGCCGGGCGTCGCGCTGGCCGCTCGCCGGCACGGCCAGCCGTTTGCCGCAGGCCCCGCAGCGGACGATGCTGCCGGGCGGCTGGTCGGTCGGGACCTCTTGTCCGCATCGCTCGCAGAAGAAGGCATCGCTCATGGTGCATCTCCTTCCGTTCTGGCACGGCGCGGGCAGGAAGCGGGCGCGCGGGGGCCGGCGTCGCCTTCGTCCGCGCGGTGCGATCGTACTGTGGGGGCCGGCGGTCTGACGCGTCGGCCCCGACGGCCGCAGGAGGGCCATCCCCCTGCGTCTCGTGTCGAGGCACCGCCTCGCTGGCATGGCGGGCCGGGCGAACACTACATCGCCCGACGTGGGCCCGCTTGGGCGGGATCGTCACCCGCCCGGAGAGTGAACCTCATCTATTCCGCACCGGCCCGAGGGGCCGGCTCACGTGCGTGCCACAGGAGCGAGAATCGGGGGAAACTTCTGGCCTTTGCCGACCTCGTTCAGTAGTTTAGACTCGCAATAATCGGAAAAGTTCCCGCGAGGGTGGCGGAATTGGCAGACGCGCCAGGTTTAGGTCCTGGTCCCGAAAGGGGTGCGGGTTCGAGTCCCGCCTCTCGCATGCAATTGCGGACCTGCCTGCCGGAGGCAGGTTGCGGATCAAACGACGAACAGCGGACGCAGAGGCACAGAGGAGCAGAGACAGAAGCAAGACAGCAACCCGAGCGGGAGAAGATCATCCGCTTCGATAACGCCTGGATGCCTCGGACGCCAAAGCCCACGGAAGGCCTTCCGTGGGCTTCTGTCTCTGAACTCCTATTCCCTCAGCGTCTCTGCGTCTCTGCGTCCGGTGTCTGTTCTTCAATCCGCAACCTGCCTGCCGGCAGGCAGGTCCGCATTCCGCAATCAGATCGCCGCCGCCACGCCGCGGACGTAGCCGACCGACTCGGCCAGCGTGGGCCCCAGGTCGTCCATCCGCTTCTCGACCTCCACGCCGACCACCCCCGCATAGCCGATCTTGCGGATCGCCCGCACCAGGGCGACGATGTCCACGATGCCCCGCCCCAGTTCCACGCTGCGCCCGGCCCGGGTCGGAGCGTCCACGTCCTTGAGGTGGAAGTCGAGAATGCGGTCGGCGGTCTTGAGGGTGGCCTCGACCGGATCGACGCCGCTGCGCTTGGTGTGGCCGGTGTCGTGGCAGATGCCGATGCGCTTGTCGCGCGTGCGGATCCTGGCGTGGATCTCCAGGGGCGTGGGCCAGCTCTTCTGGTCGGGCCCGTGGTTGTGGATGGCCACGCGAATGCCCGTCTGGCAGACCTTCGCCTCCAGCGCGTCCAGCATCGCCTCGGAGGGGTTGACGGCGATCATGTCCAGCGAGGCTGCCCTGGCGTAGGCGAAGCCGCGGTCGATCTCGGCCTGGGTGAACATCTGGATGACGCCCGCGGTGTAGACGGTCAGCCCCGCGTCGCGGGCCTTGGCGACGGCGGCGGCGACCTTGTCGTCGCTCCACTCCAGCGGCAGGTGGAAGCTCTTGAGCGAGAGATGCTTCACGTCCAGGCGCAGGGCGGTCTGGATGACCTGGTCGAGCGTGTAGTTCTTGAACATGTACGTGGGCAGGCCCAGGCGCAGGGCGCCCGCGGGGGGGCGTCGCTCGGCGGGCTCGCCGGCCCGCAGGGGGGCGCGTCCCCAAGCGGCGGCGGCGCACGTTCCGGCTACCAGGCCCAACACTCGCCGACGGTCGCTCTTCATGGCAGGTTCCTTTCGCGTATTCGCGCGATGCGGGATCGACACCCGCACGCGCCCGGTTTATAATTCGTGCGCTCGTCTGAATCCAGTTTTCGGTTTGCCCCGGCCCACAGCCGGCGGGCGAGGACTGGGAGGTTCGCTATGTCGATACCGATCTACTGCACCGGCTGCAAGAAGGACTACCAGGCCCCCGACCGCTGCGCGGGCAAGAAGATCCAGTGCAAGACCTGCGGGACGCTGATTACGGTCCCCGCGGCGCCGACGCCAGCGTCCCAGGCCCCGATCATGCCGGACGTGGTCGAAGAACGCCCCCCTCATCACGCCGTCGCGCCACACCCCTCAGGCAGCGGCCACGCCGCCCATCCGTCCCACGCTTCGCACCCGCCCCACCATCATCACCACGCGGGACACCATCATCACAAGAAGACCAGTGTCCCCGCCGTGGTCATCCTGGTGGTGATCCTGGGCCTGGCAGCCGGCGCGGGCATCGTCACGTACGTGATGCTGCCCAAGCCCAAGCCGGTGGCCGACCCCGGCCTGGCACTGTCGACGCCGGACAAGACGCCCCCGCCGGCCCCGCCCCAGGCTGCGCCGACGCCGCCGAAGGTTCAGGCCGTTCCCGCCACGGCGCCGGCGACCGCCCCGGCCGGGCCCGCCTCGGGCGCGGGCTCCGCCCCGCCCGCCGTCGCGGTGGCCGCCGACTCGGCCGCCCTGCTGGAACTGCCCCCCAACGAGCTGCCCCGCCTGCCCCTGACGTGCTGTGCCGCCGTCGCGCCTTCCGCGCCCGACAGCCCCTACCTGCTGGTCATCACGCGGGCCAACCTCAGCGACGAAGACCCCCACGGCGAGCGCCGGCTGGCTGTGTACGACCTCAAGGCCGACCGCACGATCCGCTCGGTGCAGGTCCGCGAGCTGGTCGGCCCCTGCGGGCGCGTCAGCAGCGACGCGCTCCAGTACGCCTACGTCGGCGCCAAGAACGGCAAGGCCGGCGTCCTCGTGCAGTCGCTGGAGAGCGACCTGCACGTGAAGGTCCTGCCCCAGGCCGACGTGAAGTGGTTCGACTTCGCGGGCGCCAGGCTGGTCGCCTACTCGCCCGCCTCCAACGCGCTGACGCTGTGGGACTACCAGGCCGAGCAGGGCAAGCCGCTGCCCGCCCCGCCCGCGCAGGACCAGCTCGCCGCGGGCGCCGTCAGCCCCGGCGGGCGACTGCTCGCGCTGGCCGCCCAGGCCCGAGCGGGCGAGGCGGGCAAGTCCCTGGCGGTCGTCCACCTCTACGACCTGGCCTCCGCCGCCCCGGCCGGCACGCTGACCGCGACGGTGGACGAGGGCAAGGCGATCATCGAGGACGTGGCCTTCTCGCCGGAGGGCAAGCATCTGGCCGCCTACGTCCGCGCGGACCAGGGCCAGGCCGACTCCGCCATGCGGATCGTCTGCTGGGACCTGGCGGACTCCAAGCTGGTCCACTCCACCGCGATCGGACGGCGCGCCCCGGTTTCATCCCCCTGCCGCCCGGCCCTGCAATTCATGGCCCGCGGCAGCGGATACGTCGTCCAGGGGCGCTACGTGTTCCAGGCCGCCCAGAGCGAGCCCTCGCGCGTGCTGGAGCCCAAGGGCGATCTGGCCCTGCCGCGATACTCCAAGGTCCTCGGCGGCGGGCTCATCCTGAACGTGTGGATCGACCCGGGCAAGCCGTTCGACGGCGCGACGATCAGCTTCGGCGAGTTGTACAACCCGAAGTGAGAAGGGGTCAGTCCGCTCGTCTGCGCTGGAGGATGGCGGGGAGGAGGCTGACGACGAACCACGCCGACGCGCAGAGGACGATGGCCGCCCCGCTGGCGCAGTTGGCCCACGGTTGGGCGGAGAGGATCAGCCCGGCCACCGCGGAGGTCGTGCCCACCACCAGCGCCCACCAGAACATGCCCGCGGCGGAGTGGGCGAAGTTGCGGGCGGCCGCCGCCGGGACCACCAGCATGGCCGTCACCAGCAGGACTCCGACGGCCCAGACCGAGAAGATCACCACCAGGCTCAGCAGGGCCGCGAAGACGTACTGGTACGCCCGCACGCGGATGCGGTGGGCCGAGGCCAGGCGCGGGCTGACGCCCAGGTACAACATGCGGTTGTAGCCGACCGCCTGGAAGACCATCAGCGCGACCAGCAGGCCCATCAGCAGGAGGATCTCGTCGGAGCCGATGGTCAGGATGTCGCCGTAGAGGAAGGCCTGCATGGAGCGGGCGACGTGGCGGTTGCGGCTGACGATGGCCAGCCCGAAGGCGATGACCGCGGCGAAGAACACGCCGATGACGGTGTCGAACGACAGGGCCAGCCGCCGCCCCAGGGCCATGATGCCCAGCCCGACGGCCACGCCGAAGACGACCATGCTCAGCCGGTAGTCCACGCCGGCGAGCATCCCGACGGCCACCCCGGCGAAGGCGGTGTGGCTGATGGCGTCGCTGAAGAAGGCCATGCGGAAGTTGACGACCTGGACGCCCATGGCCGCGCACATCGGGGCCAGCAGCACCAGCGCCACCAGCGCCTGCTGCATGAACCGGGCCTGCATGACCTCGAAGGGCAGCAGGCGGGCGGCCAGGTCGAACAGCCAGGTGAGGTCAATCATGGCGGCACCCCGGATGGCTGCACGGCTCGCCGCGGGCGGCGCGGATGTCGTGCAGGTCCGCCAGGCCCAGGTGCAGGCCGAAGGTGGCCCCCAGCACGTCGTTGGTGAGCGTCTCGGCGATGGGCCCCTGCCCCAGCACGCGACGGTTCAGGCAGATCACGTGCGTGGCGTGGGCGGTCACCAGCGACAGGTCGTGCGTGACCATGATCTGCGTAAAGCCGTGGCGGGCCCGCAGGCTCTCCAGCAACTCGCAGAGCAAATGCTCGCCCCCCACGTCCACCCCGCTGGAGGGCTCGTCCATCACCAGGATGTGCGGCTCCTGCTGGATCGCCAGCGCCAGCAGCACCCGCTGCAACTCGCCGCCCGACAGCGCCCCCAGCCGCCGGCGGGCCAGGTGGGCTGCGTCCACCGCCGTCAGCAACTCCATCGCCCGCTCGCGCCGCTTGCGACGCACGCCGAACCACAGCGGCAGCCGCTGACGCCCGCATACCATCAGGTCCATCACGGTCGCCGGCAGGCCGCGGTCCAGGTCCAGCCGCTGCGGCACGTACCCCAGACGGACCGACCCGCCGTTGGGCCCCATGCGGATCGTCCCGCTGTACGGCACGTGGCCCAGCAGCGCCAGCAGCAGCGTGGTCTTGCCCGCGCCGTTGGGCCCGATGATGGCCGTCGCGCTGGCCTCGGGGACCTCGGCTGTCACCGAATCCAGGATCGAGATTCCGCCCAGGCGGACGGACACATTGTCAAACGTGATGCCCGGCATACTCTTTTCCAGGGACTAGGAACCAGGGATTAGGGACCAGGGACCACGGAATTGTCAATTGCCGATTTTCGATTGTCGATCTGAGACTCAAGCCGCAAGCCTGCATAGCCTAATCGCAAATCGAAAATCGTAAATCGAAAATCCTCTGCAGCGTTCCCTGTTCCGTATTCCCTATCCACTATCCACTATCCACTATTCACTGTTCACTAGTCCCTGTTCCGAGGGTCTTCTTCAGCGTGTCGAGGTTCTTCCGCATGATTTCATGATAGCCCTGGATTCCGCCCTCCGCCGGCCCGCTGGCGACGGGGTCCAGGCTGGCCACCGGCACGCCGGCCTCCCTGGCGATGGTCTGGCCGACCTTGACGGGGTATTGCGGCTCGGTGAAGACAGCCGCCGCGCCCGAGTCCTTGATGAGCTTGATCAACTCGATCATGCGGGCGGCGGACGGCTCCTGGCCGGGGGCCTCCTCGACGACGGCGACGATCTCCAGGCCGCAGTCGCGGGCGAGGTAGTCGAAGACGCCGTGCTCGGTGACGATCTTGCGCCGGGCGAAGGAGCGGCCGGCCTGGGCGAACTCGTCGGCCAGGGCGTCCAGGTCGGCGGCGGCGCGGGCGGCGTTGTCGGCGAAGAGCCTGGCGTGGGCGGGGTAGACCTTGCCGAGTTCCTCGGCGATCCGGCGGGCCATGCGGGCGGCCATCCGGGGGCTGGCGAAGACGTGCGGGTTGAGCCCCTCGTGCCTGTGTGCGTGTGCGTGGGCGGCCTCGCCGTGCGCGGGGGCGCCGGCAGGCGTTGCGGCGGGGGCGGCGTGCCCGTCGTGATCGTGCTCGTCGCCGTCGCGGCCGTGATCCATGTCCAGCAGGCCCTCGATCGCCTCGCCCGCGCGGATGGTCTTGACGTTCGGGTTGGCCTTGCGGACCGGCTCGCCCAGAAACTCCTCCAGGCCCAGGCCGTTGACCACCAGCACGTCGGCGGCGGCGAGCTTGCGCATGTCCTCGGGCGAGAGACTGTAGTCGTGCGGGCAGCCCATGTTGGACGGCAGCATGAGCTGGACGTGGAGGTCGCTGCCCTGTGCGACGGCCTGCGTGAGCAGGTAGACCGGGTGGACGCTGCACAGGACGCGGGCCCTGGACTGGTCGCGGGCGGCTGGGCGGCAGCCGGCGCCCGCCAGCGGCAGGCCGGCCAGCGCGAGCCAGACCGCCAGGAGCCCCGCCGTTCGGATCGGTCGATAGACGTTCATCTGGGTGTCCTTTCGCCGGCGGCGCCCGGCCGGACGCGAGGGAGAGCGCCGGACATAATCCTTGCCCGCCCGCGGGCGCTGCGGTATCATACACACTGATAATAATAATCCATTATCAATAAGTCAAGCCGATCTGAAACCCGGCATGGTAGGCCGCGGCGGGTCACCCGAGTGAGACAAGCTGATACAAAACCCGGCGCGACAAGCCGCGGCGGGACAGCCGAGTGAGGCCAGGCGAATGAAACGCGACACCCAGCAGCGACGCGCGATCGTGGCCGCCCTGGAACGGGCCGGGCGCCCGCTGGGCCCGCGCGAGGTGTTGCAGGCGGCGGCGCCCGCGGCGCCGGGGCTGGGAATCGCCACCGTCTATCGCACGCTGAAGGCGCTGCTCCACGCCGGGCGGATCAACCCCGTCCACATCCGCGGCCAGAGCCCGCGCTACGAGCCGGCCGGCAAACGCCACCACCACTACTTCCGCTGCCGCCGCTGCGACCACGTCTTCGAGATCGCCGGCTGCCCGGGCAACCTCGAACCGCTCGTGCCCAGGGGCTTCGTCCTCGAAGACCACGAGGTGGTCCTCTACGGCCTGTGCGCCGCATGCCGCAAGAAGGGACCATCAACTCGTTGAAGCCGAATACTGGAAGAGCCCTATGCGCCACGTCAAGATCGCCGTGTTGTTCTCGTTGGTCCCGCTCTGCGGGGGCCCGGACGTTATAGCCGCCGGTCAGGCCGGCGGGACAAGGCCGGCCGTTCAAGACCCGCGCCATATTGAAGCGGGGCTCCGCATCCCGGACGAGGGCTACTGCGATCAGCCCTACGTGGCGATCACGAAGGACGGCAACTGGCTGTGCGTGCTGACCACCGGCAAGGGCAGCGAGGGCCAGTCCGGCCAGCATGTCGTGGCGACGATCAGCAAGGATCAGGGCAAGACCTGGGGCCCGCTGACCGACATCGAGCCCGCGGACGGCCCGGAAGCGTCGTGGGCGGTGCCGCTGGTCGTGCCCGGCGGGCGCGTCTACGCCTTCTACACCTACAACGGCGACCGCATCGATCGGCTGCCGGGGCGGGAAGGGAAGATCCGGGCCGACACGCTCGGGTGGTACTGCTACAGGTTCTCCGACGATGGCGGGCGTACCTGGTCGAAGGACCGCTTCCGCATACCGCTTCGCGTCACCGCGTGCGACCGGGCGAACCAATGGAAGGGCGAGGTGCAGATCTTCTGGGGCATCGACAAGCCGAAGATCACCGGCACCGGAGTCCGATTCGGCTTCACCAAGCTGGGCAAGTACATGCTCGACAACGGCGAGGGCTGGATGATGCACAGCGACAATATCCTCACCGAGCCCGAGGTGTCGAAGATTCGCTGGACCCTGCTGCCGGTCGGCGAGCACGGCCTGCGGGTTCCGCAGTTCGGTTCGATCCAGGAAGAGCACAACCACGTGACCATCGGCGAGGACCGTCTGTACCTCGTCTTTCGCACGACGCTGGGCTACCCCATGCACTGTTACAGCGCCGACGGCGGGCGCACATGGACCCAGCCGGAGCACATGACGTACGCACCGGGCGGCCGGAAGATCAAGACGCCGCGAGCCTGTCCGAAGCTGTTCAAGTGCACCAACGGCAAGTATCTGTTCTGGTTCCATAACCACAGCGGCAGGACGTTCCACGGGCGAAACCCGGTCTGGATCTGCGGAGGCGTCGAGCGTAACGGCAAGCTGTACTGGTCCGAGCCGGAGATCCTGCTCTACCACAACGACCTCAAGGGCAGAGGCATGAGCTACCCGGACCTGATCGAGCAGGACGGCAAGTACTGGGTCACCGAAACGCAGAAGACGATCGCTCGTGTCCACGAGATCGACCTCGCACTGCTTGAAGGACTGTGGGCGCAGCATGAGGGCAAGGGACGCGTTGCAGAAGAGGGCCTGGTGCTGTCGCTTGAGAAACAGGCGGCGCAGGCGGACCAGGTGAAGATGCCGCGCTTGGGCGACCTTTCATCAGGCGGCGGGTTTGCGATCGACATGTGGCTGCAATGCGGGGACCTCAAGAACGGGCAGATCATCCTTGATTCGCGCGATGACAAGGGTCGCGGCGTGGCGTTGGAGACCGCGGACAACGGCTCGGTGCGCCTGCGGTTCTCCGACGGCCGGAACCCGCCTGGACAATGGACGAGCGATCCGGGCTTGCTGAAAGAGGGGCGGAGCCATCACGTCACGGCGATCGTGGATGGCGGGCCGGACATTATCACGTTCCTCGTGGACGGCAGGCTCTGCGACGGTGGCGAGTCGCGGCAGTACGGATGGGGACGGTTCGACGCGAAGGTCGGCGAGGTGACGGGCTCGGGCAGGCTGCAGTTGGCGCCTTCGTTTGGCGGCAAGATCCTCCACCTCCGCGTCTATGACCGCATGCTCAGAACCTCTGAGGCCGTGTCGAACCACCAGGCCGATGTGAAGCGGAGCGAGGCAAGTCCTGAGGCCAAGTAAGGAATAGAAGCCCTGATCGGCCTTGATCGGGGGACATCCGTGAGCAAGTCCGTGTCAAGACGGTAGCGGACGATTCTTGCGGGCTGGTCCACACATCCGTTCGGCGGCCGGTGGCCTTGCCAGATAGGACTGACGGGTGGTGCCACCCCCAAGCGAAGAGCCCCACAGGGGCCGCTTGGGGGTGCGGGCGGACGGTTCGAACGCACCGACGGCCCTTGTCAGGCCGGCTGACGCAGGATAAGCTCCCGTCATGGTCGAAACTGCCCAGACCATCCGCTAGGGACACCCCCAAGCTGCGCTTGGGGATGGCACCGAGCATCGGCTCCGCTTACGACGGCCACCGACAGAAGGGACACTCGGATGAGTCAGCAACGATGGGAACGGCTTGGCGGCGGTTGGAGACTCGTATCCGCGTGCGTGCTTTCGGCGGCGCTGCTGGCCGGCGCATCACGGGCAAGCGGAAAGGACGACCCGGCCGACGAAGCGCCCCCGCCGGCGCAGAAGGTCAAGGTGTTCATCTTCGCGGGGCAGTCGAACATGGTGGGCAGATCCGACCCGAGCAAGCTGCCCGCCGAGTATCGCCAGCCGCTTGCGAACGTCCGTCTCTACGCGAACCAGACCTGGCGGCCGCTGGATCGCCCTTCGCCCGGAAGGGGCGACGGCGTGGGCCCGGAGGTGTCGGCGGCGCGGCTGCTGGCGGAGGCCTTGCCCGGGCGGAAGATCGTGATCGTCAAGACCGCGGTCGGCGGGACCAACCTGCACACCCAGTGGGACCCGAAACGCAAGGGCAGCCTCTACCATCGGATGCTCAAGGACGTCCAGACGGGCACCGCCGGGCAGGATGTGGAGATCGTGGCCTTCTTCTGGGACCAGGGCGGGAGCGACAGCAAGGACGAGGCGGCGGCCAGGGCGTACGGCAAGAACCTGGCGGCCTTCATCGAACAGGCTCGCAAGGACCTCGGCCGGGCCGACCTGCCCTTTCTCTTCTCGATGCGGATGATCGATCCGAGCTGGCCGCGGTCAGAGAGGTACCCGTTCCTGGCCGAGGTGGCCATGGGCAAGGCCGAGGTCGCCAAGACCGTCCCCCACACCGCCACGGTCTCGACCGCCGGCCTGACACGCAAGCCGGACGGGCATTACGACACGGGCGGGACGATCGAGTTCGGCCGGCGCTTCTTCGAGGCGTGGAAGACGAACTTCCACAAGCCGCCGGCCAAGACGGTGGAAGTCGGCGAGGCCTCCAAGGCGAAGCCTTGATGTGCCGACCACGGCAATGGGCATTGGAGCAACGCTCGTTCTGTGCTACGGTAAGGCCGTCAATAGGAACCGTGTGCTAGACGCCAAATCGGCCGAACCCCTTGAATTTGCACTCCGGGCATTGGGCAGGGATGGGTATGTGTTCGGAGGGAGTAAACGTGTACGAATAGCGGCAATTGACACACACAAGCTCGAAATCGGGAGCATAGTGACTTGTATTAGGCTCCTTCCTCCACCACTTGCCTGAATCGGCCAGCATCTTCTCTTTATCCGCCAAGAATTTCTTCTTGCTCTGCTCGATGAATTCCACTTGAAGCGTTGTTGGCTGAGGATCTTTGCCTTCTGCCCCGGCAACCCAGCGTTCCGCGTCTCGCAGATATCCCTTTTCCAGCAAATAGGCGGGACTCTTCCCGTTGGCTTCCCAGTGCAGGGCACTCACCTGAAGTTGGGTATGATACTTCACCCATTCCCAATCCGTGCGAATAGCTTTGTTCAGCCGTATAAGCGATTCATAAAACTGCGGCAATTGGGGAAGTGCTACCTCTCGATCTTCCGCCGTATCCGACTGAATCGCCGAATTTGTTTCCAGGTGGAAAACACGATCACGTTGAAAAACAATCCAGTTGAATTCCGGCAGATCCGGGACAAACTCCTTGAGTGCTTCCGGTTTGAGATCGTCTAGAAGAACAGGGATGATTCGCTTGTTGTGCTTTAGCGCCTGGCCGATCTCGTCCCCGCACACGTTCGAGCCGATAGAATCCCGACTGACAATGAACATGAAGATATTCGAGTTTGCGATGGCCTCGCATATCTCCTGCCACCAGCGTACCCCTACCGGTATGCGGTCCCAGTCAATCCACGTGTCAAGTTGGTTTTCCTGCAAGGATCCACGAATCAACCTCGCAAAGGCGATATCCTTGCGGGAGTATGAGATGAATATATCATGCATGAGATAAGCCCTCGCCTTACTTGGCAGATGCCGTTTCCCGCACTGCCTAGAACGGCTTCGCAGACACCGAGAAGTCCGTCACCCGAAGCCGTGCCACAAGCCGCAAGTCATGTGTTTCGAACAGTATATCCCCACCACTCGTGGCGTCAAGGGCCCGATTGGCCTCTATAATCGGGGGACATCACCGCACCTGTTTCCAGGCGGCCGGGGGCCTTCCCTGCCAGGACCAGTGAACGGCACCATCCCCAAGAGATGCCACCGCGCGTGCACTGTTCCTGGGGAGGCTTCCGGTCGGAGCGCAGGCAAAAGGCCCGCCCGCGGGAAGAGCAGTCTTCCAATGGACTGCTAGGCAGCGCGTCTGCGCCGGCGCAGACTCGTGAAGACACCCAGCAGGCCGGTGGAGGTGAGGATCAGGGTGCAGGGCTCGGGCACCTCCAGGAAGGCGGAGGGAACGGCGTCGTAGAGGCGGTAGTGGTCGAAGTACTGCACCTTGTCCGCGCCGCTGTTTCGCAGCGACCCGATGTCGTACGCCCCGGAGATGAATCCGTTGGTCACCACGGACTCGTCGAGGTTGAAGGACAGCGAGCCCAGGAAGCCCTCGGCCAGCGTGGCGGCGCTGGTGTCCAGCGCGCGGTTCCCTTCCAGCCCGAACAGGCGGACCGTGGTCTGGCCGGTGGCGTCGTCGGTGGAGAACGTCACGCCCAGGTGGTAGAGCCTGTTGGCCAGGATCTGAAAGGCGGATGTGGCCTTGGTGACTTTGTTGGTCGTGCCGTCGCCGAAGGCGCCGGTGTTGCCGATCACCTCGACGTACAGGTCGCCCGAGGTGGATCCGCCCTGGACCACGAGGCGCAGCCCGCCGCTGCCGCGGTTGTCGTTGTCGATGAAGCGCAACTCCTCGCCGCGGTCCAGATCGGTGTCGTTCTGGAAGAAGAAGTCGAGGCCGCCCTCGAGTTGGCGCTGCCCGCTCGTCGGATCGGTGGAGAACAGGGCAGCCAGGGAGTTGGCCGGCGAGGCGGGGGTGATCCGGGCGCCGTAGGGCGCGGCGGCGCCGTTGGGATAGAACGTTCGCAGGTAGCCGCCGGCCACCGGGCCCGGCGCGGCGACGACCTCGGCTGTGCCCGTGCCGTTGTCGCGAATGGTGGCGGTGCCGCCGGTCACGCCGTAGATCGCGTCGCCGTTGGACGACCCAGCCGCACCGGAAAAGGTCGCCTGGTAGATCAAATCGCCCATGGCAGTCCCGCAGAGCAGCGCGAGGACAGCCAGGCGCGGCACGACACGGCGAACAGCGCAGAAGACGTTCATCATGAACCTCCGTTGGACCGGGATGTCCCGGGTGACCCGCCCGACTCCTCCGTCAGGCCGAGTGCTCGTATTGTATCCCCCCCCGCGAATTCTGCCTACCCCCATTTTGTGCTGCTTTCCCGGCCCGTTCTGCAGCGGAGTCGCGCATATGTGGTCGTCGGCGTGACCGGCCGCTCGGCGTCATCGGGGATAGCGGAAATGCTCCTGCTGCCTCTCGTCCGGGGCCGCCCCAGGAGCCGACTGCTTGTCGGGCGCGAGTTCCTCAAAGGCCTGCGGTGCTCGGGCGATCACAACGACCGGCACGGCCAACAGCACGATCGTCATCAGGTTCATCGGCAGCGTCCCCAAGGCCGCGAACATGAGTGCCCCGTAGCCTATCGGGACCAGTGCGGCGGCGACTATGCAGGCCAGGAGCCCCCAGCGGCTGGGTCTGACCAGGAACCAGATGCCGCAGGCCAGGCTTGCCGTCGGACCGGGCAGAAGAAGAGCCAGACAGAACACGGTACGAGAGAGGCCGCCGACAGGCGGCGCAGTGGGATTGGACATCATCACGCTCCAGATGGTGACGGCCCCACCCCAGATCAGTCCAAGCCCGACGGCGAAGATGCCGACTTCGGTGCGACGACTCATGGAAGCCATCTGTGTTTGCCTTTCGCTTGTGTTAGCCGGGATCTCCCGGATGACCCGCCCGACTCCACCGACTGGCAGGGCAATTCCTGTTCCACGCGCCCGGAGAGGTTGCCCGGCCGGCGGCTGCCCCACCGTGCGTCCACTGTCCTCGGGGCGGCCGCCCGGCGCTGCCGTATCAGAGGAACTTGTCCCAGTAGTTTTCCAGTGCGAGCCTGGCAGCGACAGCATCCGCCCAGCGTTCATCAGGGTGATCTGCCACGTACTTCAAGAACTCAGCGACCGATCCAGCCTGTTCTCCGCTGAGACAGTCCAGTCCGGCGATCCGCTCGTTCCGGGCAAGATCATATATCAGGTAGTCGCCTGCAACATTGTCGCTGCCCTTTCCATAAGACAGCGTCCAGATCATGAGGGCCGGAAGATAGTACCTGAACCCTTCAGCGTCCAGGAAGGCGCACTCTTCACCGAGTTCCTCAATAACCTGCCGCGGTATCTCTTGCCATTTCCGATCCGAGTCCTTCCCTCGTGCAAAGGCCTCCTCCTCCGGGCCGGCCCCGGACCAGATGGCATCATCAATGATCCGCGCTTGATGGAGAGTAATCCCCTTGCCTCTGGCAACACCCTCAAACGCATGGTGGATCTTCTTGATAAGGTCTTGGCGGACCGCGTTGACACCGGCATCGTCCATTTATGCTCTGCTCCCTGGTTATCCCTTCCCGGGCGGTCGCCTTGCCGAGGATTCAGTCGCGGCGTCATCCCCTGGGGAAGCCGCCGCACGTGCATTGGCCTCGGGGCGACCATCCGCTGGCTTAGCCCGGGCACTGCGCAGAATGCGCAGGGCTCCGCTGGCAATCAGCCGCACAGGATACGTCTCCCGGTAGTGCCTTTCCCATATCTTCTTCTGCCCGGGAGGTAGCTGTTCCCATCGTTCGCCAGGCAGTTCTGTGTCGGCGGGTTCATCTCGCGACCTGGCGACCTGGTCGACACGAGCCTCACCCAGGACGACGGATCGATCGTACATCAGCCCCTCTGTGATCCAGTCGCGACTGGCTCGGTCTTTTGTGCGGTACAGGTGCACGGCCAGGGCCCCCTTTCCGATGGCCGGGACGTCCCCGCCGGGAGCCAATACCGATGACTCATACGAGCACACCGCCTGCTTCTCAATCGCCTCGAACAACTCATCAGCCTCGGCGACAGGTATCTGACCCGCCGGACCTTTTTCCCTGGCATCTCTTACGTCTCCCGCGTTGGCCTCACCGATCGCGGCCAGCCACAGGATGGAGTTGGCGTAGCAGTATGCTCGGTTTGTTGTCCTGAAGACCAGCAACGTGCGATACTCATCGAGTTCGCCCTCCGGCAGTTGCTCCATCAGCACAAGGTATCGGATGTCCGGGGCGTGCGACACCAGTATGGACAGGAGGCGCCAATAGTCGTCACATTCGCTTCTGCAACTCAACGCCCGCATCGCCTTCTGACTGACCTTCGGGGCCAAAACCCAACTATTGCTCAGGCATCCTGACCAATAGTTGGGGCTGTATCCGGCCCGCTCGGTCAAGCTCACCTCGGACTGGGGGCCGGTGCAGGAAGTCAGCGAAAGCGCAAGCCACGCTATGACAAACCCCGCCTGCCAGCATCTGCACATGCCCGGGTCCTTTCACTCTGGGCAGCCGAACATCAGTACACGGGATCGTAGAGCAGTCCCTTGGTCCAGGCCCATCGTTTGTCTTTCTTTTCGAATGTCAAGGCACAATAGACGCCCGGTGGCCACCCCAAGTGGAATCACAGGTTCGTGCCACCCTCAAGGCGGGCCCGTTCCCAGTGGGGACGGACCCGTCTTGGGGGTGCCGGTGGCGACAGCCCTTTCGGCGGCGACAACCGCTCGCAGAACATATTTCCATCAGCTCGTGTTTCATATCATCGAGTCAATACAGGACTGTTTGTCGATCGGGATCGGACCAACGGCAATCCCGTTCCAGTCGCGGGCGCTGCTCCACTGCCAATCCTCCGGCTGGGCGACCAGGCCCCGCTTGACCGGGTTGTTGTGAATGTACGAGAAGAAATCCCGAATGGCCTTCGCATTGCGGATGTTGCGATCGTGGCC
>JAKJER010000022.1 GCA_022705325.1 Planctomycetota bacterium | reverse complement strand
AGGTACGGCCAGCTCGAAATCCAGAAAATCGCACGACGCAAGGATCGACTCTTGGTATAAGACCCCAGGCACAGGGATGACATAATCGCTGTGGCGAAGGGGTGACATAATCGCTGTGGCACGACAGATCTTGACGCAGACTCTTGTCAACGCCCCGGCGCGCGCGTATAGTCTCCAATCCCCAACGACGCTCGGGGCCACGGACAACCAGAACAAGAAGGACTCAGACATGGCGACGAAATCAATCGCGGACATCGACGTACAAGGCAAGACGGTGCTGATGCGCGTGGACTTCAACGTCCCCATCAAGGACGGCAAGGTCACCAACGACCGCCGCATCGTCCAGGCCCTGCCCTCGATCAAGAAGGTGCTCGATCAGGGCGGCAAGCTGGTGCTGATGAGCCATTGCGGCCGGCCCAGCGGCAAGGGCTACGAGGCCGAGTTCTCCAACAAGCCCGCCGCGGAGCGGCTGAGCGAACTGCTGGGCCAGGACGTCCAGCTGGGCAGCGGCGACGTCGGCGGAGCCGAGGACAAGCAGAAGGCCGCCGCCCTCCAGGCGGGCCAGGTCCTGCTGCTGGAGAACGTCCGCTTCAACGCGGCAGAGGACCTCATCGACAAGGCCAAGAAGAACCCCGACAAGAAGCCCACGCCCGAACAGCAGGCCAAGATCGACGCCTACACGCAGGCCCTGGCCTCCCTGGGCGAGGCGTACGTGAACGACGCCTTCGGCACCTGCCACCGCAAGCACGTCAGCATGTTCGGCGTGGCCAAGGCCGTTCAGGCCAAGGGCGGCCCGGCCGTCGCGGGCTTCCTGGTCGAGAAGGAAATCAAGTATCTCGACGAGGCCGTCAAGAACCCCAAGCGCCCCTTCGTGGCCATCCTGGGCGGGGCCAAGGTCAGCGACAAGATCAAGCTCATCTCCGCCCTGCTGGGCAAGGTGGACAAGATCCTCATCGGCGGGGCCATGGCCTACACGCTGCTCAAGGCCCAGGGCGTCAGCGTCGGCAAGAGCCGCGTCGAAGAAGACCAGGTCGAGGAGATGAAGAAGCTGCTTGACGGCGCCCAGGGCAAGATCCTCCTGCCCTGCGACCACAAGGCGGCGGCCAAGTTCGACTTTGCCACCATGCAGGGCGACAAGCCCACGGTCATCCAGGACGTGAACATCCCCGACGGGCTCATGGGCATGGACATCGGGCCCAAGACCGTGCAGGCCTACCGTGACGCGGTCCTGGCCGCCGGCACGATCGTCTGGAACGGGCCAATGGGCGTGTTCGAAGCCCCCGACTACGCCGAGGGCACCAAGGCCGTCGCCCAGGCCGTCGCCGACGCCACCGACAAGGGCAGCGTCAGCGTCATCGGCGGGGGCGACTCGGCAGCCGCCGTCGAGGAGATGGGCCTGGACGGCAAGATGACCCACGTCTCCACCGGCGGCGGGGCCTCGTTGCAGTACCTCGAAGGCAAGGCCATGCCCCCCATCGAGGTGCTGGACAAGAAGTAGAAGCGGGCGACTCATCTAGATGCGAAACCCAAAGCCCACCCCCAGGGGTGGGCTTTGTCGTTCCATCGCGGAAGACAAACGCCAAGGCGTCGCCGGCCCCTTGTCAATCGCCGCTCGCCGATGGACAATGCCCCCATGCACATCGCGTCCGACGAACAACTAGATGACGTCCTGTCTGAGCCGACGCCGGCCGACGTCCAGGCCATGCGCGAGTTGGAGGGCGACCTGCTGATTCTGGGCGTGTCGGGCAAGATGGGCCCCAGCCTGGCCCGGCGGGCGCGGCGGGCGCGCGAGGCCGCCGGCGTCCGTCGCAGGATCATCGGCGTCGCCCGATTCGCCGACCCCGCCGCCCGCGACGCCCTCGATCGCTACGGCATCGAGACCATCCCCGCAGACCTGCTCGCCCCCGGCGCGCTCGACACCCTGCCTGAAGCGCCCAACGTGATCTACATGGCCGCCCGCAAGTTCGGCTCCACCGGCGACGAGGCCTACACCTGGGCCATGAACAGTTACCTGCCCGGCCGGGTCGCCGAGCGCTTCGCCCGTTCGCGGATCGTCGCCTTCTCCACCGGCAACGTCTACCCGCTCACGCCCGTCGACGGGGGCGGACCAACCGAGACCTCGCCCGTTGGGCCGGTCGGCGAGTACGCGATGTCCGCTCTCGGGCGGGAGCGGATCTTCACGCACTTCTCCCGCCTCAACGGAACGCCGACGGTGCTGCTCCGCCTCAACTACGCCGTCGAGCCGAGGTACGGCGTGCTCCACGATATCGGCCGGAAGGTCTTCCTCCGCCAGCCGGTCGATCTGACCATGGGCCACGTCAACGTCATCTGGCAGGGCGACGCCAACTCCGTCTGCCTGCGATCGCTCGCCCACGCCCAGTCGCCCCCGCTGGTGCTTAACCTGACCGGGCTCCAGACGCTCGCGGTCCGCTGGATCGCCCAGCGATTCGCCGAGCGGCTGGGCATTGATCCTGTCTTCACCGGCGCCGAGTCCCCCACCGCCCTGCTCAGCAGCGCCGCGCTCTGCGGGCGGATGTTCGGCCCGCCCGGAGTCCCGGTCGAGCAGGTAATCGACTGGACGGCGGACTGGATCGCCCAGGGCGGGGCGAGCCTGGGCAAGCCCACCCACTTCGAGACGCGGGACGGGAGGTTCTGATGGCCTGGCGAGACCGGCTGCGTCGAGGCGCGGTGATCCCCGCTCATCCGCTGGCCCTCACCGCCCGGCGCACGCTTGACGAGCGCCGCCAGCGGGCCCTCACGCGCTACTACCTCGCCGCCGGCGCGGGCGGCATGGCCATCGGCGTCCACACCACCCAGTTCGAGATCCGCGACCCGAGACACGGCCTATACGAGCCCGTCCTCCAACTCGCCATGGAGGAGCTTCGCGCCAGCGACGCGGTCAAGATCGCCGGCGTCGTCGGGCCGACGCCCCAGGCCGTCCGCGAGGCCGAGTTCGCCGCCCGGTGCGGCTACGACGCCGTCCTGCTGGGCCTGGGCGCCCTTCGCAAGGCCAGCACGGACGAGTTGCTCGCCCACGTGCGAACCGTCGCGGGCATCATTCCCGTCGTCGGCTTCTACCTCCAGCCGTCGGTCGGCGGGCGAATCCTCCCTTACGCGTTCTGGCGCGGCCTGGCCGAGATCGACAACGTCGTCGCCGTCAAGATCGCCCCATTCAACCGCTACCAGACGCTCGACGTCGTCCGCGCCGTCGCCGACTCCGGGCGCGACGACCTCGCCCTCTACACCGGCAACGACGACAACATCGTCGCCGACCTGCTCACGCCCTACCGCTTCGCCGGGCGGACGCTTCGTATCGTCGGCGGGCTGCTGGGCCACTGGGCCGTCTGGACCCGCCAGGCCGTCCGAATGCTCGACCGAATTCACGCCCTGATCGCTGCCGGCGGCGGGGTGGACGAGGATTGGCTGTCCCTGAACGTGGAGGTCACCGACGCTAACGCTGCCTTCTTCGACGCCGCCAACAACTACCGCGGCTGCATCGCCGGCATCCACGAGGTCCTCCGCCGCCAGGGCCTGCTCGAAGGCACTTGGTGCCTCAACGGCGACGAGACCCTCTCGCCCGGCCAGGCCGAGGAGATCGACCGCGTCTGCCGCGCCTATCCCCACCTCGCCGACGACGAGTTCGTGGCGGCGCACAGGGATCAGTGGCTGAGGTAAGGCTGAAGCCGCCTGCCGAACGCTCGTAGTTCCGCCGTAAGGCGGGGCGTATTGACGCCGAGAGGCGGCGTCCGTTGCGACGCTCTTACGGGCGCACTACAAGCGTCACTTCCGCTCCTTCAGCTTTTTCAACGCCCTGCTGGCGGCCGAGCGGATGAAGAAGTCCTTGTGCCTGGTCAATGCCTGGAGGGCGGCGCCGCTCTTGGCCGTGCCGATCTCGCCCAGCACATCACAGGCCGCGGTGACGACTTTGCGGTCCTGGTTGCTCAGCATCTTGAGCACGGCCGGCTCCGCCATCGAGCCCAGCCTCTTGAGGGCTTGCTTGGCCTTGCCCTGTTCGGTAGCCAGACCTTCCGCGCACGCCTTGGCCGAGCGCTCATCCGGCATCTGGCCCAAGGCGTCATAGGCAGCCCAGCGGACGCTGAACTGGGCGTCCTGCGTGGCCTTGATCACGTCGGGCAGAACCTCCGGCGTCCACCAGGCCGGCAGGGTCTTCAGGGCGTCTCCCCGCGCGAAGCCGTCGCTTTCCGACAGCATGGGCACGATGGCCTTGGCCACCTCCACCCGCCGCTTCGGATCGACCTGCACGCCCTGGAGCTTTCGCAGGGCTGCCTTGCGCTGGTGAAGGTCCTCGGACTTCAGCCCCTCCAGGGCGGCCGAGATGGGGTCGGTCTCGGCGGCTGAGGGCGTATCGGGTTTGGCTAGGGGACGAGGCGCGGGCCTGGTCGCGGGGGCCGGCCTTGGCGGCCGCGGCGTCGCGGGCCGCTCAGCGACCGGGGGGTCCGTTTTCGGCTTGGTTGCCTCCGGCTGCTGGGCGGACAGCAGCTTGAACGACTGAAAGAACCGCTGGGTGTCCGGGTCGTCGCTGAGGTCCTTGCCCCCCACCACCAGCACCTGGTAGATCTTCCCCCGCCCCAGCATGATCCGATCGACCGTGACCATGGGCTGGCGAAGGTCGCGGACCACGATCTGGCGGACGAGCATGCCGTCCTGAGCGGGCAGGTCCTTGGAGCCCACGATCTTGCCCTTGGACGCGACGCCCCGCTGAATGCCGTCCATCATCTCCGGCGTGGGGTCCTGGACGGGAACCCTCGTCGACGAGGCCAGGTACGCCGCCTTCTCGCCCGCCTGGAGCGCGTAGATGATGGTGATGCCGCCCTGGATCTGGCGCATGATCTTGCCCGGCGGGAACTCCACCTGGTAGCCCTCCCGCGCGACGTGCGTCTGCCAGTCACCGGCGGGTTTGCCGGGCGCGGCGAAGCGTCAACCGCCAGCGCCGGCGCGGCGGGGCTGAATGCAAACCAGACGGCTGCGAGCAGCAAGACGGTGCGGGCGGGCGGACAGGCGATACGTGGGCCAGCGGCAGAAGCGTGCATGTCTGGTACTCCGGAGAATCGGGTTTCCGGAACTATCCCCGCATTGCAGCAGGAATGCAAGCCTGCCGCAGGTCCCAGGCCCGGACTAACGCCGCCCGCAACGGAAGCGATGTTGCGTCCTTCCCCTGCGGCCCGTAAGGTATCTGTCGCTTGTCGTACTTCTGGAGCAACAGGATGAACCGCACCCGATCGCGTTCTGCCATCGCACCTTCTCATGACAGCGAGTCGTTCCCGTCGGGACTCTATTGCCCGGTGCTGGCCCTGGGCCTGCTGCTGGCGTTCGCCCCGGGCCAGGCCGGTGCGGCCGACAAGGTGGTAGCCGACCTTGTTTACGCCGAGGTGGACGGCCGGGAACTCCACCTGGACCTCCACCTGCCCGCGAAGGCAAAGAACGCCCCGTTGGTGGTGTACATTCACGGCGGGGGCTGGCGCGGGGGCAGTCGGAAGCAGGCGCCCTGGTTCTTCGGCCCGCTGGTCGAGGCGGGCTACGCCGTCGCGAGCGTCGAGTACCGCTTCAGCGAGACGGCGCCGTTCCCCGCCCAGATCCACGACTGCAAGGGCGCCGTCCGCTGGCTGCGGACACACGCGGGCCGGTACGGCTGCGACGCGTCGGGCATCGCGGCCATCGGATGCTCCGCGGGCGGGCACTTGGCCCTGCTGCTTGGCCTGACCGACGGGGACAAGCGGCTGGAAGGGACGGTCGGGGGCAACCTCGATCGGTCCTCCCGCGTCGCCGCCGTTGCGGATTTCTACGGCCCGACGGACTTCGTCCTGCGCTCCAAGGACCAGCCTGAGCAGACCGACAAGAGGGGCGGCAAGGTCTATCAACTCCTGGGCGGGCCCGTGCAGGAGAACCTCGACCGGGCCAGGCTCGCCAGCCCCGCCTGGCACGTCTCGCCGGGCGACGCCCCGATCCTCGCCTTCCACGGCACAGCCGACCGGACGGTGTTGATCAACCAGAGCGAGCGCCTTCGCGACGCGTGCATACAGGCCGGCGTGCCCATCGCCCTGCACCGAATCGACGGCGCCGGCCACGGCGACTCCAGGCGCAAGACGCCCCAGGAGGGAGCGGGCGAGACCATGTATTTCGCCACGCGCGAGAACCGCGGTCGGTTAATCGAGTTTCTCGACGCCCACCTGAAGAAGTCGCCCCCGCCGACCAAGGCGACAGCCTCGGGTGCAGCCGAGAAGAGCGTGCGATGATGCGGCGACGGGCGCCCCTGTCGCGGTCGATCCTGCCGAATGCGCAAGTTTGACGGTATAATGCCGTTCGCATGGCCAAGCGGAAAGGCAAATCGAGGCGGCGGGTCAAAGGCTGGCAGGAACGGCTGGCCGGCGGCGAGGACGTGGAGTCGATGCACGGTCATCAGCGATTGGCGCCGCCCGCGGTAAAGCTCCCCCCGCGGGAGTTGGAGGCCGGCAGCGAAGCCCTCGACGATCTGGTGCGAGTGGAAGGCATGGTGGTGGGCCAGTTCCCCGGCGGGGCTTTGGTCCGCACCGATCAGCGCGTTCTCCAATGCAACATCGCCAAGACCTTCCGCGCCCCGCCGACGGCGACGGCGCTGGCTGTCGGCGACATCGTCACCGTCGCTTTGGCCCCGCAGCAGGTCTCCCGGGAGCACCAGCAGTCCGACAAGGTCCGCAGCGACGGCATGATCCTCTCGCGCCAGCCGCGCCGAACCGCCCTGGCCCGCCCCCAGCCGCGCTCCGGCAAGCGACGCGACGAGTACGACACCAAGCCCTTCGAGAAGGTCATCGCCGCCAACATGGACCTGCTGCTGATCGTCGCCGCCACCCGCCAGCCCCCGCTGCGGCACGGCCTGATCGATCGCTACCTCATCATCGCCCAGCGCGGCGAAATGGACAGCCTGCTCGTGCTCAACAAGATCGATCTGGGCCTGCCCCAACCGAAGATCATCGAGGAGTTCGCCGCCATGGGCCTGGAGTCGATCGCCTGTTCCGCCCTGACCGGCGAGGGCCTGGACGATCTGCGAAACCGCCTGGCCGGACGACGCTCGGTGATGGCCGGGGCCTCCGGCGTGGGCAAGAGCACGCTGATCAACGCCCTGGTGCCCGCGGCCGAGGCGGCCGTCGGCTCCATCCGGGCCGCCGACGAGCGGGGCCGCCACACCACCACCTCCGTCAGCGTCTACGACCTGCCCGAAGGCGGACTCATCCTCGACACCCCGGGCATCCGCGAGTTGGCCTTGCGCCTGGACCCCGCCGAGTTGCCCTGGTTCTTTCCGGAGTTCATCCCCTTCGCCCAACAGTGCCGCTTCCGCGACTGCACCCACACCCACGAGCCAGGCTGCGAAGTCGCCCGCGCCGCCGAAGCCGATGAACTGCCGCGCCGACGATACGAAAGCTATCTCCGCCTGCTGGAGACGCTGGAAGGCTGAACGCTCACGCCTTGTCCGGCGCGGCCTGGTCGATCTTGGCGGCCAGGATGAAGTCGCTTTCGGTCAGGCCGTCGATCTTGTGCGTGTAGATTTCGATCGTCGCTCTGCCCCAGGCCAGAAAGATGTTGGGGTGGTGCTGCTGCTCCTCGGCGATTCGGCCGACCGTGTTGACGAACTCCAGGGCCCGCGCGAAGTCCGGGAAGCGAAAAGTGCGGACGAGGTGGTGCTCGTCGACGACCTTCCACAACGGCAGCCGCGCGGCCAGCTTGTCCAGTTCCGCCCCCTTCAGCGGAGGCACGCCGCCCCGGCACGGCACGCACTTCATGTCCGCCAGCGGCGCCATTGGGCATGACTCTTCCATGATTCGCTCCTCTACTTATTCTAGGCCCCTCGCACGAACATCGAGGGTTGGTTATGATGCCCACATGGCCAAGCAATGCTGCACGTTCGAGCACACCGCCGACCTGGGACTCTCCGCCCGCGCCGACAGCCTGGCCGAACTGCTCGAAGCCCTGGGCGAAGGCCTGGCGGCGGAGATCTGCCCGTCGGAGCAGGTCCGGCCCGCCCAGGTTAGGGAGGCGGAAGCGCGATCCGAAGACGGCGAGGCGCTGGCGGTGGACTTCCTGGTGGAGGTCATGAACGCCATCCAGGTGGACCGGTTCATGGTGCACCACATCTCGGCGCAGGCGGGCGAGTGGCACGTGCGGGCCGAATTGCATGGCGAGCCGTACGACGCGGACCGACACGCCATCGACCGCGAAGTGAAGGCCGTCACCTACCACGCCCTGCGGATCGAGCGGGTCGAAGGTCGATGGCAGGGCGAGGTCATCCTGGATCTGTGAGGCGTCGCAATGGAAAAGGAATACCACGGCAAGCTGGAGCGGATCGACGCGCACCGCTGGCGCGTCCCCCGCGACGAAGCGCGCGGGATGCGGGTGGACGGCATCATCTATTCCAGCGAGGAGTTGATCGACGACGTCCTGGCGGGCGGGGGCGTGACGCAGGTGGCTAACGTGGCCAGCCTGCCCGGCATCGTGGGCGCGTCGCTGGCCATGCCCGACATCCACTGGGGCTACGGCTTCCCCATCGGCGGGGTGGCCGCCACCGATCCCGGCCAGGGCGGCGTGGTCTCGCCCGGCGGGGTCGGTTACGACATCAACTGCGGCGTGCGCCTCATGCGAAGCGACCTCCATGTGCACGACGTGCGAGCGCGGTTGAAGGAACTGGTGGACCAGCTCTTTCGAGACCTGCCCGTTGGCGTGGGCGTGGGCGGACCGTTCGAGTTCTCACGCCAGGAACTGCGCAAAATCCTCCGCGAAGGGGCGAGCCACGTGGCCCGGATGGGCCTGGCCGACCCGGACGACCTGGAGACGACCGAGTCGCTGGGCTGCCTGGACGGGGCCGACTCCGACGCCGTGTCGGACGAGGCGTACAAGCGCGGCGCCGACCAGTGCGGCACGCTCGGCAGCGGCAACCACTTCGCCGAGGTCCAGTACGTCGAGCAGGTGTTCGACGAGCCGGCGGCTGAGGCGCTTGGCCTGGCCGAGGGCGCGGTGACGTTCATGATCCACTGCGGCAGCCGGGGGCTGGGCCACCAGGTCTGCCAGGACTACCTCAAGTCGCTCCGCAACGCGCCGTCGCAGTACGGCATCCAGTTGCCCGACCGCCAGTTGGTCTGCGCCCCGATCGACAGCCCGCAGGGGCGACAGTACCTCTCGGCCATGCGGGCGGCGGCCAACTTCGCCTGGGCCAATCGCCAACTCCTGCTGCACCTGGTGCGCAAGACCTTCGCCCGCTTCTTCGGGCAGCCGGCCGACAGTCTCGGCCTGCGCCAGGTGTACGACGTGGCCCATAACATCGCCAAGATGGAGACGCACATCGTGGATGGGCGGGCGCGGCGGCTTTGCGTGCACCGCAAGGGCGCGACGCGCGCGTTTCCGCCCGGGCACGAGGAACTGCCCGAGCGATACCGCCTGATCGGCCAGCCCGTGCTGATTCCCGGCGACATGGGGCGGGCGAGCTACGTGCTCCTGGGCAGTCCTGCGGCAATGGAGCAGACGTTCGGCTCGACCTGCCACGGGGCCGGGCGGGTCCTCTCCCGCCATGCGGCCATCGCCACCGCCCGCGGCAGGCGGATCGACCAGGAACTGGCCGCCAAGGGCATCATCGCGCGGGCCCGCGCGCGGACCGGCCTGGCCGAGGAACAGAGCGACGCTTATAAGGATATCGACATGGTGGTCCGGTGCGTGCACGAGGCGGCCCTGTCCCGCAAGGTCGCGCGTCTGCGGCCCCTGGGCGTGATAAAGGGCTGAATCAGCCCGCTTTGCGGCCTGCGGCGGACAATACCCCCTCGCCGGTCGAACCCACCCCCCCGCCGTCACCATGCCGCGCAAAGGCCGCAGATGGATACGCTTGCAAAAAGTGCCGAAAAAGGTATCATGGTTCGCTTACGTCCGCGACGGCGGACACAGACTAGATCGCAAGGAGCCGCCTGATGGCATTCGATTTCTTCCGTAGACGCCAGAAGTTGGTCATCATCGTCATGGTCATCTTGATGGTCAGCTTCCTCATCAGCTTCCAGGGCCTGGAGATGCTGTTCCCCAGCCGCGACCCGAGCAAGCTGCCCGTCGGGCAGACCCAGTCGGGCAAGATCCTCGGCAGGCAGGTCAGCCAGGCCGGCGGCGACCTGCAAATCCTGAGCGACTATCTCCGCCTGGGCGAACTTCGCAGCGAGGCCGTCCTGCCCTATCTCCAGTTGCTCAACATGGGCGACCGGTCGGAACTGGCCTTCGTCCTGCTCCAGCAGGAAGCCCGAAACATGGGCATCACCGTCACCGGCGCCGAGATCGACGTCTTCCTCAGCCAACTCGGCTGGCAGGGCGCCGAGTTGGAGAGCCTGCTCGACCGCCTCCGCTCCCAGGGCCAGACCATCGGCATGGACAACCTCCGCTCGTCCGTCGGCAAGTGGCTGCTGGTCCAGAAGGCCTATGAAAGCGCCGTTGTCCTGGCCCCGCCGTCGGAGCAGCACCTCAAGCACCTCTACCAGGACCTCAAGGAGAATATCCAACTCCAGTACGTGCGCGTCCCGGCAGAGAAGTACCTCGACCAGGTCGCCGAGCCCTCCGCCGAAGAGATCGACCAGCAGTTCCAGGCCTTCCGCAACGTGCTCAGCGCCACGGATAACATGGATGCGCCGCAGGAGACCTTCCCGGCCACCGACTCGTTCGGGTTCGGATACAAGCAGCCCAACCGGGTGAAGGTGGACTATCTGCTGGTACAGCACGAGCCGCTGCGCCGGGCCCTGGAGCCGTCGGCAGAGGAGATCCTCCGCTACTTCGAGGCTCACCGCGATCAGTTCACCAAGGAAGTGCCCCTGGCTACGCAGCCCAGCACGGCGCCCGCCACGCAGCCTGCCCCCACCCGTAGCGTCCGCAAGACCCTGCGGGAGGCCGAAGAGGAAGTCGTCGCCGCCGCCACCGAGGAACTGGTGCAGGCCAATGTCGACGCCATCCTCCGCTTCGCCGAGGCCGAGGTCGGCAGGCTCGCCTCCCAGGGCAACCTGAAGGAAGGCCAATCCCCTTACGATCAGGTGGCCGCCCAGGTGACCCTTGGGCCGGACGACCAGACCGTTCGCGACGCGCTCGAACGAGAGGTGCCCCGCGCCGTGATCGACCGCATCGCCCAGATGCCCCTGGACAAGGCCGTCCGGGAACTGGCGCGCGGGGTGAAGCTCCAGACGATCGTCTACCCCTGGGGACGCCACGGCGAGTTCGACGTGGACCCCAAGGTCAAGGTGACCCTGCGGGCCCAGGACAAGCTCACGCTGGGCGCCGCCCTGGAGCAGATCACGCAGCAGGTCTTCGGGCCGACCACGCCCGCCACTGCTCCCGCCACCCAGCCCAAGACCCAGCCCGCGTCCAAGCCCACCACCCAGCCGGTCCAGATCCGCTGGGGCATGTTCACCCGCCTGCGGGCCAACAGCCGCGAAGTTCTCTTCCCCTACGGCGGGGAAGAGTCGCTGCGGATGTTCCCCATCGCCGTGGGCAAGACCGCCCTGGTGGACCGCCAGGAATTGGCCGAGAACCAACTGCTCCGCAGCGCCAGCAGCAGCCAGCAGTTCTTCGGCGGGCAGTGGCTTACGGAGACGGCTTTCCAGGCCGCCCCCTTCCAGAAGAGTGACAAGCAGACCGGCTCGACCGTCCGCCTGAACGAAGACCGGCGGGCCTACGTCTTCGGCGACACCATGGGCGTCATGCTGTGGCGGCTGACCCAGGCCGTGCCCGCCTACGTGCCCGAGACCATCGACAGCATCCCCGGTCTTCGCCAACAGGTCGCGCGCGACATCAAGATCAAGAAGGCCTTCGAGAAGGCCCGCCAAGAGGCCCAGAAGATCCTTGCCTCCGGCAAGGCGATGGAAGAGGCCGCCAAGGCCCGCAACCTCGACCTGACCAAGACGGAAATGCTCCCCCGCAAGCAGGAGGTCAACCTGCAGCAGATGCAGATGATGCGGGCCAGGTTGACCGGCCGCCAGCCGGGGCTGGAGATCCTGCTCGTCCAGCCCGTGGAGTTCGTCCCCTCCCGGGTGCCGGGTCTGTCGTTGCCCACCGACGCCATCCGCGAAGAGTTCCTCAAGCAGGCCTTCGCCCTGGCGCCCGAGAACCCCGAAGCCTCCGTCAAGGATCCTTCCAAGCCGGCCGTCATCGCCCTCCCCAGCGACGGCTCGGTCCTGGTCGCCCAGCGGGTCGACTACCGCCCGCCGGTGGTCGGAGAGTACGAGGACCAGTATCGCCCCCGCCTGGCCAACCAGGCCCTCGCGATCCGCCAGTGGCGAATCCGCAGCGAGTGGTTCAACTGGGACAACCTGGCTAGGCGAACGGGCTTCACCTTCGCCGAGAACAAGTAATCCGCCCGAGCAGCGTAGGAAATTTCCCCTCGAGCCAAAGACCGGCTTGACTTTTTCGCCGCTGCGAGTAGACTAACATAGCTTGACGCAAGCCGACGGGTAGGTAGCTCAGTTGGTAGAGCACGTGACTGAAAATCACGGTGTCGGCGGTTCAACTCCGCCCCTGCCCATGCAATAAGCCCCCGCAAGACAAGAACTTGTGGGGGCTTCTTCTTTGCCGCTTTCCCCTGGTCGAAACAGCGCAACAGCGGCACAACCGATGGCGGGGAAAACAGCCTCTCGGATGGACACATTGGGCGATAAGACAAGGGGAGTCCTCGGCCGGCGGACTCCACCGGCGGCGGCTGGGACGATGCAGAGATCGATCTGATCTCCTCCCCTCAGACTGTGCCGAGAGGAGGGAGATTCCATGGCGCCCCATAGGCTCGGCTGCGCATCACCCTGCGAAACAAGCCACAAACGCTGAAGATCCTCTCGTTCACCCTTGTACGGAAGACGAGGGAGGTCAGCTGCGCGAAGTGTTGCATTATGCCCCGACGCAGTACGTTGAGAGCCTATGGGCCTCAGGACTGTTTGTCGTGCTTGAATCGAGTCCGACCTGAGTTTGTCCTCTAGTGGAAAGGCATGTGACATGTACAGGATTGGGGCGATGTGTCTTGTCCTGTCGATGACGGTGAGCGGCATGTCCGCCAGGACTCGCCCCCGAGGTGCGGGCGGCACGCCCTCACTCCCGTCGGCCCCATTGGCATCCACAAGGCCCGCACAGAGCGAAGGATCACCGCAACAGGGACCGTGGCACGTGGCAGAGGCGAAGATTCGTTTCCCCGTGGTCGTCGGTAATAGCTGGGTGGGGCCGACGGATCTCTTTCTGGCAGACCTGAAGCCGGCGGGTGGCAAGGGCCTGACGTTCGACCCCAATACCAAGTGCGCGCGGCTCGCGGGGTTGCAGAAGGACCAAGACGACAACCCGCCCAAGGCTTCCTGGGGAGACGCCCTCTTCGAGGTCAAGCCTGCGTATCTCTGGTTCACTTGCACCCCGGTCCAGGGAACCGTGACCGTGCTGGCCGACGGCACGAAAATCGCCGAATGGCAAAGCGGGAAATACTCGAACAGCCGGAAACGCAAGGTGCAGATCCCCCCCGGGACAAGACATCTCCAACTCACGACCAACTGTTCCGTGATCCGGGAAGCCGGATTCGTCGTCAACCCTCCAAGCGCCGCCCACGCTGTGATCTGCGTGCCCGGGATGGATCCCACACTCCTGACACCCCTGGTCTATTCCCTCCAGGGCCGGCGCGTCGGATGCCGCGTTCTCTGGGCCCATCCCGCGGAGCCGATGGAAATCCTCTTTGACTCATCGAGTGGAGAGCGGGAGTTCCTGATCTACCTCGTGGAGCAAGGCGGGAACGCCCAGCGGCTGGACTGGACACCACAGGCCGGCCTGATTCACGAATGCCGTTATCTGAAGGAATACAGCCCCGCGGTGAGGACCCTGCCGGAGTTCCAGTCCCTCTGGAAGAAATCGGATTTCATCGCGGGGAAGATCCTGGAACTGGAAGCACTTCGGGATCGGCTGCCATTTCGCCCGTGGCAGACCGACGCACGGAGCTATCTCAACGCAACGGCCGCCCCGCTCGCGCTGTCGAGATACGTGGGGTTCTTCCGAATCGCCGTGGGCGGGGAATATCAGTTTCACCTCATGGCCCGAGCGGCCGCGGACCTCGCGGTCGACGGAAAGCTGGTGCTGCACCTGTCCGCGTGGGAGGCGACGCGGTTAGCCTCCACGAAACACGACAGGTTCAACCTGCATAAGATCATCGCGTTGAAACTGGACCCTGGCGCCCACCGTCTGGAGATCTACCAGTACTGCGGAAACGGGAATTTCGATGTCTCCCTGGGCTGGAAGCCGCCCTGGGAAGACTCCCCCGTCATTATGGGCAGGGTGTATCAGCCGTTCGAACCGGTCGCCCCCTGCCGGACGGACCCGCCACAGGACCGCGACGGCGGAGTGCGAGCAAGCTTCGCCTGGGATCAAGGCGACGTTGGCACACTCGTGCAGTGCATGGCCCCCCGTCCGGCGGAGGACATCCTTGTCCGCCGCCTGACGGCCCAGATATCCGGCTCGACGCCGGAGGCCGTCTGCACCTGGCGATTTGATGATGGGCAGGTTGCCCAGGGAGACTCTGTCCAGCACGTGTTCCTGCGTCCGGGCGTGCGAACGGTCACGCTCGACGTGCTCGACAAGGCGGGCGGGAAGGTCCTGGCCAGCGCGACCGGGCGGATCCACCTGCACGTTCCGTGGCGCTGGCCGGAGAACCATCCCTTCGCCCGGGTGGAGGCGGACCTGCTCAGGCGGGTAAAAGAATTCGCCACGGTCACGCCCATCGCGGACTTGCTCAATGTGCACGTCTGGGCCTGCCGCGACCCTCGCGGCAGCCTCTGCCGAGTCGCCAGCCAAACCCTGGTGAAGCGGTCCGGCGAAGTGATCGCCGGCGTTTCGCCCGAGCAACTGGTTCGGTTGGGGGCAGCGATCCAAGACTCGCCGCACCAGCAGTACGACGCGGCAGAGCGGTTCCTGCGGGCCGCAATGGACAAGGCGCCAAGCGGTTCGGCAATCCGAAGCGAGGCCGCGCTGGCCTTGGCGGATCTGCTGACGGGGTCCCTGGCCAAACCCGCCGATGCTCTCGCCTTGCTCGATGGAATCCAGGGCGCCGTTTCGCAACCTCCCCCGTCCGGCCCTCAGGTCCCTGACCAGGGCGCGTACCTTTCGCGGCAAACTCGCCGGGTGCGGGCCGAGGCGATGCTCTATCTGGGCCAGATCGACCAAGCCCGGCAGATTCTCGTTCAACTGGCGGGCAAGACGGCGGAACTGTCCGAAGCCGAGCGCATTCAGACCGAGGCCGCCCTCAGGTCGGTCCGCAGATGGACAGAAGAACCAGTCGGCTCCGACGACGCGGACAACGCGATGGCCGCGATCGGCGGTCTGTTGGAGAAGCATCCGCTTCTTCGGCTGGATCAGGCGGTCCTGGAGGCGGGCGTCCTGGCTCGTTTGGCCCGGAAGGAATACACGCGAGCCTTCCTGCTGGCCTCTCAGGCGATGATGATGCAACCGGATGACCTGTCGCGCCGCAGGCTCCTGCTGGGTCAAGTCCGCGCGATGGCGGGGTTGGGACAGTTGGACGAAGCCCGGAAGATATACAAGGCTCTCAACGAGCAGTTCCCCTACAGCGAGGAGACGGTCCGGGCTCGCCAGGCGATCGTGGACGCGGCAACCTCCCGGCCGGGTCAGTCATCCTGAAGAACCAGGCCCGCATCGCACCAGTCGGCTGGGATTCCCACAACCGCGCTCTTGCCTCCTGTGGCGACCAGGCGGAGCCGTCGAGCGGCCGGAGAAAGCGGCACGGCGAAGGCGTGAAACTCGCCCCGGCGCAGCAAGGGAGATTCGGCCAGTTTGTTTTCGTCGGCAAAGACCTGAAAGACCACGCCGGCGTCCGGGGCGGCGCTGTCATCGACGCCCGCAAGAGCCACGAACCGCACCGGAGGAATCCCCTTTCCCCTGGCGTGCTTCCTCTCCCGGCCGCGCAGACTCTTCTCCATGAAGATGTCAGGCAGGCTGTAGGTCAATTCCGAGAGGGTCTTGACGCCAACTCCCCGGGCAAACTCTTGACCGCAGATGCGGAGCGGGCTTCCCGTAGCGGAGCGGTCCTTCTCGAGCGGGGCAGTCTGACCGCCGGACGGCGCCAACGGCACCAGGCTGGACAGGTGGATGTCCGGAGAAGGCACGTCCGATCCGACGGCCACACGATAGATCAGGGCCGAGTTACGGGCGAAGAACAGCAGGGTGTCGTCCGGCCGGAAGGTCAGCCTGCCCCCGTCTCGCATCCAGACGGATGTGTATCGTGGCCCCGTCTGCTGGTCGACAACCACGCCGTAGGCGGTCTTCCCGTCGTCGCCGAACTTCCCCACGTACGCCATGTGCCTGGAAGTCGCACTGAAGGCGATCGTGCTGGGGACCTCCTGGCAAGGCGGTCCTGCTTTACCGTCGACAACTACGTTCCAGGTCGCCTGCTTCATGGCCGCCCATGCCACCCGCCGACCATCCGGGCTGATTACCGGCGAGAGCGGAGCGATCAGGTCGTACGGCTCGGAGAGGGTCGTGCCCGTGACGACGAACACCTTCAGGCCGTTTCGGGCGCGGTAGGCCATTTGTCCGCCCTCGCCAAGCCGCAGGCCCGAGACCTCGTCGAACGGGGGGCCCGCCTTCGAGTCCAAGACCACAAAGCTCTTGTCCTTCGTGCCGGCGGCGAAGGCCAGGTGCCTGGCATCGGGGGAGAAGACGATGCTGGCCGCGTCGATCCGATCGTAGCTGGCGACCTGCTTGCCGTCGACCATCAGGACGGAACTGGTGGGGGTCCTGGCGGCGTAGACCACGGTCTTTCCGTCGGGGCTGAAGACGTTGAGCGGATACTGAACGCCCTCGAAAGACGGCCCCGCCTGGCCGTCGACGACCAGGCAGACGCGCGGGCCGTTTCGCGCCGCATAGGCGTACCGATCTCCGTCGGGCGAGTACAGGATCGTCCCGATCTCGTCGAACGGGGGCCCGGGCCGGCCTGAAATCACGGCAGACCATTTCCCGCCCCTGCAGGCGACGTAGTCCAGCCGCTTGGCCTGCCCCGGCGGGCAGGCCAAGCTGCCGCGGGCGATAGCATCCCAAGTGCCTTCTTCTTCCTCGGGTCTCGACATGTCGCTGCGGACCCGGCGGGGAAGCTTCACACGCGGGCTCGTCCTGGCTTCGGCGGGGAGAAACTCGATGAACTCCTGCTTGTCGTCAACTGCAATATAGCCGATGCCGGTCGCGCCCTGTTTGGACGGCCGATTCGTAGACCACACGGGGGTGCCCCGCCCGATCGAATCGTGGGGCGGTCCGCACTCCACGGTGATGCTCCCCTTCCGATCGTTCAAAGGAATGTACCCCCAAGCCGCCACCATCTTGTCGCCCACTTTCCCGCGATACAGAAAGCCCCGCCCGTCGAGGCTGAACTGGAAATCCCAGATCCCCCAGATGGTCTTGTTGTCGGCGCCGATCGCGTCGTCGTACGGACCGCTGCGCCACGTCCACCTGCCGTCGATCGCCAGCACCGTCTTGCCGGCGGTTCGGAGCTTGTAGGCCAAGGCCTCCCCGTCGGGGCTGAAGACGAGGTCCGCCACGGGCCAGCCTTCGCCGATGACCGGATAGGCGGGGCTTTCGACGCCATCCCAGACGACGGTACACTCCTTGCCCCTTCGCGCGACGAAGGCGACCCGGTGCCCGTTCGGACTGAAGAGAGGAGTTCCGGCGGCAATGCTGTCGTAATCTCCGCCGAGCTTCTCGCCGTCGACGATCACGTGGCGGGATTTTGTCTTGGCGTCCAGCACGACCAAGGCAAGGTGGGCCCCGTCGGGACTGACCACCGGCGACCCCTGAACCACGCCGCTGGCGTCACCGATCAACCTCGCCTCCGCGACGATGGAACCCGCAGAGAACGCCAGAGGGAACAGGGCAAGGAGCCACCTGTGCGAGCCGGCGCCGGCCAGGAACCGCGAAGAACATTTGTGGACGGTACCACGCCAAGTCATGTATACCACCATAACGGAATGCTGGAACGTACTCAACTCCCCACGCCAGCATGGCGCGATGGGGAATCAAAAAGCTGCGTCAAACATAAGATAGCTAATTGTCCGGCCTTTCATCCTCCTTTCATGCTCTTTAAAGACAATGTTGGGCAGAGAATACGCACCCCGGGCGGCACAAGCGAAGAATGTGATCGATGCCAATACGGGACAGCAAGGTGACGACGCAATCAGGAACTGGGATCAGGCATTAACCGAGACGGACGAGCGAGCCGTGTTCTGAAAGGAACCGCAATGCGAACGACGACGGAAAGCAGCGAAAAGACGGTTGTCGGTGACGGACGGCGTCTCCTGTGGATCAGCGTACTGCTCCTGGCTGCCGGAACGATCTGCTCGCCCTTGTTCGGCCAGCAGGGACGGGGCAAGCCCGACGATTGGTTCATCGCTCGCACGCCGCCTGCAACGCAGAAACCGCCCAAAATGATCTCTTCGGCCGAGACGATCATGATCCTCCCCGGCCCGCCCGCCTGTCCGATGAGCCAGACCGAGCGGAAGCGGCCTCCCTCGCCGGACTACCTCATGGGCAAGGTGATCTGGGGGCAGTCGGCGTCCTTCAAGAACGCCCAGAGCCTGCCGATCAAGATCGACGACTGGAACCTGGCCGACAGGGACCTGATCAGCCTGACCACGATGATTCGGCCGCTGGGCTTCTCTTACCACTGGTCCCACACCCGGCTGGATCAGTTCGACTACGACCCCAAGCGGTTGCCCTGCCTGCTGATCAGCGGCGTTCGCGAGTTGAAATTCCCCGCCGACCAGATCAAGAAGCTTCGCGAGTACGTGCTAGGCGGGGGGATGATCGTGTGCGACAGCGTGTACGGTTCGCCGCACTTCTACGAATCGGCACTGCGGGTCTTCGACACGATGTTCCCCGAATCGAAATTCCGGGTGATCCCCCAGGACCACCCGCTCTACCACATCCAGGTGGACCTGGACAAGGCGGCTTACGCCTGTGGCGCCAAGCAGGACAAGCCCTTCCTGGAAGGATTGTACGTGGGCAGCCGTATAGGCGTGCTCGTCTCACGGTACGGTCTGGGATGCGGGTGGGAAGGCGAGATGGGGGTGTTCGCGGACCTGGTCGCCCGCGGGCTGGCGCCGGCGGCCTATGCACCGCAGACAGCCAAGGCCATCGCCCTCAACCTGGCGGCGTACATTATCGGCTATGCGCGGGCGGGGGAAATCGAGGGCAGTCCGGAGTTGTTCGGCCTGCCGGACCAGAAGACGCCCACCTCGGAGTTCGTCTTCGCCCAGATCAAGCACGATGGCTCGTGGAACACCCACCCCGGCGCGGCCCGCGCCCTGTTGACCAAGCTCAAGCACGAGTCCACGATCCCCGTCAACCTCCGGCGCGTCGCGGTGGACCCCGCACAGGACGACCTCTCGCCTTACCCGTTCCTGTATTTGACGGGCCTGGATGATTTCTCTCTGACCCCCAAAGCCGTGGAGAAACTCCGCGACTTCGTCCGCAACGGGGGGACGTTGTTCGTGAACAACTCGCTGGGCCTGTCCACGTTCGACCGGGCGGCCCGGCGCGAGATCGCCCGAATCCTGCCCGAAAACCCCCTCCAGGCCGTCTTGCCCACGCACCCGATCTTCCGCAGTCTGCAGCGCATCGGGAAGGTCCAATACACGGCGACCCTGCAAAAAGACAAGGGCAAGGAACTGGACGGACGGGTCGTTCTGGAGGGCATCGCCTTCGGAAACGACCTTCGCGTGATCTACAGCCCTTACGACATCGAGGCCGGGTGGAACGACGTGTACTACCCGCTGCTGCGGGGCTACGATAACGCGTCCGCAAAGCAAATCGGAATGAACGTCATTGCCTACAGCATGACGCATTGATCCGCCGGCGCCTGGGAGTTGGCAGTCGAATGTTCCCGGCCGCGCCGATGTCGGCGGCGACCTCCAACAGGAAGTGAGACAGAACTCATGGCCTTTGAAACGGTTCAGGCAGGAACGGATTCCAGAGATATCCCGAAGGAGACGCGCCAGGCGGTGGCTGCCCTGGCCGGCGCCCGCGAGAAGATCATCGCCGAGGTGGGCAAGATTATCGTCGGACAGCGATCCGTGATCGAGGAGGTCCTCACCGCTTTCTTCGCCAGGGGGCACTGCCTCCTGATGGGCGTGCCGGGGCTGGCCAAGACCCTCATGATCCACTGCCTGGCCGACACGATGTCGCTCCTGTTCAAGCGGGTGCAGTTCACGCCCGACCTGATGCCCACCGACATCACCGGAACGACCATCCTGGAGGAGGACGAGCACGGCCGCCGAAAGTTTGCGTTCGTGCGCGGGCCGGTGTTCACCAACATCCTGCTGGCGGACGAGATCAACCGCACGCCCCCCAAGACCCAGGCAGCACTCCTGGAGGCTATGCAGGAACGGCGGGTCACGGTCGGTGGCGAGACCTACCCTCTGCCTGCCCCGTTCCTGGCCCTGGCGACGCAGAATCCGATCGAGCAGGAAGGCACCTACCCCCTGCCGGAGGCCCAGCTCGACCGTTTCCTGTTTCTGGTCAAGGTCGACTATCCCGACGAAGCGGAGGAGGAAGCGATTCTGCTGTCGACCACGCGGGAAAGCCTGCCCACGCTGGAGACCGTGCTGGACGCCGAGACCATCCTGGCCTATCAGAACCTCGTCCGGTGCGTGCCGGTGAGCCCCTTCGTGGCCAATTACGCCGCCCGTCTGGCCCGGGCGACCCGCCCGACCAACCCCGACGCGCCTGACTTCGTGCGAAAGTGGATTCGCTGGGGTTGCGGACCCCGAGCGGGGCAGAGCCTTCTGCTGGCCGCCAAGGCTCACGTGGTCCTCCACGGAGAGTTCAACGTGTCCTGCGAGGATATTCGCGCGTTTGCCCACCCGACGCTGCGGCATCGTCTGGGACTGAACTTCGCCGCCGTCAGTGAAGGCTATGATCCCGATGACATTATTGACCGGGTGATCGAGGCGGTGCCCGAGTCCAGGAAATAGTCCCGCCCAGCGCGGATCCAACCGGAACCAATGATGGCAGAGGAAGGCGTTTATCGGTATCTCCCCACGCGAATGGCCGACCGATTGCGCGGAATGGGCGTCGCCGTGCGCAAGCAGATGGACGGCAGCATGCAGGGGCTGCACCGATCCCCGGCATTCGGGTCCAGCGTCGAGTTCGCCGAGTATCGCGGGTACGTTCCGGGCGATCCCATCCGGAGGATCGACTGGGCGGTCTACGCCCGCACCGATCGCTACGTCATCCGCCAGTTCCAGGAAGAGGTCAACATCCGCGCCTACGTCCTGCTGGACATCTCCCGGAGCATGAGCTACCGGCAAAGCGGGCCGATGACCAAGCTGGAGTATGCGAGCTTCCTGGCGGCCGGCATGATGTACCTCATGGTCCAGCAGGGCGACTCCACATCGCTGGTCACGTTCGACGCCGACATCCGGGACATGCACGACCTGACCGGGAGTTTCACGGGGCTCAAACCCATGTTGCGGGCGCTGGAGGGCGTGACGGCGGAGCGTGAGGGAGACATCGAGGCCGCCCTGCACGCCGCGGCGGAGAGGATCCCGGGCAAGGCGATGGTCGTGCTGATTTCCGACCTGCTGCAAGATCCTCGCCAGGCGCTGCGGGGCGTGCAGCACCTGGTGCATGACGGCAAAGACGTGACGGTCTTCCACGTGCTGGACCCCGGCGAACTCCGCCTGCCGATCGACGGACTGTATGAGGTTGAGGCCCTGGAGACCCGCGAGAAGATGGTCGTGGACATCGGGGAGATCCGCGAGGCGTATCTCCGCCAACTCCGCGAGTACCTGGACGAAGTCCGCACCGGGTGCTCGAACGTCGGGGCGGACTACATCCTGGTGAATACGAACACCGAGGTGCACGACACGCTGCACAAGAGGAGCGCGACGCGATGACCGCGGCGGCCGCGCCATTCCTGTACCTCTTGCCCCTGGCGGCGGCGCCGATCGTCTTCCACCTCCTCATGCGGCGCCGGCAGAAGCAGATGGTCTTCTCGACGCTTATGTTCTTCCATCGCACCGATCCCAAGCTTCAGTCCCGGCGCAAGCTGCGAGAGTGGCTCCTCCTGGCCGCCAGGATGCTCCTGATCGCCCTGACGCTGCTGGCGCTGGCCAGGCTGACCGTGAAGATGCCGTCTGGAGGATTGGCCCTGGGAGGGAACCAGGCGGTCGTCGTTCTGATCGACAACTCGGGGTCGATGACCGCCCCAGCCGTCGGAAGCGCCCGGACCAAGCTGCAAGCGGCCATCGACAGCGCTCGGACCCTGGTCGGGAGCCTGGACGCCAAAGCCTTGGCCGGCGCAGTGATGCTGGTGGACGACCCCGCGATAGGCGTGGGTGAAACCATGTCCGCGGACAAGAAGGCAACGGCCGACGCGATCGACCGTATTCGCCCGACGGAGTCCACAGGCGACGGCGTGGCCGCGATGGCCCGCGCCATGGATCTCTTTGAACGCTTCAGTCCCTCCGGCGGGGCAATCCACGTGTTCACCGATCTCCAGGAGGCCGAGTGGATGCACCGAAGGATCGACCCGACTTGCGTCCGGCCCGGCGTGGACATCGTGTTCCACCGGGTCATCACCAAGGCGCTAGATTCGGCCAATGTGAGCGTTTGCGATATCCAGGCGCCGCGGCGCCGTATTCTGCCCGGGCAACCGTACCTGGTGAACGTGGTCATGCGGAATCAGGGGCCTGGCAGAGCGGCCGTCCGCCTGAATTCCGAAGACGATCAACGCCACGTCGGCGCCCAGACCGTGGAGATCGAGCCCGCGCAAGAGAAGACGCTTTCGGTTCTCGTCCGCCCCGAGGCCGCAGGATATCACTGGGTCAAGGTGTGGGTGGAGGGCGACAGCTTCCAGGCGGACAACCACGCCGCCCTCGCGTACTTCTGCCAGGAGAAGGCGCCGGTGCTCCTGGTTGGCGGGCGAGAGGAGTTTGGCGTCTTGCCCGTGGCGCTCTCGCCCCATGGGGATGGTCGGTACACGTCGCTCGTGCCCGCGTACTGCCGCCTGGACGAGCTTCAAGCCCGCGCCGATAAGGCCAAGCCGATCCTGATCGTTCTCACCTGGCGGGACGCCCAGGGGCTCGCGGGGGGGGGCTTGGACGCCTGGCTGAGACAATACGTGGAGGCCGGGGGGAACCTGCTGCTGACACCTTCGACCCAGGCCAAGCCGATCGGGGGATCCGCTCCCGCCTGGCTGGGAGGACAGCCGGCAGCGGCCCAGGAATTCCCGACGAGCGTTCCGTTGCAGGTTCTGGACAAGTCCTCGCCGTTCTGGTCGGACCTGCGGGGTCCGGACGGGCGGGTCCGTCTGGGCACAGTCTACGCCAGGCGACTGCAGGCGTTGCGACTGGATTCCAACGCCGAGCGCAAGCCCCTGCTGGGGTTGGGGTATGCCAAGGTCGTGCTCGCGGCCGGCATGCAGGGCAAAGGGACCGTCTTCCTCAGCGGTACGGCGTTCGATCGGAATTGGAACTCCCTGCCGCAGATGAAGCCGTTCGTGGCCTTGGCGCAGATCATCGCGTTGGGCGGCGGTCCCCCGGCCCAGTCAGACGCGGTACTGGTCGCCGGCACGGCGGCGCGGTTGCGGTCGACCAGTCAGGACCCGGTCCGCATCCTCTCCCTCGTGGGCGACCCCATGGACTGGGCGGGGCCGGCAGGTCGCACTCCGGTGTTCGCCCGCAGCGGCGCCTTCACCGTGCAGGCGGGCGTGGATCGCTCGTGCCTGTCGGTCCGAAGCTCCGACCAGGAAGGCAGCAGCGGATTCATCCAGGGCGGGGCGGTGCCCGCGATGGGCTCGACTCCGCATCGGGTCTCGACGCTGGCGGATGCGGAGAGTTTCCAGGCCGACCTGGCGCTCGCGCGTGCGGGGGTAGAACTGTATCTGCCGCTCCTGCTGATGGCGCTGATGACGCTGGCCGTCGAAGGCTGGCTGGGCTTGCCGCGCCGCCGCGAGGGCGACGCCGCGAGCGGCAAGGTCGTGCCGCGCTTCTCGGCCGACCAGGCGGCTCAAGAAGGGGGACGTCGACCATGACCGGCATGGTGACATGGAATCCGCACGTGAGCCCGTTGGTGGGCGGGTTGATTATCCTGGCGATGATCGCCTGGATGTGCATGCTGTATCGCCGCAATCGTGCGTTGCACAGCCGGCGCCGCACGTGGATGCTGCTTGTGCCCAAAGTCTTCCTGCTGACGCTGGTGCTGGCGGCGATATTCGACCCCTCGCGGGCGGTCTGGGGCCGTCACGACCGGAAGGAGAAACTCCTGCTTCTGACGGACGTTTCGTCGTCCATGGATGTTCGCGACGAACCGGGCAGCTCGCGCCTGGACCGCGCCGCCGCCCTGCGAGATCGATTTGTCTCCGAACTCGGCGATGTCTTTGACCTCCGCTTCAGTGCGTTCGACCGGGACATCCGCGAATGGGATGCCGCCAAGCCGGCCGCGGCCACGGTGCGAGGAACCGACCTGGGCCAATGCCTCATGTCGCTTTCGCAGCGCGGCGACTTGCCCGAATACCTGGGCATCGTGATGTTGACCGACGGCGGCGACGAGCCCGTCCACGCCCAGCGCCTCCCCGCGACGCCGCTGTACATCGTCGGAATCGGAACCGATGCCTCCACCTGGAACGACCTTGTGCTGGCGGATGTGGATGCCCCGGCCGCCGCGGAAGACAATACCACCTTCGAGGTTTCCGCGGACGTCCTTGCACGACGTACGGGAGGAGAGTTCGCCTCGCAGAGTCGCGCCCTGGACGTGGTACTGGAAGATCGCAAGGGAGCCGAGTGGGAAACCCTCAGTACCTGCAAGGCCGATCTCGAGACCGAACGCTCTCGCGTGACGTTCAAGGTGCCGGGCGGCAAGGACATCGGGGCCAGGGAATTCCGCCTTCGGATCCCGGCTCTTGCGGGCGAACTGTCCCTGCTGAACAACGAACGGACCTTCAGCGTCGACATCCGCAAGAAGACGATCTACGTGCTGTGCTTCGCCCGGAAGATGGACTGGGACTTCGCCTTGCTGCGCCGAGAGTTGAAGGACGACCCGGCTGTTCGGGTCACGTCGCTGTATCAGGCGGCCCAGGGCAGCTTCCAACTGGAAGGCGACCGCCAGGAAGGCGACGACGTCCTGGAGAAGGGTTTTCCCGCGGACCCCCGGCGCCTGAGCCCGTACAAATGCATCATCTTGGGATCGTTCCCGGCGGACGACCTTCGCGAAGAACAGCAGAAGGCGCTGAAGAAGTATGTGGAGGAAGGCGGGGCGGTCGTCTTCCTGGGAGGGCCCGATTCCTTTGGGCGCGGCGGGTACGACGCGACGGGCCTTGCGCCGCTGTTTCCCTGGCAGATCAACTCGACCGAACCGGAACTCACCGCCGGACACTATCCCGTGACGGTCCCGCCGGAGGCGGCGGCCCACGGCGCCATCGCCGCAACCGCCGACGCCCTGAAGGGCGAGAGCGGGGTGGAGGTGTACTCTGTCAATCACGTGGGCAAGCTCCGCACCGGGGCCATCAGCCTCCTGGACGCCTCGGCGGACGGGCGCGTTCTGCCCGTGATCGCGCTGCAACCTTACGGGATGGGCCAGACCATGGGCATTGCCACAAACACCCTCTGGCGCTGGGGAAGAATGTCCGGCGGCATCCGCAGCGCCTACGGGCAGTTCTGGCGTCAAGCCGTGCGGTATCTGACCGGCCTGCAGGAAGGCGGGAGATACCTGGCCGTCAAGTGGGACAAGGAAACGTACCGCCCCAGCGAGGCCGCCGAGGCCAGCATCAGCATCGCGGGCCGATATGCCTCGGGCGAACTCCATCTGAGCGGGACGATCGCGCACGATGGACAAACGCTCACGGTTCCGATCGAGCCCGTCCTCGAGACCGATCACGCGTATCGGGCCAAGGTTGTCTTTCCAGGCCGGGGGCTGTACGTTTTCCGGGCGGAAGCCCGGGTGGGGTCGGAGAAACTGGACACCTCCGAGCGGACGTTCCGGGTTGGCCCCACAGTCAATGAAGGCGCGGCATTGGAAGTCGATCACGCGTTCCTGGACGACCTGGCCTCTCGCAGCGGCGGCAAGTATGCCCGGGCCGCTCAGGTCAACCGGATCATCGAGACCCTTCGTGCCGAGGCCATGGCCCGAAGGGTCATCCGGGACGTCCCCTTGGTGCAGGAGAAATACGGCTACCTCACCCTGTTCATGCTGATCCTGATTGCGGAATGGTTCTGCCGGCGCCGGATGAACCTGTTCTGACCGACCCGGAGCCTGCCGGCAGGCAGGACGCCAAACGATGATGCAGGCTGCCAACGGACGAATGCGATGCTGGCGGGCCCAAGCGGCCCTGGCGATAGTCTGCTGCGCGGGAGGACTGCACTCCCCCTGCTCGGCGGCGTCCTCCACGGCTGCGCAGCGCCAGGCGGCCGTCCACTTCTCCGACGGCACGATTCTCCAGGGCAAGATCCTGATCACACCAGGGCGGGACTTCCGGCTGACGACCATCCCCGCGCCGAATCAGAAACGAGGCAAGCTCAGGACCTTCGGTTTCGATGTTGTCCGGGAGATGTCCTTTGTCCCGGGCAATCCCGGGCAACTGCCCCCCGAGAGAATGGAGCAGGCATACACGTGGGACCCAAACGACTTTAAGAAGAAGGTGTACCACGGCCAGGCCTATCCCGTACGTCAGATCGTCTCCACCGTCACTTTTGCCAGCGGCGAACAGGTGACCGGCGTCCTCCAGACGACGGTGGCTTATCTGAAGGTCCAAGCGCCCGGCGAGGTCATGGCCTCGGCGACAAAGAAGATCCTGCTGGCCGACAAACAGCAGGGCCAGCCCGGACAGACGCTGGACGCACTGGTATATGTCACGCACATACGGTTGCTGGATGAGGGCCGGCCCGCCGAGGCGAAGTTGACTGTGGACCTCCGGGCAGGAAAGCTCGGGCGCCAGGATGAACTGGCCGCCTTGACACAGGAGTCTCTCACGCCGGTCCCCGTCACGGCGACCGATCAGCCGGGGCGATACGAGGTCTGCTCCACCTTCGGGGAAAACATCTTCCTGGCCGGCCGAAAAGGAAGCGGTTACCTCGTCGGCTGGCCGGCCGAAGGTCTGCGGAAGACCGAGCTCTTCGAGTCGGTCCGAACGTGCGTGTCCCGCAAGGCGGACTACTTCAACGAGCGGGAACTGCTGGGGATCCTGCCGAACCCCGGCGGATCGGAGGTGCTGGCTCTGGTGAACCTGCGGCGGCGCGTGCCGAGCAACGCCTATAGCGGTCCCGGGGCTGGGGAGTTCGACAAAGACGGCAAACCGATGGAATTCTGGCGGCTCTCCGTCTGGCTGTGGAAACGGGACGTCAAGACCGGCGAGATGGTGCTTTCGCGACGAGGTTCGTTCTTCCGCCTTCGCGTCGACGCCGGGGCTCCCACCCCCCGGCCGGTGATCAGTCAGGACCTCTGGCCGGTCGTCAAGACAGGCGACCGCGTGCAAGTCGGCCTGGCGGGTGAAACAGGATCGAAGGACAAACCATGACCACACTGAACGCGGCGAACACCGAACAGATCGCCCACGCCCTGACCCGGGCTCAGGTGGCGGTCTTCGCTACCCGCCTGGCACTGGGCGTGCTGACCTGGCTGGTCGTGTCCCTGGGAATCTGGCTGGCGCTGTTTGGTCTGGATAACATCCTTCAACTTCCAGCCGGGCTGCGGTTTCCGCTGGCGATTGCGGCGGCGGTGTTGACACTCGGCGTCTTGTGGCGGTGTGTGCTCAAGCCCGTCCGCGGATGGTTGGGCGCCGACCGCGTCGCCGTGATGCTGGAAAGGCAGTACGGCATCGCGGGCAATCTTCTGATCAATTCGCTCCAATTCGGCCAAGGCGAATACTCCGAAACCCAGCAGGCATTCATCGAGGAGACCATCCGAACCGGATCGCGCCGGCTGGCCGCGGTGAACCTGAGAGACCTGTGGCAGATCGGCCGGGTGGGAAAGTGGAGCCTGGTCGGGATCTGCCTCCTTGCGACGTGGGCGGCCTACGTGCTGCTGGCCCCGCGACAGGCCCAGAACGCCCTGGCGAGGTATGTGTTCTCGCTTTCGGACGTTCCACCCGCCGGATCCATAACGCTGAAGGTGACGCCCGCGACCGATATCACGATCTCGCAGCGGGATGATCTGCAGGTGTCCGTGGAAATCAGCGACCTCAAGCCGGGCGAGAGACTCTCGGCCTACCCGGAACTGTTCTGGAAGGAGGGTGAAAGCCCTGTTGCCATTCGCCGGGGGGACGGCACCCGCGTCGTGATGCAACCGGTAGTCGGTCAGGCGAACCTGTACGCGTACACGTTCAAGGAGGTCCCTCGCGGTTTCACATTTCGGCTTTTCGCGGGCGACACCTACAGCCGCAGCACGTTCGTTCACGTCCTGCCGGCACCGAAGATCATAGAGTCTCAATTCGCCCTGACCCCCCCACCGTACACGGGCCTGGGCACGGCCAGGTCGCCCGGCCCGCCGCATCCGGTGGCGGCTTTGGCGGGGGCTCAACTGGATATCGAGATCGGACTCGACCAACCCGCCGAGGGGATGCGCTGGCGAGCAATGGGGCGCGTGACGGAATTCAGGCAGGAAGGGAACCTGTGGCGTGCCAGGACGCTCCTGAGCGGCTCGGGGCCTTACGAGATCGAGGTCGACGGCAAGGGACTGCGAAGGCCCGTCTTGATCGCCACGGGCTCAATCACGTTGCTGACCGACCGTGCGCCAACGGTGGAGTTCGTGTCGAGTTCTCGCAGCCAGGTCGTCACGCCGGGGCAAAAGCTCTCATTGTCTTTCCGGGCCGAAGACGACTACGGGCTGAGGGACCTCGGCCTGATCGTTCGCCCCGCGTACGGCGGAAGCACGCCGCAGACCCTGAGGACATGGACCTTCCCGGGCCCGCCCGGCCAGAAGAGCCCCGTGACGCAACCGTACCTGCTGTCCATTGACGCAAGCGCCTTCGCCCCGGGAGGAAAGTACTTCATCCTGGCCCAATGCCGCGACTTCTGCCCCGGCAACGAACCAGGCATGTCGCGCCCGATCCTCCTGACGGTCCGAACGATGGAGGAATTGGCCGCGATGGCCGGCCAGAAGCTCGACGGCGTACACGAGGCACTGGACCGCGCCATTCGGTTTCAAAAGGATGCCCTCGACGGCACACGTTCGCTCGCGACACATCTGGAGGACGTGTGGCTGGACCTGGCCCGAAAGCCCCGGCCGGAGGGGGATGTGCGAACACTGCTGAACGCCCATCGCGGCCTGATCCTGCGAAACCAGGTGGGGGTCTTCAGCACGCTTCGGCAGGCGTGGCAGACCTTCCAGGACAATCCGTCTCCGCTGCTGCAACGGATGAAGGAACTAGGCAGCGGGGAGGCCGTCGAGGCGAACGACAAGGCCTATGCCTTCGACCAGCCGGACCTCTCTCTGGGCAACCTCCAGCCGATCATCTCCGACGGCATGCTGCCCGCCACGGGAAAGCCTCACACAATCCGCTTTGCCGCCACGTCCGCTCGATACGCGTGCTTCGCCCTGCTCTCGCCGCATACGTGGAACGACAGCTCCGAGGTTGGCCCCCTGACCTTCCTGGGGCCGGATGGAAAGCCATTGCCCACCAAGGGCTGGCGGGTCGTCTCCTGTCAGCCGACGGCGGCAAATGAGGGCCGCACGGTCCAGAACGTCTTAGCCTCAGCGGATAGGCTCTTCTGGCAACCACTCGGCCGCCTGCCGTACTGCGCAGTCGTGGACATGGGGGCTCGGCAGGAACTGGCCGGCTTGATCTGCGCCGGGGCGAGGGGCGCCAATCTGCGGGCCAGGAGATTCTGTCTGTATCTGAGCGAAGCTCCCATTCCTGAGCCCCGGCTGGTCGGCGTGCTCGACAAGAACCGGATTGCCGACAGGCTTTCCCCGTTGGAGAAGACTCAGGAGACTCTCTATAACGAGCTGGTCGCCCTCAAGGGCAGGGAGGCGGCGAAAGCCCAGCAGGCCCACGAGGAAGTGGCGAGAAAGGCCTTGGGCGAGGAAGGCCTGGAGTCCGCACCGTCGGTCGAAGAGAAGACCCAGCGGGTGAAGGAGCAGGTCAAGGAGTGGCTCCAGGACCACAAGGAGAACGCCCAACGCCGCTCCAAGCTCATGGACAAGCCCGCTGAGGACCTCACACAGGATGACAAGACCGAGCTGGCCGACCTCATCCAGGAAAAACGGGAGCAGGCCCGGGACCTGAAGGATATCGTCAACGACCTGGACGCCATGGCGGGGATGGACTTCGCCGACGCCAAGACCGCCAAGACCGTCGCAGAGATGAAGGAGAAAGGGCACGAACTCGCCGAGATGGAGGATCAGGCCGCCAAGAAGGCGGAGGAGATGGAGTTCACCATCAACCTCGACACGGCCATCATGCTGAAGGCCGAGGAACTCACCGCCGGACCGGACGAGAAGACGCATGGCAAGGAACTGCGGGGATCGATGGAGGCGCAGGAAGATCAACAGGCCCCCGCTGTGCTCCCGCAGATTCCCGATCAGATCAAGTCCGAGATTACCGAGTTGGCGAAGAAGCAGGAGGACTTGAGCAGCCAGATCGAACAGGCGGGCACGCAGTTGATCTCCTTTCCCTCCGGAGAGGGTCCGCCGGTTGCAGGCGCGTATTCCAGCACTTCGGCGTCGGGCAAACTGAGCGACATCGAGATCGACCCCATGAAGCCCGCCACGGGCCGATCCGGCGCCGGGCGCAGCGGGCAGGCAGACGGGCAGATTGTCGGGGACTCCGCCCCGGCGATTCCCGACGACAAGGCCGCCATGCCCCCGCGAATGACCAACACCCCCCTGGAAGGCGGCGCGCCGGTGAAGGACGAGGGAAACCAACAGGCTACTTCCGACGGGCTGGGCAAGGGCACCGACAAGGTGGACCAGTTCGCCCTGACCGGCAAGCTGCCGCCGCAGTTGCTGGATCGGCTTCGCACCGTGCTCGGCGAGGAGGAACGACTCCGCACATCCGCCCAGGAACTGGTGCTTACGCTGGAGCGACACAACCTGCCCTCGACGGACCTGAAGATGGCCGCCTTGCGAATGCAGCAAATATCACTGGCGATCAAGAAGGGAGACGGCGTGGGCATCCGGCAGGCCTGCGACGAGGCGATCGAACGGCTGAACAAGAGTCGCGAGTCGGTTGCCGAACAGATCGAGATCCGCGAGGCCGCACGTGCGGCGATGCAAGAGCGGCTTACAGACTCGGCCGGTGGCTACCCCGAGGCGCCGGCGGGCTATGAGAACATCGTCGGCGAGTACTTCAAACGCCTGGCCGAATCGCACGAAGGCGGGGGGCAATAGCCGACGAACCCGGCCCCGATCCTTGCGAGAATGGGATCCGGCCTCGGTTATCCTGACAGAGCCTCGCCCGCGGTCAGTGTTCGAATGAAATCCAGATCTGGGCCAGGATGGGATTGCTCGCGGCGCCGTCGTACACGTTGGAGACATCCGCCCAGCAGAGGCTTGCGGGGGTCGAGAGGCCGGAGCACGACCTGCCCCCCGCGGTAGGCGAGGTTGACGCTGTCGCCGTGGCTGGGCGGTTGTCGAACCGGACGGCACGGCGGCGTTGAAGGCCGGCAACACGGTCAAGATGCAGTCCCTGCGTCGGGAGAATTCGGTTGACGTCTCATGACTTGGGCACGACAATGCAGCCAATCAGTGGAACGGCGGCAGGTCCTGCAACGCGGCAGTAGAATTCGCAAGTTCTTCGACTATGCAACTCGATTCTCACCAACATTTCTGGCGTTACAACCCCGCTCACCAGGTCTGGATGACCGACGAGATGGACGTGTTGCGCCGGGACTACCTCCCGAACGAACTGCACTCGCAGTTGCGGAGCATCGCCTTCGAGGGAACGATCGCCGTGCAGGCACGGCAGATGACCGAGGAGACCGAGTGGCTGCTGGAGCAAGCGGAGGAGCACGACTGGATCGAGGGGGTAGTCGGATGGGTGGACCTGCGTTCGCCGCACCTGCGCGAGCAGTTGGAGCGGTATGCCAGGCACCCGAAACTGGTCGGCGTTCGCCACGTGGTCCATGACGAGCCGGACGATGAGTTTATGCTGCTCCCCGAGTTCCGGCGAGGCATCGCGCAGCTTCGGGAGTTTGATCTGACGTACGACTTGCTCCTCTTTCCTCGCCACCTGCCGGTGGCGGCGAAGCTGGTCCGCGAGTTCCCCGATCAACCCTTCGTAGTCGACCACCTGGCCAAGCCCGCCATTCGCGACGCCCAGGTCTCGCCCTGGAAGGAAGACCTCCGGCGCCTCGCGGAGTTCCCCAATGTGCTCTGCAAGCTTTCGGGAATGGTCACCGAGGCGAAGTGGAAGCAGTGGCGTGACGACGACTTCCACCGCTACATGGATATCGTTCTCGACGCGTTCGGCGCCCGGCGCGTCATGATCGGTTCCGACTGGCCGGTCTGCACGCTGTCCGGAGATTACGCGTCCACGATGGGAATCGTCATCGACTACGTGCAGCAACTCCCGGCCGAGGCCCGCGAGAACATCCTGGGCGGCGCCTGCGCCCGGTTTTACGGGATCAGCCCTTCACCTCAAACAGGATCGGAACCCATCGAACATGAACCTCTCTCACCTTGATCTGGTCGTTATCGTCCTCTACATCGTCGGAATCACCGCGGCGGGCATTCTCTCGGTGCGCAGACAGAAGCTCACCGGGGAGGTGTACTTTTTGGCCGGGCGGGCCCTCCGCTGGCCGGTGGTGGGCGCGGCGCTGTTCGCGGCGAACATCTCGACCATCCACCTGGTGGGCCTGGCCGAGGGGGGCTACAAGTACGGCTTGGTCATCGGCAACTTCGAGTGGATGGCGACCTTCACGCTCGTCCTGCTGGCGTTGATCTTCGCCCCATTCTATTTCCGCTCGCGGATCTCCACGCTTCCGGAGTTCCTGGAGAAACGGTACTGCCGGGGGGCCCGAACCATCATGGCCTTCATGGCCATCCTGTCGGTGCTGCTGATCCACATCGGCATCAGCCTCTACGCCGGGGCGGTGGTCTTCCGCGAGTTCTTTGGAGTCGACGTGATCACCTCCATCGTGTTCATCTCGGTCATCACCGCGATCTACACGGTCATCGGGGGATTGAAGGCCGTGGTGGTCACCGAGACGATCCAGACCGTGCTGCTGCTTCTGGGGGCGGTTTTGGTGACCGTCCTGGCCCTGGTCTCGCTGCCGGAGGCCGGCATCCACTCGATCGCCGAGTTCAAGGCCGCGCTCAAGCCGGACCAGTTGAGCATGCTCAAGACCTCCAACGAGGACGGATTCGCCTGGTATGCCATCCTGCTGGGCTATCCGATCCTCGGGGTGTGGTACTGGTGCAGCGACCAGACGATCGTCCAGCGGGTGCTGGGCGCCCGCACCCAACTGGACGGGCAGCATGGCGCTTTGTTCGCCGGACTGCTGAAGATCCTGCCCGTCTTTCTCATGGTCCTGCCCGGCGTGATCGGATACGTGCTGTTCCGCGACACCATCGGCGAGAACGCCAGCCAGACCTTCCCCGTGATGATCAACAAGCTGGTCCCCGCAGGCCTGCGGGGGCTGATCGCCGCGGCGATGCTGGCGGCCCTGATGAGCACGATCGCGGCGGCGCTGAACAGCGTCGGCACGCTGGTGGCGATCGACATCGTCAAACACTTCCGCCCGCAGACATCCGACGCCGCCCAGGTGCGGATCGGGGCGATCAGCGCCGTGACGGTGATGGCCCTGTCGATGGCCTGGTCCACGCAGGGCGGGCGGTTCGGCTCGATCTTCGAGGCCATCAACAAGATGCCCGCCCAGTTCCTGGCGCCCCCGATCACCGCGGTCTTCGTGTGGGGCGTGTTCTGGCGGCGCGGCACGAAGCAGGCGGCCATGATCACGCTGCTGCTGGGCTTCTCTCTGGGCATCGTCGCCTTCCTGGTCGACCTGCCCGCCTTCGGGGACACGCAATGGATCACCGACCCGCAGAAGGGCCTGGGCGTGTCGTTCATGATGCAGGCGTGGTGGGGCTTCTGCCTGTGCAGCCTCATCTTTATCGTGGCCAGCCTGCTGACGCCTCCGCCGCGCGCGGAAGAGGTGGCCGACGTGACTTGGACCAGTCCGCTCCAGGTCATTTTTCACGGGCGGCTGGCCGGCTGGCACGATCCGCGCCTACTGGCGACGGCCCTGCTGGGCCTGATGGTCGTGCTTTACGCGATCTTCCATTGAGCGGGAAAACTGCATGTACTATAACCCTCTGGGCAAGACGGGCCTCACGGTCTCGCGCCTGAGCTTCGGAGCCTCGGCGCTGGGCGGCGTCTACGGACAGGTGGACGAAGCAGAAGGCATCCGCGCCGTCCACACCGCGCTGGACCTGGGCATCAACTACTTCGACGTCGCCCCCGCGTACGGGGGGACCGTAGCCGAGACGGTCCTGGGCCGGGCCCTCAAAGGCATCCGCCGAGACCGCTACTACCTGTCCACCAAGGTCGGCAAGTACACCCAGCCGGGCGCGTACGGACAGGACATCCTGGACTACTCGCGCTCCCGGATTTGCTCCTCGCTCGATGAGAGCGCCGGCCGACTGGGAACCGACTACTTCGACATCATTCACCTCCACGACTTCGAGTACCAGCACTGCCGCCACACGGACTGGGCCCTGGGCGAAGGCGTCGCCGCCCTGCTGGAACTCAAGCAGGCAGGCCGCATCGGCAACGTCAGCGCGGGGATCTACCCCATGGACCTGTGGCACCGCATCTTCGAGAGCGTCCCCATCGACGCCGCACTGGTCCACAACCACTACACCCTGAGCGACACGCGGGCGATGGAACTTCTACCGGCGGCAAAGGCAAGGGGCATCGGCATCATCAACGGCTCGCCCTTCGGCAGCGGGTTGCTCTCGGGCCGCGAGCCGGCCGACTGGCACCCCGCCGGCGAGGCCGACCGCCGCTGCTTCCGCGCGGCGACGGAGTTCTGCGAATCCCGCGGCGTGCCCATCAGCAAGCTCGCCCTGCAGTTTTCCAGCCAGAACCCGGACCTGCCCACCACGCTGTTCAGCTCCACGCGATCCGAATCCGTCCGCCGCAACGTTCGCTGGCACGAAGAGCCCTTGGACCAGGACCTGCTGGCCCGGGTGCGGGATCTGCTCGCGCCGGTCATGAACAAGCAGTGGGATTACGATGCAGCCGTGGAACGTCTTACAACCCGCCCTCCTCATGAGCGAGAATGAAACCATGATGATGAACTCGAATGCCTGCTCCCTCGCGTCGGTGGCCCTGGCCATTACCATGCTCCTCAGCGCGGCATGCCTGGCGGCTTCAAGTCCCCTGCCGGTCCCGCAGCGGGGGTTCGTCAGTTCGCGCCCCGCAGAAACCTGGGAGGAAGGCCTGATCACCGGCAACGGAACGATCGGCGCAAACGCCCTGAGCCGCCCCCTGCAGGAGCGGATCATCTTCACGCACGAGCGGCTGTTCCTGCCCAAGGGCCCGCCGACCATGCCGCCGGACAGCTCGGCCAGGCTGTTCGAGATCCGCCGGCTGATTGACCGCGGGCTCTACAAGCAGGCCTCGCAATTGGCCTTCGACCTGTCGGGCCAGGACGGCTTCATGTACCCCGACCCCTTCGTGCCGGCGTTCGATCTGACTATCCAGATGGACGCCGACGGGGAGGTCTCTGACTACGCGCGGTCGGTGGATTTCCAGACCGGCCAGGCGACGGTGCACTGGGCGGACAAGCGCGGGGTGTTCGAGCGGCGCCTGTTCGTTTCGCGCAAGGACGGCGTGGCGGTGCTGTGCATCAGCGGGCCGCGGGGAGCGGTCAACTGCGAGATGGCCATGGAGCCGCGCCGCCCCAGCGACAAGCTCGAGGCCAAGCAGGTCCAGCAGTCCGAGGCCGTGTTCAAGGAACACGTCTCGGACATCCAGCCGGGCGCCGAGGAGTGGGGCCTGACCTATCGCAACTCGTTCCCCAAGGCCTACCCGGGCAGCATCCACAAGCTGGAGGCGGCCGCCCGCGTGGTGAGCACCGGCGGCACGCGGTCGGTCCGCGACAAGACGACCCTGGTCATCCGCGGCGCGGACCAGGTCCTGGTCCTGGTCGACATCCGCCCGCTCTACGACCCCGACGCCCCGAAGATGGACCAGATGAAGGCATCGCTTGGCGCTCTGCCGGCTGACTACGCCGGGTTGCTGGCCGCCCACGCGAAGATCCACGGCGAGTTGTTCAACCGGATGCGCCTGGACATCGGCGGCGGCGCCGACCATCAGCGGACCACGGAGGAGTTGCTGGAGGCCTCCACCTACGACAACCCCAACCGGGCGCTGATCGAGAAAGAGTTCGACGCGGGGCGCTACAACATCATCTCCTGCACCGGCGAGCTTCCGCCGACCCTGCAGGGGTGCTGGGGCGGAACCTACGTCCCCGGCTGGGCCAGCGACTTTACCCAGAACGGAAACGTGCCCTCCGCCATCGCCGCCAACATGATGGGCAATATGCCCGAGCTGATGCTGGCTTACACGTCCTACATCGAGTCGATCGTCCCGTGGCTGGAGATCAACGCCAAGCACATGTTCGGCGCGCGGGGCATCGTGCTCCCGTCGCGCAGCACGACCAACGGGTTCAACAACGCCCTGGCGCCGAACTTCGCCGGCGGCTTCTGGGTCGCCGGCGCGGGCTGGGCCGCACATTTCTTCTACGACTACTACCTGTACACCGGCGACCGGAAGTTCCTCGCCGAGCACGCCCTGCCGTTCATGGAGAAGACCGCCCTTTTCTTCGAGGACTATCTCTACGAGGGGCCTGACGGGAAGTTCATCTTCTCGCCGACCCAGTCGCCGGAAAACACCCCCGGCAACACGAACTCCCAAGGCTCCTTCAACGCCACCATGGACGTGGCGGTCGCCAAGGAACTGCTGACCAACCTGATCGCCGCCTCGCGCGAACTCGGCAGGAACGGCGACAAGATCCCCGTGTGGCAGAAGATGATCGAGAAGATGCCGCCGTATATGATCGACGAGAACGGCATCATCAAGGAGTGGCTGACCCCGCGGCTGACCAACCGGGACAGTCACCGCCATTCTTCGCAGCTCTATCCGCTGTTCGATGGCCTGCCGGATGAGATCGCCCAAAGCCCCGAACTCCGCTCCGCGTTCAAGAAGAGCATCGAGTACAAGCTCGACAAACACTGGCGGAATAACCAGCGCGGATTCATGTCGTTCGGGCTGGTGCAACTGGGGCAGACCGCCACCAGCCTCGGCGAGGGCGAACTGGCCTACCACTGCCTCCGGCACCTCGTGAACCGGTTCTGGCTGAACAACCTGGCCTCGATGCACAACCACCGCTCGCTGTTCAACATGGACATCAGCGGCGGCATGCCGGCCGTGATCATCAAGATGCTGATTGCGTCCGACCCCGGCAAGATCCGACTCCTGCCCGCGCTGCCCGCGGCCTGGCCCTCCGGCCGGGTCGACGGCGTGCTCTGCCGCGGCGCGATCCAGATCGGGCGCCTGCAGTGGGACGGCAAGCGGATCGAGGTCACGTTGAGTTCGGCCAAGCCGCAGACCATCGCGATGGAGCTGCCTTCCGAGATCGCGGAACTGTCCGTGACAAAGGGCGACGCGAAGGCCGGCCCTGCGGACCGCCCTAATCAGCGTACACTTGCGCTCCCCGGCGGGCAGCCGGTGTCGCTGGTGATCAAGCTGAAATAGCGAGCCCGACTCCAGTACGTGTCGCCCGGGTCTTGGTGGACGTTGCGCATGGGAACTCGACCGGGACTGATACTCACGGTGTCGGCGTTTCAACTCCGCCCTTGTCTATGAAATGAGCCCCCGCCCGTCAAAGGCTTGCGGGGGTTCTCGTCTGGGGCGCTCCGAGCCAGCAGGCCGAACCGGTCAGTGATCGAATGAAATCCAGATCTGGGCCAGGATGGGATTGCTCGTGGCGCCGTCGTACACGTTGGAGACGTCGCCCAACAGAGGCTTGCGGGGGTCCAGAGGCCGGAGCACGACCTGCCCGCCGCCGTAGGCGACGTTGACGCTGTCGCCGTGGCTGGCGGTGACCTGACTGGGCACGCTGAAGGAGTCGGCCAGGAAGGACCGCGAGCCGATCAGGGAGTACTGGAGGCAGTGCGTGCGGGACTTCTCCCCCAGCACCCGCCGGTGGAAGCCGGCGCGGGCGAAGGTCCAGGTCAGCGGCTTGGCGTCGTCCAGCAGGACGTTGTTCTTGGGCAGGGAGGAGTGGGTCCCTGGCACGTTGTTGGAGTGCGTGTCAAAGCCGCCGGGCCAGGTCAGGCCCTCCCCCTTCTGGAGCGGGCAGAACCAGACCCGCCCTTGCGGATCCAGGAGGCGCATCTGGCTGAGCTGCCCGAAATTCTGCCAGCCGTGCATCAGGGGCGTGGTCGCGCTGGAGGGATAGCCCTCGGTCCAGTAATGGGCGTATCGCATCTGCTGGCTGTTGTAGAACCGCCCGGCCGGGGGGAGGAAGCCGCGGCTCTGGCTGGAATAGGCGCCGAAGCCTTGCGTCACCTGGCGCAGGTTCGAGCCGCACACGCTTATCCGTGTCAGACGCTTGGCCCGCCCCAGCGTCGGCGTCAGGATCGACAGCAACAACGCCAGAATGGCGATCACCACCAGCAGTTCCACGAGCGTGAAACCGCCGCGCCGTGTTGCGGCGTTCTTCATGTCCACCTCAGGCTGCTGACCCGTCTTCTCGATGTCCGCCAGCGCGGGCCAAGAACTGCTGTCCGCCCACGCTTCTATCGTCCGTCGAAGAGTTCCCAGATCTCGTCGATGATCGGATAGCTGCTTGAACTGTAGCTGTTGGAGATTCCCGCCATCAGCGACTCGCGAGGGTCCAGCGGCTGCAGGATCACCTGCCCCCCGCCGTAGGCCACGTTCACGCTGTTGCCATGGCTGGTGACGATCTGCGAGGGCGTGCTGAAGGAGTCGGCCAGGAAGGCCCGGTTCCCCACGTCTGCCATGGGCATGCAGTCGGTGGACTTGGTCTCATTGAGGGTGCGTCGGTGAAACCCGGCCCGGCAGAAGGTCCAACCCAGAGACTTGTCTTCATCCATCAGGAAGGTGTTCTTGGGTCCTGGAACATTGTTCTCGTGGGAGCGGTTACCTCCAGGCCAGATCAACCCTTGTGCCCTCTGGAGCGGGCAGAACCAGACGTGTCCATGGGGGTCCAGGAGGCGCCTTTGGCTGAGCCGGCCAAAGCTCACCCATCCCGTGTCGGTCCCCGCGACCTCGGTCCAGTAGTGGACGTACCGCATCTGCTTGTTGTTGACCAGCCGTCCCAGCGGCGGCAGCAGACCCCGGTTCTGGGTGGCGTAGGAGGCGAACGCCTGGATCACCTGGCGCATGTTGGACCCGCACATGCCGATGCGGGCCAGTCGCTTGGCCCGGCCCAGCGACGGGACCAGCAGCGTCAGAAGCAGCGAAATGATCGAAACCACCACGAGGAGTTCCACGAGAGTGAACCCGTGGCGCCTGTCGCCCTGGCTGGGCGGTTGTCGAACCTGTTTGGGGTGCAACCTCATTTCCCCATCATATCGACCTGCCGACGGGGCGACAAGCCGGGTTTTCCCGTGGAACTAGCCCGGCCCGCCAGGTAAGATGCACTTGCAGCCGACCGACCAGCCCCGGCTGTCAGGAGTACGCCATGTCGATCCGATGCCTGTCGGTTCTCTCCCTGGTAGTGATCTTCCTTGTGGCCGCGGGCGCCTTCGCCGCGGACCCGCCGGCCGCCAAACCCGCACCCGACTGGGCCACGCGGGACCTGCGGGCAGGGATCATCGGCTGCGACACCTCGCACGTGCCCGCCTTTACCGGCCTGTTCGCCGCCAACCCCCAGTGGCGGGTGAAGGTGACAGCCGCCTTCCCCGGCGGCAGCGCGGACATGCCCGCGGCCAGCATGAACCGCGTCGCGGGGTACGTCAAGACCCTCCGCGAGAAGTACAACGTCAAGATCGCAGACAGCATCGAGGAACTGCTGAAGGAAGTGGACGTGGTCCTCGTCGAAAGCGTGGACGGACGTCCGCACCTCGCCCATGCCCGGCCCGTGATCGCCGCGGGCAAGCCGCTGTTCATCGACAAGCCTTTCACCGCCGGCCTGGCCGACGCCCGCGAGCTGATCCGCCTGGCCCAGCAGGCCAAGGTGCCTTTCTTCAGTTGCTCGTGCGCGCGTTTCCAGCCGGAGATCCTCCGCCTGCGGACCGAGACGGGCGTGGGCAAACTCAAGAAGGCAACTGCCAGCTCGCCCCTGCACTTTGAACCGCATCATCCCGATCTGTTCTGGTACGGTATCCATGGCGTCGAGACGCTCTACACGGTCATGGGCCGGGGGTGCGTCAGCCTCAAGCGGAGCCAGGACGGCGACGCGGACATCACCGTGGGCACCTGGTCCGACGGACGGGTGGGGGTCTTCCGCGGCATGACCAAGGGCGACTACAGGCCCCTGATCCGCCTGGAGGGCGAGCAGGGCCAGTACGACAGCGGCAAGGCCGGCTACAACTACGCCGGACTGTGCGAGACGATGGCCAAGTTCTTCCACACCCGTCAGGCGCCTGTCGATCCGCTGGAGACGCTGGAGATCGTGGAGTTCATGACCGCCGCTCAGCTCAGCAAGGAACGAAACGGCGCCGAAGTGCGTCTCGACGAACTGCGCAAGTGACGAACCGGCCAAGCCGCGTGAACCGTAATTCAGTCGCGCACGAAAAGGCCCACGGAAGGCGTGATGCTTTCCGTGGGCCTTGATGTTGAGGGTCTCGGGACGGCGGCTTAGACGATCTTCTTGGCGCCCGGGCAGGCGGCCGCCTCGATCTCGAACAGCAGGTCGTCGCGGCAGACGTCGCAGACCAGCGTGACCTGGGGCCAAGGCAGGGCCTTGTTCCACTTCTCCTTGAAGTGCTTGTCAACGGCGGGCGTCTTGGAGTAGATCATGGCCTGGACCACGTCGTCGTCGCCGCAGTTCATGTTCTTCAGGACGGCGCGGACGTGGCGGATGGTGGCATCGACCTGCTTTTCAATGTCGTCGATGAACTCGGTCCGGCCCTGCGGGTCGATCGAGGCCGTGCCGGACACGTAGACCGTCCGCCCGCCGGGCGTGGCGATGGAGGAGGCCCGCGAGAAGGCCGAGCCGTACTTGAAGGCCGAGTCCTGGTTCCCGCCGGCCAGCAGGTAGTCGATCTTCTGGCCGGGCGCGAGGGCGGCCACCAGGTCCATCATACAGGTGGGCCCGAACGCCGGCTTCATGCCGATGCCCGTGCTGGCGGGCAGGCGGTCCTTCTGGGGTTCGTCGGTGATCAGGCCTTCCTTCCGGAAGAAGGCATTGCGGACCTTGTTGAAGTCGCCGTACCAGTCGAGAATGTCCTCGAGCCACATCCACGTGCGGGCGATGGAGAACAGGCTGCTGCCGAGTTGCTTGAGGGCCCCGTCAGCCTGGGCGAGCATCTGGTTGGCCTGCTCGGACGGCGAGAGGTCGGGCGAGGCGAACAGGCCCGTCAGCGCCAGGAAGCGCTGCTCGTTGGTAATCAGCCTTCCGACGGGCTTGTCCGCATACCGGACAACCTCGATCTTCCGGGCGGTGCGGACGGCGTGGACCTGCACGCCGGCCAACTGAATCCCGCTCTTGAGCTGGTCGCTCAGGTACGAAGGCGACACGCCGTCATCCAGGCTTCCGTAGGCCTCCGCCCGAATAGCCTTGACCTCGTCCATCACCTTGGGGTCCAGAAAGACCCGTTCCTGCACGATGACGGCCTGCTGGTCCTTGAGGAAATCCCGTATAGCCGAGAATATCTCCTTCGCCTGCTGTTGAAGCGACAGACCGGGTTCCCCAAACCCGGTGACAAAGAACTCCGCCGCGGTGTCGTTCTCGATCTTCCGTACGTCAATGGCCATTCTGGGTTCCTTCTTGTGGCGTTGCGCCGTCCTTGAGGTCACCAACGCGCCTGTGTAGGTTGACTGGGTTAACGCTCAGGGGAATCATTTATTGGAGACACGCGCGAAAGCCGGGATAGGGCCCTTCGGCCCCTCCCCGAGCCAACCGGTCTCCGGTATCTGCTTGGCGTTTCATGGCCTGCGACTGTGAATCCGGGAACAATCCGCAAGTACGGCGCGCAAGAAACAGCCCAAGACGAGCAGGACTCGTCTTGGGCCGGAGGCATCGGATGAACCGGCCCTGGCGGCCGGATCCGGGTTGGCTGCCTGGTCACTTCGAGCAGCAACCCCCCTTGCTCGAACAGCCCTTCCTTGGCTCGGGGGCCGGGGCGGGGGTCGCCGCGGGGGCCTGAGTCGCCTTGGCCAAGGCGGCTTGTTTCTGCTCGTCGGTCAGTTTCTCCCACTTGCCCGCGCAGGGGGGGCAGCAGAACGCGACCTTCTTGCCCCGCCATTCGCGCGTCACGCTCGGCGTGACTTTAGCGGGATCGATCTTGCCCCCCATGATCGGGCAGTGAGTGTTAGCGAGGTCGCTGCCGGCAGACGTCAGCTTCTCCCCCCCTCCGGTGTGGGCCGCGCACGCCGAGCACGCCTTGCCCATGTCCGCAAACGTCGTGCGGGCGGCCCTGAGGTGGTTGAGGGCGGCTTCCTTCTCCCCGGCCTCGATCGCCTTGACGGCGGCGTCCAGGTGCTGGTTCACCGCCGCCAGCTTGTCGGTGCACTCGGACCGGCATTCCCGGCCGGCCGCGCTTCGCCTGCGCCCGTGGGCGTGATCGTCGTCCGCCCCCGGCGCCTCTCCCGACGCCGCCAGCGCCCACGCGCTAAGCAGGGCGAGCGTCACCACCAATGTTGTCTTGTGCTTCATGATGAAATCCTTTCGCATGTATTGACGCCTCTGTGTTCTTTTGCCTTCGTCGTCTATCTCAGCATAGCACCGCGTGATAGGCCAATATCAAGCCGCGGACAAAAAAACGATGCCCCGCCCGTGCAGCCGCCCCTTGCCTGGCCCCTTCCGGCCCGCTATCCTGCTGCCCATGACCTGGTGGGAAAAGGCCGTGCTGCTCGCCTTCGTGGCCGGGGTGGCCATCGTGTTTGGCGGGTCGACGCTCATCCTGGCTCGGGCACTCGTTCGGACGGTGCTGCGCCGGCCCGCACCGCGGCTGTCGCGCCGAGCCCACTGGACGCATCGGATCCTGCTGGCCCTGGCGGGCCTGGGCGCCGCGTGCATCGCGTACGGGTGGCTCGTCGAGCCCTACCGCCTGACGCTGACCCGACTGCGGATCGAGTGCCCCGAGCTGCCCGCCGGGTCGTCCCCCGTTCGCGTCGCCTTCCTCAGCGACCTCCACTGCGTCTCCACCCGCCGCCTGGAGGATCGGATCGTCGAGGCGATCGGCGATTTCAAGCCCGACCTGATCCTCTTCGGCGGCGATGCCCTCAGCCGGACGGACGGGCTGGACAACCTCCGCCGCTGCCTGGGCCAACTGGCCTGCGTCGCGCCCACCTACGCCGTCCGCGGCAATTGGGACTTCCACCTGCCCACCGACGAGTTCTACCGCGAAATCAACGTGACCCTGCTGACCCGCGAGGTGGTCCCCCTGGACCTCGACGGCAGGCGGGTCCGGCTGGCCGGCCTCAGCGCCATGCTCACCGACCAGGCTGCCGCCTTCTCCGCCGGCATCCCGCAGGACCAGCCGGTGATCTTCCTGCACCATTACCCCGGTGCGATCTACGACGCAGCCGGGCGCGCGGACCTGTACCTCTGCGGGCACACCCACGGGGGGCAAATCGCCCTGCCGTTCTATGGGGCCCTGATCACGCTGTCCCGATATGGCAAGCGGTTCGAGAGCGGGCCCTACCGTGTCAACGGGACGAGCATGTACGTCACGCGCGGGGTCGGCATGGAAGGCGGCGGGACTCCGCCCATCCGCTTCCTGGCCCCGCCGGAGGTGGTGCTCATCGAACTGGCCCCGCCGACCGCCCAGGCCGCAGCCGCCGGCCGCTAAGATCGAAAGGGACAAGACATGTCGAACAAGGCCAACCGCAAACGGCGGTGGAAACGGCGAAGTCCGACCGGCGCGCCCCCGGGCACGCTGGTCCAGGACCCCGAGGCCGCCCCGCCCGTCATCCGCGTCATCGCCTACAGCAGCGACAAGGTCCTGGAACGCCAGGTGGCCGGCCCGCAGGAGCTGCGCGACCTGCTGGGCAAGTGGCCGGTCGTCTGGGTGAACGTGGACGGGCTGGGCAGCGTCCAGACCATCCAGGAACTCGGCGGCATCTTCCGCCTGCATCGCCTGGTGCTGGAGGACCTGGTCAACGTGCCCCAGCGACCCAAGGTGGAGCGGTACGAGGACTGCCTGTTCCTGGTCGCCCGCATGATGTCGCTGGGCGAGCGGCTGGACAGCGAGCAGATCAGCATCTACCTCGGGGCGGGATTCGTGCTGACGTTCCAGGAGCGGGTGGGCGACTGCCTCGACCCGGTCCGCCACCGCATCCGCGAGGGCGCCGGACGAATCCGCAGCCAGGGCGCCGACTACCTGGCCTACGCCCTCCTGGATGCCGTGATCGACCACTACTTCCCCGTCCTGGAGGAGCTCGGCGAGCGCCTGGAGGCGCTGGAGGACGAGGTGCTGCGCCACCCCTCACCGGTGGCGATCTCACGGATCCACGCGGCCAAGAGGGACCTGCTCGCCTTGCGGCGCGTCGTCTGGCCCCAGCGAGAGTCTCTCCACTGGCTGCTTCGCGAGCCCATCCCTCTGCTCACCGAGGACACCCGCCTGCACCTCCGCGACTGCTACGATCACGTCGCGCACGTCATGGACATGGTCGAGACGTTTCGCGAGTTGGCCTCCGGCCTGGTCGACGCGTACCAGTCCAGCCTCAGCAACCGGATGAACGAGGTGATGAAGGTGCTGACCATCATCGCCACCATCTTCATCCCGCTGAGCTTCCTGGCGGGCCTGTACGGCATGAACTTCAGCGCGGAGTCCTCGCCCTGGAACATGCCGGAGCTGCGCTTCTACTTCGGCTACCCGCTCGCCCTCGCGCTGATGGCTGTCGTCGTCGGCATCATGCTGATCTACTTCCGCCGCAAGGGGTGGATCGGCCCGCAGAAATGAAGTCTCTTGCCGCCGCACGGGCGGCTTGACGCTGCACGGTTCCATCGCCCGCGCGCGCGTGGTATCATGCCCGCTATGCAACGAGTACGCGTGAAGATCGAAGGCCTGCGCGACGCCAAGACCGCGCTGCGAATCGCCCAGATGGGGGCCGACGCCATCGGCCTGGTCTTCGCCGATTCGCCTCGCTGGGTCTCGCCCGAGCAGGCGCGCCAGATCGTCCAGGCCCTGCCGCCCTGGGTGGCGACGGTGGGCGTGTTCGTCAACGCCGACGCCGCCCTCATCAATCGCGTGGTCGAACGAACCGGCATCGGCTGCGTCCAGCTCCACGGCGACGAGCCGCCCGATCTGCTGGCCCAGGTGGCTTGTCCCTGCATCAAGGCCTTCCGCGTCCGCGACGAATCCTGGCTGGCCCAGGTCCACGCCTGGATGGCGGGCCTGGGCGAGGGCGTCGCCCCCGCGGGCATCCTGCTGGACGCCTACGACCCGTCCGCGCGCGGGGGCACCGGCACGCGATTCAACTGGGACTATGTCGCCGCCGCCCGCGCCGCCGGGGCCCTGAAGGGCCTCGAACCGATCATCCTGGCCGGCGGGCTCGACGCCTCCTGCGTGGGCGGGGCCATCGACCTGGTCCAGCCCTGGGCGGTGGACGTGGCCAGCGGGGTGGAGAAGGCGCCCGGCGTGAAAGATCTGGGCAAGGTTGAGGCGTTCATCCGAGCCACCCGCGAAGGCAAGCCGCTCCGATCCGATTTCTGGCTGTGAGCCGGCAGGACCGCCGGGCCTGGTTCTCGCGGCCTTTCTTGCGCCCCGCCCGCCCCCGGCTGCGTTTGGGCTAGAAGTCCGGGGACAACTCGTCCAGCTCCACCCAGTACCGGCTCTTGAGCTTGCCTGTCTCGCGCGAGGGGACCCGGTTCTCGAGTTGCCCCCCGTTCCGCTCGATGACGCGAGCGGAGGCGGTGTTGTCGGCGTCGCAGGTGATGAGGACGCGCCGCAAGCCCAGCTCGCGCGCCTTGAGCAGGGTCAGGCGGCAGAGCATCGTGGCGTAGCCTTTGCCCCGCTGGCTGGGCCTGGTCCCGTAGCCGATGTGCCCTTCCTCGTAGAGTCCGCGCTCGTGCAGGTTCGGGCGAAAATGGCTGACCGCCACGATCTGCCTTCCGCTGCGGACCAGCCAATAGGTGTATTGGGGCACCCAGCCGGGGGGCAGGTTGACGCCGTCGGCAATCTCGTCCACGCGCCGCAGGTAGCGGGCAAAGTCCCGCTGAGCTTCCCCGAAAATGCCCCGCTCCCACGTGTTGCCCTGCCGAACGTACTCGATGCACATGGCCAAGAAGTCGTCCCTCAACTCGGGGCACGGGCGCATCAACTTCAGATCTTCCTGCACGGTCGTCATGCCACAATTATACGGATGGCCTGGCCGCAGAAAAGGCCATCGCCCGCAGCGCGTGGCCACCGCGGCCGCAACGATGTAACTTCCCAGACCGTTGGTCCCACTGGCAAATCGAGGGTAGAATACCAGCATGAACATGAACGCTCTGTCTGCGACGCGGGGAACGTTCCGAGTCCGACTGCTCGTGTTGACGTTCGCGGCCATCGGGGTGCTTCTGCCCGCGTGCGAGCGACAGGAGTCCCCACCCGCGGCGGCGCAGACCCAGCCGTCACCCGCGGAGCCGAGCACCGCTCCCGATCAGCCGGCCCAGCCGACGACGACTGCACCGGCACCCGCCACCGCGCCGGCGCCCCAGACCGAACCGGTCACTACCGCCCCGACCACCGCCCCGGCCGGCGGCGAACAGGAAGCCCAGGCCGTGGCCGCCCTGACCCAGATCAGCGCCCTCAACGCCGCGGGCGACTATCAGGCCGCCCGACAACTCGGGCAGCAGGCCATCCTCAGCTATGCCGACACGAACGTCGCCCTGGACCTGGCCGACCAGCTCGCCCAGGCCGAGGCCGAACTCGCCGCCCGCCAGCAGGCCGCCCAGCAGCAAGCCGCCGAGCAGGCCCAGAGAGACGAGCAGGCCGATGCACGCCAGCGCGAGGCCCGCTTCATCCGCTACCGCGACGCCGGAGTCGACGCCTTCGGGCGAAAGGACTGGACCACGGCAATCCTCCTGCTCCAGAACGCCCTGAAGGAACAGGACGACCGGGACGTCAGCCTCCTGCTCCAGCAGGCCCAGGAAAAGGTCAACCGCCCCCGCATCGCCGTCCTGGACTTCGCCGTCAAGGGCGACGTCCAGATCCCCGACGCCGGGCAGGCTGTCGCGGAGCTGCTCCTCCAGAAGTTCACCCCCGAGCGATTCCAACTGGTCGAGCGGACGCAGTTGCTGGCCCTGCTCAATGAGCATCAGCTCTCGATGGCCGGCGTGGTGGACGACCCGGGCAAGCTGTCGGGAGGCAAGATCCGAAGCGTGCGGTACCTGGTGCTGGGAACGGTCGTCCGCCTGGGCAACCTGACAGCCGCCGCCCGCCTGGTCGACGCCGCCAGCGGCGAGATCGTGCAGACGGGCGAGGTCTCCGCGGACGACCCCATGGGCCTCCAGGGCGCCCTGGACGAGCTGGCCCGCCTGCTCCAGATGACGGGCGACGAGAAGCAGGCCTATCTCGACCAGCGCCGCCAGCAGGAGGTGATCGACCAGGCCAGGCGCCTGGCCCAGCAGCAGGAATACGAGCAGGCGGTGGCCGCCTACCAGCGGGCACTGACCATCGAAAGGCGGCAGGAGATCGTCGTCGAGCTGCGACGGGCCGAGGACCAGTGGCGCGAGTGGGTGATCGCACACGAACAGGCGCGACACCGCGAGCGGGCCTTCAGCTACCTCATGGGTCAGGTGGAGTCGATCCTGGCCCTGACGCCGCGCCACCACCTTGACTCCTCCCAGCGGGCCCAGTTGGTGCGGGCCCTGGCGATCGTCGAGGACGCCCTGCGGATCATGCCCGGGCACCCCCACGCGATGGGGCGGCGGCGGGAAATCCAACAGCGCATCCGCCGCAGCGACCAGGAGACGGTGGCCGCCCTGCTCGACCAGGCCCGCGAGATGCTCCAGCCGCTGGATGAGCACCGCCTGACCCGCCAGCATCGCCCCCGCCTCGTACAGGCGCTGGGACTGGTCGAGGGAGCACTGAACCTCGACCCAGCCGACCGCGACGCCCTGAGCATGAAGGCCCGGATCCAGGTCTACATCGGGCGGGTCGACTCGCCCAGAGCCTATCCAAGACCTCCCGTCGTCCCGCCGCCCGAACCGCCGACGAAACAACCGCCGACCAAGCAACCGCCGACCAAGCAGCCGCCGACCAAGCAGCCGCCGACCAAGCAACCCCCCACCGCGCCGCCGGCCCAGCCCAGTCCCGCCGACCGGACTGTCCGCCAGTACGTCGACTTCGCCACGAAGATCCTCAACAACCTGCCCCCCAAGGACCTCACGCCCCAGCAGCGGGTCTATCTGACCAACGCCGACCGGGCTGTCGCTTACGCCTTGCGGATCAAGCCCGAGGACGCGGAAGCCCTCGCCTTGCGCGACCGGATCGCGAATTGGGGCAAGCAACAGCCCGTCACGCCGCCCGCCGGACCGGAGCGGCCCGTTCGCCCCCCGCCGATCGTCTCCCCGCCGACCAGGCCCGCCCTGCCGCCCGGACCGCCCTCTCCGCCCACCCCGACCAAGAAGCAAGAGCCGACCGAGCTGGACGCGGACTTCCAGCGTCTGCTCGAGCGGGCCCGCACGTCCGTCCGCAAGGTGCCCAACGACGGTCTGCTCTCCCGATCCAACCGCGAAGACCTCCAGGATGCCCTCAAGCAGGTCGAGCGGGCACTGACCCTCAAGCCCGATGACTCCCAGGCCCTGGCCCTGAAGAAGGCCATCGTCGACCGGATCAACAAGCCCGTCCAGCCGCCCGGGACCGTGCCGCAAACCCAGCCCAAGACCCCGCCTCGCCCGCAACCCCCCACGCCCCAGCCGGCGACCCAGCCTGCCCAGCCGAAGAAGCCCGACCCGCTCGACGAGAAGTTCGACCAGACCATGAGGGAGGCTGAGAAGTACTACCAGGCCGCCCTGCGAGGTGGAGTCGAACGCGACGACAATTTCCGCCAGGCGCTGCGAATGGTCAACCGCGCCCTGATCTACAAGCCGCGCAACCAGGCCGCCGAGGAACTCAAGGCCAAGATCGTCGAGGCCTACAGCCGCCCCTCGCAGCCGCCAAGACCGGCTCCGAAGACCGAGCCCAAGACCGAGCCGCCCAAGCCGGAACCGAAGACCCCGCCGAAGGTCGAACCCGCGCCGGCCCAGCCGCCCAAGTCGCCCGCGGAGATCCAGCGCGAGCAAGCCTTCGAGAAGTACATGAACGCGGCCAGGGACATTCTCAAGACCCTGCCGGAGAAGAACCTCTCGCCCGTCCAGAAGACGCAACTGGCCAACGCCTACCGGGCCGTCCTGCTGGCCCTGCAGGCCAAGCCCACCGACGCCGAGGCGCTGGCCCTGCGGCAGCGGATCCTGGACTGGAACAAGGAACCCGCGCCGGCGCCGAAGCCGCCCGTCTCGCCCAGACCCGGAACCGAACCGAAAGCCGAGCCGCCCAAGGAACCTAAGCGCGAGCCCAAGAGCGAACCCAAGAGCGAACCCAAGAGTGAGCCCAAGAGCGAGCCTAAGAGCGAGCCCAAGGTCAAACCGAAGTCCGACCCGAAGGTCGAGCCCAAGCCCGCCCAGCCGGCCAAGTCGCCTGCCGATATCCAGCGAGAGCAGGCCTTCGAGAAGTACATGACCGCCGCCAAGGCCATCCTCAAAGACCTGCCCGCGAAAGACCTCAACGCCGCTCAGCGGGTCCGACTAGGCCAGGCCTACCAGGCCGTCGTGTACGCCCTGCGCATCAACCCCAACGACAGCAAAGCCCTGGCCCTGCGAGAACAAATCCTCCAGTGGGGCAAGCAGCCCTCCTCGCCGCCCAAGAGCGACCCACCCAAAAGCACGCCCCCCAAGACCGAACCGCCCCAAAGCACCCCGCCCAAGACCGAACCGCCCAAAACCGAACCGCCGAAGAGCGAGCCACCCAAGTCTCCCCCACCGGCCCCTTCCGCCGCCGACCAGCGCAAGGAAGACCTGTATCAGTACTACATGAAGTTCGCCCGCGACACACTTCAGAACACGCCCGAGAAGAACCTCTCGCCCGCCCATCGCGTTCGCCTGACCCAGGCCTACCAGGCCGTCAGCAACGCCTTGCGGATCAAGCCCGACGACGCCGAGGCGACGGAGCTGAAGGCGAAGATTCTCGAGAGAACCAAGGCGAAGTAGTTCCGGGCCTTCAACTCTCGCTGAACCAGATGTCCAGCAGCCGGCCGATGATCTGGCACCCGCGGGCGTTGGCGTGCACCGCGTCGCCCATGAACCAGCCGTAGGTCTTGCCGCTGTTCTGGATGTACTCCCACCAGGGCCCGGTCATGTCGAAGAACGCACACTTTTCCTCGGCGGCCACCTTCTGCATGCCCCAGCGGAAGTTGGGCTTGGTCGTGTCGATCTCGCGGGTGAAGGTGCGGATGTGCGCGTCTCGCATCGCCCCGAACACCGGCGTCAGCAGGAGCACCTCGACCTCCGGCATGCGGGCGCGCACCTGGCGCACCACCGAGCGGACCGGCTCGGGGTCCTGCCCGTTGGAGATTCCGCCGATCACCAGCAGGTCCGGCTTGTGCTTCAGCACGTACGACTCGACGCGATTCTCGTGCTGATACCAGTTGCACCCGGTCGAACTGCGAAGCGCCGAAATCTTGATGACCTTGCACTTGGGATACCGCCGCATCATCAGCAGGTCGAACTGCGAGGCCGACGTGTTGCCCATGATGCTGTCGCCCAGCAGCACCATGCGAAGCTCCCCGCCCTCGCGGAGCCTGGCCGCCGTCTTGGGAATGTTCGCGAACCGACCAGCCGGCGGCTTGTACGTGATCGGGTCCATGCCCGCGTAGGTGGCGTCGATCCGCTGGAGCGTGTTGAGCCCCGCGTTGGCGTCCGCAATCGTGCCGTTGAGCAGGAACCCGCCGATCCGCACCGTCCCCGCCGAAGCCACCCGGACCGCCACCTCGTGCTCGCCCTCGCGGCCCAGCCCGCGACCCAGCGAGACCGGGCGAAGCATCGGGCCGGCCTGGTTCGCGGGGGCGGGCAACTTCTTCCAGCCCTGGCCGTCCACGCTGTACTCCAGCGCGGCCGAGTCCTTGTCCACCAGGTCCACCAGGCCGATCTCCGAACCCTTGAACCGCAGCCTCAGGGACGCACCCTTCTCGTCGCTGACCAGCAGGTGGCGGAACGGGCGGATGGGGCTCTCCTGGCCGTTCCTCCACTGGCCGCTGGTCCGCACGGCCGGATCCTCGTAGGCGACGATGCGCCCGCGGTCGTCGGTCTGCTCGAAGAGCGGCTTGGGCAGGACGCGCCTGGCGGGCTTGTCCGGGACGGGGTTGGCGGCCATCAGGGCATCCACGAACTTCGCGACCGCCTCGGCGTAGATCTTCGCCCCCGCGTCGGTGGGGTTGATCCCGTCTGCCGAGAACTTGTCGAAGTCGATCTCGCCGGCGAGGATCTTGTCGGCGGCGTACTTGGCCAGGTTCAGGCTGGGGAGCTTGTAGTGGTCGGCGATCTGCTCGCAGATCTGGATGTACGGCGGGGTCTTGCCCGCGCGGAAGTCCCGGAACATCTCGTCGGTGAGCGTGTAGACCAGGATCGTGCTGTGCGTGGCGCGGTAGAGCGTGATCTGGCGGACCAGGCCTTCCAGGGCGAGCTTGACCTGCTCCAGGTCCGTCCCCCGGTCGCCGCCGGCCATGTCCACGATCGCCAGATGCCCGCTGCAGATCACCTCGCCATATACCGCCTGCCCGCGGGCGCAGCGGAAGAGCGCATACCAACTCCCGCCCGGCTGCATGTGACGCGTCTCGATGATGCCCGACTCCGGGAAGTGCTTCTTGAAGGCCTTGACCATCTGGGCCGAGTACCGCAGGTTGGCGTCCTTGAGGCCCGTGCCGGCCAGCACCGAGTCGCCGAGGAAGAACAGGTATTGGTTGCCGACGATGTTGGCGTTGAAGAAGTACTGGCTGTTGGGGATGCCGTCGCGGACCTGGAAGAAGCCGGCGGGCTCAGCCGCCCCTGCCGCCGCAACGAGCGTCAGGGCGGCGACGATCGCGGCCAGAATGCCGCACCTCACGTTACGTGTCTCCATCGCATGGCCTTTCTTATTGGAACAGCCCTCCCGCCGCGGGCGGCGGGATGAATCCGTTGTCCAGGAAGAACTGCACCGCCTCGCTCACCGAGCGGAAGACGCGAGTGGCGGTCTCAGTGACGAACGGCGAGGGCGCCGCCCCCGGCCGCCAGATCACGAACACGTCCTTGGTGGCCTCGTGAGCGTGCTGCAACTCCCGCTCTACCCCGCTGGACAGCGCGGGCCTGCCGTCGGCCTGCGCGGGCACCAGCGAGACGATCATGTCGCTCTGATCGATGAGCTTGAAGTCGCGGGCGTAGATCTGCCCGTCGATGTCGGAGATGATGTCCAGCACCTGGTGCGTCTCCAATACGGCCCGCTCGCCGGGCGGGCCGACCTCGATGGTGCGGTGGGCGTCGCGGGCGGCCTCCAGGGCCATCGCGCACAGGAACTTCTCTTCCACGTCGCCCGGGTCGAAGCAGGTGAAGTGGCGCTTCATCTCCCGGCGGAAGGTCTCGATCTCGCCCAGCAGGGCGCCCGAGGAATCGCTGCTGACGTGCGACATGGGGAAGCTCAGGTAGGCCTTGCGCAGGTTCGGCCGGAGCAGCAGGTTGGCCAGCATGGCCGGGCAGTCGGACCGTTCGTCCTGCTCGCCGCGGCTGGCGATGTAGAAGCAGCCGTGCCCGCGGACGATCTGGGCCAGCAACTCGGTCGCCAGCACCTCCTCTTCGCGCCAGACCATGAGGTCCTTGAGGGTGTGGTCGGCGTGGCCGTCGCGGCGGAGGCGGTAGTGGACGCGGTCGATGTTGTCCACCAGCACGACGTAGAGGTCGGCGTTGAGGGCCTTCATCAGGTCGTAGTCGAAGGCGTAGAACAGGCCGTGGCGCCAGCGGAACGTGGCGTGGGTGTTGATGATGACGTTGGCCGACCGCTCGCACAAGGCGAGCACGTCCTTGAAGACGCTTCGTCGCAGACTGGTCAGGCGCGAGAGGGGCAGGTCCAGGATTCGCCCGGGCGCCACGTCCGGGGCCTCGGCGTACATACGCTGGCCGACGTGGCAGAGCGTCAGGTCGCGGTGCTGGTCACGCACGATTCGCGCCACGCGTTCCAGGAACGCCTGCTTGTCCAGTCCGACTTGTCCGGTCACGACGATACGCATGGGGCGCAGTCTACCGCCTGCCACGGCACGGAATCAACGCTCAAGGCCGCCCGAAGGTTTCGCGTGGACCGCCCACCAGAGCCCGCTTGCGGAGCCGGGGTGGCCTGGGGTAGAATCTACGCCCATGAACGAGGATCCCCACAAAGCGGGGCCCGCCGAAGCGGGCGATGAATCCGTCCTCGAGGCGTTCGCCGCCGGCGAGATCGAAGCGCTGGACGGCCAAGGCCATTTCGCCGCCTCGCCCGCCCCCGCGTCAGGCAAGTCGCCCCTGCCGCAGGATCCGCCGCCTCCGCAGCCCGCGCCCGCCGTCGCGCCCACGCCGCCGGAAGCCTCGTCCGCGCCGCCCGAGCAGCCCGCCCTGCCTATGGGCCAGTACCGCAGCGACCGCGTTCGGCGAGGGGCGGACTTCGCCTGGCCCAAAGATGTGCTGGACCTCATGCAGCCGCCCCACCGCCCGCACGAAGACCTGCCCGCGGGCGTGCTCGTCCCGCCGGACAGCGCCCTGCCCCACGACGATCCTTCCCTGCCCGCCGCCGACGCCGCGCTCACCGCCGGCGTGCCGGCCTCGCCGCGGCGGTGGCTCGCCACCCGTCGCGAACGCCTGCTGGTCCTGCAATGGCTGCTGGTGGCGGCCGGGGCGTGGGCGTCAGTTCTGCTGGCGTGGCTGCTGCTGTAAGCCAAGCCCCTCTCCGACCGGCCCGCGATCGTTGGATCACTTCGTCGGTGCCGTCGGCTTTCCGCCGCGCAGCGGCAGCGTCCCTCCCAGCCGCTTGACCTCCCCCTCCAGGCGAAGCACGTACGCGCTGAGCGTCTCGGCCCGGGCCTTGTACGTGTCTCGCTCCGCCGGAGCGGTCGCCAGCACCCGCACCTGCTCCTCCAGTTGGCGGTTCCGCGTCTGAAGCTGGCGGATGGCGTTGACCAACTTCTCATCGCGCCCGTGGGTTTCCTTAAGCTGCCCGTTGAGAGAGTCCAACTCGTTCTGGAGGAGTTCGATGCGGGCCTTGAGGCGGGCGATCTCCGCCTCTTTCAAATCCACCGCGGGAACGACCGGTTGCTGCGAGCGCCCGCAGCCGCCGGAGGCCAGGGCCGCCAGCATCGTCGCGAGGGCCCAGTTCCGCATCGGTCTGTGGAGCGGGTTCATTTCGTCTCGGCGTCCAGGGCCTTCTGTATCTCTTCTTCCAGATGCGCTCGGGCGTCGCTGGAGGTCACCTTGCCGTCGCGACCCACCACCCACAGGCTCGGGATGGAGCGGATGCCGTACCGCGAGGCGGTCGGATCCTCCCAACCCTGGCCGCTGAACGTCTGGGGCCAGGCCAGGTCAAGCCGCTTGACGAAGTCCTCGACGGCCGTCTTCTCGCGGTCCAGACTGATGCCGACAAACTGGACGCCCTTGTCCTTGACCTTCTGGTAGACCTGCCTGAGCTCGGGGGCCGAGACGGCGCACGGCGGGCACCAGGAGGCCCAGAAGTCGATCACGACCACCTTGCCCAACAGGTCCTTGGGCAGCGTCAGCTTCTTGCCGTCCAGGCCGGTCAACTCGGCCTGGAACGGTTTGCCCACGTCGACCTTCCTGCCCATGCGGCGCAGCAGCCCCGTGATCTCGGGGTTCGTGTCGGCGTACTTGGCTTCGAGCTCGCCGAGCAACTCGTCGCGGAGTTTGGTCTGGCGGTGCTGGACGGCCAGGATGGCCGCGTAGGCGACAGCCGCCCCCGCCGCCGGCGTGTCCTTGAACCGCTTGGCCAGGTCGCGAATCTCCTGCTGGAGCTTCTCGCCGCTGAGGGTCTTGAGCCGCTCGCCCGTCAGGACGCGGTCGGCCTCCACCTTCACTTCCGGGGGGGCGTCGCCTTTCAGAATCCGCTGGGCGACGCCGAGCAGCGAGCCCTGGGCCCCTTCCTCGTCTCGCCCGGCCAGGAACCCGGCGGCCTGCAACATGAGGACCCGCACCTCGTGGAGGTTCTTCGCCTGGGGGTGCTTGTCCTCGGCGGCAGAGCCCGCGCGCAGCACGCCCTTCATGCGGTCGGTGAGGATCTGGAGCTTCTCCTGGGGCGACATGATCGTCGCGGGCGGGACGAACTTGGCCTTGATGTCCTTGAGTACGTCCTCGGGCACCGCGTCGCCCGGTCGAGCGGGCGTGGCGGCCTGCCCCCAGGCGAGCGAAACAGCCAGAAGGCACAAGGCGGCGGAAAACCGAACGGCAACCATGGTGGTCTCCTTATGCGGCAGGTGCATTCTACGCTGACGCGCGGGCGGTGGCAACGCCGGAAGCGTCCTTCGCGCCCTCCGGCTGGAGGCTACGAAACCAGCATCGTGTACGGCCCGTCCGGAATGACCGCGATGCGGGCGCCGGGGCGGTCACGGACATAGTCGTCGATAAAGCGCTGGGCCCGCTCCCGCGCGTCGCCCCGGCCTTCCAGCGGGGCCACCGCAAGCCGCCGCTGCACGTCCACCGGCACGCCGTCGCTCGCGAAGTGAAGGGCGGACACGCCGATCCGCTCCAGCACCCGCGCCTGCATCTGGAACTGCCACTGGTCCAGTTCCGTCCGCTCGGGGCGCGAGGCAATGTCGGCCAGAAAGCCTCGCCAGTCGTTGTTCCATCGCAGCATCAGCTCGCTGTAGGCCCGCGAACCGATGCCCTCGCCGCAATGCGAGACCACCAGCATCGTCGAGCCCGACCCCAACGCAGGCCTGGCCGTACACATGCCCTTGACGCTCTGGTAGAAGGTCTGGTCCAGCGGCGAGCCGCCCCCGCAGGTCACGACCAGGTCGTACGGCGAGTCGACGCGGGCGGCCGTCCACGCCGCCACCTGTTCGCAGCCGGCCCGGTGGGCCTGCTCCAAGTCGCCGCAGTAGACGCCCGCGATCCGCCGCCGGCGCGTGACGGCTACGTTGAACAGGAAGTCCACCCCGACCGCCCGGGCGACCGAGAGGGCGATCCGGTGACAGGGGTTGCCCTCCAGCACGCCGTTGTCGGCCCGCGGATGGGCCAGGGTCTGGTAGCCGTGGAATCGCTGCACCGTGGCCAGGTCCACCAGCGCCGGGCACACGCCCTTGCGCCCGCCGGAGAAGCCGGCCATGAAGTGCGGCTCGATGAACCCGGTGACGATGCGAAAGTCGGCCTGGGCGAACGCGCGACAGACGCTGACCGGCGGATCGTCGCTGAGGCGGACCAGGGAGTCGGCCTGGTCGCTGCGGTGGTCGACAACGCGGACCCGCTTCAGGACGTCGGGGCCGACGATGTTCTCCCGCTCCAGCGGCGTGCTCGGGCGGTGCATTCCCGTGCCGATCAGGATGATGACGCAAGAGTCCCCGACGCCCGCGGCGTTGAGTTCGTCCAGCAGGGCGGGCAGGAACAGGCGGTTGGGCACGGGGCGCGTGATGTCACTGACGGTGATCGCCACGCTGGAAGGCCGGCGCCGCTCCAGCATCTCCCGCAGCGGCGGACAGCCGATCGGACCGGCAAGGGCCGCCCGGACGGCGGCTGGCTCGTCCTTCACCGGGACCACGTGCTGGCCTTCGAGCACGTCCGCCGCCGCCGGCAGGCGGAGTTGCATGCCCTCGCAGCCATACAACATGGTCACGGTCTTCATACGCTCTCCTTGTCGCCTGCGTCGAGCCTATCAGGGGGGAGGCCCGCATTCAAGACGACACAGAGCAAACCAGCGCGATTGCGGTCCTCACCTCGCAGACGCTCGGGGAGTCGCGGCCGGAAGGGGTTCGCGCCATGCCAACAACAAAAGCCCACCCGTTAGGGGTGGGCTTTCAGTATTGAACGTATCCGTGGCCCAGGCCCGCTCAGAAGAGCCAGGCGTCGCTTTCTTCCCTGTGGATGCGTCGCGAGCGGGCAGGAGGCACCGAGGGCTCCATATCCGGCTCGGGCGGGTCGGCCTCCAGGGCCGAGATCAACTCCTTCGTCTGGCCGGCAGGCAACTCGTCGCGGTCCTGGTCGCGGCTGTCCGCGGTGTCGGGGTCTTCCCGGTCTACCTGTGCTGTCGTGCCCGCGTGCACAGTCCGCTGCGAGGCCGACAGCACCTGCTCGACCGCCTGGATGGCGTCGGCGGGAACGCTCATCACCGTGACGAACGGCTCGACCTCTTCGTCGGCCTGGTTGTCCAACTCGCCGTCAAGTTCGCCGGCGTCGCCCAACTCCCCGCCGTCCCAGGCGAGGGCAGCCTTCTCTTCGGCGGTGACTTCTTCCGTATCGCCTTGGCCGGAGGGGGCCTGGACCTCCTGGTCCTCGACCAGGTTCGGCTCGGACGCCTCGACGGGCTGTTCCTCCACCGCGACGGCCTGGGCGGCCAGTTCGGCGTTCCTGCGGATAGCCAGGTCGAGGTCCTCGTCGGCCAAGCGGTCCAGTTCGACCTCGGCGGCGGCATCCTTGGCGGGCGGCTCAGCCTGGAGAAGCGGTCCGCACGAAGCGGCGTCCCGGGCGGCATGGACGACTTGTCTGGCCGGCTCGATCCGCCAGGTGCTGCTGGCGGCTGGGCGGGCAACCGGACGCTGGTCCACCTGCGGACGGACGTTCTGGAAGTACTTGTCATAGCGACCGGAACGGACCGTCAGCCGCGGACGCCTGGCCTCGCGAAGATGCTGGAGGTACAGACGCAGATCGCCGTCCTCGAACCGGGCGAGGAAGCCGGGTTCGGCGGTCGGGTTGAACGACACGATCTCGTCAATCAGTTGGCGCTTGTTCATCACGCTTCCTCGTTCGGGGCACGGAAAAGCCGCCCGGGCGGCAGGTGGTACAGGACTTGTTATCGGCGGGGGTCGCAAGAAAACTTTAGTCTGGGGCGATCCCTCATTTGCATTTGGGTTAACAGCGGCCCAGCCACTATACTGGGGCGTCCCCCGGAGAATGATCGATGGAGTCATGGGTTTCGGACGTGGTGTTTGAAAAGCCCAGCCGCCTGAGGCGACTGGTCAAGGCGGCGCTTATCAACCCGCTGGCTAACTACATGCCCGCTGGGCTGTTGCGGGGGATGCTGCGCTTGACCAAGAGCGAACTGGCCGCCGCTAACTGGGCCGATCCCGGCGGCTGGCGGTCCATGGTTATCAGCTACAACGGGCACTGCTCCCAGATCGCCGACAAGATCCTCGTCAACGCCGGGGCCATGCCGATGGCCCTTCGCAATCGCCGCCGGCTGGGGGCCAGGCTGCTGGCCCGCCTGATCGACCAGTCCACCCACCAGCCCGCCCACGTCCTGTGCCTGGGCGCCGGGCCCGGGCAGATCATCCTCGACGCCCTGCTCCAGAGCAACTGCCAGGCCCACGCCACGCTGGTCGATCTCAGCACCGACGCCTTCGAATATGGGCGGGCCCTGGCCGAGAGCTGCGGCATGGCCGACCGCATGCGCTACATCCAGGGCGACGTGCGAGACGTGGCTAAGACCTTGACCGAGCGCGTCGATGTGGTCAAGATGTTGGGGATTTGCGAATACCTGGGCGACCAGCAGGTGACCGACATCGCCCGCTGCGCCGCCACGATCATGCCCGCGGGTACGGCCATGGTGTTCAACAGCCTCTCGCGGGCCCATGGGAACGACCGGTTCCTCCGGCGGGTGTTCGGCTTGCACATGACGTACCGCTCGCCCGACCAGATCCGGGAGTTGATGGCCGCGGCGGGCTTCGGGCAGTTCGTTACGATCCCCGAGCCGCTGGGGGTCTATCACGTGATCGTGGGCCGGCGGCTGTAGCCTGCGGTGGCCCGCCTGGGCGGCCCGCCGCCCCCGCCGGGCGCAAGACCGCAACCGGCGACTGGAACGAGTATGACGCAACTATCGGTCCCCTGGGGCCGCGATAACCTGAGCATCGAACTGCCCTCGAACTGGACCCTGCTCCAGGTGGCCCAGCCGGCGCTGCGCTCGGCCGGGAAAGACTGGCCCGAGCGCGTCGCCATGGTCCTGGGCCAGCCCTCGTCCGGGCTGAGCCTGCCCAAGCTGCTGGCCGCCCGACGCGGCGGACGCATCGTCCTGGTCCTCGAAGACGCCACCCGCCACAGCCCCCTGCCCCAGATCCTCGATCTCGTCCTGCGAGAGTTCCGCTTCGCCCGAATCCCCCTCGACCAGGTCGAGGTCCTCTTCGCCACGGGCATGCACCCGCCGATGTCCGCCGAGCAGGCCGCCGTCAAGCTCGGGCAGGTCGGCGCCGCACTGAAGTGGCGGAGCAATCCCTGGCAGGACCGCCGGCGATACGTCCGCGTCGGGCAGTTCGCCGGCGTCGACGTGCGCGTCGAACGGGCCCTGGTCGAGGCCGACCTGCGGGTCGTCATCTCGTCGGTCTCGCCCCATCTCCAGGCCGGCTTCGGCGGGGGCTACAAGATGTTCGTGCCCGGCTGCAGCTTCCTCGAGACCATCCGCTGCCTGCACCGCCTGGGCATCGACCGGGCCGCCCGCCAACTGGTCGGACTCAACGAGGACCGCAACCCCATGCGGACGGTGATCGACCGGGCCGGCGCCGCCCTGGACGCCATGGGCGGCAAGACGTTCGCCCTGCAATACCTGCTGGACGGCGATGACCTGCCCGCCTATGTGGCCGCGGGCGAGGTCCTGCCCACCTACCGCATGGTCGCCAAGCAGTGCGCCGTCGCCAGCGGCATCGTCCCGACCGGACCGGCCGACGTGCTCATCACCAACGCGCATCCCCGCGACTACGACCTGTGGCAGTGTTTCAAGAGCATCCCCAACACCCGTTGGGCCGCCCGCCCCAACGGCGTGATCATCTGCCTGGCCCGCTGCGAGGCGGGCCTGCACGGCATGAACGTGCCGCGCCGCTGGCCCCTCGGTCCGACCACCATGCGACGCCTGGTCCGCCTGCTGGGGCCCGAGGCCCTGGCCGGCCTGGTCACCCGCCTCGTGCCGCGACTGGCCGGCGACGCCGCCTTCTTCGTCCGCATGGCCCTCCAGGCCCTCCATCGAAACCGCATCCTCATGGTCTCGCCCAGGCTGGTCGAAGAGATCGGCCGATTCCCCGGCCTGCCGCTGTTCGCCGATGTCCAACAGGCCGTCGAACACGCCGACCGTCTCCTGGGCGGACCCGAAAAGCCTCAGCGAGTCGTCGCCTACCCCGCCGGCGGGGCCACCTTCCCCATTCCGCCGGCAGAGCCTGTTCGTTGACAAGGACGCGCCATGAGTACGGCAACACGGACGTTGCGACCAGGTGACTGGCCCTGCCGCACCGCCGCCCTGCGCACGACCACGATCGCCCTGCTGACGCTGCTTGGCCTGACGACCGTCGCCCCGCCCCTGCGCGCGGGCGAGTTGTACAAGCCCGAGCGGCTCGACGCCGCCGGCACGCCCGAGCAGATCGGACGCGCTGTCGGGCTCAAGTACGGCAAGGTCATCCGCGGCCTGCACCCGACCTTCCTGAACACCGTGCGGCTCATGCGCCTGAGCACCAAGGAGACGATCTACAAGCAGGCCCGCGAGATGGCCGCCGCCCTCGACCCCGCCGACGTCGCCGAGATGAAGGCGCTCGCCCAGGCCGGCGGGATCGACTACGACGACCTGCTCTTCCTCAACCTGTTCTACCAGTTCGTCAGCGGGCCCGCCTGCCGGCAGATCGCCGTCTTCGGGCCCGCCAGCCGCGACGGACACCTCCTCCACGCACGCAACCTCGACTGGCCCGACTACCCCCACCACCCCCTCCAGCGAAACAACCTCATCCTGAACGTCAGGCCCGCCGGCGGCATCGAGTACCTCGCCCTGACCTACCCCGGCCTGACGTGCGTGCTGACCGGCACCAACCGCAAGGGCATCACCGTCGCCTTCAACCAGCTCCGCAGCGACGGCCACGCCCACGCGGGAGAGCCCACCTTCTTCACCCTCAAGCGGGTCCTGCGGACCTGCTCCACGCTGGCCGAAGCCATCGACCTGATCCGCCGGGCCACCCCCAGCGGCAACGGATCGGTCCTCATCAGCGACGCCGCCGCCAGGACCGCCGCCGTCGTCGAGATCCTCGGCCGCGAGACCCGCGTCCGCGCCGCCAAGGACGGCATGATCAGCAACGCCAACCACGCCACCCGCGAGGCCGGCTGGAAGGACCGCATGGTCGGCCCAGCCGACTGGCCCGTCACCTGGGCCGCCAGGAAGATCGCCCGCCGGTTCGGCCCCAAGGACCTCCAGGCCGTCCTCGCCTGCGACGAGGTCCTCCAGCGGATGAACATCCTCTCGGTGGTCTTCGACCCCACGGGCAATCGCATGTTCCTCTCGTGCGGGCCCGCCCCGGCCGCCAAGGCCGACTTCGTCGAGTACCCGCTTTTCCAACGCGACGATCCGTCCGGAAAGTGACTTCTCCCCCGCCGCCGGCCTGCCGACCGCCGGCCCGCCGTCCCGAGGGCCAACGTCCCATTTTTTGAAAAATCAAGGAAGGGTGATTCCTCGACCAGATTACGACACAACTGACTGTTATTAAACTGTTTATAGCATTACAAGATAAATCGGACAACCGGGAATTATCGGACAAACCTGCGCAGAAACAGGACACTGAGACCCCAAATGGGACATTGCGTCCCGGCAAATTATCACGCCGTGATAGCCGCCCCCGCATCCCCCCGCCGGGCCGTCACTTTCAGCCCCCTCCGCCGCCGATCGGCCTCAGCCGGTGTCCCCCGGCCGCGGGCGGGAACAACTCCCCAAACGCCTGACGCCCCGCCGCACTCAGGTTCGCCGGCGGGTCGATCCGATCCGCCTGGTCCACCGCTTTCGCCATCGCCGCCGCTGCCGCCGACGGCGTGGCACGGGCGTCCCGCCCCTGGAGTTCGGGAAACGCCGCCGCCTGGACCCCCTTCATCTGATCCCGCGTCTTGAGCACCGCATCGACGGCTGCGTTCAGCCGCGCCACCGCCGCCGGCGGACCCCAATGCCCCTGTTCGTCCTTCCGCACCGTCACCAGCAGCGGCACGACCGCCGCCTTCTGCTTGCCCGCCTCCAGCCGCAACAACTCCACCCCCATCCCGCCCAGCCGCTCCAGGGCGGAGTTCAAGGCCGCCAGCTCGCCCGGCGCCGGCGCCCGCTGCGGGTCCAGCCCGGCCGCCCGCTCGTAGCACGCCTTCGCCTCCAGCGTCAGCCACCACGCCTGCTGCCACTGCGGCAGGTTCAACACCCCGATCGCGTTGGCCTTCTTCAACTGCTCCCGCCCCCGCTTCGCCTCGGCCGCCGCCTGCGCCGCCGCCTCCGGAGCAACACCCGCCCCCTCCAGCGTGGCACGGCCCGCCGCGGACGTGGCACGGGCGTCTCGCCCGTGTGTACCAGGGGCGTCCCGCCCCTGGGCCTGGCTGTCCTCCAGACGCGACGCCCCCGTCGCGTTGTCTTGCCCCTGCGGACGCGGCGAGGACGCCGCGTCTACCGCCGGCACGTTGATCCCCTCCGGCGAGAACAGCGGCTTCCGCTCCGCCGGGCCCTTGTCCCCCGGGCCGGCCTTGCCCGCACCCGGCTTGCCCCCGGCGGAACCCTTGCCCGCCGTGGGCGTCTTGCCCGCCCCCGGCGAGGCCGACACGCCCTGCCAGGTCACGTCGCCCGCCTCCCCCTTGGGGGCGGCCGGCTTCTTCGACGTCCCCTTGGGGCCCGCCGGCTTCTTCTTGCTCGACGACGACTTCTTCGCCGCCGCCTTCGCCGCCGCCTTCGCCGCCGCCAGTTTCTTGGCCTCGGCCGCCTTCTCCTTCGCCTTGGCGGCCTTCACCTGCTCCCCGCTCAGCGCCAGCGGGGCCAGGTCCGTCTCGTAGCCCAGCCCCAGCTTGCCGATCTCCCCCTGCACGTCGCCCAGGATCATCTTCGCCTTCAACTGCCCGGCGTCCACCGACTCGTGCATCGCCAGGTACAGCTCGCAGTAGTTCTTCGCCTTGTGCAGGGCCGTCGCCCGCCCCACCGGCCCGGCCCGCCCGGACAGGTCGCGATACCAGTCCGCCAGCTCCAGCAGCGACGCCTCGCTCACGTCCCGCCCGTTCTGGGCCGCCAGCGGCACGTACGTCCGCAGCCGCTCGTCCATGTCCGCCGCCACCAGCTTGGCCGCCTCGCCCGCGTGGTCCAGGTCCACCACGTACAGCAGCACCGCGTCGTTGCGCTTGCGGGCGTCGCCGGGGTCCTTCGCCACCGCCTCCGCCAGCGCCGCCGCCCGCCGACCCGCCTGCTCCCTGTGGGCCGCGATCCGCATCCGCGCGTGAATCCGCGCCACCTGAGACCGATCGATCAGCCCCGCCACCCCAGCCGCCTGGCGAAACAGGTCCTCCGCCTCGTCCGGCTTGTGACCTCGCAGCTTCCGCTCCGCCACCGTCAGCAGCACGTCCAGCAGCTCCCGCCCGACCGTGGACTTCTCCCCCGCCGGGCCCTGGCGAAACCGCATGTCCAGCGCCGCGATCAGCTTTTCCTGGCACCCAGCCAGCCGCCTGGGGTTCTTCGCCCCCAGCAACTTCATCGCCTCGCCCGCCGCCGTCGCACCCGTCACGTGACGAATGCCGTACTCGTACGCCTTCAGGCACAGCATCGCCTGCAAGCCGGGCGTCTTGTCAGCCGTGCGGGCCACGTTCAGCACCTTCTCCGCGAAGGCCGCGTCGTCCAACGTCCCCGGCGTCGCCGCCACCCGCGCCGCCTCCGGCCCGAACAGCATCTCGAAGTCCTTGTCCCCAGGTACGACGGCCGTCTCGGCTGTCGCCCCCCCAGGTACGACAGGCGTCTCGCCTGTCGCCCCTGCCGCCAAGGTGCAGAGACACAACGCCGCAGAGATCAGACTTGCCTTCTTCATAAACCACCCCGTGCTTGTGATCTGTAGCCTGTAGCCCGTAGTCTGTCGCCCGGAAAGGCCGCACCGGCTCCTGACTACCGACTATCGGCTACTGGCTACCGGCTGCCGGCTACCAACTACTGGCTACTATTCCCCGCCGGCTGCGTAGCAGCCGCGGGGAATTCCAGCTTCTGCGGCGGGGCCGGCACCATGCCGTGCTTGCGGAACACTTCCGCGCACGCCCCGCTCACGATGAACTTCGCGAAATCCTTGGCCGTCTCGCTGGCCTTCGGGTTCACGTACAGGTAGTACTGCTGCGAGATCGGCCAGGTGCCGTCGAGGATCGTCTTCGGCTCCGGCCGGACGATCCCCTTGTCCGTCACGATGCCCAACACCTTGATGGCTTTGTTGTCCTTGGGGATGGCCGTGTAGTCCACAAACGCGATCCCCTGCGGGTCCAGCGCCACCGCCGCAATCACCTCCGCCGACGTCTTCTTCCGCGTGATGGGCCCGCACTGGCTCAGCTGAAGGACCTTCTCGTGAAACAGCTTAGCGGCAGGGTCTGAGGCGAAGGGGGCGTAGCGGCGAACGGGGCTATCAGCTCCGCTAAATGGCTTCCAACTCCTGGCCAGCAGCGAGAACAGTTCCCGCGCCTGTTCAAGTCTCGCAATTTCCATGGTGTTCGCCGGATGAACGGCGAACACCATTGCTCTCCCGCAGAAACGCCCACCCAATCCCGCGTTTGCTTTCTGGTCATGCCCGCTGGGCAAAGCGAGCGATACAATGGGCCTGTCGTCAAGAACGATATCCGCTTCGCGTAACTCAGAGGGATGCTCGGCATACGACACCTGAACAACATCTCGCACTCGTACGTACTCTTCGCCCAGTTCATGCACCACCCGGGCAGAGAGGCCTCGCCCAGAGACCCCGACTTGCTTCCCCTCGCCCGCCCTTACCTGGGCCATCCGCCGCTCGGCAAGGTGTTGCTGCTCGTGCCACGGCGTTGTCAAGCCAAAGCGAGCGCAGATACCTGCCCCCTTTTCGGATAGACAGTACCGTATGAACTCCTCTGAGCCCTTGATGGCCTTGGGGTGAACGTACAGCACAAATGTCTCCGCCAGCGGATACTCCACTTGAACCCCCGGGCTTAGACGTGGGGCAACGCGCTTCCCTCCCTCCACTTCGACGTTCAACGCCCTCAGACCACCCCACTGAAGCCGGGGATTTGCCGGGAAGGATATGATCCCCAAGCCAGCATTGCCTGCCGCCTTGACACACTTGGTGATATCTTCGGGGTTCTCGCTCCACCGAACATCATCACGCAGTCGGTCGATGTGTAACTTCTTTGAATTCGGTCCAGCGGGCAACCAATGCTGCATGCACATTTGCCTAATCGTGGCAAAGCACGGCGACTGTTCAGGAGGTCCAGAGACTCTTACCGATCCGGAACCACCCTTTCCCAGCACATGATCCCACGATCTTCCCACCGCAGGCATCCCCAGTATCCGGCGCACCTCTAAGAGCGTGAGGCTGTCAACGGGATTGTCTGAGCCGACGACGAGGATTGTCCGTGCCTGGGCTATTGGCACCACAACTGGTTGCGGCGAATTTGGCGGAAACCCGATTGCACGATATTGCCTTTCCGGGGGGTCAGGAGCAAACGCCAACGCCAGAATATCGTAGGGAACATCATCGTCGCCAAAACGATACAGCGAAGCCTTGCAGTCCTCAACTACACCGATCCTATTCGTCGTCGGATACTCCGACACAAGTGCAGACAATAGTCGGACAGATCTCGTTCCATACTGACACCCCACAATCACAGAAGGCCTGTCTCCCGGTATGACACGAGCATCGGTGGGTAGATCATCCTGACCCCACAATGCTGAGGAGAGGCCCATCAAGATGCCTAATATCCATGCAACAGTGCGAAGAGCAGTACATGCTCTTGCCGCTTTGCATAAGTCCTTCTTCATACGCATAACGATACTCATACCTGAATCTATCCACTCATCCATGTCACTTACCAACCTGTGTATGGAGATGTCGCACATATCCTTTCTACTTGGAAGCCTCTGTCTGCAGCAGATTCTCACCTTTGTCAATTGTTGCAGCCGCGCGTAGAAGGTTGTCCTTCGATCGTCCTATCGAACGCTTGGCCTCGTCATCAAGCATCTTCGCGGCTAGGTTGGCCGCACTGCGGCGAAAGAGGACCCACGTGAGAATTCGCACCTGATCAGGCCCCGCAGCCGTTTTGATTGCTTCCACGACGCGCCGTGAGTCTACTCTAAGTTCGACAAGTGCGAGCGCCGCAGGATAGAGTTGAGGGGAGACGACGTCGGCGAATAGTGGAACCGAGGACGCGTCCAGGTGATAGTCTACAATTGAAATCAAGATACTTTCTGCTTCCACCACACGCCACACTGAGACCGTTAGAATAGCACAGTGGAGGGGCGAGTAATACTCACGATTGGTTGTGCCTTTCCGAACCTCACCCTGGAGATGTCCTAGTACTTCACGCTCGATCGCAGCATATTTACCCGCCAGTGCGGTAACAGCTTTTATTCGCTCATCGCGTGTTGACAACATTAAGCCTTTGGCACCTTCGGTTGACTTCAGGTCTTCGCCCACTGTCTGGATGTGTCCGACAGTAACAAGTATCGCGACGGCCACGATGGCTTGACCAATGTGTGTAGCTTTCCGCATTTGTTGTATCCTTTCATGACGGGGGTAGATTACTCCCCATCCCACTTGTTCAGCGTCCTGTGATTCTTGCCTGGATACCCCCAGTCCCAGGGGGCATATTGATGTTCATTTACAGCGGCGTCAGTGGCTTGAACCGCGTCGCCTTCTATCGGATGCAGACTATTGTACTGTTCAGCAGGCCACGTCCATGTAGCTGGCCAATCTCTGCAATTGGGGTGACTGAGATCTATATCATCTCCGTACCCGAGTTCCCATGGTGGCCAGTCATCGTTCGGCTCGGGCACAGCGTCGTCTGTGACCCCATTGTAGTCGTCATCCTCCCCAGCCTCGCCCCACTTCCCGTCCGGACCGAATGTCCAGTGATTATGTACCTCGTGATTGATCGACCATCCGTACCTGAACGAATCAGTCCCGCTAGTAGCGAGCATAGCGTCGAACTCACTCAATTGGAACCGGTGTCTTTGTTCATGTACTACTGTTGCTATGAAATTGTCTATTCCGGACCTGTACTTGCCTACGGTGTACGAGCGACCCGCTGCGGGATGAGCCGTGCCTATCAGGATAGTCTGCTTATCCACGGGACTCTCGTAATTCCACGAACCTGCTGTCCCCAATTGTCCAAGGAGCGGCACGTAAACGTACTCAATCTTCGAATCCGGATGAGCCTGTAGCCAATAGTGAAACCAATTGGGACTCCCGGCCTGCCCGTCAGGGTGATTAGTCGCATCCCGGTGGTAGAACAACTCGAACAACTGGGTGCCTTGCCCTGGCCCAATGGCCGGGGCTGTCAGAACTACAGTTCTGAGTCCAAAGCCCTCATTGTTCGACGGGAGGCTTGGGTAACGCGCGAAGTTATTCCCGCCTACACCAATCCGGGGATCTCCCATGTAATTCATATACCACTCTGCCCTATCGTCCCCTTCTATTTCCCAGCGAAGCTTCGAGAGATCCTTCAATACCCGCTTGGCTTCGCATACGAGCATGGCGCTACTGAGCGGGCCATCTCCAGCTCCGAAGACGATCTCATTGGTGTCGTTTGGACCTGCACTGGCGGGGAACGTGGGATTAACTGTGGGGTCGCCGGACGGCAACGCAATGGGCGGAACCACCTCTCCCGAAGCCCAAGTGACTGGGAGAATTGTCCCAGTAACTGAGAGCCCTATGAGCCCGGGGTGGGTCCCGGTTACCTGAAAAGTATGGACTGGGGCATCGGCACTCAATTCGTGCACGTCGTTGTCTACTGCAGCTATCTGCCCATCTCCAACCGTTGATAGTCCCTGAAACGTATATGTGAGATTGGGTTCTCCGTCGAGAAGTCGAACATCAACTTCTGTCCAAGTGACACCTAGCCCTATATAATCGTCTAATCTGGAAAGGGTATTGATCTCTAAGACTATGCGAGGCATCTTTGTGTTATCAAAGGCGGAATGCCACGTCACTGCCTTGTTGCTGTTTTCTCGAAGCCCATCTCGGCGAATCATTCGTGTTCCCGATACTGCGTAGAAGCACCCCCATCCAGGAGAACGATGCTCAAAAGTTACAGTCACGCCTCTAATCGTCCATGTGATCGCCCCTCTGTCAGTGGGATTCTCCGGAAGGGAAGACACGCCGTTCTCGTCGACCGTGCCACGCACGTCCGTCGTCATGACGTCTTTGGGTCCATCTGAAGCCGAGTACAGGCCCGGGTGCGCCTTGGCCTTGTCCGGCGTGGAATATGGATCCGCATTTCCTGTGGCATCCGCCGAACACACCTGCGGCGATAGCAATACAACGCTGACGGGGAAGAACACAACCATAGCAAGATGTAGAGCGTACCTTCCGGCGTTCATCGGTGCAGTCCTTTCCGCTGTTGTCCAAGTTCTTGGAGCATGCCCGTTACATGCGATCGCCACGGACTAGTGGGATAACTCTTCAGAAACCGCTCGGCTGATTGCTGAGCGAGTCGGGAGTCTCCCTTTCGTGCCGCAGCCAGGCAGTACAGGTACATAGCCCGCTCTGCCGCTTGGTCGTTGGGGTATCGCGTGAAGACATATTCGTAGTGGGGCATGGCCTTTCCCGGATCCTGCGTAGTGTTGTAGGTCAACACTCCCAGGCGTAGCAGTGCCTTAGGAGCCCAACGCGAGTCTGCGTACTGCTTATCATAGAACGTGCGGTACATCTGGATTGCGTCCGCAGCACCTCCGATGGTCTCTGACCGGATTAGGGCCGTTTGAAGCTGAGCGTATTGTAGCATTGAGTTCCCACGTTGTCCCAAAGAAGGGTCCTGTGAACTGATCCGGCTGAACAGAGCGGCTGCCTTGGGGGTGTGACCGATGTATAGATACAGATCGGCCAACTGAACGGCAATTGCCTGTCGATCATCGGAAGCGGAGGCAAGTGCGCCATCCAAAGAGAGCGACATGCGTCTTTGCATGGCCTTCCGCAGCAGGAAGAAGCCCTTGGCGTCCAACTCGAAGGTTCTAAGGTCGCCGTTGCTAGGATCTGCTGGACCTCCGGCTTCGAACATCTTCCGAGCTCGCTCGTAATCCCCGGCCAAGTAGGCCACGATCCCCGCCCGCAGGAAACACGAACTGACCAAGAGTCGTCGCTGCTGCCCTCCGGGGGCGGACGTGGAATAGCCCAATTGCCTTTGCTTGTCGGCCCAAGAGGTAGCTGTCTGGACCAGTGATTCCGCGGCAGCACGGTCGAACAGTCTCTCCAGAGAAATATCGATTCGCCGAATGTGTGCATCACCAGCTTCGAGCGTATCCGGGGCCAAGGCACAGAATCTGCTCAGCGCTTGCAGCGAGTGCTTCCACAGAGTCTCCGTCTTCGTCGGATCACCCTTTTCGGCCATGTCACAGAGCATTATCCCCATGTCATAGAACAGCTTCGGCCCGTTCGGGTCCTTGGGAAAGGCCGCGATCATCTTCTCGGCCAGGTCGGTGGTGTCTTTGAACTTCCCGGCCTTGAGGAGGGCGGCGCCGACTTCGTGGAGGAGCTTGGGGGCGAAGGGTTCCTTGGGGTAGGCGGCGGCGAGGCGGTCGGCGATCTTGACGGCGTCTGGCCATTGCTGGATGGCGGCCAGGGCGGCGCCGATCTCGTAGAGGAGCTTGGGTGCGGACTTGGAGTTGGGGTATTCGGCCGCGAGCTTGTCGGCCATGGCGACGGCGTCGGGCCATTTGCGGGTGTCGGCGAAGATTCGTGCGGCCTGGAAGAGGGCGGTCTCGCGGTGGCGGCTTTGGGGGAAGTGTTGGACGAGGAGCGACCAGTATTCCAGGGAGGCGGCGCTCGCGTCGGTGAGCTTCTTCAGACGCTCTCGCTCTTCTTTGGAGTCCGGGTCCTTCGCATGGGTCACTGAAGTGACCATGCCGTACTTCCTGTCCGCTTCGTTCTGGATGAACCGGGCGACACGGAAGAGGGACTCGTCCTGCCAGGAGCCGCGGGGGAAGGCCTTCAGGGATTCCACGTATTCGTCCTTGGCCTGGGCGTGCTTCTTGTCGGCGTCCAGGGCGTCGCCGGTGGCGAAGCGGGCGTAGGCAAGCTGGGCGGGCGAGGGACGGCCCAGCTTGGCGGAGGCGACCAGGGCGAACATGCGGCGGGAGGCGTCCTCCTCGCCGGCGATGCGGTATATGCGACCCATCGCCAACGCCAGGGGGATTGTCGATTGGGAAGACCCGGACGGGGAGCCGGCGCCTGACGGAGCGCCAGGGCCGAAGGCCGAGACCTCGGGAGGAAGAAGGGGTTTGCCGGCCTTTGCGGCGGCGATGAGGGCGGGGAAGTTCTTCTTGACGGTCTTGGGGGCCGCGGAGGCGGCGCGGGCGAAGGCGGCGGCTGCGGCGGGGTTGTCGTTGCGGATGAAGGCGACGATGCCCAGGCCAAGCTGGAGGTCGAACATGCCCGCCTGCCAGGAGGCGGCGGCGGACTTGTCTCCCAGGGCGGGGCCGAGCGAGCTCTGGGCAAGCTGGGCGAAGCGGACGGCGTTGTCCAGGTCGAAGACCGTCTGGAGGCACAGGTCGATGATCTCGCTGTAGGCCTGGCCGCGCCAGGGGCCGGACGGCTGGGCGGAGATGAACTTCTGCCAATGCTGGACGGCCTGGCGAGGCTCGCCGAGGCCCAACAGGCAGTGGCCGGTGTGCAGCTCGCTCCGCGGGGCGTAGGTGCTCTCGGGGTACTTCTTGGCGACGGCCTGGTAGAGCTTGCCGGCCTCGGCGTACTTCTTGTCGGCGCGGAGCTTCTCGGCCCGCTCGAACTCCTCTCGCCCTTCGTTGCGGTCGTACTTGAGGTGGGCGATGGCTTCCTTGGCCTCGGCGATGAACGGGTCGTAGACGTAGCCGGGTAGTTCCTTGTTGGTCCTGGCCTGCGACTGGCTGTAGGCGATGGCGAACTCGAAGGCCTTCTTGGCGTTGTCCCACTGTTTCTGGGCGACGTACGCCCGGCCGAGCTCGATGGCGGCTTCGGGCGTGCACGTACCGGGGATGCCGCGCCGCAGGGCCGCATCGAGCGTGGCGGCGGCGTCTGCGGGGCGCCCCTTGGGGGCCTCGCCGGCGCTCGGCTTGGCGGCCAGGGCGGCCAGGGCCTTGCCGACCTCCAGGCGGATGAGGTTGGCGTTGAGCGTGGACTGGGCCTGGAGGCGGCTCCAGGTCTGGGCGGCGCGGGCGTGGTATTGCGGCCCGGCCGCGTGCAGGCAGCGCGCCTGGATGTGCAGCGCCTCGACGCGGGCCCACTCGACCTCGCTGGCGATCAGGGGCTCGACGGTTGCGGCGGCGTCCTTGAGCTTGTTGGCGTAGAACTGCGACCAGGCGGCCGTGAGGGCCTTGTAGAGCTTCTCGTCGCGGGCCTGCTCGCCTCGCGGAGCAAGCTGGCCCGTCTTAGGTGCGGCGCCCGCCTTGCTGGCCTCACGGGCGCTCGGCTTGGCGGCCGGTTTGGCCTTGGCCTTCGCCGGGGCCGCCAGTGCCAGGGGCCCAAGCCAACGCGCCGGGGACGCCGCGCCCACAGGGCCCGCGCGAGCAGCCGCCGGCCAAGCCAGGCCGAGCGCAAGAACTACCGCAAGAAGGAGAGTGACGAACCTGATTCCGCCCTGAGACCCGGTCTCCGCATGCATGGTGTCACCAGACTAAGAAGCCCGTGGCCATCCGTGGCCGCCGACCGTGAAACCCTGGTGTGTCCCGACCCGTTTAAGGCATGCATCGCGAGAAGTATATATGTACGGTACTCGTGCGGCGTCGCGCCTGGCAAGAGAATTCCGCTTGTCGTTCTACAGATTCTTAAACTGAGGTAAACGCCCTACAGACCATTGAGGTTCTCGCGGAAGGCAGACCCGAGATTGCGCCTTGCCAAGCCTTGCGGGCAAGACGACCCGGACCTCGTTCCCGGGGACTGAGGGGCCAGAGCGATCCCCTAAGATGACCGTGGCCGACTACGCATGACGCCATGCGCCCCCCCCACCGCTCCTGCCGCGCGTGACTATTCAGTGCCGTTTCCGGCCGGGGGCGAGAGCGGAAGGTCCAGCCACGCCAGGCCGACATGCCGTCGCATGTGGCTCATGCTGTCGCCGCCCGGGGCGTCGTAGAACACCGCCAACCTCTTGCCGACCGGGACGACCGACGGCAGGCCGATGCACTTGCGGGACCAGGTGCAGTTGCGGCCGTCGAGCACGACGGCCTTGTTCCGCGGGTCCCACTTGTTGAGGTCGCGGCTCCAGTACACCCAGACGGCGTCGGTGTACTCGCCGCCGTCGATGCCGATGTGATTGGTGAACAGGAACCAGGTCTTGCTGCTCTTCTCGTAGTAGATCGAGGAGTTCTCGATCTGCTCTTCGATCGGGACCATGGGGGCGGCGTCCACGGTCCACGGCCCGTCGAGGTCCTTCGTCCGCGCGATGCCCAGCGTGCGCTGGACGCACGGGTTGCCGCTCTTGCGGGTGGTCGCGCTGAAGAACTGGAGGAACTCATCGCCGTTGCGGACGACCTGCCCGGGGCTGGCCGTGAGCGAATAGTAGGTGCCCGGCTTCGTCCGGAAGGGAACCACGCCTTTCTGCTTGATCCACGGTCCGCCCGGGGCGCTTGCCTTGGCTTTCATCGTGAGGTACGGGAACATGGGGACCAGGTTCGGCGGCGGCGTCACGTTGGGCGTGCCGAGGTAGAACATGTGCCACCCCCTGCCGTCGTGATACGTGACGCCGTAGGAGGCGGACTTCGAGTCGTCGTCGCCCGGCCGGCCGAGGTCCAGGACGGGGCCCTTCTTCTGCCAGGTGACGAGGTCCGTACTCAAGGCGAGCGAGCACAGCCAACCCCTCGGCCCGGCGGCGTCGTAGTGCATGTAGTACGTGCCACCGGCTTCGAACACCCACACGTCGCGGGCGCCGAGTTCGTCGCACTTGCCGGGCCCGTCGCCGCAGCGAAGCACGATGCCGTGGTCCTTCGCGTCCATTCGCAACGTTGCCGCCGGCCGGCCGTCGCTGTACTTCGGCGGCTCGGCAGCCGACACGGCCGCCGCCACAAGCATCGCCGACACTACACATGCCTTGATCATCACCTGGGTCTCCGTCTTGTCGAGTTCCACGTTCCCATGTCCAAACGCGAAAGGGCTCCACGAATCGCACGTAAGATTGCACAACCGCGCCACGGTTGTGTTGCCTGGCGGCCCCGCTGGTGTTCCCTTCATGACTCGGGGAGCCTCCCGCCGGTTGCCGATTTCCCGCTTCCCATAGCGGGATCTCGCGATACAATCATCGGCTCGCCCGCTACGAAAGGAACCCGATCACATGAGACTGCTCTACTTCGGATTCACGCTGGGCGTCTTTGCCCTCCTCCTGCTGTGGTCCAGTTCCCAAGACCTGCCCTCTCGCAGCGACTTCGTTCGCGTGGCCACGTTGGCTCTGTCCGTTCTCGGCGTGCTGCTGGCCACGATCTCCTGGCGCCTCCGTAGCCGCAGACAACGCAAGATGGAGCGAGAAACCAACCCACAGTCCGCGCCGGGAAGGGGCTTTCGATTCATAATCCGTGAGTTGGTGGTTTACGTGCTGGCCCTGGCCATCGGGAGCGTGGCGTTCTGGATGTACATGGAAACCAATCCGATGCCGCGTTTCGTAACCCAGGAACTGATCGAGTCTGAATATGCCGCGCCGGTGGACTATTTGACCTCGTTCGCCAAGGCCCTCAGGCGAGACGCCCGGTTCGGTCCGCCGCTGGACCGCAGTTGCCTGAGTTCGCGCCCGGAAATCCTGTCCGCCCACGCCTTGCTGCTGGTGGACAAGCATGTCGTCGGGCCTGCTTCCAGTTATGAGGGGCGCACAATCGTCAGCAGTTACAGCGAAGGCTATCCCTACGATGCCGAGGGCAGGCCGGCCCCTCTCATGTTCGTCGCCTGCACGGACAGCAGCGGGGTGACGCTGAACGCGATTGAGTACAGATGGACAGTCCGGAACAACGAGGGATATTCTGTCGAGTGCGGGCTCCTGATCGAACTCGAGGCCCTCCGCGCGGCCGCCCAACGCCACACCGCAAGCCAACCCGCCACCCGCCCTGCACAGTAGAAGCCCCTACTGCGGTCCTCCTGTCGTCTTCACCCAGTGATGCGCTTTGCGACAACTATTCATCGCCGGTCCTTTACTAGCGAATCCAGTCGCACCATCAATTGAGCATTGGGCTTGAAACCCCGCACCCATCGCGTGACCCAACGGGAATACCACGCCTTCGTGTCATCCGTCGCATTAGATGCCAATAGATTGACCACCGCCTCGCAGGTCTTCTGCTCTCCCATGCCGGCGGTCATTGCCTGAATACACTGCGGGAGGAGCTTACCGGTTACGCTTGCGGGCCAACACATGTTCACGTCCAGGACCGTGTCGTAGTACAAACAGGCATTCGATCGAAGATACCGCAATATCCTCGCATGCTCATCTACCAGGACTTCCATTACTGCCAGTCCTTTCCTGGGAAGCCGCTGCGGGGCCTCCAATTCCAAGCCTCCCCTGTCCCCGTTGAAAAAGCAGATCTCTATGGCAAATCGATCAGAATTCTCTTCCAGACGGATATCCCGCACGCATTCAATGGCTCGGACGAAGTCCACCACCCTGCGTACAGCCTCATCTCGTGCATGTGTTTTCCGCAACTTCGCCCAGACGCGTTCCACTTCTTCAACGGGCGCGCCCCGGTTCTCCGTCGCGTCAAAGAACTCCGCTGCCGACGTATCCCGCGTGCACGCAGCCACCGTTCCCGGAGCAATCGGGCCAGGGCGTGGCCTTGTTTGCGGCGAGATTCTTTGCCGAACGATGCGACCGTTTATCAGGATGGAATGATCCACCAATGCAACGTCGTACGGCGATTCGATGTATTGTCCGTCGATGAACACGAACCCTGTTTCAGCAAGTCCTCGTGCAAGCGGGCTCGTCCGGGTGTCTGCCTCAGGTTGTTTCGGGCCTGGGGGCGTGCGGGGCGTGAGTGACGGTACTCCATCGGGGTCTCCGTGAGCATCCGGAAGCAGGCCCTGCGCAGCGCCCGGTTTAGCTCCGGAAGCAGAAGCGTCCTCCAGGTGACTCCTCGGGCCGCGGTACCACAAAGACACCAGGCCGGCAACTACCAGCGAACACACGACGACGCCCAATCCAGCCGCCCGCCACGGAATGCTCCAGCGGCGGCGCGTCTTGCGGATGATCTCCCCGGCTTGCATAGGCTCACTCTATCCATCTTCCGGGAGGACTGCAAGCGTCTGATGGACCGCCTGGCACGACTTGCCAAGAGCCCACGACGGTTTCCCGAATGTCGTTCATCCAGGCGGGCCGAACACGCCCAAGCCCCAAGCGCCTGCGGGCCCGGGGGCTCTCACTCTATCCCGCTTGTTGGGTACGCACCTACCACGTCACGCGGATTTCCCGGGCATTGGGGTCGTCGGCTAACCCGTACCGCTTGATGGCAAAACCGCCATGGGCCACGGGAAACTCCTTCAACACCACCTCAACCACCATAAAGATCACGTCGGCATCCGGTCCATACATGTAGAATACACATTCGCCTTCCCCGAACTCATTGCCATCGAACTCGCCGCACTCCGCCAGTTCAATGGCTTCAATTAACTCGTCTTCAAGTTGGAATAGGGCCTCCCGCCGTTCCTGGGTGCCGAACCTGGAGTCATCAAGCGGCAAGTGAACGATGACAGCCTGTTCCATCTTCCGTTCCTATAGATAGTTCACATTCCGAACTGGTGGAATCCTGGGAACGGGATCACCGCAGCGTCTTGCGGTACTCCTCGCACCGTGCGCGGAGGTCGGCGAGCGTCTTGGCGTGGGCGGCGTCGGCGGCCAGGTCCTTTTGCTCCAGCGGGTCGGCGTCGAGGTCGAAGAGCTGTTCCACCGGCGGGGTCGGCTCGGTGTAGCGGATGTACTTCCACCGGTCGGTGCGAACGCCCTCGCTCTGCGGGATGGGCCGGCGCGAGGGCGGGGTCTTGAAGAGGTGTTCGTAGTACCAGTCCTGCCGGCCGGGGGCCTTGGGGTCGCGCAGGATGGGCTGGAGGTCCATCCCCTGCATCGTCTCGGGCACGGCTGCGCCGGCCATGGCGAGGATGGTCGTCGCGAGGTCGATGTTCAGGGCCATCTGTTGGCGGCGTCCTCGCGTGGAGGCGGGCAGGCGCGGGTCCAGGATGGCCAGCGGCACGCGAATGGACTCCTCGTACATGAGCCACTTGCCGTTGAGGCCGTGGGCGCCGTCCATCGAGCCGTTGTCGGAGGTGTGGATGATCACCGTGTTCTTGTCCAGCCCGCGCTGCTTGAGCGCCTGGCGCAGCCGCCCCATGGCCAGGTCCGCCCGGCTGGTGTAGCCGTGGAGCTTTCGCATGGACTGCTGGTAGGCGTCGGGGTTCTTCAGCCAGGAGGGCTGGGCGCCGAGGCTTTCCCGCACGAACTTCGGCAGGGCGCCGAAGGCGTCGGCTGTCATGGTGGGCGGAAGGGGGAAGACCGTGTCCGGATACGGGTCCGGGAACTGCGGGTCCCAGTAGTTCAGCGGGCCGTGCGGCTCCTTGTAGGCCATGATCAGGCAGAAGGGCTGGCCCGGTTTGGCCTCGTCGAGGAACGCCGTCGCCTTTTCGGTCATCACGGTGGTCAGGTACCGCTCCTTGGAGTCGATGACCTGCTTGAAGGCGATCATCTGGGGGAAACCGTACCAGAGGTCGAACTCGTCGGCGGGCATGGCCGGGACCTTGCCGGAAATGGGGGCCCCCACCGCGTACTTGCCCAGGAAGGCCGTCCGGTATCCGTTCTTGCGGAGCAGGGCCGGGAACGTCTTCTGCCACTGCTGGGCGGTCAGCGGCGTCTGGAAGTCCTTCACGCCGTGGCGGCGCAGGTGCTGGCCGGTGTAGAGGCTCGCCCGACTGCTGCAACAGATGGCCGTGGTGACGAAGGACTTTTCGAACATCACGCCCTCGGCGGCCAGTTGGTCCATGTTCGGGGTCTTGAGTTGCGGGGCCCCGGTGCATCGCATGCCGTTGTACGGCTGGTCGTCGAGGTAGAACAACACGAAATTCGGCCGTGGATCCGCGGCGGCCAGACCGCGACCGGCCGCGAACGCCAACACCGCCGCGAGGACGATGAAGAGATACCTGTTCATGATGCCGCCTTTCCGTTCTTGCCCGGCCGGGGGCTTTCCAAGGACTCAGGTGCGGCGCCGTCCCGGGTGGATGCCCGCACCAGGAGAAGGGCCGGCTCGTGGGCCCGCCACGGGACGTCCCACCGCCGGAAGCCCTGCCGACGGGCAGGTCTTGCGCACAGTCCAGCCGGCTTCGACCGCAGCGGCAGCTTACCCTGCGGCAGCCGGCTTGACAACCCACCGCGTCGACCGACGTCCCGTCCGCTGCTGGAGTTTCTGTCGCCTTCGGCCTGCGTTGCGGGCGGTTGAGGGTCCCGGAGGCCTGGGGGTCGCCGATGATCTTCGCCTTCTGCGGGTCCCGGCGGACGGGCCGGGCCGCGCGGATGGCCGCGTCCGGCGAGCCGAAACCCTGACATCGCAACTATTTTCGGCCTTGTCAGATGCGGCGGGCGGCAATAAGATATAAGCACGAGGTTGTGGTGCTTTCCATTCGTCCGTGAGAGGTACGAAAGAGGACGTCCGCATCGGCGTCCGGTTGCAGGGATCGAGGAGTAGATCCAAGAGGAGAACCATCGTGCATTTGAGACTATCTCATCTCGTTTCGCGTCTGTCGGTGCTCTTGATCATCGCGGCCCTGCCGATGGCGTCGGCGATGGCCGACGTGGTCTGGAACAACCCCGCCGCGGACGGCAATTGGAACAACACGGCCAACTGGACGCCTGCCACTGTGCCGACCGTCAACGATATTGTCCAGTTCACGACCTCGAACATCCTGACCACCGCGCACACGGGCGACAAGTGGGTCAAGGGAATCACCTTCTCGGGGGACGCGGCCTTCACGACCAACAGCGGCGGCGGGGTGTTGTACGTCTATGACAGCGGCATCACCGTGCTGGGCGGCACGAACAACCAGGTCTTCACCACGAACGTCCGCCCGCGGGGCAGCGCGACCTTCTCGCTGGTGAACAACGGCACCGGCCTGCTCGACGTCAACAACGCCATCACGGTCCATCTGGAGAATCCCGGCACCATCGTGGGCACGTTCGGCGGCAGCGGCGACGTGGAGATCAACCAGTTCGAGCGCCGCACGTCCGACTACCGCATGGACCTGGTCAAGGTCGGCGCCGGCACGCTGCGGATCCTCAGCGCCAACACCACTGCGGCCGGCAGCGGGACGGGCTACCTGTACGGGGACAAGACCAGTATCGAAGAGGGCACCATTCAGATCGGCGCCAGCAACGCCCTGGCCGTCGACACGGTGCTGAGCCTCGGCGCCGGGGCGGTCAACGGCGTGGGCAGCACCGCCGGGAACCTGGCGATGGGAACCAGCAGCCAAAGCGCCACGACCCTGACGTTCGCCAGCACCGCCGCCGCGAGCATCAACACGGTGACGATCGCCGGCGGAACGCTGCTGGTCAAGGGCGACGCCGACGGCTCGCTCGATGCAGCCGACTTTCAGATGGGCAACGTCCCCTTCAGTTACACCGGCAACATCACCACCAACGCCACCTTCACCGGCGCGGGCAAGCTTCAGGTGGGCCAGACCGGGACCAACACCGCCGACATCGTCCTCGCCCGCCGGGGCCCCAGCGGCACAGGCAACGGCACGGTCAACGTGACGCTCGACATGTCCGCTCTGGGCAGCTTCGAGGCCAACGTGGACGAGTTTCTCATCGGACAGCCCGGCTACGAAAACGCCGCGCACGCTGTCGCCACCGTCCGCCTGGCCGGGTCCAACGCGATCCGCGCCAATACGATCACGATGGGCAACAGCCTCAACAACGGCAACACCGGCACCGAGACGCTGCTGCTGGGAACCGTCAACACGATCCAGGCCGACACCATCTACGTGGGCCGAAAGAAGACCAGCGCCCTGCTCCAGTTCGACACCGGCCTGACCAATCCCTCGGTGACCATCGCCAACCTGGCCGGCACGGGCGGCGCCAACCTGTACGTGGGCTACAACGACACCGGCACCGGTTCGACCCCCGCCGGCACGGTCGACTTCACCGCCGGAACGGTCAACGCCACGCTGGGCGCCGTGGTGCTCGGGCGGCATGACGGCAACGGCGGATCGGGAACCGGCCAGCTTAAGATGGCGGCCGGGACGATCACCGCCGGCAGCGTCACCCTCGGCGAGACCCACAACTCCAACGCGAACGCCACGGGAATCATCACCATGACCGGGGGCACGTTCCACGTCACCGGGAACGTCTCCGACGGCGGCGGGTCCAGCACGGTGAATCTCAACGGCGGCACGATGTCGGTGGACGGCAACCTGACCGTGGACACGGTCAACGTCGGCGTCACGAACTCGGCCGGTACGCTCACTCTGGGCGGCGCGACCAACACCGTCGGCAGCCTGAAGTTCCTGAGCACCAACGCGTCGGCGACCAACACCGTCAACCTCGCCGCGGGCAACACCCTGACCGTCAACGGCACGGGCAGCCTGGTGCTGGGGCTGAGCGGCTACACGGGCATCGTGACCAAAGCGGTCTTCACCGGCGGCGGCGACCTGGTGGTCAACAACACCGGCGGCACTATGGTGGTCGGCGTCAATAACAGCAATCAGAACAGCACCACGAACCAGGCCACTCTCGACCTGTACGACCTGGGTTCCTTCACGGCGAACGTCAACGAACTGCGCGTCAGCTATGAATCGAGAATCCAGAGCACCTTGACCCTCTCGAACGTGGCCAACACGATCACGGCCAACACCCTCCAGGTCTCCAACTCGGTCAACAACAATGCCTCCCCGGGCGTCATCACGCTGGGGGAAGGAACCAACGAGATCTACGCCAATACGATCAACATCGGCCGGGGCAAGGGCAACGGGACGGTCGCCTTCGCGTCGACAGCCGACGGGCCAGGCACGGTGATCATCGCGGGCAAGGCCGGCGCGGCGGACATCAATCTGGCCGCCTATCCCAACAGCGGCACGGGGGCCACCCTCCAGGGCCTGCTCGACCTTCGCGGGCACCAGGCACAGGTGACCGCCGATGCGGTGCTCATCGGACATCGCAATGACACGGGCAGCGGCGGCGCCAACGGGAACCTCTACTTCGACGGCGGGACGTTCACCGCCAATTCCGTAACCGTCGGGTCCAAGCCCGGCAGCAGCGGCGGCACGGCCACCGGAAACCTGTACATCAGCGACGGCGACTTCACGGTCAACCCCGGCGGGACTCTGCTCATCGCCAACGGCACGGGCGGAAGGGTCGCCGGGAACGTCTACCTCAGCGGCGGGACGCTGACGACCCCCGCGATCGCCGCGGGCGGCGGCGCCGCCGTCTTCAGCTTCACCGGCGGCACGCTGCACGTGGAAACGTTCGGCACGTCGGCCCTCCCGTTCGCCCTGAACAACGTCGCCGGCACGCTGGCGCCGGGAGCCTCGATCGGCACGACCGAGGTGTGGGGCGACTACTCGCAGGGCTCACTGGCGACGCTGGAGATCGAGGTCGATCCCACGGGCATCGACGAGTTGATCGTCCACGGCGACGTGGACCTCCACGGCGATCTCCATCTCATTCTGCTGTCGCCCATCCTCGACTCGACCAGCTTCCTGCTGCTCGACAACGCGGGCGCTAACCCGATCTCCGGCCAGTTCGAGGGTTTGGAAGAGGGCAGCATCTTCTACGCCGACGGCGTCACGGGCAATCCGTTCCTGATCACTTACATGGGCGGCGACGGCAACGACATCGTCCTGACGGTGGTGCCCGAGCCCGCCAGCTTGACCCTCCTGGCACTGACCGCCACGGGCCTCGGCGGATACCTCCGCCGACGGCGAAAAGCGTAACGCGCCCGCCCGCACCGCCGGCTTGCCTGCGGCGAGCTGCGCCGAACGGTGCGGCCGCGGGGTGGATGCGCCTGTACCCACGTCCTGGGGCGGTTCGAGCCCCCGCTCACATCGCGTAGGGCTTGCGCTGCGGGCGGTCGAGGAGCTTGGAGGCCTCGGCGTCGCCGATGACCTGTTCCTTCTGGTTGTCCCACTGGATCGGCCTGCCCAGGCGGATGGCGAACTCGCCCAGGTGGCTGATGGCGTCCACGTGGATGGCGGCGTCCAGCGGGCTGATCGTGGGCTTGCGGCTCTTGATGCAGTCGATGAAGTTGCGGGCGTGGGAGTCGCTGACGTAGACGGTCGGGTCGCCGTCCTTCGTCTTGAACTTCGAGACGTTCTCGCTCTTGCCCTTGATGTTCATGTACACCCCGCCGCGATTGACGCTGACCCATCCCTCGCTGCCCCAGAACGTCGTGCCGTGGTCCACCCAGGGGCGACGCTCCATCTGGCTGACCACCGGCTTGGCCACCCGGCTGCCCATGTTCCGCACGGTCACGCCGTTGGCGTAGGTGCTGGTGGTGTCCCACGACTCGACGGTGTCCCACAGACTGCCCGCGGGCGGGATCTTGCCCGTGCCCACGTGTTTGACGGGCATCTGGCCGTCCATGTCCAGGCCCCACTGGGCGATGTCCAGCGGGTGCACGCCCCAGCCGGCGATGAAGCCCAATGCGTAGTCGTGGATATGATAGCCCCCGAAGCACGTGCAGCGGTCCACGGTGTAGGGCTTCATGGGGGCCGGGCCGATCCACATGTCGTAGTCGAAGTCCGCCGGCGGGTCGCTCGGCTCGGTCGAGCCGTACGGCTGGACCTTCGCGCAGTGAAACTGCGTGGACATGTCCGGGCTCCAAGCGTCCACCCGCTCGACCTTGCCGATGTAGCCGTTGCGCACAAGGTTGACGGCCTTGCGGAAGCCCGCGTTGGACCGCTGCTGCGTGCCGTACTGGAAAACGATCTTGTTGCGATTGCACACGTCGCGGAGGCGCCACGACCAGGCCATCGCCACGCTCAGCGGTTTCTCGACGTACATGTCCTTCTTGGCCAGGGCGGCCTGGTAGGCGATGGGCACGTGCCAGTGGTCGGCCGTGCTGACGACGACGGCATCGACGTCGGCGCGGGCCAGGACCTCGCGGAAGTCGGCCATCGGCTTGCAGACCGCGCTGCCGTACTTCTTGTTCACGCGGGCGGCGAAGGAGTCGCGCTTGGCCTTGAAGCAGTCGCAGGCGGCCACCAGGCGGACATCGTCGAGCGGGACGAAGCCGCCCCAGACGTTGCTCGATCCGCGCCCGCCCACGCCGATGGCGGCGACGTTGACGCGGTTGCTGGGGGCGTTCTGCCCCAGCACGCCGGCGGGGACGATCATCGGGGCGGCGGCAGCCGACGCGGCGGCGGCCAGGAAGTTCCGGCGACTGATGCGGTTCATTTCGGGCTCCTTGACAAGGGCGGCGGTTGGTGCCGACTATTGTCTATTGTCCGCGGGCGGTTGTCTATTGCCTGTCTTTCCCCGCCGCCGTTGCGATAGGATGGGACTGACGGCCCTGGAGAAATGCATGTGGGACCTGGTTCTCGGCGTGGTGGTGATCGTCGTGCTGGCGGTGGCGGCGTTTGCGGGCGGCCTGGCCCTGGCCCGGCGGGTGCATAAGGCGCTGGCCGGCCTGGCGGCCGTCGTCGTCATCCTGGCGGCTGCTCTGTATGAGGTGCATCTCCGCGACAGCGTGTGGCTGCTGAGGCTGCTGCCGTTCTCCAACACGATCGTCCTGGGCAACTGGGCGGCCATCGCGGCGGGCTTCCTGGCCGGCCTGGCCTGGCGCCTCACGCCCGGCTCGTTTCTTCGCCGCGCCTGGCCCGTGGCCGGCCTGGCCGTCGCGGGCGGGTATGTGCTGGTTCATCCGCTCCTGGGCAGCCCGCCCCCCTGCCGCGACCTGTGGGCCGCCGGCAACGTCTGCCGCCAGAGTTCGCCCGCAACCTGCTCGCCCGCTTGCGCGGCCACGCTGCTCGCCCGCTGCGGGATTCAGACCACCGAGCAGGAGATGGCCCGTCTCTGCCTCACCCGCGACGGCACCCGGTGGCAGGGCCTCTACCGCGGGCTCAAGAAGAAGACCGCCGACACCGGCTTCCGCGTGGAGGTGTTCGACTGCCCCGTCGACAGGCTGTCCGAGCTGGCCCCGGGACCGCTGATCCTCTCGGTCGGCCTGCCCCGCGACGCCCGGGCGGACTCGGTATACTCCCGGCGGTGGGGATGGTCGCCGGGCGAGTTGCATACGGTGCTGCTGCTGGCCTTCCGCCACGACGGGCGGGTCCAGATGGCCGACCCGGCCGTCGGCCTCGAACAGTGGACGCCCGAAGGCCTGCGAACGCTCTACCGCGGGCGGGGCATGCGACTGGTTCCGGCGGCAGGCGGTCGAACCGATTATGCCTGCCGCAGCCGCCGCCTGGCGCGCCCGCCGACGGCCCAGGCCCCCAGCACCAGCAGCAGGGCCGACGCCGGCTCGGGCATGATGTCCACGCCGGCCACCGGGAGGTCGTTGGGGTCCGCAGCCACGAAGCCCTGGTTGATTTGGTCGATGATGCCGTCGAGGTTGTTGTCCAGGAACCACTGCCCGGTCGAGGGGCGGAACAGGCCGATGCCGTCGATGCCGTCGCCGTCCCAGTCGGCGGCCACCGGGCGGTCGCCGCTCTGCCAGTTGCTCATCGGGAACGAGGCCTGCATGCCGCCCGACAGGTTCCTGAGATAGACCCACCCGCTGCTGGATCGGAAGACGCCGATGCCGTCGATGCCGTCACCGTCCCAGTCGCCGGCGAAGGGCCAGTCGCCCAAATAGCCCGCGCCCCAGCCGAAACTGATGTCTGAGGCCGGGTGGGCGGCGCTGTTGGAGAGGTACCACATATCGTTGCCCGCGGTGTTGCCGGTGCGCCGGAAGACGCCGATGCCGTCCTTGCCGTCGCCGTCCCAGTCGCCCGCCACCGGCCAGTCGCCCAGCGCTCCGCTGCCCCACGATGTGGTGTAGAAGTCCGTCCCCGTGCTCTCCAGCGTGTTGTTGAAGTACCAGCGGTTGTCCCCGCCGGAACGGAAGACGCCGATGGTGTCGTTCCCGTCGCCGTTCCAGTCGCCCATGACCGGGCGGTCGCCCAGGGCGCTGGTCCCCCAGCCGGGATTCGTCTTCCAGATGCTCTGCGCGGCGGGGCTCTCCGCGAAGTGCCACTCCCGCCCACGGAACACGCCCAGGCGGGTTGTCTGGCCGTTGGAGAAGATCGGCTCGAGCCGTACGCCGTCGGCAATCACGTAGTCGGTGCCGCCGTTGGCCACGCCCTGGACCTGGACCTGAATGGCCCCGCCGCTGACCGTGTAGACGCCGAGGTTGCGCCAGGCGGCGCCGTCGGCCGTCATGTCCCCGCCGAAGCCGCGGTTGGGGGCGGCCTCCTGGTTGACCCTCGACGAGCCCAGTTGCGCCGCGCCGTCCCAGACGGAGTACGGGGCGGCCTGGGTGCGGTTGGCGTTTGTCGACCACGTGGACAGGACGCGGTAGCGCCCGCCCGGCACGTCGGTAAACGACCAGGTGGCCAGTTCGCCGGCGGCGCCGGCGGAGGGAGAACTGTACTTGATGCCGCTGAGGAACCCCTCGGTGGTGTTGCCGCCCGTGAACGTGGTGGCAAAGCCGTTGGACGTGTTGTCCATAACGATGGACCTCGGCCCGGCCGGGCGGAGGGCGACGGCGTCGGCCAGCAGGTAATCGTTGGCCCCCGAGCGGTTGTTGCTGAGCGCGACGGTGATCTGCCCCCCTACGGGGGCGACCGGAGCGCCAAGGTAGTGGAAGATGCTCGCCGGCGTCGAGCCGGCCGTGTACACCCCGGCCCCCGTGAGTTCCTGGTTGACGCGGATGGCCGGGCCGCCGTTGATGCTGATGCTGACGTCGCTGCTGCGGTTGGCGTGCGTGGGCCAGGTCGCCATCAGGTCATACAAGCCGCTGCCCAGGCCCGTGAACGTGTACGTGGCGACGGCAGGGGCTTCGTTGGAGTAGCGGCAGTCGTTGTTGTACCCGCCGCCCCCGCTGCCCCAGGTGGCCCCGGTCAGGACCGCGGACTCTTCGTCCAGGATCGTCGTCCCGGCCAGGCCGAACGACACGACCGACAGCGCGCACAGGACACCGGTCAGCAGAGACATGCGGGGGCGAATGTCCAGCATCATGCGTACCTCCGTCCAAGTCGTTACTACTTCCTGTTGCGTCCCACGAAATGACACCCTCCAGTGTACCCCGACCTGCCTTCCTGTCAAGCACTTGCGCGGTCTCGGCCCCCGGGACGGCCGCGGCACACGCCGCCACGGACCGAAAATTTCCTCGCCACGCAAAATGTCATTGACTATAACGCGGCGTACGATATATTTGATGGACCCTGAGGCGGTCAGCCGAATGGGTACCCAGCATGGGGCCGTAGCTCAATTGGTTAGAGTACCGGACTGTCGATCCGGTGGTTGCGGGTTCGACTCCCGTCGGCCTCGGTTGTCAAGGCTTGCCGAATCTCGGCAAGCCTTTATTTTTGGCCTGGCTTCCGTTGAGGGGAACGGGTCTTCAGGCCGGACGGTCCGAGCCCGGTCGTGCCCCGGGAATGGGAATGGGCGGATGACCTCTTCGTCGAGCCGAAGAGGCGCTTGCGGGCTTCGCGAGGGGCGGTATAATCGCCCCAAACGTCGACATCGGTTGTTGGCGAGAACCTATCCAGGAAGTCCCGGCAAAGGAGAAGTGGCAATGCTGAAGAACGCGTTGATGGCCGTAGCGGTTCTGGGTCTGGTGGTGTGCCTGCCCGGCTGCAAGAGCAAGCAAGAGCAGGCGGCGGACCAGATGATCGACGTCATGCAGGACATCGCGAACGCCCTGAAGACCGTCAAGGACAAGGAGTCGGCCGAGGCCGCCGCTACGCAGATCAAGGACCTGGCCAAGAAGGGCAGCGAGATCGGCAAGGAGTACAAGGAACTCGAGAAGGCGATGAGCAAGGAAGAGCGGAAGAAGATGGACGAGACGTACGAGCCGAAGGTCGAAGAGATCGGCAAGCAGATCGAAGCCGAGATGAAGCGCATCGCCACGGAAGTGAAGGACCCGGCCGCGCTGATGAAGCTCGGTGCCGCGATGGCGGAAATGAAGTAGCCAGCCGCGGAGTTCAGCGGGGCGGCATCGCTGACATGGGTACCGCCAGGGCCGGGATCGGCATTCGTGCCGATCCCGGCCCTGCTTTGCGCGCGGGGTCGGCTTCCGTCGGCCTCGGTGGCGGGAAAGGGCTTGCCGAGTCACGGCAGGCCTTCTTTCCTGGCCATGTTCCTCCCGTTGGGGCGGCGCGACTTTTTGAACCGGACGGCCGCCTCCCCTCTATAATGGATGTGTCCCGACAGGCACGGACTGGGGCGCCGGTCCGCCTGGCGGGCTGAGGGAGCAGGCCAGTCGTGGGACCGTGCCAGGTTACTTGCGCGATGTGCCACCGGGGAATGCCTGGAGATGCAGTCGCCGCCAGGCCGGTCACCGGCGGAATCTGCGAGGAATGCACGGAGCATCTCGGGGCGCAAGGGGGCGTACCCCTGCTTGATTTCCTGGACACGCTGGGCATGCCGGTGCTTGTCTCCGACAGCGACGTGGTCGTGACCCGGGCCAACAAGACCCTCCTGGCGCTGCTGAACAAGGATCTCCCGCAGGTGGCGGGTCACCGCGGCGGCGAGGTGTTCGAGTGTGCGCACTCCCATCTTCCGGGGGGATGCGGCAAGACCATCCATTGCAGCGGCTGCGCCATCCGCCGCTCGGTGACCGAGACGTTCGTCACCGGCAAGAGCTTTCGGAATGTCGAGGCGTATCTCGACTGCGACCTGATTTCGAGTCTTCCCCGCCTTCGTCTGCTGATCTCCACGGAGAAGGTGCTGGGCGTCGTCCTGTTGCAGATCGATCACGTCGGCCGCCCGGAGAGCGACCTGCAGAGCTAGCAGTCCGTTGAAGGATGGGCTCCGTCGCGAGGGCGCGGCATGTTGCCGAGCACCCAGGAGCGGAAGCGAAGGCAAATCCAGGCGATTTGTCGAGCTTTCGCGACGCCGGAGCGCAGGCAAGAGGCCCGCCCGCAGCAGGAGCAACTTTCACAACGGGCGGCTGGCCTCGCCCGTTCACCGTCTTGCCCGGCAGGCCGGACTTGCCGCCTGCCTCAGGCCCCGCGACGCCTGCGGGGATAGCGCCCCATGCCGGTCAGCCCGCCGCCGGCCCAGGGCCCGAACCCGGGGCCGCTATTCCCTGACCGGCTCGTCCAACGCGTTCAGGCCCGGACGAAGTGCTTTGATCTGGCCGTCCGGCAAGACGGCGCTGGCCTCCACGCCGGGTGGAATCTGAACGACCAGGTGGAACCGCTTGTCCGCCCTTGTCCAGCGACAGTCGATCACGCCGGCCGGCGTCTTGACCTGTCCCCTGGCCCACTCCAGCGGGCCCGGGCAGGGCTGGATGACCACCCGCTTCCAGCCTGCACTCCCGGGCGCCTGTCGAACGCCCAGCACGTAGCCGTAGAACCACTCCATCACGTGCCCCAGCATGCAGTGGTTGAGCGACTGCGTTCCGTCCATGATCGCGTCCCACGACTCGGGCAAGGCCGTCAGCCCCTTGGCCAGGATGCCCCCGTAGCTGCCGACGCCCGTCCGCGAGTAGACCCGGTGCAGCACGTCCGACCGTCCCGCCTCGGCCAGCGCCCGGATGAAATACATGTGCCCCACGTCGCCGGGCGTCTGCTGCCAGTTGCGCTTCTCCAGGTCGGCGACGATCTCCTCCACCCGGGCCGCCCGCTCCCTTTCCGGCACGAGTTGGGCGATCAGCGCCATCGCGTTGGCGCATTGCGGACTGCCCGTGTGCTTGAGCCGGCCAGTGGCCGGATCGCGGAAGTGACGCCGGAAGTCGGCCGCGATCCGCCCATGCAGCTTGCGATACACGCCGGCCTCCTCCGCCCGCCCCAGCACCTCTGCTGCCTGCGACACCGCCAGCGCGCACCGCGCCCACGTCGCGGTGGCCGACAGGTTGGTCGGCGTGAACCGCGAGGGCCCCGGGCCGTGCCCGTGCCCGTAGTCGTACCAGTCGCCCAGACCGCCCGGCGCCAGCCCGTCCTTCGCCTGGCTGGTCACGTTGTCCGTGAAGCGCCACATCATGTCGAAGTTGGCGGCCAGCACCTCCTTGTCGCCGCTCCACAGGTAGTTCTCCCATGCCAGCAGGACGGCTGCCGCGCCCCACTCGACGGTGTAGTTGAACGCCCCGGGGAACCGCCCGGCCGGATAGCTCGGGGCCACTGTCAGCACCCGCCCGTCTGGCTCCTGGGCGTCGCGGATGTCGCGGAGGATCTTCGCGAACCACCGGTCGCATTCGTAGCGGTACTCCAGCGAGCGGGCCAGCAGGTACGACACCTCCAGCCACCCGAGCTTCTCGCGGTGCGGGCAGTCGGTCAGGACGTGGCTCATGTTCGACCGCATCGCCCAGTCGATCAGGTTGTGCGTGCGGTTGAACAGTGTGCTGGAGCACTCGAACCGCCCGCCCTCGTCCAGGCCCGTCCGCACGTGGACCAGCTCCATCGAGCGGATGACGGGCAGGTGGTCGGGGTTGTCCCGACCGGCCGGCACGGCCCCCGTGACCTCGACGAACTGCATGCCCAGGTAGAACGACAGCCACTGGTGCGTCAGCCTCTTGCCGTTGACGACGATCTCGCAGCCGACCACATACCCGCCGAAGAGACGGTCCTTGTCGTTCTTGTGTTCACCGCAGCGGAAGGCCACCCGCGCGCCCGGCTGGCCGCCCTCCAACTCGATGCGGAGTTGGGCGCTGCTGTTCTGCCCGAAACGGTAGAGCCACACGCCCGGCGCGGACTGGATGATCTCCTGCGGACAGAAGCGGTCGAACGTGCGAATGGCCGGCCAGTGCTGGGCGACCAGTTTGCTCGGCGGGGCCTTGGCGAGCCGGGCCGGCGACCAGGACTTGTCGTCGAAGCCGTAGCGGTCCCACCCGCCCTGCTCGCGGCGGGCGTCGTAGTCCTCGCCCGCGAAGATGTGCGAGAACGTGACCGGCCCGCCGGCCACGCGCCAGCCTCCATCCGTGCCGATCCGCCGGGTCGTGCCGTCGGTCATTTCCGCGACCACCACCGCCCGCAGCAGCAGCGGCTCGTCGGCTGACCGTTGCGGCCCGTGCTTGTTGTACCGCCCCCGCGGCGGGTTGGGATTGTGCCAGAACGAGTTGAACAGCATCACGCCCAGGCAGTTGTAGCCCGGCTGAAGGTCGGCGGTGATGTCGAACTCGCGGTAGTACAGGGTCTTTTCGTACTGCGACCACGGCTGATTGATGCCCGTGTCGCTCAGCCGCTTGCCGTTGCACCGGACGTCGTAGTCGCCCAGGCCGACGATGCGGAGGGTCGCCTTCCGCGGGCGGGCCTCCAGCGTGAACTCCTTTCGCAGCAGGGGCAGGGCGCCCTCTTCGCCGACCGGCGGGGCGATCCACTGCCCGCCGTCCAGCGGGTCGCCCGTCTCCGCCGGGCACGCCGCTGCCGTCAGGGCCAACACGATGCAGAGAGAAATGCGATTGCTCATCGAGACGCTCCTGATTTCCTGCCGCCGATTGTCTCGCAGGATACCCTCGTTGCAAGCAGTTTCCTTGCACGCTCGGCGTTCTTCCCATAGGATGGCTCGCGATCCATTGACCCGGGGCGAGGTGCGTATGAGCAAGTTGACTCGTCGAGACTGCGGCAAGCTGTTGGCGGGCCTGGCAGCCGGGGCGTGGGCCGGGCGACTGCCAGCCGCCCCCAAGCCGACCCCCTTCCGCCTGCGATACATCCAGGCCTCGTGCATGTACGGCACGCTCAAGCTGGACGAGATCCTCCCGCAGGCCCGCCCGGCGGGCTGCGAGGTCGTGGACATCTGGCCCAAGCCCCACGGCAACCAGCGTGAGCAGCTCGAAGAGATGGGCGTCGACGCCTTCGCCGAGCGGCTCCGCAAGCACAACCTCGCCCTGGGCATCCTGACCCGCTACGACCTGGGGCCCTTCCGCCTGGCCGACGAGTTCAAGCTCCTCAAGCGCCTCGGCGGACGGACCATCGTCTGCGGCGGGGCCGGGCCGTACGACGTCAAGGGCCCGCAGCTCAAGGCGGCCGTGCGGACGTTCGTGGAGAAGCTCAAGCCCACGCTGGAGGCCGCCGCCGCGGCGAAGGCCACACTGGCCATCGAGAACCACGGCAAGAACCTGATCTGCTCGGTGGACTCGATCAAGTGGCTGGCCGAGCTGTCGGGCGACGCGCCGCTGGGGATCGCCCTGGCCCCCTACCACCTGGACCAGGACGCCGCCGCTATCGCTGCCCTCATCGAGCACCTGGGGCCCAAGCTGGCCCACTTCTACGCCTGGCAGCACGGCGACGGCTGCATGAAGCCCATGCCGCTGGAGAAGGAACTGCTCCAGATGCCCGGGCGCGGGCCGCTGGACTTCGCGCCGATCGTGGCCGCCCTGCGAAAGATCAACTACGCGGGCTGGACATCGATCTTCATGCACCCCACGCCGCGCGGACGGCCGATCCTGCCCACGGCCCAAGGCGTGACCGAAGAGATCAACCGGGCAAGAAACTACCTGGACAAACTGGCAACGGAAAGACAGGAGACTGCGCAAATGGACAAGGTCCTGATTATCGTCGGCGACGCCACCGAGACGGTGGACACGCTCTACCCCTTCTACCGCCTCATCGAGGCCGGGCTGAAACCGGTGGTAGCCGCCCCGGAGAAGCGCCGCTACCAGATGGTCATGCACGAGGTCAAGCCCGGCTGGACCATCACCAAAGAGTGGGAAGGCTACACCATCCAGGCGGACGTGGCCTTCAAGGACATCAAGGAAGACGAGTACCTGGGCATCTTCTTCTCCGGCGGGCGGGCCCCCGAGTACATCCGCTACGACAAGGACCTGATGCGCATCACCCGCCACTTCTTCGAGGCCAACAAGCCCGTCGCGTCGGTCTGCCACGGCGTGGAGATCCCCGCCGCCGCCGGCTGCGTCAAGGGCAAGCGAATGGCCACCGTCCCCAAGTGCAAGTTCGACCTGGAAGTCTGCGGCGGGACCTTCGTCGACGAGCCCTGCGTGATCGACGGCAACCTCGTCAGCGGACGCACTTTCCATGACCACGGGTACTACATGGGCGCGTGGATCAAAATGCTGATGGAGTATCGAGCGAAGGTCGGATAGTCTTGTGGGTTAGGGCGGTTTCCGACAAGGGATTACATCATGAGCTATGGAGTCACAGTCTTTGACGTCATGATCGCCACACCATCCGACGTGCATGCTGAGAGGGCGGTTATTCGTGAGGTCATCCATGAATGGAACGCTGTGCATTCAAAACCCATGCACATGGTTTTAATGCCGGTGGGGTGGGACACACATTCTGCGCCGGCCATGGGGGAACGACCCCAGGGAATCATAAACAGACAGATCCTCCGGGACTGCGATCTTCTAGTGGCGGTGTTTTGGACAAGACTGGGAACTGAAACCGGAACAGCACCGAGCGGAACTGTGGAGGAAATTCAAGAGCATTTGAGGGCGGGGAAGCCCGCTATGCTCTACTTCTCAAATACGCCCGTCAAACCAGACAGTGTTGATTCGGGACAATACGAGGCGCTTTGTGCTTTCAAACAGGAGTGCAAGAGCAAAGGGTTAATTGACGAATTCTCTTCGGCCGAGGAGTTCCGCAACAAGTTCACCAGGCAATTGCAGGCTGTCGTGCGGGAAAGCCTGCAGCCACATGTCCCCGGAACTACGGCAAACGGAAGGCAGCCGCGTTTGCCGTCTGGGCTGTCCGAGGATGCCTTGGGCCTACTTGTCCATGCCGCAGACAGCGATGGCGTGATTATCATCACCCGCACGAGGAAAGGAAAAGGGATACAAGCCGGGGGAAAGAATCATTGTCGCGAAGAATCGCAACGCGAATACGCGCGATGGGAGTCGGTTCTCCGAGAGTTAGTCGAAGCGGGATTGGTCGATAGCAAGGAGAATGACATCTTTCAACTCACCAACCGTGGATACCAGGTTGCTGACAGGTCCTAGTTCGGCTGAGGTGCATACTATGCGTGAAAGAATCACACGTCGCTCGCTTCTTCGCCGATCCGCCGCCGTGGCGGCTCCGATGATCGTGCCCGCGTGGGTGCTGGGCCGGGCAGGCACCGCTGCGCCCGCGCCGAGCAACCGCATCCGCCTGGGCCTGGTGGGCCTGGGCAGCATGGGCCTGCGCCACGTGAAGGGCTTCCTCGAAGAGTCGGACTGCGACCTGGCCGCCCTGTGCGACGTCGATGCCACGCGTCTCAAGGAGGCGGCGGAGGTGATCGAGAAGGCCCGCGGCCAGGGCTCCACCCGGACCTTCGCCGACTATCGCGAGTTGTACGCCTGCCCGGACCTCGACGCCGTCTGCCTGGCCGTCCCCGACCACTGGCACTCGGTGGTGGCCGTCCAGGCCGCCCGGGCCGGGCTGGCCATCTACGGCGAGAAGCCGCTGGCGTTGACCATCGCGGAGGGGCGGGCCATGGTCCGCGAGGTCGAGCGGTGCAACGTGGTCTGGCAGACCGGGAGCTGGCAGCGATCGACGTGGCACTTCCGCCACGCCTGCGAGCTGGTCCGCAATGGGCGGATCGGCAAGCTCCAGAAGGTGGAGGTGGGCATCGGCCCGGGCTACCGCATCGAGCCCCAGCCGGTCATGCCCGTACCGCCCGGTTTCGATTACGAGACGTGGCTGGGCCCGGCCCCCTGGGCCCCCTACACCGAGAAACGCTGCCACTGGAACTTCCGCTGGATCCTCGACTACTCCGGCGGGCAGGTCACCGACTGGGGCGCCCACCACATCGACATCGCCCAGTGGGGCATGAACGCCGACTCCACCGGCCCGGTCGCCGTCGAGGGCAGCGGCGACTATCCCAGCGACGGCCTGTGGGACGCCGCCGTCACCTTCCGCTTCCGCTGCGAGTACGCCAACGGCGTGGTGATGGACGTCTACGACGACAAGGCCGACCACGTCCGCTTCATCGGGACCGACGGGTGGGTCCGCGTCAGCCGCGGCGACCTCAAGACCAGCCCGGTCGCCCTGATCCGCGAGCGGTTCGGCGCCAACGAAGTCCGGCTGAGCGGCCCGTCCAGCCAGAACCGCCAGGGCCACCGCCGCGAGTTCCTGGACGCCGTCCGCGTCCACGGCACGACGATCTGCCCCATCGAGGTCGGCCACCGGTCCGCCACCGTCTGCCATCTGGGCAACATCGCCATGCGCATCGGCAGGAAGATCCGCTGGGACCCGCAGGCCGAGCGCGTCATCGGCGACGACACCGCCCAGCGGATGACCGCCCGGGCCATGCGCGGGACGTGGACGGTGTAGCCGTCTGGTGTTGGCTGTTGGCTGTCGAGAAGAAGCCCGCGGCAGGCCTTCCGCCGCGGCGGACAGGCCCGTCGGCTCTGACGCCGTGCCTGCACAAAGGAGCATCGACCATGCCTGCTCGACTGCTCGTTCTGAGGCTGTGTTGCCTGGCCCTCCTTCCGATCCGCCCCGCCCAGGCGGCCGACGCCCCCTACACAGCCGACTGGGACTCGCTCGTCAAGCACGGCGAACCGGAGTGGTTCGATCAGGCCAAGTTCGGCATCTACTTCCACTGGTCAGCCTTCTCCGTGCCCGCCTTCCACAACGAGTGGTACTCGCGCAACATGTACGTCAAGGGCTCGAAGGACCACAAGCACCACCTGGCCACGTACGGCCCGCTGGACAAGTCCGGCTACAAGGACTTCATCCCGAAGTTCACCGCCGAGAAGTTCGACGCCGACGCCTGGGCCGATCTGTTCGTGCGGGCCGGCGCCAGGTTCGCCGGCCCGGTGGCCGAGCACGCCGACGGGTTCGCGCTGTGGCCCACGAAACTCAGCCGCTACAACGCCGCGCAGATGGGCCCCCGGCGCGACCTGGTGGGCGAGTTGGAGAAGGCCATCCGCAAGCGCGGGCTGAAGTTCATCGCGACCTTCCACCACCAGTGGCTGTGGGGCTGGTATCCCACGTGGGACAAGGGCGTCGACGCGGGCGACCCGCGGTACGCGGGCCTGTACGGGCCCAATGCCGGCGGGCCGAATTCGTTCCGCTACGACAAGCCCGACCCCGCCCCCACGCCGGCGTTCTGCGCCGCATGGGAGGGCAAGGTCCGCGAGGTGGTCGAGGCCTACAAGCCCGACCTCATCTGGTTCGACAGCCGCCTGTGCATCATCCCCGAGCCCTACCGCCAGCGAATGGCCGCTCACTACTACAACCAGGCCCGCCGGTGGGGGCGCGACGTCGTCATCACCGCCAAGAAGATCGAGATCCCCCGCGGGGCGGCCATCGAAGACCTCGAACGCGGGCGCATGGACAAGATCACGCCCTTCAAGTGGCTCAACGACGACTCCATCGACTGGAAGTCGTGGTGCCACACAGAGCCGGCCTACGTCAAGTCGCCCGACACGCTGGTGGATGAGCTGGTGGACATCGTCAGCAAGAACGGCAACCTGCTGCTGAACATCACGCCCCGGCCGGACGGGACGATCCCGCAGCCGGTCGTCGACGCCCTGCTGGAGATGGGCAAGTGGCTGGGTGTCAACGGCGAGGCGATCTACGCGACCAAGCCCTTCCGGGTGTTCGGCGAGGGGCCCACGCAGATCAAGGGCGGGCACTTCACCGAAGACCCCAACAAGAAGATGACCGCCCAGGACATCCGCTTCACCGTCAAGGGCGACGCGCTCTACGCCGTCCTGCTGGACTGGCCCGGCCGGCAGGCGGTCATCAAGACGCTCGGACGCTCCGCTTGCCCGGTCCAGGGCGAGATCGAGTCGATCAGCCTGCTGGGCGGCCCGGGCAGGCTCGCCTTCACCCGCGATGACGACGCCCTCACCGTCACCCTGCCGGACAACAAGCCGTGCGACCACGCGTTTGTCCTGAAGATCACCGGACTCAAGGAGCTGGCATGGCAACCGTGAATCGACGCGACTTCCTGAGACGCACCGCCTGTGCGGCCGCGAGCGGCTGGCTGCTGGGCGCCGATCGGACCGACGCCCGCGCCGCCGCGAGCGACGCCAAGCGCCCCAACGTCATCCTCATCATGGCCGACGACCTCGGCTACGAGACGCTCGGCGCCAACGGGGGCACGTCCTACAAGACGCCCGTACTGGACAAGCTGGCCTCCGAGGGCGCGCGGTTCGAGTACTGCTTCGCCCAGCCGCTCTGCACGCCCACGCGGGTGCAGCTCATGACGGGCATCTACAACGTCCGCAACTACACCCACTTCGGGCACATGGACCCCGCGTGCACCACCTTCGCCCACCTGTTCAAGCGGGCGGGCTACGCCACGTGCATCGCGGGCAAGTGGCAGCTCGGGCAGGACGTGGACCTGCCGAAGACCTTCGGCTTCGATGAGTCATGCCTGTGGCAGCACACGCGCCGCCCGCCCCGCTACGCCAACCCCGGCCTGGAGATCAACGGCCGGCAGAAGGACTACGCCGGCGGCGAGTACGGGCCGGACCTGGTCAACGCGTACGCCCTGGACTTCATCTCGCGCTGCAAGGACAAGCCGTTCCTCCTGTACTACCCGATGATCCTGACGCACGACCCGTACCAGCCCACGCCCGACAGCGGCGACTGGGACCCCAAGGCCAAGGGCGAGCAGGTCAATCGCCACGTCCGCCACTTCGGCGAGATGGTGACGTACATGGACAAGCTGATCGGGCGGCTGGTCGCGAAGCTCGACGAACTCGGCCTGCGGGAGAACACGCTCCTGCTGTTCCTGGGCGACAACGGCACGGGCGGCGGGGCCACGTCGCGCATGGGCGAGCAGGTCGTCAAGGGCGGCAAGGGAAAGACGATCTCCACGGGCATGCACGTGCCGCTGGTCGCCTCCTGGCCCGCGCGGATCAAGGCAGGCAGCGTCTGCCGCGACCTGGTCGACACCACCGATTTCCTGCCCACGATCTGCCAGGCCGCCGGGATCGCCCCGCCGGAAGGCATCGACGGGCGCAGCTTCCTGCCCCAGCTCGCGGGCCTGAACGCCCAGCCCAGGCAATGGGTCTACTGCTGGTTCAGCCGCGACGGCAGCGTCCGCGCCGCCCGCGAGTTCGCCTTCGATCATCGCTACAAGCTCTACCGGGACGGCGCGTTCTACCAGTGGTCGACCGACCGGCAGGAACAGGCCCCGCTCGCGGGCGACAAGCTGGACGCCCAGGCAGCCGAGGCCAGGAAACGCCTCCAGGCCGCCCTGGACCGCTACCGCGACGCCCGCCCCGAACACATGAAGAAGGGTCAAGCCGCAGGCCCGGAAAAGCCGAGCAAGAAGAAGAAGAGACAATAGGCGTTGGTGGTTCGTCGCTGGCGTGGGTTTTCGGTCGTGGTCCCATAGCCCCCATGGCTCCCATACGGTATACTCGGTGCACCTATGGTCAAGCACAGCATCCTCATTCTGGCGTTGGCGGTTGCGGGTTCGTCACTGCATGGTCAGGGCATTTCGCAACAGGACCTGGCCGACCAGGCCAAGCGTCTGGAGCGCCTGGGCGAGCAGTGGGTGCAGTCGGGGCAACTCGATGAGTCCCAGGAGGCGTATCGCGACGAGATTCGCGCCCTCAAGTCGATCACCATCGACCAAGCCGCCCTGGCCCCGCTGAAGGCGGTTCTGAACGCCCAGCGGAAAGACCCCATCGACCTGTTCGTGGCCAACCGCCTGCTTCGCCCGCTCCAGTGGTCGAAGGTGGAGGTGATCCGCGAAGGTCTGCCCATGGTCAAGGCCTTCATCAAGGGCAAGGGCGCCTTCCAGGACCTGCCCGTCTACAGTGAGGAGAAGCTGGAGTACTTCCGTCCGCCCGACGGCGCCGACGAGGCGACCCGCAAGCGATTCGAGCAGCGGCAGAAGGAGAAGCTCGACAAGGAGACGCCCATCAAGCTCCATAACGAGCAGGTCTCCCAGCTTCAGACTCTGCTGTTCAATCTGATGGTGCTCGCCAACGACCAGAACGAGGACACCGAGCTGTTCAAGCTGATGGGCAACGCCGAGACCCGCGGCTGGTGGACCTACGCCGAAATCGCCGAGGTCTTCCGCGGCGAGACCCACCGCATGGTCCCCGAGCGGGCCAAGGCCCTCTACTTGCTGTTCGAACGCCGCTGGAACGAACTGCGAGAGCAGATGGAACAGCAGAAGCTCAAGGTGAAGGAGTACGTGGACTACGGCGAGGTCGAGCTGCGGGCGACCGACAACAGCGTCTTTAAGGTCCACAAAGAGAACCCCTGCCCGCGTCTGCTGCGGACAATCAACTTCCTGGCCCCGATGGCCCGGATGCCCGCCCTGAAAGACCCCAAGGGCAAAGACACCGGCTCCAAGGCAAGCGGCAAGCAGCCGGCCACCCCGGGCGGCGGATCGAAACGCCAGGCGCCCGCCGGAGGCGGCGCCCAGCCCGCCCAGCCGGCCAAGAAGACCTGACCCATGGACAGCCGACCCACTCGCCTGATCTGCGCCCTGACCTCCGCCTCGCTGGAGGATATGCGGGCAGGTCTGGCCGCCGCCGCACGCGACGGGGCCGACGTGGCGGAATGCCGCCTGGACCTGCTCGACCGCCTGCCCGACCGCGAGGAGTTGGAGATCCTGCTCGGCGACGCCCCCCTGGAGACCATCGCCACCTGCCGGCCCGTCCGACAGGGAGGACGATACGACGGGCCGGAAGACCGTCGCCTGGCCGTCCTGGCCGACGCTGCCGATGCGGGGGCCACCTGGGTCGACGTCGAGAGCGACGTGCCGCCCGCTCAACGGCCCCAGGCGCGGACCATCCTCAGCCATCACGACTTCGCCGGCTGCCCCGCCGATCTCGACCGGATCGCGGCTGACCTGGAGGCCTCGCCCGCCGAGGTCAACAAGATCGCCTTCACCGCCGCCGGGCCCGAGGACGCCCTCCGCGCCCTCGATGTCGTGCGCGCCTGCCGCAAACCCACCATCGCCTCGGCCATGGGGGAGCCCGGCTTCCTCAGCCGCGTCCTCGCCCGCAAGGTCGGCGCGTTCGGCGTCTTCGCCGCCCTCAGCCGCCAGAGCGGCTCAGCGGCGGGACAGGTCTCCGTCCAGGAGATTCGCCAACTCTACCGCTGGGACGCGATCGGCCCGCGGACCCAGTGTTTCGGGGTCATCGGCTGTCCGGTGGGTCATTCCATGAGCCCGGCCATCCACAACGCCGCCTTCGGCGCCGCCGGCCTGGACGCCGTCTACGTCCCCCTGCTCATCCAGCCGGGGGCCGAGGCGTTCGACCGCTTCCTGGACGCCCTGCTGGCGCGCCCCTGGCTCGACTGGCGCGGGCTCAGCGTCACCATCCCCCACAAGGAGAACGCCCTGCGCTACGTCGGTCCGGCCCGATGCGACGGTCTGGCCGCCGCCATCGGCGCGGTCAACACCGTCACCTTCGAGCCGGCCGGTTGTGGCGAGCGATCCTCCCTGCGCGGCGACAACACCGACTACGCCGCCGCCATCGACGCCCTCTGCCAGACCATGTCCATCACCCGCGACGACCTGGCCGGACGTACCGTCGCCCTGCTGGGCGCCGGCGGGGCCGCCAGGGCCATCCTCGCCGCCCTCCACCGCCACGGCGCCCGCACCGTCGTCTACAACCGCACCGTCGAGCGCGGGCGCCGGCTGGCACGGGAGTTCGGCGCCCAGGCCGTCGGACTGGACGAACTGGACCGCCTCCAGGCCCAGATCATCATCAACTGCACGCCCATCGGCATGCATCCCAACTGCGACGCCTCGCCCCTGGAGAGCATCCCCCGTACCGCCGGCGTTGTATTCGACACCATCTATAACCCGATCCGCACCCGCCTGATCACGCAGGCCGAACAGGCCGGCTGCCTCACCGTCAGCGGGCTGGACATGTTCGTCAACCAGGCCGTCGCCCAGTTCGTCCGCTGGACCGCCCGCCCCGCCCCGCGCGACACCATGCGACAGGTCGTCCTGGACCGCCTGGGGGGCTGACCGACCCCGCGACAGTTTCCGTTTCAGGCTGCGCAGACCGGTCGATCCGGTGTGCGTTTCTGGCATCGTCTACCCGGCCATTTTCGCTGAGTAGTGTAACTAGTTGTGTGTAAGTTTTGATGATCGTGTCACGCGGCGGAGCGGAGGCGAGCGCAGCGAGCCGAAGCGAAGACGCGTGACACGGCGCAAAAAGTTGGGTACGTACTGCTTCTTCA
>JAKJER010000108.1 GCA_022705325.1 Planctomycetota bacterium | reverse complement strand
CAAGCCAATTCGACGCTTCAAACTTTGCCGATCTGGACCTGGTCCTCGCTGCCGACCGCGGGCACGTCCGCGAGTTGCGGCGCCTGGCCCGCCGACCTGAAGACGCCGCCAAGGTGCGCCTGCTGCGGGAGTTCGACCCGGCTGCGGTCACCGCTGGCACGCTCGAAGTGGACGATCCCTGGTACGGCGGGACCGCAGACTTCGAGCGCTGCTTGGCCGAAGTCGAAGCCGCCTGCCACGGCCTGATCGACCAGCTCAGCGATGCTTCCGGGAGGGCCCTGGCCCGCTGAGGGTCCCGCCCTGTTGCTTCCTGCCCTGTCCGTCCTTCCGAGTGCCCCACGGAGTGCGATTACTGGGGTGATCACCCCCTCAATCGCACTCCGTCGCGCACTCAGCTGGGGAGGTATGACAGGCGCCTCAGATGGCCCGCAGGCAAGCCTGTGGATAGCGCCGCGCGACGTTTGGGCCGACATGTCAGACTTTCCGGACACGGTCGGTTGATTCAGGAGGCGCCGGGCATGGTCGGGGACACGATTGCAGGCACCCGCGTGGGTGTTCGCCACACAAGACGCCGGTATGCCGCGACACTCGCGGCCCTGATTGCCGCTAGCGCGATGGTGGCTGGCTGCACCACCTCAACCGCCGGGCCGGGGGTGACCACGACGGCCACCAGCGGATCAAGCACCGCCACGACAACACCGACGGCGACCGCTACGTCCACCCCAAGCGCAACGACCGCGCCAACTGCGGCGTATCCGGCAGACGTTCCCGCGGAGGCCCGAGCGAACACCCCCGCCGGAGCGATCGCCTTCGCCAAACACTTCTTCGGCCAGGTCAACAAGGCCTACACCACTCCCCAGGCGGGCCTCATCGCCCCGCTCTCAGATCTCAACTGCCTGAGTTGCGCCTCGTTTGCGGACAACGCCGACGGCTACACCAGACTGGGCCAGAGATACTCAGTCGAGCCGATCCAAGTCATCGAGGCGACAACGGCCAAGGAGTCGCCTTCCTCGGGCGGTTCCGTTGACGTCGTCCTCAAGCAGCGAGCGGCGAAACTCATCGACCCTGTCGGGACCGTGCTCGACACGTTCACAGAGAAGCAAGGGGCTTTCCTGGTGCAACTGCAGCACCGTACCGAGGGCTGGATCGTTCAGAAGATCCAGGCCAGGCAATGAACCCCCGACGGCGCTACACCCAAGCGCTGCTTTGTGCCCTACTCCTCTGCTGTCTCGGGGTACCGATCGCCGCCGGTGACGGCCACAACGACGTGTTCTCTTCGATTCGTAAGGACGGGCAAGCTGTCTGGGCCACTGCGAAGCAAGCCAGCGGCCTTGGCGGTGGGAAGGACTTAAACGGGAATCCGTTCGCGACGCCGATGGTGTTCCAGGTCCGGATTGCCTGCGAATCCAACATCGCCGCCAACCCCGACCCCGCCGCCTGCCAACGAGCCGCCGCCAGCTGCCAAACCAGCACCGGAATCATCGGCATCGGCTTCCTCTACGAAATCTACGCACGCCCCCAAG
>JAKJER010000021.1 GCA_022705325.1 Planctomycetota bacterium | reverse complement strand
TTGTACTCTGATCCGGCGACGGTAAGCGTGACAGTGGCTGCGGTGAACGACGCCCCGACGGCGGACGGTCAGTCGCAGGGGACGGACGAAGACACTCCGCTGAGCAGCAGCGTCACCGGCGACGACATCGAGAACGATCCACTGACCTTCGCGGTGGTCGACGAACCTTCGCACGGCAGTGTGGTAATGCAGGCAGACGGGTCGTACGTGTACACGCCGGCGGATGATTACAACGGCCCGGACAGCTTCACATTCCGCTCGTATGACGGCGACTTGTACTCGGAACTGGCGACGGTAAGCGTGACGGTGGCTGCTGTGAACGACGCCCCATCGTTCGTTGGAGGCTCCGACCAGACGGTGGACGAAGACAGCGGTCCGCAGACGTCGGCTGGGTGGGCCACAGGCTTGTCGGCGGGCCCGGCAGACGAGGCGGGTCAGTCGTTGAGCTTCCTGGTCAGCAACGACAATACAGCCCTGTTCGCGGTTCAGCCGGCGATCGCGTCGGACGGGACGTTGAGCTACACCCCGGCGGCCAACGCCAACGGCAGCGCAACGGTGACGGTGCGACTGACCGACGACGGGGGGACGGACCGGGGCGGGCAGAACACGTCGGCGCCGCAGACATTCCAGATCACTCTTAACGCTGTGAACGACGCCCCATCGTTCGTTGGAGGCTCCGACCAGACGGTGGACGAAGACAGCGGCGTGCAGACGTCGGCTGGGTGGGCCACAGGCCTGTCGGCGGGTCCGGCAGACGAGGCGGATCAGTCGTTGAGCTTCCTGGTCAGCAATGACAATACAGCCCTGTTCGCGGTCCAGCCGGCGATCGCGTCGGACGGGACGTTGAGCTACACCCCGGCGGCCAACGCCAACGGCAGCGCGACGGTGACGGTACGGGTGAAGGACAGTGGCGGGACGGACCGGGGCGGGCAGGACACGTCGGCGTCGCAGACATTCCAGATCACTCTCAATGCTGTGAACGACGCCCCGACGGCGGACGGTCAGTCGCAGGGGACGGACGAAGACACGCCGCTGAGCGGCAGCGTCACCGGCAGCGACATCGAGAACGATCCGCTGACCTTCGCGGTGGTTGCCCAAGCCAGCCACGGCAACGTGGTGATGCAGGCGAACGGGTCGTACGTGTACACGCCGGCGGATGACTATAACGGTCCGGACAGCTTCACGTTCCGCTCGCATGACGGCGAGTTGTACTCGGATCCGGCGACGGTGAGCGTCACCGTCACGCCGGTCAACGATGCGCCGAGTTTCCTGGCCGGAGCGGATCTGTGGGTCAGTCGCGAGGCTGGGTCGCAGAGCCTGACCGGCTGGGCGTCGGCCATCCAGGCTGGACCGGCCAACGAGGCCGCCCAAACCCTGACGTTCACGGTGACGGCGGCTGACCCGTCGTTCTTCTCCGTCCAGCCGACCGTCAGCGCCAACGGCACGCTGACGTACACACCTTCGCTGGCGGCGGCGGGCACCGTTCGTGTGACGGTCGTCCTGAGCGACGACGGCGGGACCGACGACGGCGGGGCGGATACCTCAGCCGTGCAGTCGTTCGACATCCTCGTCGCGCGCCCGCTTATCCTGGACCAGTACGGGCGGGCGAGTTTCAACGACGCCAGCGGCGACCGCGTGCTGGTCTATCTGATCGGCGGCGGGACGGGCAGCGTGTACTTCGCCTCCAACGCCGACAGCGACATCAACCGCATCCTGCTGTCCGGCACGGGTGATCGCTCCGCCCTGATCGTCAGCGGGCGGACCAGCATCGGTGGAATCGAGAGCGACGGATCGCTGGCCCGCATCGTCGCCTCGACCAGCGACCTGACCGGACGCGTACGCGTGGGCGCCGCGACCGGCCAGTACGCCTCCGTGCTGATGATGTTCGCCAACGTAGCCGACGCGGACATCGAGTCGGCCATGCCGATATCGAGCTTCATTGTCTCGCAGTGGCTGGACAGCGACACCGTCCGCGACCGCCTGGCCGGTCCGCGGGCAACGACGGTGATGAGCCGCGGCGCGTTCCAGGCCGACGTGACCTTCAGCGACGTGGACCGGCTGGGCAACAGCGTAAGCATGTTCTACGCGCTGGGGGCGGTGAGCGGGACGGTCCTGACGCTGGCCGGCGGGGCCAACGCGGTCTATGCCGCCTCGTGGACGGGCGGGTCCATCCAGGCCGCCTACGTGGGCTCGATCGTCGCCATCCGCGGAGTCTTCTCGCCGACGGTGACGCTGACGGGCCAGCGCAACGGATATTCGCTGAGCCTGCTGTCGGCGGCGGTGGGCGGGATCGCCAGTCAGAGCATCGTCCTGGCGGCTGGTGGGGGCACGGTCGTCGCCGCCGGCTGGGGACCGGGCACGTTCCAGGCCGCGTACGTCAACTCGGTGGTGGTGCGGGGCGACCTGTCGGCCTCTCTGCGGCTGACGGACAAGGGCCTGTCAGGCGTTTCGATGTTGATGCTGTCGGTGACGGGTTCGCTGGTCGGGGTCGAAGTGCGGGCGCGATACGGCATTAACGCGGTCATGGCCGGGTCGAGCCGCAACAGCCTCGTCCTGGCGGGCGTGGCCGGCGCGGTGGCGGGCCTTCCGGCAGCGGCCGACTTCCTTGCCCCGGCCGATCCGAACCGCCCCATTGCCATCAATACATTCATGATCACCAACGCGTCGGGGGTGTTCGAGAACAGTATCGTCTCGGCTCCCACGCTGGGCACCGTGATCCTGCGAGGCGTCGAGCAGGTCGGGGCGGGGCCGTTCGGCCTGGCGGTGGACGCCAACATCCGCCTGTACATGCGATACCTGGCCGGCGCCCGGCCCGACTATCACTCCAACCTGACGGAGAGCCTGGAAGCGGAGGGCCAGTTCCAGGTTCTTGTCGTCTAGTTCTTTGCAGTCCTTTGCCCCTTCGCTACAATAAACCGCGAGGCTTGGCGGAGAACCCCCCGCGGGCATTGGGCAGCCGATAAAGAAGGACTCAAATGAACCAGATCATACGCGGCAAGGCCTTTGTGGCCGGCGACAACATCGATACCGACCAGATCATTCCGGCGGAGTATCTCAGCTACAATCCCTCCGACCCAGCCGAGCGGAAATTCTTCGGCAAGCACGCGATGTGCGGAGTGCCCATCGAACAGTCGGGCCTGCCGGGCGGGCACGTGCCGTTCGTCAAGGAAGGCGAGATGGGCAGCGAGTTCGCGGTCATCATCGGCGGGCGGAACTTCGGGTGCGGCTCCAGCCGGGAGCACGCCCCGCTCGCTATCGCCGAGGCCGGCTGCAAGGTCGTCATCGCCCAGAGCTACGCCCGCATCTTTTACCGCAACAGCATCAACGGGGCCTACCTCGTGCCGCTGGAGACGGCGGAAAGGCTGGTGGACAAGGTTTCCACCGGCGACGAGGTCGAGGTGGACTTGGCGGCCGGCACGCTCAAGGACCTGACTACGGATCAGACCTTCCCGCTCGAGCCGCTGGGCGACGTGCAGGCGATCATCGAAGCGGGGGGGATCTTCGAGTACGCCAGGAGAAGCAGTATTCAGTAGCCGGCAGGCAGTAGTCAGTGGGGCGTTACTGTCGCAACCGCGCGTGGACTGTCGCGATCATCTGCTCCAGTCGGCCCATGGCCTGCGTGTCGTCCTTGAACCCAAGCAGCGGCGCCAGTTCGCGGCGGACGTGGTCGAGGTCGAGTCGGTCGTGCTGGCGAATCAGGATGCTTTCGACGTCGGCCCAGTCACGATCGCGCCCGGCGAAGACCTTGTGGACCAGGAGGTCCTCGGCGGAACATGTCGTCAGGGCGACCTGCTCATTGACCTGCCAGGGCGTCGCCCGGGCGACGGCCCCATCTTCGAAGGACAGGGCGCCGAGCGCGATATCAAGATCCACTCCTCCGGCGGTGCGGGCGAGAAGGACGCGATGCTGCAGAGCGAAGTTGCGAGCGTCGCGCACGCGGCCGGTGAAACGCTGCAACAGGGCGTCAACGTAGGGCTCCTCAAATCCAAAGCCCGTCACCAAAGTCAGGTCGACATCCTGCGTGAACCGCGGAGTTCCCCATCGCTGAACGGCCAGTCCGCCGATGAAACAGAATCGCCACCCCCGGGCTTTGCAGAAGGCCTCTACCTCCGCCGCAGCCGCGATCACGTCGTCAAATCGATTCATTGCCGCTTCCGCCCGCGTGAGAAGAGTGCCTGCTGTTCGACCAGTCCGGACCAGCCCGGTCGTTCGCGAAAGGGCGGTTCAGCGCAGACGAGCGACCTCAGGATCTGCAGTGCCCGCTCGTCGGTCATGTTCGCCAGTTCCTGGGCGCGGACACGTTCCAAGGCCTCTGTGCGGGCCTTGTAGGCGGCGCGCCAGGCTTCTTTGTCGCGGGGCATGTCCATGAGGTCGCTTCGCGTCGAGCAAGCTCGACCTGCTCACGCGTCGAGCAAGCTCGACCGCTAAACGGTTGTTCAGGTGGTGAGTGCTAATCCACCCTCGGCGCCCGGTCGAGGAAGCCCTCGAGCTTGCGGGCCCGGACAGGGTGCTGGAGTTTTCGAATGGCCTTGGCCTCGACCTGGCGGACGCGCTCTCGGGTGACCTTGAAGATCCGCCCGACCTCTTCCAGGGTGTAGGTGTAGCCGTCCCCGATGCCGTAGCGGAGCTTGATGATCTCCCGCTCGCGGTAGGTCAGCGTCTTGAGCACTTCCTCGATGCGGTCCTTGAGCATCTCCGTGCCGGCGGACTCGATGGGGCTCTCCGCGGACTCGTCCTCGATGAAGTCGCCGAAGTAGCTGTCCTCGCTCTCGCCGACGGGCCGGTCGAGGCTGATGGGATGGCGGCTGATCTTCAGCACGCGCCGGGCCTCGGTGACGCTCATGCCGGCGGCCTCGGCGATCTCCTCGATGGTCGGCTCTCGCCCGAGTTCCTGCACCATGCGCTTGGAGATGTTCCGCAGGCGGCTCATCGTCTCGATCATGTGGACTGGGATGCGGATGGTCCGGGCATGATCGGCGATGGCACGGGTGATGGCCTGGCGGATCCACCAGGTGGCGTAGGTGGAGAACTTGTAGCCGCGGCGGTACTCGTACTTGTCGACCGCCCGCATGAGGCCCGTGTTGCCTTCCTGGATGATGTCCAGGAAGCTCAGGCCGCGGTTGCGGTACTTCTTGGCGATGGAGACCACCAGGCGCAGGTTGCCGCCGGACAGCTCGCGCTTGGCCTGTTCGTAGTCGTTGAATACCTTCTGGATGGCCTTGACCCGCTTGCGGAGCAGGTCGGGCTCCTCCAGGACCAGGTCGATCAGGCCCTGGAGCTCTTCCTTCATGACGTCGACGTCCTCGGGCGGAATGCCCAGCGGATCGGCCGACAGGATTGTCCGCTGAAGCTCCTCCATCTTGTCGGAGATGTGCTGGAGCTTCTTCATCAGCGGCTGGATGCGGCTGGTCCGCAACGACAGTTCCTCCAGCAGGCGGGCGGCGCGGCGCCGGCGCTTCCAAAGGTTGCGCCGAGCTGCGCGGCGGTGGGAGTCGCTGGCGCGATGATCGTTGGCGGACGTCCAGTCGTTCTTGTTGGCGTCGATGATCTTCTGGAGCGTCTTGAGGTTGGCCGGCATCCGGTCGGTGATGGTTTCCTTGGAGAGATTCTCGGCGGTGGAAATCTTCATCGTCCGGTCGAAGGGCAAGTCGCCGGTGTGGACCTGGGCGAGGATCTCGACCGCTTGCTGGATGCAATAGTCGCTTTCGAGGACCCGTCGGCGGAAGTGCATGCGGGTCATCTCGATCTTCTTGGCCAGGCTGATTTCCTGGTCGCGGCTGAGCAGGGGGATCTCGCCCATCTGGGTGAGATACATGCGGACGGGGTCGTCGATGCGCTTGACGACCTCGAGGTCTTCGGCGACGGCCTCGGCGGCTTCTTCTTCCTTGGCCTCGGCGGGCTCCTCCTCCTCGGTGCCCTCCGCGAAGGTTTCGCGCTGGCCCGCCTCAGCCTCGTCGATGAGTTCGATGCCCATCTCGTCCAGGGCCATCAAGAGCGAATCGAGTTTGTCCGGCGAAACGGCTTCGTCGGGCAAATCATCGTTCATCTCCTCGTAGGTGAGGTAGCCGCGCTGCTTTCCCTTGGCTATGAGTTTCTTTACACTGGCATCCAACGTATCGACCATTCGCAAGGCTCCTGCTGGAGACACAGCAAGACCGCTGATAATAACTGGAATCCAGCTATTCTACGTTCCCGATCGGGGCATGTCAAGTATTCAGTTCAACGATCCCCCGGCGGGATGCTTGCCTGGCCCGCGAATTCCGGCCTTGGCCGGGGGGACGCGGGCCCGGTGTTTAGACGAACGCGGGGCGGGGTTTGTTCGAGTTTCCGCTTGCCGGCACGTAGCTGGAGGATCATACGATTTGCCCCCCCGGCGGTCAATAGGCCCGGTAAAGGGCCGTATTATTCAGTCGCCGTCTTGACAGACCGCTGGTCGCAGGTAATACTGTACAAACTTGCCCGGGTGGCGGAATTGGCAGACGCGCCAGCTTGAGGGGCTGGTGGGCTTAGGTCCATGCAGGTTCAAATCCTGTCCCGGGCAGTGGATGGGCTTGACCGCGGCAGATTCGTCCGCGGGGCCTCACGTCTCGGGTTGTGGTGCACACGTCGGCGGTTGCGGGCTCGTGCCGGCGCCTGGATTTGGCTTGCACGAAAACAGGCCATCTGGGATAATGACACATGGATCAGCTTTCCTGGCGGGGCTCTCTGGCACAGGGGCGGACCTGAGGTGTTGAGTATGCAAGAACAGCTATTCGGAGCCGATGTGTCCGGCATGGTCGGGTTGGAAGACCAGTTGGCCGCGGCGCTGAGCAAGGCAGCCAACGAAATGGCCCGCCTGGAGTGCATAGACAACGAGCAGCGGTCGGAGATATACACTATTCTGCAGGCCATGCAGGCCGATACGGAAGCTCATCGCAGCCTGGTGGGTCAGTGGGTGAGCGACCGCGGGCAGGTGCAGGCGGATGCTTGAGCAGGCGGCCCTTCGCGAGCAGTTTCAGACGCTGCTGGCCCGCGAGCAGTACGCCGCGGAGATTTATGGCGAGCTGGCGGGCAAACTGAAGGATCCTGCCCTTCGCGAGCAGGTGGAGCAATTGTACCGCGAGAAGATGCGTCACGTCAGGCTGACCGAGCGGTTGCTGGAGATCCTTGAGTAGTGCCGGCGGGGTTTGTTTAGGTTTTGTCTGGATATACTCCAGGGGGCGATGCAGACAGAGTCCCATTCGGGTCAGGCAAAGCGGCCGAAGAGGCCCTTCTTGCCGGGGTTGGCTCCGTTTTTCCGCCCTCCGTATAAACCCTGATGGCTGAGGTCCTCGAACATCGTATAGTCCAGCGCAGGAGACGACGATGCCTGCAAGTGTCGAGCAACAGCGCGACTTCATGAGGATGGCCAGTTGGATCCTCTGCATCCTGACGGTCCTGACCACCGCATGGGTGTTCTTCAGCTTCTACCAGGGACAGGACACCATGCAGAAACTGGTGGCCGATCTGGGCCCTCAGGCTCCCCCTCTGAGCGCCGCGGTGGCGGCCGTCCCGGCCCTGGCAGCCGCTGGCATCGCCCTGTTCCTGGTGGTCGCCCTGATCCTCAAGGAAGTGGTCGTCTTCAACACCACGATCACCGTCATCGTCAATATCACCGTGTTCCTGCTGGTGGTCTTCCTGTACATGGTGGTTCAAGAGTCTCAGACCGTGCTTTGGCCGCAAGTGCTGGAGCAGATGAAGAACCTCAAGAACATCCCCCGGTAGGCCCGGCCGCCAGGCGGGAGACGCCATGAATGCCGTCTGTTGGCTCCTGGCAATGTGTGTGGCCCTGACGGGTCCGGCGGCGCAGGCCCAGCCAGCTACCGTGCGGGCCGAGGGGGAAGTGAAGGTGGCGGCCATCCAGTTCTGCTCGGCCTTGGGCGAGGCCGCCGCCAACCGCAGAGGCCTCGATCCCCTCATCCGCCAGGCCGCCCGCGCCGGGGCCAAGATCGTCGTCCTGCCCGAGACGGCCGTCACGGGCTACATGTCCACCGACCTGAAGACCACGTGGGTCCTGCCCGGCTGGCCCGTCACCGCGGGCCTGGCCGGCCTGCACCCGGGCAAGTTCGCCGAGACCGTACCCGGACCCTCCACCGATGCTTTCGCGAAATTGGCGAGCGAGTTGGGCATCTACCTCACCATCCCCCTGCTGGAGAGCGACCCCAAGAGCGGGCGGTTCTTCAACACCATCGTCCTGGCCGGGCCGGACGGAAAGCTCCTGCTGCATTACCGCAAGCTCAACCCCTGGCCCTTCGCCGAGCGGTCCTGGGCCACGCCGGGCGATCGCGGGCACCAGTACGTTGACACGCCCTTCGGGCGGCTGGCCCTGCTGATCTGCTATGACATCAACTTCGAGCCGGCGCGGCTGAAGAAGGCGAAGATCGACACGCTGCTGTACTGCATCGCCTGGGTGGATGTCGCCGGCAGCGACTGGTTCGAGAAGCGCCTGCCGTCCATTGCCCGAGAGAATGACATGAACATCGTCGGGGCCAACTGGACGCTGCCGGGCAGCCCGGCGGCGCCCGACTGGCACGGCTACGGCAAGAGCCGCATCATCTCCCGCGCGGGCCAGATCCTCGCCCGCCCTAAGAGCGACATCGGCAACGATATCTTGTACGCGACGCTGAAATAACGCAGGCGCCCGCCGGAGGCCGGTACTCCGCCTCCCACTGCCCGGGCTACGTCAGCCACTTCTTGCGGTATTCCTGGTGGATAAACTTGGTGGTCTCGGGGGCGTTGGCGGCCTGCATCTTCTCGCCGTCCCAGTCGAGGCTCTTGCCGGCCCGCACGCCGAGCACGCCGGCCAGGCCGATCTCGCTGAGCTTGCCGCCGAAGTCGAAGTCGGAGAACGTCTTGCCTTTGCCCAGGCAGGCATCGACAAACTCCTGCTGGTGATTGCCCACTCGCGGGAGCGTTTGGGGGATGTCCTTGGTCGCCTCGTGATGGAGCACGTCCTTGGGCTTGTCCTCGCCCGTCAGGCGGATCAGGGCCCCGGTGTTCCAGTGACTGGTGTAGATGCAGCCCTTCTCGCCGACCAGGACTATGCCGAACCCGCCCGGGATCTTGCCCTTGTACGCGTCCTTGAGCGGCTGGATGACCTCCGCCGGGGGTAGGCCGTTGCCCTGCCAGTGCAGGCGAGTGGCGGGCCGGCTTCCTTTGGCGGGGAAGTGGAACTCGACAGCCGCCTTGTCCTTGACCTGCTTGCCGTCCTCCATGTTGATGACGATCTTGCTGGGATAGTCGAGGTCCAGGGCCCGCAGGGGCAGGTTGATGGTGTGACAGCAGATGTCGGCCAACCCGCCGTTGCCGAAGTCGAACCATCCGCGCCAGCGGAAGGGATGGTAGACATCCTTCTTGAACGGCCTCATGGCCGACGGGCCGACCCACAGGTCCCAGTTGAATCCCTGGGGAATGGGGTCTTCGCCCTCAGCGCTGCCCTCGCGGGCGGTCACGCCGACGCCCCACTCGTACATCTCGCGGATGGTTCCCAGGGCCCCGGCCTGGATGACTTCCACGCAGCGGCGCAGCGAGGCAGACGCGCTGCCCTGGTTGCCCATCTGCGTGACGACCTTGCTGGCGCGGGACAGCTCGCGCAGCTCGCGCGATTCAGCCACGCTGTGGGTGAGCGGCTTCTCGCAGTAGACGTGTTTGCCGGCCTTCATGAACGCCTTGCAGAGCGGGGCGTGCCAGTGATCGGGCGTGCCGACCAGGACGGCGTCGAATGTGCCCGCGTCGTCCAGCAGCTTGCGATAGTCCTCATAGGGCTTGGCGTCTTTGCCCTGGTCGCCCGCGTCCTTGCGGCCCCGGTCGATCTGGGCGGCGTCCGGATCGCACAGGGCCACCAACTGGGCCCCGGCGCCGAGCAGGCCCCGCATCACGCCGCGCCCCTGCCCCCCGCAGCCGACCAGGGCCAGTCTCAGCTTGCTGTTGGCAGCCGTCGAGTCGGCCGCCCCGCGGAGGATCGTCGGCCGGGCCGCCGCTGCCGCAGCCACCGCCGCCGTCGAAACCTTCAGGAACCCGCGCCGCGAGGATCGATGTGCCGTCATGGAGTCACCTCTGTATGGAAAAGGAGCTGTCGAGCAACACAGACGTTATAACGACCGCGGGAAAGGGTCAATTGCCGGCTCGACCGCTCGACAAGGATCGGCCGCAGCAGTATAACCCATGTGAAGCACAAGACGCACACTCTGCCTTCGAGACGAAAGGCAAGCCATGCGAGGCAAGACCTTGGCGGGAGTCATCGGGCTGGCGATCCTGGCGGCGGCAGGGATAGCGGTGCTGATTTGCCTGGTCTTGCAGCCGGGGAGGGATGCGCCGTCTCCGCCGATCCGTGCGGAGAAAGAGGAGGAGTACCCATGTCCGCCCGCGGTCAAGAAGAGGCTCTCGTCGACCTGCTATATCGGGATCGACGACAAGATGTACAGTTCCACCGACATCGACGGCGACGGCCTTTACGATAGCGACGAGATCCGCTGGTTCGGGACGCTGGACTACGACTCTCGGACGTTCATGAACGGCCGACGGATCGACCGGGCGCCCCAGCTGCCGCGGCGGCCGGAGGATATCGATACGGACAAGGATACGCTCCCCGACGCATGGGAGATGGGTTACTTCGGCGACCTGAGCCAGGGGCGAGACGACGATCCAGACGGCGACGGGTTTCCGAACTGGATCGAGGCGCTGCGACGAAGCTCGCCGCTGGAGATCGACCTGATGGCCCCGTCGGCCAAGCCGATCGCGCTGCTGCACGAGCGGGCGCGGGCTGGGGAGTTCAGCACCGACACGCGAGAGTTCTGGGATGCCCAGGAGCGGGCCCGCCGGCGGGTCGTGGAGACGGGTACGCGCCAGGCCCGCCCGCCGGCCCAGCCGGGCTTTCGCTGGAACCCGCCGCCCATACCGCGCGAGAAGCCGCCCGACGCAGCCGCCATGGAGGCGTCTCATCGCCAGGCCAAACGCGTGGACGAGACGCGGCGGCCCCACGACGAGCGGGCCGACAGCGACGCCGACGGCCTGCCGGACCGTTGGGAGCTGGACAACCTGGGCCACCTCAACAGCGGACGCAACGACGACGTCGACCTCGACGGCCTGCCGAATATCGCCGAGTACTACCTCCTGACCCATCCCGCAAAGGCAGACCTCTGGCCGCGGGCACTCCGCCCCGAACGCCTGATCCGTTTCCGCCCCACGACCCATCCCTGGTCCATCCACTGGGATATCGCCAGCCGGGAGTTCTGGGAGATCCAGGACCGCCTCCAGCCGGACCGGCCGTAAGCGCACCCCGCCCTGGGACTTCCCATGCCCGCACGGGCTACTGGCTACTGGTTACCAGCTACTGCCGGCTCTCGAACCGGTACGTCCCGCCGCCCACGGTCACCACCGCGGCGCCGCCATCCATGCGGAGGAACTTCACGCCCTCAGCCCGATCGAGCGATTTGCCGCTCTCGGTCACATCGCCGGCGGCCTTGGCCGGGACATGCACTGTGGCGGTTGTATTGGCCGGCACGGTCACTTCCAGGCTGAACTTGGCGCCCTGGCGGCGCCAGCTCGTGCGGATCAGGCCTCGGACGGACGTGTAGCCGATCGTCGCCTGCGTGAGCTTGCCGCCGGTCTGCGGGGCGATCACGATATCCTTGTACGACGGCGAAGCGGAGCGGATGCCGCCGATGTTCTCGACCATCCACTGGTAGACCGCGCCGAACGAGTAATGGGCGAAGCTGTTCATGCCCGCGTCCTGGAAGCCCTTCTCGGGCGTCCAGCCGTCCCATCGCTCCCAGATGCTGGTGGCTCCGTGCTTGATCGAGAAGCCCCAGGAGGGGAACGTGTCGTTGTGCAGCAGGCGGTAGGCCACGTCGTTGCGTCCGATCTTGGCCAGCACGAGCATCAGGTCCTTGGTGCCGATGAAGCCCGTCGACAAGTGCCACTTGCGCGACTCGATGTCCTTGACCAGGTGCTCAGCCGCCTTCTTCGCCGTCGCCTCATCGAGCAGGTCGTACGCCAGGGCCAGCACGTACACGCACTGGGTGTTGCCCTTGATCTTCCCCTCGCCGTCGACGTAGGCCTTGTTGAACGCGGCCTTGATCTGTTCGAACAGGTCGTTGTACTTCTTGGCGTCATCGGCCTTGCCCAGCACCTCGGCCGCGTTGGCCGTCAGTTTCGTGCTGGCGGCGAAGTAGGCCTGGAAGATCACGTCCTTGGGGGTGTTGGCGTTGATCGACAACCAGTCGCCGAAGCAGTGGAACTGCTTGGGAGGCAGAAGTTCCGGCGTGCAGCGCTTGCGGCAGAACTCGACGAACCTGGCCATCGTGGGGTACTGCCGGGCGAGCACGTCCTTGTCGCCGTAGACCTGGTAGACCGTCCACGGGCAGATGGTGCCCGCGTCAGCCCAGGCCGGTCCGCCGTCGCCGCCGGCCACCTTCAGCGGGGCGACCATGGGGAACTGCCCGTCGTCCCGCTGGGCGTCGGCCAGGTCCACCAGCCACTTGTCGAAGAAGGCCTGCACGTCGGTGTTCAAGGTGGCCGTGCGGATGTACACCTGGGCGTCGCCCGTCCAGCCCAACCGCTCGTCCCGCTGCGGGCAGTCAGTAGGGATGTCGATGAAGTTCGACCGCTGCGTCCAGTAGATGTTGCTGTGCAGTTTGTTGAGCATGGCGTCGTTGCAGGCGAACTCGCCCGCCACGTCGGTGTCGCTGGACAGGGCCAGGCCCACGATGGTGTCCTCCGCGGGCGGGGCGTCCAGGCCGCTGATCTCCACGTACTGGAAGCCGTGGAAAGTGAAACGGGGAACGTAGACCTCCTCGCCGTCGCCGCGACAGATATACGTGTCGATGCAACGGGCCTCGCGCAGGTTGGTCACGTAGAACGAGCCGTCGGTGTTCAGCCGCTCGGCGAAGCGGAGGACGATCTTCTGCCCGGCCTGCCCCTTGATCTTCAACCGGGTCAGGCCCGCGAAGTTCTGGCCCAGGTTCAGGATGTACGTGCCGGGACCGCTCTGGACGGTCTTGATGCTCTTGAACTGGCCGATCACGCGGACCGGCGGGGCCGGGTGCGCCTGCATGAGCGGCTTGAACGTCGTGCCCGCGTCAACCGCGTCCCACGCCGCCGCGTCGAATGAGGCGGTGTCCCATCCGGTCGGGGCCAGGCGGGCGTCGTACGTCTCGCCCATGAGGAAGTCGGCCTCGATGTACGCGCCGGTGGAGGCCTTCCACTGGGGCCCGGTGGCGACGATGGCCGTCGAGCCGTCGGCGTACTCGATGTGCAGTTGGGCCCGCAGCCGCGGCTTGTCGCCGTAGTGGTCGCGCTTCTTGCCGAAGCCTACGTAGCCGCTGAACCACCCGTCCGCCAGGATGCCGCCCAGGGCATTGGTCCCTTTCTTCATCCGATCGGTCACGTCGTAGGCCCGGGCATAGACCCGCTTGGTGTAATCCGTCCAGCCGGGGTTGAAGTAGTCGTCGCTGACCCGCTGCCCGTTGAGGTACATGTCGTGGATGCCCAGGGCGGTCGAGTAGAGCACCGCCCGGCGGATGTCCTTTTCGGCGGTGAAGACCGTCCGCAGATACACCGCGGGCGGCAGGGTCGTGGACGACGCCTTGACCTTGCCCCACGGCTGCATGCCGTACTCGCCCAGCACCTTGACTGCGGCCGTCTTGGACGCGGCGATGGGGTTCTTGTGCCAGTAAGGGAAGGGCATGAGCGATTTCCACGAACCGTCGGTGACGACGACGATCGTCTTTCCGCCGGCGAGCTTGATCTCCAGCCGTCCCAGCAGGCCCGCGGGCGACGGGCTCGCGTTGGCCACTTCCACGCGGAGGTCGTTCGCGCCGCCCTTGAGGGCTCCGGCCACGTCCACCATCTGCACGACCTGCCAACTCGTCCCGCCGGCGACGTTGCGGGTGTTCAGGACCGCCTTGTAGGAGTCGTCAGCGGCCATCTGGAGTTGGGCGGACTCGATCTTCGCGTCGGCGGGCAGTTCGAAGGTGGTCGCGAACAGCCGGTGCCCCTGCGGCGGGTTGGCAGGGTCGGCTGCGTGCCAGATCCACTTCGCGCCGTCGAGCTTCGCTTCGGGAAGGTCGATCTTGCGCTTCTTGTCGTAGCCGATCCACTGGGCCTTCCAGTCGTCCTGCTGGAGCAGGCCGGTGGAGAAGCTGGCGGGCTTGGACCACGGGCTGGGCTGGCCGGCGGCGTCGAATACCTGGACCTTCCAGAGGCAGACCTGATTGGAGGCCAGCGGCTTGCCGGCGTAGCGGATGCAGGCGGTCTCATTTGAATCGACCTTTCCGCTGTCCCACAGGTCGCCCTTGTCGGCCTGAAGGGTCGCGGGGGAGGAGGCCACCAGCACGCGGTAGGCCGACTGGCTTTGCCCGCGCTGGGCGGATTCGACGATCCAGCTCAGGCGGGGCTGGGCGGCGCCGATGCCAGCGGGGTCGGTGAGGTATTCACATCGCAGGTGCGAGGCCGCGAGCATCCCCTGGGCGGCCTGGGCGGCGGCGCAGGCGACGGAAACAAGCAGGACAGCACTAAGGGTCTTCATGGAACGTCTCCTCTGCAACGAGTCATAGGACGTATCGGGGTGCCGGTATCCGGGGTAACTGAAGTGACCCGGTCTGGTCACTTCAGTGATCCAGGGTGCAGGCCTCTTTCTTACGGTATTGCACTCTTACGTTCTTACAGGGGGGTTTCCTGCTCGGGTTCAGCGGGGGCCTTGGCGCCCATGGCGAAGGCGGCGGTGACGAACCACAGGACGGTCGCGCCCATCAGCCAGGCGTGCAACGACTTGTCGGTCATTTCGCCGGTGAAGTAGAAGACGGCGGGGGCCACCGTGCCCATGAGGGCGACGGCGGCGAGGACCTTGGCCGCCCCAGCCGCCAGGCCGGCTGCCTTCTGGAGGAGGATGCTGCTGGCGATGTAAAGCAGACCGGCGATGAACCAGGCGGGCAGCAGCAGGAAATAGATCTGGAACATGTCCGGGTTGACGTAGCCGGCCAGGGCTTCCTTGTTGAAGTTGAGGAAGAGGCAGATGGCCAGCGTGGCGATCCAGGCGGCGCCGGCAGCCCAGTTGAAGGAGATGCCGGTGCGTTCGGCGAAGCGGTCCTTCAGGCCGATGCGGGGCATAAGCCAGAAGTCGACGAAGATGACGGCGCCCATGGGGATCAGCAGCAGGCCATAAAGGGCGACGAAACCCAGGAGCTTCATGGCGATGACGGGGAACATGCCCGCGATGGTGGCGATGAGCCCGGTGATGAGGGTGACGGTGAAGCGGGGCCACTTGGGCACGACGGCCTGGAAGGCCAGCCCGGCGCGGTAGATGGTGGGGTTGGCGGTGGTCCAGCCGGCGATGATCACGCAGATGAGCCCGGCCAGTCCGCAGGCCTTGAAGGCCATGGGCCCTGGCAGCACGTCGGTGTTGCCGGGGGTCACCCGCAATTGGTGGGCGTAGAGCAGGCTGGCCGCCAGCCAGGCCATGAAGTGCCCCACGTACATGCCGGCGCCGCTGGCGATGGCATACCAGGACTTCTTCGCGTAGCGGAAGACCGTCAGGTCGCTCATGCCCACGTGCATGGCTGCGTTGGTGAACCAGGAGAAGAACATCACGTGCAGGAAGGTGAACTTGACCTGTCCGGGCAGGGGGGCGCCTCCCTTCCACAACTCGGTGGCGGCGAAGCTCCACAGGTCGCTGGCGGAGTGGATCTCCTTGCCGCTGGCGGCGACGATGTCGCGGAAGCCCACGATGCCGAAGACCAGGAACACCAGCACCATCCAGGGTGAGGCGATGTTGGCGAACTTGGCCACCGCCTTGTAGCCGAAGGCGGCGACGACGGCGATCAGCAGGCCCACGCCCAGCACGGCCAGCACCCAGCCGGCGCTGTTGGGGTACACGTCGGTCAGGGCGGGCATGGGGAACTTGAACCACACGCCCACGGCGGTGGCGGAGACGGTAATCATGGACCCCGCCAGGAAGCAGAACATCACGCCGTTGGCCAGGTTGTAGGTGGTCACGAGCTTTCGCCCGCAGATCTTCTCGAGTTGGTAGTACAGGGTCAGGCGGGCCCGCGTGGCGATGGGGGCGGTGAGGAACATCCAGCTCAGCACGGCCAGGAAGTTGCCCACCAGCAGCCCGACCACCACGTCGAACGCGCTGACGCCGGCGGCCACGAACAGCGGGCCGATCATCAGCTCGGTGCCCGCGCAGTGCTCGCCGGCGTACATCCCGATGAAGCTCTTGAACCCCAGCCACGCCCGCGGCGGCACCGGCGTCCGTTCGTACTCGTTAACCCCCTCGTGCTGTTGCTGATCCTGCAGCGTCTGTTCGGTCATATCAGTACCCTTTTTGATCTGGAGAGTCTTCGCGTCTCTTTCCTGTGACCTTGACGGTCTTGGTGGTCTCGGTGATCTACCTCTTGGCCAGCACATCCGCCTCGTAGCGCCGCACCTCGGCCAGCCATTCGACGCCGACCGGCACGCCCTGCTTGAGGCAGTAGTAGTCCCAGACGCTGCCCAGGGGAAGGGTCTTGAGGGACTCGATCGTGGCCAGACGGCCGGTGAAGTCGCCCTCCAGCTCCAAGGTGCGGAGCTGGTCGGTCGGCTCGAGCAGGGCGGCCAGCAGGGCGGCCGACATCGCCCGCATCCCGATCACCCAGGCGGCGATACGGTTGATGGTGGCGTCGAAGAAGTCCAGGCCGATGTGCACCCGCTCGATGAAGCCGCCGCGGACGATCTCCTCGGCGATGGCCCGCAGGTCGTCGGTGGTCACGACGACGTGGTCGCTGTCCCAGCGGATGCCCCGGCTGACGTGCAGCAGGACCTCGTCGAGGTAGAGCATGACCGAGGAGAGCTTGTCGGCGATGGTCTCGGTGGGGTGGAAGTGCCCGGCGTCCAGGCAGAGGAGCTTGCGCCTTTGGCAGGCGTAGCCGAGGTAGAACTCGTGCGAGCCGACGACATAGGTCTCCGATCCGATGCCGAAGAGCTTGCTCTCGACCGCGTCGAGGTTGCAGGCGGGGTCCAGCGGCTCGGCGAAAACCTCGTCCAGGGCCTCCCACAGGCGGCGCCGCGGGGCCAGCCGGTCGACGGTGATGTCCTTGAAGCCGTCGGGGATCCAGACGTTGGTTACGCAGGGCGTGCCCAGGGCCTTGCCCATCGCCTCGCCGATCCGCCGGCAGGCCTTGGCGTGCTCGATCCAGAACTTCCGGATGGAGGCGTCCGGGTGCGACAGCGTCAACCCGTCGGCCGCCTTGGGATGCGAGAAGAACGTGGGGTTGAAGTCCAGACCCAGGCGGTTGGCTTTGGCCCAGTCGATCCATCCCTGGAAGTGCCTGGGTTCGATCCGGTCGCGCTCGACGCCTTGGCCGTCGGTCTCCAGGTAGATCGCGTGGAGGTTGAAGCGGTGGCGCCCGGGGATCAGGCTCAGGGCCTTGCGGGCGTCGCTGCGCAGCTCGTCGGGCGTGCGGGCCTTGCCGCCGTAGTTGCCGGTGGCCAGGATGCCCCCGCCGGTGAGCCCGGCCGGGTTCTCGAACCCGCCCACGTCGTCGCCCTGCCAGCAGTGCATGGAGATGGGGATCTTGGCCAGGCGGTCGATCGCCTTGTCCGTGTCCACCCCCAGGGCCGCGTACCGCTCGCGGGCCAGTTCGTACGCCTTCTCCACCGTCGTAGAGTCCACGGCATCGTTCCTTTTCTGTCTGGAGGCAATCGGAGCAGTCGCCTCAGGTGCGCAGATCGCGGGGGAGTATACCAGAAGGGCGGGAGAAAAACACCCGTTGCGGCAAGCAAAAGTCTCAGTCGTGACAACGGTCGTCCGGCCCGCTATAGTAAGGGTGATGAACAGGAAGTGGAACGGTAATCGGCTGGCCATCGGCGGGCTGGGGCTGATGATGATGGGCTCGCTGCTGCTGGTGGTCTGGCTGCTCCTGGAGATCGCCCACATCATCGGCGGGGCCCTGGTGCTGGTCGGCCTGGGGATGGTCCTCGCCTCCATCTTCATGAGAAAGGGCTGAGCGCGGTGTTTCAGGGCGCCCGAGGATGGCTGATCTTCCTGGCCGTGGTGCTGGCGATCATCGCCTTCAAGCTGCTGAAGTTCCCGTTCCTGGTGGCCATGGGGAGGCTGGGCCTGCCCCTGCTGCTGGCGGCGGCGCTGATCCTGGTGTTGGTTCTGAGGCCCTGGGGACCGCGCCGCGATGGCCGCCGCTGATCGCTGAAAGCGGAGAGCAACGCATGAAAGCTACCACCCATTACCTCACGTTCAACACCCGCAGGCAGCGCGAATACGTCAACATCACCGATGAGGTCCAGGCCGTCGTCGCCCGCTCCGGCATCGCCGAAGGCATGGTGCTCGTCTCGGCCATGCACATCACGGCCGGGGTGTTCGTCAACGACGCCGAAACGGGCCTGTTGGCGGACATCGACGACTGGTTGGAGCAGCTCGCCCCCTACCGCGACGACTATCGCCATCACCGCACGGGCGAGACCAACGGCGACGCCCACCTCAAGAACCTGCTGGTCCATCACCAGGTGATCCTGCCCATCACCGGAGGACGGCTCGACCTGGGCCCCTGGCAGCAGGTATACTACGCCGAGTTCGACGGACGCCGACCCAAACGACTGGTGATCAAGGCCATGGGAGAGTGAACATGTCGATCAAGTTCAGTTGTGAGCATTGTCATCGCGAGGTCAACGCGCCGGACCAGGCGGCCGGCAAGCGGGGCAAGTGCCCCTACTGCGGGCAAAGCAGTTACATTCCCGCCCCGGTCAGCGACGAGGACGTGCTGGACCTGGCCCCCATCGACGAGGACGAGGAGCGCAAGCGCAAAGCCGAGATCGAGGCCCTCCGCCAGGCCGAGCACGACCTCATCGCGGAGCAGCGCGGCAGCGACGAGCCCCCGCTGGAACAGCGCGACGACGTCCAGAGCGACGACCTGCACCACTTCGTGGTCAACTACTGCCTGGACATGTTCGCCGGCAAGCTCGACCGGGCCCGCATGCATGCCGACAAGCTCAGGACCTTCGGGCCCGCGGGGCGCCAGGCCATCCGCGACTTCCAGTCCGGCAAGGTCACCGAGGACGCCCTGGCGGACATCCCCAAGCCCGTGCTGCTGGGGTTTCTCAAGGAACTCAACCAGTACTGACAGTCAAGGTCCTGCATCGCTGAAGCGACCAGGCCCGCCAGTTCACTGATCCAGGCAGGGGTTCCTGCGAAATTGTCAATGGCCGCCGGACAATGGTCCGGTTGCGTGCGTTAATCCGTGCTGGTTGTGACTTGGACTTCCCTAGCCCGAAGGAGTGACTTGATGACGATTTCACGGCGTGGTTTCCTGAAAACAACGGCGGGTGCGGCCGGGGCGGCGGCCTTGGCCTGGCCCGTGCGCAACGTGCTGGGCGCGAACGACACCGTCCGCGTGGGCTTCATCGGCCTGGGCGGGCGAGGCCGGCACTCGGTCAAATGGTTCTCCGGCCTGCCCGGCGTGGAGGTCGTCGGCCTGTGCGACCCCGACAAGGGCGCTTTGGCATCCGCCCAGAAGGGCGCTCCCAAGGCCAAGGCCTACACCGACCTCCGCAAGCTGCTGGAGGACAAGTCCGTCGACGCCGTGGTCGTCTCCACCTGCAACCACTGGCACGCCCTGGCCACCGTCTGGGCCTGCCAGGCCGGCAAGGACGTCTACTGCGAGAAGCCGCTCAGCCACTCCATCTGGGAGGGGCGCAAGGTCGTCGAGGCCATGACCAAGTATAAGCGGATCGTCCAGACCGGCACGCAGAACCGCAGCGACGTGGGCCTGCGCCCGGCCTTCGAGTTCATCCAGAGCGGGCAACTCGGCAAGATCAAGATGGTCCGCGGCTTCTGCTACCGCAACCGCGGCTCGATCGGCAAGGTGGACGGCCCGCAGCCGATCCCGCCCAACGTGGACTACGACCTGTGGTCGGGCCCGCGGGAGATGACCCCGCTGACGCGCAAGAAGCTCCAGTACGACTGGCACTGGGTGTGGGCGACGGGCAACGGCGACATCGGGAACCAGGGCCCGCACGAGACCGACCTGTGCCGCTGGGTCGTGGGCAAGAAGGACCTGCCCCCGCGCGTCATCAGCATTGGCGGGCGGTTCTGCTGGAACGACGACGGCGAGACGGCCAACACGCAACTCGTCGTGCTGGATTACGGCGACGTGCCCATCCTCTTCGAGGTGCGCAACCTCGGGCGCAAGAAGGGCCAGTCGGCCGAGGACGCCTACAAGGGTGTCCGCGTGGGCGTGGTCGTCGAGTGCGAGGGCGGCTACTTCGCGGGCGGGCGCGGCGGCGGGTGGACCTACGACAACAAGGGCGAGAGGATCAAGCAGTACAAGGGCGACGCCGGCGGAAACCACCACAAGAACTTCATCGATGCCGTCCGCTCCCGCAAGGGCGAGACGCTCCACAGCGACGCCAACGAAGGCCACCTGTCAGCCGCTCTGGCCCACATGGGCAACATCTCCCACCGCGTGGGCAAGGCCGCCGGAAACGACGCCTGCACGGAGGCCATCAAGGCCAACAAGGAAGCCTGCGAAAGCCTCGGCCGGATCACCGAGCACCTCAAGAGCAACGAGGTCGATTTCACCAAGACCCCGCTGACACTGGGCCCCTGGCTGACCATGGACTCCGCCAAGGAACAGTTCACCGGCGAATTCGCCGATCAGGCCAACAAGCTCGTCCGCGAAACCTACCGCTCGCCGTACGTCATCCCGGACCAGGTATAGGCGATTGACGGCTTGCGACCTGCCTGCCGCAGGCAGGTTGACGATCTGAGATCTGAGAACACGGGAAGCATGGGAGAAAGCAGGCGCTGCTCCCATGCTTCCCGTTTTTTGTCCCCTCCGCGTTCCTTTAGACGGAACTGGAATTACCGCCTCGGCTTGGCCTCTTGTTCCCACTTGGTCAGCAGGCTGCGCAGGCGGTCGGCGTCGGCGGGGCGATCGGCGAGCAGGTCGGTCTTCTCGGCTGGGTCGGCGGCCAGGTCGAACAGGTGCTGCTCGATCTTGTCTCCGTCCTGTCGGGTGAGGTACTTGAGGTTGCCGTCGCGCACCGCCCGCCAGGTTCGCTGGCCGCGACGGGCCCGCCAGAAGAGCGTGCGGGCGCGGTCGGTGGCGGCGGATCGCACGTGGTCGAGGATGTCGACGCCCTCCAGGGGCAGCTCGGGCGGGGCGATCGCCCCGGCGGCGGCCAGCATGGAGGCGGTCAGATCCATGGTGATGCTCGGCTGGCTGCTGGTCCGGCCCGCCGGCAGAATACCCGGCCAGCGGGCGATGCACGGCACGCGGATGCCGCCCTCGTACAGCCCGCTCTTGTGCCCGGCGAAGGGGACGTTGGAGCCCATCTTGTTGCCCCCGTTGTCGCTGGCGAAGATTACCAGCGTATTGTCGGCCTGGCCGCTGGCCTCCAGTGCGGCGAGGATCCGCCCCACGCACGCGTCGAGGTGCTCGACCATCTCGACGTACTTGGCCCGCGTGCCCTTCTCCCACTCCTGCTCGCCCAGCCGTTGCGGGCGGCGGTCGCCGGGGCCCTGGTAGGGGCTGTGCGGGGCGGTGAAGGGCACGTACAGGAAGAACGGCTTGTCGCCCTTCTGAGGCTTGAGGAAACCGGCGGCCTGGTCGGCGATCAGGTCGGTCAGGTACGTTCCTTCGCGGTGGAGCGGCTTGTCGTCTTCGTAGAGCACGTGCAGGCCGTCGTTCTCGCAGTGGTGGAAGTAGTCGCAGTTGCCTCCCAGCACGCCGACGAACTGGTCGAACCCGCAGCGGCTGGGGCGGAACTTCTCCTCGTAACCCAGGTGCCACTTGCCGTAGACGGCCGTCGCGTACCCAGCCGCCCTCAGCGCCCGCGGCAGGGTGGCCAACTCGCTGGGCAGGCCCAGATCGTGCCGGCCGGCCAGGCGGATGGCGTCGTCGTAGCGGCCGACGTTGCCCACGCCGATGGCGCATTCCAGCCCGCCCACGCGCTGGAGGTATCGCCCGGTCAGCAGGGCGGTCCGCGTGGGCGAGCACTCGGGGGCGGCGGCGTAGTACTGCGTGAACCGCACGCCCTGGTCGGCCAGGCGGTCGGTCACCGGCGTGCGGAGGTCTTTCGCGCCATAGCAGCCCAGGTCGCCGTAGCCCTGGTCGTCGGAGAGGATCATCACGATGTTCGGGCGGCGCTTGACGGGCGGGGCGGCGGTCAGCGTCGCCAGCGGCAGCACCCCCGCACCCGCGGCGGCGCGGGCCAGCAGTTCGCGACGAGAGAAGGTTCTCATGGCTGTTCTCCGGCCTGGGGATCAGGTGAAGTCGCAGGTCCTGTCTTGGCCGACTGCGGGGCCTGGCACTCGGCGCAGAACCGCTTCAGCGCGTCACGGTAGCCCTCGTGCATGCTGAGAATCCACCCCTCGTTGTGCCCGCCTCGCATGGCGTGGAAGGTCTTGGGGGCGGTCGCAGCCTCGAACAGCCGCTGCCCGTGAGAGAACGGGATCAGGTTGTCCTCTCGGCTGTGCACCACCAGCAGCGGGCAGCGGACCTTGGGCACCGCCTCCAGCGTGTTGTACTGAAAGCGGGCCAGCCACCGCACCGGCAGGAACCAGTACAGGTCGCTGCCGAGGTCCGGGATGGAGGTGAAGGTGGACTCCAGGATCAGCGCCCGGGGGTGGACCTCGGCTGCCAGCGGGGCAGCCATCGCGCCGCCCAGCGAACGTCCATAGATGATGATCCGCCCGGGCGGGACCTGCCGCTGGTTGACCAGGTAGTCCCAGGCCGCCCGGGCGTCCATGTGCGTGCCCTGCTCGGTGGGCTTGCCCTGGCTCTTGCCGTAGCCGCGGTAGTCGAAGATCAGCACGTCCATCCCCAGCCCGCGCCACAGGAACAGCGAGTCCAGGCGGTGGGAGATGTTCCCCGCGTTGCCGTGGCAGAACAGGACCACGCCGCGGGAGTCGGCGGCGGGCACGTACCATCCGTGCAACGACAGGCCGTCCGAGGTGGTGAGCTGGACGTCCTCGAACTTCATGCCGTAGTCGGTCGGCGTGTTGCGGATCTCGGCCAGCGGGTGATAGACGAATTTGGACTGGAAGAAGTAGAGCAAGACGGTAAACCCCAGATAGGCCAGCACCGCCACCCGCAGGATGCTCATGGGCAGGCGGCGTAACAGGGACTTTCGCCTCGGCGCGGGCTTGGCAACCCCGACCGGCGGCGAGGGCGGCGAACATGTCGGCGGAGCATCCATGCCCCCTTTTTACCTTGCCCGGGCGGGTCCGTCCATAGGCCGTGCCCTGCGACGGGTCTCGGGCTATGGCGCGGGCAGGGGGACGTCTTTCACCCGCTCCAGCAGTTCCACATGGCGGGCGACCAGCAGTTCGCGGATGCGATGGGCCTCGGCCTGGCGCTCCTGGCGGCGTCGCTGCTGGACGTCGGCGGGCAGGCCATCGTCCAGGCTGTCGCGCAGCCGCTGCACGCTGTCGAGCGTCTGCATCAGGTACGACGGCGTCAGGCGCTCGCGGAGCAGACGGGCCAGGGTCCGGCGATACCGATCGTACAGGTCGCCCTCGCGCTGGATGACCTGGTCGAAGCGATCCATGCAGGAGTACAGCAGCGGGTCGTTCAGCGTCTTGGGGAGCGGCGCGCGTGCGGCCAGGTCGTCGCAGTCCCAGCCCATCACCGCCAGCGGCGCCGGTTGGGTTTCCTTTCCCGCCTGGCGACGCTCGTACAGGTACACCTCGTCCAGCGTGTCGTTGTTGAGCACGATGCTGTTGACCGCCGCCCAGCCCAGATAGGAGTCCAGGTCCAGCACGCGGGCATACTGTGCGGCCGCGTCGTCGAGGCGGTTGCTGAGGTTGAGCGTCTGAAAGGCCCGCAGGCTGGCAGTGGCGTTGTAGCGTCCGTCGGTCCAGTACGTCTCGTAGATGTTGGGTTTCTGGCGGCGGTGGACGGCGACCACGCCGTTGACGCACCGCCGGATGGCCTTGGCGGGCGGTTCGACCAGCAAGTACATGCCTTCCGGCTGGTCGTTGATCGAGACTCGCACGTACTGGTAGTGACAGAAGAACAGTCCCATGTCGCCCAGGACGCGATAGCCGAAGCACGTGGCGATTTCGTGCGGGTCCTGGGCCATGGCGATGAGGTAGAACTGCTTGAATCGCAGGCCGGGCCCCAGTTCCAGCCGGCGGAGCAACTCGATGTTGAAGTTCATCTTGTCGCTCGATTTGAGCGTGCTGGCCCCCCGCAGCACCAGCGTGGCGGGCATGGGCGACTCGCCGTCGAAACTCAAGGCCACGTCCGACGTTCGGACCTTGAAGTACCGGCGGTTGTCGCGCACCCGCATGAGTTCCAGGCGCTGCGGGTCCATGGAGATGTCGATGTGCAAGCCGTGATGGTCCAGCCGGGGGGCCCCGGCGGGGCGGCTGCCGGCGAAGGCGGCCATGTCGAACAGCTTGAGCGTGCGGCGCAGCTTCGGATCGGCGGGCAGCAGTCCGCTGTGGGCGGGCGACCGGCCGGCCAGGCCCAGCCAGAACGCCGCCCCGGCCGCCAGAAGCGGCAGGCTGATCCATCCGGCATAGCGCGAGATCACATGCACGTGCGTCAGTCCTGAATCGTCCGCCAGCCCAGGCTCATGCAGCACTGGACGTATTTGCTGTTGCGCGTCAGGCGCGGGCGCAGGGGAAACAGCAGCCCCCGTACGCGGGCCTCGTCGACCTCGCCGGCCTTGGCCTCGACCAGCGTCATGGAGCGAATGCCCCGGGGGAACCGCGTGGACGGCCGGGCCAGGCCGAGCTGTTCGCAGCAGGTCAGATCCCAGTCCAGGGTGAGGCGGACCCCGCTGAGCGGGTCGCGAAAGTGGCGCCGCTTGTAGCTCACCAGCACGACCGGCTGGCGGCGGGTGCGCAGCCAGAACGCACACTCCTCGTCCAGCACGTCCAGCAGGCGGTCCGCCAGCTCCTGGTACGGGATGGACTCCAGCGGCCGGCCCAGCCGCAACGGCACGCGGCGCTTGCTGACGTTGTAGCCGCGGCGATGCTTGAGTTCGAAGAACACCGTCTCGCTGGCCATCGGCTGGTCGTACCACCGCAGGCGGACCTTCGTCCGCCGCGAGACGCCGTCCAGCGACTCACGGCAACTGCCCAGGCGATCGTCGTCGAAATAGATGCTGTGGACGTGCGACAGGTTCCCGGGGCCGAACCGGACCTCCTGAGCGTTGAGTTCCAGCACGGTGTGCAGGCGCCCGACCTCGCCTTCGGCGAAGGCGAATTTCATCTCGCGGCGCGAGGCGGTAACGGCGTCGTCGCCGCGGGCGGCATCGTGCATCGGCGTCAACACGAGCGCCTGGCTGACGCCGCCCAGGCTGTCGCGGGCCAGTGAAGTCACAGCAGGTTCTCGAGATTGACGTAGGAAACCCGGCAGGCCGGGAGCTGCTTCTGGAGCGAGCCGATCATCCGCCCCACGTGGGCGACGTCGTCGGGCGCCACCACCGCGCGGAACTGCACCAGCTCGCCGTCGGTCTCCAGCCGCTGGAGCGTGAACGGCCCGACCGCCTGGGCCACCAGGCCGGTGATCCGCTCGGCGTCGCCGTCGAAGAACTCCGAGCGTGGCCCGGCGATGGTCAGCAACATGGTGTGCTCGCGGCTCTTGCGCCGCACGAAGTGCGTCACGAACACGAACAGGCTGAAGACGGCCGTGCCCGCCAGCGTGATGCCCAGGTACTCCGCCCCCAGGCCCAGCCCGACGGCGATGCAGGCGAAGAGGTAGATGATCTCCTCGGGCTCCTTGATCGCCGCCCGAAAGCGGACGATCGACAGCGCGCCCACCAGTCCCAGCGACAGGGCCAACGAGCTCTTGACCACGTAGATCACCAGAATGGTGATCACGACCAGGAGCGGGAAGTTGGCGCTGAAGGTGTCGCGGTTGGAGAGGGTCGAGGCGAAGCGGCGGAAGATCGCCCGCACGTACAGCCCCAGCAACCCGCCCACCACCGCATAGCCCAGAAGCGTCGCCACGTCGCGCAACGCGGCGTCATAACGAAGGCTGTTGAAAAACAGTTTAAGCTGCTCCACGTTGACCTCGCAGGACCATTGGGTCCATTGGACACGCCGCCGCCCGAAGCGCCGGCCATGTCCGGTCTTGTCAGGAAACACGCCCAACCTTCCCATTGGCCGGGCAGCGGCGCAGGCCGAGCCGCAACCGCATTCCTCTGGATTACGCCGCGGATGACTATACACCCTGTTGCCGCTTGGCTCAAGCCCGCCTCAAGTTGCCTGCAAGATCGGCAAGGCAGGGGGATCTGTCGCGCGGAGCGAAACGAAAGCACCCCAGGCGACGGCCCGGCCCGGTGCGACTTGACCCCTCGACCGGCGGGGAGGTACGATGCCTTTGACAAGGTGAGGAACCGACCGGCTCGGGCGGCCGCCCTCACTTGTCTGACGATCTCCCGCAGGAGCCGACATGCGCAGAGTATCCCTGACTTCCAGGTTTCTCCCCGTCTCGATCGCCCTGGCCGTTGCCGTCGCTGTCGCGCCTGCGGCGTCGCCCTCGCAGCAGGCAGACGACGTCACCGTCAAGGGGCCCACGCGCGACCAGGAACACGGCCTGGACGTGTATACGATTACCAGCCCTTTCACCGGGCGGGCCAACCGCCTGGACGTGCTGCTCCCGGATAAGGTGGAGCCGGGGCGGAAGTACCCCGTGTTGTACGTGTTGCCAGTCGGCGGGGAGTGGGCGGCCAAGCCGCCCTGGGGCAACGGCCTGGCTGCCGTTCGCCGAATCAACGCGCAGAATGCCCACGGCTTGATCTGCGTGAGCATGGAGTTCGACACCGTTCCATGGTACGGCAGCCACGCCACCAACCCGCGGATCCGCCACGACCAGTACCTTCTGAAGGTGATCGTGCCGCTGATCGAGAGCCGCTACCCCGTCGGCAAGGCCCCTGCCGACCGCCTGCTGATCGGTTTCAGCAAGTCCGGCTGGGGGGCGGTAAGTCTGCTGCTGCGACATCCCGATTTCTTCGGCGCCGCCTGTAGCTGGGACGCGCCGCTGATGATGAAGGAAGACAACCTCAAGTACGGCAGCGCCGAACACTTCGGCACGCCCGCGCAGGCCGCACCCTACGCGCCGGCCAATCTCGTCGAGAAGCAGGCCGGGCAGTTCGCGGGCAAGCCCGTGCGGCTGACCATCCTCGGGTACGACAATTTCGGTCCGCATACCGAGAGCTTCCACCGCCTGCTGGAGTCCCAGGCCGTGCCGCATCGTTTCGACAACAGCCTGCGCTATAAACACGCGTGGGAATCCGGCTGGTTGGCGAAGGCCCTGGACCTGATGCTCGGCTCGAAGCCAGCGAAGTAACGACCCCTCGGCTCCCCCTGCGCGAAGCTTTGGGCGGGGTCGTACGAAAGGTCTTTACTTCCGTCCCGCCAGCGGCCCCAACAGACGCGTGGAACCGCACGAAGACAATTTCGCCCGCGACATCATCCTGGACTCGATTTCGGACGGCGTGTTCACTGTCGACGATCAGTGGCGGATCACGTCGTTCAACAGGGCGGCGGCGAAGATCACCGGCGTGCCGCGCGAGCAGGCCCTGGGGCGTCACAGCGGCAATCGGGCTGCTGCCCGCGAACCGGGCATCACCCCCGGCAGGCTCTTTCGCAAGATGCGCAAGTGGTCCTGAACGGTGCTGTTGCCAGCGGCCACCTCCTGCCTGCTCATCCCCTGAGAATTGCATAATGCAATGTGACGATCTTTCCATCGTTGCATGTTGCAACGATTGGGGGTCATCTGAACGCCACGCCATATCCGTATAAGCCTCTCACTAATAGTGTCTTATGTTGTATCCAGCCAGATGGCCCGGTCCTTGCACCGTCGAATGGGCGATGAAGGCCGCGCGCCAGTATGGATGGGCCGAGTCTTGCCTGCGCTTGACGTGTCGGGCCGGCTTGTTGGTGCCGGAGATTCAGGAGGGGGCCGAGCGGGACCATCACGAGGTGGTTCAGGCATTCTCGCCTGGGCGGCTGGGTGAGGCGGCGTTTGAGATGCCCGGCTTCTCGCTGAAGCCCCTCAGGGGCGGTTGTCTGCGGGAACCGGCAGAGCGGAAGACGGAGTAGTCATGGTGTGGACGCAGTTGAGGCCGATCGGAGTCATTCACGCGTTCTTCACCTGCGCCTCCGACGCGCCGATCCAGGCCGGCCTGGCCCACGGGCGATTCGAGCGAGGTGCCTCATGACCGCGGCCGTTTGCATCGTCGCTCTGGTGGAGAACACCGCCGCCGGGCCGGACGTGCTGGCCGAGCACGGGCTGTCGTTCTGGCTCGACTCGTCGGACGGGCGGGTCCTCTTCGACACGGGGCAGGGGCGGGTGTTGTTCACCAACGCCCTCAAGCTGGGCGTGCACCTGGAACACACCGACGCGATCGTGCTCAGCCACGGGCACTACGACCACACGGGCGGGCTGGGCGACGCCCTGCGGTCCTCGCTTCGCCCGCCGGTCTTCGCCCATCGCGACGCCTTCCTGCCCCGCTACGTTCGCCAGGGCGACGGGTCGTTTCGCTCCGTAGGCATGCCCTTCTGGACGGAGCAGGCCCTGGCCGACCATACCCGCCAATACGTCCGGGTCGAAGGCCCCCGGGACGTGGTCGGGCCCTTCCGCGTCACCGGGCCGGTCCCGCGGGAGTGCGAGTTCGAGACCGACGGCGGGGGCTTCTTCCTCGACCAGGCGGGCCGGCGCGGCGACCCGCTGAACGACGACCAGGCCCTGTTCTTCGAGGCCGACGGCGGGCTTGTCGTCGTGCTCGGCTGCGCCCACAGCGGCGTGGTGAACACGCTTCGCTACGTCAGGCGCCTGGGCGGCGACAAGCCCATCCGGGCCGTCCTGGGCGGCATGCACCTGCATTCGGTCAGCCAGGAACGCCTGGAACGGACGGTCGCCGCCTTCCGGGAGTTGGGCGTGGTCGAGTTGTGGCCCGCCCACTGCACCGGCCCGGTCGCCTGGGCCCGCCTGCGCCGTGAGTTCGGCCAGGCCTGTCACCCGTGCCCGGTGGGCACGATTGTGGAATTCAAGACGCCCTGAAACAGACGCCCGGCCGCGGGGCCGGACGGCGGGACGTTGCCCCATCACGAAAGGATGAACGAATGGGACTCTCACGACGCAAGATGTTGAGTGGAGGCGCGGTGGCCGCCGCCGGACTGGTGGTAGCTTCGACCGTGCACGCCGCTGACGACGAGAAACAGATGGTCGCCGCCTGCGGCATCTCCTGCACGGTCTGCCCGCTGATGGCGGCGGGCAAGTGCAAGGGCTGCGCTACCGGCAAGATGGCCACCGAAGCCCAGATCGAGAAGAAGGGCTGCCCCGTCCTCAAGTGCGCAGCCATGAAGAAGATCGACTACTGCGGCACGGGCTGCAAGATGTTCGCCTCGTGCAAGAAGCTGGTCGGCAGGCCGTACGCTCAGGCCTTCCTGGACAAGATCAAGGCCAAGATGGCCTGACGCACGGACTGTCTCCTGTGCAAGGAACAGCCCGGGCCCCTTAGGGGTCCGGGCTGGTTCCGTTGCCAGGCTTGCGGAAGGCCTTGCATGCTCGGGGCGCAGGGGCGTCCTCTAATCGATCGTCACCAGCGCGTCGGGCAGTTCGTTGACGTCGTCGTCGGCGCGGGGCAGGACGGGGGCGAGCCTCTCGCCGGCGGCCTGAATGGCGGCGCAGAGGGCTTCGGTGGGGGGCTGGGTCTTGAGGGCTTCCACCAAGCGGTCGCGAAGCTCCATCAGGGCGGGGTTGCCCAGTTTGTCCAGGACGGCCTGATCCGCGACTACGGCGGCCATGCGCTCGAAGAGCGAGACGTAGATAAGCAGCCCCGTCCGTCCGGCGGTGTGGTGGACGCGGCTGTCGAAGAACACGTGCTGAGCCCGCCGCAGGACGTCGTCGGCCATCTCCTCGTTGGGCGTGGTCAGACGTCTCAGCCATCCGACGCGGGAGGCGACGACGGCGCCGACAATGAAGCCGGCCAGCGTCACCCCGGCCAGGCAGACGGGGGTCACCCAGGCAGGCCAGCCGCCCCAGCTTCCGGCGTCGGGGTTTCCGGGCAGGACGGTCCAGGCGACGATCATGGCTGCCAGACCCAGCCACAGGCCCACCAGGTCTTCGCCGCGGTCATAGCGGCCGGACGCGGTGGCCACAGCCGGGATGATCTCGGCTGACGTGGCCGACTCCGCCTGGGCGACGGCCCGGGCGATCTGCTGCTTCTGCTGCTCGCTGAAGAGTGTGCTGGCTCGTTGCATGATTGGCCTTTCCTACCAGGAGCCCGTAGCCCCGCCCCCGCCGGAGAACCCCCCGCCGAACGACCCGCCGGAGAACCCGCCTCCGCCCCCGCCTCCGCCTCGCCGGCCCGCGTTGCTCAGGACGCTGTACAGGATCATCCCCACGATCCCCAGCGCCACGCCCCAGAATACCCACGCCCACCCGCCGCTGCCGCGGCGGGCCAGCGAGACGACCGTGAAGATGCCCAGGCCCACAGCCGCGACGATCAGCAGGATGCGCAGGGGCGAAACGGGCTTCTTCGGCAACTCCAGGTCGCGGGCCATCTTGTCCAGGCCCTCGACACCCGCCACAATCCCTGCCGCATAGTCGCCGTCCTTGAAGCGGGGAATGATCAGGTCGTCCATGATCTTGCGGGCGGCGTCGTCCTTGTCGCGCTTCCAGCCGGCCCCCAGTTCGATGCGGGCCTTGCGGTCACGGCGCGACACCAGCAGGAGGATGCCCGTGTTCCAGTTCGTCTCCCCCAGCTTCTCGTGCCCGATCTGCCACTGGTCGAACAGCAGGCGGGCGAAGGTCTCGATCCGCATCCCCGCGCCGTTGTGGGCGGCCATGCTCTCGATGGTCACCACGATAACCGGCGTGGCCTTATCCTTGAGCAGGCTGGAGGCGACCTCGCGTATCTTCTTCTCTTCCTCGGGTGAGAGGAGGTCGGCCTGGTCGAGGATGAACTCGCGCTGGCCTGGCGGTTGGAGGTCGATGTAGCCGGCCCGGTGAGTCGATGGCTGGATGAGCGGCCGGTCAAGAGTGTCCGTTGCCGTGCGGGGGGGCTGGGTTCGCGGGGGCGGTCGGTCGGCCTCCAGGCGGGCCGGGTCGAACTCCGGCCCCTCGCGTTCCTGGGCCCAGGCGGGCCCGCAGCAGGTGATCAGGACCAGAAGCCCCACGGCCGCCGCGCAAACGGGGGCCGTCCGCATCGCCTTGGACAGGATGCTGTACATGACGTCAGCCTACCGCGGGCGGGCGCGCGGGGCAAGGAAAACGCAGCGGCCCACGGTTCCCGCGACTTCCATTCCCTTCCACTGCCTCGGCGTCAAGGCCGGCGCAAGGCCTTTCATGGGCCTTTCCCCCAATCGCCCTGCCCGCGGGCTGGCTCCTAAAACGACCCCCAAATCCCTCGTTTCCCGGTTGGAAAGCATCCGGTTGTTTGGTAGGCTACGCATGGAGGGCCGGGCGGACGGATCGGCCCGGCCAAAGGAGCAGGACGCGGAAATTGAGAGCCGAACTGGAATTTCACGGAGCGGCCCAGACGGTGACCGGCTCCATGCACCTGCTGCATCTGAATGGCCAGAGTTTCGCCATGGACTGCGGCCTGTTCCAGGGACATCGCCAGGAGGCCCGCGACCGAAACACCAGCTTTCCCATGCCGCCCGAGAAGCTTTCGGGTGTGCTGTTGAGCCACGCCCACATCGACCACAGCGGCAACATTCCGGGCCTGGTCCGGCACGGCTTCAGCGGGCCCGTCTACGCCACGCCCGCCACCTGCGACCTGTGTGACGTGATGCTGGCCGACTCCGCCCACATCCAGGAGGAAGACGCCCGCTTCTGGAACGAGAAGCGCGCCAGCCGGCGCAGCGATTACATCCTGCCCCTGTACACCGTCAAGGACGCCCGGGCGTCGGCCAAGTACTTCCACGCCGTCGCCTACGACCAGGTCGCCCGGTTCAGCGAGCACGCCACGGCGACGTTCCTGGAGGCCGGGCACATCCTCGGCTCGGCCATGGTGTTGGTCGAGCTGCGCCGCCCCGATCCGGTCCGCCTGCTCTACACGGGCGACTTCGGTCGCTTCCACATGCCGATCCTGCGCGACCCGGCCGAGCCGCTGCCGCCGGTGGACTACTTGATCACCGAGTCCACCTACGCCGACCGCCGCCACGCCGAGGCCGATGACATGCAGCAGCGCCTGGTGGAGATCATCGACCAGACCCGCTCGGTGGGGGGCAAGGTCATCATCCCCTCCTTCAGCGTGGGGCGAACGCAGAACCTGGTGTACTACCTGGCGCGGGCCATCGCCGCCGGGCAGCTCGAAAAGCTGCCGATCTACGTGGACTCGCCCCTGTCGGTCAACGCCACCGAGATCTTCCAGAAGCACCCCGAGTGTTACGACGAAGAGGCCCGGAAGTTCTACAAGCAGGAGGGCGACATCTTCGGCGATCACGTGGCGACGTACATCACGCGCGTGGAGGACTCCAAGGCGCTCAACCACAGCGACCGTCCGTGCGTGGTCATCGCCTCGGCCGGCATGTGCGAGGCGGGGCGCATCCTGCACCACCTCAAGAACAACATCGAGAACGAGTCCAACACGGTGGTGATCGTGGGCTTCATGGCCCAGCACACGCTGGGGCGGCGGATCGTCGAGCGACGCGAGGAGCTTAAGATCTTCGGGCGGATGTACAAGCTGCTGTGCCGCGTGGAGGTGCTCAACGGCTTTTCGGCCCACGCGGACTCGGCCGATTTCGCCCGGGCCTTTGCCCCTCTGGCCCCGAAGCTTCGCGGGGCGTTTTGCGTCCACGGTGAAGGCACCCAGCCGGCGGCCATGCGAGACATCCTGCTCAAGCTCGGCTGCCCCAACGTCCACATCCCCGCCCCCGGCGAGCGATACCCTCTGGATTGACGCACTCCAGGTCCCGGCCGCAATCGCCGCCGACCTACCTGGGCAGGTCGAAGAACCGGCGGACCAGGCCGCGATGTTCGCTGGGGACCTCGCTCGCGTCGAGGGCTTGCTCGGCCTGACGGCAGGCGGCCTGCCAGGCTTGATCGAAAGGCACGAGCGGGCCTTGCGGCGAAGCCTCCGGGCCGCCCTGCCCGGCCGGGCGGGTACTCAGCAGACGGGCGTAATCCGGGTCCCACACGCGGACGCGGACCACGCCCTCGGGTTGGAGATGGACGTACGTCGGGGACCCCTCCTGGGTGGTCGGCGAGGTGGCGGCCTGTCCGCCCGCACCGTGGCCGCCGGCCTTGGCGTCCGCCTGGGCCAGTTGTCTGACTTCCTCGGCCAACAGCGCGCGGACGCGGAAGCCCTGGGCCTCCAGCTTGCGCAGCGCCTCCTCCAACTCGGCCTGATTCTTGAACTCGACGACTTCGACCGCCTTGGCCAGGGCGGCTTGCTCGTCGCCCTTTGCAGCTGCCGCCTGCTGGTGGAGGCGTTGGACCAACTCGCGCCGCTGGCTGTCATCGAGGCCGGCCAGTTGCCCGCTCAGTTCGTCACCGCGCCCGAGCAGGTCCGGCAGGAGCAGACTCCCGCACAACAGCAGCGCCAACAACAGCAGGGCCGGCGTGCGCCTCGTGCGGGTCCAGAAGCTCAGTTGGCTGCCCCGCTCGCCCGCCAGCACGGTTGCCGCCTGGCGAAGCAGACACCCCTGGGCCGGCGAGAACGTGGCTGCCCCCTTCTTCAGGGTCAGTTCCGCCGCCGTCGCGACGCGGTCGTGGAAGCCGCCCAGTCGGTCGATCCGGATGGCTGCCTGAACGAAGTCCGGCCTGTTCAACCAGGCCGCCGCCGCGCCAGCCAGGGCTGCCGCCGGCACGAAGACCGCCGGCCAGGCCCACGCCGGCCAGGCGCCGTGCCACCCGCCCGCCAGGGCCAGCGCGACGGCCAGGGAATTGGCGATCCACGCGGCCGCCGCCCAGTCGCCCGCCATCGGGTCCAGTGCGAGGGTCCGCCGCAGCCGGCGCCCCGTCATCAGCGCCAGCCCGCCCGCCAGCGGCAGCAGGCACAGCGCGACGGCCACGGGAAGCGACCACTCCAGCAGCAGCCATCCCGCCTGCGCGCAGGCTGCTCCCAGGGCTGCCGCGGCGCACGCGACAGCGGCCGACTCGCCCACCAGGCGGGCGACCATCTGCCGGCGAAGCCGGCCCAGGGTCCGCACGACCTGTTGCTGTGCATCGTCCATGGCTGAGTGCATTATACCGCAAGGGGGAACCAATCGAGATTTGTCCTGTGCCCCCCCGGGGATTAGAATGGACCGCCGGCGGATTCCCCCCGGCCAGAAAGGAACGCCATGCCCCTTGTGGAACTCAGAGGGCTGGACGACGTGGTCGCCCAGGGCAGGCCCGCGCCGCCGTGCATCGTGGTCGTCTTCGGGGCCACCGGAGACCTCAACGCCCGCAAGATCGCCCCCGCCCTGTACAACCTGGCCGCCTCCGGCCTGCTGAACCCCAATACCGTCGTGCTGGGCGTGGCCCGCCGCGACCGCACGGACGAGCAGTTCCGCGACGAGATGCGCGGGGCCATCGGAGAGTTCAGCCGCTCCCCATTGGACCGCGACCTGTGGAACGAGTTCGCCCAACGCTGGTACTATCACGTCACCCATGCCGACCGGCCGCTGGAGTACCTCGCGCTCCGCCATCGCATGGATGAACTCAGCCGGCGGCATCACGCTGGCGCCAGCCGCCTGTTTTACCTGGCCATGACCCCGGACACTTTCGGGCCCATCGCACGAAACCTCCGCGAGGCCGGCCTCAGCGAGAGTCCCTCGCCGGAGAGTTTCGTCCGCGTGGTAGTCGAGAAGCCCTTCGGACGGGACCTCTTGACTGCGCACACCCTCAACGAGGAACTGCTCCAGGGCTTCCACGAGAAGCAGATCTTCCGCATCGATCACTACCTGGGCAAGGAGACGGTGCAGAACCTGCTGGTCTTCCGCTTCGCCAACTCCATCTTCGAGCCGCTGCTCAACCGCCACTACGTCGAGCGGGTGGAGATCAGCACGCTCGAAAGCACCGGGATGGAAGGCCGGCGCGGACCGTACTACGACCGGACCGGCGCCCTGCGCGACATGGTCCAGAACCACATGCTCCAGCTCCTTTCGCTGATAGCCATGGACGTGCCCACCAGGATGGCCGGCGAGCCCGTCCGCGACGAGAAGCTCAAGGTCCTCCGCTCGCTCCAGCCGATGAACCCGCACGAGGTGGCTGCCTCCACAATCCGCGGGCAATACGGGCCGGGGCCCGACATGCCCGCCTACCGCCAGGAAGAGGGGGTCGCCCGCGACAGTCAGACCGAGACCTATGCGGCCCTGCGCCTGAGCATCGACAACTGGCGCTGGGCCGGGGTGCCCTTCTTCCTCCGCACGGGCAAGCGGCTGGCGCAGAAGGCCAGCTACATCACCATTGTCTTCCGCCAGGAGCCCATCCGCCTGTTCTACAACATGGACTGCGACCTGCGAGGCACCAACCGCCTCAGCATCCGCATCACCCCCAACGAGGGCATCACCCTGGTCTGCGACGCGAAGGTGCCCGGCCCGCGGATGCTCCTGCGCCCGGTGAAGCTGGATTTCGGCTATCAGACGGCCTTCGAGTCGGCCTCGCCCGAGGCCTACGAGCATCTGCTGCTGGATGCCATCACGGGCGAGCCCACGCTGTTCATCCGCAACGACGAGGTCGAGGCGGCATGGCGGTTCGTCGACTCGATCCGCTCGGCCTGGGATACCGCGGGCCAGCCTCCGCTGGTGGGGTATTCCCCGCTTTCGTGGGGCCCGCACCAGGCTCGCTCGCTGCTGCTGGACCCGTACAAGGACTGGCAAACGCCCTGATCGTTGGCCGGTACGTTTCGATTGGCAATTGCCTGGATTCATGGTAAGGTACTGGTGCGCCGCAAGGGGCTTCGCGGTGGCACGAGGTGGAGCATGTCACAGGGCAAGGACAACATGCGGTTGTTGATCGAACCTACGGCGGAGAAAGCCACGCAGCTTGTCGCCAGCATCTTTCGCTCCGCCCTCTGCGAGCGGGCCGCCCAGAGCAAGCCCTGCCGCGTCGCCTTGGCCGGGGGGACCACCCCTCACGCGCTCTACCAGACCCTGGCCCGATACGGCGGCGAACTGGGCGAGCCCTGGCAGTGGCTTGAGATCTTTTTCGGCGACGAGCGAACCGTCCCCCACGACCATATCGAGAGCAACTACCGCATGGTCCAGCGGGCCCTGTTGGACCACGTGCCCATCAGTCTCGACCGGGTCCACCCCATGCCCGCCGACGCCGACGACCTGGACGCCGCCGCCGCCATCTACGAACGGGTCGTTCGCGAGCGCGTCCCGGCCGGGGCGAACGACATTCCCAGCTTCGACCTCGTCCTGCTGGGCATGGGCGGCGACGGGCATACCGCCAGCCTCTTCCCCAACACGCCCGCCCTCGACGAGACCTCCAGGCTTGTGGTCAGCCAGTTCGTCCCCGTACTGGGACGGAACCGCATGACCTTCACCTTCCCGCTGATCAACGCCGCCCAGGCCGTTGTCCTCCTGGTCACCGGCGAGGACAAGGCCGACGCCGTCGCCGACCTCATGGGCCCCAGTCCCACCGTCCCCGCCGCCCGTGTCCGGCCCGACAGCGGGCTGCTGTACATCATCCTGGACCAGAGCGCCGCTCGAAAGATGCCGCGGTAACTCGACCGGTCGGACCGCGCCAACGCGGTCGGCCGACCAGCGTCGCTTCCGCGCCACCCTCTCATGCCAGCATAGGAGAATGTCTATGTGCCGGTGCACTTCCTGGATCGCTTCGGCGACCTGTCTGGTCACGATGGCGGCATTCTCGTCCGGCGTTGCGGCCGAGGAGCCTCCCTTCGACTACTTCCGCAATTCCTTCAACGTCGTGGGCTTGAAGGACTACGACCAGGGCGCCCGGGTGACGCCCGAGAACGACATCCTCCTGGCCGGCACGGGCAAAGACACCGTGCACTATGCCGGACGGCTTCGGCTGCGTTTCGGGCGGGCACTGACGCCCCTGAGCCGGCGACAGACCAAGACCTGCCTGGAAGGGTGGCTGCCGGTTATGCAACTGACCGCCGCCGACGGGCCGGTGCGGTACGACTTTGCGTACTGGGCAACCCCGCTGCCCACAGTCAAGGACTGGCGGCGGGCGTACGATTGGCCGCCCCCCGAGGGCGAGAACTTCCTGGTCTGGGTGACGGTGACGGCCACCAACACGGGGGACCGGCCCGCGGAGGCCAGACTGCAGGCCGAGCAGACCGGCCCCGGTGCGCCGTCCGGCCCGCGGACCTTCGCCTGGACGCTTGATGCGGGCAAGTCTGCCCGGGCCGTCATCCGTGTGCCCTTTCTGCCGGTGGAAACCCCGTCCGCCTTCGACAAGGAAGATCCCGACGTGTGGCTGGGGCGGACGGTGGACTTCTGGAAAGACGCATTGGCCGGAGCGGCCCGTATCCAGACGCCCTGCCGCAAGAGCAACCAGACCCTGTTGGCCGCCCACGTCTGCCAGTTGATCGCCAACGACGGCGGACAGCTCCAGGGGGGCGAGGGGTTCTACGACCATTTCTACATTCGAGACGGGGCCTATCAGATCATGCAACTGGAGGAGGCCGGACTGGCTGACGCAGCCGCAAAAGCCATCGAGTTCTACTTCGCCGCCCAACGTCCGGACGGGCGGTTCGAGAGCCAGCGCAACCAGTACGACGCCAACGGCCAGGCGATCTGGACGCTCTGGCAGTACTGGAAGATCACCGGCGACACGGACTGGCTGGCCAAGGTCTACCCCCGGATGCGCCGGGCGGTGGACTGGGCGACGAAGGCCCGGCGCCAGGTCCCGCCCGGCTCGCCCTTCGCCGGGTTGATGCCGCCTGGGCCGGGCGACGGCGAGTGCCTGTGGGACGGCAAGCACCACATCGTGGGCTACGATCTGTGGAACCTTCGCGGGATGCTCCTGGCCGCCGAGGCCGCCCGCGCCCTGGGCGAGGCGGGCGAAGCGGACGAACTGGACCGCGAGGCCGGCGAGTACCGAAAGGACATCGACGCCGCCTGGAAGCGCACGGGCCTGCCCTACTTCCCGGCGAGTTGGGAGAAGGCCGGCACGCACTGGGGCAACACCGAGACGCTCTGGCCGACGCCGATCTTCGCGGCGGACGATCCCCGCGTGGGCGCCCTGGTCGACGAAGTCCGCCGCAACCATGGCGGCGGATTCATCGAGGGGACCATTCAGTGGCTGGGCCGGCCTGGGGCCATCCACCCTTACATGGGCAGCTACACCACGATGGTCGACCTGCTTCGGGGGCGGCATGAGGCGTTCGTCGAGGACTACTACTGGTACCTGCTGCACACGACGGCCAGTCATGCCTTCCCCGAGGGCATCTACTACAAGCCGCGGATCGCGTGGAACAACACCATTCCGCACGTGACCGGTGCGTCGAACTTCGCCTTCCAGCTCCGCCACATGCTGGTGGACGAGCGCGGCGACGAACTGCACCTGCTGGCGGGCGTGCCCGACTGGTGGCTGGGCGAGGGTCAGCAGATCCGCGTCGAGGGAGCGCCGACGCATTTCGGGGCAGTGGGTCTGACGGTGCAGGGCCGGGCCGGCGGGGTGGAGGTCCGCCTGGACGGGCCCGCGCGGAGCAAGCCCAGGCGGATCGTCCTGCACTTGCCCAAGTCCCGCCCGCTGGTCGGCCAGGCGGTGGGCATGGAGGTCGTCGTCCGATCGGATCAAGCGAAGCGATGGGACTTCCCAACGGTGATCGAACTCTATCGCAAACAGACGCCGCAGGTCGCGCCGATCCCCGGACTGGTCGAACTGCCCGTGGGCGAGGTGGCAAAGGACAAGTGCGTGGCGCTGGACCTCAAGGGCGTCGCCGTGACCGACCCGTTCAAGGCCCCGTTTGGCGTCCGGCCACCCAGCCCGGACTTCCTGTTCACGGGGCTGCCGGTGGGGAAGACAACAGCCGGCGGCGTGCCATTCGACGTCATCGATCCGGGGGCCAACGGCGGGCGTGGGTTGGTGGTGCTGCACTCCCCGCGGGCGCCGAAAGGCGTGAACCTCCCCACGCAGGTGGAGATCGCGGTGAACCAGCAGGGTCGGCGGATGTTCTTCCTGGGCAACGTTCACGGGTGGGATTCGCAGGATGCGGGCGCGGGCCCGCAAGGCGCGGTAGCCGAGTACGTCATCCAGTACGCCGACGGGCAGCGGCAGGTCGTGCCGCTGGTGACGGGGCGGACGATCGACGAATGGGCTGCGCCTGCGGAGGCGAGCGACGTCGCGCCCGTATTGAGCGGCAAGCGGTGGCACCTGAACCTGCTGGGCGTGATGCTGCGCCCGGCCCTGATCGAGAAGGTCGTCTTCCGAGACCTGGGCACGCCCTCGGCGCCGGTGCTGGCGGCTATCACGCTGGAGAAGTGAAATATGGGTTCAACTCGTCGCGACGTCCTGAGACTCACAGGTGCGGCCGCTCTTGCGGGCGTGGTTCGGGCCCTGCGGGCGGATGTCCCCGCAGCCACGGCGCCCGCGAACCAGAAACGTCACATCATTACTTTGAGCTTCGACGACGGCTTCAGGAAGTCGTCGATCAGGACGGCGGAGATCTATCGCAAGCGCGGGTTGGCGGCGTGCATCAACGTGGTGGCCACCGCCGGGCGCAAGGATTTCCGCCCGCCGGACTATCCCGCCGTAGTGCGGGGTGATTTCGCCCTGTGGAACGAGTTGCAGGCGGCCGGGCACGAGATCATGCCGCACGGGTATCGCCACGCCAACAAGCGATCTCTCCCGCCGGCCGAGGCCAAGGACCTGATCCAGCGTTGCCTGGACATGTTCGCGGCTGAGTTGAAGGGCTACCGGGCGAAGGAGGCGGTGTTCAACTTCCCGTACAACGCATCGACGCCGGAGCTGGAGAAGTGGCTGGGCGAGCGGGTGCGAGCCTTCCGCACGGGCGGCGGGGGGATCAATCCCCTGCCGCACAAGGCCCAGGTGAAGCTGACCTGCACGAGTTTCGGCCCCGGCAACTGCGAAGCCGCCATTGATCGCGAGGTCGCGAAGCTGCTGGCCCGCGAGTCCGGCTGGCTGATCTTCAACACCCACGGCCTGGACGATGAGGGCTGGGGACCGGTCCGGGCCGTCTATCTGGAGAAGCTGCTGGACCGCCTTGGGGGCGTGGAGAGCGTGGCGGTATTGCCCGCGGGGCGGGCGCTGGCCGGGAGTGAATAGAAAGGCGCCGGAAGGCGCCACGCTGCAATCTGTGCGGGAAGGAGCATCGCATGAACAAGGCTGCGCGTCTGGTCCGGTTGGCCCTTGCGGTTGCCGGCTGTCTCTTGGTCCCGGGCGTTTGGGCCTCCGTCCTGTCCGCCGACGTCCAGTCCATCTCCGGCGGGAAGCTGGAGGCGAGGTTCGATCCGGCAAGCGGACAACTGACTCTTCTGGAGAACGGCAAGGCGTTTGCCGTCGGCGAACTGGCCGGGGCGGGCAAGACGGAATGCTCGACAGAGCGACTGGAGCAGGACTCGCCGCTGGGCCCCGGCTCGATGCTGAAGGTCGGTCCGGGCGAGGGGCGAGTGGTCATCCGGGAGGGGTCCCCCTTTGTCTTCATTCGGCGCGATGGGCGGTCGGGCCGGGTCGCCCAGCCGGGCAACCGGGCGCAGGCGCTGCGGGCGAGACTGAAACTCGGCGCGGCGGCGGACAAACTCAAGATCCTCGGCCCGGGCGGGCTGCTGGACCCGGCCGGCAACAAGGGGCAGCACGTGTTGAGCGCCGTGGCCGATCCCGTCAGCGGGGCGGGCGTGGTAGCCGGCCTGGTGCGGATCGACGCGGTCAGCGGCACGCTCTTTACGGCTGTCGAAGGCGGACAGGTGGTTCTGACCCTGCGTGACGACTACGGCAGCGCCATCCCGCCGCACCTGAAGCCGGACGGGGGGGACTGGTGGGCCATCGGATGCTTTGACGACGCCCGCCTGGGCCTGGAGGCCTGGGCGGACGAGTTTGCCCGCATCAACCGGATCGAGCTTCCTCCCGTCCCGGTCGGGCACATGACCTGGTACTGCGAGCGGCATGGCGGGGCGCTGAATCAGACGGCCGTCGTCGAGTTGGCCCAGTACCTGAGCCGGACCTTCGGGCCCTGGGGGTACGACTTCCTCCAGATCGACGACCTGTGGCAGAACGGGCAGAAACGGAACGGCCCGGCTAAGGATTTCACCAAGGTCAATCCCAAGGGGCCGTACAAGGACGGGATGACGCCGGTGGCGCAGAAAATCCGCGCCCTGGGCCTGCGTGCGGGGCTGTGGCTGCTGCCGTTTGCCATCGACCACCAGGACCCGGTGCTGGCGCAACAGGCGAAGCTGGTGGCCCATCGCGCGGATGGATCGCCGTACGAGACGAACTGGAGCGGGACGGCCCTGGACCTGACCCTGCCCGCGGCCCGCGACTACGTTCGCGGGTTCATCGCCCAGGCGGTGAAGGACTGGGGGTATGCGTACCTCAAGCTGGACGGGCTGCACATCGCCCTGGCCAGCCCGCAGACGTACCCCAATCGCTCGTACGTGGAGGACAAGTACGGCGACGCGGTGCTGGCGGACAGAACGATGTCGAACATGCAGGCGGCCCGGGCGGGCCTGCGGGCGGTCCGGGACGGGGCCGGGCCGGACACGTTCATCCTCGGCTGCTGTGCGCCCCAGAACGAGCGGTCGCTCGGCATGGTCATGGGACTGGTGGACGCCATGCGCGTGGGGGCCGACAGCGGCGTGCGCTGGGGCGGGGTGGTCGAGGGCGTCCGCAGTTCGGCGGTGCTGTACTTCTTCAACGGGCGCATCTGGTGGAACGACCCCGACTCGATCTACGCCCGCTCGTCCATGCCGCTCAACGAGGTCCGCTGCTTTGCCGCGTGGGTAACGCTGACGGGCATGCTGAACAATCAGAGCGACTGGTCGCCGCTCTACGGCGCCGACCGTGTGGAACTGCTGCGACGGACCATGCCTTCGCACCAGCTTCGCAGCGTGCGCCCGGTGGACCTGTTCGAGAACGACCCGCCCCGCGTCTGGGTGCTGGACTACGCCGTCGCCAGGCAACCCCGAAAGACCGTCGGGTTGTTCAACTGGTCCGATCGCGAAGCGGAAATCACTGTACCCGCCGCGCGCCTGGGTCTGGACGCAAAGGCCCGCTACGCGGCTGTGGAGTTCCGGTCGGGCCGGGCCGCGGCGCCCTTCGCCGGCGAGCTGTCGGCGCGGGTGGCGCCGCGGTCATGTCAGGTCCTGTCCGTGCGCGGTCTGGGCGACCGCCCGGCCGTGCTGGGCACCTCGCGCCACATCACGGGCGGAGCGGTCGACCTGCTGGACGAGACGTGGGACCCAGCCGCCGGCACGCTGTCCGGCGCCAGCCGGGTGGTGGGCGGCGACCCGTACGAAGTCCGAGTGCTGACCGCCTGCGGACAGGACAAGATCACCTGCCGACCCGCCCTGCGGGCGGAGGTCTCGCAGGGCGACCGCGAGGCGGGCGTGAAGGCCGATCTGGCGACCGAAGGCGGGCTCGTTCGCCTGCGCCTGTCCTCGCCCGTCAGCCGAGAGGTGCGATGGTCGATGGCGTTCGGCCCGCCCCGCGACGAGCCGCCCCCGGCGGCCGTGACGGACTTGAAGGCCGAGCAGCCGGAGGCTGACTCGCCCGTCCGCCTGTGCTGGAACGGGTCCGGGCCGTTCTATGCCGTCCGGCGCGACGGCCGGTTGTTGGCTACCGTCGGCTCAAACCAGTGGTCCGATGCCGAACCTCTCGCCAACCGCCCCTGCCGCTACGAAGTCGCCGCCGTCACCTTCTCCGGACAGGCCGGCCCGTCCGCACGGGTCGAGTTCACCGCGGTCAAGCCCGTTCTGGGCCCCATTCCCCCCAAGCCCGACGTGACGCTCAGCTCGCTCAAGCCCCTGGAGGCCCGCACGGGCTGGGGGAAGTTGACCGCGGCTAAGTCCATTACCGGCCGCCCGCTCCAACTGGGCAAGACCACCTACGCCGACGGCATCGGCCTGCACGCGCCGGCGCGGGCGGTCTACCAGCGGCAGGCGGAGTGGAAACGGTTCGTCGCCGTGGTGGGCATCAACGAAAGCCAGCGCCCCGCCGACCAGTCGAGCCTCATTTGCCGCGTAGCCGTCGCCACGGCCGATGGGGAGAAGGTCCTGGCCAGCAGCCCCACGCTGCGATTCGGACGCATGGAGAAATGGCACTTCGACGTCGCCCTGCCGGACCAGGCGACGCGGGTGATCCTGCTGGTGGACCAGGCCGACAACGCTGACAAGAGCGACCATGCCGACTGGTGCGACGCGGGGTTCCTGAAGTAGGCGACGGGCTGCGCCCCGACTGCCTCAGCCTCTCCGTGGGCGCCAACATCGTGCTTCGCCTCACCGGCGGGACCGACGCGCCCCTCTCTCCGGCCTTCCCGCGTGGACCGAATGCACCTTACGGACTCCTTGACAGGCTGGGGAAGTGTCGTAGACTATCCAACTGGCGCCGCCTCGTGGCGGTGCCCGTAACAGAAGTGAGGAATATGCTCTGGGTCGGTCCGGCCCCGGGTTCCTGCGCGTCCGATCAGAAAGGAGCAGTCGCATGAATACCTACCGTAGCCTGGTTGCAGGAGTAGCTATCGTTCTCCTCCTGGGGCTCACTCTGCCCTCGGCCCGGGCGGCCACCTGGATCGGCGTCACGGCGGACATGGCCACCGCGACCAACTGGTCGCCTTCGGGCGTGCCGTCAGCCGCCGCCAGCGATCCAATGCTGTTTGACGGCTCCAGCACCCAGAACGTCCTTACGTTCAACGGGGCCACCTTCAGCGCCAATCCCGGCATGGGCAGCATCACGATCGCCGCCGGCCAGACGGCTGGTCTCTCCATCACCAATGCCGGCGCGACCGGCCAGGTCTTCCGCCTCAGCCCCGGCGCGAACCTCGCCATCGAGTCCGGGGCCGGTGCGTTTGCCCTGGGCGGCAGCGGCAGCAGCTTCTATCTGAACCTGGCCAACTCCTCCATCGGCAACCGATTCACCAACAACTCCGCCAACCTGGCCACCATTGCCTCCCCCGCTACTATCAACGCCAGCGGCGGAATAGGCGGGTACCCGACCTTCGACGGACCGGGCGACTGGCTCGTCAGCGCCACCATTTCGAATGCCATCACCCGGGGCCTGGTCAAGGACGGCAATGGGCTTCTTACCCTCAGCGGAAACAACGCTTACACCGGCGGGACGACCGTCAATGCGGGCACGTTGAAGCTGGGCAACAACGCCGCCCTCGGCGCCACCGGCAGCCAGGTCATCGTCGCCGACGGCGCCATGCTCGACCTCAATGGCTCGATCACCTCGAGCCGCGACTACGCCGCCGTCATCAGCGGCTCGGGCATCGGCGGAGCGGGCGCCATCGTCAACAACGTCACCGACCGCAACTACGGCTTCAAGAGCCTCACCCTGACCGGCGACGCCACCATCGGCGGGACTAAGCGATGGGACATCCGCCCCGGCAGCGGGCAGGCCAGCCTGGACCTGGCGGGCTATACCCTCACCAAGACCGGCTCCAACTTCATTCCGCTGGTCGACGGGACGCTTTCCAGCCCGGGCACGATCAACGTCGACCAGGGCATCTTCGGCATCACCCGATCCGAGGTCAGTGGCGCCGGCGCCATCAACGTGGCCAGCGGCGCCCGCCTGAGATTCGAGTCGTCCACCAAGGCCGTCAGCAAGGCCATCACGCTCACCAGCGCCACCCTGGACGTGATCAGCACCGACGCGACGATCACCTCCACTATCGGCCTGACCGGCGCCAACACGGTTGACGTTCAGACCAGCCGGACCTTCTACGCCAACGGCCAAATCAGCGGGACAGGCGGCCTGACCAAGATCGGCGGGGGAACCCTGGTGCTGGGTTCGGCCAACACCTACAGCGGAGCGACCGCGTTGAATGCGGGCGCCCTGATGCTGGTCGACCTGCAGGCGATGCAGAACTCTGACTTGGCCGTTGCCGACGGCACCAGCCTCCTGCTCCGCCAGGACGCCGGCGGGACGTTCGCCATGGCCAGCCTGAAGTGGGGCGGCAACGTCATCCTTGACGTGGGCGCCGCTGGCGTCGGGCCCACCGACAATACCCTCACCCTCCCCAACGCCCAGTTGACCGGATCGGGAACCTACAGCTTCACCAACAGCACCGGCGACGGATACAAGCTGGCCATCGGCACCATCGATTCCCAGAACACCAGCCCCACCTTCAGCGCCGCCACCGAGGTCAGTATCGCCGGCATCTCCGCCAGCAACACCGGGCGACTGAATACCTACACGTTCACAGGGGCAGCCCAGCAGACGGTGGGGGCCATCCTTAAGGACCCCGCCACCTCCTGGGACCTGAACATCGTCAAGAACGGTACGGGCGCCCTGGTCCTGAACGGCGCCAGCACCTACGGCGGGACAACCACCGTCAACGACGGGACCTTGCGGCTGGCGCACACGGCCGGGGCGGGCACCGGAACGATCAACCTCGGCAACGCCACGCTGTCGCTGTTTCGCAGCGGCGCCACGACGACGTACGCCAACGCCATCACGTCCACAGCCGGCACCGCGGGCCTGCTGACGCTCGACGGTTCCGGGAGCAACGCGGGGACCGGCACCAACTCCATCTATGACACCGGGACCCTCACGGTCAGCGGCACGCTGACCGTGGCCCGAAAGCAGGGCGGCACGGGGCACACCCAGTTCATCGACATCCTGGCCGGCAACGGCACGCTGGTGGTGGACAACACCAACGGCGGCGCCGCCCCCAGCACGTCCGCGCTGGGGCGGGCCATGTTCAACAACTCCGGCAATACCTTCAGCGGAACGGTCCAGATTCTCGACGGCGGCAACTTCATGAACCTGGCCACGGCGCCCACCTACTCGGCGGTGGATATCGCCGCCGGCGGGTACATGTCCCTTATCGGGGGCAGGACGACGACCGTGGGGGCGCTGACCGGGGCAGGCTCCATCACGAAGAATACCGTCAACGACACGGCGACGCTGCGGGTGGGCAACGGGAACGTCAGTTGCACCTTCGACGGCATCATTGCCCAGAACCTGCTGCTGAGTACGGGAACGGTCGCCTTGACCAAGATCGGTTCGGGGACGCTGACCCTCACCGGCGCCAGCACGTACACCGGGACCACCACCCTCAACAACGGCACGCTGGCCATGGACCCCGGGGCCGTCATCGGCAACGGCACGGGTACGCTGGACTTCCGCGGCGACGGTGGGCCCATCACCTTCCGCTCTGTGGACGCGAGCACCATCACCATCCCCAACCCGCTTAACCTGGCCACCAACGTCACCTGGGGTTCGGCCGGCACCGGCGACATCGTCTTCACCAACGGCCTCAACGGCGGGGGCGGGGCCAAGACCATGGCCGTCAACAACGCCTTCACCACCATCCAGGGCGTGATCATCGGCAACACCAACCCCTTCACCAAGGCTGGGCCAGGCACGCTGGTCTTGACCAACCCGGGCAACACGTTCACCAAGCCCATGATCGTCAGCGAAGGCACGCTGCTGGTCAACGGCTCGATCGCCACCTCGCCCAGCGTGACCGTCAACGCCGGGGCGACCCTGGGCGGCTACGGGGCCGTGCCCGGCATCTCCGGCGCCGGGCTCGTCAGCCCCGGCGCCAGCCCGGGCATCCTGACCTCCCCCAGCGTGAATCCCGCCGGCGGGCTCGATTTCGCCTTCGAGTACACCGACCTGAGCCCCGAGTACGGCTCGCCCTCCGACAGCGACAACGACGTGCTTTGGCTGACCGGCGGGATCGACGCGTCCCTGACGTCGGCCAACGAGATCAGCCTGTACTTCGACCTGCCCTGGCTGGCCCCGGGCGACGTCTACACCGGCGGGTTCTTCATCGAGGGGTTCAGCGGCGACCTGCTGGCCAAGATCGCCGGCGCCCAGTTCACCTACTACATCACCGGCGACGGGCTGGGCACGCTCCCCTTCGGAGGCAAGAACTACTATCTCCTGAACGGCTTCAGCGTGGACTACGGCTTCGAGGTGGGCGTGGCCTACCTCCACGGCGCGCTCGAGGGCGAGGTGATGGCCCTGACGGCCACCGTGCCCGAGCCCGCGACCATGGGCCTGCTGCTGCTGGCGTCGGCCGGCATCGGCGGCTACGTGCGCCGCCGAAAAGCCGCGTAGGAAGCGGCAAAGGCCCGAAACAGGAACTCAACAAAGAAGGCTCAACAGAGGAACGGCCAACGTTCAATGATCAAGCGGGTCCGCTCACTTGGACATTGAGAATTGGACGTTTCTCTGTTGGGCCTTCTTCATCAGTCCTTCTTCTCCGCGTACAGCGGCCTGGGCTGGGCGAGGTCCGCCTCCATGGTGTAGGGCAGTTCCCAGACCTGGTCGCCGCTGCGGTTGGTGAAGTACAGGTGCGAGGGCGAGGGCTTCCGGGGGTCGCCGTCGGCCCAGAAGGCGTAGAAGTCGTCGTGGGCGTTGACCGGGCGGCGTGCGTAGGCGTGGTTTCGCGGGCTGGAGCGGGTGATCTGCCGTTCCTTGGTCCACGTCCTGCCCTGGTCGCGGCTGACGTGGGCGACCATCTCGCCGCCGACGCCCCAGGGCTGGGGGCCGGGCTCGGTCGGGCCGATAATCCGCCACGTGTCGCCCTCGACGTAGAGCGAGCCCATGTCGTAGTTGTGATCGCTGCGGGCGGCTTCGTGGAACAGCCACTTGCTTCCGTCCCAGTGGACGACCGTCCAGACCCGCGGATCGCCCCCCGGGCCCGGGCGGTAGTCGGCGCTGGTGACCACCAGGATGACGGGCCGGCTCCGGGCGTCCAGATTGATGTCCTTCATATAGACCAGCCGCTTCTCGGCTGCATAGTCCCGCACCAGTGCCGGGCAGTCGGGTTTGCTCAGCGGCAGCTTCAACTCCTGCCCGCCGGCTGTGCGCCAGGTCTTGCCCATGTCCTCGCTCTGGGCGAAGTAGAGGTTGGTCCGTTTGTCGACGTTGCCGCCGGGGTGCATGTTGAACGCGGTGATCACGCGCCGGCCCTGCTGAAAGCTCGTCTGGTAGTGCCCGCCCATGCCGGCCAGCTTCTGGTCGGCCGCCCAGTCTTTGCCGTTCACGCTGGTGCTCCAATACAGCTCCCGCCCGTGGGTGTACTTGGTGAACAGGTGGAGGAACCCCTCGCCCTCGATCCACTTGGGTTGTGGATACGTCAGCTCGCGCATCGAGACCTGCTCGAATCCGTCGATGTCGTAGGGCTTGAGGCTGCGGTAGACGTATCCCGGCCGGTGCCGCCCGCGCCCGCTGACGAAGACCCAGATCGTCCCCTTCTCGTCGATGCACAGGCTGGGGTTGTCGTGCGGGTCGTTCACGCCGCCCTTGTCGTGCACCACGACCGGGCGTGGGACCTGGCGGGTCTTGTGGTCGAAATACGAGATCATCGCCAGCAGGTAGCGTTTCTCCTGCCAGCACCCGCCGTAGACGAAGAACGTCTTGTCCGCCTTGGGCGCGTAGACCGCCAGCGGGACGTGCTTGGCGGTGTACGTCCCCAGCCCGCCCGAATACTTGTCGCCGTGCTCGCTGAACTGCCCCAGCGTGAACCAGATGCCGCGGTATCCAGGCTCGCGGCGCACGGTTCCGTCGTCGGCCGTTCCCGGTTTCTCGCCCTTGGCGGGCTTGAGAGCGGGCGGAGCCTTGGAGGCGGATTTCTTCGCCTGCGGCTGGGCGACTTGGCAGATGGCTGTTTGGCCGAGCAGGGCGCCCACGAGCACGACCGTCCAAACGGCTGTGTGCGTCGTCCTTGTCATTTGAGTTTCTCCACAGGTCCCGCGGCGCAGCGTTCGGGGCTATCTGACCGCCACCGCCTTGAAGAACGTATAGCAGAACGTCCCGTTGTTCCCGGCTGTGCGTTCCAGGTCGGCCAGGCCCTGATCGAAGCGTTCCGCCGGCAGCAGGGCGGCGTCGATCGCGGCCTCGCGCACCCCGGCCACCATGGCGGTGAACGTGTTGCGCGTGAAGCCTTCGACCCAGGCGGGGCGGCTGGCGTCGGCGTAGACCTCGCGCGGGCGGACGTGGACCTGCTCGAAACCCGCAGCCCGCAACAGCGGGTAGAGCCGCCTTCCGATCAACGAGTCTCCCCCAGCCGTCGCCTGGAGGTCGATCAGCGTCTGGATCGCAGCCCGTGCGTGCGGGCTGTCGGGGTGGAAGTAGGCCGAGCCGTGGTCGCCCTCGATCACCGTCAGCGTCCCGCCCGGCTTCAGCACGCGACGCAGTTCGGCCAGCGCGCCAAGCGGGTCGGCCAGGTGCTCCAGGACGAAGCAGACAAAGACGTGATCGAAGCTCGCGTCGTCGAACGGCAGCTCGAACAGGCTTGCCTGGCGGAACTGGACGTTCGTCAGTTGGCGGCTTTCAGCCAGCCGGCGGGCCTGTTCCAGCGAGAGCGGATTGATGTCGATGCACGTGAAGCGGGCGGTGGGGCTGTTGGCGGCCAGGTGGATCGTCTGCGCCCCCACGCCGCAGCCGGCCTCCAGCACGCGCTCGCCCGGGTCGTAGCGCGTGTCGCAGTGGAGCAGCTCGGCCAGCGTGTCGGCCTGGTCGTGCAGCCGCTCGGACTCGCGGGGGGAATACCCGTGGACGTACGGACCTTCGCTCATGCCCGCCGCTACTCCGCGGCCAGGCCCAGTTTCTTCTTGGCGGCCGCGGCCGCCGTCCGGGCCCGGTCCACCTGCTCGTCGGCCAGCGGCACGGTCCCGCTGTCCATCATGACTTCCCGTTTGTCTCCCCCGCGTCCGATTGACAGGAAGGTGATCCCGGCTGCGCCGAAGCTGCGTCGCATCTCCCGTTCGACACCGTCAGCCTGCCACGAGTCCGCGACGCTGGCGATCTTGTACTGGTACTGGGGCACTACCGGTTTGTCCGGCCGCTTCTGTTGGTTGTTCATGGCCATGTCCCTATTGTACGCGATGAGGCCGGTTCACAGGGCATGCTTTCGCCCGGCGGTCCGCCCCCGAACGCGGCTTGGGCCGACAGGAGCAGGCCTACTTGATGCACCACAGTGCCTTGTGGGTGCGGATGAACAGCTCGCCGTCGCTGGCGGCGATGGAGGAATTGCTGCGTTCGCCCAGTGAATTGACGGCCAGCAGCTCGAACTTCGGCGAGGCGCGGAACACGAAGCAGTCGCCGCCCTGGGTGATCGTGTAGCACCGCTCGCCGGCCAGCAGGACCGACGACCAGTTCGTCGTCCCGCGTCCTTGCCCGGTCAGCCGCTCCTCCCACACCAGTTTGCCCGTGGCCAACTCGTAACACTGGGCGTAGCCGGGGTCGGTGTGGAGGTACATGTGTCCGCCGCGGATGACGGCCGAGCCGATCCGCTGGCGGTTTCGCGGGTGGTGCCACAGCACCTGCGACGCGTCCAGCTTGCCCTCCGGTCCGGTGCGGATCGCCATCGCCGGGCCGCCGAACCCGCCCAGCACCACCGCGATCTCGCCGTCGTGGATCGGCGAGGTGTAGACCAGTTCCTTCAGTCCTTCGCAGCTCCACAGCTCTTTGCCCGTAGCCGGGTCGTAGGCCGCCATCCGGCGCGGCCAGCCCATCAGCAGTTGCTCGCGCCCCTGAACCTTCATGATCACCGGTGTGGCCCACGAGCCGATGTACGTGGGGTTGCCCCGCTTGCCGGTCTTGGGATCCGCCGGCAGGGGCTTGCCGTAATCCGTCTGCTCGTCGTGCTTCCAGACAGTCTTGCCGGTGGTCTTGTCCACCGCGATCAGGTACGTCGTCACGCCCGGGCCGAAGTTCAGGTAGCACAAGCCGCCGTGCAGCACGGGGGAGGAAGCGTTGCCCCAGATGTGGACCTGCTTGCCCAGGTCGGTCCGGCGCCACAGCTCCCTGCCTTCCAGGTCGTAGCAGAACAGCCCGTCGCTGGCGAACGAGGCGACCACGCGCTGGCCGTCGCTGACCGGCGAGGCCGAGCAGTGCGGGTTCGTGCCGTGCGTGGTTTCCTTGGCAGCCGTCTGAACGCCCTGCTGCCACAGCAGCTTGCCGTCGCGCCGGTCGAAGCACATCAGCGTTCGCCGTGGACCAACGGGCTGCGTGACGAACACCCGCCCAGCCACGACGATGGGCGTGGAGTTGCCCGCTTCCGGCAGGGGGATGCGCCAGCGGACGTTCTCGGTGGGGCTCCAGCGAAGGGGCAGGTCCTCTTCGGTGCACACGCCGATGCCCGCGGCACCGCGCCACGCGGGCCAGTCCGCCGCCTGCGCAAAGGAGCCGGCCCCAAGCGCCACCGCGACCACAGCCGTCATCAACGCACGCCTGCAAGAGAACGTGTTCATGGTCACAGTCTACTCCGAACGGGGAGAATTGGCGATGGTCATCCTGCACGGATCGCCCGTCCGCAGGCGAACCGTCAGGAACGCGCACAGCCGCCCCGCAGACGGGTCTTCGCCCGGCCGACGACCCGCGGGTCGGTTTTCGGATCAGAGTCGGCTATACGCCCGATCAGCGTGCGCCAGACACGTTGGCCGGTTTGTCCAGGCTCGAGGTGCCGCCTGTTCCGCGTCTGGTCGGCCCCGCTCCTCCGGCCCCAAGGGACGGCATAGGGGAATCCTCCCAGTCTCAGGGCGCTTCAGGGCGCGACCGGGCGGGTCCCACCCGGTCGAACCGTCTCCCGGATGGCCGCAACAGCTTGATCGGTAGGACTTTGCGGATGCGAACCCGGGCGAACTGCCCGCGAACTATCGCGCCCTTCTCGCGCCCTTGCCGCGAGCGCACCCGTCCCGCCCGCGAGCGGGGGCGACCCATGCGTTCCCGTGCGCTCCGGGCGGTGTGCGGCGGGGCGGCGCGTCTACGGGACGACCTCGGGCTCGATCTTGTTGGGCACGCCCGGCTTCCACGTGAAGCGGAGGTCGCCCTTCTGGAGTCGCTCGGCCTCGCGGCAGCCTTTGCCCTTGCGCTTGCCGTCGCCGAGTTCCTCGCGGGCGGCGTCGGCGAGCTTCTGGATCCTGGCGACCACGTCCGGGTGCCGGGCGGACACGTCCGTCGTCTCGCCGATGTCCTTCTCCAGGTCGAACAGCGACAGGCCGATCTGCGCCTGCTTGTACGGGCCGGGCTTGCCGCCCTTGGCCTCCGCTCCGGCTGCCAGGGTGCGGTAGCCGTGGGGGAAGTGCAGTTTCCACCGGCCCATTCGCACCGCCTGGAGCTGGCTGCCCCAGTAGAAGTAGTACGCCTCCTGGGGGCTTGCGGCGCCCGGTTCGCCGGCCAGCAGCGGCCAGATGTTCTTGCCGTCGATCGGGTGATCCGGCAGCTTGGCGCCGATCAGGTGCGCGACGGTCGGCAGGACGTCGATGGTCATGGCCGGAACGGCGCATCGCGTGCCGGCGGGGATGCGCCCGGGCCAGCGCATCAGCGTGGGCACGCGGACGCCGCCCTCGAAGATCGTGCCCTTGCCCTCGCGGAGAGGCCCGGCCGAGCCCGCGTGCTCGCCGTAACTGAGCCACGGGCCGTTGTCGCTGCTGAAGATCACCAGCGTGTTGTCGTCCACGCCGGTCCGCTTGAGGGCGTCGAGGATCTGCCCGACCGACCAGTCCACCTCCTCCACGACGTCGCCGAACAGCCCGCGGACCGTCTTGTCCTGGTACTTGTCGCTGACGAACAGCGGCACGTGGACCATCGTGTGGGGCAGGTAGAGCAGGAACGGGCGGTCCTTGTTCTTCTCGATGAACCGCACCGCCCGGTTCGTGTAGTCGGTGGTCAGGGCCCGCTGCTCGGCCGGCGTGACCTGGGCGTCCAGGACCTTGTCGTTCTCGAACAGGGGCAGGTCGCAGAAGTGGGCGCCCGCCGTCGGGTGGAACGGCCACATGTCGTTCGAGTACGGCAGGCCGTAGTACTCGTCGAACCCGCGGTTGGTGGGCAGGAACTTGGGGTGGTGGCCCAGATGCCACTTGCCGAAGCAGGCCGTCGCGTAGCCCCTGGACTTGGCCAGCGTGCCCAGGGTCGTCTCCTTGCCGCTCAGGCCGTGGTTGGCCGAGTGGCTCAGCGCCCCCTGGATCCCGACGCGGACGTTGTAGCAGCCGGTCATGAGGGCGGAGCGGCTGGCGGAGCAGACGGCCGTGGCCACGTAGAAGTCGGTGAACGCGCGTCCCTCGGCGGCCATCCGGTCCAGGTTGGGGGTCTTGTAGCCTTTGGCGCCGAAGGGCCCGATGTCGGCGTAGCCCATGTCGTCGATGAAGACGATGACGATGTTGGGCGGGCGCTTGGCGGGTCCCGCGCCGCCGGCCTCCGCTGCCTTTGCCCGGGTGTTCAGGGGGAGTTGTCCCGCCAGCAGCGCCCCGGCCGCCGCCGCCGTCGATGTCAGGAATCCGCGTCGTGTCAGCATGATCGGCCTTTCGGTTTGGTGACCATTCGCCAAACGCACCAGCTCAGTGTGGATTCCCGCTCGCATCACATTGACGCAGAGCGGCAGGTGCAGTTACAATATTGGGCAACGGGAGGGGAGGACCTGCGCGATGACTAAGCTGCTGGAAAAAGCCCTTCAGGAAGTGTCCCGTCTGCCGGACGAACAGCAGGACGCGTTGGCGGCGATGATCCTGGAGGAGCTGGCCGACGAGAAGCGGTGGGCGGAATCCTTCGCTCGCTCGGGCGATACGCTTGCCCGGATGGCGCAGGAGGCCTTGACTGAGGACGAGGGCGGAAGCACCCTGCCGCTTGACGAAAGCCTATAATTGAGCCCCAGCTCCCCTCCGAAAGAGTGGTAACCCAACAGTAGACTTAGCACAAATCCCCTTCTCCTTTTGCCAAACACGGATTATGCTTTCGCCACCAGCTCAGGAGACGGGTATGAGTGATCGGGCGGAACAGAAGAATCCCTGGTTGGCGGTGAACTTGTCGATGCTGTTGCCGGGCTTGGGCCAGTTCTACGGCGGGAGTTGGCCGGCCGGGGTTGTCTTCCTGGTGGCGCTGGCGGCGGCGGCGGGGGCGCAGTTCTGGCTGATTTTCGGGGCCTCCGGGGGTTTGCGGGAGATCCTGCTGGGGATGCTGGCGCCGATGGTCGTGAGCGCGCTGAGCCAGGTGCACGCCTACTTCTTGATCCGCGGGCGTCAACCGGCGGAGGCGGGGGTTACGGACGCTGTTGTCCCCTCGGGCGAGCCGTCCCCCGCGGCATCCGCACCGCTTCCGTCCCCGCTCAAGACGAAGAACCCATACGTGGCAATGTTCCTGTCGCGCCTGATGCCGGGGCTGGGGCACGTGTACATCGGCAAGTGGGGCCACGCCGTGGGCACGATCATCGTGCTGATCTTCCTGTTCGTTACGCCACACAAGACGAAGCCGATGTACTACGCAATGCTGGCCGCGATCTGGGCGCTGTGGGTCATCGCGATCTACAAGTCGGCTGCCGGCGCGTGCAAGGGGGCGGGCGGCCCGCCTCGGCCGGTCAAGCTGCTGGCTGGCGCGGTGGCAGCGAAGGAGCCGGTCCTGGTGGCCCTGGCGCTGCTGGCGAAGCTGTGGGCAGTGGAAGCTTTCTATGTGCCGACAGGCGCGATGGCCCCGACGATTCTCGGCGAGCACGCGGAGGTGATGTGCGAGGCGTGTGGGCTTGCGGGGCGGGTTGACGCGCGCGGCCTGGCGGAGTGCACCAACTGCGGCACGGCGCTGCCCCTCAAGGGCCCCAGGCAGATGAGCGAGGGCGATCGCATCGTGGCGATCAAGCTGCTGAACCTGGTCGAGCTGCGCCCGTGGGACGTCATCGTCTTCCGCAACCCGCAGAACCTGCGGGAGAACTACGTCAAGCGCCTGATCGGCCTGCCTGGCGAGAGCATCGAGATTATCCTGGGCGACGTGTTCTGCAGGAGCGACGAGAACGCCCCTTGGCGGATCCGCCGCAAGCCGCCGAGCGTCCAGGAGTCGGTGTGGCAGTTGCTGTGCGACCAGGACTACCTTCCTCGCGACGGGTCGCTCCGAGGGCGCTGGCGGACCGAGGGCGACTGGAAGGAGGCGGAAGACCGGCGGAGCTTCCGTCTCCCGGACGGCGCGAAGGAGAGTCTCCTGTCGTTCGACGCCGATCGGAAGCTGTTCTTCCCCTGCTCGTCACAGTTCGGGGCCGGCTTCGACGAGACTGCCGACGTCTGCGGGGACCTGCGGCTGACGGTGGAGTGGACGCCTCCGCAGCAGGGCCAGATCCGGTTGCGGCTGGGCCGGATGGGCATGGAGTTCCAGGCCGAGCTCAGCACCGACGGAACGGCGATCTTGTCATCCCGAAGGGCGGACGGCTCGTGGCAGGAATGGGCCAAGGCCCAGACTGGAACTGCGACCGGACGTGCCGTCCGGCTGGCACTGGCCCACGCGGATTACCGCCTTACGTTCTTCGTGGACGGCCAACCGGTCCTGGCATCCGAGGATGGGCAGTATTCGCCGGACGTGGAGAAGCTGCGGGCGCTTTCGCTGTCAGCGGGTATAGCAGCGAGCCGGCATTGGCATAGCCAGCTCTCGCCCGGGCAGGCGAGGCACTGGCTGGCCCGTTACGATCCAGCCTTGGTCCTTCAGTATGTCCAGGCTGGGCTTTCGCCCCAGGAGCGGGAGACCCTATCGAAGAGCCCACAGGCCGTGCGCGACTGGCTGAGCAGCATGAGCGAAGCGGAGCTTGAACGAGTCCTGCAGTCGGGTGGCCCGACGGCTGTAGCGACGATCCCCCAGCCGAGTCTGGCCATCGAGGGCACAGGCGGGGGCGCGGTCCGTCATCTGCAGGTCCACAGGGACATCTACTATACCTGCCCCGAACTGATGGGCAACAGGTATGACCAAGAGGACTCGGGTAAGTATGCCAGCAGGCTGGGTGTGGCGTACGGCATGCCCGGGTGGGGGACGACGGGCAACCCGATGCGCCTGGCCCGCGACCCGCAGAGGAGCGAGTTCGACGAGTTCTTCGTGTTGGGCGACAACAGCGCCGCCAGCCTCGACGGGCGGCTGTGGACGCGGGCCGACCCGTCGCTGAAGCTGTACGACCAGCAGGGCCGGGCCATCTACACGCTGGGCACCGTGCCCCGCTACTGCCTGATCGGCAAGGCGACGAAGCGATACTGGCCGCCGGAGCGGATTGGCCCGCTTCCGTAGCGAGCTGCGTTGAGGCATAAAGCCAGGTCTGAAGCCGTTCGCTCTGTCGGGGGAACCTGTAGGATATGATAAACCACGGACGCGATTGCCGGAAATGCCGTCGCCTCGCTTTCGTTTGGCTGGACGGTCGGAAAGGAGATGCCCGTGAAGGTCGCCTGTCGAGCTATCGTCGCGTTCTGGGGGCTGGTTGCCGTTGTGGCCGCGTTTGCGGTCGATATCGCGCCGGCGGCCCCGCCGGCTCGCAAGGCGCCGGCTGGGCCGGTCGCTCGTCGGCCGGCTGCGGCCCGTCCCTCGGCTGGGGCGGCGCAGGCAGGTGCGGCGGCCGAGTGGATGAACCTCGAGCCCGCGCGGCCGAACGTGATCAAGTTCGACGGCGTCGAGGCGAAATTCGTCCGCGTGGTCATCCACAAGTCGCACTCCGCCCAGCCGTGCATCGACGAGCTGGAGGTGTACGCGCCCGGCAGCGAGATCAAGCAGGCGACCAACCTGGCGCTGGCGTCGGCGGGGGCGAAGGCGACGGCCTCCGGCTGCCTCGACGGCTACGCCGCTCACAAGATCGAGCATCTCAACGACGGTCAGTACGGCAACGCCCGCAGTTGGATCGCTTCCGGTCCATCCGGCTGGGCGCAAATCGAGCTGGCCAAGGCGGCGGTGATCGACCGGATCGTGCTGTCTCGCGATCGCACGGGCCACTACAAGGACCGCGTGCCGGCGTCGTTCGAGGTGCAGGTGTCGAGCGACGGCAAGACGTGGACGACGGTGCGACGAGTGCAGTCGACGCGGATACTCAGCAGCGAGAAGATCCTGCTGCTGCCGACGCGGGCCAACGACCTGGAGTTTCCGCCCGTGCAGGCCCGCCACGTTCGCGTGGTGATCCGGCGCACGGCGGACGGGGGCGAGCCCTGCATCGACGAGTTGGAAGTCTACGGGCATGAGGAAACGACGCTGGACAATCTCGCCCTGGCGTCGGCCGGCGGGCGGGCGTACGCGTCAAGCTGCCTGGAGGGCCAGGAGGCCCACAAGATCGAGCACCTCAACGATGGCCAGTACGGCAACTCGCGAAGTTGGGCGGGCGGGAAGATGGAGTCGTGGGCGGCGGTCGAGTTGGCCCGCCCGGCCACGATCGCCCGCGTGGTGATCAGCCGCGACCGCCAGAGGGAATACTATGACCGCATGCCCAGCGAGTTGGACGTGCAGGTCTCGCAGGACGGCAGGAACTGGCTGACGGTCAAGCGGGCGGTCGCGATGGAGAACGTGTCGGTCGACCAGCCGGCCGAGGGCGAGTCCATGCAGAGCTGGGCGGACCGCGTTGCCCAACAACTGCCCCGCCCGTGGAGCGACAGCGTCCGCCAGAAGCTCGCGGAGGTCAAGACCGAGGCCGACGTCCGCTTCCTGCTGCGGCTGGTACGCCTGAAGGACGACGCGGAGCTGCTCAAGGCGCGGCTGGACCTGGAGTTCAACCCGGCCGCCATCCGGCGGGCCGTGGCGCACCTTCAGAAGACGTACGGGCCGGCGTACAAGATCCCGGCGGACTGGGAGGCGAAGCTGACGGCCGCCGAGGGCCGGCTGGCCGAGCTCCGCAAGAAGATCGGCGGATCGAGCCTGGAGGACCTGGAGCGGACGACGGCGGCGTGCCAGGAGCTGCTGGGGCTGCAGAGGTCTCTGCTGCTGGCCAACCCGCTGCTGAACTTCGACGATGTGCTGGTGCTCAACCGCAAGGCGCCCCATCGCGACACGCGCGAGACGTACTGGCTGTGGGGGCAGAGGTACGGCATGACGGTGAACTGGTCGTGCGACTTCCGCCCGAAGAACGCGCCGGTCGCGCCGTACTGGGAGGACGAGCTGTCGGCGGTGTCGCTGCGGGAGGGCATGGCCCGCAGCCGCACGATCTACAAACCGCCCAGGACGCACATGCTCCAGCACCCGGAGGTGCACTTCGACGCCCGCACGATCCTCTTCGCCGCGCCGTCCGAGAACGGCGCCTTCCAGGTGTGGGAGATCGGCGCGGACGGGAAGAATCTCCGCCAGATCACCACCGACACCGAGGGCGACGTGGACAACGGCGACCCGTGCTACCTGCCGGACGGGCGGATCATCTTCAACTCGACGCGGCTGTTCACGGGCGTGCCCTGCGAGGACGGGCAGTCGTACGTGTCCAACCTGTGCCTGTGCGACGCCGACGGCAAGAACACCCGCTTGCTGACCTTCGACCAGGAGAGCAACTGGTACCCGACGGTGCTCAACGACGGGCGCGTGCTGTTCACCCGCTACGAGTACGCCAACGTCAGCCACCAGTTCGGGCGACTGCTGTTCCACATGAATCCCGACGGCACGAACCAGATGGAGTTCTACGGCAGCAACTCGTACTGGCCGAACTCCATCTTCTACGCCCGGCCGATCCCCAACCACCCGACGATGGTCGCCGGCGTGGTCTGCGGGCACCACGGGCCCAACCGCACGGGGCGGCTGGTCCTGCTCGACCCCGCCCGCGGGCGCCACGAGACCAGCGGGGCCATCCAGACCATCCCGGGATACGGCAAGGGCGTGCAGCGCGTGGTCGAAGACACGCTCTACCAGGGCGACTGGCCCAAGTTCGCCCACCCCTGGCCGCTCAGCGAGAGCTACTTCCTGGTCGCGGCGAGGCTGAACCCCCGCCAACTGGACTACGCGATCTACCTGGTGGACGTGTTCGACAACTTCACCGAGATCGCCCGTCTGGACGCCCACTCGCTGCTGGAGCCGATCCCGCTGGCCCCTCGCCCGCGCCCGCCGGTCATCCGAGACCGCGTCCAACTCGACAAGAAGACGGCCTCGGTCTACCTGGTCGACGTGTACAAGGGCGAGGGACTGCGCGGCGTGCCGCGCGGGTCGGTCAAGAAGCTCCGCGTGTTCACGTACAACTTCGTCTACCGCCACACCGCCCGGAGAGGCTTCGGGCACCTGGCGACGCCCGGCGTGGACGGGCCGTGGGAGCCCCGCTTTCTGCTGGGCACCGTCGACGTCAACGAGAACGGGTCGGCCTACTTCCAGGTGCCCGCCAACACGCCGATCTCGATCCAGCCCCTGGACGAGCAGGGGCGGGCCCTCCAGCAGATGCGGAGCTGGTTCACCGCCATGCCGGGAGAGGTGCTCTCGTGCGTGGGCTGCCACGAGCGCCAGGACGACCTGCCCCCGCCGGATTCCGCCCGCGTGGCGACGGCGCTGGCAAGCGTCGAGCCGTGGAAGGGCCCGGCCAGGGGTTTCGACTTCGAGCGCGAGGTCCAACCGGTGCTGGACCGCTACTGCGTGGGCTGCCACGACGGCAGCAAGCCGGGCCGGCCGGACCTGGCCCGCAAGAGCGAGCAGGACAAGCTGCGAATCAGCCGCGACTACCAGGAGGCCACCCACAGCTCGATCAGCACGGTGCTGACGCCCGCGTACATCGCGCTGCATCCGTACGTGCGGCGGGCGCACGCCGAGAGCCACTACGGGCGCCAGGTGGCCAGCGAGTTCTTCGTCGACACCAGCCTGCTGGTGCAGATGCTCCGCAAGGGGCACCACAACGTCCGCCTGGACGACGACGCGTGGCGCCGCCTCTACGCGTGGATCGACCTGGGCGCGCCGGACCAGGGCTCGTGGCGGTTCAGCGAGTGGGGAACGCCCTTTGACTTCTACGAGCGGCGGCGGGAAATGCTCGCACGCTACGCCAACCGCACCGACGACGTCGAGTGGATGCCCGAGACGGCCGACCCGCCGCCGGCGTTCGTGAAGCCGCCGCCCGCGCCGCCGCCGGCCGCCGCGCCCGCGTGCGCGAACTGGCCCTTCGACCCAGCCGAGGCGAAGCGCCGCCAGGATGCCGCCGGCCTGCCCAAGACCATCAAACTCGAACTCGCCAAGGGCCTGGAGATCGAATGCGTGCTCGTGCCGGCAGGCGAGTTCGTGATGGGCCGGTCGGCCGGCCCCGCCGACGAGGGCCCCGCCTTCCGAGCCCGCATCGACAAGCCGTTCTACATGGCCCGCTGCGAGATCACCAACGCGCAGTACCAGGCGCTGGCCGACGAGCGCCACGACAGCGGGTTCGTCTCGTGGTTCAGCATCGACTGGCGCGGGGAGGGGTATCCGCTGACGGCGGGCGCCCTTCCCGCCGTCCGCGTCTCACAGCAGGAGGCGACAGCGTTCTGCCGCCTGCTCGCCCGGCGCACCGGGCGAAAGGTGAGCCTGCCCACGGAAACGCAGTGGGAGTGGGCCTGCCGGGCGGGCTCAGCCGACGCGATGTGGTACGGCTCGACGGACGAGGACTTCGCCAAGCTGGAGAACCTGGCCGGTCGGGAGGTCCAGAAGCTGGCCTTCGGCGCCAAGCCGAAATGGTTCCTCCGCGACGACCGCTTCGACGACGCTACGTTGATCACCGCGCCGGTCGGCTCGAAGCAGCCCAACGCCTGGGGCCTGCACGACATGGCCGGCAACGTCAGCGAATGGACCGCCAGCCCCTACCGCCCGTACCCGTACGACACCGCCGCCGCCGCGGCGCCCGCGGAGGCGGAGTTCGTCGTCCGCGGCGGGTCATGGTGCTCGCGACCCCAAGACGCCACCTCCGCCACCCGCTGGAAATACCCCGCCTGGCGAAAGGTCCACAATGTGGGGTTCCGCGTGATCGTCGAACCGTAGGTCCAGGCCAACTACCGGACTTCCCAGCGGGCCCCGCGCCCGCGGCCGGTGAGGCGGAGTTGCCCGGTTTGTTTCAGTTCGCCCAGCACCTTCTTCACCAGTTGAACGCTGACGGACGGGAACTGGGCGGAGATGTCGCCAAGCGCGAACGGGCCCACCTGTTCCAGCACGGCCTTGCGCACCAGTTCCGTCTTGGCAGGCCCCGATTGAGCGGTCTGAACTTGCCGGGCTAGATCCCCATATGCCCGCCGCACCACGCTCAAGAAGTAGTTCCACCACGGCACCACAGGATTCTGCGATTCGTGCCAGCCGTGCGAGCACTCGCCCAGGATGTCGTAATACTCCTCCTTGCTTTCCTCCACCAGGCGTTCGAGGCTGACGTATCGAGCGACGTGGAGACCATGCTGGAGAAGCAGAAACGTTGTCAATAAGCGTGAGACTCTCCCGTTGCCGTCGCGGAAGGGGTGAATGCATAGGAAGTCCAGCACGAACGTCGCCACCGCCAGCAGGGGCGGGATGGCCGCCTCATCGCAGGCTTTCTGGTATTCGCGGCACAGGATCCCGACGGCCGCGGGCGTCTGCTTGGCCGACGTGGGCCGAAAGCGCACGACCGGCTCCCCACTGGGCAGGAACTCGACGATCTCGTTGTCTCGCGACTTCCATTGTCCGGCATCGCCGCTGCCGCCCTGGGCCAGCTTGTGAAGGTGCAGGATGAGTCTTGGCGTGGCCGGCAGGTCGGCCTTGCGGGTGAATATCCACTCCAGGGCCCTGCGGTAGCCGGCCAACTCCTCCTCGCAGCGGTTGCGGGGCCTGGCCTTACCCAGGGCCACCGGGGCCAGCCGTTCCTTGGGCACGGTCACCCCCTCGATACGGTTGGACGACTCGACGCTCTGGATAATCGCCTGTTCTCTGAGGCTGGCCATCACCTCCGGACGCTGGCGGAACCACAGGTCCTGCTTGCCCCTGGCCTCCATGCACTCACCCAGCAGCCAGCCCGTGGCAACAGGAATGGACGATGCCTTCAGCCGTTCAACACTCATGGAAGCCATGGCTAACCCTCTTGAGAGTAGCTTAATAATAGCCTATTTCGAGGAGAGTAGCCAATTCTTTTCTTTCGAGGATCAACGAGAGCGAGGACGCCAAATCGCTCCCTATCCGCTCTGTGTCCCTCTGTGGCCGCCGTTGCCTACCGGATCGACTTCTCCGGCAGGACGGTCTTGACGCCCTCGTCGAGGGGCATCTTGTCGCTCAGGACGCCGGTTTCTTTCATCAGGCGGGCGAGTTCCTGCTTGAGCTGCTCGACGCGTCCCGCGCAGGCGGGCTCGTCGATGAGGTTCTTCAACTCGTGCGGGTCGGCGGCCAGGTCGTACAGCTCGGCCTTGTGGCGGTCGGCCTTGCCGTCGCCGTGGGGGTAGTGGACGTACTTCCAGCCGTCGGTCCGCACGCCGCGGACGTTGGGCGTGTAGGGGAACTGCTTCTCGTAGTTGTACTCGTACATCCAGCTCGTGCGCCACTTGCCGCCCTTGCCGGCTGCGATCGACCGCCACGACTGCCCGTGGATGTTCTGAAGCGGCTTGGCGCCGCACAGGTCCAGCAGGCTGGGGGCCAGGTCGACGTTCAGGACCATCTGGTTGACGACGGTGGCCGGCTTGAACTGGCGCGGGTAGCGCACCAGCATGGGCACGCGGATGGACTCCTCGTGCATGGTCCGCTTGTCGGTCATGCCGTGCTCGCCGAGGAAGCTGCCGTTGTCGCCGGCGAAGACGATGATGGTGTCGTCGAGCACGCCGGCCTTCTCCAGGGCGGCGTAGATCCGGCCGACGCTGTCGTCGACGGACTTGATGGTGGCCGTGTAGCACCGCACGAAGCGGGCGAAGTCGGCCTCGGCCTGCTTGCTGCGGTCGGGGAACTTCTTGCGGTAGCCGTACAGCGGCCCGTAGATGCCGTGCCAGGTGTCCAGCCGCTGGCGGACCCACTCGGGCTTGCCCTCCAGGTGGAAGGCGGAGTCGGGGTAGGTGATCTTCACGTCGTCGAAGATCTTCTCGTACCTGGGCTCGGGCGTGAAGGGCGTGTGCGGGGCCTTGTGCCCGAGGATGAGGCAGAACGGCTGGCCCGCGGGCTGCTGGCCGATCCACTCGGCGGCCATGTCCGTCACGACGTGGGTGTAGTAGCCCTTCTTGAGTTCTCGCTTGCCGTTGACGTTGAAGGCGGTGTCGAAGTAGTCGCCCTGTCCCTTGTGGCTGGCCCAGTAGTCGAAGCCGGGGCGGGCCTCGTCGCTCTGCTCGCCCATGTGCCACTTGCCGATGTAGGCGGTCTTGTAGCCTTCGCCCTGGAGGCGGCGGGGAAAGCTGGCCAGGGAGGCGGGGTAGTCGGTGAAGTTGTTGATGATCCCGTGCGAGTGGGCGTACAGGCCGCTCAGGAACGACGCCCGGCTGGGCGAGCACAAGCTGGTGGTGACGAAGGCGTTGGCGAAGCGCACTCCCTCTGCCGCCAGGCGGTCGATGTTCGGCGTGCGGAGGAACGGATGGCCGGCGCAGCTCATGCAGTCCCATCGCTGGTCGTCGGTGAGGATGAACACGACGTTGGGGCGGCGCTGCCCAGCCGCCAGGCTGGAGGTGGGCGCCTGGGAGCCGGGGGTGCAGCCCAGGCCCGCGGCGGACAGGGCGGCGGCTGAGGCGGCCTGGAGAAAATCGCGGCGTTTCATCATGTGGTGTCCTTTCCGGCGCCCGGACAGACTGGGCGGCCGGTTCGATTATACTCATGGACCGCCGAAGGGAAAGCCCGCGGACGGCCTTGGGTGGGCTTGGGGGTCGCAAGCGGGCGGGGAAATCACCAGGCCACCGGAGATCGCGAGGACCACAAAGGCGGGCGTTGGGCGGATCAGAATCGCCCCCGTCGGGTTTTGCGCGTGACAATTGACATCCAGGGCCGTAAAATGAAGGACTTTGACGGCAGGGCCCTTAGGGTCCGGCCGCAGGAACGCATAGAACTTCCAGACGATATTCGCGAGGAACTGCATGGCTAAGTCAAGACGCCGCCGGAAAATTGGCTCGAAGAAGCGCCGCGAGCGCCGCAATCGCCGCAAGAAGCGCAGCTAGGCAAGAGCTTCTTTGCAGACTGGAACACCGCACAGACTCGCTGCCAGACGGCGGGGTCTGCGCGGTGTTCCTTGCGCGGAAGGCGCGGACCGGCCCGCGGCGGGCCAGTCGCGTTTCATCGCCCGGTCAACAGGCCGATGAGTTGATCGGCCCGCAGGGCCCAGGGGTTCAGCTCTCCGCGGACGCGGTCGCGGTGAATGCCGGCGTGGTTCATGAGCAGCCGCAGTTGGGCGCGCAGGCGGACCAGGTCGGCGAGCATGTCCGCCCGCCGCTCGCCCAACAGGTGGACTTCGTCCTTCCGCAGCCTGGACAGGGAGGCCCACAGGCGGCGGACGCCGTCGCGGGCCTGGCGCCGGCGGAGGCGCTGGACGTGGCGGGCCAGTTCGGACGGGGCAGGCTGGTCCAGCCAGCCCGTGCCCGCACAGACGCTGCATTCCACCCAGCCTGTCTCTCCGCAGGCGTTGCAGCGCCCGCCGGTGAGCAGCTCGTCCAGCTCGCAGCGGGTGCAGACCTCGCAGCCGTTGTGGCAGACGGGGCAGGGGCGGTTGGCCCAGGCCAGGGCGACCAGGCTCAGGGCGGACCGGGCGACCGTGCCGGGCCCGTCCTCGTCGCGGGCCGAGGGCAGGGGCAGGCCGCGCCGGCGGCAATACCGGATCTCCGACAGGCGATGGCGCAGCAGCACCTCCTCGCCCAGCGCCTCGGCCGTCACCGTCAACGCCTCGTCGACCGACAGGCCGTCCTCGCCCTGGCGCAGGGCGAGATAGCCCGCCGACACGCGGTCGACCGCGCTGTCTCGGGCGCCGGCCCGCAGATGGGCCATCGCCTGCGACACGTCGATCGCCCGCCGCCCGGCGCGCACGGCGGCGCCGCCGGTTCGTCCGGGCAATACGAGAGCGTCGTCGTGGTCGGTCTGCCATCCCATCCGGCCATTCCTTTGCCTGCCGCCCCTCGATCGGGGCGGTCTGGCGGACTTATCGGCAAAGGCGGGCGAAAGGCATGAGCCAATCACCAAGACCACGAAGACCGCTGAGACCACAAGGAAGAAAGAAGACAGAGACCACGAGAAGGGCCCTCTAAGTGACCCCTCTTCCTTCCTGGTGATCTTCGTGGTCCGGGTGACTAGAACGCCAACAGGTCAGCGAGATCTCTCCCGTCGGCGACCTCGCGGAGGAAGGCCAGGTGTTCGTGGAGGTCGCCCATCTCCTCGGGCACGTGGGCGTCGCTGCCCAGGGCGAGCTTGACGCCCCGCTCGATGCAGGTGCGGAAGAAGGCCGGGTCGTTCTGGTTGAGGTGGCAGTTGATCTCGGCGGCCACGTTCGACGCCGCCAGCAGATCGGCCAACTCGCCGTAGAGGTGCGTGGGGACGGTGCGCCGGAACCACGTGAAGACCCGCCACGGGTGGGCCAGGACGTGGACTCCGCACTCGATCAGCCTGCGGTTGACCCGCATGAACTCGGCGGCCATCTCGGCGTCGCTGTACTGGCTGTGGTCCTTGTTGAGGAAGTGGACGGCCCCGACGAGGATGTCCTGCCAACCGCGGTCGGCGTCGTCGAGGATGACGCGGTCGTCGGCGTCGAGTTCGACCTCCAGGCCGATTCGCGCGTAGCCGTCGCGCAGGGGCTGCACGGCCCGGCGGAAGTCGTCGATGCGGCGGTGGCGTCCGTCGCGCCAGAGGTGCGGCTGACGGACGTGCTGTCCGGTGTAGAACGCCTCCTTGGTCACGTAGAGCTGCGGGGAGTGCTCGACCAGGAACAGCCCGCCCAGTCCGAAGCTGCGGGCGCGGTCGATCTCGTCGGCGGCGGAGATGTCGCGTCCGCAGTAAGCGAACTCGGTGTGGGCGTGGCTGTCCACCAGCGGGGTCTCGCTCTCGAGGGCCAGGCGGCGGGTGCGGATGTCGACCTGGCGGCCCTGGATCTCGGCGAGGCTGTAGCAGAAGGGCGCCTCGCACAGGGCGGGCGCGGTGAAGTACGTCACGCCGTCGACCCGGGTCGGCTCTGTGCCTTTGTGGTAGTGCCCGCTGAGCGAGAGCAGCACGCCGGCGGCGGCGTAATCGCGCAGCACCTGCTCGCGGTTGGTGTGCATGTAGGGGTAGTCGTCGTCGATGGCCGGGCACACCGGGTTGTGCTGAAGGACGACGATGGGCCCCTCGCCGGCGGCGGCGAACTCGCCGAATCGCCGGCGATCTTCCTCCAGGCGGGTGCAGCGGTCGGCCCCGTCGTAGACGTCGGCGAACACGAAGAAGCGGAGTTGGCCGATCACCTGCGGGCCCGGGCGCTCGCCCAGCGCTCTGTAGACCTGCTCGGCCGGGCCGTCGTGGTTGCCGGTCACAAGCAGCAGGGGGACGTCGCCGCCGATGGCGGAGAGGTCCTCGGCCAGCTCGGCCAGACTCTGCTGCGTCCGGTCGGACGCGTCGCCGCGGTTGAGCAGATCGCCGAGAATGGCGACGGCGTCGAACCCGCCGCGTCGCCGGGCGTTGGCCAGGACGCGGCGGAGCAACTCGCGCCCCAGCAGACAGCGCCGCCTGGCCGGACCGACCGCATCGGCGGGCGTGGCGGCATAATGAACGTCACTGAGGATCAGCAGGCGGAAACTCAAGAGTCCACTCCTTACAGCCCAGCCTGGGCTGCTGACAAACCTCCATTTCTACCCTCCGGTCGGGCCGGACACAAGCGCGCAGTGCATAGACCGGCCTGGTCACTTCAGTGATCCGGGCAGCACTCCTCAAGCGTCTGCTGTGCAGCGGGTCGCGCCTGGACGGGATCGGCTGTCGGTCCCGCCGGCTGGCGGATCACCAATCGTCCGTCCTGAAGGTTTGGGCGGGCAGGCCGTCCTTGTTGAAGAGATTGGCCCAGGGGGAGTTGCGGTCCCACGCGTAGCGGACGGCGACTGGGGTGGGAACTTTCTCGCTGGAAACCACAACGCTCTCACCGTCAATCGTGGCGTCGGCCCAGACGAACTTCTTGTCGGCGCCGGCGATCAGGAAGCCTTGAAGCTTCTCGGCATGGGCGGCAACCAGACCGCCGCCCACGTGCGTGAAGCGGACGCGGACCTTGGCGCCGTCGATCTGGTGCGACTGATACAGCGGCCCGTAGTACTCGGTCTTCTTGCCGTAGACGAAGCCGGCGGCCACCCGGGCCGCGCGGGCCCCGTAACCGGACTTGTTGGTGGGGTGCACGCCCGGCCCGAGGTCGGTGGCGATAGCCATGGCGGTGTTGGGGTGCTTCATGATGCGGATGTGCAACTCGCGGGAGAAGCCGGCGTTGCTGGCGGGCGGGGCGGCCGGCAGCGGAACGAACTTGTCCCCCTTGCAGGTGACCGGGTCGGACGGGTCCATCGCACAGCCGCCGCCGCTGGGCTTCTGGATGTAGAGGAAGGGGAACTCGCCCTGGCCCCAGTCCTTCCGCCAGCCGGAGATCAGGGCGCCCATGAGCGCGTACTGGTCGATGCCGGTAACGGCGGTGCCGCTCTCGCCCTGATCCCACAACACGCCGCGGATCCCGAACGGGACCAGCGGGCGGATGTGGGCGTCGTACAGGTTGCCCATCCTGCCGCGGGTGCACTGGCCGGGGGCGGCCGGGGGCGAAGGTTTGCGGGGCTCGCGCTTGTTCTTGGCCTTGGGGTCCTTGGCCTTCTCGGCGCGGAAGGCCTCGACGGCCTTGGTCCACTGATCGAGCTGGCGCTGGTAGTCTTTCTGGGCCTTGTCTGCGTCGTAGGTCTTCAGGGCCTGGGCGATGGCCTGCTTGCAGGCGGGGTCCGCGTCGACGGCGGCCTGGCTGACCCAGTTGCCGGAGGGCGTACCGCCCACCGCGCCGAGCATCAGCCCGACGGGCACGTCCATGTCCTTGTGCAGGGGCAGGCCGAACGCCACCAGCAGCGCGGAGAAGCCGGGCAAGGTCTTGTCGGTGGCTTCCTGCCAGGTCTTGTAACCGACCTTCATCAGGCGGACCTTGGGGTAGGACGTCGAAACGAGCTTGGCCAGGACCTGGTCGTTCTTGGCGTACCCGCCGGCGGTCCCGGCCATGTTCGACTGCCCCGAGCCGACCCACACCTCGCCGACCAGGACGTCGTCGAGCTTGACGGTGTTGGCGCCGGCGACGGTGAGCGGATCGGGCCCGCCGGCCTGGAGCGGGTCCAGGCGGACCAGCCACTTGCCCTGGGCGTCGGCGACGGCCTCCTTGCTCTGCGTGCGGAAGGTGACGGTGATCTTCTCGCCCGGGGCGGCCGTTCCCCAGATCGGCACGTTCATGTCGCGCTGGAGGACCATGTGGCTGCTGATAACGGGCGGGAGTTGGACGTCGGCCGGCGTGGCGGCCGGCAGGGCCAGCAGGGCGGCGGCGAGCAGCAGGGCGATGCGTGTCATTGTGTTCTTCCTTCTTGTACGAGTGCGGTATCAAGTACAACGCAGCGAAGACTGGGAGCTTGTCTATCGCAGGTAGACGTACCAGGCGGTCCACGCGGCGGCGTGGAGGGCGACGATGGCGGCGAAGACGGCCATGTAGCTGAACTTGCGGCGCTTGTGGCGGAAGAGGGTCTGTCCGGCCAGGGCGCCGGGCCAGCCGCCCAACAGCTCGAACAGGTGGAGCGTCCGCTCGGGGATGCGTCGCCGGCGCTGGACGGCGCGGCGCTTGTCCAGGCCGTACGCGGCAAAGGTCACGAGGCTGACAGCGGCATAACCGCCGATGATCCACGGCCAGGGCATGCGGGCTCCTCAACGTCCGGGCGGGGCTGCCTTGTCGCCGAACACGTCGCGGACGGCCTGGAGGTACTTCAGGCCGGTGACCGTGTCGGGCTCGAGGTAGCTGCCCTCGGTCCACTCGTTCCAGCAGTTGATGTTGAAGACTCTCGGCCCGGCAGGGCGGGCCAGGAGGCGCCGCCGCGTCATCTCCAGGGCCTGCCGGAACCGTTCGGGCGTGTTGCCGGAGATCGTGTTGGTGAACGGATAGCCGAAGTTGCCGAACTCATCCTCCTGGCAGGCGCGGGGGCTGGAGTCCCAGCCCATGGTCACGTTGGGGAAGTAAGGCACGCTGAACGTGCGGTCGGCCTGGTTCCAGTAGCTCATGTAGGCGTCGCGGACCTGCTGATAGTCCGTCTCCAGTCTGGGCAGCGGCACGTGGTGGATCCACACGTACGACGTGACCGAGTCGAAGCCGAGGTCCTTGACCAGCTTGGCCGGATCAGCGGGCTTGCGCTCGCGGGGCAGGATCGCCCGCCCCCAGACGACGGCGTTGAGGTGCAGGCCGTCCAGCCCGCCCGCCTTTGCCTTCGCGCGGAAGCGGTCGAGGGCCTCGCGCGTGGCCTGCACGCTGCCGAAGCTCTCCAGCAGCGTGGTCAGGTCGTAGAACGAGAAGTACGGTCGGCCCTCGATCCGCCAGTACGAGGGATGCTTGAAGTACGAGGCGATCACATGGTCGCAGATCTTGTCGAAGGTCTGCGGCGTGACCTTGCCCGGGTAGAGCACCTGGGCCTTCGTGCCCCGCTTGTAGGGGTGGATTTCGAGCCAGTCGTGATTGGCCCACATGAAGGCGAACTTCAGCCGCGAGTTGTTGCCTGCCTTGAGAAAGCCGCGATCGATCGGGCGGTCGAGGAAGGGCCCGTCGTCGTAGTAGTACCAGTCGAAGATGAACGCGTCGATGCCGTGGTCGGCGGCGGCGGCGATCTTCTGCTCCATTACCTTCGGATCGCTCTCGTCGGAGTAGCCCCACAGCGGGACCTTGGGCTGGCGATGCCCGCCGAATCGCGGGCGGGCAGCCTTCACCAGCTCCCATTCGCTCCAGCCGGGCCCCTTGGCCTTGACGTTGCGCGGATCCCCCGGATGGTAGTTTCCGAAGTAATAGCAGGCGACGGTGATGCGCTCGTCGCGGCCGGTCGTGGCGGGGGCGGGCCGGGCGGACGGTTCGCCCAGCGACAGCGAGACGTTGTCCAGCCCGGGCACGCCTCGCTCTGCCCTGAAGGCGATGACGATCTCCGTGCCCGCGGGGACGTTGCGGGCGGTCAGCGAATGGGCCGGACCAGGCTCGAACGTCCCGCCGGCCAGTTCGAGCAGATCGGCGTCGAGGATGGACGCGTGCAGCGACACGCCCGGTCGCCAGGGCTGTGAGACTTCGAAGCGGAGCGTGACGTCGGCGGCCTTGTCGAGCTTCCCGACCTTCTGCCGCAGCAGGCCGAGGGTCGAGGGGTTGCAGACGGCCGACCCCGGGCCGGCCTTGGCGCGGACGGCATAGGCGCTGCCTTCGGAGCCGAGCCAGCCCTTGGGGCGTCCGGCGTACCAGGAGTCGGGTCCGAGCGTCATGCCGCCCAGATCGCTGAAGTCTCCGTTGACGACCTTCAACTCGGGCGATGCGGGCAGGGCTGCGAGGGACAGCACGCCCAGGCTCAGCAGTGCGATTCGGTTCATTGGCCTTTCCAGTCTTCCGCGTTCGACTCATCCGCCGGCTATTGACTGCCGGCTGCTACGTGCACAGTTCGACAACGAGCTTCTGAAGGGCGGCGGCGCTGTCGCCTCCGCTCTTGAGCGAGAGATCGGCGCGGATGAGCTTGCGGAAGTCGTCCTGAAGCTTGGGGATCGTCCGTCGCTGGATGAGCCCGGAAAAGACGTTCCGCAGGGCGTAGGGCACGCGGGCGGCGCCAAGGGCAGCCGGGAGGGGTTGTCCGGCGGCCACCTTGCCTTGCACGGCCATCACCTTTCGCAGGTGGTAGGCCAGGGAGCCGATAACCTTGAACTCGGCGCCGGCGCCGGAGTGGAAGAGGTCGTCGAGGGCCTTGAGGGCGTCCCGGACGTCGCCGGCGGCGATCGCGTTGGTCAGGGCGAAGTCCACCGGTTGGCTGGTCGGCGCGGTCAGGACGGCGACGTCCTGGGGCTCGATCGTGGGGCGGTCGGCGACGTAGAGGGAGAGTTTCTCCAATTCGTTGCTGAGCGAGGCCAGGTCTCGCCCGACGTAGGCAGCCAGCAGGTCCGCCGCTGCCGGGGATATCTTCTTTCCCCGTTTGGCGGCTGCCTTGGCCAGCCAGGCCTGAAGGTTGGCGTTCTCGGTCAGCGAGCAATGCTTGACCTGGCCGATCTGGTCGACCAGCTTGGCCAGGCGGGTGTTGGACTTCCAGGTGCGGACCTGGAGCACCAGCGAGGAGGTGGGATTGGGAGTCTGGAGGTAGTTCTCGAGCTTCTCTCGGTGGGACGAGACGAAGGAATCGGCGTCGCGGACCATGACGACCCGGCTGGGGGCCAGGAAGGGCAGCGTTCGCAGTTCGTCGAGCACGTCGGCCAGTTCGGCGTCGCCGTCGAAGGCGGTCATGCAGACCTGGGGGTCGGCATTGCCGAGGACGGCATGGATGATCTCCTGGCGGTAGGCGTCGAGCAGGAAGGCGTCATCGCCATGGAGGACGTAGACGGGCTTGAAGGCGTCCTGGCTCATGGCTTATCCGGTCGATGACGGCTGGCGGTTGGCCAGCAGCGCCTGAAAGATGGCCAAGGCCCGCCCGCGGCGGGGGGGGCGGAGGTAGTAGTAGACCTGTTTTCCGTCCCGCCGGGTGCCCACCAGGTCGCCGAGGCGCAACAGGCCCAGGTGGTGGGACACGGTCGGCTGGCAGAGGCGCAGGCGTACGGCCAGTTGCCCGACGTTCATCTCGCCCTGGCCCAGCAGCAGCAGGACCCTCAGGCGCGTCGGATCGCCCAGTATCCGCATCAGGCGGGCCAGCGTACGGGCCTGTTTAGCCGGTAGGGTCACGTAAGACCTTCCTCCCCGCAGAGCGCGCAAGAAGACTGCCGAACGATCGGCAGCATTGTTAGGCGCCGGGTGGACCTTGTTCCCGTGCGGCTGACCTGCCGCCACAGTACCACCTCCCCAGCGCACCAGGCGCGGGGAGACAGAAGACGTCCGTCCGGCTGCGGGCAGATAGGGCTCCGCCGCCGCCGGCCCGTCGGGCCGGCGGCGGCGGCGAGGACTACATCTGACGCTTGCGGTACTGCAGCCAGAAAATGATCAGGGCGACCAGAAGGCCCAGTGCCGGAAGCTGCCACCAATACAGCCAATCAATGCCCATAAACTCGGCCAGCATCGACATGCAGATTCTCCTTCTCGGTAAAAAGGCCCCAAACCGGTATCGAGGCCACGGACTAGTAGCGGCGACTGGACTTGAACCAGTGACCCAGGGCTTATGAGTCCCTTGCTCTACCAACTGAGCTACGCCGCTGCACGCAGGCCATACTATGCTACAGCTCAGTAGGTTTTTCAAGAACTTTTACACACTCGCGGCAACAAAGATCGAAAAAACAGTACAAGGCCCGGGCGGCAGAGTCAAGGGATCAATGCACACCCGTTGCTGCTTTTCCCTGTGCTCGATCCCTGGCCCGCAGCGCGTCGGGGTCACTTCTTCGGCTCGGCCTTGTCGCCCTTGGGCGGCTTCTTCGCCGCGGGCGCCTTCATCTTCTCCGTCTGCTCGGGCGTCAGCAGGGCGGCCACCTTCTGATCCAGGTCCTTCTTCAGGGCAGAGGCAGCCTTGGCGTCGGTGCTGGCGGAAAGCTGCTTGGCAGCCTCTGCGGCCAGGACCTTGGCCTTCTCTTTCTGTTGGTCAGTCAACTCGGCCTTGCTGTATCGCCGCAGCACCTGGCGATAGAGGTTGAACACGTCCCACTGGGTCTGCTGCTCGGGCGTGAGGACCGCGCGGACCTTGGCCTGGGCGTCGGCGGCGATCTTCTCCTGCTGGGCCTTCAACTCGGTCAACTGCTTCTGGATCTCCTTGGTCTTGTCCTTGTCCTTGGCGTCCCTGGCGGCCTTGAGGGCCTTGGCGAGTTCTTCGAGCTTGGCGGCGTTGGCCTTGGCCCATTCGGAGCGGGCGGTGTTGAGGGCCTCGACCGCTTTGGCGAACTCGGCCTTCTTCTCCTCCGAGAGCTTCAATTCCGAGGCGACAATGGCGTATTCGCCCCGCAGGGCGGACTTGTCCTTGGCCTGGCCCTTGGCCCGTTTGGGCTTGGCCGGGGCGTCCTGGGCCAACGCGAGCGACGCCAACAGCGACACAACCAGAGCAGCGCACAGTCCTTTCGATCGCAGCATACGTGTCTCTCCCGATGGGGCCGACGAAGATGCCGCCCCCGTGCCGGCCCGGACTTGCGTGGGCGGTCGGCCGGGCGGCCCGCCGGCCGCCTCGACCATGCGGGGCGGAATTATACCTTTGCGCGGGGGCGTGGGCAAGGCCAATCGCCCGTCCGGCGAGGGCGGCGCGATTTTCCTTTTCTCTCTTGCAAGAGCCGTCCCAGCATCTATAATCAGCGCTTGCTGAATTTCCGGCAGACCGTAGAGACGTGATGAAGGTCGAATCAACCGCGTCCAGGCCCAGCGTCTTCCGTGTGCCCTCCCGGCACGCGGTGGTGTTGTTGCTGACGGCCATTGCTGTGTGTCTGGTCCTCCAGGTGGGCCTGACGTTAGCGCCCGCGCGGGCCCAGGACACCGCGGGCGGCGGAACCGAAGGCGTCTTCGCCATCGCCGGGCAGGTCACGCCCGAGACGTACGGGCTGTACCTGGTCGACGTGCGTCGCGGTACGATTTGTCTCTATCAGTATCTGCCCAGCACGCGAAAACTGAAGCTGATGGCGGCGCGAACCTTCCTGTTCGACCGCCAGGTGGAGAACTACAACACCGAGCCGGACCCGCGAGAGATCAAGAAACTGGTGGCGGAACAGAAACCCCTCGGCGGCCCCCCCACCAGCCCTTAAACCCGTGCAGGAGTTTGGACGCATGGCCAAGAAGATGTATTACAACGAGGCGGAGACGGCCCAGAAACTCGGCATCCCGGTCGCCGATCTGGGCAAGCTGGTGCGCGACGACAAGCTGCGGGTCTTCCAGGACGGCTCGCGAAAAATGTACAAGGTCGACGAGGTCGACAAGCTGGCCGGCGACACCGGGGGCGGGGAGTTCGACGCGGAGATCGCCCTCCAGCCGGCCGAGCAGTCCAGCCTTGGCGCCATCACCCTGGGCGACAGCGACGACACCATCGCCTCCAGCAAGGAGGACACGGTGATCACGGCCGACGGCATCAGCATCTTCGACGAGGAAGACCTCGAGATCGAAGCGGCCGACCCGATGGCCAAGACGCAGATCGCCCCCAGCCTGGATGACCAGGTGGCGCTGGAAGGCGTGGGCAGCGGTTCGGGCCTGCTGGACCTCACCCGCGAGAGCGACGACACGTCGCTGGGCGCCGAGGTGCTGGACCACATCGACGACGTCGAGGGCGCGGTCGGCTCGGGGATCTCCAGCGAGGGCGCTATCGAGGAAATCGCCACCGTTCAGGCGGAAGAGCCCGTCCAGGTGATCGAGGTCCCCGTCGGCGCGGTCGAGGAGATGGACGCCTCCAGCGGCCTGTTCGGCGGCTTCCTCATCGGCGCCATGATCGTCATGGTCGTCATCAGCGCGGTGATCTTCTCGGTCATGCTGGGCCAGTCGCCCGCCTATCTCGAAGAACTCCGCAAGAACATGGTCCTGGTGCTCATCAGCGCCGTGCTGGTCACCGTGATGGCCGGCGTGCTGGGCATGTTCATCGGCAAGAGCATGGGCGCTCGCACTCGCTGAGCCCCACCCTCGCAGAATGGAATCGTCTCGCCCCTCGGGGGCAGGCCCGACGGAGCGGGCCGCAAAAAGGAAAGGATCGCGTTATGAAACGAGTGCTGGTTGTCATGGGCGGCGCGCTGTTGGCTTCGCTGCTGGCTACCGGTGGCTGCGTGCCCAAGTCGGAGCTGGACAAGGCCCTGGCCCTCAACAAGGCCGCCCAGACCGAACTGGAAAAGACCCAGGCCGCCCTGCGGGAACTGCGGGCCCAGAACCAAACCCTGCTGGACCAGGTCGCCGCTTATCAGCAGCAACTTGCGGCCAAGGACCAGCAACTGGCCAACCTGGAAGCCGCCTACGCCGCCCTCAAGAAGAGCTTCGATGAACTGGCCGCCAAGTCCAAGGCCCCGCCTCAGATCATCGAGGTGCCCGGGGTGGCCCTGCCGGCGGAACTGGACGAACTGCTCCAGCAACTCGCCCGCGACAACCCCAACCTCCTGGAATACGACCGGCGACTGGGCATGGTGAAGTTCAAGTCCGATCTCACCTTCGCACCCGGCAGCGACAACGTCACCGGGCCCGCCCAGGGCGCCCTGGAAAAGTTCGCCCAGATCATGAACTCGCCCGCGGCCACGAAGTTCAACGTCTACGTCGCCGGGCACACCGACGACATCCCCATCGGCAAGCCCGAGACCAGGATGCGCCATCCCAACAACTGGTACCTCTCGGTCCACCGCGCGGTCGCCGTTCTCAAGGTGCTCAAGCAGGCCGGCGTGAGCGACCCGCGAATGGCCGCCATGGGCTTCGGCGAATGGCACCCCATCGCACCCAACGCGCCGGGCAACAAGGGCAACGCCCTCAACCGCCGCGTCGAGATCTGGGTGGTCCCGCCGGATCGTTTCCTCACGCCGGCTGTATCGTCCGTCGTGCCTGAGGCGGAGGTCGCCCCCGCGCCGCCGGCCGCCCCGGCCATGCCTGATGTCCCGGCCGCTCCAGCCGCACCGGTGGCCCCGGCCCCGGTCGTGCCGACCCCGCCTCCGCCGCCGGCTCCGTAACAGCGGTCCACGCAGCCAAGAAACAACAGGACCCAAGGGACGAGTGTCCCCTGGATCCTTTCTTTGCCTACCCGGAGGTTATGCGGCCGAATGTCTTGGCTTCTGATTCGCCTCCTGCGGTTTCTTGACCGCCTCTGCAATTCTGGCCATGCATCTTCTGGGATTCTTCTTGAGTTCGCACTCCCAAATTCGGATTACCTTCCATCCTTCTTTCCGCAATGCGCGCGTGACCTTTCGGTCTCGCGCCTGGTTTCCTGCGATCTTGTCCCGCCACGCCTTGGCATTGGTCTTTGGGTCCAAACACTTCCCGCAGTCGTGGCCGTGCCAGAAGCATCCATCAACGAAGACCGCGACCCTGGCTGACCGCCACACGAAGTCGGGCTTGCCAGGAAGAGGGAGATGTCTCCGCCATCCCTTTAAGCCCGCCTCACGGAGCAGAGAGACAAGGCACCTTTCGGTCGTTTTGTTTCCCGTGCTGCGAACAAGGGACATGAGTTCGCTACGGCGGAGCCGCCCGAACGTCGTCTGCTCCCGTTGCGCGTTTCCGGGCCACCGGCTCATCTTCGGGTCGTTTCTCGTGCTCGGTGTTCACGAATGGCCGACAGTACTCTTCTGCCAGCCACTTTCGCGTACAACGGGGGCACGGCGTTTCCTATCAGCTCGCACACCGCATCCATGTGATCTGTTATGAATCGGTAGTCTTCAGGAAACGTCTGGAGAATCGCTGCCTCTCGCACCGAAATGGTGTATCGCCGTCTATCCGGGTGACCGAATCTGCCCTTGCAGGGAGTCGTGCATCCGCCGGTAATCGTTGGGGCGGGCTCATCCCACGCCATCCTCCCGTAGACGTTGGTAAACCCGTCATATCCGTTACGATGGCACTCCGGCCGCAGCGAATCGTCCACCTTCAACCACGTCTTCCCGGGTTCGGCAGCGCGCAGGCGGTTCTTTGTCCTTTGCAGGAGGTCTCGGACGACATGCCAGTTGTACGTTTGCGGGCTGCCGTTTCGGAGAGCGGTCTTCAAGGTGGCAGGGGCTTTCATGTGCCCGATGGTTTCTCCTACCGTAACCCATGGTTGTAGAGAGGATTCTCTTGTTGGAACTCGGGCATGGGTGGGCTGGGGGAACGAAATGGCACATCCGCGACCAGACAGCAAGACCAAGCGTCGCCGAGACTGCGGGACCCCAAAATTAGCCATTTGCTCCACGCGCCAGCAGTTCTCGACATGATAGCCTGCCCGCTCCAGAGTCTGCAAGAACTCATGGAATATCTGCCTTCCCCGGTCCACGAGGCCCGGGACGTTCTCCATCATGATCGCTTCTGGCTGCAACTCTTCAATAAGCCCGGCCATAACAAGGAGAAGCTTGTTTCGGGGATCATCTTTCTTGTTCTTCGCCGTCAGTGAGCAGAACCCTTGGCACGGAGCACATCCGGCTAAGAGAGCAATGCTCTTTCTTCCCACGGCTCCCTGGATCTCCTCGGCGGTTACCTCCCGAATGTCCTTCTCAAAGAGGGTGGTGCGGCGATTGTTCCACCGATACGTCTTGCCCGCGATGGGATCAACCTCCACGGCTGCTGCCACGTGGAATCCCGCGTCGCGGAGACCGCGCGTCAAGCCGCCGCACCCGGCAAAGAGGTCTACAGCGATAGGCTTCTCGTTGTCCACTCTCTGGCCTTCTTCTTCGGATTCGGAGTGCTGCTTTGGGATTCTAGTGCCGACACCATCAAGAGCAATGGGCATTTGCGGATGCTCAAGGCTCGCTCTCTTTCGCCCGTTTCTGGAGAATCTGTCGAAACTGATTGTGGCTTTGCTTCGCCCGTTCAACAAGGTCATCCCATGTCGTAAAGAAAACCCACCCGCTGTTTGCAAAGGACTCTTTGATGCTCTGCGCGTCGTCGTGTAAGTCCGCTGCGATCAGGTGGCTCTGTACGTGCGTGTACTTGATCGCCTTAGGATCCGTGAGGTCAGCGAAACGTTTGACCACGTACTTTCGATACTTGTCCGCCTGATTGATGTCCTTGACTGTGGCGATGTGCTTTCCTCGTTTAATTTCAACTATGTGCAATGTACCTCCTACGGCCACGCAAAAGAAGTCAGCACGGTCGTCGTCTCCCTTGGCCTTTTTTCTCCCCTTGCTTGTCTTGAACTGGTTTCTAATCCAGGTCTCGACCCGCGCTTCAGCTTTGTTGAGCATCCAGGTTGGATCGATTAACCAAGGGTTCTTCTCAAGGTGCTTAGAAATGACGCCTCGTTCCTTGGCGTTCTGGCGATGCATTTTTTCCAGTGTCTCGATAGCGGCCAAGTTGCTGTCGATAATCTGGAGGAGCGTTACCGCAGTTCGCACCTCCATTTTTGAAAGCAGGTCGTCGAGTTGATGAAGGTCCCCGATGTCGGTTTCCCGCAGTTTCTGAAGGATGCTGCGGAGCGTGGCGTTTTCGAGAGCGTCGAGGAACCAGGAGAGAATGTCCTGGAATTCCGCCGTCTCCATCTCAACGGATTTGAACTTGTCCACGAATTGCAGGGCAACCCCTTTATACGCCGGGGCAAGGTTTTGAATCCGCGTCTGGATTTCCGAGCTAACCTCCTTGATGTGCTTCTCGCGGAGTGACGCTCTGAATTTGGCCCATTCGGATAGGCATCTTCTGAGCAGCTTCTGCCCCCATTCCTTAAGAGCCATACCCTCCGGGCTTTCCCACGCAATGGAGTCTCTCGGTGTGGCAATGTGGTCGGGAGAATCAACTCCGGCGTCCAGCCATTCGGCCTTCACCATGCCCACCATGTATCGAAGCCCGTGCTGCCCCGTAACCCCGCCGCTTATTTCAAAGAAGGTCTCCTCCTGTGAAATCTTGCCCCGGGTGTAGATGAGGATTCCGCTCAATTCGCCTTCGTTTTGCTTGCGGGGGTGCTCTGTAAAGCCGAGCCAGTAGCTGACTTGCCCGCAACCCGTAACCTGGTCGCTTCCCCAGCCCCTCTTTGGCTCGCGCCACTGCAGCGAAATGCTCTCTTCGCGCAAATCCTCTCCGTTTATGCGGACGCGAAACTTCGAGCCGATAAGCAGGAAACGCTGGGCCATGCTGTGGTGGAAACTGTTCGCGTTTCGCGCTTTGCGCTCATGCAGGTGGCGCAGAACCACTGTAGTGCCCTTGGTCGTTCTCGCTTCCTCGGGAGCCTTACTGATTGGCCCCGCGTAGACTACATCAACCGGGACCGGCCCCCGCTCAACTTTCGTCAGATCAGACAGGTCGAGCTTGAACCAGATAAGCACCTGTTCCTTCAGGCTGGAGTCCTTGCCCTTGTGCACGGTCTGCACTTCGAGGGTGTCCGCGATTCCAAACCCCGCGAGTTTACCGACTCCCTTTCGTCCTTGTAGTCGCCGCCCACCGGGCGACTTATCGGTCTTCTCTGCCTTTCGTCGGTCACGCCCAACGTTCAGATAGGCGTCACGCACCATATCCCAGGTCATACCGTTCCCGTTGTCGGATACGGTTATGATCTGCTTTTCGTTATCTGGCTCCCACGCTTCGTCCAGCGGGAGGCTTACCTCGACCTCCGTGGCGTCCGCGTCCCAGGCGTTGGAAATCAACTCTGCGATTGCAGGAACGGGCCGGCCGGCATACATCTGCACGCCGAGGTGTTTGACGATGTTCCCCGCGACAGTCAGCACAAGCTCTTTTGGCTTGCGACCCGGCAAGAGAATCGTCTGGTCTTTGTTCGTTGTCTGGCTTCGCCTACGCGCCATGAATTCTCACCTTCGCCCGCCCCCGTACATGGTAATGGGCAACATCCTACTAGTTATTCCATAGAACCTGGGCTGTCCATTGCGCGGTGCCCTTACCACCGCGTGTATTCTACAGGCACGCGGGGGCAGGGTCCAGCCTTCCTTGACGGTTCCGTCCGTGGACCGCGAATCCCACTTCGCAGTCCCCCCGAGCCCCCGACCTCGCCCCCTCAGCAAGGCGCATCATGTCGCTCTCACCGGGCGAGGGACTCCAAGTCTCTCAGGAGAGCTTGTCCTGTGTCTTGCTAACGCCTGCAGTTGGTAAGTGGGCAGTCAGTCTCTATCTCCCAGGCGTTGGATGACCCAGTCGGCGATCGTCTCCGAGGCGGGGCGGTAGAGGGCTGCGGCGGCCTGGCTCATGGCGGCCAGGCGCTGCGGATCGCCCACCAATTCCAGCGTTTGCTGAATGGTCTCCTGCACGCTGGGGGCGACCACGCCCGCGCCGGCGGCGGCGAAGTACTGCGCGTTGCCCTTCTCCTGCCCGGGCACGGGCTTGAGAAAGACCATGGGCTTTCCGCGGGCGGCGCACTCGGCGATGGTGGACCCGCCCGCCTTGGTAATCATCAGGCTCGACGCCTCCACCAATTCGTGCAGGCGGTCGGTGAAGGCGACAGGCCGGAGGCGATCGCCCGGCAGGCGCAGGCCCGCGAGTTGCCCCAGCAGCTTCTTGTTCCGCCCGCCCAGCACCACCACGCAGAGGTCCTCGCGGGCGCGGGCGAGTTGGTCGGCGATCCGCACCACCGGCCCGCACACGAAGTCCGTCCCGCCCGATAGCAGCACGATCGGGCGGTCGGCCGGCAGGTCCCACTCGGCCAGCACCCGCGAGCGGTCCAGTTCCGCTCGCCACTTGGCCTGCACCGGCATGCCGCTGACGACGATCCGCTCGCGCTCGACGCCCCACCGCGCCACCCGGTCGACGTCCAGGTCGGCCGACAGGAACCACCGCTCGACGTTGCGGCTGTGCCAGTAGCGGTGGATCACGTTGTCGGTCACGACCACCGCCTGCGGGCAGTCCAGCAGGCCGAGGTCCTTCATGCGGGCCACCATCGGGGCGACCAGGAAATGCGTGTGGAGGATCAGGTCGTAGCGCCCCGCCAGGATGTGCTCGCTCATGCGGCGCATGGCGAGGCGCTCGGTCCACAGCCGCCTGCGCTCGGCCAGCGACCGGCGGGGGCCGTCCGGGTGGTCGGTCATGCGGAAGCCCAGCCCATATAGCCACGGCAGGCGGCTGACCATGAGGGCGTAGCCTCCCGCGTACCACGCGCGGAAGCACCGTCCGGCGAAGTTCAGCGCGTCGACGTGCTCGACCTCGAGGTGCGGCGCGTATTCCCGCAGCCGCTCGACCACTGCCCGTGCCGCCTGGTTATGCCCCGCGCCCACCGAGGCCGAGACCACCAGCACGCGGCCGCCCTGTCTGTCTGGCTCCATGCGGGGTATCAAACCCGAACCCGCCCGCAAAAGCAACCCCGCCGGCGTCGCCGCCATCCGCGTCTACACGCCGCCGGTGGGGTGACGCGACGCGGGCATCAGGCGTCTCTTACGCAGCCCTGGTCCTGCGGCGGGCCTTGCGCCGGGCGAACAGGCCCACGCCGCCCGCGGCCAGGATCGCCATTGTGGTCGGCTCGGGCACGCCGGCATCCGTCGCGCCGGCCTGCGAGTAGATCCGCGCCCCGCTGACCTCCACGATCAGGTCCTGGTAATCCGCGTCGCCGCCCAACGGGAGGTCCTCCCAGGCCAGGACGTAGTGGCCGGCCGACGGGCCCAGGGTGATCTCGAAGGTCCGCAGGTGGTCGGTGGCGTCGTAGTTGTCATCGACGGCCGAACTCCACCGCGGCGCGCCGCTGGGATCCAGCGCGAAGCGGAACTGCTCGCCGGTAGTAGAGGCGTTGGCCCATGCGTACGGCCGGTTCAGGTAGCCGTCGCCCTCGGCGGTGAACAGCGAGCGGAACGTGTCGCCTTCCTCGCCGCAGAGATAGCCGAAGGTCTGGTCGTAGCCCGCCCACTTGCCCTTGGCCCGGGCAAAGACCGTGCCGGTATTGGTCCAGAGATCATCCGTCCCCGATTGGACCTCGATGAGGTTCTCCCAGCCGTACAGGGAGTCCAGAATTCCGCCGCTGCCGGTGAGAACCGGTTCGGCTTGGGTGGGGGAGGCGAAAGCACAAAGCGCCGTCAGCGAAAGGAGCAACGTTGTGGTTCGGAATGTCATGGCGGGTTCCTCGTTTGGATGTCCAGGGGGCCTGTCCACGGCAAGCGCCGCAGCCGGCCTCTGTGCCTTCGAGGGGAACCTACGATTCGATCCGCCCCCGGGCAAACCCGCACCCCGCAACAACCCCACGACAATCTCCCCGGACTATTTCACTCCCACGGCACGCGGATCAGCCAGAGCTTGAATTGTCATCCCGCTCTCTCGCCCCCCGACTTCAGGATAGTGCGAGGCCGGGCACGCGCCTACTACAATCGGGGGTCATCTTTATAGCGCCGCAGGCCCGGGCGGGGGCTTCAATTGTCAATTTTCAATGGTCAATAGACAGTCCTCACGCGTTTGTTCTTTGAAACAGCGAGGTGAAGGCATGAAGAGCAATCGGCGAGAGTTTCTGGTCCTGTCGGCCGCGGCGATCGCGGCGGCCGGGGCGCGGGCGGCCGACGCGCCCGCGACCGGCGAGCGGGAAAAGGACCGGCCGGCCCGCGAGCGGGCGGACCGTCCCAACATCGTGATCCTCCTGACCGACCAGCAGCACGCGGGCATGTTGAGCTGCGCGGGCAACCGAAACCTGAAGACGCCGAACATGGACTCGCTGGCGGCCTCGGGCACGCGGTTCGAGCGGGCCTACTGCGGCAACCCGGTGTGCCTGCCCTCGCGGTTCAGCATGCTCACCGGCCTGCTGCCCAGCGTGAACGGCATCGAGCACAACGGGAACGCCCGGCCGGTTCCGGACGAGATCCTCCAGTCGAGCCTGGGGCGGGTGTTTCGCCGGGCGGGCTACCGCACGGTCTACGGGGGCAAGACGCACCTTCCTCCGCCGCAGCGCGCGGCGACGACGACCGGCGCCGCTAAGGGCGCCCGCGGCCGCGGTGCCGGCGGGATGGACGGCTACGGCTTCGACGAGGTCCTCTCACGCGATCAGCGCGAGCCTCTGGCCCGCGCCGCCGCCGACTTCCTACGCCGCCCGCAGGACCGCCCGTTCCTGATGGTCGTCTCGCTGATCAACCCGCACGACATCTGCTTCATGGCCATCCACGACCACGCCCTCCGCGAGCGGGCCGACCGCGAGAGCTACTACCGCACCTTCGCCTCCAACGTGCTGGCCAACAAGGGCACCAGCGCCAAGCCGGCCGACGGGCCGCAGGCCTTCGCACCCGGCGAGATGGAGAAGTTCGTCCGCGAGCAGTGCCCGGCGCTGCCGGCGAACTACGACATCCCCCCCGGCGAGCCCGAGGGCCTGGAAACGCTGGACTGGCGCCCGTTCCGCCCCTACGTCCGCAAGAACTGGACCGAGCAGCAGTGGCGGCTGCACCGCTGGGCCTATGCCAGACTGACCGAGCGGGTGGATTCCGAGATCGGCCTGGTGCTGGCCGGCCTGCGCGAGGGCGGGCGCGAGCGAGACACGCTGGTGGTGCTGGTCAGCGATCACGGCGACATGGACTCCGCCCACCGCCTGGAGCACAAGTCGGTGCTCTACGAAGAGGCGACGCGCGTGCCGCTGGTGCTGAGCCTCAAGGGCGTCACGTTCGCCGGCGCGGTCGACCGCGAGCATCTGGCCTCGACCGGGCTGGACCTGATCCCCACGCTGTGCGACTTCGCGGGCATCGCCCCGCCGTCCGGGCGGGCCGGGCGAAGCCTCCGCCCGCTGGCCCTGGGCCGCAGCGTGGAGAACTGGCGCGACTCGCTGGTGGTCGAGAACGAGAAGAGCCGTCTGGTCCTCTGGGACCGTTACAAGTACATCGTCTACGTCTCAGGCAAGCAGCGCGAGCAGGTGATCGACCTCCAGCGCGACCCGGGCGAGATGACCAATCTGGCCCGCGACGACGCCTCGCACCCGCTCCTGCTGGAGGGACGCCGCCGCCTGCGCCGCTGGTACCAGGACCACAACCTGAAACTGGACGCCGCCTACATCGTGGACTGACCGGGCCCCGCGCCCGGGAATGCGAGGCGAACATGCCAAGGCCGTGCGTGTGGAGAGAAGCCCACGGAAGGCCTTCCGTGGGCTTTGGGGTCGGAGCGATTGCGGCGCTGTCGTTTGCCGCCGCGCTGGCGGGCGCCGCCCGGGCCGCCGACTTGTCGATTCCGCTGACGGTCCGCGAGCCGGCGGGCGTCGCGCGGACCCACGCGCCGGTCACCGTGGGCCTGCCGCTGCCGGTCGGCGAAATCGCGCCCGACGCGACGTTCGTCCTCCGCGACGGCGACAAGGACGTCCCGCTCCAGGTCACTCCGACGGTGCTCCGCGAGGGCAAGCTCCGCTGGGTCCTGCTGGACTTTCCCCTCGACGTCGACGCTAACGCCGAGAAGCGCCTCGAGCTGCGCGTCGGCCGGTCCAGCGCCAAACCCGCCGCCGCGATCGCCCTGAAAGAGGACGACCAGCGCGTCGAGATCTCCACCGGTCCGCTGAGCGTTCGCATCTCCAAGACCGCCCCCTTCAAGCTGGTCGAGTCCGTGCAGGTCGCCGGCAAGCCGGCCGCCACCGGCGCTGCCGTCTACTACGTCGACGGCAAGACCCTCAAGCGTCACGACGCCGCCCAGCCCAGCCGCGTGAGCCTCGAGTATCGCGGCCCGCAGCGCGTCACCGTCCGCATCGACGGCCCCTATGCGGATTCGCCGCTGACCTACACCACGCGGATCACCGCCTGGGCCGGGCGCAGCGACCTCCGCATCCAGCACGCGCTGGCCAACTCGAACCGCGAGCAGGTTTACCACGCCTGCATCCGCTCCGCCGTCGTCGCGCTGCGACCGGCCGGCGATGCCGCCGGCGCCAAGCTGGACGAGAAGGCCGGCGCCCTCGTCTTGCCGTCCGGCCGGCGGGGGATCGTCCTGGTGGACCGCGACTTCACCGGCGACGCCCCGCGCAAGCTGCTCGTCGAGGACGGCTGCCTGGCCGCCCACTACGTCACGCCGCGACCGGTCGGCAAGGCGTTCCGGTCCGAGAACGCCTGGCTGTACGACCTCTCGCACAAGACGGCCGAGCTGCTGATCGACTTCGACGCCGCCTCGCCCGCCGCCCCGGCAGCCGCCTGCCGCTCGCGACTGGTCGCCGTCGCGCCCTCGGACCTGCCTGGCCGGCAGGCAGGCTGGTACAGCCGCTGCGAGGCCACCGCCGTCGGGCACTTCGGCAGCCAGGCGGACGAACTGACCACGTATCGCCAGTGGGGCTGGGCGTTCGAGGACAAGCAGGTCCCCCGCGCGATCCACGATCCGCGGGCCTACGTGCGGTGGGAGGACAACCACTACGAGTCGGAGGCCGACAGCGTCGAGGCCCTGCTGCTGATGTTCCTCCGCACCGGTCAGCGGGGGTTCTTCGACCAGGCCGAGGCCTGGGCCCGCTACCACATGGACCTTCAGGCCTGGCGCAGCGACGGCTGGGCGTACGACGACGGGGCCATCTGGTTCCCCCAGGGCGGGCCGCTGGGCACCCGTCCGGTCCGAAAGCCCACCAACATCAAGTACCAGCACTGGGGCAAGGGCAGCGACGACGACAAGGAGCTCTGGCACCTCGTCCAGGCCAAGAGCTGCTACTGCCACTTCTACGGCACGGGCCTGGTGGACTACTGGCTGCTGACCGGCGAGGTCGACGCCCTGGAGGCCGCGGTGGACCTGGCCGAGACCAAGAACTCCGAGTATCGCAAGCACCGCAAGCTCGAGCCGGGCAAGAGCACCATCTCCGACACGCGCGGATTCGGGCGAGGGTTCTACCTCATCGCCCGCCTGGTGGAGGTGCTGCCGGACAACGCCATGGTCCGCGACCTGGCCCGCCTGATGCGCGACACGCTGCTGGCCAACCCCGAGTTGGACGACCGCGGCTTCGTGCCCAGCCGCGTCGGCCAGGCGCTCAAGGGCAACGACGTCCCGCCGGAGATGCGGGCGTTCATGGACAAGCAGGGCATCCGCCAGGACGGCGGGCGCCTGGTGGACAAGGCGGGCAACCGCTGGCCCATCGTGAGCCTGGGCGGCACGTGGCAGCACGCGTACGTGCACAACGCCGCCGACCTGTACGCCCGCCTGACCGGCGACGAGGACCTGCGGGACTTCGTCGTCGCCTTCGGACGCTTCAGCGCGAAGTTCATGCTCAGCGACAAGTGCGGCCAGACGCACTACTACGCCCACATGGACATCCCCGTCCGCGGGCAGGCGTGGGACCCGTGGAAGTTCCTGCCCGATCACGTCGCCACCACCGACGGCGTCGGCTGCAAGCACTCGGGCTGGTACACGCGGTTCTTCCCCGATGCGATGGCCCGGGCGTACTCGCTCACGCGAGACGGGCGGCTGCTGGAGCGGAGCAAGGTGTTCTGGGATCGCGGCTCGAAGCGGGCCTACCAGACGCTCAAGCCGATGTGCGGGCCGGACCACGCGGGCATGTTCGCCAATCACCGCCCGCCCAAGGACGACTGCGTGCTCTCGACCGCGCGGATGTTCTACGAGTTCGCCCACCCGCCGGCCGAAGGCGAAGCCCCATCGGCGGTGACCGATCTGACCGTCAGGCTCGATTCATCCGGCCGGGCGGAGGTGAGCTTCACCGCGCCGCCGCGCGCGGCGCGATACCAGCTCAAGTGCGCGGGCATGCCCATCGTGGCCGACGACGACTACGACATGGTCCGCGACCAGGGCAAGCGGACGCCCTTCTGGCGGGCCGCCAACTGCGCCGGCGAGCCGAAACCAGCCGCTGCCGGAAAGAAGGAGCGCTTCACCGTCACCCTGCCCGCCGGCGCCAAGGGCCCGCTGCACTTCGCCTTGATCGCCTACGACGCCGACAGCCGGGCGGGCAGGATGTCCAATGTGGCGCTTGTAGTGCCGCCGTAAGGCGGTCCTTCGGATCGCCATTCCATTTCCGACGCCCTTACGGGCGCACCTGCCTACCGGCAGGCAGGCTACGAGCGCTGCTTCTTGTACAGCAGCACCATGGCCTGGGGCTGTTTGAGGATCTCGATCCGCAGGCCGTCGGTCATGAGCTCCCGGCCGGTCAGCGTGCGGGACTGGTTGGTGTCGATGTCCGTCAGCGTGTAGCGGGCGGCTTCCTCCAGCCCGCGGAGGCGGAACGTGGCTGCCTCGTAGGGGCTTTCGGAGCGGCGGAACATCTGGATCATCCCCTCGCCCGTCTCGGGGCGGTCGAACTGCCAGCCCATCCAATGCGACTGGTCCAGGCTGTAGGGCGTCAGCGGGTAGTAGTCAGCCAGCATGAGTTCGCGCCCGAGCTTCCAGTCCTTCACCAGGCGGAGGTAGTGGCCCCAGTCGGCGTCCTTGCGCAACGGACCGCCCATGCCGATGCCCAGCCACGGGCACCAGTGGCTGCGGACGATGTAATCGTTCTCAGCCCCCACGCCCGTTCCGTAGTAGGGGATCCACATGGACATGCCGTAGGTGTGTCCCTGCGTGCCGGCCGGCTCGAAGCGGTAGTCGCTCCGCAGCAGCGGCACGCTGCGGCGCAGCGTCTCCAGGTCGTTTCGCCGCCCGCCGCTGGCGCACGAGTCGATGGGCATGTCGGGGTGCCGCCGAAGCAACTCGTCCCAATACGCCAGATAGCCCTCGCAGTGTCGGATCTCGGTGATTCCCTGGCGGTCGGGCGCGTCGTTGCCTCGCCAGTGGCCCAGCGGGTCCATGTTGAAGTCCTGACGGTAGAGGTCGATGCCCTGGCTGGTGATCAGCTTGTCCACGTGGTCGGTCAGCCACTCGCGGGCCTTCGGGTTGCCCAGGTTCAACAGCCCGCCTCTCTGCCCGCCCAGCACCCACTCGGGTCGCCGCTCGGCCAGCCACGTTTCCCTGGTCACCCGCTCGGGCTCGAACCACACCACCAGCTTCATGCCCTTGGCGTGGGCGTGGTCGGCGACCTCGCGCAGGCCCTTGGGGTAGCGCAGCGGGTCCGGAAGCCAAGTGCCCACGTTGGGCCAGCCTCCCAGGCACGGGTACCAGCCCGCGTCGATCCACCAGTAGTCGAGCTTCACGCCGCCGCGCACATAGGCGTCGATGTACTTGATCTCGTCGTCGGCGCGGCTCCTCATGCCGGGGTAGCTGTCGCTGGTGCAGCACATCAGGCCCGGCGGCATGGGCTTGCCGCCCGGGCGGGGCACGTTGAACTCCAGCATCCAGCGTCGCCAGACGTTCTGGGCGCGGATCCAGTCGCCGCCGCTCCAGAACTGCATCACCGCCAGCGGCGTGCGGATCTCCTCGCCCGGCAGCAGTTTCAGACGGGTCAGCTCCTGCCCGCCGCGAATGCGCAGGCCCGCGCCCTCGTCGCGCTGGAACTCGGCGGCCCACTGTCCCGGCCAGCCCAGCACGACGATCGCCCCGCCGCGCCCCCAGTCCACGTTGAAGTAGGGCATGTTCGCGTTGGTGGAGCGACCGCCGGAGGTGGCGATGCGCTTGGCCTCCCGCGGGCGCAGCACCGTCGCGTGCGGCTGATAGTCGTTCGCCGAGCAGGGGCTGCCCGTGTTGTGGTGGAGCGTGAACTCGCCCTCGCGCGGCCGGCGCAGGTGCGTGTCGATCGCCTGGATGTCGCTGAGGATCGGCGTGTCGGCGGCGCCGGCGTTCTTGAAGTGCACCGTCCACTCGACGGTGGGGAAGTCGCGGTACTCGACCGCCTCGCAGCGGACGACGAGGGCGGTCTTCGGATCGCTGTACGTGACGGTTCGGCTGGTCCGGCGCTCGTCCAGCGGTTTACTCCGGCGTTCGACCTTCCATTGGGGCAACAGCAGGGCGGACGGCTGGCCGTCGTAGACGAAGGAGAAGGGCGGCCCCGCGTCCGCCTGCGCGTCGGGCTCGACGAAGGGCAGGTCGCCCAGCCACACCTCGCGTCCGTCGGCCAGCGTGACCTTGGCGTCGGCCCAGTCGGCCTGGTCGCAGGAGATGCCGTCGCCCGAGTCGCCGACCAGCAGGGCCAGCTCGCTCGCGCCAGCCAGGTCCAGCTTGACCGGTGCGCCGGGCATGCCCTCGCGCATGACGGGCGACTCGAAGAGCTTCTTGTCGCCGGCCCGCACGGTGAAGATGACGCTGCCCCGCCCGCCGGAGGTCTGGTGATTGGTGTCCACGCCGACGATGGCTGAGAACGTCTTGCCGGGCCCGCCCAGGCGGACGACGACGTGGCTGTTGGCGTGGCAGTAGAGGCCTCGCTTGTAGGTCGCCTTGCCCAGGGTGAGCGGGCGGCCCTCGCCGCGAGTGTTGCGGAGAACGGGGTCGTGGTTGGCCAACACGAGCAGGCCGCTCTGGGGGGTCGAAGGCTTGGCGTCGCTTTCGAACCTGGCGGTCACCCACTGACGTCTCAGGGCCAGCTCCTCGGTTTGAGGGGCGCCGGCGAGCGACGGGTTGAGAAGCGCGGAAAAGAGAACACTGGCGGCCAGGACGGCCAAGTGGCGAGGCAGGGCGCTCATGAAGATGTTCCTTTGTGACTTATCGTCCCAGTTCGCGGCTTCGCTCGGCGGCGGCGCGGACGCCGCGGACGAGGGCGTCCCGGACGCCGGCGGCGTCCATGGTCTCGATGGCCCGCTGGGTCGTGCCGTTGGGGCTGGTCACGCGGGCGCGGAGGACGGCGGGCTTTTCGTTGCTCTCCAGCAGCAGCCTGGCCGCCCCCGCGCAGGTCTGGCTGGCCAGCAGCGTCGCGGTGGCCTCGTCGAGGCCCTCGGCCACGCCCGCGGCGACCATCGCCTCGATGAGATAGAAGAAGTATGCCGGCCCGCTGCCCGAGACCGCCGTCACGGCGTCCATGAGCGATTCGTCCACCCGGACGGTCCGCCCGCTGACGGCGAAGGCCTGCTCCGTCCAGGCCAGGTCGTCCTCGGTCGCGCCGGGCCCGGCTGAGATGGCCGCCGCGCCTTCCCCCACCAGCATGGGCGTGTTGGGCATGACGCGGACGATGCGGCCGCGCCCGCCGAGGCGCTGGGCGATGCCGGCAGCCTTCACGCCCGCGGCGATGGAGACCACCGTCGCGTCGGGTCGGACCTCGCCGGCCACCTCGTCCAGAACGCCCGGCAGCACCTGCGGTTTGACCGCCAGCAGGACGCGCCGGCAGCGGGCGGGGAGCTTGTTGTCGGCTGTGCAGGTCACCCCCGTCCGGGCCAGCCGCTCGCGTCGCTCAGCCGACACGTCCGAAACGACGATTCGCCCCGCGGTCAGCAGGCCCGCGTTCAGCAGGCCCCGCACGCACGCCTCGGCCATGTTCCCCCCGCCGATCACGCCCAGTTCGTGTTCCATGATGGTCTCCAGAGGCTTCACAGATTAGGGGCAGGCCGCGCAGAAGAGAAGAGAATTTGCCGGTGCGGACAAGACGCGGTCGCACACGGCAGCCGACGTCGGCCTTACTTCAGGACCCCTTTGTGCCAGAAGGACCGCCAGTACGCCTGATCCACGCGGTAGCAGTCGACGGGGGCGTCTTCGCCGAGGTCCGCCGGCAGGATGCCGTAGAGCTTCATCTCGCGGAGGTAGTGGCGGTTGGGCCGGAAACCCGGCATGTCGAACCGCTTGATCTCGTCGAGGTATTGCTTGGCCAGCGTGATCGCTTCCAGCAGCGCGACGTAGTCCGGCTCGCCCTTGGAGCGGAAGACCGCCTCATGCCCGGTCTTTTTCTCCTTGTCGCGCCCGCTCGCGTACCCGCCGGCCTCTTTGGCCAGCGGCACCAGCAGGGCCAGCGACTTCTCGGGGCGGGAGAGGTTGAAGACGATGTTGGAGTCGAAGCGGTAGCGGACGTCGCGCCCGTCCACGTGCCCTCCGCCGAATCCGAACTTGTACTGGTCCGGCGAGGTGGGCAGCGCCTTGTTGCCCGCGTGGCACTTGCCGCACTGCTCCTGGATCACCTTGCCCGCGCGGTCCCAGCCCTTGCGGTCGAACCGCTTGTCGCCCGAGAAGGTCGCCCCGATCATTCCCGTGCCCAGGGCGGCGTACGTGCCGGGGTAGGCGGCGGCGGATTCGATCCACAGCCGCACGACCTTCTGTTCGTGCTCGGTGGCCTTCACGCCGTGGTGCTTGCCCGCGAGCTTGTCCAGCAGGGGGCTGTTGGACGACCCGATCGACCGCGGCGGGTTGTTGCCGTCCGCGTTGCGCCCGTCGCTGAACTGCCTGGCCAGCGTGAGCATGTAGTAGCTGTGGGAGTACATCGCTCCGCGGTCGCCGGCGAGGATGACCCCGCCGGATCGCGGGCCGCCCTTGTCGGTCTTGTCGTAATCGTGGCAGGCGGCGCAGTGGCGGTTGAGGATCGGCTGGATGTCGCGGGGGAAGTCCAGCACGTCCGGCACGTCGGGGATGGGCTCGATCTTGCTGGGCGGGCGGCTGGTGGCTTGCAGATATCCGACCGGCTGAATGGTCCGCGTCCGATGCTCGTGGCAGCCGACGCACGAAAACACCTCGCCCGGCTGGACGGTCAGGAAGCTCTGCATGCGTTTGACGGCGCGGTCGTTGGCGTCCAGCGCGACGAAGAACAGGCTGCGCAGCGAGGGCAGCTCGAAGTGGGCCGATCCGTCCGGCTCGACGGGCACGGTGCCGACCACCCGTTCGAGCGTGAAGCTGCCGCCGAAGGTGATGGGCTCCCACCCGCCGGTGAAGTTGATGGGCTTGGGCAGCGCTTCGAGCACCAGCAGCTTCTTGATCTCGCCCCGCTTGACGCCCTCCATGTTGCGCCCCACGTGGACGTCGGCCAGGATGACCGTGCCGTTGGCCTCGCCCGCGTTGGCCTTGCGCGGGATGATCCGTTCGCGGGGCCGGCCCCGCAGCGGCCGGGGCTCGTGCATCCACAGTCCGCGCTGCCTGTCGGCGGCCTCCAGCTCGTGCAGCACCCGCGTGCGGCCTTGCGCGTCCATCACGCGGATGTCGCCCTGGCCCGCCACCAGGAACAGGTCCTCTCTCAGCGGGTAGGGGTCGCGGTAGATGGGGCTCTTGTGGATCGTCTGGGCGAAGGGCTTTTCGTCGGGCCCGCCGCGAGGGTCGATCACCGTGATCGCCCCGGCGTGCTCCTTCTGCCCGTGCCCGGGCGAGAAGCTTACCACCACCTTCTGCGTGCCGGGGATCGGCTTGGCGTCGATCATGACGATCGACGGGTGCATGTTGCCGTAGTACACCATCTGACCCGTGCCGTCGGGGTTCATCGTCCACAGGTGATGGTAGCGGACCTGGCTGCGGTCGATGTACTCCCACCGCTGGTGGAGGATCCGCCCGTCGCTCAGGACCCACGGCGTGTTGTCCTGCTCGATGTTGCTCGACAGCATGGTGATCTCGCTGCCGTCGGCCTCGCAGCGGTACAGCACCGCCACGCGGACGTAGTAGCAGTTCACCCAGCGGTTGCACCGGCTGGAGCAGAACACGATGCCCCCGTCGGGCAGATAGCACGGTTCGAGGTCGTCGTACGGCCCGTCGGTGATCTGTCGCAGGCCGCTGCCGTCGATGTTGATCTCGTAGAGGTGGTAGTACGGCTGGCCGCCCTTGCGGTAGGAGAACAGGATCTTCTTGCCGTCGTAGTGCATCTGCGGGTCGCGGACGCCGCCGGTGGGCTCGTCGATCAGCGTGGTGACCTTGCCGGTGGTCAGGTCCAGGCGGCAGAGCTTGCCCCCGTCGTGGTAGAGCGTGCGCTGCGGGTTGTTCGACCAGTAGCTGAAATTCGCGTACCAGTGCCCGTCTCCGTCGACCGCCCGCACGGCGTAGACGATCTCGTCGACGCCGGCCTCGCGGACGATCTTGACGGCTTGGGCCTGTTCCCCGGCCGTGCTCAGCGGCTCGGCGGGCAACAGTTCGCCCCGCCGGCTGTCGCTCTGAACGATGTGATCGACGTTGATGTGCCCCCAGCCGCCGGTGGCGCGGTCGACGATGCGGATCGCCGCCTGCTTGCCCGCCAGCTTGCGGACGTCCCAGCCGGACCAGGTCAGGCGCTCGTTGTTCTCGCCCGTGGCCGACAGCACCGCCTTGCCCTCGACCAGCAGCTCGACGCAGGTCTTGCCGACGTGCCCGCCCCCGCCGATCAGGAAGTTGATGTAGGACCGCTCGATCTTGAACGGCGGGCTGATCAGCGTGCCCGTGGCGCCGTCGCCCTTGTAGTAGGTGTTGACCAGCCCCTTACCGAGATAGCCGCTCACCGCCTGCTGGTGGCCCAACGTCCCGGCGGCCGGGCCGTGACCGAAGGCGTCGCCCTCGACCTTCCAGACGCCGTAGTCCTTGCCCTCGAAATCCGCGAGGAGGATGTCGTCGGCCGAGCGGGCCGAAGCCGAAAGCGCCGCCAGAATCAGGATCGCTACGACGTGAGGGCATCGGGCCATGCGCACTCCTTCTGAAACCAATCGTGTGCCCCAGAATAAACGGTTGGCGGCGGGGGATATTCTGGCTCGGTTTCTTTCGGGGTTGGCCGCCGCGCTGGCCCGATCAGTTCAGCAGGAAATGGACGATGCGGCAGGCGTGGCCCCTGGAGGCGGCGTTCTTGTCCTTGGCGATCCGCAGCGTCAGTTCATGCGGCCCGGGTGGCAGGTCCGCCTGAAGCACGTAGGCCCAGGGGATGTGCAGGCCGCGGCTCCAGGGGGTAAACAGGTCCTGTTGCCGGGCCGGCAGGTCGTCCACGGAGAACTCGACCACGCCCGCGTCCGGTCCGGCGGCGACGAAGAGGCCCACGGCCGTGCCCGTGAACTTCAGCTTGAGCGTTGCGCCGCTCTGCTCGGCCGTCAGCATCGGCACGTTCACGAACCCGCGCCGGGTGCCGGTCCGGTCGCCGGGCTTCCAGGCCGGCTCGAGCGTCCACCCGCTGACCAGCTCGGCGTCTTTGAGCTCGCCCAGCCGCCCGCGGAAGTAGCTCTTCTCGTCCAGCGGGGCGGCGGGCAGGGTGTGCGCCTGGGGTTTCGCGCCGGCGGGCAGGGGCAGCTTCCAGGCCGCGTCGAACAGCCGCCCGATCGACCGGGCGTACAGCCGGTGCCCGAACGGCGAGGGGTGCAGGTTCTTGAAGTCGCCCGCCCAGGTGAACTCGCCCGCCTTGATCCGCTCGGCCACCTCGCGGGCCAGGTCGATCGACGCTGCGGCGTAGTGCCCGGCCACCTTCTCGTGGTTGGCGATGACCGGCGGGGTCTGCCCCTTGGCGATCATCTCCAGCTTGGGCGGGTCGGCGAAGTGGAGCAGCACGACGTCCATCTCCGGGTTGGCCAGCAGCGTGTGGCGGACGATGCCCTCCATGCCGCGGATTTGAGCGCGGTCATCGTAGCCGTTGTACTGGTCGTTGACGGCGGCCTCCTCGAACAGCAGGTCCACCCGCTCCTTGGACAACACGTCGCGCACCAGGCGGAAGGCCCCCGGCGTCGAGCCGGTCGAGGAGATGCCCGCGTTGATGAACTCGAACTTCGTCTGGGGGAAGCGCGTGCGGAGGTCCTGGCAGACCAGGTCGCGCCAGGCGCCTCCCTCGGTGATCGAGCCGCCCATGAACGCCACCCGACCGGTTCGCTCGAGTTCGAAGCGGATGCGGCAGTTGTTCAACCCGCCGCGCAGCGTGAAGTACTCATGTCCGTACGGCACGCCGGGGCGGTCCGGTCCGGCCGCCAGCGCCGGCGCGGACAAGGCCAGGACAATCGCCAGAATGCGTACCTGCATGGAACCTCCTGTGCGGGAAGGTCTCATTTCCCCGCCTCGGGCCACTTGGCGCGGACGGCGGCTTCCCAGGCGTCGGCCATCACCTGGTGTCCGGAGTAGGTGGGGTGGACGGAGTCCCAGATCCAGTGCTCGGCGGGCGCTCGCTTGGCGGCCTGGTCGAACGCTTCCTGGAACTTGACCAGGGCGGCGTCGTACTTGGCGGCCAGGCGGGCGACGATCTCGCGCCGCTTGGCCAGCGAGTCGTTCCACGCATCCCAGTCGGCCTTGTGCTTCCCCATGGGCAGGCCGAACGGTTCGCACAGGACGAGCTTGAGCTTAGGGTTCGCCTGGCGGGCCTGGGTCAGCAGGCGGTCGTAGGTCTGCTCGTACTGGTCGAACGGCACCTTCCGCCCGTTGTCGTTCACGCCGATCAGGATGCTCAGCAGGTCGGGTTTGAGGTCCAGCGTTTCCTTCTGCCAGCGTTTCTCCAGGTCGAGCACGGTGTTGCCGCTGATGCCGCGGTTGAAGAACTCGAGCTTGAGCTGGGGAAACGTCGCCCCGTGGCGGGCGGCGATGATAAAGACGTAGCCGTGCCCGAGGATGTGGTTGGGGTCGAGGCTGCGCCCGCGGTTGCCGTCGGTGATGGAGTCGCCCTGGAACAGGATGCGCGAGCCGGCGGCGAAGGCCGACAGCGGGGCCAGACCCGCCTGGGCTGGCGCTGCGGAGACTTGAGGCGGCGCGTCGGCCGAGAAGGCGGACAGCGTCAGGGCGAGACAAACACCGAGCACGGGCAGGACCTGCGATCTCATGGCGATCTCCAATGGAGTTTCACCAGGAACAACGTGTCCGCCCGGCCCCGCATCGCAGGCTAATCGTCGTCCTTGTCCTCGGCCTCGGCCTGCTTCTTGAGGATCGTGCCGTCCTCGGCGAGCTTGATCTCGATCTCCTTGCCGTCGGCCTTCCACTCGGCCTCGAAGAAGGTCTTACCTCCGCGGGTGATGCGGGAGACCTCTTTGACCTTGTTGTCGCCGGCGGCCTTGAGGATAGCCTCGCGGACGGCCTGCGGAGCCTGTTCGAGGGTGATCTCCTGCTCGCGGGCCAGGACCGTGCCGTCCTCGGCGAGCTTGATCTCGATTTCCTTGCCGTCGACCTTCCACTCGGCCTCGTAGGTGACCTTGTCGCCCTTGGTCTCCTTCTCGATCTCGTCGATCTTGGCCTCGCCGGCCTCCTTGAGGATGGCGTCGCGGACGGCCTGGGGGACCTGGTCGATGGTGACCTGGACTTCTTTGGCGTTGACGCACGCGCCAGAGGACAGCAACAGCGAGCAGACGGCGACAGACAACAATATCCAGCGAGCGTTCATGGCGGATCTCCTTGTCCGGCTGCGAAGGAGCAGCATGGGGATATTATACTCTGCCCGCGGTCGCCGGACAGGTCCGTGGGCCTGCCGGCAACTCTGGAGAGGCGTATTCTGCTTCCTCAGTGCGTCGTCGCCGCGAGCTCTTCGCGTCGCCAGGGTCGGAGGATGCCCTTGGAGTCCAGGTAGGCCTCGCAGCGGGTCATCATGCCCGCGTCGTTGCTGTGCCCGTCGAACTGGAGGGTCAGGAACGGCTTGCCGCTGGAGCGACGGATGAAGTGCTTGATGAACGAATCCGGCCCGCACTTGAAGTTGGTGATGTAGAGGATGTGCAGGTTGTCGTGGCGGGCGACGATCTTCGCGGCGGCGATGATTCGTCGGCCGAGGTTCCAGAACATGTTGGGGTTGACGTCGCGGATGTCGATTGTGTTGAGGTCGAGGAAGTCCATGGGCAGGACGTTCACGCCGTAAGTCTCGCGGAGTTTGTACCCGACCGAGAGGTTCATGCCGGCGTCGTGGGTGTTATAGGGCCTGCCGACCAGGACGATGCCGGCCTCGCGCGTCTCCGAGAGCCGCCCCAGGGCCCGCTTTCCGGCGGCGTGGATGTTGGCTTCGAAGTTGGTCTGGGCCTCGTAGGCGGCGTCGAGGGCGGCCTGGAGGGTGGCGGGCCTGATACCCAGGGGCTTGAAGAACCGCTTGAGGGCCTCGAAGACGGCCTTCTGCCCGTCGCGGAATCGCACGGTGGGGGTGAGGAACCGCTCGGCGCAGTGGGCCAGGGCGGGGGCCTGGCGGCAGACGAAGGGCATGGTCTGGTGCCAGGGGCACAGATGCGACTCGCAGTGCATCCACCGCGTTTCCATCGAGATGACGTTGGGCATGAGGATGTAGTCGACGCCCTTGGCGGCGATGTTCGCCACGTGCCCGTGAGCGGCGATGATGGGGAAGCACGGCTCGGCGACCACGGCGTCCAGCCCGGCCTGCACGATCTTCTTGTTGGTGGCCTCGGAGAGCAGCACGGCGAATCCGCAGCGGTTGAGCAGCGTCCGCCAGAAGGGCAACTGCTCGATGGCGAACATGGTCAGGGGGATACCGACCGTGCGGGCCGAGGCGCCCACGTCGTCCAGGCCGGACTCGTCCAGCAGCAGCCGCTGGCGCAGGGCCAGCAGGTCCTCGATGACGGGCTTTCGCCCGCTCGTCTTGCGCTTGCGGTAGCGGTCGGAGCACTTGTCGCCCCAATAGGTCTTCTCGCCCTCGACGTTGAATTCCTGGATCTGGCAGGCATTGGAGCAGCCGTGGCAGGTGAACTCCCGCAGTCGGTACTCGACCTTGGACAGGTCGTAGCCGCGGAAGCGCGTCCCGCTGCGGGCGGCGTCGGCGGCCTGGTGCATGTCCGAGACGTACGTGCCGAGGAGACGGCGCTGGCCGTTCCCGTTCCCGTCACCGTTCCCGTCGCCGTTGCCGTCACCGTTCCCGTCGCCGTTTCCGTTGCCGTCGCCGTTTCCGCCCTCGACGTCCGCCTTCCGGGCGGGGCGGGCGGAAGCCGGCTGGGAGAGCATCTTGTCGCGGGCCAGCAGGGCGGCGCCGATGGCCCCGATCACGCCGTTGTAAGGCGGGACGACGATCTCCTTGCCCGTGACGGCGGCGAAGGCGGCAGCCACCGCGTCGTTGTAGGCCGTCCCGCCCTGGAAGAAGATGCAGTCGCCGATCTTGCGTCCGCGAACGACTCGATTGATGTAATTGTAGACCACGCTATAGGCCAGGCCCGCCACCAGGTCGGCCTTGTTGGCCCCGCGCTGCATGTAGCTGTTGACGTCGCGCTCCATGAACACGGTGCATCGCTCGCCCAGGCGGATGGGCGCCCGGCTGGACAGGGCCAGTTCGGCGAATTCGCCCTTGATGGCGATATCGAGTTCCTCGGCCCGCTCTTCCAGAAAGCTGCCCGTGCCCGCGGCGCAGGCCTCGTTCATGGTGAAATCCACCACCACGCCGTCCTGGAGCGAGATGAACTTGGAGTCCTGCCCGCCGATCTCGAAGATCGTGTCCGGCACCCGGCCGTCGAGCATGGTCCGCCCGACGAACATGGCCCCGGTCTTGTGACAGGTGATCTCGTCGTTGATGGTGTCGGCGCCCACCAGCTCGCCGATGAGTTCCCGGCCCGAGCCCGTGGTGCCCACGCCGAGGACGCGGATCCGCTCGCCCAGCTCGGCCTCCACCTCGGCCAGGGCTTCGGTGACCACCTCGATGGGCCGGCCCTGCGTGCGGGTGTAGATCTCCTTGAGCATCCGCCCCTCGTCGTCCAGCAGGACGACGTTGGTGGAGACGCTGCCGATGTCGATGCCCAGGTAGGCGTCGACGCTCTCGCCGTAGCCCAGTTCCGCGGGCTCGACCCGGTCGCGCAGCAGCACCACGTTGGTCATGCCCAGCGGGGCCGAGGTGGGGAAGTCCCCGTGGGAGAAGTCGCTGGCCTGGCGGAGTCGATGCATGTGAGAGAGGTCGGCAGCGTTCCTGCCTCGGCAGGCCTCCATGGCGGCGCCCACGGCGGCCACGTGGGCGAAGGCCGGGGGCACCCGCAGTTGCTGCTCGTCCAGTTCGAAGGCCTCGCGCAGGCTGGTCACGACGGCGGCGTTGGCGGCCAGCCCGCCTACCAGCACCACCGGCGCCTCGACCGGGTGGGAGCGGACGACGGCGGTGCGGAAGTTGCGGGCCACCGCGTCGCACAGCCCCCGGAGGACTTCGGCGGGCGAGTAGCCCTTCTGCTGGGCGTGGATCATGTCGCTCTTGGCGAAGACCGAGCAACGCCCGGCGATCTGTGCGGCCCGCTCGGCCTGGAGGGAGAGCGCGCCGATTTCCTCGACGGCATAGCGGAGTCGTCCGGCCTGCTGGTCCAGGAAGCTGCCCGTGCCCGCGGCGCAGTCGCCGTTGGTGGCGTAGTCGACGATGCCGTATCCGCCGTCGGCGTTGGGGGCCAGGCGGAGGTACTTCGAACTCTCGCCGCCCATCTCGAAGACGGTGCGGACGGAGCAGCCCCCCGAAAGGGGCCCCAAGGGCAGCGCCGCCAGGCCCGAGGCCAGGGCGCGGAACTCGTTGACGACGGAAGCGGCGAGGGCATCGGCAGCCAGCCGGGCGGCCCCGCCGGTGAGGCAGACGCCGGCGATATTCCCCGCCCCGACGGCGGCGATCATCTCCTCCAGCAGTTGGGTGGCGGCGGCCAGCGGCTGGCCGCGGGTGCGGCGATAAGGGCTGAGGAAGATGCGGCGTCCGGAGGAGGCGGGGGCCTCCTCCAGGGGCGAAAAGACACCCGTCCGCTCCGGCCGGAGGGACGGATCGTCCGTGACCAGGGCGGCCTTGGCGCTGACGGCCCCGATATCGATCCCAACGAAGCAACTCATACCAACGCTCTCCCGTTCGGCCCGGACGACATCTCGGGCCGCGTAGGCCAATTATAGGCCGGCGGCAGCCGCCGGTGCGACATGGCGGCGCTGGCGCGCCGGTTTCGAGCTGCCGAAACATGGTTCGCTCTGCCCTGCGACGGTGCGACTTGGCGACAGGGCGCGTTGACGGGCTCGAACCTCCCTGGGCAGCTCTCTGGGCTGGTGTGCCGTCTCACCTCCTTGTCGAGAGGCAAACCCATTCCAGCCAGTCGGACATTATGGGCTTTGCCCCCCGCTGAAGCAAGGCAAAACCGGGTTCATCCGGGCGGGGAGAGATCCGGAAGACCTGGCGATTCCGGCATGTGGGCCGGATTCGCCAAAATGGCCGGCTCGTTTCACAATCCTCTTGCCCGCCGCGCAGTGCTCTGTACAATCTGGCCAAAGGCGTCCGCGGCGGTCGCGGCCGCCCGGCCGCACCCAAAAAGGAAACCCGACCGGGTATCGCCGGAATGACAGTCAACACATGCCGGGCCCGCCTTCCGGCGGCGGCACAGGGCCTGGACCAGCAAGAGGAGTCACAACATGTCCAATCGAGTGCTGAATGTCGGCGTGATCGGCGGTGGCGGCGGGGCGTTCATCATCAACCCCCACCAGAAGGCGATCCACTTCGACGGCACGCGCCGCCTGGTGTGCGCCGCCCTGCACGAGAACCCCAAGCTGGCCATGGAGTTCGCCAAGAAGTGGCCCTATCCCATCAAGGGCTACCGCAGCTATGACGCCATGATCGCGGACCAGGCCAAGCTGCCCGCGGGCGAGCGGATGGACTACTGCCTGATCGTGACCCCCAACTTCGTCCACTTCGATCCGGCCATGAAGCTGGTCAAGGCGGGCATCCCGGTCTTCTGCGAGAAGCCCATCACCATCACCGCCAAGGAGGCCGAGAAACTCGCCGCCGCGGTGGACAAGAAGAACATCCCCTTCGGCATCGCCCACACGTACCTGGGGCACTGGTCGAGCTGGTTCGCCCGCTGGATCATCACCAGCGGCAAGCTCGGCGCGGTGCGCTGGGCGGACTCGTACTACCTGCAGGGCTGGCTGGCCACCCGCCTGGAGAAGAGCGGGCAGCAGCAGGCCTCGTGGCGGACCGACCCCAAGAAGGCCGGCGCGAGCTGCTGCGGGGGCGACATCGGGACCCACGCCTTCATGCAGCTTCGCTTCGTGACCGGGCTGGAAGTGACGTCCGTCCGCGGCATCGTCGAGACCTTCCTCAAGGGACGCCAGCTCGACGACCACTTCACCACCTACTGCGAGCTGTCCAACGGCGGCAAGGCCCTGGTGCGGGCCACCCAGATCGCCATCGGCAACAAGAACAACCTCGGCATCGAGGTCAACTGCGAAAAGGGAAGCCTGATCTGGAAGCAGGAAGAGGCCGAGTCCATCACCATCCGCCTGCCCAACGGCACCGAGCGGGTCTACTGGCGG
>JAKJER010000085.1 GCA_022705325.1 Planctomycetota bacterium | reverse complement strand
GTGTTCTGGCAGCACGACCGTTCCACATGAACGGGGAAAGAAAGCCTGTCTAGCTCCCGGGCTGATCCCGCCGCCCAACCGTCCATTTCGAGTGGCCGGGAGTACCTAAAAACCACCGGTATTACGACGAAATGCGAACATATTACGCAATTCATAAGTCATGCCGCTTTCAACGACTACGATTCTGATCGCTACAGTCAACACTAATTATCTGCACTGTCGGGCTCCGAGCTTACAATCTGGTCTCGGGATAGGATCTCCGCCGCTGAAACGTGGGATACCTGGACGTCCTGGTAGCCCATCCACGCTCGCACGTCTCGATGCCGGCTCAGGGCCATCCCCCAGGCCGGTGAACCATGGGTCCGTGCCGAGACGTGGGTGATGGCCGCGTGTCTCAGGGCATGAGGCCAGCAGCGAATTCCGGCCGTCTCTCCGACGTCCCGCACCATAGCCAGCAGCCCCCAGTAGCTGAGCGGTTGGGGCAACGCCTTGCCGCCCCACCGGGCACACCGACTGAAGAGCGGGGCATCCCGTTCTTCGTCGTCTCCCCGGTCCTTCAGCCAGCGGTCGACGGCGGCGGCGGTTCGTTGGCACAGACGCAACGACATCCGCCCCGCCCCCCGCTTGGCACAGATGCGAATAGCCGGCTCGTCCATGTCCACGTCCTGAAGCCGGATGGACAGCACTTCCGCCGCTCGCAGGGCGTGGTAGTACAGCAGCGAGAGGATGGCCTCGTTGCGTCGACCGATCGCGTCATCCCGCTGCCGGCACGCCACGAACATCCGCATTACGTCGTCCCGGCCTGGCCCGGTGCAGTCGCGGACTCTCGCGGCCGGCGGCAGGTTGGGCAGCCGTCCGATCTGCCAGCCGATGATCTCGATGTCCGGGTCGCCCGCCGTCGAGATCAGGCTGCGGATGGAGGCCGCCCGACGGCGGATCGTGCTGGCCGACAGCTTGTCGCTCCGCATGCGGTTGACCCACGAGACCAGCAACCGCTTGGCCGCCGCCCGGCCGCTTTCCAGCAGTTCCCGGACGGCCTGGTCAGCCGTCCGATTCCCCATCCACGCGGTGAAGGCGCCGAGGTCCTCGCGATAGCCCCGCTCCGTGTTGGGGCTCTTGGTCAGGTGCAGGGCCACGAGCTGCTTGGGGCTCGTGTGCGTCCAGTCTGCCAGGTCTCGGAAGCCGGCGGTCATTGCACGCTCCGGATCGTCACGTTGGCCCGCACCAGGGCCTCGGCCAGCTCCGGGCAAACGCTGTTGCCGATCGCCGCGACCTTCTGGGCCTGCGTTCCGACCAGGACGTAGTCGGCGGCGAAGCGGCCGAACTGGGCCCGCAGCAGTTCGTCGGGCGTGAGCATCCGCAGGCCGATGTCCGTGATCTGCCAGTCCTGACCGTGGATCGTCACCAGGCCCATGCGGGCCTTGGCCGTGAGCGTGTGCATCGGCTGGCGGGCGTCCGAGTCACGCGAGCCGCTCTTGTAGTACTTCATCAGGAACGCCCGGACCTCGGCCACGTGCCCGCCCTGGCCGGTAATCGTGGGCATGGGCTCGGCCGCGTCAGCCCCGTGCTCGCACGTCCCGTAGAGCTTGGTAAGATGGGCCGTCGCGAGGCACTGCTCGTTCTTGCTGACCACCGTGCCGACCGGCTCGGCGGCGTCGCCCACGCATCCTCCGTTGCTCCCGGTCTGGCCGATGCGGAGCATGTTGGCCGTTACCACGGTCTGCTGCTGGCCGCTGGTCAGCGTGGGCACGGGTCCGCTCGCGTCCGACGGCGCGTGTCCGCTCGTGTTGGTCATCAGCGTGGCGGTGACCAGGGCGTTGTGGTCGATGGCCGTCACCGTGTGCATCGGCTCATCGATCGGCCGGGTCCGCGAATCGGCCCCGCCGTGGTTGCAGGTCACGATGAACGGCTCGGCGGCGTTGACGACGAACCGCTCGATGCCGCGTGCGATCCGCCGCAGCGTCGCCTCCGCGAGCGGACGCTTCCGCTCGAAGATGGACGGACACGGCAGGCTCCAGTCGATGCACTCGGCCGCCGCCCGCCAGGGCTTCAGGCCGAGGGCCTCGCACTTCTGCCGGGGGGCATGGGTCCGCCTGGGCCAGACGATCTTCTCTCCGTCGCAGCGGGCGATGAGGAAGAACCGCTTCCGCGTGGTCGGCACGCCGTAGTCGGCCGCGACAAGCTCGCGGTGCTCGACCTGGTATCCCAGGTTCTGCAGTTGCCGCTTCCATCGGCGGAAGGTCTCGCCGCTGCGGGCCTTGATGGGCTTGTTGTCCTTTCCGAGCGGGCCCCAGGTCTGGAACTCGCGGACGTTCTCCAGGATGATCACCCGCGGCTTGACGAGCTTGGCCCACTTGATGACCACCCAGGCCAGGCAGCGGATGTTCTTCTGGACGGGCTTGCCGCCGCGTGCGGTACTGAAGTGCGTGCAGTCCGGGCTGAACCACGCCAGGCCGACCGGCCGGCCCTTGCAGGCCTCCAGCGGGTCGACCTGCCACACGTCTTCGCACAGGTGGTCCGTCTGCGGGTGGTTGATCTGGTGGATTTGTATCGCGATCGCGTCGTGGTTGACCGCGATGTCCACCGCCCGGTCCAACGCGGCCTCGATGCCCATGGATGCCCCGCCGGCACCGGCGAAGTTGTCCACGACCAGCTCGCACCGGGCCGCCGCCCTCGGGCGGGCCGTCTTTCGGTCGATCAGTCCCGGCAAGTACATTCGTCACGTCCTTTCGGCTTGAGGCATTCGAGTATTCGCTTCCCGCTCTTGGTTGGCTCGGCTCATCGCACCATCCTCCGTGCGGCCCGCTGGCGGTCGATGCGTTCCCTGGCGGAGCGGGCCTGGGCCTCGGTGAAGCGGACCACGCGGCCGTCGCCGTCCCCCACCTGGACGGCGGACGACTGAGCCGCCGCGGCGGCCGCACGTTTGCGTTCCGACGCGACGGCGGCCTTGGCCTCCAGGTGCTTGAAGACCCAGCCGATGCCGAAGGTCCGCTTCTGGTCAAGGGCGAGCTTGCGGCCGGCGCGAATGGCGGCGGCGTCGATCAGGCCGATGACCGAATCTCCCCTGGCGTCGAAGTCCCGCTCCGCTCGCCGTCGCCAGCCGAGGGGCATGGGCTGGCCGTCGTGAACCTCGCGATAGGCCGCCTCCATCTTTTCGAGGCAGGTCGCGAGATTTGCGCCAGAACAGCCCGCACCGCCCCCCGCGGCCGCGGGGGGTTGGGGGGTTGTACTTCGTTGAGTACTTCCATTCAGTACTTCGGGTCGCAAATTGCGACTAGTTCCGTGCTCAAATTGAGACTGGTGGGGTCTCAATTTGCGACTGGTCTCATTTTGCGACTGGTCGCATTTTGAGACCGGTCCGCCGTGCGGAACCAGCATCCGGTAGGCGAGGCCGCGGCCGTGGGTGCGGGTCTCGACCAGGGCCAGTTCCCGCAGCCGCATGGTGGCCCTGGCGACCGTCGCCCGCGAGCAGCCGCTCATGGCCGCCAGCCGCTCCAGCGACGGCCAGACCCACTCGTCCCCGTTGCGGAGGTGCGAGGCGATGGCCGCGTAGACCGCCTTGGCGTCGCCCGACAAGTCGGTGCGGGCCAGCACCGCCAGCGGAAGACTGGCGTACGTCCCGGTTGTGAATAGCTCGTCTCGTTTCACGTATCGTGTCCTTCCGTGGACACACAAGGGCGACTTTCGCGGCGGTACTCAAGGGCTTTTCGGCGAGGTTGAAACACAATCCTCAAAGAACGGGAGCGAGCAGATCTCTTCCATGGGCCGCTCGCCGAAGGGCTCGTCTCCCGACCATTTGTCGGGCCAGGTGTTGGCCGCGATCAGCTCGTGGATGCGGGCGATTTCCTCGCTGTTGATGAGGTCGATGGTCGGCCGGCCGATCCGCTGGGCCGTCGTGTTGATGCGGGTCTGGATGTCGATCACGCGGGCCAGACCCATCAGGCGGGCCTTCATGATCAGCGGGCCCTTGCGGCACTGGTTTTTGACTGGCTGGCCCTGGGCGTTCAGTTCGCCGGCGGGCTTTCGCTTGCGGTGCCTGGCCAGCCGCAGTTCCTCGTAGAGCGGCCGCAGCTCCAGCAGCGGTCGCAGGTAGGACCAGGAGGGGTTGGCGATGATCGTCTCCAGGGCCTTGTCCTGCCCCGCCACGGGGCAGCAGATGCAGCCGGTGCGGCAGTTGAGTTCCTCGGCCTCGTCGCCGCCGTAGGCGTCGGCGATCGGAGCCGTGTTCCAGTCCCCGTAGGCGGCCTGGGGGGCCCAGTGCTTTAACCATTCCCAGACATGGCACACCCTGAAGTGGATGATGGGCGCCAGCGTATCGGCCGGCTCGCTGGCCAGCTCTTCCTGGAACCAGCCCTGCCCGCACTCGGCCCCGTCGCGGCTGCAACCGATCTTGATTCGATCATCGCGGGCCGCCGACTCGCCCACCCGCACGCCGGTGAGGACCAGCAGCTTGTGGCCGATCTGCTCGTAGACCCGCCGCACGGCCTGCTTCATGGGCTCGATCTTGAGCATGCCGGTGCACCAGCGGAAGTGGGCCCCGGGCGTAGGCACGCCCCTGCCGAACATGTAGGTGAAGAACCGCCGGTCCATCTCCGAACGGACGATCTGCACCTCCACGCCCCGCTCGCGGAGGTCTGCGATGATGTCCATGGCGGTCAACGCCAGCGGGGGCAGCTCCAGCCGCGTGTCGGCGTACAGGACGATCAGCCGCTTGGGCGGCCGCTGGATCTTCCCGCTCGAGATCAGCCACATCACCAGCGTCAGCAGCGTGGTGCTGTCCTTGCCTCCGGACCAGGCGATGCACCAGTAGTCGTACCGCTGGGCGTAGGCGTTGAGGCTGGCGATCGTGAGCCGGATGGAGTCGGCCATGGAGATCCTCTGGCCGTCGAACATCGTCTTGGGTGGAGCCGTCGTTGTCACAGCGACCTCCCCCGCGGGCGGATCATCCGCTGCCGTGGCGGTCTGGGGACCAGCAGGCGGGCCTGCTCTTCAACCCATCCGGCTGCGACCATGACGGCGTCGGCCTCCTCGGCCAGGCTCTCGGTCTGGAAGAGCACGTTGCCCGTGGCGGTGTCGATCACCGCCGCACGCCAGCGGCGGCTGGGGGCCAGCATCCACGTCTCGATCCAGCATGTCGGTCCGTCGCTCATGAGTTCTCCTTTCGTGGTTGCGGCCGTCGCCAGGCGATGTAGCCGTGGACGGCCAGTGCGAGGAAGAGCACGTCGCGGACCAGCAGCGACCACAGGCCCGCGTACAGGTGTATGGCGGCGGTGAGGGAGTTGGAGAACATCCACACCACGAAGCACCGCCGCCGGCGATGGTTGTTCAACAGAACGCCCCACACCGCCAGCACGTTGGCCGGCGTGGATGGCCAGCCAGCCGCGATAGCTCGTGGGCCACGTCCGGTTCTCGCACCGCTTGGCGTACGGATGGATCGTCGGCAACGCGATCAGGTACGGGTACGGATTGGCGATCGTGACGGCTTTCATCGTCATGGGTCCACCTCGTTGGCGATTTCCAGCAGCACGTCGGCGTGGCAGGGTTGGTCGAGCGGACACCAGCACGCGAGGTCTTTTCCTCTGAGGTGCTCCCGGACATCGGCTTTCGTGTAAGGGATCAGCCCCGGCCTGTCGGAGAGATGGAAGCGGAACGCGGCGACGGCGGAAACGCGTGGCATGTCCGGCCCGACGCGGAACGGGTTTCCCCAGCGGCTCGGCCGGGCGACGACGACGGTGTCGGCCGGCAGCCGCCAGCCCTTTCGACGGGAGAGTTGGATTCGACGGGGCGTCGTCATTGTACCTCCGCGTCCTCTGCGTCTCCCCGCAAGGGGCCCCGAGGGCTGTTGCCGGTCTTGTCGGGCAACGGCCACGGCAGGTTCTGGACGGCCAGGTCCGGCGGGAAGTCGCACGCGTGCTTGACCAGGCGTTTGCGGAACGCCAGGCCGGACGTGCCGCAGGTGCATCGCTCGCCGTCGGCCGGGCGGCTCTCGAAGTACCGCTCGCAGTTGGGGCACTGCCACTGCCAGAGCTGCTTGACGAAGAGGTAGGCCCTGAGGTCGGCCTTGGCGAGCGGTCCTCTGCGATAGCTTTGCACCGTGGAGCGTACCCAGGCCAGGTCGAACGGTTGAGCGGGATTGTTGTCGGCCCCGATGACCAGGAGCCGGATGCGGCCCGGGTCCAATTGGGCCAGCGATTCGTCAACTCGGTCCATCGGCAACTCGCCCTGGATGGGCTCGACGGACAGCCACAGGTTGTCCGACGGGATGCCCAGGAGGTTCACAAGGTCGCACGCCGCCTGGTCCGCGTCGCCGCCCTTGATCGTCGCCCCGAACCACCAGCGGTCCGGCAGGGACGGACGGCTGCGGGCGTCCATCCATTCCTTGATCGCGTCGGCCGCGATGTCCGGCCGCTGTGTGAGGAAGACGAACGTGTCTCCGCACACGCCGGGAGGGCTGGTAAGCCTCCACGCCGCGTCGAGGACCTTGAAGATGTCCGGATACGGCCGCTGCGGGTCGAAGAGCTCGCCTGTGAACTGCACGCCGATCACCCGCGGCAGCCGGGCGGGCTTCATGTTCTCCGGCAGCAGCCGCTCGCGATGCAGGTGGACCTTGAACTCGCGGCAGTCTGGGCACGGGCACGATCGGCCCATGCGTGCCGGGATCTTCCTGGCCCAGCAGGTGGCACAGCCGCGGGAGCAGCCGAAGCCGCCGGGGTTCCAGGTGTGCGTCAGGTACGGGATATTTGATGGATGGATCATGGCCAGTTCCTTTTCTGCCTTTCTATCTCTGCGTCCTCTGTGTCTTGCCGAAGGCATCCCTCCGGGACTGTGGCGGCTGTTCAACTCGCTTTGGGCCTGGCGGACCCGTAGATGTGCAGGCTGCGAAGCAGGCCCGCGTGTCGTGCGTTTTCGAGGCGGTAGAGACGCCTGGCCAGGCGTGTGGACGTCAACGTTTCGTCCCAGTGGGCGGCACGATAGGCCTTGCCGGCCGCACGAAGCCGCTCGTAGGATTTGCCGATGGCCCGCATGGACGTGGGCGTGAGCTTGGCGGCAGTGGGCCTGGCCTGGTTCATCGCCCGTCCTCCGATCGGCTCGACAGTTCGCTTTTCAAGGCCGCTTTCAGCAGCTCGTCGGTTTGCCGGCCGATGCGTTCCAGGTCGTCGCGAAGGGTGCATGCCCCGCGGACCATCGCTAGCCCCGTTTCCAGGTCGAGCTCGGGATTGGAGCCCATCAGGATCATGCCGAAGGCCGCCTGGGGCGTCTTGGCGATCGTCGGCAGCACCGAGTCCAGCACGGCCGCGATCAGCATGGCGGCCCCGGCCTCTTCGAGCGTCGGCTGTTCGATGTTCAGCATCCGTTTGCCCATTGCCCTTTGTCCTTTCTCCCGCTTGCGGTCACAGGGTGGAGATGCAGCAGTGCTTGAACTTGCGGCCCGAGCCGCACGGGCAGAGGGTGTTTCTCCCCACGCCCTGACTCTTGAGTTCCCGCAGGGGTGTTCGGCGGAGCGTGCCGCCTGGGCCGACCCCGCTTCCGTAGGCGGCCCGGCGGAGCCGTCGCTTGACCTTCTGGCTGGCGTAGGCCCGCGTGGCGTTCAGGCGGGCGAGCTGCTCGCGGGCCTTCTGCATGCCCTTGACGATCTCTCCGGTCACGGCTTCGTATGTCCCGTCGTCGCTCATCTCTGTCTCCCCGACAGGCCAGAGGCCCGTCGCACCTGCCTGCCGGC
>JAKJER010000002.1 GCA_022705325.1 Planctomycetota bacterium | reverse complement strand
TCCGTTCCGCTTTCACCCATTGGATTCTCCGGACTTCCGTGTCTCGATGGCGAGAAAACCCTGTGTTCATGCGGCCAATCGCCACCTCATTATACTTGAAATTGAGGATCTATATGGGAAATCCGGGGATAGACGTTGAAGTCCGTATTCCCGTTGCCGTTGGCCACGTCGCCGAAGACGCAGGTGAACTGGTTGACGTCGGTCCCGCCGTTGGCGGCCCGGATGGCGTCCAGGTCAAAGGTGATGCCCTTGTTGGCGTGCATGCCGATCAGGGAGTGCCCCGCGGAAGCGTAATCCACGCCGCCCAGCACGCTGGTTGTGCCCCCGGTGGGCCCGTTGCGGAAGTAGTCCCACGAGTTGCCGTCCCGCGCGGGATAGTTGTGCTGCATGGTCAGGCCCGTGGTGGCGATCTGCATGTAGCCGGCTGCGTGAGGAATGAACACGCCGTCCACGAAGGGCAGGTCGGCGACCGGGTGGAATCCGTCTCCGGTCACCGTGCCGGGGTTGGGGTCGCCGGGGCCGACCAGCCCGCCCGTGCCGGGGTTGATGCCGGCCATGTAGGTGCCCGTTCCCAGGCCGTTTCCGCCCCCGACGATGTCCGCCAGGTTGAGCGAGTAGACGGAGTAGCCGGCCTTGGGTGTCGGGTCCCGCGGGACGGTGGGGGAGACGGCCTGGCGGTACCGGAGGAATATCTGGTCGCCGCTGGTGGCGATCGGATGGATGGAAACCTCGTCCATCGTGCCGTTGAACCCGCCGAAGCTGCCGGCCTGGCCGGCGATCCGCCACCGGTCGCCGTCTTGCCACAGCGTTCCGAGGTTGCCCCACTCATTTTCGAGTTGGCCGTTCACGTACAGTTGCATGCGCCCGCCGTTGGTGGCCACAGCCGCCACATGGACCCACTGGTCCGCCTGGGCGGCGGTGGTGCTGGCGATGGTCTTGCCCGAACCGTCGTAGGTGTAATGCTCGATCTTGCCGTCGGCCCGCAGACGCAGTTCGTGCGAAACGTGACCGGGTGTGGAACTGGTGCGGTCGAGGATGTTCATGTTGGCCAGGACGGACGGCTTGATCCAGGCCTCCAGGGTGTAGGCGGTGGGGTCGGCGGCGTCCATCACCGTAAGCTGCTGGGTGCCGTTGAGCTGAACGGCTGTGTCGATCCCCTCGTTGGCGGGAATGCCGGGCACGTCGTAGACGGGCGTGCCGCTCCAGTTGCCGCTCTGGACGCCGTCGGCGAAGGCGGCGTCGACCGCTCGCGTAGCGCCTGCCTGCTCGCCCAGGTGCAGGCGGATGTGTTCGGTGGTGATGGGCGGCTTGACCGGCTTGGCTGCAACCTGCTCGAGGGTGAAACCGTTGAGGATGGCGTTCTTGTCCGTGCCGGTCGAACCGGGCGTCAGAGAGACGTTGAGTTCGTTGTCGCCCGCGACGAAGGTGGCGGTGTAGACGGCCCCGCGGTTGATGTTGTCCCACGTGCCGCGGTAGTAGACCGGGTCGAACTCATCGTGGGCCAGGGCGCCCTCGATGTTGATGTCGAAGGGGCGCTTCCCGGGCTCGGTGTACGTGTCCGAGAACAGCAGTTGGACCTTGTAGGTGTTGCCTCGGACGACGTCCATGTTGGCGGTGACGGCGTTGTTGGACCCGAAGCGGATGTCCCACATGATCTCTTCAAGGTTGTCGTCGTCGGTCGTGCTGCCGTATTCCGGCTTGGTGAGCCAGTTGTTGATCGAGTTGGTGGCCGCAACGCTCACGCCGGCCGTGGCGGTGTCGGCCGTGAATGTCGCGCCGCCCACCTGCTTGGGCGAGTCGGCCGCGTTCGGCGAGACGTTGACGGCGTAGACCATGTCGCCCGAGAGGTCCAGGTCGCTTGCCCCGCCGAAGCCCTTGGCCTCGCCGATGGCCGGGCCATACAGCGTCAGGCCGTACTTGCCCGCCAGGTACGTGTGCACGGCCTCGTACTCTCCCATGGTCAGGACGTGATCGTAGACGATCACCTCGGCCACGTCCGCCTTGGAGGCCTCCGTGTACGTAGTGAGCCAGCCGCCAAGCTGGAGCTTGCCGATAGGCGCCGTGCCGGCCGCGTTGTATGCCAGGACCTGCCCGTTGCTCACAAGGGCGGTCTTGCTGCTGTCGTTGACGGCGGCGTAGAGATGGGGGAGGGTGTCGGCGGGGATATTGGGGTCCAGCTTGACCCAGCCGTTGGCATGCAGGACGTTCTCCCTGCCGCCCCAGTTGCCCAGGAGCCAGTTCACGTCCTGCGAGGTCACCAGGCGGAAGTTCTGGCTGCCTTCCATCTGGGTGACGGCGAAGATGGAGTACGGATTGCCGAACGAGGCGACGGAGGTGAGGATATCGTTGCCGTCGAAACGAACCGACGGCATTCCGCCGATTCCGTTGGAGACGTAGGTGGGTTGGCGGGCCAGGTCGGTCTGGGCCGCGTGGTTCCCGTTGCCGCTGGCGTCGCCCCAGACGCTGACGGCGGCCCCGTCTGCGTGGCCCAGGATGGCGTCAGCCTTCAGCCACGACGTCGGCGCGGGCACGCCGGCGGGCGGGGCGGTCTGGGCGGTCGTGCCGACGGCGTAGTGGTCCATGATCCGGTCGGCTGGTAAGACGGACTGGTAGATGGCCACCTCGTCAACGGCGCCACGGAACCAGTCGCCGGTCCCGCCGCCGGCGGGGGAGGCCACCCGCCATTGGGTCCCGCTGTTCCACAGCGTGCCCAGAGTGGTGGCGCCTGCACTCACTCCATTGACGTAAAGCTGCATCTGGGAGTTGTTCACTGCCGTGGCCACCAGGTGCGTCCACTCTCCGGCCGGAGCGGCCGCCGGCCCAGTCACCTGACGCTCGCTGCCGTCCCAAGTGCGGTGGCGGGGATTGCCCGTTGCCGTCACGTGCAACTGGTGCGACCATGTGGTCCGCGGATCGTTCTGGGTACGGACCAGAACGTTCTGGGCGGCGCCCACGCTGTCGGGCTTGACCCAGGCTTCCAGCGTGTACGCGGTGTACGGTGCCGAATCCGAAATGTAGACTTGGCTGTCCCCGCCGAAGTGGACCGACGTGTTGCCGGCCCCGCCTCCGGGAATGCCTGTGGCGCCCAGGGTGGGCGCGCCGTCGGCAACCCAATGATGATAGTCGCCATTCAGGGCGGCGCCGGCCGAACCCAGATTCACTGCCGTTGTGCCTGTGGTTTCGTTGAACCGCCAGTACCCATACGGCGAGTCGGACAGGACGGTCTGCTCGTAGGTAGCGGCTGTGACGGAGGAAGCCAGTACCAAAGACAAGACAACGAGAACCCGACAGCCTCGTATGCTGTTCATAAGTCACCTTCCTCGACTTTCAGACGTTGGTGCGACGTGAAACAGACCCGCCTGGGCCTTGCACTTCTATTATCCCATCCTGCGGCAGCCTGTCAAGCCGTGCAGAGTCGAATTCCCGCCGCTGGCGGCTATGATTCGGGGAAAATCATGGCCTCGGCAAACTCCATCTGAAACTGGGGATCCTCGGACAATTGCACGTGTACGGTCCGGCGAGCGATTTGCTCGGCCCGCTGCCGGGCGGCAGTGGAAAGCAGCGCCCAGCGAGCCCCGTCGAGCGAGGTGTTGCCAACATAGGTAATGGAGCGGTGGTCGATCCTGCCCGGCAGCAGCCCGATCCGCTGGGCCTTGCTTCGGCGAATGAAGCTGCCGAATCCCCCGGCAATAAGGACCTGGCTCAGGTCGCTCACGTCCAGGTTCGCCTGGCGCAAGAGGATGGCGATGCCAGCGCGGATGGCGCCGGCCGCCAACTGCAACTCCCGGATGTCACGTTGGCTCAAGCAGATACGGGTGCTTGCCTGACCGGTTTCCGGTCCGGCCAACAGGAATTCCGCCTGTCCTCGCTGGTCCAGGCCGACACGGGCGCGAACGGGCTCGGCCAGGTCGGCCGGCAACTCGTCGGGGGGAAGCAGCCGACCCTCCGGCGTGACCACGCCGCTCGACAACAGGTCCGCGACGGCATCGATCAGTCCGCTGCCGCACAGGCCGACCGCGGGCTTGCCCGCGATGGTGGACACGTGGACGCCGTCGGCGCCGATCAACACCTTCTCGATGGCCCCGGCCGCCGCCCGCATGCCGCAGGAGATGCGGGCCCCTTCAAAGGCGGGCCCTGCCGCCGTCGAGGCGGCATAGAGTGCGCCGCCGGCCGACAGGACGATCTCGCCGTTGGTGCCGATATCGACCATCAGCACGGGCGCGTCGCGCTCGACCAGACGCGTTGCCAGTACGCCCGCCACCGTGTCGCCGCCCACGAAGCCGCCGATGACCGGGAAGACGTAGACAGCCGCCCGGGGGTGCACGCTGAGGCCCAGGTCGCGGGCCGTCGTCAGCAGGCCGCGTCCGCAGGCGGGAACGAAAGGCACAACCCCCAGCAGTGAGACGTCGATCCCGCACAACAGGTGCTGCATGGTCGTGTTGCCCGAGAAGGTCACCTCGTAGACGTCGTCAGCCTTCAGATGGGCCTGGCGGCAGAGTTCGGCGATCATCTCGTTGGCGGCCTTCAGCAGCACCGAGCGGAGTTCCTGACGGCCGGCCGGGTCGGACGAGGCCCGCTGGATTCGCGACAGCACGTCGTCGCCGAAACTTACCTGCGGGTTGACCGCCGAGACGATCGCCCGTTCGCGCCCGTCGCAGAGGTCCAGCAGGGATGCGACCAGCGTGGTGGTCCCCACGTCGAAGGCCACGCCGCAGCAGACGGCGGTGGTGTCGCCTGCCTGGAAGTCGATCAGGTGGTGATCGGTCAGGACGGCTGTGCCGGCGAAACCGCCCGCCCGCAGCCGCCCGGGCAACTCGCGCAACAACTCCAGGTCCGCCTTCACGGGCCCGACAGCCGACTCCAAACGCATCAGGTCCGCACGCGGGTCCTCCAGGGTGGGTTCGTCCAGCCGGACATGCACCTTCCGCACGGCGGGCATGATCTCGTGGTCGGCCGACTCGCGGGCCTCCATGAGGATCTGGTGCGACTTGCCGAACAACGACTCCTCCGGGGCGAGAATGACCATGTCGCCGCGAACGGCCGTCTGGCAAGCCAGACGCCACCCCTCGGCCAGCTCGGCTTCGCTGAACGCGTCGCAGTCGGCGCTGGTGGGTTCGGCCACTCCGGCCGTTACGCGCATGCGGCACTTGCCGCACACGCCGGCTCCGCCGCAAGGCGTCTCGAATGGCAGGCCCGCTCGCCCGGCCGCCTCCAGGACCTTCGTCCCCTGCAGGACGTATGTCGTCCGTCCCTGAGGCTGAAATGTCACCCGGTGCTGTCTGTCGTTCATGACGGCAGATGATACACCAGCCGCAAGCCAACGAAAAGCCTCCTGCGGTCTTTGCCCGTGGCTATGCGACAACGACTTGCATTTCAATCCCCGCGACAGTAGCATCTGGCCCTTCCGTGCTACCCCAACTGAGGCGAGAGACACTATGAACATACTGATTACCGGCGGGGCTGGGTTTATCGGATCGCACCTGTCCGAGAAGATGCTGGCGGCCGGGCACGCCGTGACGGCCATTGACGATCTGTCCACGGGCAGCCTGAACAACCTGGTGGCCGTCCGCTCCAATCCGAAGTTCCGCTTCGTCCGCGAGACCGTCCGAAATGAGACGACGATGGCCTCACTGGTCGACCACTGCGACGTGATCTACCACCTGGCCGCGGCCGTGGGCGTGCAACTCATCGTTGACCGCCCCGTGCACACCATCGAGACCAACATCCACGGCAGCGAGGTCGTGCTGAACCTGGCCAACAAGTTCAACCGCAAGATCGTTGTCGCCTCGACCAGCGAGGTGTACGGCAAGAACACCAAGGTGCCCTTCAGCGAGGACGACGACACCACGCTCGGTTCGACCCGTTTCACCCGCTGGAGCTATGCGTGCAGCAAGATGGTGGACGAGTTCCTGGCCCTGGCCTACCACGACCAATTCGGCCTGCCTGCCATCATCTGCCGCTTCTTCAACACCGTCGGCGTCCGTCAGACCGGTGAGTACGGCATGGTCGTGCCCCGCTTTGTCCGCCGGGCCCTGCGCGGCCAGGAACTGGAGATCTACGGCTCGGGCAACCAGAGCCGCTGCTTCTGCAACGTGCTGGACGTCGTCGACGCCCTGGCCCGCCTGATCGAGTGCGACGGCGCCATCGGGCAGGTCATCAACGTGGGCACCACCGAGGCCTGCTCGGTCAACCAACTGGCCGACCGCATCATCAACCTCAGCGGGTCGAAGTCCAGTAAGCTGTATTTGACGTACGAGGAGGCCTACGGCCGACCCTTCGACGACATGCTCGTCCGCGTGCCGGACCTGACCAAGATTCAAAGTCTGATCGGCTACAAGCCGACATATACCCTGGAAGACACCTTGCGACAGGTCGTCGAGTACGAACGGTCGCGCCTGTAGCGCGGAACCGGCTCCGCCCGCACGATCCCCGCGAAGCGGACGCCGCCGCGGAACGAGCCGCTGGACGAGTGGATGGGGTACGTATGGCGAGATACCTGGTTACCGGAGGGGCGGGGTTCATCGGCTGCAATCTCGTGCGCTTTCTGCTGGATCGCGGGCACGAGGCGGTCGTGCTGGACAACTTCTCCACGGGCAAGCGGGCGAACCTGGCCGCGGTAGCCGATCGCATCCGCCTGGTCGAGGGCGATGTCCGCGACCGCGCCGCCGTGGACGCCTGCGTGGAGGGCTGCCAGGCGGTCTTTCACGAGGCCGCCCTGGGCAGCGTGCCCCGCAGCGTGGCCGAACCCATCCTCTCCCACGACGTCAACGTCAATGGCACGCTGACGGTGCTGGAGGCCGCTCGCGCCGCGGGCGTCCGCCGCGTCGTCTTCGCCGCCTCCAGCAGCGCCTACGGGGAGCAGGCGGACTCGCCCAAGCACGAGCAGATGGCCCCCGCGCCCATCAGCCCGTATGCGTCCGGCAAGGTCGCCTGCGAGATGTACATGCGGGCCTATGCCGCCGTCTACGGCATGCAGACCCTGTGTCTGCGGTACTTCAACGTCTTTGGGCCCCACCAGGACCCCACCGGCGCCTACGCCGCCGTCATCCCCGCCTTTGTCGCCCGGCTGCTGGCCAACCAGCCGCCCGTGGTCTACGGCGACGGCGAACAGAGCCGCGACTTCTGCTACATCGACAACGTCTGCCAGGCCAACTACCTGGCCGCGACCGCGCCCGACGAGGTCTGCGACGGGCGGGCGGTCAATATCGCCTGCAACCAGGCCACCACCCTCAACGAGATTCTCGCCCTGCTGGGCGAATTGCTGGGGACGAAGGTGCGGGCAGTCTACGAGCCCGCCCGGCCCGGCGACGTGAAACACTCGCTCGCCAGCATCGACGCCGCCCGCCAGGCCATCGGCTACGAGCCCAAGGTCTTCTTCCGCGAGGGACTCACGCGGGCCATCGACTGGTACCGCGAGAACCTCTAGACCTCAGTGGTCGCAGGCATTGGGGCCAACCTGAAGCGTCCCCGCGAGGTAGGCGGAGACGACCTCGTCCACCGCGACAGGCGGAGCGCCGACCACCACCTGAACTCCGCTCTCGGCGAACAGGCTTTGGGCCCTCTGGCCCATGCCGCCGGCCAGGATCACCGTCACGCCCTGCTCGTGCAGCCAGCGGGGCAGCACGCCCGGTTCGTGCGGGGGAGGCGTCAGATAACGCGTCGCGGTGACGGCCCGGCTGGACTCGTCCACGTCTACGATCGCGAACTGTTCACAGTGGCCGAAGTGCATGCACAACCGGCCATCGGCTACGGGAATGGCAATCTTCATCAACTTCTTCTCCTTGGGGTCCTGTGCGGGAGTTATCGCTTTGTCGTGGGTGTCGAGGTTCAGGATGGGGGCAGTGACGGCGTCGAAAGCCTGGCCCGAGGCGCTCCGGGCGCAGGCCCGGACGAAAAGGCGTGCCCGAGTTGCCGTTCCTCTCACGCGCCTGGCGGGCGAAGCAGGGGACGCAGTCCAGCGAAGATCGCATAGGGGCTACATCCAGTGGCCTTCCACGTCGGCCGACGTGGACGGTTTGAGCTTTCCGGCCTTGAACTGCTCGACGGCGTCGGCGACCGTTCCGGCCGCGCCGGTGTATATGGCGATCCCGCCGGCCTGGAGGGTGGCGAAGGCCTTGGGCCCGACGTGCCCGGTGAGCACGGCCGCGACGCCCAGTTCCACCACGTTGCGCCCTGCCTGGATGCCAGCCCCTTGGGCGGCGTTGAGGTTCTGGCTGTTGTCGCAGACGGAGGAATCCCCGCTCTCGGTGTCGACGACAACGAAGAACCTGGCCCGCCCGAACCGCGGATCAACGGGCGAGGACATGTCCTGTCCCTGCGATGTTACGGCGACTTTCATTCGCGCTCCTTATGGCTGGCGTGTTGAAGAGCAAGCCATGTGCCAGAAACGCTTGGCTTTCGGCGCGGACGGACGCAACCAAGTGGGAAGCAGGTGGTTACGGAGGACAATCGAGGTGTTGCGTTTTGGACGGCTGTAACAATCGCGACGCGCGCTATTGCATTCTGCAACGTTAGCGGTTTCGCTGCCCGCGACCGTCGGTCCCGGGCGGCTGGATGCCCAGTGTACGAATCTTGCGGTAGAGCGTGCTGACGTCGATGTCAAGGTCTCGGGCGGCGAGCTTGCGGTTGCCGCCGCGACGCTGCAACGCCTCTTGGATGAACAGCTTCTCCACGGCCTCCAGGCTCATAGGCCGACTGTCCTGGATGCCGTGGCTGCCCGGCGGGCGAAGCTCCGGCGGCAGGTGCGCCAGTTCGATCAACCCGCTCTGACACATGACAAACGCCTGCTCGATGATGTTCTCCAACTCACGCACGTTGCCCGGGTAGTCGTGCTCCATCAGCCGGGCCAGCACCTGGTCGCTGACGCCGGCGATGTCCTTGGACTGCAGGCGGTTGAACTTGGCCACCAGATGGTCCACAAGCAGGGGGATGTCCTCTCGCCTCTGCGCCAGGCCGGGCAGGCTCAGGTACACCACGCGGATGCGGTAGTACAGGTCCTCGCGGAACTGGCCCGAGCGGATCAGGCGGGCCAGGCTTCGATTGGTCGCGGCGATCACCCGCACGTCGACGGGTGTGCTTCTGACGCCGCCCAGGGGCTCGATCACCCGTTCCTGGAGCACGCGCAGCAGGCGGACCTGCATGGCCGGAGAAACGTCGCCGATCTCGTCGAGGAAGATGGTGCCCCCCTCGGCCAAGGCGAAGCGTCCGGGCTTGTCGCGTTTGGCGTCGGTAAACGCGCCGGCCTTGTGCCCGAACAACTCGCTCTCCAGCAGCGTATCGGGCAGGGCGGCGCAGTTGATCGCCACGAAGGGCTTCTTGCGACGCGGCGAGAGGTTGTGGATGGCCCGGGCGAACAACTCCTTGCCGGTCCCGCTGGGGCCCTCGATCAAGACGGTCGAACTGCTGGCGGCGACCTGCGGGAGGATGTCGAACAGCCTCGTCATCGCCGGACTTCGCCCGACAATGTCCTCGAAGGTGTATCGCGCCTGGAGTTCCTTCTGAAGTTGCTCCACCTGGGTGAGGTCCTGGAAGGTCTCGACCCCGCCGATGATCCTCCCCCGGCCATCGCGGAGCAGGGCCGTGGAGATGCGGATGGGTACTCGCTGTCCATGCTGGTCGACGATGTGGGCGGTGGCGTTGACGATGGGCTTGCCGCTGGCCATCGTCCGTCGCAGCGCGCAGCTCGTCTCGCAGATGCTGGCACGGAACACGTCGCAGCACCGGCTGCCGATCGCCTGGTTGGCCGAGATGCCGGTTATCTGTTGAGCCGCCTTGTTGAAGGCGGCAATCCGCCAGTCCAGATCCACGGTGAAGACGCCCTCGTTGATGGAGTCGAGGATCGTCACTTCGCGTTGGCCGGTTGGCGTCCGTGGTTTCATGGGGCTTCCTCTCCAAACATAATCGTGCAGTATACAAGTAAACTGTGGGCATATCTACATCATTATGCACGATTATCCTGGGGCGGGTTCCGGGTGCGATAGTGCCTGCAGAGGAGGTTGGTGACAGGAGTTACCGGCGTTCCGGCCGTCGTGGCACGGGATTTGACCTGTTGCCTCTGCGATGAAAGTCGCCATTCCGTATTGGCAGGGGCGGGTGAGCCCGGTCTTTGACGTGGCCGGGCGCGTGCTGCTGGCGGAGGTCGCCGAGGGTAAGGAACAGGAACGACAAGATCTGGCGATGAAGGGGGGGCAGCCTCGGGAACGGGCGAACCTGCTCCGCGAGCAGGGGGCGACGGTCCTGATCTGTGGGGCGATCTCTCGGCCGATGGAACGGGCAATGACGGCAGCCGGGATCGAGGTCATCTCGCAGACGTGCGGCGAGATCGAGCGGGTGCTGGCGGCGTTCATCGGCGGGCAGTTGAACCAGGGAACATTCCTGATGCCCGGCTGCTGCGGGCGTCGTCGTTGGAGCCAAGGCGGCCGAGGCGGCGGGCGATGTCGGCGGCGCGGGCAGAGAGGTGGTGACGAGAATGCCTAGAGGCGATGGTACCGGTCCGCCCGAGGGCGGCGGGCGAGGACGAGGCAGGACGGGCGGACGAATGGGCGCAGGACCCGGCGGCCAGTGCGTATGCCCCAATTGCGGGCAGAAAGTGCTCCACGTGGCAGGCCAGCCATGCAGCCAGACTGTCTGCCCGAGGTGCGGGTCGAAGATGACCAGAGGTTGAATCAACCCTTAGACAACAGGAAGTGCAATCATGCCAGGTGGAGATGGAACAGGTCCGGTTGGGAATGGGCCGATGAGCGGACGCGCGGCGGGGTTCTGTGCGGGCTTCGCCGTGCCGGGGCACATGAACCCCCTCGGCGGGCGAGGAATGGGCGGGTGGCGGAGAGGCGGCGGCGGAGGTCGGGGCGGTCGCGGCTGGCGGAATCGTTTCTGCGCGACGGGCGTGCCCGGCTGGCAGCGGGCGGGCATGGGAGTCCATCCCCCTGGCGCCGCGTCGTTCGCCGGCGAGCAGCAGTTCGATACGTTGAAGTCCCAGGCGGAGCACTTGGAGAACGCGCTGGCGGACATCCGCAAGCGGATCGAGGAAGTCCAGGAAACGGCAGCCGACGCCAAGGGGGCGGACCCGCACGGGGCATAGAACGTGGTCCAGTCGGACCTGGAAGAAGGTGCTCCATGAAGCTCGCAGTCGCCAGCGGCAAGGGCGGCACGGGAAAGACGACCGTCGCCACCAACCTGGCCTACGTGGCCTCGCTGGGCGGACGCCGGGTGGCCTACCTCGACTGTGACGTGGAGGAGCCCAACGGGGCGATCTTCCTCAAGCCCACCATCGAGGACGACCAGAGCGTCGCCACGCTCGTTCCTGCGGTCGACGAGGACCGGTGCACCGGGTGCGGGTTGTGCGGTCAGATCTGCCAGTACAGCGCGATCATCGCGATGAACAAGACGGTGCTCACCTTTGCAGAACTGTGCCACGGGTGCGGGGGGTGCAGCCTCGTCTGCCCCGCCGGGGCCATCCACGAGGACCGCCGCGAGATCGGGCGCCTCCAAGTCGGGCGGGCCGGGGCGATTGCGTTCGTCCAGGGCGTGCTGAACGTGGGGCAGGCCATGAGCCCGCCATTGATCCGGGCGGTCAATGCCGCCGCCCCGGCTGCGGATCTGACGGTGGCGGACTGCCCGCCGGGGACGTCCTGTCCTGTCATCGAGTCCATGCGGGGGGCCGACTACGTCCTGCTGGTGACCGAACCCACGCCGTTCGGGCTGCACGACCTGAGGCTGGCCGTGGAGACGGTGCGGGTGCTGAAGCTGCCCTTCGGCGTGCTTATCAATCGCAGTGACGTCGGCGACTCTCGCACGCGCGAGTTCTGTAACACCGGGCGGATTCCGATCCTGGCGGAAATCCCGGACGTCCGCGAGGTGGCCGAGGCGTACTCGCACGGCGTGCTGGCCGCCGAGGTCTCGTCGCACTACCGCGCCGGTTTCGAACGCCTGCTGGCCGCGCTGGACCAGGAGGCGTCGCGATGAGGGAACTCGTGGTCATCAGCGGCAAGGGCGGCACGGGCAAGACGTCCATCGTCGGCTCGTTCGCGGCCCTGGCGAGGCGGGTGGTGCTGGCCGACTGCGACGTGGACGCCGCCGACCTGCACCTGCTGCTGGATCCGCAGACTGTCAGCCGCCAGAAGTTCTCCGGCGGCAAGCGGGCGAGGATCAAGAGCGGGCACTGCACGGCCTGCGGCAAGTGCGAGGAGTTGTGCCGCTTCGACGCGATCTGCTTCGACGGGCCCGGCAACGGGCGGGCAGAGCGGACCTTTCGCGTCGACCCGATCGCCTGCGAAGGGTGCGGCGTCTGCGCGTGGTTCTGCGCGGAGGGGGCCATCGAGTTCGCACCCGCGGATAACGGCGAGTGGTTCGTCTCCGAGACCCGCTGCGGGCCGATGGTGCACGCCCGCCTGGGGGCGGGCGAGGAGAACTCAGGCAAGCTGGTCAACATCGTTCGCACCGAGGCGCGCCGGATCGCCCGGCAGCGCGGGCTGGAGACGGTCCTCGTGGACGGCTCACCCGGCATCGGCTGCCCGGTGATCGCCTCGATCACCGGCGCGAACCTGGTGCTTGTCGTCACGGAGCCCACGCTCAGCGGTCAGCACGACCTGGAGCGCGTGACCCAACTCACCCGCCACTTCGGCATCCGGACCCTGGTCTGCATCAACAAGTGGGACCTCAACCCGCAGATCGCTGACGGGATCGAGTCGCGGGCTCGCGAGGCGGGCGCCGAGCCGGCGGGGCGGGTGCGATATGACCGCACCGTCACGGCTGCCCAGATCCGCGGCCTGTCGGTGGTGGAGTGCCAACAGGACGGCTGCTCCGCCGATGTCCGGGAATTGTGGACGCGGGTCCGCCGGACGCTGGAGGTGGGGGGAGGCGTGTAGTAGGATACTCGCAGGCCGGCAGTGGGGCCTCCAGAAGAAAGGAACCGCCATGGCGCCAGATCCCCTGACCCCGTACGGCAACCGCCCGATGGTCACTCCCATCGTGAATGCCGTGAACTACGAGTATCTCTCCTTCGAGGTCCTGCGGCAGATCACTGACGGCGAGATCGACGGCTACACGTACCACCGGGACGACAACCCGACCGTTCGCGAAGTGGAACGGCGGATCGCCGAGCTGGAGGGCGCCGAAGACTGCATCGTCTGCACGACCGGGATGGCGGCCTGCACGATGGTGTACCTGACCTACCTGAAGGCGGGCGACCACCTCATCATCTTCCACGACACGTACGGGGCCAACTACAAGGTCTCGTTGATCCTGGAACGGCTGGGCGTCTTCGTCACCTGGCTGACCACCGAACAGGCGGCCCGGATACAAGAGCACGTCCAGCCCAACACGCGGATGATCTTCCTGGAGACGCCCACCAATCCCTTGTGCCGTGTGCTGGACGTGGCGGCTGTCCGCGAGGCGGCCGATTCGGTCGGCGCGTTGTTGATCGTCGACAACACCTTCGCCACGCCGTACCACCAGGCTCCGCTGAGCCTCGGGGCCGACCTGGTCGTGCACAGCGCAACCAAGGCCCTCGGCGGGCACAACGACCTGATGGCCGGGGCCATCGCGGGCTCGAAGGAACACTACAACCGGCTGTGGTTCACCCGCCAGGCGATCGGCACCACGCTGGACGCGTACTCGGCGTTCCTGCTGGACCGCGGCCTCAAGACGTTCAACCTCCGGGCCGAGGCCATGGCCAAGGGGGCCCAGGCCGTCGCGGAGTTCCTGGCCCAGAGCCCGAAGATTTCCCGCCTGTGGTATCCCGGGCTGCCCTCGCATCCGGACCACGCCGTGGCCGCCCGCCAGATGCGGCGAGGGTTCGGCGGGATGATGGCGTTCGACGTCGGCCGCGACGAAGAGGATGCCAAGCGCTTCATCGCGGCCCTGAAGACCATCTACCACGCGGTGAGCCTTGGCGCCACCGAGTCGCTGATCTGCATTCCGTTTCTTACCACGATGCTGTACCTGCCGCCGGAGCGGCGCACGAGTTTCGGCGTCCGCCGGAACACGGTCAGGCTCTCGCTGGGGATCGAGCCGGCCCAGGACCTCGTCAAGGACCTCAAGCAGGCGCTGGCGTGCGTGGCGCACGAGGTGAAGACCGCTTCGTGAAGGCGGACCGTGCGCCGGGCCTTGCGGAAGGGCTCGTGTCGGCGGCTTGGCGGGTGCGACCGTGACCGAGACGGGAACAAACCGGCGTTGGGCAATGATGGGCGTGGGCCCCAAGTGGGCCCTGCCGGTCGGCGGGTACTTTGCCGTCGCCCTGGGCCTGCACGCGGGGCTGCATCCGCGATTCGTGATGTCGTTCGCGCCGGCCTGGGCGTTCACGACGGTGGGGGCGGTGCTGCTCGGGGTCGGCGTGGTCCTGTACGCGTCGGCCTGGGTGAGCCTGAGACGCGGGCTTCGGGAGGGGCGGCTCGTCACGAGCGGCCTGTACCGGATCGTTCGCCACCCGCTGTACGCCTCGGCGGTCTTCTTCACCATTCCCGGCGTAGCGGTGATCAGCCGCTGCTGGTTGCTGCTGCCCATGCCGCTGCTGGCGTACGTGTCGTTGCGGATCTGCCTGCCGGCCGAGGACGAACGCCTCCGGAAGGAGTTTGGAGAGGAATACCTCCGGTACAGGGAGAAGACGCCTGCCCTTTGGCCCGCCTGCGCCCGGTGACCGCGAGCCGAGCAGAGAATGAGGCGATGCCGCAGGCATGTCTTCACGGCTTGCGCCGTTTGGGCGTGCTCCGGCGAAAGGGTGTTGCCACCCGTCTCCAGCCGCCATAGAGTGCCTGTGCGCGAAACGCGAACAAGGAGACCGGACGTGACGGACAGAATTCGGATCGCTCGAATGGTGGCGGGGGTGAGTCTGATGGCGGCCTGGCTGGCGGGTGAGGCTGTGCGGGCCGCGGAGGTCCCTCCCCATGCCGACCCGGCCAACGTCTGCCTTCGCGGCACGCTGGGCAATTGTCGCATCCGGTTCGAGCGCGACAAGAAGGGCCACGTCGCCTTCATCGGCGGCTCGATCACCGAGATGAACGGCTACCGCCCGATGGTGTGCGAGATCCTCAAGCGGCGCTTTCCCGGCTGCGAGTTCACCTTCACAGACGCGGGCATTAGCTCGACCTGCTCCACGACGGGGGCGTTTCGCCTCCAGAGCGACGTGTTGAGCAAGGGCCCGGTGGACCTGTTCTTCGTGGAGTTCGCCGTCAACGACGACCAGGACGCCCACCACTCGCCGGCCGACTGCGTCCGCGGCATGGAGGGCATCGTTCGCCAGTGCCAGGCCCACAACCCGCGGATGGACATCGTCATCACCCACTTCCTCAACGAGGCCTCCCTTGCCGACCACCAGGCGAAGAAGACGCCCATTCCCGTGACCGCCCACGAGAAGGTGGCCGAGCGCTATGGCGTCTCCACCATCCACCTGTGGCGCGAAGTCGCCGCCCGGATCGAGGCCGGCTCGCTGACCTGGAAGAAGTTCGGCGGGGTCCACCCGGCCCCGTACGGCAACGCCCTCTGCGCGGGCATGATCGACGACCTGATGGCCCGCGCCTGGGCCCAGCCGCTGCCCGCCGACGCCAAGCCCAAGGACCACCCGCTACCGGACCCGCTGGACCCGCTGAGCTACGCACGCGGACGGTTCATCGACCCGGCCAAGGCCAAGGTGAAGGAGGGCTGGACGCTGGGCGTGCCCGACTGGAAGTCGCTCAAGGGCTCCAAGCGCGGGCGGTTCACGAACATCCCGATGCTCTGGGCCGACAAGAGCGGCGCGGAACTGACGCTGGAGTTCGAAGGCACAGCCGTCGGGGCGTACGTGGTGGCCGGGCCCGACGCGGGCGTCCTGGAGGTCCGCGTGGACGACAAGCCGCAGAACGACGTGAACCTCCGGCACCGCTTCAGCGCCGGCCTGCACTATCCCCGCACGGTGATGTTTGCCGCCGACCTCGCGCCGGGCAAACACACCCTCACCCTCCGCGTGAGCGAAAAGAGCCACGGCGCCGGCCAAGCGGCGCGGATCATGCAGTTCACGGCGAACTGAGTGTCCTTCCGCCGAGGCCTTACCCGCGGAACATCGCTATGCGCCACGTTCTCGCGCCCGAGTTATCAAACGCCGCACCCAGACGAGTGATATGATCGCCGGGAAGAGGGCGAAGAGAATCGCGTTCATCGGATAGGCGAGGATGACCGTTGGGCCTACAAAATCAAGCCACGGACTCGTTGCGTTCGCTCGTTGATGGGCGTGGAGCGGAATCGGCCAGCCGAAGATCCGAGTATCCGGATTCACATCGTGGATGCTGTGAAACGTCGTAAAGTATGCGCCGACCAACGCCGCCGCGCAGCAGACCAGGAAGAAGACACGGGCCGCCCAGGTCACACCCTTGCGCATGACAGCAAATGTTGCCCGGAGAACCATCGCGGCAGCGAGTAGAAACCCAATGGTCAGTGCCGCAGCCATTTGAGTGTGTCCGCCAAGCTGACCTTACGGGGGGCCCTTATGACTTTTGCCACGCCCACCACAGGAGGAGGCCCAAAGCGCCCCATGCAATCAGATGCATCCACCACGGGAAGAGAGCGAAGTACTGCCACAACGGTGTTGTCCGCCCTTGCATGGGTTTCTCACCCTTCCCTGTCAGCTATCCCTTCAGTCAATGTGCTGCAACTCGGGGCGACAAGCGTTCCCAGTGAACCACAACCCGCTGGCGGTCTGGTCCTGGCGTTCGCCTGGGGGCCGGGCGGCGTCGGCGACGCGTCGGGGCGGCGGCGACGGAAATAGACTTGCCAGCCGATGCGCCAACAGTTTATGATCCGGCGGCTCGGAGCCAACATAAACTGTGGAGCACAATGATGGCCAGCAGAAAACGCAACGCCCAAGGCAGCCGACAAATGTTCATGCCGGGGTTCACCACACCCAAAGAGGTCTTCCGAAATCTGCGCAACTACCTGGCAGGACAGTTCTTAGGTTCCACACGTGATGAAGTGCTCCTCGAGGAACTGCTGAAGGTCTTGTTCTGTAAGCTGTACGCTGAGCTAGGCCTTGCGAAGCCACTCGACGGTGTCGACGGCGTCACCCGGGCCCAGAACGTTCGCCAGACGTTCGCCTGCGTGCGCCGAGACTTCAGCGACATCTACGGTCCCGACGATGAGCTCCTCCTGAACCCTGAAGCCATCGATGCGATTCTGAGCCAGTGTGCCTTCTCGCTGGCCGAGTCGGAGTCCGACCCGATCGGAGATGCATTCGAGGTCTTCGCAGGCGCGGAATCCCGGGGCCGTTCTGGTCAGTTCTTTACGCCGCGACAGACGACTGACTTCCTCGTAGAGGCAGTGGCACCGACGCCTGGCGAACGAATCATCGATCCTGCGTGCGGCGCGGGTGGCTTCCTTACCTCGGTTGTCCGGCGATATGCCCACATGGGCGTCGGCGCAGATTCGCTCAAGCAGGAGGCCGCCAACCTCTTCGGGATCGACAAGGACTCATACCTGGTGAAGCTTGCAAAGCTACACTGCGCCCTCCTGAGTGGCGGCCATCCCACGATCTCATTCGCCGATAGCATAGCTTTCCGCGGGGAGACCGACGGCCAAGTTCTGCCCGAATTGGGCTCCTTCGATGTGGTTCTGACCAATCCTCCCTTTGGCACGAAGATCGTTGCCGCAAGCGCGGACACTCTTCGGTCGTTCGAGCTTGCACGCCGATGGAGATCGAATGGGAACGGTCGGCTCGAGCCAACAGGCGAGTTGCTTTCCCACGTGCCCCCGCAAGTGCTCTTCGTCGAGCGTTGCGTGTCACTCCTACGCCCGGGCGGGCGGCTGGGCATGGTAGTGCCGGAGAGCCTATTGTCAAACAAGTCATATCGGTACGTGGTTCAATTCATTCAGGATCGCATGCGACTGAAGGGTATCATCGGGATGCCGGATGCCCTGTTCAAAACATCGGGCAAGGGCGGCACCCATACCAAGACGTGCTTGGTCCTCGCTGACAAGGATGATGCAGCCGCCAAACGAACGAAGGTGTTCATGGCAGAAGCGAAATGGTGTGGGCAGGATTCCCGTGCCCGAGCCATCCCCAACAACGATCTGCCAGCAGTGTTGGACAACTACAGAGCATTCTCGTCGGGGAAGTCCTTCGAGTCATCCCCGCTGGGTTTCACACTGACCGCATCGTCCATCCGCGACAATGTCCTGTGCCCTCGGTACTATGACCCGGAGATTGACAATGAAGCAGATAAACTTGCAGAGACTCATGATCTAGTGCCGTTTGGCCGTCTTCTTGAGACGGGCGAGGTTAAGATCAGCACCGGCGATGAAGTGGGGAAGCTGGCCTACGGTACTGGCACCATCCCCTTCATACGCACTTCCGATATTAGCAACTGGGAACTGAAGGCCGATCCGAAGCACGGACTGGATCAAGAGACCTACGACAGTCTCCGTCATAAGCAGGACGTGCAGCCCCTCGATATCTTGATGGTGCGCGACGGCACGTACTTAGTGGGCACCTGTGCCATCGTCACCGAGTATGACACGCAGATCGTCTACCAGAGCCATCTCTTCAAGATACGCGTCATGGGCACCGACCAGCGACTCAACCCGTATCTGCTTCTGGCGCTGCTCAGTTGCAGCTTCGTTCAGCGACAGATCAAGGCGAAACGTTTCACGCAGGACATCATCGACAGCCTTGGGGATCGCATAACCGAACTGGTCTTGCCGATTCCCCGCGATGAACGGCTTCGAGCCGCTGTTACGGAGATGGTCAAGAAATCAGTCTATGAGCGAGTCGAGGCGCGTGAAATAGCACGACAGGCGCGGATCGCAGTGCTGGGTGGCACTGAGTCTGCTCAAGTCCAGCCCTCGGCCTCATAGTTCTGAGCAATCTTCTGGAGCAATGCCCGCACTTCCTGGAGGCTCATGCTGCCTTGGATTCTGTTGCCGTCTGCTGATATCCAAGAGATGTTGTCCGCTGTATGTCCCGCATTGCCATCTTGAGGTGCATCGAGCTTCAGGGGTGTGAGGTGGCCAACCTGAAACCCGGATGTACCATGGTTCGGATTTGTGAGCTCCGCTCTGAACTCATCAAAGGAGATCGGCAATAACGTGACCGGGCAGCGGAAAGGCGTCAGTTCCGCAGGCAGGATGCCTGCTGCCTGCAACGAAGCCTTGGCCTCCTGCGGAAAGCCCACAAACGAGCACAATTGGATCACGAGCGTATACTCAATCTCGAAGCATGTGCTACGAGTTGCAAACTGGACCGAGTGAGGATGGGCTTCCCATCGTTTCTCTCGATTCGTCTTGTACAGTCCGGTCTGGGCACGATCCGTGAGATACGTTTTCACCTTGATTTTATTGTCGAGCAACTGGCGGAAGAACGGCGCGTCCGGGCTGGTTTCTGAATCACGCAGATACTTCCGCAGCCGAGCGGTCCGCAGTGCGTTGGGTGACAGCACGAACGCCAAGTTGCCCAGACGATGTATGCGTGTTGTGTTGTCCCCCGTCGCAGGAACCGAGACATAGTCCACCGGGACCTCGTACGGGAGAAGCTGGTTATCGAGGAAGAGTTCCACAGCGCTCTGATGCTCATTCTGATCAAGCCACCCGCCCGTCAACTGCGTCAGCACTTGCTCGAATAAAGCGAGGCATTCGTCAAATGAGCAGTACCGCTGGTCCCCCGCCAGTTGATCACACCAGCGAGTCTGAAACTTGGTGGTGGTTGCTCCCGGCAGCTTGACAATTTCTGCAAGGAAAACGTGGCGAAGCAGAGCGTATTCGAGCTTCTGAAGATGCTCTTCGGAGAACCTTGCCTGTAGATAATTCAGGGCGGCTGTAACTTGCGATCTTGCCATCAGCAGCGGACGCAGCTGCTCCTGAAGGCCGCGCATGTTGAACCGTTCCTGACTAATTGCTGCGTCAATCGTTCTCTGGGGCATCGCCTTCTCCCGCCAGCAAGTCGCTGTTGAGCCGCGATTCTAGCCCGTGACATGCTGCGGCACAACCATGAACACAGCATGGACACCCACCGCCCTGCGGGGCACTGGGCAGCGGCATAGACCGGATGCGAAGAAAAGCCAACCCCAGCGCGGCAAATCGGCCGCTCGTGCGGATGTAGGGGGTAAATGCCCCGTACCCGACAGAAAATCTGCTTCTCGGCCGGAATCCCGTCCGATTTCGGGGCCTCTGCGGCAAATAACCCTGTGGCGGGCAGAATTCCGGCGGATTCGCCGGTGCGCCCGGCTGCCGACGGCATAGGTAACCAATGTGAGGCATGCGAAAAATCGGCCGAAGCCCGGAGATCGGCGGCGTGATTTCGGGCCGAGCGGGTAATAACCCTGTGGAGGCACCGCGCGGGGCCTCGGCCGAGCAGATTGTTCCAGATCTGGAACAATCTTCGGAATTTCGGCCGGAATCGCGCGAAGTTTTCGGCCTCTGCGGCAATAAGCACTACAGGGCCCCAGCGGGCTCGCGAAACCAACCGACCAACCGACCCGAACGCCAACCCACCGACTCATCGACCCAACCGCCGTGGCGGCGGACGCCGGAGCGCCCGTCGGCCTGTCGAGTTCATAGTCCTCTTTCGGAAAAGGAGTTCCATTCATGAGGAACGTGCTCAGTCGCAGCGATTACGAGGAGCTTTTCCCCAGGCAGTCGTACCCGGCGCGGACGCATGGCGCGAAGTGCGAACTGGTGACCAGGGGCCTGCAGGCGACGGCGTCGGCCTTGGATTACCTTGTCGCCAAGGGCGACGTGGTGGTGCCGCAGACCGAATCCGGCCGCCGGATGTGGGATCGCCAGCACATCGACCGGGCCGCCGAGTGCCTGGCCGACGCCGAGGTGTTCACGCCCAGCGCGTGGCAGCATCTCGTCGAGGACACCGATCCCGCTCAGGACATCCGGGCGTTCCGCGAGGCCTGCCGCAAGGCCCCGCACCTGCCGCCCGACCCGGCGTACTTCGTCCGCACCGTCATGCCGGGCGTGCCCGGCCTGGGCATCTACGCCACGGTGCACTACCGCGCCATGACGGCCGACGAACTGGCCGCCTGGCATGGCCTGATCGAACAGGCCCGGGGCCGGGAGGTGACGGCGTGACCACCGACACCATTGCAACCATGCCGGAGACGCTGGACCTGGCCGCCGCGTCGGTGAGCGCCCGCAAGCTGCCCGCAGTGCAGATCGTCGCCTACACCGGCGGCGTCATGCACGTGCCGCAGTGGGGCCTGATCGCCATCGACCTGGCGGGCCTGGAACTGGGGCAGGTGCCGATCCTGGCGGATCACGAATCCCGCCGCAGCGGCGTGCTCGGACACGGGCAGGCGCAGGTGCAGGCGGGCAGGCTGATCGTCAACGGTGCGATCAGCGCCACCGGCCCGGCCGCCAGGGAGATCGTGCAGGCCGCCGCCAACGGCTTTCCGTGGAAGGCCAGCGTCGGCGTGCAGGTGATCGAGGCCGACCGCGTCGCGGCCGGGCAGGGCATCGAGATCAACGGCAGGCGGATCGCCGCGCCCGACGGCGGGCTGACGCTCGTTCGGCGGGGCCGCCTGAGGGAAGTCAGCATCACGTCGCTGGGCTGCGACGGGGACACCGAGGTCTCCATCGCCGCCTCCAAGAAAGGATCGCATCACATGGAAGTGGAAATGCACGACACGGACGTTCAGGACATCGAGGCCCAGCGGGTTGCGGCCATCGCCAACGTGTGCGGCGACAAGCATCCCGACATCCAGGCCCGCGCCGTCGCGGAGGGCTGGGACGCCAACCGCGCCGAGCTTGAGGTGCTGCGGGCAAGCAGGCCCAAGGTGCCGGCGGTGCAGGCCTCTCGCCCGCCCGTCGCCACGGGCAGCGTGCTGGAGGCCGCGCTGCTGACGCACATGGGCCACGCCGCTCTGGGCGAGAAGGCCCTGGGCGCGGTAGCCATGGAACAGGCCGACCGGCTGGGCGCTACCAGCATGATCGACCTGTGTCGGGCGGCCCTGCGGATCGAGGGCCGCGACCTGCCCACCGGCCGCATGGAACTGGTGAAGGCCGCGCTGTCCACGCTGTCGCTGCCGACGGCGCTGGGCAACGTGGCCAACAAGGTGCTGCTGGACGCCTACAGCGAGACGCCCGCGTCGTGGCAGGCGTTCTGCGCGATCCGCAGCACCAGCGACTTCAAGGCCAACACCGCCATCCGGCCGACCTTCACCGGCCAGCTTGAGCAGGTGCCCAAGGGCGGCGAACTCAAGCATGGCGGCGTCTCCGAGGCCCTGACCACGTTCCAGGTGGACACGTTCGGCAAGATGTTGAGCATCGACCGGCGCGACATCATCAACGACGACCTGTCGGTGTTCGAGGACGCCGCCGCCAGCTTCGGCCGCATGGCCATGCGGAAGGTCAGCGACCTGGTGTACGAGGTGCTGCTGGCCAACGCGGGCGGCTTCTTCAGCGTGGGCAACGGCAACCTGCTGGAGGGTGCCGACAGCGCCCTGTGCATCGACGCCCTGGCGAGCGCCATCGCGCTGATGCGAACGCAGCGCGACGCCGAGGGCAACGACCTCGATCTGCGGCCCGCGACGCTGCTGGTGACGCCGGAGCTTGAGCCCGTCGCCCGGATGCTGCTGGAGTCCGAGTTCGTCCAGCGGGCCGAGGACGTGCCCACCGGCAACAGCCTGCGTCGGGCGGTGAACCTGGAGGTTGAGCCGCGCCTCAGCAACACCGATAAGTTCGGCTCGGCCGCCAGCGTGAAGCATTGGTACCTGTTCACCAAGCCCAACGCGGTGCCGATGATCGTGGCCTTCCTCAACGGCAGGCGGACGCCGACCGTGGAGTACTTCGGCCTCGATCAGGACGTGAACCGCCTGGCCGTCGCCTGGCGCGTCTACCACGACTTCGGCGCGGCGTTGTGCGACCCGAGGGCGGCCGTCCGCTCCAAGGGCGAAGCGTAGTCCTTCCATGGCAGCGGGAGGGGTATCCGGGTTTGGCGGCCCGGTGCCCCTCCCCTCCTTGTTTGCTGCTCGCTGCGGAAATTCCGCAGTGACCACCAGTTCACATCGACAACGGAGTGTCCGATGGCCGTGACCACAGATGACGACGTGACGGAGCGCGTCGGCCAGTTCGAGATGCGGGTGTGTTTCGGCGAGCCGACGCCGGAGTCGGAGGCCCGCTGGAATCGTCGCGCCGACGTGCTGGCGGCCTGGCTGATCGAGCTATGGGAGCGCCGCCAGCGCGAGATCGCGGAGAGGAACTGACCATGGTGGCCACGCGACAAGACACGATCCCGCAGGGGCAGTACGACGCGCGGATCGTCAGATCGCTGTTCACAGGGCACAGTCTCTTCCTGGAATTCGCGATCATCGGCGGCGAGCACGACGGGCACATCATCGTCAAGCCACTGCGCTTGCACAGTTCCGACGCGAACACTCAGCAGGAAGCCCGCGCCGAACTGTGTCAAATCTGCCGCGCCGTCGGCGTGATGGCCCCCAAGGACAGCAGCGAACTGTACAACATCCCGATGACCATCCATGTCGGGGTGGACAAACGCCGCAATACGATCCTGACATATTCATCCTCGCGCAAACAGCATGCGAGCCCATCGCCCGGCCCGAGACGCCTGCAGTTGACCCGCGCCGATCAGATCGAGATGCGCCCGCCCGACTGGCTGCTGCGTGGCATGCTGGAACGCGACACATTTGCCCTGATCTTCGGTGATCCAGGCTGCGGCAAATCGCTCCTGGCCATCGACTGGGCGTGCAGGATCGCCACAGGCACGCCCTGGCGCGGGCACCCCGTCAAGGCGGGTCCGGTTGTCTACATTGCTGGAGAGGGCCAACAGGGGTTCGGCAGGCGTATCCGGGCGTGGGAGAAGCACAACGACGTGAGCCTGGCCGACGCGCCTCTGTACGTCGCCCCTGCGGTGGCCATCCCGGATGTGAGCCAGGTGGCCGAGTTGCTGACGGCGCTTGGATTGCTGGACGAGCCGCCCGCCCTGATCGTGCTGGACACCCTGGCCCGCTGCTTCGGCGGCGGCGATGAGAACAGCACTCAGGATATGAGCAAGTTCGTCTCGGCCTGCGACGCCATCCGCCAGCGCTACGGCTGCACAATCCTCGTGGTGCATCACGCCGGCCATGCCGACAAGAGCCGAGCCCGGGGCGCGATCGCCCTCAAGGCCGCGCTGGATGCCGAGTACCGACTGGCCAAGGACGGCGGCCTGCTGCTGACGGCCACCAAGATGAAGGACGCCGAGATGCCCGCGCCGGTGGCGATGGAGTTGGTCACCGTGGAACTGCCGGGCATCGTGGACGACTACGGCAACCCGGTCACGTCGGCGGCCGTCGAGATGATCGACGCCGACACCGGCGCGATCGTGTCGAAGGCCAAGACGATCCGCCCGCGCGGGAAATGGCAGGATGTCGGCTTCGCCGTGGCCCGTCGCCTGATCGCCGCCAGCGAAGATGGGCAGGTGTCCATCGACGCCTGGCGCGATGGGTGCCAAGCCGCCGGGATGGTTCGCCAGAACCAGCATCGGGTTCTTGAGGGCCTGGTGAGCCGTGGCGATCTTGCCATGCGCGACGGCGCATTGAGCATCATCCCAACCTGAGCGTCACGCGCGTCACGCATACGTTCGCCCCCTTAAGGGGGGCGAAACGTGACGTGACGTGACCTTGAGATGAGACGTGACAACGTGACAATGACACGTTACGCACTTAAGTAGCACCACATGCAGGACTTGCGGAGATCGTCACGTCTCAGCCCAGCGCGAAACGTGACGATGTGACGGGACGAGATGTGACGCAGCGTCACGTTTGGCAAATGTGACGCTTCTCCACCTCGGCGGGCCGTCACTTCGCACAAGGCGAAGTGACGAACGGGCAGCGGATAGGTACTCCGCCGCCCAAGGGCCTGGTGACGCCACGGGAACGCATCGCGTCCGAGCGAAGAGTTTCTTTCCGAGTGCAGACAATCTGCCGTAACGCGATCAAGTGCTCATTCTGAGTACTTGAAACCAAAACGGCTGAAGGGCGGCGAGAGGGCATGGAGTTCATGTTCACCCGCAGGATGATCCTGGAAGCCGCCTGGCGGCGGCATGGGAATCATCGCGGCTGCTACCGGCGGGCCTGCGCGGTGTGCGGCACGGCGTTCTACGCATCGCGGCCCGAGGCGCGGTACTGCCGGGCGGCCTGCCGCCAGCGGGCCTACCGCCTGCGGCGGCGCAGGGCGCGCCACTGGCCCACGCTCGCAAGAGAGAGACCCGGTCGCCGTGGCGGCCGGGTCGAGGGAGGTTTGAGGCGTGGTAGCGCTACTTGGCGGACTCGAACATGCCCCGTTCGGTCTTGCGGAACCGGGCGTCCGCGCCCTTGGCGGCGATCTCGCGGATGATCGCGGCGTACAGCGTCGCGTGCGGCGTCTTGCCCTTGGTCTGCCATCCGGCCTTCAGCACGGCCTCGCAGATCGCCTTGGCGTTCATCGGCTGGCCCGCCTCGGCCAGCACCTTGGCTGCGGTGTCCAGGCCGCTGATCTTCGCTTTGGCCTTGGGCTTGTCGGCCTCGGTGGTGGTCGCCTTCGCTGCCTTCTTCGTGGTCTTCTTCGTTGCCTTCGCCATGATCGTCTCCTCGTGGTTGGGCCCGGCACCATGTCGGGCGTACAGGCACATCAGGGCAACTGCTGGCGAGGAATCCAAGGCAATTAACCGCCTTTTGAGAAAGAACTTACGGACGCAGAGTGGCCGGAATTGCCTTGAGCTTTGGCGCAGATCGGCCCTCATGGACGGGAGCGGCCAGAGCCGCCGGAAAGGACTCGAAACATGATCCGTACCAACGTGCCCAGCGCCGTGGCGTACCTGCGGCGCTCGACGGACAAACAGGAGCAGAGCCTTGGCGATCAGCGCCTGGAGGTCTCGCGCTATGCCGAGGAGCGTGGCTATCAGATCATCCGCGAGTACGTGGATGACGCCATCAGCGGCACGTCTGCCGAGGAGCGCCCGGGCTTCCAGCGCATGATCACCGACGCCCAGGCGGGCGACTTCCAGGCGGTCATCGTCTGGAACAGCGACAGGTTCTCGCGGGGCGACGTGACGGAGACGGAGCACTATCGCTACCTGTTGCGGAAGGCGAACGTGAAGGTGCTATCGGTCACCGAGGACTACCTGGATCGTGACGGCATCGATGGCGACGTGCTGCGGACGGTCAAGCAGTTCCAGAACCGACAGTACGTCATCAGCCTCAGCCAGAACACGCTGCGTGGTCAGATCAGCGCCGTCATGGGCCAGTCCGATCCCGGCCGGGCCGCACCGTACGGGTACGACAGGGAAATCCTCGCGCCCGACGGCTCGGTGCTGTTCCGCATTCGCTTCTGCCCGGGGCGGGTGCGCGAGGTCTACGACAAGGACGGCAAGCTCCAAGCCACGTATGCCAAGGGCCAATCGCTGTCCAAGCCCGGCAAGGAATGCCGCGCCCGCCTGGTGCTTAGCGACGATGAGCGGGTGCAGGTGGTGCGGGACATCTTCGCCATGTGCCTCGACGGTGTGGGCTTCGCCTCCATCGCCGCCTCGCTCAATGCCCGTGGCGTGGCCGGGCCCCTGCGGGACTTCTGGGGCCACACCACGATCAAGGCCATCCTGGAGAACCCGACGTACCGTGGCGATCTGGTATGGAACCGCCGCACCGAGGCGAAGTTCTACCGGGTGCAGAAGGGCCGGGCACAGAAACGCCATCGCGAGATCGGCGAGGCCAAGGTCATCAAGACGCCCAAGGATGAGTGGGTTGTCGTGCCCGACGCCGTGCCCGCCATCGTCACCCGCGAGGAATGGGAGAAGGTCCAGGCGATGGTCGCCAAGCGCCGCCGGTGCCAGGGCGGGGCCGGGCATCGCGATCGGCGCTGGCTGCTGACGGGCGTGCTGGAATGCGGCGACTGCGGCCACAAGTTCTGGGGCGATCCCCGCCGCAAGGGCCGCAGGCCAGGCCGGGCCGAGGTGCTCACCACGTACTACTCGTGCTCCGGGCGTCGTCGCCACGGAGCGTCGATCTGCGAGGTGCCCTCGACGCTGCGGGCCGAGCAGATCGAGGACTGGGTGCTAGACAAGCTCGGCGGCATCGTCGCCACGGAGGGCCACGAGATGGAAACCGCCATCCAGCGACTCATCGCCCACGCCGTCACCAGCAACCCCGCCGCCGGAGACGCCGAACGCATCGCCGCCGAGGTCAGGCAGGTCAACGACACGGTCGCGGCGCTGACGATGAACATCGATCCAGCCAACCTGTCGATGCTCAACGATCGGCTGACGCAACTGCGGCTTCGGAAGGAGGCGTTGGAGGCCGCATTGCGGACCGCGAAGCAGGCCAAGGCCGATGATCACAACCCCGCCGAACTGCGGCAGTGGGCCAAGGCGCAGTTGACTGGCCTGCGGGACGCGATGGCGGGCGTCCGCACGGATCGCACCCGCGAGGTAATCGCCACCTACGTGGACAAGATCGTCGTCTGGCCGTCGCGGAAGCGCGGCGAGATGCATCTGAACCCCGCCGCCAGGCACCTATATAAAGACCACAACCGCCCTTACGGACGGTCGTGGTCTTCTTCAATCGGGGCGACTGGATTCGAACCAGCGACCTCGGCGACCCAAACGCCGCGCTCTAATCCAAGCTGAGCTACGCCCCGTGGCGTGAACGCATTGTCGCAGGTTGGGCTATCACAGTCAAGAACACGGCGATGGGCCCGGACATGAGCCAGCGGCGGGGCGGGCGGCCAGCGACGACCACCCGCCTTGCCGCAGCGGACTTGGCTGGTCCAGGGCACTGCCCGCCGCACGGGTATTCCTGATGCGGGCCTCGCGGGTCTCAGGCGAGGTCGAACCGGTCCAGGTTCATCACCTTGTTCCAGGCCGCCACGAAGTCCTGCACGAACTTCTCCTGCGAGTCCGCGCAGGCGTAGACCTCGGCGACGGCCCGGAGCTGGGAGTTCGAGCCGAAGATGAGGTCCACGCGGGTGCCGGTCCATTTGAGTTGGCCCGTTGCGCGGTCGCGGCCTTCGAACACGTCGTTAGCATCCGAGGTCGGCTTCCATTCCGTGCTCATGTCCAGGAGGTTCACGAAGAAGTCGTTGGTCAACGCGGCGGGGCGCTTCGTGAAGACGCCGTGCTGCGACTGGTCGAAGTTGGCGCCCAGGACCCGCAGCCCGCCGACCAGCACCGTCATCTCCGGGGCAGTCAGCGTCAGCAACTGCGCCCGGTCCACCAGCAGTTCCTCGGCCGGGACGGAGAAGCGGGCCTTCTGGTAGTTGCGGAAGCCGTCTGCGGCGGGCTCCAGCACGGAGAACGACTCCACGTCGGTCTGCTCCTGCGAGGCGTCGGTGCGTCCCGGCGTGAAGGGGACCGTTACATCGTGGCCGGCTTTCTTGGCCGCGGCCTCGACGGCAGCGCAGCCGCCCAGGACGATCAGGTCGGCCAGGGAGACCTTCCTGCCCCCGCTCTGCGACCGGTTGAACGTCTCCCGGACGGCATCGAGCGTCTTCAGGACCTTGGCCAGTTGGGCGGGCTGGTTGACGGCCCAGTCCTTCTGTGGCGCCAGGCGGATGCGTGCCCCGTTGGCCCCGCCGCGCTTGTCCGAGCCGCGGAACGCGGAGGCCGACGCCCAGGCGGTCGAGACCAGCTCCGGGATCGACAGCCCCGAGGCCAGGACCCTCGCCTTGAGTTCCGCGATGTCCCGCTCGTCGATCAGCTTGTGGTCCACCGCGGGCAACGGGTCCTGCCAGATCAGTTCCTCGGCCGGCACCTCCGGCCCCAGATAGCGGCAGCGAGGGCCCATGTCGCGGTGGGTCAGCTTGAACCACGCCCGGGCGAAGGCGTCGGCGAACTGGTCGGGGTTGTCGCGGAACCGTCTCGCAATCGGCTCGAACCCCGGATCGAAGCGAAGCGACAGGTCCGCCGTGGTCATCATCGGGCGGTGCTTCTTCGACGGGTCGTGCGCGTCGACGATCATGTCCTCTTCGGCCACGTCCTTGGCCAGCCACTGGTTCGACCCGGCCGGGCTCTTGACCAATTCCCACTCGTACTTGAAGAGAATATCCAGGTAGCCGGAATCCCACTTGGTGGGGTTGGGCTTCCAGGCCCCCTCGATGCCGCTGCCGATCGTGTCGCCGCCTTTGCCGCTACGGAAGCTGCTCTTCCAGCCCAGGCCCTGCTCCTGGATGGGAGCGGCTTCGGGCTCCGGCCCCACGTGCGTCGCCGGACCGGCCCCGTGACACTTGCCGAACGTGTGTCCGCCGGCGACCAGCGCGACGGTCTCCTCGTCGTTCATGGCCATCCGCGCGAAGGTCTCGCGAACGTCGCGCCCGGACGCGACCGGGTCCGGATTGCCGTTGGGGCCCTCGGGGTTCACGTAGATCAAACCCATCTGCACGGCCGCCAGCGGGTTCTCCAGGTCGCGATCGCCGGAATACCGCTTGTCGCCGAGCCACTCGCTCTCGGTTCCCCAGTAGATGTCCTCCTGCGGCTCCCAGACGTCAACGCGCCCGCCGCCGAAGCCGAAGGTCTTGAACCCCATGGACTCCAGCGCGCAGTTGCCGGCGAGGATCATGAGGTCGGCCCAGGAGAGCTTGCGGCCGTACTTCTGCTTGATGGGCCAGAGCAACCGGCGGGCCTTGTCGAGGTTCACGTTGTCCGGCCAACTGTTGAGGGGGGCGAGGCGCTGGTTGCCGGAGCCTGCGCCCCCGCGTCCGTCGCCCATGCGATACGTGCCGGCGCTGTGCCAGGCCATCCGGATGAAGAGCGGCCCGTAGTGACCGTAGTCGGCCGGCCACCAGTCCTGCGAGTCGGTCATCACGGCGTAGAGGTCTCTCTTCACGGCTTTCAGGTCGAGCTTCTTGAATTCCTCGGCGTAGTTGAAGACCTCGCCCATTGGATTGCTGAGGGCGGAATGCTGATGGAGCACCTTGAGGTTCAACTGGTTGGGCCACCAGTCCCGATTGGACGTGCCTCGTCCGGCCGCGTGTACGTGAGTCTTCCCCGTTACCGGGCACTTGTTCTCGCCGCTCATGTTGCATCTCCTTTCGGTATATCTTCCGATATAGTACACATTCCTATTACGAAGCCCAAGAAAGAAATCAGCCGGTGACCGTGCCCATTCATCGCCCTCGTCCCGCGCACGCGGCGCAGACGCCTCTCACCTGTACCTGGGCCGACTCGATGGCGCCGTAGGACCGGACCGAAGGCGGGATCGGCAGGTCGTTCAGCGCCGGACTGGAGAAGTCCTTGATCGCGCCGCAGACAGTGCAGATGAAGTGGTGGTGGCGTTCGGTGTTGGCGTCGAATCTGGTGGGGCCCGCGAGGGCCTCGACCTTGCGCACCAGGCCGTGGTCCTCCAGCGTCGCCAGCGTGCGGTAAACCGTGTCGCGAGAAATGGACGGCACGCGCCGGCGGACGTTCCGGTAGACGGTCTCGGCGTCCGGGTGCTGCTGGGTGGCGGCCAGCTGGCGGTAGATCTCCATCCGCTGGTGGGTGGCCTTGAGGCCCTTTGCCCGGCAGGTTTCCGCGAACGCTCGCATCTGCCGGTCAAGTTCGGACTCGTCTTTGCGCACAGCGACTCTCCAATATCGATTTTATACTAGCTAGGAATTATAGGCATTTAGGAGATGGCATTCCAGTGGGGGGAGGAGAGAAACCGCCCGCCAGGAATTCAATAGCCTGAGGGCGGCTTGCGTTGGTTCAGTGGACGAGCTACGGAGACAGTGTGATGAACGAGCAGGGTCAAGGCAGCGGAAGGGGTCGAGTCTCAGCGGCTGGGTCGGCGTGGGGGGAGTCGAGCGGGCCGACCACTCGCCGGGCGTTTCTGCGAGGGGCCGCGTGTGCGGCAGCCGGGGCGTCGATGGCGGGCGGGGCAAGAGCGGCCACGGCGGCGGCGAGGGCCGGGGCCGAGGTGGCCGGCGGTGGTGCGGGCCAGACGCGGCCCAACGTGCTCTGGATCACCTGCGAGGACCTCAGCCCGTGGCTGGGGTGCTACGGCTATCCGGACGCGGTCACGCCGAACCTGGACGCGCTGGCGCGGCGGGGCGTGCGGTACACGGCCGCGTTCGCGACAGCGCCCGTGTGCTCGCCGTCGCGGTCGTGCCTGATCCTCGGCGCGTACGCGACCACGACCGGCACCGAGCAGATGCGCACCCGCTATCCGCTTGCGGAGCGGTTCGCGGGTTTCCCCTCCTACCTGCGGCAGGGGGGCTACTACTGCACCAACAACTCCAAGACCGACTACAACACCGCGGCCGAGCCGCGGATCGTCAAGCAGTCGTGGGACCAGTGCGGGCGCAAGGCCCACTGGCGCGGCCGCAAGGCGGGCCAGCCGTTCTTTGCCGTCTTCAACTTCACCTGCACCCACCAGAGCACGGGCGGTTTCATTGACCCGTCCGCGTACGACCGCAAGCCGCTCGCTTCAGGCCAGCATGACCCGGCCAAGGTCGTCGTGCCCCCGTACTATCCCGACACGCCCGTCATCCGCCGAACGCTGGCCCACTACCACGACATGGTCACGCGCCTGGACGGCCAGGTGGGGGACATCCTGGCGCAACTCGAGGCGGACGGAGTTGCGGAGGACACGATCGTGTTCTTCTACGCCGACCACGGCACGGGCCTGCCGCGGGGCAAGCGGACGCTCTATGACAGCGGCCTGCTCGTGCCGCTGATCGTCTACGTCCCGCCGAAGTTCAAGTCGCTGGCCCCGGCCAAACCGGGAGAGGCGCTGGACCGCCTGGTGAGCTTCGTGGACTTCGGCCCGACGGTGCTCAGCCTGGTCGGCATCGACACTCCGCCGCAGATGCAGGGCCAGGCCTTCATGGGTCCGCACGAGCGGCCGGCGCGGCGTTTCGTGGTGGGCTGTCGCGACCGCATCGCCGAGGAGGTCCACATGTCGCGGTGCATCCGCGACAAGCGGTGGCTGTACATCCGCAACTACAACCCGCACGTGTCGTGGAACGCGCCGGAGCACTACAGCGACCAGGCCCCCATGCGGCGAGAGATCGCCCGCCTGGCCCGCGAGGGCAAGCTCAACGCCGACCAGTTGAGCTACGCGGGCCCGGCCAAGGCGGCTGTCGAGGAACTCTACGACGTCCAGGCCGACCCGCATAACGTGCGCAACCTGGCCGGCGATGCTGCCCATGCCTCCGCCTTGGGGCGGATGCGCAAGGCGATGTGCGAGTGGACGCTGCGGACGCGCGACAGCGGATTCCTGCCTGAAGAGGATCTCCAGCAGGCGGGCGAGAAGGGCTCTACGCCGTGGCAACTCGCGCAGGACGAGAAGGCCTATCCGCTGGAGCGGGTTCTGGAGGTGGCGGAACTGGTGGGGCGGCCCGAGGCGGTGGAGCGCCAGGCGAGACTGCTGGAAGACGAACTGGGGGCGGTGCGGATGTGGGCGGCGCGGGGCCTGGAAGCTGTCGGGGAGAAGGCCCGGCCTGTGCTGGCGGAATTGAAGCGGGCCATGGACGACGCCCAGCCTTCGGTGCGGATCGCGGCGGCCGGCGCGGTGCTGCGGCTATGCGACGATGCGAAGGCGGTTGGGGTGCTGGCCGACGCGCTTGTGCCGGACCAGTCGTATGCCATCTACGCCGCCCGTACGCTCGAATTGCTGGGCGAGAAGGCCCGACCGGCCCTGCCCGCTGTCCGAAAGGCGCTCCAGGCCAAGAAGCAGGACCGCTACCTGGACTACGGCCTGCTGGACCTGGTGGCGGAGTTGGATAAGAAGTAGTCGCGGAGCCACGGCCCGGACAGTCCTGTCTCCATCAAGGGCGACGAAGATTGGCGACAGGGAGCTTCACGGGGACATCGTTCTTCTGTTTCGGCCCGGGCGTGCTGCGGCCGTCGTCGATGTACTTCCGGAGCAGGGCGGTCAGTCGGGCAACGACTTCCTGGTGTTCCGCCTGGAGGTTCTTCTGCTCGGCGACATCCGTCGACAGATTATACAGTTGAACCTCCGGCAGCCCCTGCTTGCGTGCCTCGGCATCGCCCGGCTTGCTGGCGGAACCGTAGCCGTTGGATCCCGGGGTGCATTCCAGCTTCCACTGTCCTTGCCGGATGGACAGCCCGCCGTTGCACCCCTGGTGGACGACGGCCTCGCGGCACGGCCCGCTGGCCGTCCCCAGCAGGTCGCCCAGGAAACTGACGCTGTCCTCGCCGGCGTTGGCGGGAATCTCCGCCCCCGTGACGGCCGCGAACGTGGCCATGAAGTCGGTCAAGCAGATCACGTCCGAGCAGGTCGAGCCGGGCTTGACCCGTCCCGGCCAGCGGGCGATGAACGGTTCACGGTGGCCGCCTTCCCAGATGTCGGCCTTGTAGCCGCGGTAGGGGCCGCTGGGGCGATGTCCGGCCTTCAGGAGCGGAGTCAGCCCGGTGTAGGGACAATGGCCGTTGTCGGCCGTGAAGATCAGCAACGTGTTGTCGGCGACGCCGCTGTCCTCCAGTGCCCGCATCACCTGGCCCACGGCGTCGTCGGTCTGCATGATGAAGTCGGCCAGCGGGCTGATGCCGCTCTTGCCCAGCCACTGCTTGGACGGCGCGACCGGCTCGTGCGGCGAGGTCAGCGCGAAATAGAGGAAGAACGGCTGCTTGGCAGCCGCCCGCCTGGCGATGACCTCCGTGGCCCGTTTCGTGATGGCCGGCAGGATGGCCTCGAACGTGTGTCCGGGAACGATCGGCCCAGGACTGCCAACGCAGTAATAGGCGGGAACCGTCTTGCGGTCGAACATGGCCGATGGAAGGCCCACGGTGCGGTCGTTCTCGATAAAACAGTACGGCGGCTGGTTGGGAACGTGCGTCCCGAAGTAGGTGTCGAAGCCGCGGGCGGTCGGCCCGTTGGCGATGGGCTGGCTCCAATCGAAGTCCTTGGGCTCGGCGTATTGGCCGACGCATCCCTTGTGGGCGCGTCCGTACTTCTGGCGCATGTCCGCCGACCGGAACGGCCAGTCCCAGCCGAGGTGCCACTTGCCGACGCAGTCGGTGGCGTAGCCCTGCTGCTTGAGCATGCCGGCAAGGGTGAGGCGATCGGCGGCGATCAGCGGATCGTCATAGGCGGCCAGCACCGAGCTGCGCAGGTAGGTCCGCCAGGCATACCGCCCGGTGAGAATGCCGTACCGCGTGGGCGTGCAGACCGCCGATCCGGAGTGGGCGTCGGTGAAGATCATCCCCTGCGACGCCAGCCTGTCCAGGTTGGGCGTGGCGATCTTGCCGTCCTTGAAACAGCAACGCACGTCGCCCACGCCCAGGTCATCGGCCAGGATGATGACGATGTTGGGCTTGGAGGGGTGCATCGGCGGAGTTGCGGAACCCGCGGCTGGGACGTCCGCCGTGAGCATGAGGCCCGAGACAGCCACCATCAGCGGCAGCAGCATGGTTGGTTCCAGAGATCGTCTCTTGCCCATAGATTCTCCATCGCATGTCAACTGCCACGCGACAAAGAGAATACACGCCGCGGCGGACGCCGTCAAATGCCCCCGGCGGGATGATGACTTGGCGAGGGGCCAGCCCGTGAGCCACCCGAAACAACCCCGGCAGGAGCGGGCAGCCCTTGCTGGACGCGCAAGATTCTGCAGGTGGCTGGCCGCGGGTGTTGGTCAACCCCGTGGGCCTACTCGGATGAAGAGCGGGGAGGGACGTTCCTCAGCGGTCAAACCGTTGCCAGGTGAGGCCCTGGCCGGTGTAGTCGGTGCTCCAGGTGATGCCGCCCCATATCTCGTCGGTTCGCTCCACCCAGACGCTGGCCCCGCCGAACGTGGCGACCATCCAGCCTTCCTTGTGGACGGCGTAGGGATTGGCCGGGATGGCCGTCGTGAAGAAGTCGCTGGCGTAAGCCCAGTTGGAGGGAGCGAAAGGCATGCGGAATCGCTCGGGATGGACGCCGAACTCCCCCGAGGAGGTCAACTGCTCCTCGCGCTGGGCGTAGCTGCAGCAATAAGCCAGCCAGTTCCGCGTGCCGCCGTAGTTGCCTTCCGGCCAGTGGGTGCGGAGGGAGAAGTACCGGTCGGACGGGCAGAAGAGCATGTCCGGCTGAACGTACTTGCCGTTGGTCAGCAGCAGGAAGCCCATGGCCATCTGGGGCGCCCCGGTGGTGTAGTCGTTGCCGACGTGGTACTGGCTCCAGGGCCAGTAGCGGGGCGGCACGAGGTTGCGGCTCTGGTCGGCGTACAACTGCGTGCAGACGTGGACGTGCCGCAGGTTGCTGGCGCAGATCCCCCTCCGAGTCAACTCCTTGGCCCGCTGGAGCGTGGGCGTCAGCATGCTCAGCAGCAGCGCGACGATCGCCACCACCATCAGCAACTCGACCAGCGTGAAGCCTTTCTGTCGGGAGAGATACACTGGTTTTCATGGTATCGCGGATTCTCCGAACCATCCAGGGAATCTCCCATCGAGACCGACCGGGAAATGCGGAAATGAACCCTCCGCCCCCCGCGTTACTATCTGGAGCGGGCCTGCACGTTTCCGCGTCCCTTGCGCGGGCTCCCGCTCCAATACCAGAGGAGACAAGTATGCAGAAATTGACGCGACGGGGGTTGTTCCGGTCGGCCGCCCAGGCCGGCGCCGTCCTGGCGGCGCCCGCGCTGGTGCGCTCCACGGCACTGGGCAAAGATGGGGCCGTGCCCCCCAGCCAGCGGATCGTGGCCGGTTGCATCGGCATCCAGCACCGCGGCATGCACGACCTGCGATGGATGATGCGCGAGAAGGACGTTCAGGTGGTCGCCATCTGCGACCTCCAGAAGAAGCAACGCCTGGCCATCAAGAACGTTATCGACAAGAACTACGGCAACGAGGACTGCAAGATGTACCCCGAGATCCGCGAGTTTCTGGCCACGCGGACGGACATCGACGCGGTCCTGATCGCCACGGGCGACCGGTGGCACGCCATGGGCGCCATCCTGGCCATGCGGTCCGGCAAAGACGTCTACAGCGAGAAACCATCCTGCATGACCATCGCCGAAGGCCGGGCCGTCGTCGAGACCGCCGAGCGCTACGGGCGGGTCTACCAGACCGGCACGCAGCGGCTGAGCGAGCCCAATCACGTGTTCTGCATCGAGATGGCCCGCACGGGCCGGCTGGGCAAAGTCCATACGTGCTACGCCCACATCGCCCCGTGGGACGCGGCCGAGATGAAGCACGACTGGCTGCCCGAGCAGCCCCTTCCGCCCAAGGAGGAGGTGGACTGGGACGCCTGGCTGGGCGCCTGCCCGTGGAGGCCCTACAACGCCCGCTACGTCAGCGGCGGCTGGCGCGGGTACTACGACTTCCACACGAGCTGCATCGGCGAGTGGGGGGCCCACACGTTTGCCCAGGCCCAGGCGGGCATCGACGCCAACGGCATCTCGCCCGTCTCCTACCAGTACGTCCAGAACGACAGCGGCGACGGCATGGTCACCACGTTCGGCAACGGCGTGAAGATGATCCTCGCCCGCGGCAACCAGTACTGGCACGGGTCGTGCGGCGAGCGGTTTGACGGGCCCGAGGGCTGGGTCGCCGCCGCCGACGGCTATTCCAAGCCCGACGCCTCGTCCATCAAGCTCCTGGGCGAGTTCAAGCGAGTCATCGGCGAGTACGTGGCCCGCACCGGGCGCTCGTTGGACCACATGCGTGACTTCCTCGACTGCGTCAAGAGCCGCCGCACCACCGTGGCCAACCCGCTGGTCATGCACCGCTCCATGCTGACGGTCCACGCCGCCAACATCTGCATGTGGCTCAAGCGAGACCTGAAGTTCGACCCGATCAAGGAAGTGTTCATCAACGATGACGAGGCCAACCGCATGCGCAGCCGAGCCATGCGCGAGCCGTGGACCTACTAGGCGAATCCTATCCAGGAGAATTCGAATCATGTGGAAAACCGCACTCACACTCGCGCTGGCTGCCCTGCTGATGGCCGCCCCGGCTGTACGGGCCGACGAGGCCGAGCTCATCGCAACCCTCAAGTCCGCCGACGCCTCGGTGAAGGACAAGGCCGACGCCTGCCGCCTGCTCTCTCGCTGCGGCACGGCCAAGGCCGTCCCCGTGCTGGCCGGCCTGCTCGACCAGCCCAACCTGGCGCACTACGCCCGCTATGCGCTCGAGCCGATTCCCGCGCCTGAGGTCGACGAGGCCCTCCGCGCCGCCCTGGGCAAGCTCACGGGCCTGCACCGCGTCGGCGTCATCGCCTCCATCGGCGTCCGCAAAGACGCCAAGGCCGTCGCAGCGCTGGCGGCCCTGCTTAAGGACGCCGATCCGACCACTGCCCAGACCGCCGCCAAGTCGCTGGGGCAGATCGGGACGGTCGAAGCCGCCAAGGCCATAGAGGACTCGCTGGCCTCCGTCAGCGACGAGAACCGCAGCAACTTCTGTGAAGGGTTGCTCCGAGCCGCCGAGGCGCTCAGCGAGAAGGGCCAGGTGGACCAGGCCATCGCACTCTACGACAAGCTCCGCACCTTGCCCAAGGCTCCGCACCAGGTTCGCACCGCCGGCTTCCGCGGCGTGGTCCTCGCCCGGCAGGCGCAGGGCATTCCCATGCTCATGGAGGCCGTCCGGGGCGACGACTGGATCCTCGTCGGCGCTGCCGCACGCACCGCCCTCGAACTCAAGGCCCCCGAGACATCCAAGGCCCTGGCCGACGAGTTGCCCAAGCTGAATGCCGACAAGCAGATCCTCTTCTGCCAGACGCTGGGCCTGCGCGGCGACGCCGCCGCCGGACCGGCCCTGCTGGAATTGGCCAAGAACGGCAAGGAGGGCGTGCAGGTCGTCGCCATCCGCAGCGTCACGCAGATCGGCTATGCCCCGGCTGTGCCCGTACTGGCCCAGTTGGCCCTGTCGGGCGCCGGCGAGGCGGCTTCCGTCGCTCGCTCGTGCCTGGCCAGCTTCCCGGGCAAGGAAGGCGACCAGGCCATCGGAAGCCTGCTGGCCGCCGGCGACGCCAAGGCCCGCTGCCTGGGCGCCGAGCTGGTCGCCCAGCGCTTCTCCGGCCCGGCTGCCGCCGTGCTGCTCATCAAGGCCGCCGACGACCAGGACGAATCCGTCCGCCTGGCCGCCATCAAGGCCCTCCGCGACACCGCGGGACTCAGCGAGCTGGCCCCGATGCTGGCCGTCCTGCTCAAGGGCCGCGGCGATGCCGAGATCAAGGCCGTAGAGAGCGCCGTCGGGGCGCTGTGCGCCCGCCAGACCGCTCCCGCCAGCGGCAACGTCACCGTCGTCAAGGCCGTCTACGGCAGCCTGCCCAACGGTCCGATGGCCGACGTGACCAAGAAGGTCGCCAAACTAGTCAAGGACGGCACGCTCACCATCGAGGCCAGCAACTCCGCCCTCGGCGGCGACCCCGCCCAGGGCCTGGTCAAGAAACTGAAGATCGACTACACCGTCAGCGGCCAGCCGGCCACCAAGACTGTCGGCGAGGGCGAGAACATCACCCTCACGACCGCGGTCGTCTCGTCCGCCTGTGTCGACCCCGTAGTCGAGGCCGTCGCCAAGGCCAAGGGCGAGCCCAAGCTGGCCCTGCTTCGCATCCTCCGCACGGCCGGGGGGCCCAAGGCCCTGCAGGCCGTCCAGGCCGCCCTGAACGACAGCGACCCCCAGGTCAAGGACACCGCCGTCCGCGTTCTGTGCGACTGGACCAGCCCCGACGCCCTGCCCGCCGTCGCCGAGTTGACCAAGAGCAGCGACAACAAGGTCAAGATCCTCAGCCTCCGCGGTTACATCCGCCTGATCCCCCAGGCCAACCTGCCCGTGGAGAAGAAGGTGGAGATGCTCCAGCAGGCCGCCGCCCTGGCCACGCAGACCGCCGAGAAACGCCTCCTGCTGGCCGCCCTGGGCGACGTGCCCTCGCTCCAGTCGCTGGAGATGGTTGCCGCCCATCTGGACGGCGAGTTGAAGGAAGAGGCCTGCATCGCGGCCGTCTCCATCGGCGACCGCATCGTGGGCTCCAACCCGGCCGAGGTGAAGCCGGTGATGCAGAAGGTGGCCAAGACCACCCGCGACAAGCAACTCGCGGCCCGGGCCAATGCCGTTTTCAAGAAGGCCCGCAAGTAAGCAGCGTTCGCCTGCTCGACCGCCAACAGGCCGGGATGGGGCGTTGGCTCCGTCACGGCCTGTTGCTTGCGCCGTGCCTGGCCCCTGTGATGCGTGAAGGATCCTCCTTGCACTGCCGCCAGGCCTGATCGAAGAGCTTGGTTCTTTGGCAAGACCTGGTCACTGCTTCCGCCGGGAAAAGGGAAGCGGTGGAATAAGCGCGGCGTACGGGGCGTTGAGTAGAGAAAGCCGGACGGTGTTGTGCAGCGAATAGGGATACGGATTTGAACACGCCCACGACTCTAGCATTTGTGTTGGTTTTGGCGGCGGGATGGTCGGCTGTCGGGGCGGCCGAGGCAGATGGCTTCCAGAATACCCTTGGGATGAAGATGATCCGCATCGAGGCCGGTGCGTTCCAGATGGGCCAGGAGCAGGGGGGTGACTTCGACGAGCGGCCCGTCCACAAGGTGACGATCTCCCGCCCGTTCCACCTGTCGGCCACCGAGGTCACCAACGCCCAGTACGAGCAGTACGACCCAAAGCACAAAGCCCTCCGCGGCAAGAACGGATTCTCCAAGGACGACGACGAGGCCGTCGTGTTCGTCTCGTGGGAGGAAGCGGCCGAGTTCTGCCGGTGGCTCGCGCGCAAGGAAGGCAAGCCCTACCGCCTGCCGAGCGAGGCAGAGTGGGAGTACGCCTGCCGAGCGGGCACGACCACGCCGTACCACGCGGGCGACAAGCTCCCCAAAGAGTTCCACAAGAACGTCAAGAACAGTTGGTTCCCCTCGCGGGGCGACGAGGGCGACGTCCTGCCGCTGCACGTCGGCCGGACGCCGCCCAACGCCTGGGGCCTGCTGGACATGCACGGCAACGTGGAAGAGTGGTGCGCCGATTGGTACGGACCATACCCCCGAGGGGACCAGATCGATCCGGCAGGGCGGGCTGAGGGCGACTTCCGCGTCACGCGCGGCGGGAGCCATTCGACGCTGCTGGAGTATCTCCGCTCGGCCAACCGCTCCGGCACGCTGCCGCTCGACAAGCACTGGCTGATCGGTTTCCGCGTGGCCTGCGGCGATCCGCCGAAGACGCCGCCGCTGCCGCCCGTCCCGCCGCGCCGCTGGGCGCGAGACGTCCGCCAGGAGAAGACCGACTGGTCCGCCGGGCCCGACATGTCCAAGCCCTACTTCGAGGGGCCCATCCAGTACGTGAAGATCCCGCCCGGCTCGGAAGGTCCGCTCTTCTCGCGACACAATCACTGCCCGGCCGTTGTCGCCTGCCCCAACGGCGACATGTTGGCGATCTGGTACACCTGTCGCACCGAGCCCGGGCGCGAGCTGGGCATCGCGGCCAGCCGGCTGCGCCGCGGGGCGACGGAATGGGAGCCGGCCGAGCCGTTCTGGGACGCGCCCGACCGCAACGACCACGCATCGGCCCTCTTCCTGGACGACGACGGCACGATCTTTCACTTCAACGGCCTGGGCGCGGGCGGCACGTGGGGCGCGCTGGCGACGGTGATGAGAACCTCGCGCGACAGCGGCGCGACGTGGTCGAGGGCCAGGCTGATCATGCCCGAGCACGGTCTGCATCACATGCCTATCGAGTCGGTCATCAAGACGCGGAGGGGCCGGCTGATCGTCCCCTGCGACGCCGTGCCCGGCGGCTCGGGCGGATCGGCCGTTCTCGTCAGCGACGACGGCGGGAAGACCTGGGCCGACCCGGCCGAGGGCAAGCCGATTCCTGACTTCTCGTCCGGCAAGAGCGGGGCGGTCATGGCGGGGATTCACGCGGCCCTGGTCGAATTGAAGGACGGGCGGCTGCTGGCGTCTGGGCGGGGCAACAGCATTGACGGCAAGATGCCCATGAGCTTGTCGGCCGACGGCGGATGCACGTGGGCGTACAAGGCCAGCCCGTTTCCGCCTATCGGCGGGGGGCAGCGGCTGGTGCTGACGCGGCTGGCGGAGGGACCGATCTTCTTCGCGTCGTTCGGCAAGAGCGTGGAGTTCACCGATTCGTCCGGCAAGACCCACAAGGGGTCCGGCCTGTTCGCCGCACTCAGCGACGACGAGGGCGAGACGTGGCAGGTCCGCCGCCTGATCACCGCGGGCGGTCCCCCGCGCCGCGTGGACGGCGGGGGCAACACCGGGCCGTTCACCATGAGCGACATGTCGGCCGAACCGCGGGGCTACATGTCCATCCACCAGACGCCCGACAGGGTGATCCACCTGATCAGCTCCAAACAGCAATATCGCTTCAACCTGGCTTGGCTGCGTCAGGCCCCGCCGCCGCGGGCAGACGCCGCGGCCTCGCAGGAGCGGCCCGCAGACGCGTCCGCCGGCGCCAAGCCGTTGCCCGCGAAGAAGGACCTGACCGTCGTGTACCGGGCGGATCAGGCGCCCACGAAGACCAGGCTCGCGTGGCGGTTCAGCGGCAGCGGGACCACCGAGGACAAGGCCGTCAGGCTCGAGGGCGGACGGTTGACAGTGACGACCGGACCAGGCCAGCGCGTTCGATGGATTGACGACCGAGCAGACTCCTTCGGCTCGGCCAAGGCCGACAAGGGCCACACCGTCGAGATTGTTCTGCGTGTCTCTCGTTCGACCAGCCAGACGCGGGGCGTGGACCTGGAGACGGTGGTCGCAGGGCCCGACGGGCCCAGGCGAAGCATGATCACCGTGACGACCAACGCGGTGCTGTGGCTGGACAAGAAGTTCGCGCCCCTGGCGACGGGGCTTGACAATGGGTCCGCCGATCACGTCTATCGCCTGGCTGTCGACGCGACGGGGCGAGCCTGGGTCTATCGCGACGGCAAGCTGCTAGGCGTGCGGTGGGCGGCTGCCACCCGAGACCCGCTGGCCCAGGCCGGTCAGACGTACATACAGTGGGGCGAGGGGGCCGGGGGCAGCGAGGCCGACTTCGGCATCGGGTCCATCGCCTGGGACCTGTCCGGCGCCTATCGGCCGGCCGATTGAGTGGAGCCGCGAACCTGGAGGCTTGGTCTGCAGTTCCAGGCTGCGGGCGCCCGGCGTTCGACCTTGGATGAGCTATACCCCCGAGGCGTTCTGCTGTAAGCTGAGTGCGAACGGCTGCCGCCGGAAAGGATCGAGAGCGGAGCGATGGGCAGACATTTCTATCTCCTGGACTGGCTGGTGCTCGGGGCGTACTTCGCCGCCACCATGGGCATCGGCTTCCACTTTCACCGACGCAGCCGCTCGACGGAGGGTTTCACCGCCGGCTCGCGCTCGTTGCCAGGTTGGGCCTGCGGGCTGTCGATTTTCGCGACGTTTCTCAGCAGCATCAGCTTCCTGGCCATTCCCGGCGGGGCGTACGCGAGCAACTGGAGTTGGTTCGTCTTCTCGCTTTCTTTGCCGGTCGCAACGTGGGTCGCCGTCCGGTGGTTCATGCCGTATTACCGGCGCAGCGGAGAGGTCTCGGCGTACGCGCACCTGGAGCACCGGTTCGGGCCCTGGGCCCGCATCTATGCCAGCGTGTTCTACCTGCTGACCCAGGTGGCCCGGATGGGCACGGTGTTGTACCTGATGGCCCTGGCCTTGGCCATGTTGCTGGGCTGGGACATCCGCGCGATCATCCTGGTGGTGGGGGCGTCGGTGACGGTCTACGCCTTCGTCGGCGGGATCGTCGCCGTCATCTGGACCGACGCCCTCCAGGCGATCGTGCTGATGGCCGGGGCCCTGCTGGCCTTGGGCGTGCTGTTGCTGGGCATGCCCGAGGGGCCGGGCCAGGTCTTCCGCATCGCCGCCGCCAACGGGAAGTTCTCGCTGGGGGGCTTCGACGCTTCATTGACCGATGCGACCTTCTGGGTCGTCCTGGTCTACGGAGTGGTCATCAACCTTCAGAACTTCGGCATCGACCAGAACTACGTCCAGCGGTACATCGCCTCCTCCAGCGATCGCGAGGCTCGCCGCAGTGTCTGGCTGGGGGGGCTGCTCTACATTCCCGTCAGCGCCGTATTCTTACTGATCGGCACGGCGCTGTTCGCCTGGTACCAGGTCCATCCCGTTGACCTGGCCGAGGTGCGGCACGCGGTGGCCGAGCAGAAGCTCATGACCGCCGGGGCGTCGGCAGGGCAGGTCGAACGCGCCCAACGGGTAAAAGAGATCGAGGCGGGCTTGACGACGAAGGACATCGGCGACAAGGTCTTCCCGTACTTCATCGGGAAACGACTTCCGCCCGGGCTGACCGGCCTGTTGATCGCGGCGATTCTAGCGGCCGGCATGAGCACGGTCTCCACGTCGCTGAACTCGTCGGCGACGCTGGTGATGACGGATTACTACCGACGATTCATGCGTCCCAAGGCGAGCGAGGCGCAATCGATGCGAGTGCTGCACGGGGCTACCGTCGCGTGGGGGGTGGTAGGCACGGCCGCCGCGCTGCTGATGATCAACATCAAGGGCGCCTTGGACACGTGGTGGGCGCTGGCGGGCATCTTCAGCGGCGGAATGGTGGGGCTGTTCCTGCTGGGCCTGATCAGCCGGCGGGCAGGGAACGCCGCCGCCGCTGCCGGCGTGGCACTGGGCCTGTTGGTCGTGGCATGGATGTCGCTGTCGCAGATGGACCTCTGGCCGAAGGCCTGGTGCCACCTGCGAAACCCGCTCCACAAGTACCTGGTGATTGTGGTCGGAACGGCGATTATCCTGCTGGCTGGGCTGGTGGTGGGGCTGCTGATCCCCAGGCGACGGCAAGCGGAGAGCGGCGATCGCCAGTGCAGCGACCACGCGAGGGAAGGGTGAAACGAAAACGGAGAGGGCGGGATTCGCTGCGCGGCGCCTCCGGCGTCGTCGCGGGCTCGCTCCGCTCGCACCGCGGGTTCGAACCCCGCCAGGGCGTTTGTCGGCCATGTCGCATTGGCGCAGGGTGAATTCGAGCGGGGAATAGAAAACGGAGAGGGCGGGATTCGCTGCGCGGCGCCTCCGGCGTCGTCGCGGGCTCGCTCCGCTCGCACCGCGGGTTCGAACCCCGCCATGGCGTTTGTCGGCCATGTCACATTGGCGCAGGGTGAATTCGAGCGGGAAATAGAAAACGGAGAGGGCGGGATTCGAACCCGCGGTACCCGAAGGTACACCGGTTTTCGAGACCGGCCCATTCAGCCGCTCTGGCACCTCTCCGTGAGTCCGTTACTATACCAGTTCAAGCCGTCCAGACAAGGGGCGTTCGCGGATTTCTCCTCGCGCGTCATGGTGGCCGCGTGAGATGGCAAAGGTAGCGACACGCGTTCCCGGGGTGTTGCGAGGTGGCCGAAAGCCCTGTCAATAGGTGCTGAATCGCCACTAAGGACTCTGAAACCCCCATCAAAAGGGGTTTTTAGAGCCCTGGCAGAGAGAAAATTGCGTTTTTCGGTTGTTTTTGGCGGGTTTTCCTTTGACCTGTGCGAGGAGGCCGCGCAATATCAGGCAAAGTTTCCGGGTCGCGCGATCCGGAGTCGAAGGGTGCGGCACGTCAAGGATGTATATGCGGACCGGCTCTTCGAGTGTCCCCAGGTTTTGGTTAACCAGCAGAAGGAGCGTAGGAATGGCCAAAGCATTGACCAAGTCGCAGATCATCACCCAGTTGGCGGAGCAGTCGGGCCTGGCCAAGAAGCAGGCGGCCGGCGTCCTGGAGAATCTGACCCAGATGGCGTACAAGAACGCCAAGAACGGGTTCACCATCCCGGGTCTGGGCAAACTGGTCCTGGTGAAGCGGAAGGCCCGCATCGGGCGCAATCCCGCCACCGGCGAGCAGATCAAGATCCCGGCGAAGAAGGTGGTCAAGTTCCGCGTCGCCAAGGCCGCCAAGGACGCCATCCTGTCCTAGCCGCCGTAACGAGCCAACACGAGCGGGCGGGTCCGATCGGGCCTGCCCGCTCGGTTTGTTTCAGGGGACGCCGACGAGGGCGGGAGTCACGAGGTCCCGGCGGCTAGAGCGACTGGTTGCGCCGGGGCGAGGCGGAGATCGTCATCGACTGGGCCTGGTTGTCCTGCAACATGTTCAGTCGAACTGTGACCGTCTTGGCGCAGACAAGGCCCAGGGCGTTCAGACCGGTCAGGATCGACTTGGAGAATCCCGTCACGCCGACGTCATTGCTGGTGCCCATGATGACTTCGTTGACGGTGGCCGTACCGTTGACAATGATGCGGTAATACAGCAAGCCGTTGGTGAACTCGTACTGGATGCGCCGGACCACGCCCGCCGCGTCGGGGGGACGGATGAGCGTCAGGCGAGTGCTCGGGTCGTCCAGTTTGACCGCGTCGGCGGTGCGTATGTCGTAGCTGATCCGCCCGAGAACGGACCGGCCGGCCTGGGAGATGTCGGCCAGGTTGTTGTTCTGGTCATAGCTCCGGAGGGACGCGTGGATAGCCGCGGCGATGGCGGTGAGCAGCATGCCCATGATCATCAGGGCCAGGAGCATCTCGACCAGGCCAAAACCCTTGTTGCGTCTGTACGACATCATCAGTATTCCACGTAGCTTTCCATGTTGGCGGTGAGTTTGCCCGGCACGACAAAGCCAGGCGGGGTGTCGTTGCCGGCGGACTTGTCGATGGTGATGTTCGAGTTTCCAGTCATGGAGAACGTCGAGTCGCTGTAGTTGATGACCGTTCCCTTCACGACGCCGTTGGCATTGCCGACCCACGTGAAGGCGTCGGCTGCGATCGTTCCGCCGAGCGTTCCGAAGTTGCCCGAGAAGTGGACGCCGAAACCGGGGGCCAGCAGGAACGAGCCGGGCAACGCCTTCAGGCCGGTGAACTGCGGCTGGTCCGGCAACTCTTCCACCGGGCGGAAGTTGCTGTTGCCGGTGAACTTGATGGTGTTGGTGTCGTAGACGTTGTCGCCCGCGTCCTGGGTGACGATCACGCCCGTGAAGTTGAGATTGCCGGCGAAGGTGACGGAGTTGGGCGCCTCGATGAACAACACGCCCGTGATGGTGATGTTGCCGGAGAAGGTGGGGTTGGTGCCCGCCGCGATGCGGATATTGGTGAACGACTTGTTGCCGTTCGTGCTGGTGTGGCTGTCGACGATGTTGGTGGCAAACGGCTCGTAGACCGACGGGTCCACCTCCGGGAACTCCACCTCTCCGATGCCCATGTGGATGTGATCGATGATGGCGGGGTTCGAGGCGCTGACCCCGCCGATCTTGACGTTTCCGGTAAGGCTGGCGTAGGCGTCGGCGTTGCTGGCGGAGATGTCTCCGGCGATCTCCGCGTTGCCGGTCATGTTGAAGGCCTGATCGGTGGAGTACGTGGCGGACAGGATATTGGCCTCGGCGGGCGCGTTGGCCCCGCGGATCTTGGAGTTGCCCACCAGGTGGATGGCGGACTTGGAGGCCACGCCGTAGTCGAACACGACCGACCGTCCGGTGCCCAGTTCGAAGTCCAGCCCGATGGACCGCGTAACGGAGCCGTCCCGTCCGGTGATGCACGCGGCGACGGTGGAGGCGGAGGCCAGGCGAATGAAGATGGTGAATCCGCGGCCTGTGGGGTCGGTGGCGATGGGGGGGACGGTGATGACGCTTCCGTCATAGGAGACGCTGGAGCCCGCCAGGTTGGGCGACCCGTTGAGCCGCTGTCCGAGACGGTCGGCCAGGACGGTCAGCAGGTCCTCGCCGCTGGCCCCGCCCGGCAGCGAGACGCGGTTGAGGTGGTGGATGAGGAAAGACAGTCCGCTCTCCGCCTGCAGGCGCGCGGTGTCGACCAGGGCGCGGTTTCGGCTCTGGCAGAGGCTGGCGTTGAAGGTCTGGGCGCAGGCGATCGCCAGGACCGCGAACAAGGCCAGCAGTATGAGCGCCAGGATGGACGCCATTCCCTTCCTACCTTGTGAATGCCATGCCATTTGTCCTCCTTCGCCGCAGTTGTCGTCCCGAACTCCGGGCGCGACAACCGAGCAAAGCGCGTTCTCAGACTGTTCACGTCTTCCCGCTGCCGGGAGGCTTGTCGCGGCGGCGGGTCCCGAAACGTGTGGGCGTGCACCCTACCTCCTATCGGCAAGGGCTGCCTGGAGGTACAGTACGATCTGGATCCCCTTCATGCCTGGCGAGGGGCGAGGAGTTTTGGCTTTCTTGCGGCAGTGCGGCCGGCCTACTCCAGATAGGAATCCGGGTCCGGGACGAACGCCAGGGACTTGATGAAGCCGGTGGGGTTGGGGTCGGTCGTCTTGCGGTCCACGAAGATGTCCACGTTCCCGCCGACTACCGTGGGCAGGTCCTTGAGTCCGACGACCGTTCCTTTGATGGTGCCCTCGGCCGTGCCGGTGAAGGTGAGTTGATCGGCGGCCACTGAGCCGTTGATAGTGCTGAAAGTGCCCGTGAACTTGGTCTCGAAGCCGGGGGCCAGCAGGAACGTGCCCGTCTCGGCCTTGACGGCTGCGAATTCCGGGGTATCCGGCAGAATGTCCATTCCGTTAGAGTCGCAGGTCCCCGCAAATTCGATCTTGCAGGTCGAAGGGTCGCCTCCGGGCTCGGTGACAATGAAGCCGTTGATTGTGACCTGCCCGTTGAACTTCACGTCGTTCGGCTGCTCGATGTAGACGATGCCGTTGAAAACGGCTGTGTTCCCGAATGTCGGGTTGGTATTGGCTTTGATGACGACGTTGTTGTAGACCCCGCCGGAGATGGTCTTGGTGGTGCTGTCGATGACATTGACCGCCAGCGGGCGCAGGTGGTCCGTGGTGACCTCGGGGAAGTCGGGAGTCTCGGCGCCGAAGTGGATGTGCTCGGCCACCTCGACCGGGTCGCTGGACCCGGCGATCCAGGGGGAGCCGATAATGCTGACATAGCTGGACTCTCCGGCGGCGAACAGATCGCCGCTGACGTGCACTGACGAGCCGCTGATCAGGATGGACTCGGCCGTGCTGGTGGTGGCGGACAGCACGTTGGCCTCGCTATAGTCGTTGACGCCGAGGACCCGCGCAGAACCGCTGATGGTGATCTTGCCCTTGGAGGCCAGCCCGTAGTCGAAGACCCCGGGCAGTTTGCCCACGAGGTCGTAATCGAGCGAGACGGTTCGCCGGGCCAGGCCCGCGTGCCCCTCGACACTGAGCCGGCAGCGGGAGGGACCTGACCAGCCGATCCAACACCGGAACGTCCGTCCGCTCACCTGAATGGACGGGACGTAGATGCAGGTGGAGTCCACCAGCAAGGCCTGCCCGTTGAGGTTGACCGAGCCGTCCAGACGAGCCGACAGGGCGTCGTACAGCCGGGGCAGGAAGTTCGCCTCGGTCGTGTCGTTGGCCAGACGGATGTGCCCGAGAGTGAGCGTCATGAAGTTCAGACCGCTCTCGGCCGCCAGCAGGGCGTCGGCGGTGCCGCGGAGGTTGTCGCTCTTGTTGAGGCTGGAGTTGGCCACGGTGACCATGGCCAGGCCGAGAGTGGAGAACACGCACAGCAGCAGAAGGGCCACCAGGTGTCCCACGCCGCGCCGCTTTGCATTGGTTGGCACATTTCGCATGGCTATCTCCTTGCAACAATCCAGCCGGTGGTGTAGACACACCGCCCGCGGTGGAGGATATCGACCTGCACGTACACCACGTCGGTCGCGCCGTCGCCGACAATGGATGCCAAGTTGTCCGGGTCGCGCCAGGTGATGGTGATGCGCTGGGCCCAGCCGATGGCGGAGGTGATGGCCAACCCGCGCCCGTCCCGAGGGGGGGAGTAGGTGACGCCCATCAGGTCGTCCAGATCATCGACGAAGACCTGGGGATCGCTCCCGTCGGAGCCGGGGGGCTTGTCCTGGTCGGCAGGGTCAGGGTCGCTGAAGGGAAGCTTGATGGTCCACTCCCGGATCTCCTGGGCCAGGAATACCGCCTGCGTCAGTTCGCTGGCCCCGGCGTTGACCTTCGTGCCCGACCCGACCGACAGCAGCAGGGCCGTTACGCCAACGCCCACGATCGTGGTGGTCACCGCGACCTCGACAAGAGAGAACCCGCCGCGGCGAACCCGGTTGTGTCTGCCTTGCATCAGCTCACCTGTGCTTCTCCTCATTTGACCAGGCTGGACATCTTGAAGATGGGCAGGATGATGCTCATGGCAATGAAGCCGACCACCACGCCCATGACGACGATCATCAGCGGCTCGATCATGGCGGTGACCGCCTTGATCGTGTTGCGCAGCTCGCCGCTGTAGTATTCGGCCACGTCGCGCAGCACGTCGCCGAGTTTGCCGGACTCCTCGCCGGCGGAGATCATCTGGACCACGTTCTTGGGCAGCATGCGCTGCTTGGCCAGCGGGGTGGCGATCTTCTCGCCCTGCTTGACCGAGTTGTGGACCTGCATCCACAGAGCTTTGTACAGGATGTTTCCGGAGACCTCTCCGGTGATCTTGAGGGTCTCGAGCATGGGCACGCCGGCGCTGATCAGCTCGCCCATGGTGTGCATGCCGCGGGTGATGTACAGGGCCCGGAGCATCTTGCGGAAGATGGGGATCCGCAGCTTGGTGCGGTCCCAGGCGATGCGCCCGTTGCGCGTCTTGAGCCACATGCGGAAGGACACGCCCGCGGCCAGGAACGCGCCGACCACAATGTACCAGCGGGCGCGAAGGAAGTCGCTGACGGCGATCAGCGCCTTGGTCGGGGTGGGCAGCAGGGCCTCTTTGCCGGCGAACAGGGCGGTGAACCGCGGCAGGACGAACGTCAGCAGGAAGATGGTCGTCACAACGGCCATCACCCCGATGATGGCCGGGTACACCATGGCCCCGCGGACCATCGAGCGGGTCTCGCACTGCTGCTGCAGGTAGGCTGCGATTCGCTCGAGCATTTTGGCGAAATTGCCGGACATCTCGCTGGCGCGCACCATGTTGATGTACAGGGGGCTGAACACTTTGGGGTGGCGGGCCAGGGCGTCAGAGAAGGGGGTTCCCGCTTCGACGTCCGCCTTGAGCTTCTGGATGATCGCTCGGAACTTGGCGTTTTCCATCTGGTCGGCCACGCTGCCGATTGCGGTGCGGATGTTGATGCCGGCCTTGATCATGACCGCCATCTGGTTGGTGAAATTCATGACGTCCTTGAGCCCGGGCCCGAACTCGACGCTGACGCTGCGGAGCTTGGCCATCACGCCACTGGGGCGGTCGGCCACCGGCGTGAGGTTGAGCAGGCTTTGACCTCGCCCGCGAAGCTGGGCGGAGGCCTCCAGCAGGGTGGTCGCCTGGACCACGCCCACGCTGATCTGCCCGGATGAATCTCGCACTTCGTACTTGAAACTCGGCATCGATTGTCATCCAACGACTGCGGCCCGGCGCGACTACGCGCTGAGGGCCTTGTTCAGCATGTCCGGGTTGGCGGCGCGGGCCACGGCCTGCTTGCGACTGATGAACCCATTGAAGTACAGGGCCTTGATCGAGTCGTCGAGCGTGCACATGCCCATGCCACGGCTGGTGGCGATGATGTTCGGAATCTCGTGGATTCGGTTCTCACGGATGCAGTTTCGAACGGCCGCGTTGCAGATCATGATCTCGCAGGCGGGCACCATGCCCGGCTTGTCGATCCGTTTGAACAGGCACATGCTGACCACCGCCTGGAGGGTGTTGGAGAGCATGGCCCGGATCTGGTTCTGCTGCTCGGCCGGGTAGATGTCGATGATTCGCTCGATCGTCTGCGAGGCGTTCTGCGTGTGCAGGGTGGACAAGACCAGGTGTCCCGTCTCGGCTGCGGTAATGGCCGCGGAGGTGGTCTCCAGGTCGCGCATCTCACCGACCAGGATGATGTCGGGGTCCTGGCGCAGGGCGTGTCGCAGCCCGCTGGCGAACGTGGGCACGTCGCTGCCGAGCTCTCGCTGCTCGATGACGCACTTGTTGCTGCGCAGCTCGTATTCGACGGGGTCCTCGACGGTGATCACATGATGCTGGTACTTGGCGTTCATGGCATCGATCATGGACGCCAACGTGGTGCTCTTGCCCGAACCGGTCTGCCCGGTGACCAGCACCAGCCCGCGGGGCAGGTCCACAAAGGATTCGATGGCCGGCGGGAGGTTGAGCAGGCTGAGGGGCGGCACCTTGTCGGTGATGGCGCGGAAGGCGATGGCGACGGTGTCCCGCTGGTAGTGGGCGTTCACGCGGAAACGCCCGAGACCTTCGACCATCGTGGAGAAGTCGATGTCCCGGTGCTGTTGGAGCTGGGCGAATCGCTGCGGGCTGACCATGTCCCGCACGAACTGCTCCGTCTGCGACGGGGTCATCGGGGAGTAGTCGCCCGCCGGCTCCAGGATGGTGTGGATGCGGAACAGCGGGGGCAAGCCCGCCACGATGTGCACGTCGCTGGCCTTGCTCTGAAGGGCCTTGGTCAACAGTTCCTGAAGGAAGTCCATTTGTGCTCCAATTGTGATCGACTACGATGGCCTACTGAAACGTACGTCACGTTTCCGTTACCCGCATAATCTCTTCTATAGTGGTTTGTCCGGAGGCGACCTTCTGCAGCCCGTCTTCGCGGAGGGTCCGCATCCCGCTGTCGCGGGCGGCGTGGCGCAGCTCGTTCAACGTCGGTCCACGGCTGGTGATATCCCGCACCTCGTCGGTCAGCTCGAGGAACTCGTAGATTCCCACCCGGCCTTTGTAGCCGGTTTGGCGGCACTTTTCGCAGCCGGCGCCGCGGAAGACGGCATCCAGCTGGACGCCGATTCGCTTGAGATACGCCTGCTCGGTCGTTGGCAGCTCGCTGACGGGGGCCTTGCAGTTGGGGCAGATCCGCCGCACCAGGCGCTGGGCGAGCACCGCGTTCACCGCGGCGCTGATGAGGTAGGGCTCCACCCCGATGTTGATCAGCCGCGTGATACTCGAAGGGGCGTCGTTGGTGTGCAGCGTGGACAGCACCAGGTGGCCGGTCAGCGAGGCCTGGACGGCGATGCGAGCCGTCTCCTCGTCGCGGATTTCGCCCAGCATGATCACGTCCGGGTCCTGACGCAACAGGCTGCGCAGGGCGGCGGAGAAGCTCATGCCGATCTTGTCGTGCACGTGGACCTGGTTGACCGTGGCCAGCTCGTACTCAACCGGATCCTCCACCGTGGAGATGTTCATCCGGGTGGAGTCCATGACCTGGAGGGCGGAATACAGCGTCGTCGACTTGCCGCTGCCGGTAGGCCCGGTCACCAGGACTACGCCGTGCGGCTGGAGAATCTCGTGGCGGAAGGCCTCCAGGGTGTCCTCGAGCATTCCCAACTGTTCCAGCCCGACCATGATCGAGCGGTTGTCGAGAATACGGATGACGCACTTCTCGCCGTGAATGATGGGCAGGATGCTGATGCGAAGGTCGACGTTGCGCCCATGAACCGAGGCCCGAATGCGCCCGTCCTGGGGCAGGCGGCGCTCGGCAATGTCCAGGTTGGCCATGATCTTCAGGCGGGAGATGATGGCCGCGTGCATCTGCAGCGGGGGGGCCTGTTGGTCGAACAGGATCCCGTCGACGCGATAGCGGACGCGGAGGCGTTTCTCGCCCGGCTCTATGTGGATGTCACTGGCCCCATCCTTGACCGCCTGGGAGATCAGGTAGTTGGCATAGCGGATGACCGGGCTCTCGCCGGCGATCTTCTCCAGGTCGGTCACCTCTTCGGCCTTGACCTCGACCACCTCGACGGTGTCGTCCTGGATGTCCTTGATGATCTCTTCGACCTGCTGGCTGGGGTTGACAGTGAGGTCTTCAACTGCCCGCTGGATGTCGGCCTGGGGGGCTACCGCGAAATGAACGCGGGTCCTCAGGCGCCTCTTGATGTCCTCGATCAGGAAGATGTCGGCCGGGTCCGTGATGGCTACCACGATCCCTTCTTCTGCCCGGCGGATGGGGAGGATATGTTTGGCTTTAAGGTAGTCCAGGGGCAGGAGGGCGAAGACGTCGGGGTCGACCTCGGCGGAGGCCACCCGCTTGAAGGGCTGGTGGAAGTACTCCGCCAGGGCCTTCAGCGCCGTCACATCGTCAATGTCACCCCCCAGCACCAGCGCTTGCAGGACTGTCAGGCGGGGGTTGTCCGTGAGCCGCTGACGGGCCTTGTCGAGCTGTTCCAGGGTGATCTGCCCGCTGTCCAACAGCAGGCGCTCGGGCCCGCGCCAGGTAGGCTGCCCCTCCGAAGGCGTCCACAATTCGGCGAACTCCACGTGTTCGCCGTTGGACGCCTCAACGTTGGGGGCTGGGTTGTCAGGTTGTCGCGTAGCCTTCAACACTTCGGGCCTTTCGCTGTTGTGTCCTGCCGCTCAGCGGGGCAGCTTCAGTACGTGCTCGTGCTCCTGGAAGGTCAACACCACCTGGTCGGACTCGATCCTCTTCACCGTCCAGCCGCGGATCTTCTGACCTTGAGTCAGGAGGTTGTTGCTGATCATGGCCGTCGCTCCGCTGGCGCCCTGCATGACCGACTGGAGACGCAAGTTGCGGACCTCGTCCAGTGCCACCAGTTCATCCGGCGGGGTTTCGACGACCGGCTTATCGACCTTGACTGCCATAACCGGCGCCTGCGCGGGCAGACGGAAGACAAACGGGTTCTGCACAAGGTGTTCGGGCGGGATCTGCCGCTGACGGGCCTGAAGGTAGAACGTGCTGACCACGATGGAGGCCTTCACGGTGTTCGGGTCGCCCTTGCTCAGGCGAGTCAGGGCGTCATCGACCTGGAGTTCGGCCGACTTGGTCTCCGCCGACGCGCTGGCCGGACCCGTCCTCAGGCTCAGCAGATAGATTGCCCCGATGCCTGCCGCGAACATGGCCAGCAGGCCCAGGTTCCCGTTGAGCAGCGAGAGCTTGGGCAGGCTGCGCCGACGCCCGCTCGCGCTGGAGGGCTTGGTCGGAGCGGCCTCGATCTCGTCGGGCTCCTCAATCAGACTGAATTCGTCCACCATATCTGCTGCTCCTCGTGCTTCGTGTTGGCTCTGCGTGCGCTGTCGCGGGCGGTCAGGTCCCGGCGGGGCGGTTCCGCTCAAAGAAGACGGACACGGTGAACTCCGCCTTCATGCGGCCCTCGGTCGTAGGCGTGGCGTCGCTCGTACGGTCGGGCTTGCTCAGGGCCATCTTGTGGATGCGGATAATCCGCGGCTGATTCTCCATGGCCTGAAGGAACGAGTAGAAGCCCATGAAATCACCCTCGAGCTGCATGGCGATGGGTTGTTCGGCGTGGGGGCCGTCCAGATTGGTGAAGCAGTTCTGGCTGGACCGTTCCAGCGTCCGGATCGACTTGGTGGCCAGCTTATTGGCCTCGGCGAGACGCCAGACCTCCTGGAGGACCTTGTCGATCTCCTTCTCGCTGGGGAGCTTGGACTCGAAGAACTTGATCGCCTTGTTGAGGGCTCCAATCTCGTTCTTCAGATCGCCCAGGGTTCCCATGGCCTGGTTGAGCGCCCGCAGCTTGGTCTGCTTGGCCTGGATCTGGTGCATCATCTCGGCGTCCCGCTGATTATGGGGGCGGAAGACGAAGAAGTACGCCCCGACGGGCATGCCCATCAGCAGCACGATAAAAACGATCTCTCGCAGCCCGAGTTTCATGCCTGTTCTCCGGAGGGCGCCTCGGCGGCTGGCGCATCCTGCTTGTTCTTCTCCTGGAACTCCTGCTCCATCTCCTTGACCACGTCGATGGCGTCGGTGTTCTGGAGCAGTTCCAGCTTCACGCGGAACTCGCGCATGAGGACCTTCTGGATCATCTTCTCCTGGCTATAGACCAGGTCGACGCTGGTCATGAGCCGGCACCGGTGGAGGGCGGCGATGAACCGAGCCACGTCGACGTCGGTTCTGGCCAGGCCGGCGATCTCCATCTCCACCGTGGTTGCGGTCACCTGCGCGGCCTGCTGGGCAGCCGCCTGAAACTTGGTCGCGGGCTTGCCGCCCTTGACCGGTGAACTGTTGACCAGGCTGACGATTCGCTTGGTGCCCATGGTGATCTTGGTCAGCGAGGCGTCGACGGGCAGGGCGTTAGTGATCACGCCCAGCACCGTGGATCGCGGAACCCGCTCCACCAGCGACCCGGTCAACTCCGCCTTGCGCAACATGTTCTTCTTCTGCTGGTCGAGCTGGTACATCTCGGCGATGTTCTTGGCGGCGTCCGCGTACGAGGCATCGATGCGATCACGGACCTCTCGCGTCCGCCTGGCGCTCTGTTCGCTCACCAACGCTGCGCCCAGCACGCCCGACATGACCACCAGGAACATCCCCAGGCACAGGGCGTTGGCCCGGCGGCGGGCCCGGTTGGCCAGGTAGTCGGTCGGCAGTAGATTAATCGTGCTCATGACGTCTCCTCAAGCCGCCGCGCCGAGGCTCAAGCCCACGGCCACTGCCCAGTCGGGCTGCGGTTCGCGACGGTCCAACCCAATGCCCAGTCCCGCCCCCTCGACCCGTTTGATCCGCACCAGCGGGTCGCCAACCTGCGCGGGCAGGTTCAGCCGCTGCGCCAGCATCTGGCACAGCCGCTTGTCATAGGCCCCGCCACCCACGAAGATCGCCCGCTCCACCGGTTGGTTGCGGAATACCGCCTCGTAGTAGCGAAGGCACTTGGTCAACTCCCCGGCCAACTGGTCCAGCGTCGGGTTCATCAGCCGGTACAGTTCGTCCTCGGCCAGCCCCTCGTTCTTGCCCTTGATCAGGTCCATCCGCATCGCGTGGGCCTGCTCCACGGTGATCCGCATGCCGTCGGCCACCGCCCGGTCGATCACCTCCTGCCCGTAGAACAGGTTGTGCCCGAAGACAATCTGGGGTCCGTGCGCCAACACCACCTGCGTGCTGGCCGCCCCCAGGTCGATGAAGAGAATCGTGCGGCTGGTGTCGCTGGAACGCCGGAAGAGACGGGCGAAGCACTCGACCACCGCGCACGACTCGACGTTCACGCCGACGATATCCAGCTTGGCCTTGCGAGCCATCGCGAGGTAGCGGTCCAGCACGTGACGAGCGGTGCAGATGGCGATGATCTCCTGCTTGGGGTCGCCGTCACCGTAGGCCTCGCCCGCAATCACGAACCGAATGACCGCGTCTTCCACCGGATAGGGGAGCTTGCCCTGCAACTCCACCTGCAAGGCAACGGGTATCTCCTGGGGGGTCATCCGCGGCAGCTTGACATGCTGGACAAAGGTCGCCTCGGCCGGCAGCGAGAGGATCGCCTCGCGCCCCCGGAAGGCGTTGGTTTTGAGAATCTTGCGGACGTTCTGGGCGATGGTGTCGAGGCGGTCCCCCAGATCCTCTCGGCAGTATGTGGGAACAATGGCCGCCCCGGCCGCCAACAGCTCGATGTCTTCCTCGGTGGATCGCAACTGGGCCATCTTGACGGCCGTCGTGCCGATGTCCACCCCGATGGGCAGGCTCTTGCCTCTGACGATCTTCAACGCCATGATCCTCTCCTGGACGCCCTGCGCGAGCGACAACGAGGCACTGCTGCCGGGAAGATCGACGTTGCGACCGACTCGCGGGCAGCAAGACTGTCCTCGTGGGACTCTACGCTTTGCGTCCCAACCTCGCGGTTGGTTTGCCGTGTTTCCGCAGTCTCGAAGGACTCCAATGGAAACCTACCATTCGCCTTGCAGAGCGGCAAACGCACTGGTCCCGGCAATTCCTCACACTCCTGTTATCGGAGACCCACCCCTGGGGATTCATTAACCGACATGGATTTTTACAGAACGGGAAATGGGGGCGCCCCGCACCGACGGAGCAATCACTACAGACTCACCTCGGCCAGCAGGTCCGCCAGGATCGTGTCGGCGACGAACAACGCCCGGCGACTCAGACGGACCCGGTCCGGCGTGACCACCACCGCCCCTTGGGCGGCATAGCGGGAAATGGTGCTCGAAAAGGCCTCCACCACGTCCACGCCGAACCGCGAGGCAAAGGCCCGCCGGTCCACCCCCTCGATCAACCGCAATTCCAGCATGAGCGTCTCGGCCTGGTGACGCTTCCCGACAAGGCACTCGTCCGTTGCCGGCGGCGAAAGCCCCGCCTCGACGGCTGCCAGGTAGGCGGCCAGATCAGGCACGTTCGTTCGCCGCTGCCCGTCCAGATAACTGGCGGCGCCCGGGCCCAGCCCGAGGTAGGGTCGATTGTGCCAGTACGTCAGGTTATGAACGCACTGCCGACCCGGGCGGGCGAAGTTGGATATCTCGTAGTGCTCCAGGCCCGCCTGGCGGGCCAGGTCGATGGCCAGTTCGTAGCACTCCCGCTGGACGGACTCGTCCACCTCCCGGACCCGGCCGGCGCGCAGATCGTCCTCCAGGGGTGTCCCGGGCTCGAAGCTCAGCGCGTAGCAACTCAGGTGAGCAATCCCCAGGTCCAGGGCTTGCCCGAGTGTCCGCCGCCACGAGGACACGTCCTGGCCGGGAATGCCGTAGATCAGGTCCAGGCCGAAGTTCTCGATGCCTCGGTCGCGAACCAGGCGGACCGTCGAGCCAGTCTGCCCGGCGTCGTGGATTCGCCCCAGGAGACGCAACTCGCCCGGATCGAACGACTGGGCCCCGATGCTGACGCGGTTGACCCCGCGTCGGACGAGCAGGTCGGCCAGGCTCGCGTCGACGGTGCCGGGATTGATCTCGACCGTGAATTCGCCGTGGGTGTCACAGAGTTCGCCTGTCAGGGCCAGCAGGTCGTCCAGCAACTCGATGGGGATGGCCGACGGCGTGCCGCCCCCGACAAACGTGCTGGTCAGCGGGCGGGCCAGGCGCTCCCGGTGGCGGGCCCACTCACGCCGCAAGGCGCGGACATAGCGGCGGGCCAGCGACGGCTCGGCGACCAGGGAGTAGAAGTCGCAGTAGCGGCACTTGGCGCGGCAGAACGGGACGTGGACGTACAGGGCCGCTGCCGCGGGTGCGGGCAAAACTTCCGCAGGTTTTTTCTTGCAGGAATCGGGACACACTCTAGAATACTATACCGATTCGGCACTTTTCTCACGTGCAGGAAATGCCATTCTCTAGCACTTACAGAGGTTAGCGTATGGACGTCAATTTGGTGATGTTCAAGACGAACGGTCAGCGGAAGGATTTCCCCGTCCGCAGCGCCGTTACCGTCATCGGGCGCGGCGAGAACTGCGATCTGCAGATTCCGCTGGTCAGCGTTTCCCGGCGGCATTGCGAGATCAGTGCCGCGGGCGACCAGATCAAGGCGAAGGACTTGGCCTCGTCCAACGGCACATACGTCAACAACAAGCGGATCACCGAGGTGGAACTGAAGGCCGGCGACCGCCTGGTCATCGGGCCGGTCATCTTCACCGTCCAGGTCGACGGCCAGCCCGAGGAGATCCACCCCGTCAAGACTCGTGGCCAGCGGATGGCGGAGACCGCCGAGGCCGCCCAGGCCGAAGTGATCGATCTCGAGGCGGACGTTTCCGCCGAGGCTGAGGGCGACGAGGAGGTCATCCTGGGCGACCTGGAGCCCGCGACGGAAGAGATTGACCCCATCTCGGCCCTGGAGGCTCTGGCTGCCGAAAGCCAGGACAAGCCCAAGAAGAAGAAATAATCGTCCCGGACCGCCTGTGTGCGAGGCGGGCTGAGGAGCGGAAAAGAACAGCCGCCGACGGGATTGACTCCCGCCGGCGGCTTTTTCATTCCTCGGGGGACCACGGGGAGGCAATCGGGAACGCCTGGGCGCCGGCCGTCAGAAATGCACCTTGCCGACCTTGAGTTGGGTCTGGCGCTTGCGGTTGACCATGAGGACGGCGGCGGCGATGGAGAGGAGTTTGGCCTCGGTGGTGTCGGCCCGGCTGGTCAGGACGACCGGGGCCTTGGCGCCAAGCAGCAGCCCGATCATGCGCCGCCCGGCAAAGTAGACCATCGACTTGGCCAGCATGTTGCCTGACTCGATGTCGGGCACGAGCAGAATGTCGGCCCGCCCGGCGACCGGACCTGTGATCTTCTTGTGGGCGGCGGCGGCGGGGGAGATGGCGTTGTCGAGGGCGAACGGCCCGTCCACGATGGCGTGAGGCACGAACTGGTTTCGCTGGGCCATCGCGCCCAGGGCGGCGGCGTCGAGCGTGGCAGGCATGGCCGGGTTCACCAGTTCCACCGCCGCCAGGGCTGCCACCTTGGGCTCGGGCAGGCCGAACAGGTTGGCCAGGTGCACCGCGTTGAGGAGGATCGCCGCCTTCTGTTCCAGGTTGGGCGCGATGTTCATGGCCCCGTCGGTGATGAACAGCAACTTGTCCTGGGCGGTCCACTCGACGACGAAGACGTGGCTCATGATAGACCCGGTGCGCAGTCCGTGGGCCTTGTCGAGGACGGCCCGGAGGAAGTCATCGGTGTGGATGTAGCCCTTCATCAGGATCTCGCACTGCCCGTCGGCGACGAGTTGCACGGCCCGGGCGGCGGCGTGGAGGGGCTCGGCCTCGTGGACGATCTCCACGGCGTTCAGGGGGATGTCGCGTTGGGCGGCGATGCGCCGAATCTCGCCTTCGTCGCCTACGAGGACGCAGTCGGCGATGTTGCCCTCATCGGCCCGGACGGCCGCCTCCAGCACGTACGCGTCCTGGGCGACCGCGACCGCCACCCGGCGTTTCGGGTGCTTCTCGACTTCGGCTAGCAATTGGTCAAAGTCCTTCATGGTCTCTGGGGCTCCCTTGGGTTGTTTCGAATGCTACCGCCACACTCGTCCGACCGCAAGCCGCCTGTGTACGCGGACGAATGCAAGACGACGGCGCCCGACGTGATCGCAGTGATTTGCGGTATGGCTGCCGCCAAGCGGGGTGGAGCGACCGGAGGAATCGGTCCTTCTCTCGAAACCGGAAACAGGCACAAAAGAACCGGGCCCTGGGGCCTGGGGAGGCCGACAGGGCCCGGGATGCGAATCCGGCTATCCCGTGCGTCTAGGCGGCGCGTCGTCTGCGGATGTAGCCGCCCAGGCCGCATGCCGCCATGCCCAGCAGGGCCATCGTGGCCGGCTCGGGAACGGTGCTCAGGCCCGTCAGGTAGACATTCGTGCCGTCCTGGTAGATCCAGGCGCCATTCCACTCGATGGGCGCGCCGCTGTAGTCGATATCCCACTGGCCCACGGAGTCTACCTCGAAGTTGGCGAACAACTCCCACACGTCGGTCGGACGGGAGAAGCCGCCGAGGTCCATCAGCCGGACAGTCCACTGGCCCAACGTCAGCAGGCCACCGTTGCCGTAGACGAGATCGGCCGATCCGCCCGGCGCCAATTCCCACTCGTAGACCACTCCGGTCCCCAGCGTCAGGTCGCCGGCTATGTCGATCCGGCCGATGCTGCCGCCCGGGGCCAGGGTGGCGCCGGCAGCCAACTCCACGTCGCCGACGATGGCGCCCGTGCCCGTCAGGCGCTCCGTGATCAGGGCCGGGGCGATATAGGTCTGACTGAGGTCGTAGGTGAAGAAGTTGATCAGTCCGTCTTTGGGATTGATGAAGTTGCTGCCGCCGGTCGGGTCGACACCGAAGCCGGGATACCCCTGTACTCCGCTGCCGCCGCCTCCGTTGCTGATCCGCAACTCGAAGCTGTGCCATCCGGGAGCGGTGGCGATGTCGGCGGCATTGGCGTCTCGATTGGGGTGCGAGCCCGTATTCGTGCTATAGGACCGCAGATTCCACGTATCGTCCGAAAGCAGGAGCGTCCCGCTGTTCGTGATCGGGTCCTCGCCGATGTAATCGCCGTCGATCCATATCCGGCCGTTGTCGTCCTGGTACTCGGTAAACGAGATGTGGCCGTCGGCGTCGTAGAACCAGCCGGTGTAGATCTCCGTCGTGTTGCCGGCGATCGAGTTCTCCGTCTGGGTGAAGTTGTCGATAGTGCTCGTGGCAATGCCCGGGTTGCGGGCGGTCTCGTTGGTGTTGCCGCTGGCGGTTCCGTAGAAAACCCCCTGGGCGTTGTTGACCAGGGGCCCCTGGGCCATCAGGACCGAGCCCGCGCCGCCCAGGATGATCGTGCCAGGCCCGCTGGTCGTCAGGTCGCCGGCCGCCTGGAACGATCCCGTGGCGGCGGAGAAGGTCGATTTGCCAAGCGTCAACTGCCCCGTGACGGTCAGGCCCGGCGTGCTGACCGTGCCGCCGCTGAGGTCCATGTTGACGACCGTGTCTCCGCCGCGCAGGGCCACGGTTCCCTCGGTGACCTTGAGGTTGCTGCCTGTGAGTTGCCCGGCCACGTTGAGCGAGTAGTTGTCGGTCGAGCGCAGGGTGAGCGTCTTGCCCGGGTCGATGTTCACTCCGTTGGCCGTGCTGCCCAGAGTCACCGTGAGCGGTCCGGCCACGCCGCCGCCGGCCTGCCCGGCCGTCACCGTGCCGTTGGCGGAAACGTGGAGCGGGTTATCGTAGGTCACATTGCCTCCGGCGCTGGACAGGACGATCTCGCCCCCATTGATCTCCAGGGAGGCCCCGCCGAACGGATTCGAGCCGTGCACGGCGACCAACCGTCCCTCCTGCGCCAGGAACGTGGCGTTGTCCAGGCCCGTGCCCGCCTTGTTCAGGATCAGATCGGCCGGGCCGCGCTTGGCGATCCGCACGGTCTGTCCATTACCGTTGAGGCCGAGTTGATCGGTCAGAACGGTCGTCGTCTCCGTAATCAGGCCGACCCTGCCGCTGGTGGTCGTCGGGATGCTCGCCTGCTCGATCGTCAGCAGGCTGCCGCCGGTGATCCGGAGATTGCCCTTCTTGAGGACCAGTTCTCTCAGGTTCGTGGTCGTGTCGCTGAGGAGTTCGAGGGTGGAGGTGGGCTCCAGGGTCGACCACAGGCCGGCTTGGGCGGCGTCGCCGGGCTTGATGTAGGCCAGCGAGGACATGGCGGGCGTCTTGAACATCGCCTCAATACGGGAGCCGCCGCCGGCTTCGCGGTGGGTCACCGCCAGCATGTAATCTCCGGCGGGGAGGGAGAGCGTCACGGCATTGTGGTTGCCGTCTGTGATGATCTTCTCGCCGCTGGCGATGTCGAAGACTCCGTTGCGATTCAGGTCCAGCCACATCTCGCCGACGTCGTCCTCGTTGGGGATGCGGAATTCATAGTTGCCGGCGACGGGGGCGTGGAACTCCCCGGCGAACAGATTGCTGTAGTTGTCGTTCTGGGTCGACGCGATCACGCCCGCGTCCTTGAAGTCCTGGTCGCTGGTGAAATACAGCCCCCGGCCGCCGGGCCCGTCGATGAGCAACGTCTGCCCGTAGAAGTTCTGGAACGTCGTCGGGGCGCCGCCGCCCATCATCCCCCCGTTGCCGTCGAGGTTGAGCGCCAGGCCGTCATTGTTGATGTGGTAGCCCATGTGATCCAGGGCGCCGGACATCGACGCATTATCCACCGTCAGCGTGGTCTGCATGTCCACCCCGCCGACGCCGCCGCGGGCGCTCCACACGCCCGCCTGGGCCGGGTCCTGAGGGTTGACGACCGCCTCGCCGGCCATGAGAGGAGACTTGTAGCGAACGTCGATCCCTGAACCCCCGCCGCCCTCGCGGTGCGTGAAGGCGACCATGTAGTCCCCCTCGGCCAGGTTCACGACGGCCGCGCTGCCACTCTCCCAGCGTAGCTGCTCGCCGCGGTTGGAACCCAGTCCCGACGTGCTGGACTCGAAGACGCCGTCCCGATCGAGGTCGAGCCAGATGCCGGAGCGGTCGTCATCCTGGGCCACGCGCAGCTCCCAGTTGCCGGCCGTGGCGGCCGTCACGTGCAGCGTGCCGACGAAGAGGTTGCCATAGTTGTTGGTGATGCCGACGGCGCCGGTGTTCATGAAGTCGCCATCGTTGTTGAAGTCAAGCCCGCGCGCGCCGGGGCCGTCCTTGAGGAACGCTCTTCCGAAGAAGTCCGCGGCGGTGGTGGGGTCGCCGCCGCCCATCATCCCGCCGTTGCCGTTCAGGTCCATCGGCGTGTCGTTGTTGAAGTGGTAGCCGAAGTGTCCCAGCGAACTGGGGACCGAGGCATTGGGGTCATAGACTCCCTTGACGGCAAAGGTGCCGCCGGTGGCCACCAGGGGTGCTCCGCCGGTCGGATCGCCGTTGGCGTAGTCGAGAACCATCCGCCCGGACTTGGCTTCGAAGGTCATGTTTGCCATGCTGCCGGCGGGGGCCTTGTCCAGGATGAGGTCGGACTTGCCGGCCGCGACCAGGGTGGCAGGCGCGGCGGGCGTCGGCAGGCCCAGGGCGCCCGTCAGCGTGGTGGGCACCTCAGGCTTATACGTGCTCCTGCCGCCGGGGAGGAGGGCCTGCGTGAAACTGATCGCCGGCACGTCGCCCCCCGTCGTCAGGGACGTGCCGTCCTGCACGCTCACGGTTCCGAAGGCGGCGCCCACCTGGCTCGCGGCCGTGAGGGTCGAATGGTCGGTCACCGTCAGTGCCGTGCCGGTCATGTCGATCGCCCCCGGAAGCTGGATGGCGGTCGCCGGGGCGAGGGACACGGGGGCCCACATTCCGAACTGGCTGGCGGCCGTCGGTTTGATGGTCTGCTCGCCGCTCATGCCCGGCGCGAGGACCCGATACTCCACTCCCGACCCGCCGCTCCCCTCGCGGTGGATGAAGCCGACCATATAGTCGCCTGCCGCCAGGTTGACCACCGCGGAGTCGCCATTCTCCCAGCGAAGCTGCTCGCCCCGGTCCGACCCGAGACCCGCCGTGGTGGACTGGAAGGCCCCGTCCTGATTAAGGTCGATCCAGATGCCGGAGCGATCGTCGTCCTGGGCGGCCCGCAGGACCCAGTTGCCCGCGGTCGCGGGCGTCACGTGAAGCATGCCGATAAACAGGTTTCCGTAATTGTCGTTCTGGCCGACGGCGCCGGTGGCGGTGAAGTCGCCGTCGCTGTTGAAGTCGAGGCCCCGCCCGCCCGGGCCGTCGGTCAGCACAGCCTGACCGTAGAATCCCGTTCCGAGGGTCGGGTCGGCCGGGTTGGTGCCGCCCATCATTCCGGCGTTGTTGTTGAGGTCCAGGGGCGTATCGTTGGTGATGTGGTACCCGTAGTGGGCCAGGCCCCCGACGGTGACGGGCGGCCCATCGATGTGGAGTTGTCCGCCGTTGAGCACGACCTGCGCGCTGCCCCCCAGCGGGTCGGCGCCGACGGCCTTCAACGTCCCGGCGTCGATACGGAAGGTCGTATCGGCGGCGATGACGCCGCTGCCGGAAGCGTTGTTCAGCGAGAGCGTGCCCGCTCCCCGCTTGATCATGGTGCCCGCGATGCCCTGGTCGTTGTACGTCGATCCGGAGACGCTCAGGTCGCCGCTCACTTCGATGGTGGAGTTTCCGGTGGTGGCCAGGGAACCGATCGTGCCGCTGCCGACCTTCAGGGTCGAGCCCGCGCCCAGCGTGATCGCGCCGGCGGAGGCGTCCAGGCTGCCCGTGACGGCGAGGGTGTTGCCCGCGCCGACGGAGACCTGCCCGCCAGTCATTGTCAACGAAAGGGCCGCGTGGTTCGCCTCCACCGTGACGATGTCGCTGCCGATGACGGCTTTGGTGTACGCGTCGGGATACGTGGGCGGGCTGCCCACCCAGCGGGCCTGTCCCCAGTTGCCGTTGCCGGCGGCGTCCCATGTCAGTTCCCCAAACGGGCCCACCCAGATTTCCAGATTCCTGGTTCCGTAGGTGCCCGTGTTCGGGCCGAAGGTCCAGTCCCGGCTGCCGTTGGATCCTTCGGGGACCTGGTCCCCGATTCCGCTGCCGCCGTTGGCGGTGATGCCGAACACGGTGTTTCCGCTGGTGAGCGTGTCGTTAAGGGTGAAGACCTGAAATGAACCGTGCCCGCCGCCGGTGGTGCCGCCGCTGTCCTTCCAGTCGTACTTCGAGTCATTTGATCCGTAGAGGCTGCCGCCGTTGGCGTTGTAGTTGCTGGCCCAGAACTCGATGATCCCGTTGGCGTACGTCCCGGCCGTGACGGGGGAACCGGTGTTGGTCTCGACGTGCAGGTTGCCGACCAGCGTTCCGTTCTCGACGATGCCGGTCCCCGCCTTGGGCACGCCGAGCATCGTGGGGTTGGTGCTGAACGTGTCCATGGACACCCAGACCCAGTTGCTCCCCAACTCCACGTAGTACCCCACGCGGGCGAAGGAACCGGTCGCAATGCTGGCGGAGTTGTCGACCGTGTAGGCGTCGTTGAAGTCGAACAGGCCGTCGTCCACCGCGTACAGGAGCTGCATCCGGCTGAGTTCCCCGGACGAGACCTTGCCAGGGGCGATGGGGCCGGCGTGGGCCATCGCGCCAATTGCGACGCACAGTGACAGAGTGAGCGCCCACCGGAGCGTACGGTACGATAGAAACATGATTCACCTCTCGCTTTGGAGCAGCATCGAAAACAAACGTGATGCTGCTAACTCTCGCTCGCTTGCCGACCAGAAAGTGCGACTTGAGTTCTGCCGGACGATGTGCCCGTCTCCTGCTGGCAGGGCGGACTACATCCATTATACTTCTCCGGGGAACTGCGCCTACCCCATTTGAAAAGTTTCTGTCGATACGGAGCAGGGGTCCCGGGAAGTCCCCAAGGTGCATCGGTGGCTTGAGCCAACGGACGTTTCCGCTGACGCCCAACGTGGCGCCGCCGGGGGCTCACTCGTCCGGGCCGCTGCCGCGCCTGGCCGCCTTGCGGTACTGGGTAGGCGTGGTCCGCAATTCGCGGCGGAAGATCACGCTCAACCGTTCGGCGCTGGAGAGCCCGGTGGCGTGGGCGATCTGGGGCATGGACAGGTCGGTGTCGGCCAGCAGTTCCTTGGCTTTCTGGAGTTGCACGCGGCGGATCTCCGCGGTGGGGGACCAGCCGAGGAAGCGCTTGAACCGAAGCTCGAGGCATCGCCGAGAAACCAGCACTTCGTCCAGCAGGTCTTTCATGGTGATCCCGCGGCATGCGTTCTGGCGGATGAATTCGGCAGCGTGGGCCACCACGGCATCGTCGGTGGCGACGATCTCGGTGGAGTGCCGGGCGACCACGCCGCGAGGAGGCACGACCACGAGTTGTCGCCGCACGCGCCGCGAGTTCATCAGGCGATCCAGCAGGGCGGCCCCCTCGTAGCCGATCCGCTCGCAGTTCTCGTCAACGCTGGACAGCGGCGGGTTCGACAGTTGGCAGAACAACTCGTTGTTATCCACCCCGATGACAGCGGCGTCACGGGGGACATGGATGCCGCGGCTGCGGCAGCTCTCGGTGATCTGCCGTCCGAGCGGGTCGCTGGCCGCCAGGATGCCCACAGGCCTGGGCAGGCAGGCCAGCCATTCGCCCAGGCTCTCGGCTGCCGCGTCCCAGTTGCGGGCGCTGGGGAAGAACGTACTGTGTGAAGCTTCGTGGATGGTGCAGTCGAAGCCGGCCTGGCGGAGGCGGTCGCGGAAGCCCTCGCATCGTCCGGCCGACCATGGGGCCTTTCGCAAGCCGCAGAAAGCAAAGTTTCGCAGCCCGCGCTCCAGGAGGTGCTCGGCGGCCAACCGCCCGACAGCCCGATGGTCGCTGAGAACCTGGGCCATGTTGTGGGGAAAGCCTGACACGTTGACCGCCGGCAACCGTAGCGACCGGACGTGCCGGGCCAGCGCCGGGCTGTGGATGTGGGTGATGATGCCGTCCACGTCCTGGGCGCTCAGATCGCGGAGGACCCGGAAATACGAGTCGTGGAACGGGATCAGCACCCAGGACGTGTGCTGGCGGGCATAGCGGGCGATGCCCGAGATGATCCGCAGGTGATAGCCGACGTCGGCCTGCAGGACCAGGGCTACGTGCTGCGTCTTGCTCATCGACAGGCTCCACAAAGTACGCATATGATTGTACCACCGTTGCGCGTTTGGACAATCTTTTTGCGCAGTCCTGCATAGCCGGATAGCGGCTTCCCGCGTACGATGGCTGGAAGGCGGAGGCCGCGGACGGCGGCATGGCGGCCAGGCCTTCCGCGGCCGGACGGGGTGGCCAGGTTTCCGGACCATGAGCATGACACCGCGAGAACGAGTCGAGTCTGCGTTGCGTCACGTCCAGCCGGACCGTACGCCGATGTTCGAGTACGTACTGCTCTCGCCGCTGGCGGATGCCTTTCTGGGACGGCCGTATGCGGCGGACCCGTCGCATTGGGGCGAGGCGTTGGACGAGTTGGGCTTCGAGGGCACGGTGCGCCAGTCAGCCATCGACCGGCTGGACCTGGCCTGCCTGCTGGGCCATGACATGATGTACGTGTGGCCCAACCCGCGAGCGGGGGAGCGTGACGCGGGGCTGCACATGCCGCCGGCGATCCCCTCGGATGATCCGGTCGAGCGGGTGAAGGAACTGGCGGCGGCCGCGGCGGCTGCCCCGGCCGGTCCGAGCGACGACGCCCTGCTGGTGTATGTCTTCCTGCGGCAGGAGATGGAGCGGCGAGGCGTGGATCTGCCGATCCTGGCGCCCGCATACGAGCACGGATTGTGGACCAACGTGGACCTGATGATGACGATGGTGCTGGACCCGCCGGTCGCCCACGCGCACTTCCGCCAGGCGACGCGGCGATCGCTGGCAGCCATCGAGAAGTACGTCGAACTGGGCATCGACCAGATCGGCGTCGGGGGCGATTTCGCGGGCAACACGCTGATGGTCTCGCCGGAGCTCTACCGCGCGTTCATCGTGCCGGAGGTCCGCGTCTGTGCCGACCGCGTCCACCGGCACGGGCGATGGGCGGTCAACGCCAGCGACGGCCAGCTCGGGCCGGTCCTGGACGACTTCCTGCTGGGCTGCGGCGTGGACGGCTACCTGGAGATCGACCTGCACGCCGGCATGGACATGCGCGACCTGAAGCGGCGCTACGGCCGGCGGATCACGCTCTACGGCAGCCTGGACTGCGGAAATGTGTTGAGCTTTGCCTCGCCCCGGGAGGTAGAATCCCACACGCTGGACTGCCTGGAAGCGGGCCGCGGTCAAGGCGGACATATCCTCTGTGCCAGCAACGCCATCACGGCCAGCGTGCCGGCGGAGAACTATCTCGCCGCCCTCAACGCGTATCGGAATTTCTGCGGGCTTGAACCCTTCCGCCCGCAGTAGAAAGACCGAGGTGCTTCAAATATGGATGCCGGTCGAGTTCACGAGTTCCTGGTAACCTACCGCGATGGCCTGCTGAACGACACCCTGCCCTTCTGGATTCCCCGGGCGATCGACCGCAGGTGCGGCGGCTACCTCACCTGCCTGGACCGCGACGGCCGCGTGCTCCAGACCGACAAGGCGGTCTGGGTTCACGGGCGCTTCGCCTGGCTGCTGGCCACGCTGTACAACACGGTGGAGAAGAACCCGAAGTGGCTGGAGTTGTCGCGCCATGGTATCGACTTCCTCAACCGTCACTGCTTCGATAGCGACGGGCGGATGTACTTCTCGGTCACGCGCGAGGGCCGGCCGCTGCGAAAACGCCGCTACCTGTTCTCGGAGTGCTTCGCGGCGGTCGCCCTGGCGGCGTACGGCCTGGCCTCGGGCGAGGACGCGTTCACGCGGCAGGCGATGGATATCTTCCGCATGGTGCTGCGGTACCATCGCACGCCGGGGCTTTGTGCGGCCAAGACGGACCCCGCGGTCCGGCCGATGAAGGGCCTGGCCATGCCCATGATCCTGATCGTGACCGCCCAGGAGCTGCGCAAGGCGAGCGACGACCCGCTGTGCGGCCAGGTGATCGAGGAGTCCATCGACGAGATCCGCCGCGACTTCCTCAAGGAGGAATTCCGCTGCCTGCTGGAGACGGTGGGGCCCAAGGGCGAGTTCATTGACAACTTCGACGGGCGGATGATCAACCCCGGCCACTCGATCGAGGCCGGCTGGTTCATCCTCCGCGAGGCCCGCCTGCGGGGCGACGACGCGGAGCTGGTGCGCCTGGGCACGACCATCATCGACTGGTCGCTCGAGCTGGGGTGGGACAACCAGTACGGCGGGCTGCTGTACTACCGCGACGCCCGCGGCCTGTCGCCGACGGAGTACTGGCAGGACATGAAGTTCTGGTGGCCGCACAACGAGGCGATCATCGCGACGCTGCTGGCCCACCAGGTCACGGGGCAGGTGAAGTACGAGCAGTGGCATCGGCGCGTGCACGACTGGACGTACGCGCACTTCCCCGACCGCGAGCACGGGGAGTGGTACGGCTATCTGCGGCGCGACGGGCAGGTCGCGACGCCGCTCAAGGGCAACATGTGGAAGGGGCCCTTCCACCTGCCGCGGATGCAGTGGTACTGCTGGAAGCTCCTTGAAGGAGTGACGCTATGACCGAACCGACCGGCGCGCCCGTGCAGGGCGCTGGCGTGGACCTGGCGGCGGGGGGCAGCCCCCGCGGCGGCGCCTGGTACCTGGTGAGGCTGTGCTTCGTGGCCTCGCTGGGCGGCTTCCTCTTCGGATTCGACACAGCCGTCATCTCCGGCACCGTCTCGATGATCGAACGCCAGTTCGCCTTGAGCAAGATCCTCGTCGGGTGGTTCGGGAGCTCCGCTCTGCTCGGCTGCATTCCCGGCGCCGCCCTGGCCGGATGGCTGAGCGACCGTTACGGCCGAAAGCCCTCGCTGATCGCCGCCTCGGTCCTGCTGTTCATTTCGGCGCTGTACTCGATGATCCCGCCAAGCTTCGCCGTGTTGACCTGGGCGCGGGCCCTGGGCGGGATCGGCGTGGGCATGGCCTCGGTGATCGCGCCGATGTACATCTCGGAATTCGCCCCGGCGCGCCTGCGCGGGCGGCTGGTGGCGCTGTTCCAGCTCTCGATCGTTCTGGGCATCCTCGTCGCGTACCTGTCGAACTGGTTGCTGAGCCAGTACCGCGCGGGCTACCCGGAGGCGGTCGCGGATCCGGGCTTCTTCCAGTGGATCATGGTCAACGAGGCCTGGCGGTCCATGTTCGGCATGGAGACCGTGCCCGCGGCCGCGTTCTTCCTGCTGCTGTTCATCATTCCCGAGAGCCCGCGATGGCTCGTCAAGGCCGGGCGGGACGAGCGGGCCATACGGATCCTGACCGCCGTCGAGGGCCCCGCGGCCCGGGCGGAGATGGCGGCCATCCGGGGCTCGCTGGCGCAGGAGACCGGATCGATCCGCGAGCTGTTCCAGCCGGGTCTGCGCCTGGCGCTCATCGTGGGCGTCGGGCTCTCGTTCTTCGGGCAGCTCACCGGCGTGAACATCGTGGTTTACTACGGCGAGACCATCCTGAAGGGCAGCGGCCTGGCGACGTCGTTTCAGTGGATGGTCGTGCTGGGCCTGGTGAACTTCGCGGGCACCGTCATCGCTGTCTGGAAGATCGACAGTTGGGGCCGCCGCCCGCTGCTGATCGGCGGAATGGCCGCCGTCACGGTGGCCCTGGGCCTGGTGGGCCTGTTCATGCTGATCCAGGCCCCGCCGGTCCTGGTGGCCCTGCTGATCTGCGCGTACATGGGCTTCCTGGCCGTCTCCATCTGCGGAGTGATCTGGGTGCTGACGCCGGAGATCTTCCCCAATCGCCTCCGCGGGCGGGCCGCCTCCATCGCTACCTTCGTCAATTGGTCCACCAACATGCTGACCGCCCTGGCCTTTCCCTGGTACGAGGCTGCGTTCGGCACGCACACAGCCATGTTCACGCTGGCCGGCGTCTGCGCGGTGGCGACATACTTCTTCTTCAAGCTCGTGCCCGAGACCAAGGGTCGAAGCCTCGAAGAGATCACCCGCCAGTTGAGCGGCGGACGGTAACTCCGGCGCCGCCCCGGCGGCGAACCACCCTATCGCCCGCGGAACAGGATCAGGGCGTTGGCAAGGGCACGCGGCCGGCCGTCGGACGGCGAGTTGAGGACCTTGCCAGCCCACAGGGTCGATGACCCGCCGCCGTCAAGCTCAAACGCCTCGGTGCAGCCGTGTTCCTTGGCCAGAGCGGCCATCTCCGGATACGTCATGCCGATGGCCGACGAGCGGCGACCATCCACCACCATCAGGAACAGGTGCCTGTCGTTCCACCCAACCATCGAGCGAGGATGCCGCGGCTGCTTGGCCGGGCCGAGATCGGGCGACCGGCCCCCCGTGATCAAGGTGCGGCCCCCGCCAATGGCGGTTCTCACCCCGTCGAGACTCGGATTCGTCTCCATCACCACCTGGACGACGTCGCCCGCCTTCGCCGCCGGCGCCGGCGCGCCGGGGCCAAGGGACAGGATCGCCTTGTCGGCCTGCAAGGCGCTGCCGCCCTCGTTGCGGACTTCCAGGATCTTGAGGGAATACGTCTTTCCCGGGCGAATCGGCGACCAGGGCTGGCCTGCCATGCGACCCAGAACGAACTCCTTGCCGCCCCTGGTGCGGGTGGTCGGCGCTTCCTTTGGCGGTTCGTCAGGCTGCAGGCCAAACGCGGCGGTATACAGGACCGCTCCATCGTCGCGGCGGGTCTCGTTGATTCCAATGGACGTCTGGGTCTTTCCGTCAGGCCAGATCACCCGGAATCTCGCCTCCACCCTGCCGATCCTGGGTTCTCCATTCGTCGCGATCCAGAACGAGGTCCCGCCGCCGGGCCCGCTGACCAATTCCCCCTGCATGATCTGCAGGCCGGACGGATCCCCTTGGTTCGGTCCCCGCTTGATAAGGTAGAAGTCGCCGTTGATGGCCGCGACCGCGGGCTTCTTCACTGTGGCGCCCACCCGCCGCACGATCCCGCTCAGCGACTCCAGGCCGCACACCGTCCCTTTCCCGAGCCCCGTCTGCACGTCCCACTTCTGCTGCCGGCCGATGCGGAGAACGTGTATGGACTGGGGCCCGGCAGAGCGGACCTCGTGGCGGTATTCGACGCCCGGGGCCAACGGTTTGAATGCGTCGTCAGCGCGTGTGGCCGCCACGGACAAGGCAACGATCGCCACGAAGACGACCAGCCGCCGATGTGTACGGGAGACTCGATTGGGCGCCACACAGCGGCGGGCGCCGGGGAAGGGAGTCTGCCGCGTGCGACATTGGTTTGACTGTGCTATGGCGGGCATGGCAATCGGCTCCAGACGGCGGGTCATTCTGTCTGCGGCGGGCTGCGTCAATTCAGGATCAGTGCAAGAGGCATTGCGGAGACTTCTGCGACTGTCTCCAATGCGTTATCTCCATCGCAACGTCTTGGTCTGGCCGTCGATCTCGGTGTTGCCGGCGATGGCGTGCAGGACCAGTTCGGCGCCCTCGGCCGAGAGTCGCGCTTCCACCCAGCCCACCGGCTGGGCCTTGCCGAAGGTGTAGGCCGTGGCGGGGAGATTGATCAAGTGGATGCCATCGAGTTCGGTAAAGCCGTACGCGTGCGAGTGGCCGAAGACGACGGCCTTGACCGCGCGGGCCGGACGGATGATGTCGAACAGGCGATTGGCGTCGAGCAGGTCCCCGTCGGCGTCGCCAAGGGTGTGGTGGAAGAAGAGGATCGTCGGCGTGTCGCCGCCGCCTTTGAGATAGCCTTCCAGCCAGGCTCGCTGGGCCTTGCCCAGCAGACCGCCCGTCAGGTTGGTCGCCAGGAGCGAGTCAAGCAGCAGGAACCGCACGGGACCGGCATCGACCGCCAATACGTGCTTCTTCTTGACGGACTGTCTCTCGCCGGACGGCTTGGCAAACACCTTCTGAAAGTTCGCGAGGTTGTCGTGATTGCCCAGGGCCAGGTACGCCGGCCGCTCCTCGGTAAGGGGCGACAGGAGTTTGCTGAGGTTATCGTAGTCTCCGACCTCGCCCGTCAGGCGGGCCAGGTCGCCGGTGATGACAAGACCTTTCGGACTGCACGCGGCCACCTGCGGCAGGACCTTCTCCAGGTTGCGGTACGGATAGAACCCGCGATAGTTGTTCTCCGTGTCGGCCGGGATGTGCGTGTCGGACAGGAACGCCCACCGAGCCGACCGTTCGTCCGCCGCCCAGCCTCGCCGCGACCCCAGCACGGCCAGGCCGCCGGCCAGCATCAGCCCGCCCTTGAGAACTTGTCGCCGGCTGATCGCGTTGCTGAAGTTCTCAGGCATGTCACCAACCCTTTCCGCAGGAGTTACGGTTCACACATTCCCGCCCTGCGGGACGATTGTACGGTGGAAGGTCCCGCGGGGAAAGAGGCCGGTTCGCATGACGACTACTGACGCTCCCGGCCGGGATGACGCCGAATGGACGTGTAGGCCAGCCCGCAAGAATCGTCCGCTACCGTCTGCACACGGACTTGCTCACGGATGTCCCCCGACTTTGGATCTTGGATTTGGGCGCACGAAGCTCCATTGAACCGCAAAGCGGTGCCTTGGCAAGCCCAGGGCGAGGCCCCAAGGCCGGAGCCCTGGGTTTGCGGCCGCCTGGCGCTAAGCCCCTTAAGGGGCGCTTTGGGCCTTCTGCTGAGGGCTGGGCCCGATGCCAAGACGCCCCTCCAGGGCTATCGGTTCTTGATCACCCGTACCCAGGGCTCGGCCTGAGGCCTCGCCCTGGGCTTTCCGAGACGGCCCTTCGGGCCTGAACCCGCTGACGGGTCCCGATCAGCCGTCCGGACCGGGCCACTTGCGAAGCTTCCTGTCGGTCGATGGCCTTCCACGGCAGGGCCAGTGATCGGTGCCACGATCCACGCGCTGGCCTTGGCTGGCCGCCAGCCGTTTTGCCCTTCGTTCCAGCGCCTCGTACGCTCACCGCTGGACAACATAGGGCGAGTAGTCCACTCCCGGCAAGCGCGAATAGCCAAACAGGAGCTTGCCCTTGGTGGATTTGCCAATCAGTTTCGCGGCGAAGTTGTCATCGGTAATCCCACTGCCCGTAGCATCGAATGTCACGATGAGGTTCTTGCCGGATTCTTCCGACTCTATCCGCTTACAGCCACCGCCAAAGTCGACTTTCTCCGGGGCGCCGAACCGCAAGGCATCGACATCGACATCCGTATGAGGATTGAAGCCCTCTTCCGCACAGATCTGCAACCGTATCGTCTTGGTATCCGCGGTGATCTTGTCACTGTTGAGGATTTTCAGTCGCCGTCCTACAACCAGCGGCAGGGCAATGTTCTTCGAACTGTGATTGTCTTTGCCCTTGTCTTCCCTCTTCGGCACGTCAATGACTGCCAGGTACAAATGTGTCGCGCGGCCATATTGGTCCTGCAACACCTTGGGGCGTTCATACTTGTACCATCGGACCTTCGTGCCGTCCTCGTACCCGTCAAAGTCAATGGTGTACGCCTCGCCGGGATCCTCTTTCCAGTGAACGCCGTCTTTGGAACGCATGTGATACGCGGTACGGCCGTACCAGTCATTGACAATCAGGTGATACTGGACTTCCGTCCGCCATACCATGGGGTCTTCATATCTGCCGGGAATCTTGGGGCGAATCGATTGGCCATTCACCATGTGGAAATCGTCTGCACCGTTCTCCTTGATCCAAACCCGCATGATGCGGTCAAGCATCAGCAAACTCCCGTCTTCGCGCACGGCGAGCGAGCCGAATGTGGTCTTCCCGTGGAAACCGGACTTCTCCTTAACTGACGTCCAGGGACCTTCCAGACTGTTGGCCAGATAGTATCCATTGAAATGAAAGACCGCATACTTGCCGTCTTTCAGTCGAGTGATTTCCGGGAAATGGCCCGGTCCGATCTCTTTCTTCGCAACAAAAGGTCCGGTTGGCCTGTCGGATACGGCATGAACGATCACCGAGGTCGGCCATGCGGCATGCCCGCGCGGATTGTCCTCTCTCCACCGACAGACAAACAAGTGATACTTGCCGTCCGGCCCCACAACGGGCCTGCCGCCCCAATACGACCACGCGGGATCTTCGATTCCATTATGAATGTCGCGTGGCCGCACGGCGTCGGCGCCCCACGTATCGTTCTCCAGCCCGTCGTGGATGGGCGCAGGCAGGATCCTGTCCATGAAGCGCCCGCCGGGAACCAGACCATTCCACGCTTCCGGGCGCGGTTTGTCGCCATGCTGCGCGTTCACGCCGTTGGCTATGCAGAGCATCTGTAGCGGGATTAAGGTCGCGATAAGGCTGGTTCGTCTTTCCAACGTCATTACTTCGCGCTCCGTTTCAGCGAGGCCCAGCAGGTGGCCACCCCAACGGGAGTGGCTGATTCACGCCATCCCTAAGGGATGCGGGCAGCGACGCGCTCTGTCCCCGTACATTGCCCTGCGTCGCCTCGAATGACGTTATGGTATCCGTGCCCGGCCGGGGTGGAAAGCACAAACGGGACAATGGGCCGGTGGGCCGATGGGGAGACCCGCTCGGAACGTGCGGCAGGGCGCATAGGGCGCGACCGTTCGCCCGGGGGCGCGTACAGTACGCTGGCAGGACGCGGGAAGGGCGCATGGAGGGCGCGAGAGGGCGCGGGTAGTTCGCAGGGGGGCGCGGGGGCAAGTGTCGGCGGATTCGTCGGTTACGGACGGCGGCATGGGCCGCTCCAGGGTCGGCCGGCGGGGAAAAGCGCCCTAAAGCGCCCTTCGGGTGTTTACCTGAGTTTCAGGGTTCGGGCGGTCGGGAAGACACCCCCAAGGCCCCGCCCCTGACGGGTCGTGGCCGTGAGGGGTCCCGCACAAGGCGGGTTGGGGATGGTCTCGTCCGGGCGTCGGAACCGTCGGAAGGCGGCTGAGGGGCGTAGCCGCCCCGTGGCCGGGACTTGAGCTTGAAGGCGGGTTCGGCTACCCCCCGCGCGACAGGACGCGGCCTGGGGCATCCTGGCCGGTCCTGGACGGGTCGGCGGTCAAGAGGTGGCCCCGCGCTGGGGGCGCGGGTAGGCTGAGGCGGTCCGGTCAGTCGACTGGGTTGACCAGGACCTCGTCGGCGAAGAGCCACGCCTTGGTCTGGCCGCCGGGCTGGCCGGCGGGGATCGTGCCGATGCTGACGGCCCGCACCCGCACGTATCGGCCGCGGGCGGTGAGGGCGTCGGCCCGCAGGATCGGCACCTGCGGGCCCGGCGCGTTCTGCGGCAATGTCGGCTGGATCGTCGCGATCTCCTTAAACGCCTTGCCGTCGCCCGAGACCGACACGTGCACCCGGACGGGCAGGTAGATCCCGCTTGGGACGCACTGGAGACAGCGGACGGCGACGGCCTTCACGTCGGTGGGCCGGCCAAGGTCGATCGTCGCTTCCAGGTCGTTACCGTACCAGCCGAGCCACTGCGGATGGCGGTAGTTGTCGGACGCCCGCAGCCCATCGACCAGCCCCTTGGCGCCGCGCCCGGGATATCGCACGTCCGGCGGGGCCGCCAGTGAGACCGGCTTGTTCAGGGCGGCGTGCTCCAGGCCCTTGGGCGGGCCTTCGCGCAGGTAGCGGAGGTAGTCTTCGTAGAGCTTCACGCTGGCCGGCCCGCCCGGCTGGCGGGCCATCTTCGGCGAACTCATCAGCCCCGGGAACTGGTAGTGCAGGATCTTCTCGAAGTTGCCGAACCGCGTGAAGTCGCTGACCAGGTCGTCGATGGGGCGCGGAACGAGCGAGCTTCCCGGGCCGAATACGAAGCTCTCCAGGTCCATCCACAGGTGGCAGCCCGCCTGGTCGCAGAGCTTCTGCATCAACTCGGCCGCCTGCTCGCCGCTGAGGTCCCGGCCGGGCATACGGTGGTAGCCGAACGGGCAGATGATGTCCAGGTGCGGCAGAAGCCTCTTGTACGCCTCAACCGCTCCCTCGCTGCCGTACCCGAAGCTGTTGGGCGCCAGCAGCACGGGCTTGTCCGGCGCGAGCGCCCGCACGAACGGCGTGAACTCGGCAAAGAACGCGACGATCTCCTCACGCTCGGCCTGGCTGCCCAGCGAGCCGGTCTTCTCGTGGCTGAGGTACCAACCGTAGAACGAAGGATGATGCCCGTATCGCTCCCACAACTCGGCGGCCACCTGCTTGCACCACCGCAGCGAGGCGGGCGTGTAATCGAAGAAGGCGTAATTGCCCACCCCCGGCAGGACGTGCATGCCCAGGCGGTCGGCCTCGGTCAGGATCGCCTCCAGCGGGTCGTCGCACGCGACGGGCATGCGAGCGGGGAAGAGCTTCGACGGGTAGTACGCCTTGCCCCCGTAGCCGTCGGTCTCGATGCGGTGGCGCCCGCGGTGCGTGAAGTTCTGGAACATCATGGTGATGACCAGCACGTCCTGCCCGGACTCGTGCATGGCCGCCACCAGCTCTCGCCAGTCGGAGGCGGTCATACGGGCCAGCTCGGCGTTGAACGGCTTGCCCTCCCGCTCGTCGTGGTGGTAGATGTCCACCCAGGCCCCGCCCAGCCGCCGCGTGGAACGCTGCCCGGTGGCCAGCACCTCGATCGGCCGCTCGGCCCGCACGACCTGCGCCGGCGATTGGGCTACCAGGATGATGCGGTGCTTGCCGGCCCTGCCCTTGGCCGGCCAGGCGGTGCGGCACAGGCGGGCCTGACCAGCGGGCGCCCGCATGTTTTGGCGATGCAGGCGGTGTTCAGGATTCTCCTGGTCCAGATAGATCGAGACCTCGAACGCCTCCTCTTTGTCCCCGTGGTTCCACACTGCCGCTCGGATGTCCAGCGCGATCTGGTCAGTGATCGGCGAGGGCGGGATCAGCGTCAGGCTCACGTCGCGCCTGGGGCCTTCGCCCAGGCAGAAGCCGTTGGTCCCAACTAGCACGAGGCATGAAAGGACCCTCGCACGGAGGGTGATGCGGCTTGCTCGGAACATGTTCTCGCGCATCAGTCGCCTCCCGAAGATGCGGCGCTATTGGGCCTTGCTCTTCCCGGTCCGCGCGGGCGCGGGATCGACGAGGATCTCGTCCACGAACAGCCACGCCGGCAGGCCGCGAGCGCGGTGATGCCCCGGGATCTTGCCGATGCTCCTGGCCCGCACGCGGAGGTAGCGCCCGCGTACGCCCTGGAGCGTCGCGGCGAACGCCTCGATGAGCGGGCCTGCTTCTTTCTCGCTCACGGTGTTCTTCACGCGGGCCGCCACGGTGAACTCCTTGCCGTCGGGCGAGACGGCGTACTCCACCTCGACGGGGAGATAGATGCCCACCGACGTCGTCTGCAAATAGCGGCTGCTGACGCTCGAAATCGCCCGCGCCTCGCCCAGGTCGATCACCGCGTCGAGGTCGCGCCCGTAGTAGCCTTGCCACAAGCCGTCGTGGAAGTCTTCGGTGCCCAGCAGCCCGTCCACCAGGGCGGTTTCCCCGCCGGCGGGGTAGCGGTTGTCGTACGCGTGCGTCAGTGTCAGCTTCTTGCCCACGGCCGCGTGAGAAACCGGCTTGGGCACGAGCGACGCGATCACCTCCGGCGGGATCATCACCGGGCGAAGCCTGGCATGCAGCGGCTTGATGTCCAGGCGGGCCGTCAGGTCCCACAGGCTGGTCTTCATCTGCCGCATGGCCAGGACCGAAACGATCCAACCCTGCGTCCAGCCGCTCTCGATGGCCCAGGCCCCCCAGCCGGCGTCAGCGTTGGAGGCCCAGTGCTCCCACCGGTCGAAGTCGAACGCGCGGAACCACCCGCCGTCCAGGCTGGGGTGGGCTTCGCTGCGGACCTGGATGCGGACGAGAAACTCGGCGAGCTTGTCTTCGGCTTCCCGGGCCCGCTTCTCGCCGGCGGCGGCGGCCTCGTGCAGGCCCAGCAGGGCGAAGTTGCTGGTGTAGAGCAGATCGCACACCGGGTCGCCCGTCTGCTGGATGATGGAAGCTTCGTGCTTGCCGTAGTCCTCGTTGGACCTTGGCGGGGGCATCGCCCCCCGACCGGGCAGGCCCAACTCCTCGCGGATGGCCCCGCACGGCTGCTGGAGGGCGATCAACCCGTCCAGCGCCTGGCGCAACCAGGCCCGGTGCTGCGGCGTATCCTCCACGCGGACCAACCACGCCAGCGGCAGCACCATGCGGGCCTTCTCCTGGGCCAGGCCGTTCATCCACCGCCAGCCGTCCGTGTACGTGTTCATGGTCATGGCGATGGCGGTCTTGGCCCGGTCCAGGAAGAGCTTGTCGCCCGTCTTGTCGTAGGCCCACAGGAAACACGCCCAGAGGTACGCCTCCATGTGGGGGGAGTAGCTCACGATCCGCCGGCGGAAGAACGGCAGCCAGCCCCGGCCCAGCGGGCCGATGTCCAGGCGGTCGCTGCGGAAGCCGAGCTGGCCCGTCGTCCGCAGATTGGCCAGCAGGCAGAGCGTCATCGCCTCGTTCCAGTGGGCCCGGCCCGTGGCGGCCGCGGTCGCCAGCGTTCCCATCATCATGCGGGCGTTATCGTCGCCATAGTTGGCGCAGTACCAGGCGGGCGTGGTGATGCCCCAGGCGACCAGCCCGTAGGCCCCGTGAGCGGGATCGGCCCGCTCCCTCTTGCGGGCGTCGCTCTTGAGCAGGTAGAAGTCCAACAGGTTGCAGGCGATCGCGCCCAGTTCCCGGTCGCCCAGCACCTGGCCCGCCAGCGCCATTGCCATGGCCGACTCGCCGTTGCAGTCGCCCCGGATGGAGACGCTCTGGAGCTGGCTGCCGTCATGCTGGATGTGCGAGAGCGGACCTTCGAGGATGCCCATCGAGCCGTCGCCGATTGGCGCACCCGGCGGGGGCGTAGGGACGAGCCCGGCCCCCGCCAGGGGGCCCGGCCCCCGACCCAGCGAGCGGGCCACCTCGTCCTTTCGGGCGGGGTGCATCAACAACTTCGAGGTGCGGAACCACCCCGCCCCGCGCCGCAGCGCGGCAAGCTCCGCGTCGGCGGGCAGGGCGTCGTCGCGTCCGTAGGCGGGACGGACGGTAGGCGTCCAGAGCAGCAGCGGGGGCTTTCGCTCTGGCATGAGCCACCTCAACACGCCCGCCCACACCGCCCGCCACGCGTCCTGCGGGGCGTACCGCCCGGTCAGGAAGTGGCTCAGCTTGGTCGTTGCCACCAGCATGTCCCCCCGCGGGTGCTCCAGCAGAATGGGCGAGGTGGCAGGGGGCAGGCTGTAGACGGCGGAGTCGAACCCCGCCACCTTGGCCGCCACCAGGCGACCCTTGGCCCCCTCGATCGGAACGAAATGCAGACCGTTGATCGCCAGGATCCGCAGGCGGGGCAATGCCGGACCGAAAGAGTCGTCCGCCGCGACCACCCGTTCGTAGCGGGCGCGGCGAGGCTTGTCGAGCTTCAGCCCCGCCAGGCTGGTCGGATACTCGACGTACAGGCGGAGCTTCTTGCCGGCTGCGGCGTCCAGCACACCCTGGGGCAGATCAGTCGTCCGCTCCGGGTAGCCGTCGGCCAGCACCATGACCGCGCCGCCCCGCACGGCCGCCGCGACCGCCTGTTCGGACGTGTCCACTCTCAGGCAGGGCACGCGGTTCTGCTGGAGGACGCGATAGAGGTCGTTTTCCTCGCCGCAACAAAGGACCAGCCTGAGTGCGTCCGCATCAACGGCCTGCGCCGCCGAAGCCAGCAGTGCCGCCACGGCTGGGAACGTCAGTACGATTATTCTGCTCGCGCGTGTCATAGCGTGCATGTCCTCATTTGCGCCGCGGGCGGGCTACTCGATGGTCCACCACCACCACCACATGCCCCGGCTGATGTTAGGCGTCATGAGGCGAAAGTCCTTCCAGGCGGCGTGCCCGTCGACGCAGGTCACGTTCTGCCCGTCCGGACGGCCGTTGCCCCAGTGCTCGCGTTCCCAGTTGTTGCCCCAGGTGGGCGAGACGGAGTCGTTGTAGCTGATCTCCATGCCGAAGAGAAGGACCTTGTTGGGCGGGTCGTTAATCGACCGCACGCGATGGGTCGCCCCGGCCTGGGGTTGGGTCAGGCAGTTGTAGCCGGAGATCCGCCATTGCGTGGGATAGCCCGCCAGTTCGGGCCACCCGTACCACCACCACTGGGCACTATGATTGTCACCCCAGCGCCGGTCGCGCCGCAGATTGCCCCACTCCACGTACCGGTTGTTGAGAAGGTAGCTTGGACAGTACAGCAACTCGACCTGGCCGATGTATTCCGCCAGCAGCTTGTCCGCCAGGGGCATATCCCAGAAGTAGGTGCTGCTGGTCTTCTGCACGCCCAGGGGCGGATCGTTCCAGCCGATGGGGGGAAGCATCTGCCGGTTGTCGGCCGCATAGATGGAGAAGGCCCGCGCGATCTGCCCCTGGTTGGACGCGCAGATGGCCCGTCGGGTCAGCTCGCGCGCACGCGTCAGCATGGGCGTCAGCATCGCCAGCAGCAGCGACAGGATTGCCACCACGATCAGCAGCTCGACCAACGTAAAGCCGTGCCTGAGTCGCATAGGCGATTCTCCAACCCGACCGCCCGGCGGCCGGACTGCGCAGCCATGGCGGGTTATCGTACTCGCGCCGGGACCGTCCGCCTACGGATTATTGCGCAAAAGGTATTTGTAGTTGCGCACGGGGCAAGGACGGGTATACGGAGGAGTATTGAAACGCGAGTCACGAGTGTCCGAGTGCAGGCGCCAGGCCGGGGCAACCTGTTCCCAACTCCGAACCTGCCTGCCGGAAGGCAACTGCGATGCTCATCCGTTTCTTCGCCGGCGGGCGTAGCGGCCCAGGCCGGCCAGACCCATCGCCAGCAGGGCCAGGCTGGCCGGCTCAGGCACGGCCACGAACTGCACCTCGGTCAGGAAGGTCCACTCATGGTCGTTGAGGAAGTTCATCCGCACGTACTGGGCGGACACGTTATCCAGGTCAATGATGGCCCGGCGGAGGTAGGTGGTGTTGTTGTTCGGGTCGAAGTCGTTGAAATCGGCGAACGTCAGGGGCGAACCGAACGTCTGCCCGTCCACGCTGAAGGTCAGGAGGACGCTGTCGGGCGCCCAGATGCCGCTGGCGTGGCGGATCAGGTAATCCACCCAGATCGAGTCCAACATGTGCACCGAGCCGAGGTCAAAGGTGATCTGCGGCTGGGCCAGCCCATCATCGGGCCCGGCGTCCTGGATGCCGACGGAGTTGTTGTCGGCGAAGGTGGTGGCGCCGTTGGAACTGAACTGCCCGTCGACCAACTTCCGGTTGCCGGGGTCGGCATACGTCCCGCCGCCGAGCGAGCCTATGTCGTAGGTGTATGTGATCGTCTTGCCGTCAACCATGTACAGGTCCGGCTGGACGCCCGAGTTGCGCAGGTTGTAGTGGGCGGCAATCCCGCTCACGGCGGCGTCCACCTGGCCCACGGTCCTGCCGCTGAGGTCATACAGGGCCACCTCGTCCATCAGTCCGGTGAAGAAGTTCCCCCCGCCGGCAAGCACGTTGGATCCCACGGCCAGGTTGTGGATCAGGTCGAAGCCGGAGGAGAACCCTCCGCGGTCCCAGCCCGGGATGGCCGCGCCGTCCACGTAGGCGGCCACCTTGTCGGCTACCCCGAAACCCGCTCCGTTGCCGTAGAACGCCATCACCACGTGGTGCCAGCCCTGGTCATTAACCTGGGGCACGGCCGTCCCGCCGGTGCGGTTGCCGGCGTAGAGTTCCAGCTCGTTGTCGGGCTGGCCGCTGAAGTCGTAGATGACGGCGGGGTTGTTGCCTGCCGTTCCACCGCCGGTGCCGGCGTTGATCAGGTAATCGCCCTGGCTGCCGGAGTTGGCGTCGCTCTTCATCCAGAACTCCACCGCCCATGCGCCGGGCATCTGGGCGTCGTTGAGGGCGCTGGCCAGAAAGTACTGGTTGGTCCCGTTCAGCATGGCCGCCCGCCCCAGGGTCATCGTGCCGTGCGTCATGCGCCCGGCCCCGTTCTGCGAAAGCAACTGGTCGTTGGCCTGCCCGCGGACCTGCTCGATCGCCGCGGCGGTGTTGCCGGGCTCATCGAAGTTCCAGTAGAACTTCGGGTTGTCCTTCAGAACCTGCCACGAGTAGGCCGTACGTCCAGCCGGCGCCGACGGCATCAGCGCCACCACCTCGGATGGGCTCAGGGCCGTGTCATAGATGCGGAAGTCATCCATCTTGCCTTGGAAGCCGCCCAGCCCGCTGCTCCAGTCGGCAGAGCCGATGGAGATGTTTGACACATTGGTGGAGAAGCGAAAGCTGTTGGCGGTCGAGAGCTTCTCCTCGCCGTTGACGTAGCCCTTCAGTGTCGAGCCATCGTACGTGTAGGCCACGTGGGTCCAGTTGGTCGCGGGTGCCGCCAGCAGGCTGCCAGGACGGGCATCGCCCGAGGCGGGACTCTTGGTATACAGTTCCAGTGCGTCATTGGAGTACTCGTAAATGATGGCATTCTGATAGGCCCGCACGCTGGACTCGCGCTGGAAGAGATACTTCTGCGTCTGGGCGGTGTTGGACGACTTCATCCAGAAGGCGATGGTCCAGTTGGGCTGGGCGACCCCGCCGAAGTTCTGTGTGGCGGCCGTCGGCACCACCAGAACCGTGTCATTCACGCCGTCCAGTATGAGCGATCCGGCCCCGGTTACCCGGTCCACAGTGTCGATCGCTGCCCCGTTGCGCATGCGGATGTCGGTGTGGGCGCCTGTGGCATCCACCGTCCTCACCGTCCCGCCTCCATCCACGTACGAAGAGTCGAACGGCAGACTCAAGATCTCACCCGCGTCCGTCGCCGCGATCATCGCGAAAAGCGCCGTCGCTACCAGTACCGACATGCCGGTTGTCTTCATGGTCATCTCCTTCTTCTTGGTGCGCCTCTGCTGATGAGGGGGACAGACGACAAGCCAACAGGCCTCCCTGCGAAGGCCAGAGCATGTGCATCCTGCTATTATCGTAAGGGCAGTCCCGTATCTGTCAATTCATGTTTAGCGCAAAACGCCTGTTGTCTTGCGCAAACGCGCCCGGTTGCCGGTGCGCGAAACTCCTGCGGCGCGCACCTTCGGAATGGGTTCTCTGAAGCGGCCGCATGCCCCGGTCTAAAGGCCGGGAGTCTGATTGCCCCGTTCGGATCGGCCCCCAGGGCCAGGCGGATTCCGAAGACCCCGCTCCATCAGCAGTGTTCATCTCGTCCAAGGCAACGAAGGGCCGCAGGAGGAGATGCAACAGAACGTGCAACGGCAGGACGCCACAGCTCTTCTTCCTGGCTCTCAGAAAGCCGAGAACGGGGCGTCCCGCTACTCAAAGGGGGGAGTTGTGCGAATTGGCGCAAAACAACGCGGGCCAGTGCGATTGCACCGGCCCGCTACCGATTACCCCCAAGGGGACTCGAACCCCTGTCTCCAGGATGAGAACCTGAGATCCTAGGCCGCTAGACGATGGGGGCATCGTTTGTTGTACGGTTCCTCCCCCCGGCGTGCGTCACCGGAGGGCTGCCTAGGCCCCGCCGAAGCGGGCATCCTGAAGTCCGATCATAGTATCCCGCCAAGCGGCGGGAGTCAAGCCCAAAGGGTACGTCTGCCGCGAAAATCGTCGCCCGTTTGGCTGGAACACCGCCGCAAGCACCGCGTCCCCGAGCCGCGGGTTCCACGGCCAGGCGGCCGAACCCACGGTAGGGCCGCGCGTCCTTCCGGCGGCGCCCAACCGGAAGCTAGCTGGGCATGACCAGCAGCGGGAAGACGAAGCCGAACAGGCCGACCGTCTCCACGATGCCCATGGCGATAATCATGAAGGCCAGGCCCTTGCCTTCGCCCTCGCTCAGGGCCCGGCAGGCGGCGGCGCCGATGGCACCCTGCATCCAAGCGCTGAACAGCTCGGCGATCCCGCCGGCCATGCCGATGCTCAGCAGCACGCCGGGATACTTGGCGGCGATGACGGGATTGGCAACGGCGGGCGCCAGCCCCACCAGCATGAGGATGAAGCCGTAAATCGTCTGCGACAGGGGCATGCCGGTGAGGATGATGTAGGCGAAGTTCAGGGGCTTGCCCTCGCGGGCTTCCTTGGCCCAGGCCCCGGCGGCGGCCCGGCCGGCCGTGCCGATACCCAGGGCGCTGCCCAGCGCGCCCAGACCGAATGCCAACGCCATTCCCAATTGTCCAAAGATTTCCATCTGTTCAAGACTCCTCGATAGTTGTCACGGCAAAGGGTTTGTACGAATAGCCGGCCCACTGGATGCCGGCATTGCTGGAGAACTCGAGCATGTTGAGTCGCACGCCGTGGGCGAAGATGGCGATCATGGCCAGCCCGACGTTCAGGGCGTGGCCCAGGACCACGATCACGATGCCCACGCCCCAGGTCATGGCCTGGGCCACCTGGGCGCCCAGGTTGTTGAAGGCGGCGGCGATGTAGTAGCTGGCGAGGCCCACGGCCATCAGGCGGATGTAGCTCATGGTGTCGCCGAAGGTGCCCAGAAAAGGCAGGAGGGAATTGGCCAGGCCCAGACCCAGCCGCTTGGCGAGGTTGCGGTGGGGCGAGGCGAACGAAACCGCCATCAACCCGCCCACGATCAGCAGGGCGTAGATCAGGCCCATGGGGACGGGCATCGGTTCGGTCTTGCCGAAGAACAGCAGCCAGATAAGGCCCAGCATGCCCCACAGGAAGATCGCCCAGCCGACGTCGGCCAATGCCTGCTGGCTGGGGGCCAGGAAGGCCGCCTTCCGCAGGTGGGCCAGCGTCAGGTGGATCGTTCCGATCAGGAAACTGAGCTTGATGAGCATCTGGCGAACGGTCTCGGGGTTCTGGTCCCATAACGGCGCGATGGCCGTCATGACCTGGGCAAGCCCCGCGTAGCCGGCGTTGGCGAAATTCTCCGGCGTGAGCCCGAAGTAGGTGGCCGTCAACATGCCCCACAGCACGGTGGCGCCACCGAACACCACCAGCAACTGCACCTTGGCCGGGCCCATCGAGGCGGCCATCTTACGGTAGAACAGCAAGGGCAGCAGGAACAGCAGGCCATAGCCCGCGTCGCCGATGAGCATGGCGGCGAAGATCGGCAGGGCGATCATGAAGAAGGGCGAGGCGTCGTACTCGCGGTAGCCGGGCAGTGTGCCCAGGATGTCGAACAGCCCGCTGATGGGCTTGGCCCAGGCGGGATATCGCACCAGCGTGGGGGGGATGTCCTCGTCGGTGGGCGGTGCGGTCTGCACGGCGGCCTCCACGCCCGCCGCCCGAACGGCGTCGGACAGCCCGTCGGCCTGGTCCTGCGGCACCCAACCCTGGATCGCGTACAAGTCCGGGTTGTCCAGCCCGCTTCGCTCGGCCGCGCCGAACTGCGCCCGTCGCGCCAGGCGATTCTGCCAGTCCTGGAGGTCCTTGTGAAGGTGCGCCAGTTCGCCGAGGCGCGCCTGTCGCTGGCGGATGGCTTGGTCGATCTTGGCGGCTTCCGATCGCAGGGTGGGGCGGTCGCGCTGCGGCAGGGGAAGGGGCTCGGTGCCTTCCGGCATGGCCGCCTCCCCGGACCGCATGACTGTGGCCACCAGCACCCGCTTGGCGGGCAGTTCGCTCAGAACCTGGACGACGTCGGCGCGAACCTCAGAAACCTGCCGGGCCGGCACGGAATGAAACGTAACGTTCACTCCGGCCTGTTCAAGCTGGCGGAATTGATCGAGTTGCACGTCGCCCCAAAGGGCGAGGTGGTCGATCTGGCGGTGCAGGGCTCCCAGGCGGGCCTGGGCCTCGGCCTGCTCGCGTTGGATGCGCAGGGCCTCGTCTGCGGCCTGTTCGGCCGTCAAGGCCGGCCGGTCGCCGGAGGGCTGGTGCTCGCCAAGGACCTGGATGGCCCGGGCGGCTCGATCGAGACTGCCCAGGGTTTGCTCCTCGGCCACCGCCTTGGCCGGGTCGATCGGCTGGATGTGCACCAGGCCCGCATGAGCGAGCGCCTCCAGCAGGGCCTTGCGGTCGGCCTGGCGGGCGACGATGAACGCTCTTCGCATGGAGACGATCATGATTGCGGGTCCTCCACCGCCTCCTCCAGCAGGCCGGACTCGTTGCTGATCTCGGTCAGCTTGCCCTTGGCGATCTTGGCGCGGCCGACGGCAGCAGTCATCTCGTCGCCGAGCTTGATGCGGATGATACGGATGGTCTCGCGGGCCTCGGGGATCTTGACCTTGTCGAAGAGATTGACCCGCTGGATGATTTTGACCAACTCGCGATGAAGCAACTCGTACTGCTGGCGGAGGACGCGGACCAGGGCCAGGCGGCGGTTCAGTTCACGGAGGTCGGCCAGCGCCCGGTCCACCCACGGCGGAGTCGCGAAGAGGCTGTAGGTGACGGGCGGAAACTCCACGTCTTCGTACACCGGGATATTCACGCCGGCGACGTTTCGGGTGGCGGTTCGGACGGTGGCGGGCTCGGCCAGCGAGCGGACGTCCAGCCCGGCCAGGTCCGCCAGGACGGCCCGGTAGGGCTGGAAGACCTGCTGGGCCTGATGGACGGCTTCGTCGGCCTCGCGGAGCAGGCGATTGACGTCGCGGAGCGTCATCTGCAACTGCTGCTGTTTGAGCTTGAGCATGGGCAGATAGCGCTCGAAACGATGGAGCGCGTCGCGCTGACGCTTGAGCTCGGGGCGAGTCAGTTTGTATTTCTTGGCCATATTACGATCCCGCTTGCGAAAGGGGGGCGTGAGGCAATCGGTACAGCCGCAGCATGCTGGGCTTGGGCAAGGGAGCCTTGACCGGCCTGTCCCGGTTGGGCCCGAGCGTCTCCCATCGCAGCACGTAGCGGAGCCCATCGACGGCGCTGCCGCTGTCGGCGCGCCAGCGGACCTGCAACCCGGGGAAATCCTGCTCAGGCTTGCCCGAACCGGGCGGATACGCGGGGCGGACCGTCGTCTTGTCCCTGGCGGGCCTGGCCTGGGGGGCTGGCTGGAGGGTCGCCTCGTCCAGGAATACGTTGCCTGAACCGTACTGGTCGTGCCCAAAGCCCAGGGCCAGCAGCCCCTTGCCCGCGGGTTGAACCGGGCCGACACGGACGGCAAAGTGAATCGATCCGCCGCCGCTGAAATCCCATCGCCAGGCCCAATTGGTGACCTGGCGGATCAGCCAGCCGTCCTTGTCCGGCCGGGCCACGTAGAGCTGCGTCTTGCCGGCGGCATCGTACTTGTGGTAGCTGATGAGGACTTGGCCTCGACTGTCGAAGCCGATGGCCGCATTGCCGTTGATGATCCCGCCCTTGGCCGGCACGGGGTCGACGATCTCGCTGCCGGTCAGCGTGAGGGGCAGCGTCAACGGCTTGCCCTGGCTGGTCTGCCAATGGATGAGGTCTTTGCTGCGGGCGTAGGACAGATCATGGTTGCTCTCGCAGCCGCCGTGGTCGCGCCAGACCCAACAGAGATGGAAGAGCCCGTCGGGCCCGCGGATCGGACCGTGGAAGTAGGCGTTCATCTTCCCCTGGCCGTCGGTCAGGGGGGTCTGGATCAGCCGCTTCCATGTCCTGGTTGCCTGGTCCCAGACGTTGCAGATCTGATTGCCGTTGCCGCTGCTGCCATCGCGATAGGTGAACAGCAGTTCGTTCCCGGCCCCGCGGAGGAACCGAGGGTAGGTGCAGCGTTTTTCGTTGGGGCCGACCATTTGCGGTACGCGTTTAAGCGTCGAAGCATCCAGCGGCTTCTCGCTGCGGTAGTAGATCAGCGGCACGCAGTGCATGTTGCCGGCCAGGTGGAGCAAGCCGTCGTCGTCGACGGTCATGGTGATGTAGTTGTGGCTGTCCCAGACCACTTTCTGATCCAGACGGGTCAGGGTGAACTTGTCCTGGTCGAGCCTCCGCTGCGCTACGGACATCACCCGGTCGGCGTCGTAGAAGGCGACGAACTGGCGGTCCTTGTGGGTCAACAGGCAGAAACCGACCGGATGCCCCGACCAGACAGGGCTGATGTCCATGGCGGCAGGGAGATCAGCCAAGGCGGGGGAGACTGCGGCGGCGACGAACTGGATGATCGCCAGGGCGAACTTCTTTGTCCGTCTTTTCATGTCTTCCGGTGTCATCTCTCGGCGTCTCTAGTTCCGCAATCCGCATTCCGCAATCAAGTATCCTCAACCTGCCCCACAGGGGCAGCTCAGGCGGAAGCCAACTGTTCTTTCTTGGGCCAGTGGGCCTCGATGATGCTGCGTCGGATGCCGGTCTCGGCCGGCTCGAAGCACTCGGCCAGGATGTCCCAGCAGCGGTCGAGAGCCTCGAACAGCGGGATGTTCACGGCCAGGTTCATGATCCGGTCTTCGAACAGCTTGCCGTACTGCAGGAGGCGCTGGTCCCAGGGGGACATCTCGAAGCCCATGTCTCGCTTCTCGCGGGCCTCGCGGCAAAGTGCGTAGAGCTGAATGCAGGAGTTCATGATGGCCCGGTGGTCGTCGCGGCTCTTGCCGTTGACCTGCTGCTTGAGGCGGCTGAGCGAGCCGAAGGGCTCGATTCTTCCGTTGCGGAGGTAGAACTGGCCCTCGGTGATGTAGCCGGTATTATCGGGCACGGGGTGCGTGACGTCGTCACCGGGCATGGTCACGCAGGCCAGGAGCGTCATGGAGCCGGCGCCCTCGAAATCGACAGCCTTCTCGTAACGGCGCGCGAGCTGGGTGTACAGGTCGCCTGGGTAGCCGCGGTTGGAGGGGATCTGCTCCATGATGATGGCGATTTCCTTCAGGGCGTCGCTGAAGGCGGTCATGTCGGTCAGGAGGACCAGCACCTTCTTGCCCTGGAGGGCGAACTGCTCGCCGACGGCCAGGCACTGGTCGGGCACGAGCAGACATTCGACGACAGGGTCGGCGGCGGTGTGGATGAACATGATGGTCCGCCCGAGCACGCCGCCTTCCTCAAAGGTCTTGCGGAAGGTGAGATAGTCGTCGTGTCGCAGGCCCATGCCGCCGAGGATGATGATGTCGGCATTGGCCTGCAGGCCCACGCGGGCCAGGAGCGGGTTGTACGGCTCGCCGGCCACCGAGAAGATGGGCAACTTCTGACTCTCGACCAGAGAGTTGAAGATGTCGATCATCGGGATGCCCGTATGGACCATCTGGTCGGGCATGAGGCGTTTGACGGGGTTAACCGCGGGCGAGCCGATCTCCACCGGCGGGGCCTGGACCGGGGGGCGCTCATCGCGGGGCTTGCCCGATCCGTCGAAGATCCGCCCCAGCAGATCGTCGCTGAAGGGCACCTGCATGGCGTGGCCGAGGAAGCGGACGCGGTCACCCGTCGAAACGCCCTGCGTGCCGGCGAATACCTGGAGCGAGACCTGGTCGCCCTCCAGGTGAATCACCTGGGCCAGCGAAGAGCCCATTCGCGTGGTAATGACGGCCAGTTCGTCATAGCCCACGTCACTGGCCGTGACGGTGACGACGTTGCCGGCGATTCTCGTGATCTGATCGTAGTATTTTCGCATGTCTTGTACCTAGTCAGCTAATGACATTGGTCATTCTTGGTCATTTCTTCAGGCCGTCGCCGCCTCGGCCGCCTGCTCAGCCGGCGCCTCGGCGCGGCCCTTGGCCTCGATGAGCCGGTCGATGTCGGTCTGGATCTTCTTGAACTCGTCGCTGTCCCAGGCCGCGTAGTTCCAGTTGCGGAACAGGTCGCCGATCGCCACGAGCACCTTGCGGGCCTGCTCCTTGTTGTCGAAACCGAAGTCCAGTTCCAGCACCTGGAGGACCTTGTCGAAGACGAATTTCTGTCGTTCCGCCGGTGTGGCGGCGTCGACCTCGTCGTAGGCGTTCTGCTGGAGGTAGCAGTTGTCGAAGAACTCGGCCTTCAGGGCGACCGAGAAGTCTTCCACGCTGGTGCCTTCCTCGCCGACGACGGTCATCATCTGCTGGACCTCACTGCCCCGCCGCAGCATCGCTCGGGCGAAGATGACCTTAGATGGATCGATAATGCCGCTATACTTGCTCCAAGAGTCCAACGGGTCGATGGCCGGATAGCGCCGGGCGTCGGAACGGGCCCGCGACAAGCCGTGGAACGCACCCACGACCTTCAATGTGCCCTGGGTGACGGGTTCCTCGAAGTTGCCGCCGGCCGGGCTGACCGTCCCGCCGATGGTCAGCGTGCCGATCTGCCCGTCCTTGAGTTCCAGGGCGCCGGCCCGCTCGTAGAAGCCCGCGATGCGGCTTTCCAGGTAGGCGGGGAAGGCTTCCTCGCCGGGGATCTCTTCCAGGCGCCCCGACACCTCGCGCATGGCCTGGGCCCAGCGGCTGGTGGAGTCGGCCAGCAGGAGCACGTTGAGGCCCATCTGGCGGTAGTACTCGGCCAGGGTGGCCGCGGTGTACACGGAGGCCTCGCGGGCGGCCACGGGCATGGCGGAGGTGTTGCAGATGATGATGGTCCGCTCCATGAGGCTCTTGCCGGTCCGTGGGTCCTGGAGGTGGGGGAACTCGCGGAGCGTCTCGACGACCTCGCCGGCCCGCTCGCCGCAGGCGGCGATGATGACAATGTCAATCTCGGCGTGGCGGCTGGTGATCTGCTGAAGCACGGTCTTGCCCGCCCCGAAGGGACCGGGGATGCAATAGGTCCCTCCGCGGAGGATGGGGAACATGGAGTCGATGATCCGCACGCGGGTGACCAGCGGGTGCTCGGGCATGAGGCGCCGGCGGGAGACGTTGAGAGCCCGCTTTACCGGCCAGCTCTGGACCATCTTCACCGGGATCTTCTTGCCCGACTCATCGACCAGGACGGCGATCTCCTGCTCGATGGTATATTGCCCGGCGGACACGACCGACTCGACCTTGCACGAGCCGGTCAAGGCGAAGGGCGCCATGATGCGGTGGGTGAAGATGCCCTCGGGGACGGTGCCGAGGGTCTCGCCCGCGGTGACGGTTTGGCCCGGCTTGGCGAGGGGGGTGAAGTCCCACTTGCGGTCGCTGTCCAGGGCGCGGATGTACACGCCGGGCTTGAGGAAGTAGCCCGCCTCCTGGGCGAGGTTGGGCAGGGGGTTCTGCAGGCCGTCATAGATCTGGCCCAGCAGGCCCGGGCCCAGTTCGACCGACAGCATCTCTTCCTCGAAGTCAACGGCGTTGCCGACCTTCAGGCCGCGGGTCTCCTCGAAGACCTGCAAGTCGGCCAGCCGGCCCCGGATCCGGATGACTTCGCTGAGCAGGCGGGCGCCGTCGTCTCGGCAACAGTAGGCGACGGAGTTCTGGATCACGCGCCCGCTCGTTTCGGCGATGACCATGTTCCCGTAGACAGCCACAATTCTTCCAGTCACGGCAGGGTCCTCTCACTGGGCTGTTCGGCGTCGTGGGCCTGGGAGGCCGACGCATGCTCGGACAGACGGTGCCAACGGTGCAGAAGCATCAACTTGGCGGCGTAGGCAGCCAGTTCATCGTCGCCAAAGGTGTAGTAGGCGTCGTGTTCGGTCAACCAGGCCCAGCGTGCGGCGTCCAGCACCCGCAGGCCAGCCAGGGGATTGGAGGCGGCGGACCACTCGGCCAGCACGCTGTCGAAATCAAGATCGCCGGCGGCGAGCGACGGCTCGACGAGGTACATCTCGGCGTCCAGGCCAAGGGCCTTGGCGCGGGCGACGACGAGGGCGTTGCGGAACGCGACCTCGTAGATTACCCAGTCGGTCAGGAAGTCGCTGCCCAGCCGCGCCGCGACGCGGATGGCATGGCGATAGTAAGCGGCCCAGAGGCTGTCGACGGGCGAGGGCCCGCCCGGCTGCTGCGGGCTCACCTCCAGCCACACCGGCAGGGGCTCCTGGTTGCGGACCTGGGCGGCGGTCAGCACCGTGGGCGAGACACCCTTGAGTTCGCCCGCCAGGAACGATTGTCGCTGGAGCAGGTCGTCGCTCAGGAAGATGGCCTGGATCAGTTCCCGCGCGGAGCGATTGTACAGGGCGCGCCCAACAAGCTCAGCCGGGGAGATGGGCGGCTTGGAGCCCAGGGGGCCCGGCGTGGGCAGGGACGTGATTAGGAAGTAGTCTTTGCCGGCCATAGCGAGCGTCCTACTTCGAGGCAGCGGCGCGGTCCAGGACGCTCTGGAGTTCAGGTCCGACCAGGCCCTTGAGCGTCTGGACGACGCTGTCGACCGTCACTTCGACGGTGGCCCCGTCGACACGGTACTCAAAGCCCGCCGACGCCAGTGTGCCATGGAGATCGACCGTAGCGTTTGCCTCGTGGGCGGCCTTGTGCAACTCGCCCATCACCCAACTCGCCAGTTGGTCCTGGACTTCCGCCGGGACGTTGAAGCGAATGGTGGTCTTGCGTTCAGCGTCGGCCTGCCCGTACAGCAGCACCAGTTCGCGCATGACCTGGCAAAGGAACTTGGTGTCGGAAAGCTGCCGCTTAGCCCCTTCGGTCAGGATGGCCTGGACGGCTTGGCCAATCGCCTCGCGAAGGCGGAACAGGGCGTCGCGCGCCGCGAGGTCCAGTTCCGTCCGGGCCCGGCTCAGCAGCGACTGGGCGGACGCCTGCGCGTCGGCGACGATCTTGTCGGCCTGGGCCTTGGCCTGGCGGAGGGTCTCGTCGGCCTGTTGCTGGGCTTCATTGCGGATCTTGTCGGCTTCGTGCCGACCGGCCTGGACACCCTCGGCCTGCAACTTTGCCACGAAGGATTCAATGGTATCTGGCATAGCGGATTATCCTCGAGTTTCGTGCCTGGACGGGTCTATGTACCATTGCACGGCCGTCCAGGCAAACAGGAAATCGGTATTTTAGCCGCGTGGGCCGAGAAATCAACCAAAGGCGTGCGGTTTTTTCAGGATCCCCGACAAGACGACAGCGTCGCGAAGCGCAAGGCCGGTCGCAGGTCGCGAACGGAGAAGGGCCAGCCATGCGCGACGGTGAACCAGGCGCGCCAACATTGCGAGTACCACGCGGTTCCTGAGGCCCCGCCGTCGGCGACGGCCAGATTGATCGACCAGTCGTGTCGGGTGATGCACAGACGCCCCATTGACGTTTGCCCCGGCTGGCCCGGCTGCGAGCCGAGCGAGAGGTCCGGGTAGGGGCCGTCGGCGTGATAAGGCCAAGCGTCCACCCAGTTGCAGTCGAACCAGACCGCCGCGACGCCGGGTGAGAAGGTCCGTCCCGTACACTCCCAGTCGTAGCGGTCCTGGCTGGGATAGTTGTACTTGCCGTCGGGCCGCTCCGACATTATGTCGTACAGCCAGCCGCGGATGCCGAAGCTGCCGTAGTGTCCGTTCATCCAGCCACCCGACCCGCCCCAGCCCCAACTCGCCGTTCCCCAGTAGGACTCGGGATTCTTGCCGGGCACGCCTGGACAGCGGCGAATCTGGCCGGACTGCGCATAGTACGACTGGAGGGTCTGCATCCAGAAGGCGTCGGGGCGGGCGCCGTCGCAGATGTACGGGAGCAGGCGGGTCCTCCAGCCGGCGGCGTAGGCTGTGTACGCGACCTGAAGCTGGCGCAGATTTCTCTGGCAGACGGTGACCTTTGTGAACTTCCGGGTCTGAGCCAGCGATGGCGTCAGGATCGGCAACAGCAGCGGAAGGATGGACACCACGACGGGCAGTTCCAGGAACCTGAAAGCACTCCTATTCATGGGCTCTCGTGACATGAAGCGTATCGATCCGAGGCCGGGGGCGAGACCACCCTCTTTCCAGATGGGCGGATCAGCCTCCAGTGATCCCGTAGAAAGTAAACCAGAATCTGCACAATAAAGTGAAGAATCTTGATATCCAGATTGACAAGAGTAATATCATTTGTTATATTTCTTTTAACAATGATGAGGTTCCCAATGGCAAACGAAGCAAAAACTCAACCTTGGCTGGCCGGAATGAACGAAGAAGACCTGGGTTTCATCAAGCGGTTCCTGGTGGCCTCCGGCTCGCTCAAGCAGGTCGCCCAGGAGTACGGGATCAGCTATCCGACGGTTCGTCTTCGCCTGGACCGGCTGATTGAGAAGATCAAGCTCTATGAGAGCCACAGCCCGCAAAGTCCATTCGAGCAGATGCTTCGCAGCGCGCACGTGGACGGCAAGATTGATCGCGTCACCCTGGCCGATCTGCTGTCGGCCTATCGGAAGGAGACGGAACGTCATGAAGACAAGTAAACTTACGCTCGGCAGTCTGGTCGTTTCGCTTGTGTCCGCCGTGGCAGCCGGTGAACATCAGGAAAGTCGCGTCCTGACTTGGCCCGCCCTGGCGGAACAGAAGCTGATCCGCTCCGGGGATGTGGTGCCGGCCCAGGGCCAGGAATGGCAATGCCTGCGGATACAGAACGAGTCGAGCGGGACAAAGACGTTCCCGATCCTGCTTCTGAAGGGTCTGAGCCCCACGACGTCGCAGTACGCCATCCAAGGGCAGGTCCGCTACGAGGGCGTGATTGGCGCGAGCTACCTGGAGATGTGGACTGTGCTGGAAGACGGCGGGCGCTATTTCACCCGGACGCTCGGGGCAAGCGGGCCGCTGGGCGCCTTCACCGGGACATCGACCTGGCGCCCGTTCGCGTTGCCGTTTGACTTGAACAAGGCACGTCCGCCCCAGGTATCCTTGGAGATTAACCTCGTGCTGCGGGGCCCGGGCGTGGTCGAGATTGGCCCGCTGCAGTTGGTCAATCTCTCGCCCGATGGTCGTTCTCGGGCTTGGTGGTCGGACCAGACAGCCGGCTGGGTCGGTGGGGGCCTGGGCGCCCTCATTGGTCTGGCCATGGCATTGGCCGGCGTGCTGGCCGGACGGGACGCCGCTCGACCGGTCGTGATGGGGATCCTGGCTGCCGTGTTTGCGGTGGGGCTGGCGGGCCTGTCTGGGGGGGGCGTGGCCGCATTCAGTTCCCAGCCGTACGCGGTGTGCTATCCTCTCCTCCTGCTGGGCACCATAGCGACGGTATTAGCCGTGTTCCTTCGCTTTAAGTTGAGCCGGCATTGGCGGGCGGTGGAATTGCGCAAGATGCAGGCGATGGACGCGGCGTAGGGCGGCGCGGGCATGATTACGGCACGCTGGTGCGGACAACCGGGGTCGAACCGACGCACCAGTGCTGGAGCCAGAGTTCCTCGAGTTTCACGTTGTGGGCTGTGCCATCGGCGTAGCCGATATTGACCGACCGGTCATGGCGAACGATGCAGACCCGCCCCATGGACGATTCGCCCGGCCGTGAACCCTCCACCAGGTCCGGCACGGGCTCTTGCGTGTTCATCGGCCATGAATCCACCCAGTTGCAGTCAAACCACACCGGCACCTGGGAAGGCTTGACAAGCTGTCCGGTCGATTCCCAGTCGTACTGGTCGTGGCCGGCGTAGTTGTACTTGCCGTCCGGCCGACCGGACATCATGTCATACATCCAGCCGCTGAGTCCGAAGCTGCCTTCGTTGTAGGCCATGAACCCGCCACCGTACCACGACGTATAGGCGGTGCCCCAGCCTCGCGGGTCGCGTTTGGTCACCGACGGGCAGCAACGCACGCCCCTGGCGTCCGGGCCGCCGCCGCCCGCATAGAAAGGCTTGATCGCCTGCATCCAGAAGGCGTCCGGACGGGCGCCGTCGCAAATGTATGGCAAGAGGCGACTCTTGTAGTGTGACGAGTAGGCAGTGTACGCAACCTGGAGCTGTCGCAGGTTGCTCTGGCATACGGTGACCCGCGTCAGGTTTCGAGCCCGCTGAAGCGCGGGCGTCAGCAGTGACAGCAACAACGCCAGGATGGCGATGACCGTCAGCAACTCGATCAACGTGAATGCGGTTCTCTTCATACAAGCTCCAGCCGATAGTCTACACCAATTCTGCCGGCGCGGAAACAGGGGGGTGCTGACGTTGTTGACAGGGCGCAGCCCCTACGGGACTGTGCGGACGGTGGGGACGAAGGAGGGGTTCCACAACAGCAGCCACAGTTCAGGCAACGGAACGTTGTGGGCCGTCCCGTCGGCGAAGGCGACGTTGATCGACCAGTCGTGGCGGACGATGCAAACCCGCCCCATGGACGACTCGCCGGGACGGGAGCCTTCGACCAGATCGGGAGAGGGGTCCTGGGTGTGCCACGGCCAGGCATCCACCCAGTTGCAGTCGAACCAGACCGGCACGCGGGAGGCCCTGTAAATCTTGCCCACGTACTCCCAATCGTTCTGCCACGAGGTGGAATAGGTCTTCATGTCGTACATCCACCCGCTGAGTCCGAAGCTCCCCTCGTTGTAGGCCATGAATCCGCCCCCGTACCAGGAGGTGTAGGCAGTGCCCCAGCCGCGGGGATCGCGCTTGGTCACGGTCGGGCAGCAGCGGACGCCCCTGGCGTCCGGGCCGCCCCCGCCCGCGTAGAACGGCTTGATCGCCTGCATCCAAAACGCCTCGGGGCGGGCCCCGTCACAGATGTAGGGCAGCAGCCGACCCTTCCAATGGGCGGAGTAGGCCGTGTAGGCATTCTGGAGTTGGCGCAGGTTGCTCTGACATACGGTGACCCGCGTCAGGTTTCGGGCCCGTTGAAGCGCAGGTGTCAGCAGCGACAGCAACAACGCCAGAATGGCGATCACCGTCAACAGCTCGATCAGTGTGAATGCGGCGTTTCGCTTCATGACTGGAAGAGACATCCTCACTCATAGTGTACCCTGGGACGACGGCGGGAAAACAGAAATCCTCCGTCCGGACCGTTTTGACGGACCTGGGGAAAATCCCGAGACGTGGCCGCTCTCTGCTCGATGACTGCTGGAACGGCCTGGAAGAGCAGCGACGATTGCGATAAGATGCGCATTCGTGACCCGAAGCCACTTCATAACGTGACGGACTGAGCTCCAAAGGCGGTGGACCATGAACCGGAATCGACTGACTCGCCGCAACCTCCTGAACACTGCCGCCGCCACGGCGGGTGCTCTCGTGCTGGGGGGGCGTCCGGGAGGACAGGTCCGGGCTGCCGACGCCGACGCTGTGGGCCGGGTCGCCTCTACGCCGCATTTCTCCTACCGGTTCCAGCCGGCCAGCCTCTACATCGATTCCCAGCGCGACGACAAAGCCTTCGCGTTCACGGCCGAGGACGTCCGCCTGAGCGAAGACTGCGGGCACACGTGGGCCCACCGCGCCGCCTTCGCCGACGCTCAAAAGGTGACCTTCAGCCACATCTTCAAGAACGGAAACCTCCTGTTCGCCACACAGAACAGACTGTTTCTCAGCACGGATAACCTCAAGACGATCGCGCCCGTGACTGTCAAAGATGTCACCGGGGCCGATTACCTCCCGCACACTCCGAAGAACCCTAACTGTCCGGGCTGGTATTTCCACACGCTCAGCGGCGTCTGCTCCTGGGAGATCGACGGCCGGGAGATGCTTGTGTGGGGCAACTATTGCAGCGTGGTCGAGGGGGCCACGCCGGTGAACATCTATTACTCTACCGACAACGGCCGGACGGTGAAGATCGCATATTCGTTCGGGCAGAACCCGTTCCACCGCGACGACGGTACGGGCGGTGGAGGCCCCAAGGGCGTGCCTCTGGGCGATCCGAACAATCCCGTCTTCTGCCGCCACATCCACTGCGTGGCCTACAATCCAGCCGAGCGGGCTTTCTACGCCTGCACCGGCGACCACGACCGCAAGGAGGGGCTCGAGTGCCACTGGCTGCGAGGCACGTACGACGCACAAGCCGAGAAGTGGAACTGGAAGGTGATCGTTTCCGAACACCTCAACTCGCGCTACAAGGCCGGTGGGATCAACTTCGTCGACGGCAAGCTGTACTGGATCAGCGACGCCAACGGCCCCAAGCCGCACGACCGGGGCGTCTTCCGCTCCAAGCCTGAAGACATCGCCGACCGCACTCGCCACGAGATGCTCTACAACCCGAAGTACGAGTGCGGCATGATGATCATCCGGGATAAGCTGATCCTGGCTACGCACCTGGCCCCCGCCTCGCCGTTCTCCACCGGCGTGATCATCTCCACCGACCTGGGCAAGACCTGGGCTGAGTACGACATCAAGGAGTTCGGCCGCCGCTCGCCTACGCGCATCCACCCGCCCAACAGCGAGGGGTGGTATCGCATGGACATCCGCACCGGCTGGGTCACTCGGGCGGACGTGCTGTTCATCAAACCGAAGTAGGACGGTCCCGCCTTGGGCACCCCAAAGGGTTGCAGACCCTATCGAAGGCCGTCGGTTGACTTGTCCTCTAATTCGGCCAGCACGTTTAGAAAGTGCGGCGTGACGCGGATGAACTGGCTGAAGCTCTTGCCCATGCCGCTCATGGCCTGGATGCCCGAGGCCGTGCCCTTGCGCAGGTGCAGGGCGAGTTTCTGGTCCGGTTTGCCGGCCTGCTGGCTGAGGCGGTATGCGTAGGCAATGCCGTCAAAGAGCAGGAAGTTGGACCACGCCCCGGCCGACGACTTGGGGCAGCTCGTATAGCGAAAGCCATTGACCTCTTCCGCCCACATGTCGTCGATGAGGAAGTGGGCGCCCATCGCGATGCTGCGGGCCACGCGCGGGTCCTGCGTTTCGATGTGGTACCACTTGAGCCCCGTCAGCAGCACGCCCACCATGAAGCCCGCGTTGCCGTAATGGGCAGGCGTGCAGAGACAGTGGCCGGGCACCATCATCCGCCGCCACCCGCCCCCGCGGGTGTTGAACTTGGGACGGGGCGTCTGACGCTCCAGCACCCGCTCGACGATGATCCGCGCGGCGTTGAGGTAGAACTCGTCGCCGGTGGCGCGGTAGGCGGCCATCGTCAGGATCAGGTGCCATCCGGGCACGCGGGTGTTGGTGAAGTCGTACCCCCTCATCAGTTGCGTATCGTAGCGGTCGGCGATCTTCAGGGCGGTCTCCAGCGAGCGGCGATCGCCGGTGAGGAAGTAGTGGTCGATGTGTCCCTCGCACCACGTGTGCGATACGCTAAAGTGCCCGCCGGCGGTGCCCTGGTTGCGCCCGGGCAAGGGGCTCTTGGCGTAGTAGTTGCCCACGTGGCCGATGCAGTGGGCGTAGGCCCCGCCGACTCGCTGCGCGTCGCGGTGGTAGTGTACGGTGTCCACGTCGCGATTGTGGAGTTCCGCCTCTTCGCCCGCCTGGAAGAACCGCAGGTCGCCCGAGCGGGCGAATTGGAGGAAGAACGCGTGCTGTGTGTCGTACTCGACGTTGCCCCAGTTGATCACCCGCTCGCCCCACCAGTCGCCGAAGTTCCACATGCCGTACTCGCGATTGCGCTCGCGGTTGGCCAGGTAGGCCTTCAAAGTGGCCGCGACCTTCTGGTCGTATTCCCGGATGACCGCCCGGTCCGGATCGGCGACCGCCAACTCGCCCAAGGCCCCGCTCCGCGCGTACCAGCGCGGAGACGCTACGGCCAGCACGGGACGGTCCAGCGGAGGACCCTTGCCGTCCATGCCGAGCCAGACCTCGTGCGTCCTGGTCATCCCCTGGCGGAGGCGGTAGCCGCCTTCGTGCCCGTCGTCCGTGAGGGCGAACCAGAAGAACAGCTTGTGCTCGTCGTGCTTGCCCTTGAGGCCGGCGTACTCGTCCGCCGCAAGGGGGGGCATCAGCCAGACGGTCGATCCCTTGGGACCGACTTCGACGGCCTTGGGGTAGTTCAGCCAGAAGTCGCGGAGGTGGATCGCCCCGACCGGGCCAGTGAAACGCTTGCCGCCACCGTCAGTAGACTGGAACGAATCGTCGCGGAGTTGGCGAACGGACCGTTCGCGACCGGCAAGGGGCAGGCGCCAGGCCAGGTTGCGGAGGGTGGTGAACTCGTCTTTGGATTCACCGTGCCCGGTCGTCAGCAGCACCCGCACCCACGGCAGGCCCGGATACACATGAGCCCGGGCCTCAAAGGCGAATGACGTCTGGCCGATTCGCCCGGCCGCTTTGAAGCAGGTTCGGAGCGGACCGGCCTCTTCCTCTGTCCAATCCGTCAGGGCCTGCGTGTGTTGCTTGCCGGCGTCGTCCGTCAGGACGATCTCGCCCAACTCGAGCCGCGATGCTTCAAGCGTTGGTCCAGGCGGCCTCTGGATCGCGGGTCCGTATTCGAGGACGTAGTCGGCGGGCCCGCCGCTGTGGCGGAAGTCCAGCAGGAGCCATTTCACGCTTCCGTCGCTCCAACGGCCCGTGACGGCGGCCTGGAGGGGGACGGCCTTGCCCGCAGAGTCGAGCAGGCGGACGTTTCGGCTGCTGCCGAGCACGCCGCGCGGGAAGGGCACGCCGCTCGTGACAGGCCAGCCGCGCAACAGCCCGGCAACGTGCGCGGGCGGCTCGACGTGCAGCAGCACCTGACCCTTCTTCGTGGTGGGCGGCTCGGACGGCGCCGCCCACGTGTGCTCGCGCCAGTCGGTGGCGATGCTCCGGCCCTCGCGCGTCTCAGCCGTGATGCGGTAGCGGAGCCGGCTGCCGCGCTTGAGGCCCGGGATCGTCACGCGATGGTTCTGGATGGGCTGGTCCTCGATGATCGGCTTGGCGCCATCGACCTGCACCGTGCACCGGGCCGTCCAGGTAGTGATCCAAGTCAGACGGTTCTCGTGGGCCGCGACGTGTCGCAACTCATAGAGCGGCGGACGGGGCGTGGGCTTGTCCCGCAGCAGGACGAGGTCTTCGATACGACAGCGGCCTTCGCTGGCGATCATTCGCAGGCGGATCTCGTCGCCGCCCTTCACCTCGACCGCCTCGCTCAGGAAGAACAGGTGCTGATTGTTGTCGTCGGAGCGGCCGACCGCCAGGCCGCGACGTTTGCCGTTGATCTCGATGGCGATGGCTTCGCGTCCGCCGGTGTCGTAGAGGATGAAGCCCGCGTGGAACCGGCCGGCCGCCGCGGCGGGGACCTTGGCTGTGATGGACCCCCCGGCGGCAGTCGCAACGGCGTTATCGGCTCGATATTCCCTGGCGTCCAGGCGGAAGCCGTCCAACTCGCATTGGCGGATCGGGAGCACCACGTTCCGTGGGTTCTCCATCAACTGCTCGATTTGGTCCAGGCCACACGTTTGCCCGATGCCGACGCTTTCGGTGCGGTCGGCGTCCATGAGAATCTTGGGAGCAGAGCCGATCGGGGGACCCGCGGCCGCGAAGTAGCCCGTGCCGTGGGCCGGGCCGTGCGGCTCGAATACCTCCGACAGCAGGCTCATGCGGAAGCGAGACTGGCCCCCGGCTTGGGCGAGGTCCACGTCGAAGCTGTAATAGACGAACGTGCCCGCGACGGCCACCCGCGGCGCGGGGGCGGAGTGCGACGAGCCGTCCCGCTCAAACGCCTGCGTCGATGTGCCCTTGTCGAACCGCCGCAGCATGAACTCGCAGCCGTGGTTGCCCTGGCGGCCTGTCGACTTGTCGTTGTCGCTGTCGAGGTAGAGTTGCAGCAGCGAGTTGGGCGGGTAGTCGGCGGCGAACTGGGCCCGCCAGATGAATCGGTTGCCGCCCGCGTTGGCGATGGCAATGCTTCGGATAGTCCGGCCGGGGTCTTTGGGCGGCTTGCCGGGCGTCAGACCCTTGTTCTCCCAGATGACCGTGAAGGTCTCAGGCGTCTGCGGATCGGTGCCGAGGAGAGTCTCAACCGCGTCGCTCATGCCGTCCCGGTCGGCATCCTGTGCGGCGGCGGAGCCGCATGCAACTAGACACATTGCCAGGAGAATACATCGTGTCTTCATGTCCGGTGTTCATCCTGCCGCAACCAGCGGCATCAATGCATCCAGACGGAACCTCGTCCCGCCTGCCCGGGGACTGGTAACCGCCGTACGCCTTAACGCATCACCCGGGGCGTAGGTGTGGGTTCATGTCCGGCGAGGCGGCGGCCCTTGCCAGGCCGGCCTCGATCGCCGAGGTCTTCGCGGGCCCGCTCAGCCAGGGCAGTCAGGCGGGCAACGACGTCGGGATGCTTGTCCAGGAGGTTGTGGGTCTCGCCGATGTCGGCGGCCAGGTCGTACAGCGCGGGCTCCTGGCGGACCGGCTTCCGGCTGCCGAGGGTCAGCATGTTCTCCAGGGGCAGGTAGAGCTTGTGTGGACCTGAACGGACGGCCTGGAGTTGATCTACGTGATAGTAGTAAAACGCCTCGTGGGGCGAGCGGGCGTTCGGCTGGCCCAGCAGGAGCGGGGCGATGTCTCGCCCGTCGATGATGCGGTCAGCGGGGGGCTTGACCCCGGCCAGGCCCGCGAGGGTCGGCAACAAGTCCATGCTGGTGGCCAGTTCGGAGCAGACCCGCCCAGCCGGCGCGCGGCCCGGCCAGCGGACCAGGCAGGGCACCCTCATGCCGCCCTCGCTCGTGCCGTAGCCCCAGCCCTTGAGCGGCGCGTTGCTGCCTTGGAGCGGCTGGCGGCGCGGGGCACCGTTGTCGGACATCCAGATCACGATCGTGTCGCGGGCGATGCCCAGCCGCTTCAACGCGGCCAAGATCTCGCCGGTGGACCAGTCGATCTCCTCGACGCTGTCGCCCCAGGCGCCGTTGCGGCTCTTGCCCTTGAACGCGGGGGAGACGAACGGGTGCGGCGTGCTGCCGGGCATTGCGTGCGAGAGCATCAGGAAGAACGGCCCGTCGCGATGGGCGGTGATGAACCGGACGGACTCTTCGGTGTAGCGCCGCGTGAGCAAGTCGCGGTCCACCGGGGCCTCGATGACCTCGCGCCCGCGCATGAGGGGCAATGCGGGCCAGTTCTGACCGGGCCGGGCGACCATGTCGTCGCTGTACGGGATGCCCAGGTATTCGTCGAAGCCTTGAGCGGTCGGCAAGAACTGCGGCTGATCGCCCAGGTGCCACTTGCCCACCAGCGCGGTGGCGTAGCCGGCCGGCTTGAGCACCTCGGCCAGCGTGATTTCTTTGGGGTTGAGTCCCTTGGCCGCTACCGGCTGGAGCACCACGGCGCCGCGGTCGCTGACATGCATGTCCACCCGCTGGGCGTAGCAGCCGGTCATGATGCTCGCCCGCGAGGGTGTGCACACGCCGCTGGAGACGTAGAAATCGGTCAACCGCATGCCCTCGGCGGCCAAGCGGTCCACGTTTGGCGTGCGGTGCAGCTTCGAGCCGTAACACCCGAGGTCGCCGTAGCCGAGGTTGTCGCACAGGATGAGCACGATGTTGGGCGGGGTGGCCGCCCGGGCGGAGCAGGAGAAGAGCGCCAGCCCCGTCAGCACGCCGGCTGCAAGTGACAGGCCGGCCCAACGCCGGAGATGCGGGTTTCGTCTGGCCATCGCAAGTGGATGGTACATCAAATCGCGGCAACAGACCAGTGTGTCGGATTGTCTATTTCCTATTCACCATTGCCTGTCGTATAATCCGGTGGCCTGACGGAGAGAATATGATCGCAGCGGCGCGAGCAAGTCTGTTGTTCATGGCGGCCCTGGCGGCCTGTTCGGTCGGTTGCGGACCGGCGCGCCCCCAGGCGGATTTGGCCGCACGCCTGCAGGACGAAGACCCGTCGGTGCGGGCCGAGGCCGCTATCGAAGCGGGACGACACGACCGTCAGGACGTGCTGGCCCTCCTGGTCGAGCGGCTGGACGATCGCGAGGAGACGGTGCGGATGGTGTCCATCGTGAGCCTGGAGAAGCTCACCGGGCAGCGGATGGGCTATTGCTATTATCACTCACGGGAGGACCGCCAGAAGGCAATCGCCCGCTGGCGGAACTGGCTCGAGCGGCGGCAGACCAGCCGGCCTGCCCCCCAGACCCCGGACGGAGATCGCAGATGATGTGGAGTGAACAGGCGCCGATTTCGCTGCGGATCTTCTCGCTGCCGGCGCAGTTGCCGGTGGTGCGAGCCGCCGTGGAAAAGACGTGCGAATTGCTGGGCTTCGACGACCAAACGACCGGGCAGGTCGTCCTGAGCGTGGACGAGGCCCTGACCAACATTATCAAGCACGCGTACAAGTCCGCGTGCGACAGGCCCATCGAGATTGAGTTGAGCGTGCTGGAGACCGAGGCTCTGCCGGCGCTGCGGATCAGCCTGCGGGACTACGGCTGCTGGGTGGACCCGTCGTTGATCCGCTCCCGGGACCTTCACGACATTCGTCCCGGCGGGCTGGGCGTGCACATCATGAAAAACTGCATGGACAGCGTGGACTACCGCCAGGCCGACGGCGGCGGGACGCTGTTGACCATGACCAAGAATTTGCCTGTTCAGGCAAGAGAGGCTTGAGGGATATGTCCAGCCATCAGTCACCCATCAAGGAAATCGAGTGGATCGGGAGCACGGTCATTGCCCGCGTAAGCGGCGACATCGACCTCAACCGCAGCCCGCAGTTCCAGCACGGGCTGCTGGAACTGCTGGACCGCAAGCCCCGGCGCATCGTGGTCAATCTCGCCGAGGTCCGCTACATGGACTCCTCTGGAATTGCCAGCCTGGTCAAGCTGCTCTCGCGGACGCGCAAGGCGGGCTTGAACCTGCGCCTGGCGGCTCTGAACGACCAGCCTCGCAAGGCCTTCGAGATCACGCTGCTGGACACCGCCTTTGAGATCTTCAGCACCGAAAAGGAGGCCCTGGCCTGAGATGACCATGAGCCAGGCACAGCGAGGCTGGCTGGAACGCTTGGGCGCGAAGGTCCTCGGGGGCTTTCGTTACGTCGGGGGCATGTCGTTGATGCTGGGCGACACGTTGCGATGGACGGTGCTGGGGCTGGTCAGCCCGCGCGTGCGGCTGGGACGACGGGCCATCGCGGAGCAGCTCGTCCGTGTGGGCGTCCGCAGCCTGGGCATCGTGGTCCTTGTGCAGCTCTTCATCGGCGTGATCCTGGCCCTGCAGATGACCCCGCCCCTGCGCGATCCGTGGCGTCAGGAGGCGATGATCCCCAATATCATCGGCGAGGCGGGCTTCCGCATGCTCGGGCCCATCCTCACGGCCGTGGTAATCACCGGATTCGCCGGCGCGTCCATTGCGGCCGAGATCGGCACGATGGTCGTGGCCGAGGAAATCGAGGCCATGGAGGCGATCGCGTTGAACCCGGTGCGCTTCCTGGTGGTCCCGCGGTTCTGGGCGACGTTCCTGGCGATGATCCTGCTGTCGGTCGTGGCCGACCTGTGCATTGCGCTGGGGGGCCACATCACGGCCCTGCTGGTGCTGGGGCCGACGGTATACGAGGGCTATTGGACGCGAATGCAGCGACAGCTGGACATGCTCGACTTCACCACCGGGCTCATTCAGGCCGGGGTGTTCGGCACGTTGATCAGCCTGATCGCGTGCTACGAGGGGCTCAAGGTCCGCGGCGGGGCCGAGGGCGTCGGGCGTGCGACCACCATGACCGTGGTCTACTCCATCGTGGCCATCATTATCGCCGCGTGTGTGTTTACCGTGGTCTTTTACGTGTATAAGCTGTGAGCACTCCGGGCCACGGGGCCCGGCCAGGCACAACCGACTATGCCCGAAAACGCAGCCAACTCGCTCCGCGACGGCCAGCCTGTGATCCGGGTGGTGAACCTCGTCAAACGCTTCGAGGGGCGGGCGGTCCTGGACGGGATCAACCTCGAGGTCCACAAGGGCCAGACGCTGGTAATCATGGGCGGCAGCGGGTGCGGCAAGAGCACGCTGCTGCGACAGATGATCGCCTCGATTTGGCCCGATGAGGGCCACGTCGAGATGTTCGGGCAGAACCTGGGCGAACTGGACGATGGCGAGTTGGACAAGATCCGCAAGCGATTCGGCATCCTGTTCCAGTCCGGGGCCTTGTTCAACTCGATGACGGTGGGTGACAACGTCGCCCTGCCTCTGCGAGAACACAGCAGCCTCGACGGGAACACCATCGAGGTCATGGTCCGCATGAAGCTCGAGTTGGTCGGCCTGCGACACGCGGTAGACCTGATGCCCTCGGAGATATCCGGCGGGATGAAGAAGCGCGCCGGACTGGCCCGCGCCATGGCCCTGGACCCTGAGATCCTCTTCTACGACGAGCCCTCGGCCGGGTTAGACCCGGTGACGTCCGCGGAGATCGACCAGCTCATGATGGACCTGACCCAGAAACTGGGCGTAGCCAGCGTGGTGGTTACGCACGAGATGGACTCCGCCTTCCGCATTGCCGACCGGATGGTCATGCTCGACGGGGGCAAGGTGCTCAAGGCAGGAGCGCGAAGCGAGTTCGAGGCCATCCGTGACGCGTCGGCGACCGGCGAGACGACCCATGACCTTATCCGCCAGTTTCTCCGGGGCGACAGCGACGGGCCCATCACCCGCCGGCGCCTCAGCAGCAACTACGAGGAAGACATCCTCAACGCCGCGGCCGGCAAATACTCCTGACTTGCCCGCCGGCGGGTGTTCGATTTGCGGCTGTCGATTATCGATTGGACCAGACTATGCCAAGAAGAAAGCGTAGCGAACTGACCGCCGGTATCTTCGTGGTGGCTTCCGTCCTGATCGGCCTGGGCGTGGTGGTCTGGCTCGGCTCGTCGAGTTTGTTTCATAACCCGGCCCAGCAGGCGGCGTTCGTCGTGTCCACGGAGCGCGGGCCGGTCGGGTTGGCGGTGGGCGACTCCGTGGTGGTCAACGACTACGTGATCGGCAAGATCGTGGACATCATCAGCGCCAGGGGCAACGGGTCCAAGGCCGAACCGGAGACCAGGCCCGCCGTGACAAGGCCTGCTTCGACGTCGAACCCGGCATCTCACGGCGGCGAAGTCGCCTCTGTACCCGACGGCACGGTCTACCTGGCGGACATCTCCGACCCCAAGTGGCTCCTCCGCAGCGACGCCAAGGCGTACGCCGAGCAGGCGGCCATCGGATCGAGCAAGCTGGTAATCACCGATCCGGGCACGGCGGGCAAGCCGCTGGCCGATCGCGAGCATCCTATCGTCCTTGCGCAGGGCGGGATCATGGGCAGCCTGGCGGCGATGTCCCAGAAACTCGACGCCGAACTGGACCCCAAGAACAAGGAGGCCCTGCTGGGCAAGATCCACGTCATGCTCGACTCGCTCCAGGAACTGGCGGCCGACGCGGCCAAGGTGGGGGCGGCCCTGGCCTTTGAAACCAACGCCCAGAAAGCCAACTCCCTGCTGGCCAAGGTCCACTCCGGCATGGCCGATCTCCAGGCCCTGGCCGCCCATCTCAACGTCGAGACCGACCGTCTCAAGCAGGCCTCGCTGATGGCGAAGATCCACCAGACGGCCGACGAGGTCGGCAAGACGGCGACTCAGCTGGCCGGGATCGTTACCGACGCCCGGCCCAAGATCGACCGCAGCCTGACCGCGGTCACCGAGACCGCCGAGCAGATCCGCCAGTACACCAAAAAAGACATCGCGGACATTCTCCTCAACATTCGCCAACTGGGCACGGACGTCTTGAAGGTCAGCAAAGACATGACCGACGTCAGCTCCAACATCCGCGAGGTGGTCATGCTCAACAAGGACAACCTCGACGAGATGATCGATAACCTCACGCAGGTGTCGGTGAATCTGAAAGCCGCCAGCAGCGAAATCCGGCGCAAGCCGTGGCGACTGCTCTACACCCCCGACGACAAGGAACTGCACTCGCAGAACATCTATGACGCGGCAGCCGCCTTCAGCGGAGGGGCCAGCCAACTCGACCAGGCGATCACCAAGCTGGTGGCCCTGAAGAAGGCCCATCCCGAGGGCCTGCCCGCCGACAATGCCGAGTTGGCCAAGATCCGCAAACAGCTCGAGGAGACCTTCGCCCGCTTCACCAAGGCCGAGCAGGCCCTGTGGAAGGAGCTGGCGAAGTAGCGGGGGGGGGCAGAGTCTCCGGGGGCCGCGGTGGCTGGCACGCCGTTCGGTTGTTGGCGCCTGTCGTAGAGGCATTGTTTCCCCCGTCGTTGCGTTGTACAGAGATACGCGGGTTTTCCCGGAAAGGCAAGGTGTGAGATGGCGCAGGAACGGACGTTGAGTCGGCGGAGCTTTGTGAAGGCGGCGGCAACGGGTGCGTCTCTGGCGGCGGTGACGTCGTCGGTTCGGCTGACGGCCGCCCAGCAGTCGCGGGTCCTTGGGGCCAACGAACGCATTCACATCGGCCAGATCGGCTGCGGCTCGCGGGGCATCGGGGCCCACATGAAGAGCATCCAGCCGCACCTGAAGACCCTCAATGCCGATTTCGTCGCTGTGTGCGACCCCTGGCGGGTGGCCCGCGAGGCCGCCAACACCAAGGTCAAAGAGTGGTGCGGGCACGAGGCCGTGATGACGCCCTCCTACCAGGAACTGCTGGCGGTGAAGGACCTGGATGCGGTGTGTATCGCCTCGTGCGACCACCAGCATACCGCGCACCTGGAGGCGGCGGCCAAGGCGGGCAAGCACATCTACGTCGAAAAGCCCATGGCCATGCACATGGACAAGCTCATCCGCGCGGTCGATGCGGTGAAGGCGGCCGGAGTGTGCGTGCAGGTCGGCACCAACATGCGAAGCGTCCCCTTCAACGCGGGCACGCGCGAGTTCTTCCAGAAGGGCCTGCTGGGCAAGCCCTCGCGCCTGGAGCAATGCCGCAATTCCGAGCGCCCGTACTGGTACGGCTACGTCAAGCCGGTCAAGAAGGAAGACGTGGACTGGAAAGAGTTTCTCATGGACGCGCCCCAGCGCGACTTCGACCCGGTCCGCTACTCCGGCTGGTACGGCTACCGCGACTACAGCGACGGGCCGGTTCCCGGCCTGGGCAGCCATTTCGTGGACCTGATGCACTTCATCACCGGCGCCACGTTCCCGTCGAGCTGCGTGTGCCTGGGCGGCACGTACACATGGAAGGACCAGAACAAGTTCGACTGTCCCGACCACGTCGAGGCCCTGTGGACGTACCCCGAAGGCTTCATGATGGCCTACTCGACCGACTTCGGAAACGGCTCGGGCAGCCGTATCCGCATGGGCTGCGAGAAGGGCACGATCAACATGGACGGCGTCTGGAGCGAGGCCACCGTCACGCCCCTGGGCGGGCCCAAGCGCGACGGCAAGGTTCGCGGCGAACAGAAGATCAAGGCCGTCGAGTGCCCCGACCACTGGCAGGACTGGCTCCAGTGCATCCGCAGCGGCAAGCAGCCCGTGGCATCGATAGACGCCGGCTTCCAGCATGCCGTGGCGGTCATCATGGCGATGATGGCCTTCGATACCGGCAAGCGGATGATCTACGACCCGGCCAAGCGGGAGGTCCGCGAAGGGTAGATCGCTGGCGGACCGAACGGATGACTGACCGACCGGCTGGCCCGGCAACGAGCCGCCCGTTCTTGTATCCGGCCGGAAAGTCTGGTACAACGCCTGCATGATCGACCTGACCCGCTATATCCGCGACGTGCCCGACTTCCCCAAGCCGGGAATCGTGTTCAAGGACATCACGCCCCTGCTCGCCGACCACCAGGCCCTGCGCGAGACGATTGCCCGCCTGGTCGATCCCTTCCGCCACAAGGGCGTGGAAGTGGTGGCCGCCGTCGAGAGCCGCGGCTTCATCTTCGGCGCCTTGGCTGCCGGCGAACTGCAGGCCGCCCTGGTCCCCATCCGCAAGCCGGGCAAGCTCCCCTACAGGACCGTCAGCCAGAGCTACGAGCTGGAATACGGCACGGACACCATCGAGGTCCACGAAGATGCCGTCCGGCGCGGGCAACGCGTGCTCATGGTCGACGACGTTCTGGCCACGGGCGGCACGATGGCCGCCGCCTGCCGCCTCGTCCGTCGCCTGGGCGGGGACATCCTCGCCGCCGCCTTCGTCATCGAGCTGGCGTTCCTGTCCGGACGCGAGCGGATCGGCGACTGCACCGTCCATTCGCTGATCCAGGTCAAATAGAGGACTGTCGATTGCCGACTCACGATTCTCAATTGGCGGATTCCTCTCCGCCGCCTGGCCCGTTGGAGGTGCTCGAAGGCGGTGGCGTTCGTGTCTGGGCGCCGGCCAAACTCAACCTCGACCTGCGGGTCTTTCCGCCTCGAGACGACGGCTTTCACCCGCTGGACTCCGCCGTCGTGAAGATCACGCTCCTCGACTGCATCGAGATGCGGCCTAGAGACGACGGTGAAGTCCGCTTCATGTGCGAGGGAGCCGACTGCGGGCCGGCGGAGAGCAATCTCGTCTGCCGCGCCATCCGCCGCCTCGGCGGCGGGGCGGTGGGGCGCGGCCTGGACGTCAGGTTGGTCAAGCAGGTCCCGCCGGGCCGGGGTCTGGGCGGCGGGTCATCCGATGCCGCCGCCGCGCTGCTGGCCTGCAACCACCTGTGGGATCTCAAGCTGTCGGCCGACGAACTGTCGGCTGTGGCGGCCGATCTGGGCAGCGACGTACCGTTGTTCCTGGGCCCGCCCGCTTCTCGGATGACGGGGCGGGGGGAGGTTCTTGAGCCGCTGGCGGTGCACCCGTTTGCGGCCATCCTGTGCCTGAGCGGGTTGTTCTGCTCGACGCCGCAGGTGTACGCCGCTTTTGACCGCCTGCCGGCGCCCAGCGAGTACGAGCGAGATGCGGGGCTGTTGGCGTCGCAACCGCCGTCAGCCTGGCGCGATGGCCTCCGCAACGACCTTCTCCCGGCGGCCGAGGCGGTCTGCCCGGAGTTGGGCGACCTGCGATGGCGGCTGGAATGCCAGGCCCAGCGCCCGGTCTGCCTGACCGGAAGCGGCAGCGGGCTGTTCATCCTGTGTGACGATCAGGATGAGGCCGACGTCGTCCTGGCCCGCCTCGACGACGAGATGAGGTCGCTCTGCGTGGTCGTCCGCAATTGCGAGTGGTGAAGACCCCCGCGCCGAAGACGTTGCCGGGCGACCACGCTCGACGGGTAGTGAGGATTGTCGATTGTCGTCTTCTGATTCCTGAGTGACGATCAAGCAAGGATCCCCATGAAGGACACTCTGTTGGGTTCGGTGCCGCCGGCCGCCAAAGGCCTGGACGACATGACTGGGCTGATTGTGCCCGTTGTCACGCCTTTCGGCGCGGACGGTTGCGTAGACGAGGGCGCCTACGAGCGCCACCTGGAATTCCTGGCCGAGCGGGGCGTTCGCCGCGTGCTGATCAACGGCACGACAGGGGAGTTCTTCTCGCTTGTACAGGACGAGCGACGCCGCCTGCTGGAACTGGCCCGCCGGCGACTCCCGGCGCCCCTTCGCGTTCTGTACCAGGTTGGCTGCTGTTCTCTGCCGACTACGCTGGAGGAGACCCGGGTCGCCGCCGACAGCGGGGCCGATGCCGCGGTCTGCATCGCGCCGTATTACCTCGCCCATGCCCCGCAGGCGGGACTGATCGCGTACTACCAGGCCGTCGCCGACGCCTGCCGACTGCCCCTGGTTCTGTATAACTTCCCGCAGCACACGCAGAACCCGATCGGTCCGGAGGTTCTGGCGGCCGTGCCGCATTTCGGCATGAAAGACTCCTCGGCCGACCTGTCGCTGGTGGGCTTGGCGGGGCAATACTACATCGGCGGGGACAGGCGAATCGTCGAGTGCTTCACGGCCGGCGGGCACGGGTGGGTGAGCGGCCTGTCCAACGCCTTCCCTGAGGTACATGTGTCTATGGAACGGGCGCTGCTTGCGTCGGACGCCGACCGAGCCGACGAACTTCAGCAACGCATCTCCGAGCTGTGCGAGCGGCTGGCCGGGCCGGAAGAGATCGTACACGCGAAGATCGCGCTGGACCGCCGGCTGGGCGGATACCCCATCACCGTCCGCCCGCCGATCGTGGGGGCCGCGGAGGCGCACCTGGAGCGGGTGTCGGCGGCCATTGGGCGATTCGTGCCCTAGGGGCAGGCCCCGCAAGCACACGGGCGGCTGCGCCCCGTGGGGCCTGCAGGCAACAGTTACTTGAACGTTTCCGGAATGGTGGCCACGACGATGAAGTGGGTGGCAGGGGCGGCCACCGGCGGAACGTCCCGCTTGACACGGCTGTAGACAGAGACACTGCCGGCCGAGCGACGGGCCTGGTCCAGGAACGAACTGAGGTCGCGCATGGGGATGAACCCGCCCGGCCCGCCGTTCTCCAAGGTCACGTTGGTTCGCCCGGCCAGGAAGCCCGCGAGTTGGCCCTTATCGTCGAGGACAGGCGAGGCCGACTCGCCGGGCATGAGGTTGACGTTGAGCGCGGGCACGCCGGAGGCGTCCACGGAATCGACGTATCCCCTGACCTCGCGGACCTGCGAGCCCATGATCTCCAGGAAGTTGGCGGCCAGCACGGTCACGCCCGCTCCCTTCACCAGTTCCTTTGCGGCTTGAGGCTTGGGCTGGCCGTAGTAGCCGGCCGCCTGCGGTTCGTCCGGGACGACAGGCTTGAACAGGGCCTCCTGCACCGCGATGGGCGCCAGCCCCAGCGACTTGCCCCCGTAGGAGGTGCTGGGCCGCCCGACGGCAGGGAGATAGACGTTCTCGCCGACCTTGACGAAGATCTCGGCGGCGTCCTTGAGGATGGACTCGTCGACCAGCAGGGTGTGCTGCCCGACGGGCACGCCGACGGCCTGGCGGAAGGTCAAGCGATCGAAGCTCGGCACGGGCAGCGTGTTGTCCTGGACGCGCCAGCTGCGTCCGGGCATCAGCCACGTGGTGCTGGTGTTTCGCCCCGAGCCGGCGTAGCCCTTGGGCACGTTGGCGTACTGCTGACGCATCTGGCGGGCGGGCTCGAATGTCGGCTGGGTGACCAGCGAGCCGGGAATCTTCTTGTAGGCGTCGTCGAACACCGCGGCCGCGTCCGTGCTGTCGGGCTGGAGGCGCAGGGCCTGCATGAAGGCCTGCATGGCCCGTTCGTAGCCTTTGGTCTCCAGCAGGACCAGACCATAGGCCTGCCAGAAGCCGGCCACCCGCGGCGCGTCTGTGCACGCGCGACGGAGGCATTCCTCGGCCGTGCCCCAGTTGTGGGCCTTGTACTCGCTCAGACCCATGAGGAAGCTGCGCAGCGTGGGGTCGGGCCAGGTCTTGGCCGCCTGCTGGAGCTTGGCCGCCGCTGCGGCGGGCAGTCGTTCTTCTTCCTGCTTGCTCGGGCGGCGGGTCACCTGGACGCGCTGGTTGTAATAGCGACCGGTTCGCGGGTCACGAACACGGCGCGTTTCGTATTGGGGCATGGTCAGGAGTTGCCGGGCCTCCTGCTCGGCCCGCTTGGCCTCATCGAGCATCTCGGTGAACTTCTGGCGGTGGCGGACGAAATCGGCCGGGCCGATCCACTGGGTTCCGCTGCGGCGCTTCTGGTCGTGGCAGTAGCCCAGGAACACCTGAAGTTGCTGGCGCATCGAGACCAGATCGGCGCTCTGCCCGCTGATGCCCCGCATGAGGAAGAAGACGACAGCCTCGGGCACGTCGGCAGATTCGATCGTGAACGCCCGCGGAACGATGGTGAGGGGCAGTTCGACCTGGGGCAGAGGCGCGCTGGCCGCCGGTGTCGCGGGGGCCGGCTTGGGCGGGGTAGCCGGCGCGGCCGGGGTCGCCGGGGTCGCAGGGACTACAGGGGTCGAGGGCGTGGCGGGTGTGGCCGGGGCGGTCTGTGGCGTGGGTGTTGTCGGTTTGGTCGGATGGTCGAAAATGGTCGGTCGATTCGGCAACGTCGCGGGCTTCTGCGGAGGTTCCGGCTTAGCCGGCTCGGCAGGGGAGGACCGGACTACGTGGAGCACCTTGCTCTTGGGCATCTCGACTGTCTGTCCGCCGGTGGTCTGGATGCGGACCGTGTCGCCCTGCTCGGTGCAGGTGCCCTCGAAGACGCCGTCGCTGGTGTAGATGGTATCCGCCCCCAGAGCGGCCGCCACGGCCAGCACCACAAGTCCCACTACGTATTGCCGTCTCATCTGCCGTCTCCTGCTCTCCTCTTAGTCTATCGCATCGCCATGAGATTCGCATTAGTTTCGTCACTTCTTTGACGGGCAAAGTCTTGCGGCGTTCCCCGCGCGGCGGGATACTGATCGGCAGGCCGGCGGCAAATGCGGCTGCGCATGGGGTTTCACAATGACATGGCTCAGGCAAGAACTGTAATTCCCTCAACCTTGGGTAAGGAGACAATTATGTTCAGACAGTGGGCGTTGTGGTGCGCGATGATGCTGACCGGATGTGCGTTGCTCAACGGGGCTCCGCCGGAGGGCCCCAAGGCCGCCCCACGGATCAAGGCGGGCCTCCTCTCTCCGGTCGGTGAGGACCCGGCCAATCAGAAGGTCCAGGCCGTCCTGGACAGCGAGTTGCCCAGCGTGGAGATGGACGACGTCAAGTTCAGTGATGCCATCGAAAAGTTCCGCGATCTGACCAAGGTCCAGGTCCACGTGAACTGGAACGCCGTCAAGCAGATGGGCGTTCAGCCGGACAGCCGGGTGAGCGTCAAGCTGGCCAACATCCGGGCGGGCAAGGTGCTGGACATCCTCATCGCCGACGCCGGCGGGGGCGACACCGTCGCCTATATCGTCGACGGGGGTGTCGTGCGGATCAGCAACCGCGAGGCCCTCAGCCGTGTGACCGTGACGCGGATCTACGACGTGGCCGATCTGCTGCTCCAGCGGGGCAACCACCCGTTCTGGGCGGGCGTCGTGCCGGCGACGGAGATTCTCCCCCGCGGCGGGCAGTATACGGGGGACTTCGGCGGCGTGGAGGAAAGCACGAGCGGGCAACTCTTTGACGAAGAGACCTCCCGAAGCGGTCGGGGGGGAATGGGGCTGGAGGGGGAGACGATCCTGACCCGCGCAGAGTTGGTCAAGGAAGTAAGCACGCTGATCACCGAGTTGGTCGATCCGCAGAACTGGCGAAGCGCGGGCGGGACCATCGGTTCCGTTCGTACGGTGGGTTCCCAGTTAGTCATCCACAACACGCTGCCCAACCACAAGGCGATCGAGACGCTGCTGGCCCAGCTCCGCAAGGCCCGAAACGAAGACAAGGTGCTCACGCTACGAGCAAGGTGGATTGTCACGGACCTGGAGAAGACGATCCTGCCCGCCGACGGCGGGCGTAGCGTAACGGACCAGTCCATCAAGGCTGGCGGCGGGCAGGTGGTTTACGAAGGAGAACTGACCTTCTTCAACGGGCAGATCGTGCACGTGGTTGCCGGCAACGCCCAGACACTGGTAGCGACCGCTGAGCCGATCGTCGGCGACTCCAGCACAGGTCTTCGCCCGGTCGTTCGCGGGGTGGTCTGGGGCGGCTTCCTCGAAGCCACCGCCGCCATCCAGGAAGGTGGGCAGATGGCCGAGTTGAAGGTCCGCAACATCGTGGCGGAACCGCGCGAGTCACAGACGCGGAAGGTCTCGGCGGGCTCCGCCCCCATAATCACGGGCGCGGCCGTGCCCGGCCCGCAGGGCCAGCCCCCGCAAACCGAGATTGACCTGCCCCAGTTCACGCTTCAATCGTTCAGCACCAACCTGATCGTCCCGCTGGGCAAGAGCGTCATGGTCGGCTCGACGACCATGCCCCGCAAAGACGGGCGAAAAGACCGACTGTTCCTGGTGGTCGAGTTGACGACGGAGAAGTAGATCGCCCCCAGGCTCGATGCGCGGTACTCCTGAAGTCGCAGGCCTTTGGGCCGCGACTTCAGGAGCGCGTGTGGTGGTAGTGGATGAACGGTGATCACGCCGGCGGCGGAGGCGGCGGAAAGGTTGCCGCAGCCGGCAGCGACGGCAGGAGCGCCTTGTAGAAGTTGGTGAACGAGACGATCCAGTAGACGGCTGGGTACGAGAAGACCGCCGCCAGGATGATCAGCATCCAGATCGCGCGAATCCACATGCTGCCGGAGATCGAGAAGGAACCAGCGGACAGGAAGGAGCTTGAGTCGTCGTCGAGATCGAGGTTGAAAGCACTCCGCGGCGAGCCGCTGCGCGAGCCGCTCCGGCTGCTGAACGAGTTGAAGTTGTAAGAGTTCCGCGACGGAGAGCCCGAACGAGGACTGGCGGTGAAGGAGGGCAGGAACGATGAGGAACCCAGCCCCGAGACGGCCCCGCCGTTGGTGGAGGCGGTGGGCATCAGGGCTGAGAACGTCAGGACCGTCAGGATCATCGTGATCATGCCGGCGAAGAACACGCCCAGGGCGACCTGGGTCATGACCGTTCCGGTCTGGCGCCGTATGCAGAAGAGCAGCCGCCCGACCGCTTGGAAGACGCCCGTTTCCTCCACGACGATCGCGCAGGGGACGATCACCGTCACCAGGCCCGCCACCACCAGCAGGAGGTTGATCAGGAACTGCGGGCCGAAGAAGACAGCCGCCACGTACGAGCCCGCGGAGGTCTCCGAGGAGATCAGCAGCATCAGCCCGTTAATGATGGCCGAGACGATCAGCAGGGCCAGGGGCACGAGCAGCCCGGCCAGGAAGAAGCTGAAAAACTTCCGCATGCAGTAGGTGAAGGCGTCGCCCAGGCCCAGGTTGGTGTGGGCCATTCGGGCGATCCCGCCGGCGACCACGGCGGACAGGCCCAACGCCAGGACGACCGCGATGATGAGGGTTGTCAGGCAGACGTCCAACTGGAGCAGCAGGAAGCACAGAAGCATGGTGACGGCCCAGCCAATGACGAAGAAGGCGAGCTTGCGTGGGCTGAGGGCGGCGGCCAGGCTGCTGATGGTGCCGTCCACAAGGGCCTTCGACGGCAGGGCTGGTCGCGGGGCCCGCGCGGGCGGAGGGGAGCGGTGCGGCTGGGCAGCGGCCACAGGGGGCGCCACAGGAGGAGCAACGGGAGGAGCAACGGGGGGCGGCGGAGCGGGTGCGGCGGCCGGCGGATGCTCGCGATGCCGTTCCGGTCGATGGCTTGCATGGTCGGCCCCGCCCAGCGCGGGAATCATGAAGTTCGTACCGCAGTGCGGGCAGCGGCCCTCGCGCCCGGCCAGCGAGTCGTCGATCTTCAGCTTGATGTGACACTGTGGATTGGGACACTTCACAACCATGGCGTCTCCTGTTTTTCAGAAGCGGTGGCGAGCTTGAACTGTCACGTCGCGCGGCCGTGTCGGCACCCCTGCCCCGCGACCTGTAGACGGCGGTAGTCTATGAGCAGACTTGCCCTGTTGTCAACCGTGGACAGGGAATTTGCCCGGGTCTACCGGGCGGCGGCGCTCGCAGGGGACGAGACCGGCCTCGCGGGGACCCGGGAGCGTCCGCCCGGGCGCTGCCTTGGGGTTATGCTTGCGGATACTCCCACTCGCCGCGGTAGTCTCGCTTGAGCAGCTTGTTGGCTTCCGGGTCGCCGACGCACTGGGTCTTCTCGCCGTCCCACTCGATGCTGCGCCCGAGCTTGTAGCTCAACATGCCAAGGAGCGAGACGTTCGTGGACCAGTAGGCCAGCTCGATGTCGCACACGGGGCGGCGCCCGGTCTTGATCGCGTCGAGAAAGTCAGCCCAGAGTTCCGGAATGTTCTGATCGTCGGGCTTGTGGAGTTTGGGTTCCTCGTGGATCGCCGGCTGCTTCGGGTCGGCCGGGTAGAAGGTCCATCCGTCCTTCCAGCCCATGTGGAAAGTGCCCTTGTCGCCGTAGAAGTAGCAGCCGACCGACTCGCCCTTCTCGGCGTTGTTGCCCGCGAAGTGACGGTGCTCCCAACTCACGTCGAAGCCGTCGAACTGATACGTGGCGATCTGATGGTCCGGGGCGTCGGTGGTCTGCTCCTCGGCTGTCAGGAGGGGCGGGCCCTTGATCGGGCGCCCGCCCACCGAGAAGACCCGCCTGGGCCACTTCTGGTCGGTGATCCAGAGAATCTGGTCCATCCAGTGGATCCCCCAGTCGCCCAGCGTGCCGTTGGCGTAGTCGAGGTAGCCGCGGAAACCCCGCGGGTGGATGCCGCCGGTCCAGGGGTTCTGAGGATCGCCCGAGTAGGGGCGCAAGGGGGCCGGTCCGCACCACATGTCCCAATCGAGCCCCTTGGGTGGTTCCATGTTCTTCTTGGGCTTCTCCGGCCCGCCCGCGTAGTGGACGAACGCGCGAACCATGCCGATCTTGCCGATCTTGCCCGACAGGATGAACTCACGCCCGCTCACGTTGTGAGGCGAGATGCGCCGATGCGTGCCGACCTGGACCACCCGTCCGGCGTCGCGGGCCGCCCGGACCATCGCCTTGCCCTCGAGGATCGTGTGGCTGATGGGCTTCTCCACGTAGACGTGGGCGCCGGCTTTGACCGCGGCGATCATGGCCAGGGCGTGCCAATGGTCGGGCGTGGCCACGATCGTAATCTCGGGCTTCTCTTTGGCCAGTAGTTCCCGGTAGTCGGCGTATCGCCTGGGTGTCTGGCCGCAGAGCTTGTTGACCTCCTCGGCGGCCGGGTCGAGAAACCGCCGGTCCACGTCGCACATGGCCACGACGTCCAACTGCCCGGCCGCGATGGCCGAGCGAAGGATGTTCATGCCCCACCACCCGCAGCCGATGATCGCGGTGCGGTACTTCTTGTCTTTCGATGCCGCGTGGATGGCGGGAGCGGCCAGCGACAGGCCGGCGGCCGCCGAGGCCGCCAGGAACGTGCGACGATTGATGGTGGTGGTCATGTGGTCTCCGATCGTGACAATCGCTCCAGCGATGATACCGGCCTGCCCCCTTCTACACAACACGCCGCCAAGCCCGACACGTGTCCGATTGCACGGGGCAGGTCAGGCGAGGGCGTCGGGTGGCAGGCAACTGCCTGGATTACTGAAGTTGGGCAGGATGCCGCATCGCTGAGACTCAGACCCGTTCGCGAAGGAACCCCACGCTACCCCGAGCGCTTCAGCGTGAAGACGGTGATCTCCGGGCGGGAGTTCAGGTTGACCCGTTTGCCGTAGCCCAGACCGCGGTTGACGTAGAGGTTGCTGCCGTCGCCCAGGTCGTAATGGCCGGCGAAATAGTGGAAACTGGCGGGCAGGGCCAGTTTGCGGATGGCGGTGGAACGGATGCACGTGCCGTGGGTGTGTCCGGCCAAGATCCACTGGGCGCCGCGGTGGCTGAGATCGTGGGCTGCGTCGGGGTTGTGACACAGGCCGATGACGGGAGCATCGGCTTGGACGTGGCCAAAGGCCTGGTCGGGGTCGTAGTGGGGCGACCAAAGGTCCTCCACGCCGACGAACTGGAGGCTGGCCCCTCCGCGGCGGAAGGTCCGCGACTCGTTGAGCATCACGAACAGGTCCGCGTGGGCCAACTGCTCGCTGACGTAGCAGTGCAGGTCGCGGGCCGACCCCAGCCCCTTGGGGTGGAAGATGCCGTAGTCGTGGTTGCCCAGGCAGGCGACGGTGGCAACCTTGGGCGCCAGGTGTCGCAGGACCCTCGCCACGCGCCGGGCATAGCACTTGGGCCCGGTGATGAAGTCGCCCGTGACGGCGACGAAGTCCACGCCCATGGCGTTGATCGTGTCCACGCACTGGCGAAGGTAGCTTTCCAGAACGATGGGGCTGCAGTGGAGGTCGGCCACGTGGGCCAGCCTGGCGTCTTCGAACTCGGGTGACAGGCCCCGCAAGGGCATGTCCCGCCGTTCGATCCGCAGCCAATGGTCCTCCAGGCGCCAGGCGTACAAGCCGCCCAGGGCGCAGGCCCCGGCCGCCGACCACAGCAGACGCTTCAACGACCGCGGGGTCGGCCACCCGTTATGTTCACCGCCTTGCAGGAGGATCTCATTCATGTTCGACTGGAATATTATACGTCACAGCCGCAGAGGGTGGATGACCATCTTTGGATTGGAGATTCCGGCCCCGCCTGGCGGGCAGCCGCGAGAAATGGAGCCGTGCTGCCGACGTTCTACAAGTATGGCCATTACTCTCCGCAACCGAGTGTGGATCGCCATGGCGGTTTCGGCGATCGTGGTTTCGTCATCGGCCGCCGACCCGCAGTGGTATGTCAAGAAGGGCACGTGGGTAGAGACGATGCTCTCTGCCCGCTCGGCCCTGGAGGCCGCCCGCGCTGCCCAGCAGACCGCGAATGCGGCGGCCGGCGGGCTTCTGAAGCCCGCCGACGTGTCCCTGGGGCCGTGGTACTCGATCGGGCCCTGGACGGGCAAGAACCACGATATCTTCTTCGAGGTGCTGCCCCCCGAGAAGGGCGTCGAGCTTGACAAGCCGGCGGGCAATCTCCGCTGGACCAAGCGCGCGGACTTTCGCGACGGGGTCAAGAACGACCTGCCCAACGGGGCCAACCGCATCTTCTACGTCTATCGCACCATTAGCGCCAAGGCGGACGGGGTGTTGCAGGTTCACCTGTCTGCCGACGATCGCATCGCGGCCTTCCTGAACGGGGCGAAAGTGTGGGAGTCCGCCGACTTCCTGGGTATCGCCGTCGCCCGCCCGCCGACCTTGCTGGCCCTCAAGAAGGGGATCAACAACCTCCTGCTCAAGGTGCACGACCGCGGCGGCTATTTCGGGTTCGGCTTCTCGCTCACACCTACCGGTCGACCTGGCAAGGCGCCCGAGGCGGCAGAGTTGATCTGGCCCTTCCTCCAGCGTGATTTCCCCGCCGACGCCGCCGAGATGACCCGCGAACGCCAGGACAAGATCTGGGACGCCGCACCTGCCGATGCCTCCCTCGCCCAGCTTGCAGCAGTCTATGCGGCGCAGATCCGCCTGCCCAGCCTGGCCGGCCAGGCCAAGCAGCAGGCGGCCGCCGTCAAGGACGTGGCGACACTCCAGGCCCTGCGGGCCAGCTATCACCGCGCACGTCAGGTGGAAACGGCCATGGCTGACGTGAAGGACTTCAACTTCCGGGCAGTGAGGATGGCCGTCGAGGACCTGATGCGCAGCTACGGGGCCCGGTATCCGGACGGGCCGAAGTACCTGGTTCGTCTTGACGAGTTGGAGAAGGCCCTCCAGGCGGCTGTACCGGAGAAGGGGCCCGTCAACGCGGATGCGGCCGCCAAGGTCGGCGCCGATCTGGCGGCGTTGCGTCGTCAGGCACTGCTGGCCAACCCGCTGCTGGACTTCGAGAAACTCATGGTTATCCGCCGCTCGGGCAACCTGGGCCTGGTGGCCAACTATCTGAGCAACTCCTCCATCAGCCCCACCGGCTTCGACAACGAGATTGCCGTCCTGACCGACCTGCGGGGCGAGCCCAAGCTGACCACGCTCTTCCAGCCGGCAAACAAGCGTTTTGTCGGCGACGTGGACCTGCACTGGGATGCCGCGCGAATGCTCGTGTCCATGCAGGCCAAGAACGGGCGGTGGGGCGTCCACGAGGTCTCCATCGACGGAAAGACCGCTCGCGAACTGCCGCTGATCGAGCAGCCGGATGTGGACAACTACGACGCCTGTTACCTGCCCAACGGCAATGTGATTTTCTGCTCGACGGCCCCGTTCACCGGCGTGCCCTGCGTAGGCGGATCGAGCCACGTCTGCAACCTCTACCTGCTCGACCAGCCCTCGGGCAGGATTCGCCGCCTCACGTTCGACCAGGAGCACAACTGGTGCCCCGTGGTGCTCAATAACGGGCGGGTCATGTACCTCCGCTGGGAATACAGCGATATCCCGCACTACGTGGCCCGCATCCTGTTCCACATGAACCCCGATGGCACGGAGCAGATGGAGTATTACGGGAGCAATTCGTACTGGCCCAACTCCACGTTCTATGCCCGTCCCGTGCCCGAGCACCCCACGCGGTTCGTGGGCATCATCGGCGGCCACCACGACGTGCCGCGGATGGGCGAGTTGATCCTGTTCGACCTGGCCCTGGGACGTAAAGAGGCCGACGGCGTCGTCCAGCGATTGCCCGGCTACGGCAAGAAGGTCGAACCGATCATTCTCGACGGGCTGGTCGGCGCGAGCTGGCCCAAGTTCCTTCACCCCTGGCCGTTGAGCGACAAGTACATGCTGGCGGCCTGCCAGCCGAGCCCGAAACACGCCTGGGGCCTGTACCTGGTGGACGTGTTCGACAATCTCCTCTGCCTGTACGAGAAGCCGGGCAGCGCGATCTTCGAGCCCATACCGCTCGTGCCTCGCAAGACCCCGCCGATAGTCCCCGACAAGGTCAAGCTCGACCGCACCGACGCCCTGGTCTACATGAACGACGTCTACGTCGGCGGCGGGTTGGCGGGCGTGCCCCGAGGCACGATTAAGTCGCTACGCCTGTTCACCTACCACTTTGCCTACCACGGCATGGGCGGGCAGCCCAACCGCGTCGGGCTCGACGGGCCCTGGGACGTCAAGCGGACCGTGGGGACCGTGCCGGTCGAGGCGGACGGCTCGGCCTTCTTCCGCGTGCCCGCCAACATGCCCATCGCCGTCCAGCCCCTGGACGCAGACGGCAAGGCCCTTCAGATCATGCGAAGCTGGTTCACCGCCATGCCGGGCGAGGTGCTCTCGTGCGTCGGCTGTCACGAGAGCCAGAACACCCCGGTGCCCAACGGGCGAAGCATCGCGGCCGTTCGCGAGCCCTCCGAGATCACTCCCTGGCACGGGCCCAGCCGAGGGTTCTCCTTCGAGCGCGAGGTCCAGCCCGTGCTCAATAAGTACTGCGTGGGCTGCCACGACTCCAAGGCCCGCCCCGGCATGCCCGACCTGACCGCCCGCGAGTGGGTGCATCCGCAGGCCAAGAGCGCCGGCTACAACAACGGACAGAAGTTCCCGCCCTCGTACATCGCCCTCAAGAGCTACGTCCGCAACCCGACCATCGAAAGCGACAGCCACATGCTCACGCCGATGGACTACCATGCGGACACGACGTACCTGGTGCAGATGCTCCGCAAGGGCCACCACGGGGTGAAGGTCTCGCCCGAGGACATGGAACGCTTCTACACCTGGATCGACCTGAATACGCCCGCCCACGGCACGTGGCGGGAGATCGTGGGCGACAAGAAGGTGGACCATCAGCGCGACCGGCGGCTGGAGATGATGAAACGCTACGCCGGCGTCGACCATGACCCCGAGGCGCTGCCCAAGCCGGCCGACCTTGGCCCGCCCGTCGCGCCTGCCCCCGCTCCGCCCGCGGTCATGCTGGCCAAGGTGGAGTGCCCCGGCTGGCCCTTTGACGCCGCCAAGGCCAGGCAGCTTCAGGAACAGGCCGGTCCGGCCGGTAAGGAGATCGACCTGGGCGAAGGCGTCAAGCTCCAACTCGTCCGCATCCCGGCTGGGGAGTTCGTCATGGGCGACAGCGCGGCCCCCTGGTCCGACGAGAGGCCCGCCGCCCGCGTCAAGATCGAAAAGCCCTTCTGGATGGGCAAGCTCGAGATCACCAACCAGCAATATGCCTTGTTCGACCCGCTGCACGACAGCCGGCTCGAAAGCGGCGATTTCCTCCAGTTCAGCGTGCAGGAGCGGGGTTACCCTCTCAACCGGCCGCTCCAGCCGGTTTGCCGCGTGAACTGGCGCCAGGCGTTGGCGTTCTGCCGCTGGCTGTCGGCCCGGACCGGCCTGCACGTGAGCCTGCCCTCGGAAGCCCAGTGGGAGTGGGCCTGCCGTGCGGGCACCGACACGCCCCTGTGGTACGGCAACCTCGACACGGACTTTACGCCCTCGGCCAACCTGGCCGACAAGACGTTGCGGCAGGTAGACCGCTTCGGGTGGGGCCTGCCCGACGGGGCCGTCCCGCCCTGGCGTCTTGCCGACGACCGCTTCGACGACAAGCACAAGGTTGCCGCCGACGTGGGCAGCTTCGCACCCAATCCGTGGGGCCTGCTCGACATGCACGGCAACGTGGCGGAGTGGACTCTCACCACGTATAAGCCGTACCCGTACGTCGACGCCGACGGCCGCAACGCCGTGGACAATCTCGACCCGCAGGTTCGCAAAGTGGTCCGTGGCGGGTCGTGGTACACTCGTCCCAAGAACGCCCGCTCGTCCTGGCGGCTGGACTTCTACAGCTACCATCGCATGTACGACGTGGGCTTCCGCATCGTCGTCGCGGACGACGGCGGACGCGTCGCGGCGAAGTAGAGGCGAGTCACGATAGCCCGTCGAATGCTCTCGACGGGCTCCACGCCTGCGGCTTCGCAAGAGGCAGCATTGGTCCTGCCGTTCTGAAAGGGTAACTATGGTCTTGCAAGGATCCCGGTTGTCTCGTCGTCGGTTCCTGACGCGGTCTGCCGCGGCCGTGGGCGCCCCATACGTGCTCACCTCGGCCGCACTGGGGGGCTCGGGCCGGCTGGCTGCCAGCGAACGGATCGGCATGGGCTTCATCGGCATCGGCAACCAGGGCGGGGGGCACCTGTTTGGCGGGGCTTGGACGTACATCCCCGGCGGTTACCTCGCCAGGCCCGACGTGCAGGTGGTCGCCATCTGCGACGTTCGCCAGGACCGGCGCGAGAACGGCCGAAAACGCGTAGACGAGATGTACGCCAAGTCGGCCGGGCGGGGCGACTACAAGGGCTGCACGGGCTACGTCGACTTCCGCGAGCTTCTGGCCAGGCCGGACATCGACGCGGTGCTGATCGGCACGCCCATCCACTGGCACGCGATGATGAGCGTGATGGCCATGCGGGCCGGCAAGGACGTCTACTGCGAGAAACCCACCGCCCTGAGTGTGGCCGAGGCGAAGGCCGTCTGGGACACCTGCCGCCGCTACGGCCGCGTCTACCAGGCCGGCACGCAGCAGCGCAGCGAATACGGGGGCAAGTTCCGCCTGGCCTGCGAACTGGTCCGCAGCGGGCGGATCGGAAAGCTCAAGAGCGTCTACAGCTTCATCAACGGCGGGGGGTTCGTCTGGCGCAAGAACTTCGGCCCGCCCAAACCGCCGCCCGCCCACGTCGACTGGGACCTGTGGCTTGGCCCGGCCCCGTACTCGCCCTTCACCGGCAACCTCGACGCCCACATGTTCGGTTTCGGCGGGATCAACTGGGGCCAGCACCACTTCGACATCGTCCAGTGGGCCATCGACGGTGCCGACCACACCAGCCCGGCCGAGTTCACACACGAGGACGGCAAGCTGGCGATGCGCTACGCCAACGGGGTGGTCATTTACGGCTGTCCGTACCCCGGCGAGAGCCTCGGACCCGAAGGCGGGGCGTGCTACGTGGGTGACGAGGGACGGATCGTCCTCGACCGCCGCGCCATCGTGTCGTATCCCTCGGAGATTGCGAAGCAGCCCTTGACCGCAGCCGACGCGCACGTGGAGTACAGCACGAGCCACTCGGGCAACTTCCTCCAGTGCGTGCGGACGCGCCGCCAGCCCATCTGCAACGCTGAGGTCGCGTACCGCTCGGCCAGCCTGCTCCTGCTGGGCGGGATTGCCGACCAACTCCGCCGCCCGCTCAAGTACGACCCGGCGGCTATGCGGTTTGAGAACGACGACGAGGCCAACCGGATGCTGAGCATCGTGTATCGGCCGCCGTGGCGGATCTGATTAGAGGTACGACAGGCGTCTCCCCTGTCGAGTCGCCCACGAAGAATAGAAGCGAGCCTACTATGCGTACGACAACCGCAGTAATGATGACCACGTTAACTGGATTGCTCCTGGCCTTTGGGAGCGTGGCCGCGGCCGACGAAGAGCCCCAGTTGATCTCGGTCCTGCAATCCGACAAGTCGCCGGCGGAGAAGGACGCCGCCTGCCAGCGGCTCAAACACATCGGAACGGGCAAGTCGGCGGCGGCCCTCGGGGCGCTGCTGGCGGATGAGGCGCTGTCGATGTCGGCCCGTGTGGTGCTGGAGGGGCTGCCGGGGCCGGAGGCGTCGAAGGCCTTGCGCGAAGCGGTAGCCAAGACGACCGGCCTGACGCGGGTGGGGATCATCGACTCGATCGGCATACGCCGAGACGAGGATGCGGTGGGGCTGTTGACGCCGCTCCTGACAGACGCGGACGCGAGTGTCGCTTCGTCCGCGGCGGTGGCATTGGGACGGATCGGAGGCGATCAAGCGGTGGCTGCCTTGCGGGCATCGCGAGAAAAGGCCGCCCCTGCGGTCCGCCCAGCCGTCGACGACGGGCTACTCCGGGCGGCTGAAGGGCTGTCGCAACTTGCGGACCAGACCAGCCGCGACCTTCTGGTTCGGAAGTACCGCCAGCAGGCGGAAGGACTCTATCGCGAGTTGTACGACTCACAGACGTCGGAGCATGTTCGAACGGCTGCCTGCCGAGGCTGGCTGCTTGCGGGGCAGGAGCAGGCGCCCGCGAGGATCTTGGAGGCGATGGGGAAGGACGATCAGTCGGCCCGATTGGCGGCGGTGCAACTCGTGCGGGATCTACCAGGCGAGGCGGCCACGAAGGCGTTTGTGGAGTACCTTCAGGCGGGTAAGCTCCCGCCCGTGGTGCTCGCGGGCGTCGTCGAGGCGTTGACTCAACGAGGGGATCGACTGGCGGCGCCGGCGATCGCGGAGGCGGCGGGTGCGAAGAACGACATGGTAGTTCGCCTGTCGGCGGTGAGGGCGCTGGCGAGTATGGGTGATGCGTCAGCGGTGGCGCCGCTGGCGAAGGCGGCGGCGGAGAAGGACGACGCCCTGCGCGACGCGGCCCGGTATTCGCTGAGCGTGGTCAAGGCGCCGGGCGTGCTGGAGGCGATCGTCGAGCAACTGGGCAAGGCCGAACCGGCTGTCCAGGTCGAACTGGTGCGCGCGATCGGCGTGCGGCGCGAGCCGGGTGCGGCTGCGGGGCTGGTCAAGCTCGCCCGCGATGGTGAGGCGAGCATTCGTGGGACGGCCATACAGGCCCTGGGGCAGATCGGCGACGATGCAGCCGCGGGGCAGTTGGTCCTCATTCTGGCTGGGGAGATCGAGCGCGATCTGGCCGACGCGACCGAATTGGCTGTGGCGGCCATCGCGGGGAGGTCTGCGCAGCGAGCGGCACTGGCGGAGGCCGCCTTGGGGCGGATGGGCCAGGCGGACCTGCCCGCCCGCTGCCGCCTGTTGCGGGTGGCGGGGCGGATAGGCGGGGACAAGGCCTTGGCTGCCCTGCGGCAGGCTGTCAAGGCGAGCGAGGCGGAGCTGGCAGACGCTGCGGTGCGAACACTGGGCGACCACGGGCCGCTGGAGGCGGCGGGCGATCTGCTGGCCCTGGCCCGCACGTCTGAGAACCCGGCCCACCGCATCCTGGCCTTGCGGGGCTACTGCAGACTGATCGGACAGGCCTCCGCCCGCCCGGCGGCGCAGCGGTTGGAGATGTGCCGCAATGCCCTGACTGCGGCCACGCGGGTCGAAGAGAAGCGCCTGGCCCTGGCCCAACTGGCAACGATCGACTCGGCGGCGGCTATGAAGCTGGCCGAGGAACAGGCCGCCCAGGCGGAGTTGCGAAGCGAGGCCGAGCAGGCGTGCGCGAAGATCGCGACCGCCTTGGCGGGCGCCGATCCAGCGGTGGCTCGGGCGGCGCTGACCCGCCTGGCAAAGACCGCCGCCGACGCCTCTGTCCGTCAGGAGGCTGCCAGGGTACTGGAGGCGATGGACCAGTACCAGGGCTACGTCGCGCTCTGGTCGTACGCGGGTCCGTACCAGCAGGCAGGCAAGGAGTGTCAGGCCCTGTTCGACGTCGCCTTCGCTCCGGAGAAGCCCGACGGCAAGGTCCAGTGGAAGCCGCTGCCCGGCGCTGCCTGGCAGGCGGACCTGCTGGGCGCGGTGGGGGGGCACCAGGCCGTCATTTACGTCCGCAGCCGGGTGATCGTCCCCAAGGCGGCAAAGGTCCGCCTGGACATGGGCAGCGACGACGGGCTCAAGGTGTGGCTCAACGGCAAGCTGGTGCACGCCAACAACACCATGCGAGCCGTCGCGCCCATGCAGGACAAGGCCCAGGCTGAGCTGAAGGAAGGCCCCAACGATCTGCTGATCAAGGTGACGCAGAACGTCATGGGCTGCGCGGTGTGCGTGCGGTTCCGCAACGCCGACGGTTCGGTGATCGACGGCCTGCGGTTCGAACGGCCCTGACTTGATCGGGCGGCTTTCAGCGGGTAGAGTCGTGGGACTATGTCCGAGTATCTGCTGGAAGCAACGGAGCTTCACAAGTTCTACGGGAAGGGTGCGTCCCGCGTGCACGTGCTGCGCGGGTTGGGGATGTCGGTGCGGCGCGGGGAGTTCGTGGCTGTCATGGGTCCCAGCGGATGCGGCAAGAGCACGCTGCTGCACGTGCTGGGGTTGATGACGCCCGCCGACGCGGGCAGGCTGGTGCTGGGCGGCGACGTGATCGACTATTGCGGAGGCAACGGCGAGTCGGGGCGGGCTGCGAGCGCGGAGGTCCCGCCCGCCGGGCCTCGCGTGGATGAAGTCCTGCTCCGTCAGTGGCGTCGCCATCGGATCGGGTTCGTCTTCCAGCGATTCAACCTGCTGGGGGTTCTCTCGGGGCGCGACAACGTGGGCATCTCGCTCCAGGTCCGTGGGTTGAAGATGGACGAGCGGGCCGAGGCCCTCTTCGCCGACCTGGGCGTCGAGCACGTGATGGGGCGAAAGCCCGGGCAGATGTCCATCGGCGAGCAGCAGCGAGTGGCCGTCGTGCGGGCCCTGGCCCACCGCCCGGACCTGCTGTTGGCCGACGAGCCGACCGGCAACCTCGACAGCGAGAACAGCCGCTCCCTGCTGGACCTGCTCCGCCGCCAGAACCGCACCGAAGGCCAGACCATCGTGATGATTACCCACTCGGCCGAGGCGGCCGCCGCCGCCGACCGCACGATCCGGATGAAAGATGGACGCTTCTACGAATAGACCCATGGATGCGGTCGAGGAGGCTCAGGCGGCCGGCGAGGCGGGCGGCTCCCTGTCCCACGCGTACGAGCTGGCCTATGTCGCCGGCGAGGACGTGATCTCGCTGACCAGATGGTTCGTCGGCTACGGGCTGTTCCTGTGCCTGGCCTGGGGGCTGCTGATCTACCTGATCTCGCAGCAGCCCTGGCCCTGGAGCGACTGGCTTAGCGTTAAGAAGGTCCCCGAGACCTTCGCCCGGACCGACGTCCACATCAAGCTGCTGGGGATGGCCATGTACCTCTCGCTGTGCTGCACGTTCATCCCGCTGCCCACCGGGTGGATGGTCGCCGCAATGGCCACGCGCGAGGCGGCCGTCATCTACCCGTTCCTGCCCGTGTTGCTGGGCCTGCTGCCCGCGGGCCTGGCCGAGAGCCCGCTCTTCCTGGCCGTCGGAACGGGCGTACTGGTCGGCCTGGCCGGGGCAGTCGGTTCGACAGCGGCCAACCTCAACGACTACCACATCATCACGCTGCTGCTGCGAAACGGCAAGGTGGCCCGCATCCGCGACACCCGAGTCTACCATGCCGCCGCCCGCGGTTTCGCCAAGAGCCCCTTCTTCCTCGTGTTCGTCTTCAACCTCCTGCCGATCCCCGTGGACGTGGTCCGCTGGCTGGCCACGATCTATCGGTATCCCCGTGACAGTTTCGCGGCCGCCAACTTCATCGGGAGGTTCTGGCGGTACTTCCTGATCGCATTCGTGACGTTCTACTGGAACCTGAAATGGATCGCGCCGGTGGCCCTGCTGGCCCTGGGCGCGGTGCTGGGGCTGGTTCGCGTCTTTCCCCCGTTGGTCCGGCACATGAGAGAGAAGCGGCGCCTGGCGGAATCGCCGACGTAACTGGAAGTGGTCTCGGCGGCACTGACTTACGTAGAACAGGAAACTGGAGATCGACATGACTCGACCGATGGGACTCATCATTGTCCTGGGCTGCCTGGGCGCGACTCTGTGGGCGGTGCCCGCCGCGCAGACCCAGCCCGCCCAGGAGCCGCCGCAGGGCCCGCAGCCGGTGGCAGCGGCGAAGGACGATACCCCGCAGGAGAAGCCCTCGCCCGAGGCCTTGAAGCTGCTGGAGCGGCTGGAGAAGGCCGGCATGGAGCACAAGACCGTCGAGGCAGCCATCGACTACCTCGTGGAGGACATCCTCACCGGCGACCGCGAGCAGCGGACCGGCTGGGTGGCCTTCCGAAAAGGCCAGAAGGACGACCCCGACAACTTCCGCGTCTCCTTCCTGACGCTCAAGCTGGGCGAGGGCAAGGCGGTCAAGGACCAGGTGGACTATGCCTTCGACGGACAGGTGTTGACGGTGGCCAAGCACCGCATCAAGCAGATGACCCGCTACACCGTGGCGGCGCCGGGCGAGAAGGTCGAGGCCATGAAGCTCGGCCGCGGCCCCTTCCCGCTGCCTTTCGGGCAGACGGTGGAGGACATGCTGGGCTTCTTCAAGGTCGAGACGCGCCCCGCCGGCAAGACCGCCGCAGCCGACGAACCCAAGGACGCCGACTATCTCCTGCTGACCACCCGCCTGGACAAGCGCAAGCAGACCAATATGGACAAGGCCGAGATGTGGATCGACCGCAAGACCGGCCTGCCCGTGCGAATCGTCAGTCGCGAGAACAAGACCAAGAAGGTCACCACGCTCAACTTCGGCGAGATCAAGACCAACCAGGATCTGTCAGTGGAGACGTTCCTGCTGCCCAAGCCGCCCGGCTGGAACCTGACGGTCGAGAAGTTCGAGGAAGGCAAGGCCCTTCGGCCTTGACTTGATGTAAACTTGCCGCACCCGGTATACTGCAACGAGCGTCCTCGACGGGCGTATCGAGGTGGCCCATTAGCAGACTCGGATTGATCGCAGCGTTCGTCTCGCTCGGCCTGTGCTGTGCGGCGCAGGCCCAGGAGGTCTCCGCGCCGGCAGAGGACGAGGACGTGGCCGGCCCCAGGCTCCTGGGCCAGCCCGCCCTGGTGCCCGTCACGCCTTCTCGCGAATACGAGGCCCCGCCCGCTCGACTGCCCCTGCCGCCTGACGGCAGCAGGACCATCGACCGCCGTTGCCAGGCCACTCGCGACCCCAGCGGCTGGGTCCTGCTGCGATTCCTGGAGCAGGGCTCCCGCCGGAGCGAACTCCCGCGATGGGCCCTGCCGTGCGAACTGCTGGAGGCCGTCGAGAGAACGATCGCCAAGCAGCCGGAGACCGTCTTCCGCATCACCGGCGAGAATCTGCTCTACCGCGATCAGGGCTTCGTGCTGTTGACGAAGGTGACGGTGGAGGTGGCCGTGTCGCCCCCCGTCGCCGCACCGCCTCCCAAGCCGGCAATGCCGCCAGCGGCGCCCACGAGCAAGCCGGTCCCGCGCAGTCGTCCGGCCTCCGCCCCGGCCAGCCGGCCTGGGGCCACTTCCGGCGACGTCTTCCAGGCCCTCCTGCGAGACAAACCCGTTCGCCCGCTGGCCCCCCCGACGCGCCCGGCCGATCCCATCACGCCCGCACCCTCTGTCGCACCGCAGGTCACGCGAGCGGTCGAGCAGACGTTCGACGCCGACGAGCGCCGCATGATCGTGGACCGCGTGGTCCGGCTGCTGCCGGCCGGCGTGGGCAAGTGGAAGGAAGCCCGCTTCGAGGCGGACAACACGCTGCTGGAACCGCCGCTTCGGCTGATTCCCTGTCGCACGCTCGAGCGGACCGAGGGCAAGGCCGAGGCCGGCAGGGCGAAGTTCAAGGTCTCGGGGCTGGTAACCCGCTACAAGGGCAGGCAGTACCTGCTGCTGCGCAAGATCGTGCCCGTGCGGGACCTGGGACAGTTCTGAAATCGATTGACAACCGGCGACAATCGGTTGAACAATCATCCCGATGGCACTCGTGTACCCCTGGTCCCTGGCCGCATTGGCGGCGGTGGCGGCTGTGGCCGCCTGGGCGTACTTCCGCCCCGGCAGCCAACTTGTCGTCGTGCCCAGCCTGTGGCTCTGGCACCGGGCGGCCGAGACGGCCCATCGCGACTCGCGGCGCTCCCGCAGGCGAGTGTCGCCGTCGTGGCTGTTGCTCCTGGTCGGCGCGGTTGCGGCCGTGCTGGCGGGCGCCCAGCCCGTGCTGCGGTCTCACGCACCCGCACGCAGCGTGGCGCTGACCCTGTACCCGTCGGCCGAGATCGCGTCGGACGCAGGGATGGCCGATCTGCGCGGAGCGGCCACGGCGTTGCTGGGGCGGCTGGACGCGTCCGACCGGGTGCAGGTCCTCATGCCTGTGTCGGCGGGCGGCAGGCCCGACGAACAGTGGTTGTCTCCCGCCCAGGCCCGCTCAGCCGTGGAATTTCTCCGTCCTCTTCCGGTGCCGACGGGCTCGCTGTCTTTCCCGCCGGCCAGCGAACAGGCCGATCATGTTTACCATATCGCCGCCTCGCTGGGCGTGCCCAGCGGGGGGCGGTCCACGACCATTTCGCTTGCTCCGCAAATGGGCCCGGCCAGCCTGGATGCGGTGGCGGCCAGGACGGCCGACGGTAATGAAGGATCGTCCGCGCGGGTGGACGTGCTGGTCGCGGTGGCCAACCATCTCAAGCAGAACTGGACGGGGCGTGTCGTGCTCAGCGCCGCGAGCGTGGGGGCCGACGGGAAGGTGACGCTGCGTCGCCTTTGGGAAGAGCCCATGACCATCGCGCCACAGGGGCGGTCGCATGCGGTGGTCTCGTCCGAGGCGGCGCCAGCCTTCGTGGTCACGCTCGAAGACGGCTCGCCGACGGGTGCAGCCCGACAGGCTTTCCTGGCCCGCCGCCCTCGACGATCGTTGACGGTCGCCCTGACCGGGCGCGACGAGCCGCTGCTGCGGAAGTTCATCCGGGCGCACGGGGGATTGGAACCTGCGGCCGAAGCCGAGCGGGCGGACGTGGTCATCGCCAACGGCGTGGCCCCCCCAGCGAACCGGCCGGCCCTGGTTATCGCCCCGCCGCACCCGCCGGCTGGCTGGCAGGCAGACGCGACGGAGAACCTGGCGCTGGCCGGAGCGAACGCGGACCGGGCCGACCCGCTCCTGCGGGGAGTGGATATCGCGAGAGTAGCCGTCCGTCGCAGCCAGGCGTGGACAGCGACGGATCTGGCGGCCCAGACGCCGGTGGTGTCGTGGGGGGGCAAGGCGCTGGTGCTGCGCGACGAACCCCGCGGCACGGACCAAGCGAGTCGCCGGGTGTGGATCGGCTTCGATCTGTCCGCGGACAACACGAATTTCGCCCTCAGCCGCTCGCTGCCGATCTTCCTGGCCAACGCGGTGGAGTTCCTGGTTGGCAAGCGACCGGCCACGGAGTCGTACGAGGCGGTCCCGCCCGAGCGGGCGGACGTCGCCTGGCGGGCAGTCGTGGCCGGATCGACCGGCCGCCCCGCCTGGCCCGGATTGTACGCGGACCCGGCCGGGCATCTGCACGCGGTGAGCCTGGCAGGGGCGAGGACATTGAGCGCCCGCCAGCCGGACGGGCTGGACGCCCTCGAACAGGTGCGACGGGCCCCGCTGCCGCCGAGTCGGCCGGTGGGGCGAGAAGTCGAGTTGTGGTGGCTTCTGGCCGGGGTGGCGATGGCGGCGTGGCTGGCGGGGTGGGCCTTGCGGGTGAAGTGACCGGCGGCGCGGGCGGGCATAGTTGACAATTCCAGGACCGGCGGATGCGTTTAGCAAGAAGCTACCTCGCGATATTGGCGCGGATAGGAAAGGATGGTCCATGAGGCAGTTTGTGCTGGTGACGGCAATGGGATTCCTGCTGGGCTCCATCGCGGGCCGGACGGACGCGGGGCAGGTCCGCTTCGACTTCGAGACGGGCGACTTGCAGGGCTGGAAGGTCGTCGACGGGAGCTTCGAGGTCCTGTTGAGCGACCGGGAGAAGGAGCACCACAGCGGCCGGCCCTACACGAAGAAGGGCAAGTATTTCCTGTCCACGCTGGAGACGAAGTCGGGCCGCCCCAGTGATGACTTCATGGGGGTGGTGGAGTCGCCCGCGTTCGTGCTGGACGGGCCGGAGATCACCCTGCTGGTTGGCGGCGGCAAGCACAAGGAGACCTACGTTGCCCTGTGCACAGCCGACGGCAAGGAGGTGCTTCAGGCCCGCGGCAACAACGGCCAAACCATGAACCCGGTGCACTGGGACGTGTCGAAGTGGAAGAACCAGGAGATGTTCCTGCGGATGGTGGACGCCCGCACGGGCGGGTGGGGTCACATCACCCTGGACGACGTGGTCTTCGAGGGTCGATTCGCCGGCGGGGCGGACAACCATCGGGGCAAGCTGAAGCTGACGGCCGCCAAGCCGGCCGAGTGGAAGCCGTCGAAGAAGCCCCCGAAGAAGTGGAATGGCGGGGACCAGGTTACGGCGGCCTCGCTGCGGGCGGCGGTCGAGCACAACCAGGCCGTCTTTGGCGCGCGGTATCCCGGGGCGGCGAAGTATCTGGAACGCCTGGCGGCCATCGAGAAGAAGCTCGTCGATGAGCGGACCGCCCAGGCGGCCGAGGCGGAACTGGCCGCCCTGGCCCGCGAGGCGCTGCTGGCCAACCCTCTGGTGTGCGATCAGCCAATCCTGTTCATTGTTCGCCAGCAGTACCGCCGCGACCACCACAATACCGCCACCATGTTTCAGGTGGGCGAGATCAACACGGGCAGTTTCCAGGGCGGCGGGGCGATGAAGACCTTCGACGTCCGCACCGGCAAGGTCTCGACGGTGATCGAGGCCAAGGCGGGCGTGGTCCGCGATCCCGAGGTCCACTGGGACGCCCGCAAGGTGGTGTTCTCCATGCGGGGAGACCCGCAGGAGCAGTATTCCATCTACGAGATTCATACGGACGGCAGTGGACTGCGGCGACTGACCGGGGCGAGCGAACCGGTCAGCGACATTGACCCGATCTACACGCCCGACGACAAGATCATCTTCACCTCGACCCGCGAGCCCAAGTATTGCATGTGCAACCGGCACATCATGGGCAACTTGTTCAAGATGGACGCCGACGGGGCGAACATCCACCAGATCGGCAAGAGCACGCTGCACGAGGGACACGCTGCGGTCATGCCAGACGGGCGGATCCTCTACGACCGGTGGGAATACGTGGACCGTAATTTCGGCGACGCCCAGGGCCTGTGGAGCGTCAACCCGGACGGCACGAATCACGCCGTCGTGTACGGCAACAACACGCCCTCGCCCGGGGCCATTCTGGACGCCCGTTTCATTCCCGGTACGGAAACCATTTTGTGTACGTTCGTCTCGTGCCACGACCGCCCGTGGGGCGCGATGGCGATCATCGACCCTCGACTCGGCGTGGACGGGCGGGCGCCGGTCGTCCGCACCTGGCCCGCCAGCGCCATCGACCTGGTCCGCGACCCGGGCACGGCCAACAACGCGTTCGACTCCACCTCGGGCGTCCGTCCCAAATACGAAGACCCCTGGCCTCTCAGCGAGCAACACTTCCTCGTGTCGCGCATGACCGGCGAGAGCGAGCAGATGGGCGTCTTTTACGTGGACACGTTCGGCAACGAACTGCTGGTCCACGCCGAGCCCCCCGGCTGCTACGACCCCATGCCCCTGTCGCCGCGGCCTCGGCCGCCCGTCATTCCCCTTCGTCGCGACTTTGAGAACCGCGAAGGCTTTTTCTACATCCACAACGTGTACGTGGGCACCCACATGGAAGGGATCAAGCCCGGCACGGTCAAAGCGATCCGGGTGGTCGAGTCGCCCGAAAAACGTTTCTGGACCAGCCCCGCCTGGATGGGGCAGGGCACGATCGCGCCGGCGATGAACTGGCACGACTTCAACAACAAGCGCGTGCTGGGGACCGCGCCGGTGGAGGAGGACGGTTCGGCCTACTTCGCCGTGCCCAGCGACCGGTTCGTCTTCTTCCAGTTGCTGGACGAGAAGGGCATGATGGTGCAGTCGATGCGGAGCGGGGTGATCGTCCAGTCCGGCGAGCGGGCCGGGTGCGTCGGTTGCCACGAGGAGCGCCGCAGCAGCCCGCCGCCGGTCAACACCGCCGGACTGGCGGCCCTGCGTCGCCCGCCCAGCGCGTTGAAGGACTTCTATGGCCCGCCTCGGCTGTTTAACTATCTCGACGAGGTCCAGCCGGTCTTCGACAAGCACTGCGTCGGCTGCCACGACTTCGACAAGCCCGGCGGCAAGAAGCTCGTGCTGGCCCGCGACAAGAACCTCGTCTTCAACGCGTCCTACAGCGAGCTGTGGTCGAAGAAATTCGTCAAGGTCGTGGGGGCGGGCCCAGCCGAGATCCAGCAGGCCTACTCCTGGGGCTCGCACAAGAGCCGCCTCGTCCAGGTGCTTCTGGACGGGCACAAACACGTGCCCAACGTCAAACTCAACCTCAACGCTGAAGAGTTGGACCGCGTCATCACGTGGGTGGACATCAACGCCCCGTACTACCCGACCTATGCCAGCGCGTACCCCAAGAATATGTACGGGCGCTCGCCGCTGGACGGGCACCAGATCGGCCTGCTCAAGAAGCTTAACCTGCCGGTGGACGGGCAGGGCAACGCGAGGCAGATCAGTTTCGATCGACCGGAGATGAGCCCGGCCCTGTCGAAGCTGAAGCCGGACAGCGATGCCTACCGCCAGGCCCTGGCGGTCATTCGCGAGGGCCAGGCCGAATTGGCCCGTCGCCCCCGGGCCGACATGAAGGGCTTCGCCGCCTGCGAGGTCGACCAGGCCCGCGAGAAGAAGTACCTCGCCCGCCAGACTGTCGAGATGCGAAACCGCCAGGCGATTCGCGACGGGAACAAGATCTACGACGAGAAAGCCAGGCCGCAGCAGAAGCTCACGGCCAGGTAACACGAGGGAAGGTCCGCCCACTGGACGCCCGGTTCGCCGTGCTCAGGCAAGGGCTGCTTGCTGCCTGATCACTGGACACCCCGCAATCGCATGTTGGACCTTCGCGGTTTCCCTGTAGAATAGCCCGTATGTCAAAATGCTGCGGCCAAGGCGAACCGGCGGACATCAATCCCGCCGACCCGTGTCAGGCGGCGATGCCGGCCTGCTGCTCTTCGGCGCCCGCGCCGGCGGAGGCGGCGGGGCCCCTGGCTCACTTCGCGCGGATGATCGAGAACTGCTACGAGTACGCCGCGGCCGCCAAGGCCCAAGGCCGCCCTGTCGTCGGCATCCTCTGCGAGTACACGCCCCGCGAGTTGATCCTGGCTGCAGGGGGCGTCCCGGTGTGCCTGTGCGGCGGGTCGGCGGCGACGATCCCGGCGGCCGAGGAGGACCTCCCCGCCAACCTGTGCCCCCTGATCAAGTCCACGTACGGCTACCACGTTCAAGGGAGCAATCCGTTCCTGGAGATGGCCGATCTGGTCGTGGCCGAGACCACCTGCGACGGCAAGAAGAAGATGTACGAGCTGATGGCCCAGCGCCGGCCCATGCACGTACTGGAGCTTCCCCAGAAACCCGACGACGCGGTTGCATTCGAGCATTGGGTGAGCGAGCTTGTCAGCCTGAAGCGCCGGCTGGAAGCGTTGACGGGGCGGGAGATCCCCGACAGCGCCTTGCGGGCGGCGATCGAGCTTATGAACCGCGAGCGGGGACTGCGACGTCGCTTGGCCGAGTTGATGAAGGCGGACAACCCGCCCCTGACCGGCAGGCAACTGCTGGCCCTCAAGAGCAGCATTTCCGGCCAGGAGACGGACTTGGCCCAATACGAGCGGGCGCTGGCGGAACTCGCCGGCCAGACCGGCCCGTGCGAGCGGGCCGGGCGCACGCGAGTGTTGCTGACGGGCGTGCCGATGGCCCACGGAGCGGAGCGGGTGCTGGATATTATTGAGAGCGTCGGCGGCCTGGTGGTGTGCATGGAGAGTTGCACGGGCGTCAAGCCGATCATGGAGGACGTCGACGCGGGCGCGAACGACCTGCTCCGCGCGGTGGCGGCCAAGTACTTCCATCTGCCTTGTTCGGTGATGACCCCCAACATGGGGCGGCTGGAACTGCTGGAGCGGCTGGCGAACGAGTACCGCCCGCATTGCGTGATCGATCTTGCGTGGCAGGCGTGCCTGACCTACGACGTGGAGTCGGCCCGGGTTCGAGACTTCGTCCGCGAGGAGCTTCGTCTGCCGTATCTCCGAGTCTCCACCGATTACTCGCCCTCCGATTCGGCGCGGATCGCCGTCCGGGTAGAGGCGCTCTTCGAGACGGCCCGCCCGTGAAGACCAGTCGAGAAGGCCCGAGGACACAGGGTCTTCCTGTTGTTGGCTGTGGGTTGATCGTTGCTGGTCCGGGGGACCCTGACCAGACGACCGGGCGAACAATGAACAGGTAGAGTGAGAATCTATCTCGAAACCATGGGCTGCCAGATGAACCGGCTCGACAGCGAGCTGGTAATCTCGCGGCTGCGCGCGGCCGGCCACGAGATGACCGACGATCGCAAGTCGGCCGACGTGGTGTTGTTCAACACGTGCTCCGTGCGCCGTCACGCGGAACAGAAGGTGTACTCTCGCCTGGGGGCCGAGGGGCAGCGCAAGCAGCACAACCGTCGGCTGATCGTGGGCGTGCTGGGGTGCATGGCGCAGCGCGAGGGCGAGCAACTCTTGCGCAACCACCCGCAGGTGAACATCGTCTGTTCGCCCGGGCAACTCGCCCGCCTGGCGGAGTTGATCGAGCATGTCGCGGGCACCGGAGGCGCCGTGCTGGCGCTGGACCCGGACCGCCGTGCGCGGGGCGGCGGCGCGGAGGAGGAGGCGGACCGGGACGAGTTCGATGCGCTGGACCTGTCGCGAGACCCGTCGCAGTCGCCCTCGGTGGCGCAGGCATTTGTCCGGGTGGCCCGCGGGTGCGACAAGTTCTGCAGCTACTGCATCGTGCCCTTCGTCCGCGGGCCGGAGGTCAGCCGCGAGCCCTCCCGGATCGTCCAGGAGGTCTTGCGACTGGTCGAGGCCGGGCGGACGGAAGTGACGCTGCTGGGTCAGACGGTCAACAGTTATCGCTGGTGCGACGGCGGGCGAACCGTCGGCTTCGCCGGCCTTCTGGAGCAAGTAGCAGCGGTGGGGGGGCTGAGACGGCTGCGGTTCGTCACCAGCCACCCCCTGGACTTCGGCAACGACGTGCTCCATGCCATGCGCGACCTGCCCAACGTCTGTCCGTACATCCATTGCCCGGCCCAGAGCGGCAGCGACGCCGTCCTACGCCGCATGAACCGTAAGTACACGCGGGCTCAGTACGACGACCTGGTGGACCGTGCCCGGGGGACCGTGCCGGACGTGGTGCTGGCGGGCGACTTCATCGTGGGCTTCCCGGGCGAGAGCGAAGAGGACCACGCCGCCTCGGCCGACCTGATCCGCCGCAGCGGATACAAGAACAGCTTCATCTTCAAGTATTCGCCGCGTCCAGGGACGGCGGCGGCCCGCATGCGCGACGACGTGCCGACCGAGGTGAAGCGTTGGCGAAACAACGACCTGCTGGCCGTGCAGGCGGAGGTGGGCCTGGCCCACCACCGCTCGTACATTGGCCGGACGGTCGAAGTGCTGGTGGAAGGTCCCTCGCCGCGGGCGGCCAAGCAGCCCACGCCCGCCCCGCCGGGCCAGACGCAGATGCTCGGGCGAACGCGGGGCGACCACATCGTCGTTTTTGACGGCGAGCCGAACCTGGCCGGACACTACGTCGACGTGCGGATCGCAGACGCATCGGCGCTGACCCTGATGGGGAGCATCAACCTGGACGTCTCGTAGAACCGCAGCGAAGGAGCAACTCGATGGACCGACACTGTTCAGATCGCAGGGAGTTCTTGTTGGGGGCGGTTGGCGCGGCGGCGGCGATGGCTTGGCCCGGTGTGGCCCGCTCGGCCGACCCGGCCGCCAAGGCGGACCGCCCGAACATCCTGCTCATCGTGGCCGATGACCTCGGTTGGGGGCACGTGGGCTGGCAGGGCTCGAAGATTCGCACGCCGAACCTGGACAAACTGGCTGCGGAGGGCATCCAACTCAATCGTCACTACGTGGCCCCGGTCTGCTCGCCGACGCGGTCGGCCCTGATGACCGGGCGGTACTGGAGCCGCTTCGGTGTGACTAACCCGGAGAATCGGCGCTGCCTGCCGTGGGACACGGTCACGCTCGCCTCGGCGCTGAAGAGCGTGGGCTACGAGACGGCCATCAGCGGCAAGTGGCACCTGGGATCCAAGCCCGAATGGGGCCCGCGGAAGTTCGGCTTCGAGCACTCCTACGGAAGCCTGGCCGGCGGGCTGGGGCCTTATACGCATCTGTATCGTAAGGGCGAGTTTCAGCGGACCTGGCATCGCAACGACGAGTACATCGACGAGGAAGGTCACGTCACCGACCTGTTCGCGGGCGAGATCGTCCGCCGCGTCGAGGCCGGCGGTGACCGCCCGCTGTTTCTCTACCTTCCGTTCACCGCGCCGCACTTCCCGTGCTCCGAGCCCAAGGAGTGGATGGACTTCAACCCGGAGATTCCCGACCCGTCGCTGAGGTTGTATGGGGCGGCTGTTTCGCATATGGACGACGCGATCGGGCGGATCGTGGCGGCCCTGAAGAAGAAGGGTAAGTGGGACAACACGCTGGTGATCTTCTTTGGCGACAACGGTGCGCCCGGCCAGAACAATCACGGCGCGTATCCGGGCGAGTACCAGAAACTCAAGCTGCCCGGCACGAATCTGCCCCTGCGGGGGCGCAAGGGCGACGTGTACGAGGGCGGCATCCGCACCCCGGCGCTGGTGCACTGGCCGGCCGGGCTCAAGAGCGGACGTTGCGACGCCCCTCTGCACGTCATCGACTGGATGCCCACCTTGTGCGGGCTGGCCGGGTACAAGGCCGACAAGAACCTCAAGTGGGACGGCCAGGACGTGCTGGCGGTGATTCGCGCCCAGACCCGCCCGCCCGAGCGGACGCTCTACTGCAAGGGGCCCGGCAACCAGGCAGCCGTCTTCCGGGGGGCATGGAAGCTCATCGTCGGCAAGAAAGAGCCTGAACTGTACAACCTGGACGACGACATGGGCGAGAAAACCAATCTCGCCGAGAAGCAGCCCGACCGCGTGGCCGAGTTGACCAAGGCGTACGAGGATGTCAAGGCCCGCGACAACGACGCGGTGGCCCGATAGCGGCCGACTGCCCGTCTGCGATCAGCCCGGCGGCATCGAGGGCGCGGTGGCCGGCCTGGTCTGCGAAGCCGGCGGACGGACTCGAATGATGACGTGGAAGTCCAGACCCTCGGAGGCGTCGGGGGCACCGAGGGTGGTGCCCGCGATGCCCCACTGGATCTCGCCCACTGAGCGGAGGAGAAGGCCCGTGACCTTCGGGTGGCTCAGCCGGGTTTCGAATCTTCCGCTGGCGTCGGTCGTGGCCATTGCGCCGCCCGACTCGTCCTGCACGTACAGTTCCAATCCGCTCACGGGGCTGTCTGTCTCGTCGACGACCCGGCCCTCGACCACCAGCGGCCTGCCCGTCTGGGACCATCGCAGGGCCATGGTGTGGGTGACGGCGTCGTGGCGGAAGAACGTGTCCCATAGCAGGTAGCCGACCGCGCCCAGCAGGACCAGAGCGATCAGGACCCGTTTGGGCCAGGGGGTGCGGGCGGGTGAACGTTCGTCGTCTTCGTGGTTTACCATTGGGGGGCCTTAAAGGTCTCGAGTTTGCCGTCATGTCCAGCCTCGCGCGTGCGGGCCAGCAGTTTCTGCTGCTCGTCCTGCTCCATCCACTTGAACTCGCGTGCGGCCTGCACGTTGGCCTGGAGTTGCTCGATCGTTTCGATGCCGGAGACGAGCACGTCCACGGGCTGGCTCCAGACGTAGCTCAGGGCCTCGCGCACGGGAACGACGTTCTTCTTCACGATGTTGCCGTACGCGAGCGTCTTCATGGCTATGATGCCCATGGCCTTTGCCTGGGCCTTCGGCAGGACGGTCCTGGCGAAGCTTCGGAAGTGGGGGTCGAGCACGTTGACAGGCATCTGCACCGTGTCCCACGGGTAGTCGCTGGCCAAGAGCTGCATGTGCAGTTCCGGGTGGCGATGCCCGGTGAAGCCGATGAAGCGAACCTTGCCCGCCTTGCGGGCATGGTCGAAGGCCTCGATGGCCCCGCCCTTGGCCAGGATCTGCCCGGGCTCGTCCTTCTCGGTCACCTGGTGGGCCTGCCACAGGTCGATCACGTCCACCTTGAGCCGGCGCAAGCTGTCGTCGAGCTGCTTGAGGGCCGACGCCTTGTCCCGCCCGGTGGTCTTGGTCATCAGGAAGACCTTCTCGCCGTAGCCGCCCTGGAGGGCCCGGCCCATAAGCTGCTCGGCCCGCCCCTCCGCGTAAAGCCATGCGTTGTCCAGGAACGTGATGCCCATGTCCACAGCCCGGCGGATGAGATCGACGGCCTGGCCGTCATCCTTGACGCGTGCGGCGTGAGCCCCGCCCAAGCCGAGGATTGACACCTTGGCCAGGGTCTTGCCCAGCACCCGCTGGGGAATGGGCGGTGGGGCGGGGGCGGCCCACAGCCTGCGATCGGAGGCCAGAACGGTCACGCCCGCCAAGCCAGCCAGGCACGTGCGGCGTCTGATCGGTCTCGTCATGGAGAAGTCCTGTCTTCTTAGATCGGCTATTCGTCCTTGGTGACCTGATCCCGCGGGGCAGGTCCAGTACCTGCCATCTATTCCGCCCAGCCCTGCTGGCCGATGAGCCGCACGAACCGGACCGGGCATAATTCGCGGCGGCGGACGTCCTGTCGCAGGCGGTCCAGGACGACAAGCGTCTGGACCTCGCCTCCGCCGATGGGCGCCACGATCCGTCCGCCGTCGGCCAACTGCTCGATCCACGCCCGGGGCACTTCGGGGCCGCCGGCCCCACAGATGATCCGGTCAAACGGGGCCTGCTCCAGCCAGCCCAGGCTGCCGTCTCGCGTGGAGAAACTCACGTTGCCCACGCCCAGCCCAGCCAGCACGCCCGCCGCCCGCTGGGCCAGTTCTTCGATCCGCTCGACGGCGTAGACGTGGCGGCAAAGCCGGGCCAGCAGGGCGGTCTGATACCCGCTGCCCGCGCCCACGTCCAGCACCCGGTCGGTCGGCTGCGGATCCAGTTCCTGGATCATCAATGCCACGACGTACGGCTGAGAGATCGTCTGCCCCAGCCCGATCGCCAGGGGACGGTCCTCATACGCCGCGGGGGCTTGCGGCGGCGGAACGAACAGTTCCCGCGGCAGGTCGGCCAGTGCCGCCAGCAATCGCTCGTGGTGGATCCCGCGAAGGCGGATCTGCGTGCGGACCATGTTCAGCCGCTCGCCCGCGCGGTTGTCGCTCCAGTCGACCATATGCGGCATTATATGGAAGTCGCCGCTTGGCGTCAGTACAATCGATGATGATGGCAGACTTCCCGCTGGCGACGTTACTGACCGATTTCGGGACCTCCGACCCGTACGTGGCGGTGGTCAAGGGGGGCATTCTGCGCCACTGTCCCGGCGCGACGATCATCGACCTGGCACACGAGATCCCGCCACAGAACGTCCGATGGGCGGCGTTTGTGCTAGCCCAGTCGATGTCGCACTTCCCGGACGATACGCTGCACGTGGTTGTGGTGGACCCGGGAGTGGGGACGGACCGGCGAGTGCTGGCCGGGCGGGTGGGGAACCAGCGCGTGCTGGGCCCCGACAACGGGGTGCTGAGTCTGGCCGCCGACAAGTTGGGCTGTAGCGAGATGGTCGCAGTCGACACCGTGGCCCTGGTGGGCACGCCCGCGTCGGCAACGTTCCACGGACGGGACGTATTCGCCCCGTTGGCGGGGCGGATCCTGAGCGGGCTGGAGATCTCCCGCATGGGGCCGCCCGCTGGCCAGATCGTCCGGGCGGACTTCCCTCAGTCGCAGGTGGAAGGCGACTCCCTGGCCGGGTGCGTGGTCTATGTAGACCGGTTCGGAAACCTCGTAAGCAATATCGACCGCGCCTGCCTGGAGCGGCTTTCCCCCAAGGGTGGCCCCGTCGACGTGCTGTGCGCGGGACGGTTCGTGGGGCGGGTGTGTTCGACGTACGCGGCGGCCGAGCCCGGGGCGACCCTGGCCCTGGTGAATTCGATGGACCTGCTGGAGGTGGCCGTGCGCGAGGGCAGCGCGGCGGCCAGGTTGGGCGGGGGACTGGGGATGGAAATCCGGGCAGTACGGGGAGAGGCGTGAGATTGCGGACCTGCCCCCGCCGGACCGCTTGCGAACCTGCCTGACAGCAGGCAGGTTGCGGAGTTTCCCCAATTGCTCGATCCTGCCAACAGAGAGTGCAACAAGGCATGACGCATTCAGATTCACAATGGTTTCCTCCCGCTGAGGCCCGGCAATGGATGCAGGCCGACAAGGAGTTCGTCTGGCATCCGTTCACGCCGATGCAGCAGTGGCTGGAGGACGCGGACGATGCCGGGCGAGTGATCGCCGCGGGCGAGGCCTTCGAGTTGATCGACGCCCGCGGGCGGAGGTACATCGACGGCTTCTCCAGCCTGTGGTGCAACCTGCACGGGCACCGCGTGGAGGCCATTGATCGGGCCGTGCGGGAACAGCTTGGGCGGATCGCCCATTCGACGCTGCTGGGGCACGCGTCGCCGCCGAGCATCGAATTGGCCGAGCGGCTGGTGCGGGTGGCCCCGCCGGGCCTGGCGAAGGTGTTCTACAGCGACAGCGGCGCGACGGCGGTGGAGATCGCGCTCAAGATGGCCTTCCAGTACTATCGCAACCGGGGCCAGAGCGAGCGGCGACGGTTCCTGGCCCTGCGCGAGAGCTATCACGGCGACACGATCGGCTCGGTCAGCGTGGGCGGAATCATGACGTTTCACAACCTGTTCCGCCCGCTGCTGTTCGAGGCGACGTTCGCCGACTCGCCCAACCCGTACCATCATCCGGCCGGGCAGGACGCGGGAACGGTCGTGCTGGAGCAAGTCGACCGTGAGTTGGCCGGGCGGGCGGGCGAATACTGCGCGATCGTGGTCGAGCCCCTGGTGCAGGGAGCGGCGGGGATGCTGACTCATCCGGCGGGCTTCCTGCGGGGCCTGCGGGAACTGGCCGACCGCCACGACGTGCTGTTGATCGCCGACGAGGTGGCGACGGGGTTCTGCCGGACCGGGCGGCTGTTCGCGTGCGAGCACGAGGGCGTCTCGCCCGACCTGATGTGCGTGGGCAAGGGTCTCACCGGCGGGTACTTGCCGGTGGCCGCGACCCTGGCGACACGGAGAGTCTTCGATGCTTTCTGCGGCCCCGTGGAGGCGGGGAGGACGTTCTTCCACGGGCACACGTTCACGGGCAACGCCCTGGGCTGTGCCGCCGCGTGCGCGAGCATCGACCTGATCTTCTCGTCGGGTCTGCTGGAGGCCCTGCCTGCCAAGATCGAGCGTCTGGCGGCGGGCCTGGCGCCGCTGCGCGACCACCCGCACGTGGGCGACATCCGCCAGTGCGGCATGATGGTCGGGATCGAACTGGTGGCGGAGCGGGAGAAACCCCGGCCGTTCGATCCGGCCCGGCGCGTCGGGCGGGAGGTGTGCCTGCAGGCGAGGAGGCGAGGGCTGATCATACGCCCGCTGGGCGACGTTGTTGTGCTCATGCCGGCCCCGGCGATGGACGTGGGGACGATCGACCGGATGCTGACGGCCACGGTGGAGACAATCCATGAGTTCTTCCAGGAAACCTGATCCGCTGACGTTTGACGTGTCCGCCTGGCCCGCCCTGCCGCGGCTGAAGGGGCTCATGGTGGTCGGCACGGACACCGGCGTGGGCAAGACGCTCATCGCCGGGACGATCGCCCGCTGTCTCGTGGGGCGGGGGCGACGCGTCGCCGTGTTCAAACCCGCCGCCACCGGCTGTCGCTGCGAGAGCGGGGACCTGGTCAGCGAAGACGCGGCCTTCCTGGCCGCGGCTGCCCGGTCGTCGCAGGCCCTGGCGCAGATCGCGCCGTTGCGATACGAGCGGGCGACGGCGCCGAACGTGGCGGCGGCGTGGGCGGGCCAGCCTGTAGACCTGGAGGCGATGTTCGCGGCCTACCGGCGGCTGGAGGGGCAGTGCGACGTGGTCATCGTCGAGGGCGTCGGCGGGATTCTGTGCCCGATCAGCGACGACTTCTGGGTGATTCACCTGGCCAGGCTGCTGGAGTTGCCCGTCGTGGTGGTGGCGCGGGCCGGCCTGGGGACGATCAACCACACGCTGCTGACGCTGCACGCCGCGCGTCAGGCGGGCCTGCACCTGGCGGGCGTGGTGGTGAATCGGTACCTGCTGGATCCGCCTGCGGCTGGGTTGCAGGGTGCGGCGGGGGCCGGGCCGAGCGACGATGCGGAGCTGGCGATGTTCACGAATCCCGAGCAGATCGCCCTGCGGGGCGGCCTGGGTGTGCTGGCGATCGTGCCCGAAGACGCCGAGAGTTCCGTGGAGAAGTCGTGCATCGGCAGCGAGACGCAGTTCGCCATCGCTCGCGTGGACTGGGAAGCCATTGCCGGACTGGGGCGCCGTTAGAAAGAAAGCCTGACGGTCAGTCCTCGAAGACCTTGTGCCGCGGGTCGAGGCGATCGATCCAGCCGACACGGTAGGCGGTGTACTCGCCGACGCTGATGCGGCGGAGATTGTAGTCGACGCGGCACATCACGTCGTCGGGGAACATCGAGGCTGCCAGCGTCTTCCGGCGGGTGTCCGTGTCGAAGGGGAAGTACAACTCGCCCGCCCCGAAGTTGTGGAGGATCTCGTGGGCATAGCTGCCCGCGCAGGTGGGCCTTCCGTCGCGATAGCGGCTGAACATGACGGCCCGCTCGGCGTGGAAGTCGCCATGGATTCCGTCGGAGAAGGTGAGGTTGTAGGAGGTGGCCCGCTTGTTGACGTGGACCAGCAGGGCGACCTCCTGGCAGCCGGTCCGCTGACGCACGGAGCGGACCAGGTCGTTGACGCTGTCGTAGCCGAGACGGCGGACGGCATCCCCGATCCAGTTGGGCGGGGCGAACATGTCGGTCGGGATGGTCTGCTCGCAGGCCGCATCCGCCAGCGTCTCCTGAGAGAAGGCGACCTCCACGCGGTACCGTGCGGCCTCGCCGACCAGGAAGCGAACGGCGTCATCCATCCGCTGGACAACGCTGCGCCGCTCCTCGTCGCTCCAACGGGAGTGGCGGTCGTAAACGAACAGGTTGCACAGGTGGACCTTTCCGCGAAGCCAGGCCGCGCTGCCGCACCCGCGCTTGCTTGCCTGGTTGCTCTTGCGGACAACCGAGTCGCCTTCGGCGGCTGGAGCATCCGGGGCAGGGCGTGCGGTGCCGCCGGGTTCGGCGGCGTGCCGGGCGGGCGAAGACGTGGGCGACGACGACGGACGCAGGACTATCTGCTCGCCCCCCGCCCAGAACGAGACGGGCAGCAAGCCTACAACGGTCGCCAGGATCACGTGCCTGAACTTCATACGTACCGACAGTGTACTACGCGGCCGGGGATTTGGCAATTCCTCTTGCGGGCATTAGCTTTCGCGACGCCAGGCGGCGCTAATTGGCCCGGACTTGCGTTATGCCAACATGCGTTGTCTGGCGCGGCATCCGGTCGCAGTAGCGACTGCCGCAACGGGACGGACGACGCAGAATGAGGATTTCCGTCGGCGCGGGCCGGCGATCCGGTGCAGGACCCAGCAACTGGAAAGGCAGATCATGGGACACACACGACGTTCATTCCTGAAGCATACCGCCGCGTCGGCGGTCGCCGCTCCGTTCGTTTTGAATCCCCGCGTGTGGGCGGCGGACGTGAAGCCCAGCGAGCGCGTGGGAATGGGGTTCATCGGCATGGGCAAGCAGAACGGTGGCTTGCTGGGCGGCTTTCTGGGCCTCAATACGCAGGTGCTGGCCGTCTGCGAGGTGGACAAGACGCGGCGCGAGCACGCCCAGAAGCGCGTCATCGACCACTACAAGGGCAAGAAGGTCGAAAACCCCAAGTGCGACGCCTATGTCGACTTCCGTGAACTGCTGGCCCGCAAGGACATCGACGCCGTCTGCATCGCCACGCCCGACCACTGGCATGCCATCATCACGGTGGCGGCCCTGAAGGTCGGCAAGGACGTCTACTGCGAAAAGCCGCTGACCCACAACATTCACGAGGCCATCGAGGTCATCAAGGCCGTCGATGCCAACAATCGCGTGCTCCAGACCGGTTCGATGCAGCGGTCGAGCATGGAGTTCCGGGTGGCCTGCGAACTGGTGCTCAACGGGGCGATCGGCAAGATCAGCCGGGTGGAGTGCCAGTTCGGCGACCCGGGCGTGCCCTGCAACCTGCCCGAAGAGAAGATGGAAGAGGGCCTGGACTGGGACATGTGGCAGGGCCCGGCGCCGGTGCGGCCTTACAATTCCGTCCTCAGCCCGCGAGGCGTTCACAATCACTTCCCGCACTGGCGGAACTACCGCGAGTACGGCGGGGGCATGGTGACCGACTGGGGCGCGCACCATCTGGACATCGCGCAGTGGGGCCTGGGAATGGACGGCAGCGGGCCGGTCCAGGCCTTGCCGCCAGCCAAGCAGGGCGACAAGCGCGGGGCGAAGCTCGTCTACGCCAACGGCGTGGAAGTCATTCACTCCAACGGTTTCGGCGTGCACTTCTTCGGCAGCGAGGGCGAGGTGAAGGTCAACCGCGGCCGGTTCGAGATGATCCTGGGCGGCAAGGTCGTGGCCTCCAGCGTGGAGAAGGGCCGAAAGAGTTCCTGCGCCGCCGAGGTGACCAAGGCGCAGCGGGCCTACTTGAAGGACCCGAAGATCCAGCTCTACGTCAGCAAGAACCACCTCTGGGACTTCATGGACTGCGTCAAGAGCCGCAAGAAGCCAATCACCAGCGAGCAGGTCGGCGGCCGGTCGGCCATCTGCTGCCACCTGATGAACCAGGCGTACTACAACCAGAAGACGATCAAGTGGGACCCCGCCAAGCTCTGCTTCGCCGACAGCGCCAGCGACCCGAAGTGGCTCACGCGGGACTACCGCAAGCCGTGGTCGGTCTGAGCAACGCCGAACGGCTATCGCAAATGACTCAACAGCACGGGAGCCCGCCGCGTGGCGGGCTCTCGTTGTTGATGCGGGGTGACGTGTCGACTTCGCCTACAGCGTGATCCACCGCCCGGTCCTGGCGCTCTGGTAGGCCTTCTCGATTCGGACCATGCCGCGGACGGCGCTGGCGGCGTCGTTGATCTCGACGGGCCGGCCGGCGAGGATGCATTCGGCGAAGGCGTCGCACTCAGCCGTGTACGGGTTCACCGCCCGGTAGGGTACGCGGCGAAAGCGCGGAGCCTCGTCCTTGGCCTGAGCGGCGTCGTATCCGGCGTCGCCGGCGTCCAGGATGGCTTCTAGCTTCCCGCCGCTGCCCTGGCCGATTGTGCCCTCGCTCAGGATCGCCCCGCCGGAACCGTAAATCTCCAGCCGGGTGCGGCTGGCGGCGTCAGGCACGCAGAAGAAGCAATCTACGCTGGCTTGCGCGCCGTCGGCGAACTCCAGCAGCGTGGTGGACGCGTCCTCCGGGCGATAGTCCTGGACAAGGCTGCCCGTAACGGCGGCGATGCGCCGGATGGGGCCGGCGAAGAACTCCAGCAGGTCGTAGAGGTGGCTGGCCATGTCGATCAGGGCCCCGCCGCCGCCCTTGCGAAGGTCCTGCCGCCACGCGCCGGACATTCGCGGGTACCAGCAGGCCAATTGCGCGCGGAGGTAGACGGGTTTGCCGATCCGCCCCGCGTCGATCAATTCCTTGATCTTGCGGTGGGCGGCGTGGAATTTCATCATGTAGCCCTCCTGGAGCAGCACGCCGCCTGAGCGGCACGCCTGTGTCGCCTTGCGGGCCTGGCCCGCCGTCATCGTGAGGGGCTTCTCGCACAAGACGTGCTTGCCCGCTCGGGCCGCCTGTGCGATCTGGCGGGCGTGACAGTGCACGGGCGAGGCGATGTACACCGCCTGGACCTCCGGGTCGGCCAGCAGGTCCGCCTCGCGGCTGTAGGCCCGCGGGATGTTGAACTCGCGGGCGACCTGGCCCGCGCCGCTCACGTCCATGACGGCGACAACGCGGCAGCGGCGAGACTGAAGCATGCCTGGAATGGTGCGGCGACGGGCGATCCCGCCCGCCCCGATGACGCCGAAGTTGACCTTCTCGTTGGACATGTCGCTTTCCTCAAGTTGTGTCAGGGCTCGCGGAACAGAAGCCCACGGAAGGCCTTCCGTGGGCCTGCCCTGCCTACCGGTAGGCAGGCTGCCGGCAGGCAGGCTTTGACCGGAATGCGGTTTGACTGCTACGAGTATGCCTTGATCACCTTCACCAGTCCCGCCGCGATCTGGCGCATGTCGGCCTCGCTGAAGGTCGGAAAGGCAAAGCAGGTGAAGGTATGCGACTCGTGCCAGATGGCGTTGGGCACCTCGACCTTGGAGTAGTCCACGCTGGCCGGATCGGCATATTCGCTGGAAGCGAAGGGGAAGCCGGACTCGCCGAACCCGCGGTGCTGCGTGAAGGCCCGCTCGGTATGGCACTGCGGCCAGAAGACCTTCCAGCACGGGCAGCCCTCGGCGGCTGCGGCCTTGACGAACTGCTGGATGTCGCATCCCATGTTCTCGACGTCCAGCGAGAACGCACAGACGTACCAGCCGTTCTGTCGCTCGGGCGTGTCGACGGGGGCGAACTTGACCTGGGGCAGGGGGGCCAGCGCCTCCAGCAGGATCCGCCCGTTGCGCCGCCGCGCCGGCATGTTCCAGGAATCCATGCGGTCCAGTTCGGCCAGCCCGATGGCCGACTGCATCTCGGTCATGCGGTAGTTCCAGCCGACGCGGTTGTGGATATAGGGCAGCTTCTGTTCGAGGGCGAGCAGGTTCAGGCGTTCCTTGACGTCGTAGCCGTGGTCGCGGAAGCTGCGGGCCTCCCAGGCGAGGTCCTCGTCGTCGGTGGTGACCATCCCGCCCTCGCCGCCGGTGGTGAAGGTCTTGTTCTGGCAGAACGAGCAGGCGGCCATCTGCCCCAGCGTGCCGGTCTTGCGGCCCTTGTACAGCCCGCCGAAGGCCTCGGCGTTGTCCTCGATGACCTTCAGCTTGTGCTCGCGGGCGAACGCCAGCAGGGGGTCCATGTCGCACACGTTGCCGTACAGGTGGACGGGGATGATGGCCTTGGTGCGCGGCGTGAGGAGCTTGCGGGCCGAGTCCAGGCTGATACAGTGATCGTCGAGGTTGACGTCGGCGAAACGTGGGACGGCCCCCGCCTGGACGACGGAGAAACTCGTGGCGATGAACGTGTAGCTGGGGACGATCACCTCGTCGCCGGGTCCGATGCCCAGGGCCGCCAGGCATACGTGAAGGGCGGCCGTGCCCGTGGCCACGCTGATGCCGAACTTGCTGCCCTGCCAGGCGGCGAAACGCTTTTCGAACTCCATGCCGTGCGGGCCGGTCCAGTAGTTGACCTTGCCGCTTCGCAGCACGGCTTCGACCTTGCGGATGGCGTTTTCGTCAAACCGCGGCCAGCCGGTGAGCTTGTTGGTGACGGCCTTGGGCCCGCCGTCGATGGCCAGTCTTGCCGAAGCGCCCGACGAGTCTGTCATGGCTGAACTCCTTCTTGCCAGTACCGGGTGATGTGCGGCTTTTGAGCGGCGAGAGGTATTGTACCGCCGTACGCGCGGGGGTCAACAGTGGCTGTTCCCCGCCGTCGGGCGGTGGTATAGTAGCGTCACGTGAATCGAGGACCATGCATGAGCAAGACCACGACCCGTACGAAAGTCGGACTGGGCGACAAGCCCCGTTTCCTGGTGGGCGACCCGCTGCCGCACCTTCGCCGGCCTCCGGCGAAGCTCCAGCCGATCCTGGCCCGCTCCGGCAAGCCGAATATCGACGTCGACCGGCTCGCTGACGCCGTCGCCGGGGCGGCCGTCGTGGAGAAGATGATCGCCGTCGAGTCGCCCGAGCACTGGGGCGAGGTGGTGCGAGGCCTGGACGCGTCGGTCGACGCGATCCTGCCGGTGAGCATCCCCGCGTATCCGACGGAAGTGTGGAACTCGCACCCGCAGCCTCTGATCGACCGGCATCTGCCGGTGCTCTTCTGGCCCCTCATGGACTACGACGAACCGGACTTCTGGCGATGGTCGGCCCGCGATTTCCTGCGGGCCCTGGGCGTCGAGGTCCACATCGTCCGCAACCAGGCCGACGGTCTTGACCTGCTCAAGGCGCTGGCCGTCAAGCGGATGCTGCGCGAGGCCAGGCTCGTCCTGTTCGGACAGCAGAACTTCCCCTGGAACGCCCACGCGGGCGGGCACCTGATCACCGCGAGCCTGGGCACGCGGCTGATCGTCCGCCCGATCGACGACATCCGCCAGCGCGGCGGGCAGTTCTCCTCCAGGCACGTCGCTGACGTCTGGGCCCAGCGACGCGGGCGGTACGTCGAGCAGGGCGTGCGGAGCGACCAGTTGACCCAGGCGGTGCGGACGTACCTGGCCGTACGTTCGATCCTGGAGGAAGAGCAGGCGATGGGCTTCGGGCTCAACTGCTTCGGCGACCTGGTGATCCAGGGCGGGCGCGACGTGCCCTGCCTGGCCCAGAGCCTGTTGCGCGAGGACGGCTACATCGCGTCGTGCGACGGCGACTACTGCGCCATGATGAGCATGGCCCTGACCACGTACTTCCTGGACAAGACCTGCATGATGTCCAATATGTACCCCGTGAGCTACGTCGGCGCGCTGCGGGACCACTTCGGCGACCCGCTCTCGCCCGGCAAGAAGTATCCTCGGGGGCAGTGGAAGAACCTGGCCCGCCTGGCCCACTGCGGGTTCGTGGGCGTGATCTCGCCCGAGATGGACCCGAGGGGCAGGACCGTCCTGAAGGACTGGGGCGGCACGTACGAGATCAAGCGCGACGGCCTGGGTTGCGGGATCGACGGCGAGCTGGCGGCCGGGCAGAAGGTGACGGTCGTCGAGTTGTGCTTTGACGGCAAGACGCTGCTGCTGGCCGACGCGGAAGTCTGCGAGACCACCCGCCACAAGAAGATGCCGCACTGCGAGTCGTCGGTGCTTCTGAAGTTCGCCGACCTGGAGGGGTTCGTCGAGAACATCTCCCGCGAGCACACCGCCGTTGTGTACGGACGGCATGCGGACGAGTTGACCACCCTGGCCAAGGTGCTGGGTTTGACGGTGAAACGGTTCTGATCAGATGATTCTCTGCCCATGTTTGAGGTACTTGCCATGACGAAAAGACACGTCCTCGTCGCGCTGGCCGCCGCAGCGCTGGTGCTTGGGGCCAACAGCGCCCTGTCCGCCGCACCGAACCATACACTCCTGCTCGAAACCGAAGGATTCGACGAGTTGGGAGGCTGGGTCATCGACACGCAGGTGATGGACCAGATGGGCTCGCCGTACCTCATGGCCCACGGGATGGGCCGTCCGGTGGCCGACGCGACGACGAAGGTGGCGTTCCCCGCGGCCGGCACGTATCGCGTGCTGGTGCGGACCCGCGACTGGACCGCCCCGTGGAACGTGCCTAACCCGCCGGGGCGGTTCGAGGTGCACGTAGGCGGCAAGGCCCTGGCCACCGTGTTCGGCACGAAAGGCCTAGCCTGGCACTGGCAGGACGGCGGGACGGTGGAGATTGCCGACAGCGCCCGCAACACCACCGTCGCCCTGCGCGACCTGACGGGCTTCAACGGGCGGTGCGACGCGATCGTATTCACCTCCGACCCGGCCTTCGTGCCGCCCAACGAGGGCGAGGCGATGGCCCGCTGGCGACGCGACAAGCTCGGACTGAGCGACAAGCCCGAAGAGGCCGGGCCCTTCGATCTGGTCGTCGTGGGCGGCGGGGCGGCCGGCACGTGTGCCGCCGTTGCAGCCGCCCGCTTGGGCGTGTCGGTGGCGTTGATCCAGGACCGCCCGGTCCTGGGCGGCAACAACAGCTCGGAGGTCCGCGTCCACCTGCAGGGGCGGATCCACCTTCCTCCCTATCCTGCCCTCGGCGGTGTGGTCCGCGAGTTGGGCCCTCAGGGCGCGGGGAACGCCCAGCCGCCCGAGAAGTACGAAGACCAGCGGAAGCTTGACCTTGTCCGGGCCGAGCCTAACCTCAAGCTGTTCCTCAACACCCGCGTCAACGCCGCCCAGATGAAGGACAAGCGGATCGTCGCGGTGCTGGGCCAGGACATCCGCACGGGGCGCCGGACGCGATTCGCCGGCAAGCTCTTCGCCGACTGCACCGGCGACGGCAACCTCGGCTTCCTGGCCGGGGCGGACTACCGCTATGGGCGTGAGAAGCAGGCCGAGACCGGCGAGGAACTGGCCCCCAAGGAAGCCGACCGCATGGTCATGGGCACCTCGGTCCAGTGGTACTCCAAGGAGACCAAGGAGCAGACCAGCTTCCCCGAGACGCCGTGGGCCATCCAGTTCACCGACAAGAACTATCAGCGGGCCACGCACGGGGAGTGGAACTGGGAGACGGGCTTCCGCCTGGACCAGATCGAGCAGGCTGAGTGGGTCCGCGACCACGGGCTGCGAGCGGTGTTCGGCAACTGGGCGTTCCAGAAGAACCACGCGCCGGACAAGGACAAATACGCCAAGCGGGAGCTGGACTGGGTGGCGTACATCGGCGGCAAGCGCGAGTCGCGCCGCCTGCTGGGCGACGTGATCCTCCGCCAGCAGGACATCCAGGGGCGCAAGGAATTCCCCGACGCCTCGGTGACCACCACCTGGACCATCGACCTGCACTATCCCATCCAGAGCGATCAGTTCCCCGACATCGAGTTCCGCTCGCGGGCCGTTCACCTGAAGATCGAGCCTTACGCCATCCCGTACCGCTGCTTCTACTCGCGGAACATCGACAACCTCTTCATGGCCGGGCGAAACATCAGCGTCACGCACGTGGCCCTGGGCACCGTCCGCGTGATGCGGACGCTGGGCATGGTGGGCGAGGTGGTGGGCATGGCTGCGTCGATCTGCAAACGCCACGACTCCTCGCCGCGGCAGGTCTACAGCGACCACCTGGTCGAACTGAAGGAACTCATGCTCAAGGGCGTGGGCAAGCTGCCCGTGCCCCAGCCGCCCGCCCCGCCCGCGGCCCCCAAATGGCTCCAGGCCGCTGGAGCGAACCTCGCCCGCTCGGCCAAGGTGACCGTATCGGGCAACTACAAGGCCGCCCAGAACCCCGCCTCCAATATCAACGACGGGCGCGTCAGCTACAGCGACAACGCCCTTCGCTGGGTCAGCGACGAGAAGTCGCCCGCGACCGTGGAACTGGCCTGGGACGCACCGCAGAAGATCGGCGCCGTTCGGATCGTAAGCGGGCAGGCGGGCGGGAAGGACGGACCCCGGACGCCCATCACGGACTTCGTGTTGCAGTACTACGACGGCAAGGACTACCGCGACATCGAGGGCACCAAGACGGCTGAGAACGCCTCCCCCGACTGGTCCACGCGCTTCCCCGCCGTCACCACCGACCGCCTGCGCCTGGTCGTCACCAAGACCCCCGGCGACCTCGCGCGGATCTGGGAATTCGAGGTCTACGGGCCGGTCGTCGGCCGCGAGAGCCCGAAGTAAACGCGGCGTCGCGGCTGGCTCAACGCACCTGTTCCGCTCCAGGAGACCGGCGTGCTGGGGCTACTGTCCCAGGACGCCCAGTTCGCCAATCGAGCCCCACGCGTTGCCGTCGACCTCGCTGAGGATCTTGAGCATGACGTAGCGCCCGCGGACCGGCTTGCACGCAGCGTCCTGGGCCTTCTTGACCTTCTGGAAGGCGGACTGGACCGCCGGCGCGCCGAACGCCTTGGGATCGTCGCCCACGTAGAACTCGAACTTCTCGATCGCGCCGTTCCAGCCGGCGTCGGGGCGGGCCATGTATCGCAGGCCGCGGACCTCGCACTCCTTGCCCAGGTCGATGACGATTTCGTGCGGGTGCTTGGCCATCGTCGGGTTGAACTGCGAGTGCCACCACGTGCCCGGATCGCCGTCGATGGCGCACGCGGCCGTCTTGCCGTTGCCGCCGGACTCGCTGCTGACGCGGACGAGCTTATACTGTTTCTGGGGGATCAGCCCGTCGGTGGGCCAGGCCTCGGTCTTGAAGGTGTTCTTGCCCTTGCCTTTGCCCCGCTGAGGCTGGGCCTTGCCGCCGAACTTGGCGCGGCGGTCCTTTTCGTGGTTGGCGCGGTCCTGGAACGTGCCCGGGCGGACGTCTTCGTGGGCGGCCTGGGCGAAGCCCTTCATCTTCGCCAGCACCTCCGGCTGCTTGGCCGCGAGGTCTTTCGACTCCGAGACGTCCTTGTCGAGGTCGTATAGCTCCCACGCGGCCTTCGGCGAGGGGCGGACGGCCTTCCACTGGCCCATGCGGACGGCGGTCTGTCCGCTCAGCTCCCAGTAGAGGTACTCGTGGGTTGGCTGCTTTCGCCCAGCCGCCTGCTCGCCCAGCAGTTCGGGGACGATGGAGACACCGTCCAGGTCGCCGGGCGCCTTGGCGCCGGCCAGCTCGGCCAGGGTGGGCATCACGTCCGGGAAGTACCACAGCAGGTCGCTCGCTCGCCCGCCCTGGACCTTGCCGGGCCACCAGGCGAGCATCGGGATCCGCAGCCCGCCCTCGTAGAGGTTGCCCTTGTGCCCGCGAAACTCGACCTTGGTCTTGGGGTTGACGTTCGCCCCGTGGAAGCCGCGGGAGTGGTCCTTGTCACGGAAGTAGTCGGCCCCGCCGTTATCGCCGCTGAAGAAGATGATGGTGTTCTTGTCCTGGCCGATCTCCTTGAGGATCTCCAGCACCTCGCCGAGCTGGCGGTCGATCATGGTGACCATGGCGGCGTAGCGCTTGGCCTGTTCGGGCCAGTCCTTGTCCTTGTAGGCGACCCAGGCAGGGTCGTCGTCGGGAATGTCGAAGATGCCGTGGGGAGGCGTGACCGGCAGGTAGCAGAAGAAGCGGCGATCCGGCGGTGCGTCCTTCTGGGCCCGCAGGAACTTGCGGGCGTAGTCCATGATGGCGTACTGCGAGTAGGTCTTGCCCTTGCTGAGCCCCTCGTTGCCCTCCAACGGGACTTCCTCGCTGTTGCGGAGGATGTAGGGCGGATAGTAGCTGTGGGCGTGGACCTGGTCGTAATAGCCGACGAACTCGTCGAAGCCGTGCTTCTCGGGCACGCCCGTCGAGCCGCGCCCGCCGCAGCCCCATTTGCCGTAGCCGCCGGTGGCGTAACCGGCCTTCTTGAGCATCGAGGCCACCGTCTCCTCGTCGGCCCGCAAGGGCGTGCCCCCGTCGTTGGCCCGCACCGAGGTGTGCCCCGAGTGCTTGCCTGTCATCAGGCAGCACCGCGTGGGCGCGCACACGCTCGAGCCCGCCAGGGCCTGCGTGAACCGCACGCCCTCCGCCGCCAGCCTGTCCAGCACCGGCGTCTTGATGTTGGGGTTGCCCATGTAGCCGGGCTCGAAGTAGCCCAACTCGTCGGACACCATGAAGATGATGTTCGGACGAAGCGGCTTTGGCGCGTCGGCCGACCGCAGGACGCCCGGCAGGGCCGAAGCGGCGAAGGCGGCTGCGGTGGTCTTCAGAAAGCCACGTCTCGTGCTCGATGTGGGCATGATCTCGCTCCTCTGCGTGTTGGTGCGCATCAAGGATAACGCCTCGCCGGGGCGCTTCCAATCCGCAATCTGCCGCCAGGCAGGTCACAGCCGCACGGTCATGATCCGATCCAGGGCTTCCTTGAGCACCGCGTCGGGATACGTCAGGGAGATGCGGAAGAAACCCTCGCCCCACTGGCCGTACCCCAGCCCGGGCGTAACGACGACGCCGGTCTTCTCCAGCAGATCGGCGGCAAAACGGGCCGACGAACGATTGTACTTCTCCGGAACGGGCGCCCAGATGTAGATCGTCGCCTTGGGCTTGGCCAGGTTCCAGCCGTTGGCGTTGAGCACGTCCACGACCATGTCGCGGCGGCGCTGGTAGACGGCGTTGATCTGCGGCAGCAACTCGTCGGCCAGGTCCAGGGCCTTGGCGGAAGCGAACTGAATGGCACGGAGAGAGCCGTTGTCCGTGTTGTCCTTGACCGCCCGCAGGGCGGCGACGGCGGAGGCGTTGCCGACCATCGCGCCGGCCCGCCAGCCGGTCATGTTGAAGGCCTTGCTCAGCGACAAGAACTCGACGGCCACGTCCGCGGCGCCTTCGACCTGGAGGATCGAAGGGGCCTTGTAGCCGTCGTAGCAGTTCTCGCCGTAGGCGTTGTCGTGGCAGATGAGGATGTTGTGCTTGCGCCCGAAATCGACCGCCCGCTGGAAGAACTCCAGGCTCGCTGTCGCGGTGGTGGGGTTGTTGGGATAGTTGAGCCACAGGATCTTGGCCAGGCGGCAGACCTCGGCCGGGATCGCGTCGAAGTCGACCAGGAAGTCATTCTCCGCCAGCAGGGGGGTGTAGTGCGTGACAGCCGACGAGAACACGTGCCCGATGTTGTACGTCGGGTAGCCCGGCTGGGGCGCGATGGCCATGTCGCCCGGGTTCAGGACGGCCAGGGCGAACTGCGCGATGGCATCCTTCGAGCCGTTGGTGATCTGGACCTGGTCGTCGCCCAGGGTCACGCCGTGGCGGCGCTGGTAGAAGCGTTGCACCGCCTGGGGGAAGTCCGCCACGGGCACATCGCAGCCGTAGCGGTGACGGTTGGGGTCGCCGGGGTCGTCGACGGCGCGGCAGAGTTCGGCCACGATCGGATCCGGCGCGGGCATATCGGGATCGCCGATGCCCAGGGTGATGACCTTGACGCCCTTGGCCTTGGCGGCGGCGATCTTGCGGCGCAGGTCCGCGAAGAGGTACGGAGGCAGCTTGCTCAACCGGTTCGAAATCGGGATATCCATCGTCTATGAAACCTTTCTTTCTGTGGAAGGGGGGATTGTAATAGGTCGCGGGCGTCGGGTAAATGGTTGTTTGCGGGTACGGCCACCGGAGACGAACATGCAACGAATTCTGGCAACGGCGGCGAGTGTGACGTTGTGGGCAGCGACTGCGGCCGCTGCCGGCCCCGCCGCGGGCGGCTGCGAGCAGACGGACCTGTTCGTCCATGCGGGGAAAGACTGGTACCGCATCCCGTCGATCGCGGCGGTGGGCGAAAAGACCGTGTTGGCCTTCGCCAGCCGGCGCAAGGGGTCGCTGGGCGACTTCGGGCACGAGACCGACGTGGTCCTTCGCCGCAGCATCGACGGCGGGCGGACGTTCGCCGCCATGCAGACCCTGGCCAGCCGCAAGGATACGGACATCCATCATGGGCCGGTCGTCGTCGAGCGGGTCAGCGGACGGGTGTTCAAGTTCTGCCGCTTCTGGCCCGCGCGTGCCAACCCCCAGAAGACCGTCTCGACCACGCCCTACGAGGAGATGAAGCGGCTGGGCTGGGTGGACCACGTGCTCCACAGCGACGACGCCGGGGCAACCTGGAGCGACCCCGCGCCGTTGACGCTGGACTATCCCAAGGGCGCGACAAGCTGCGCGACGGGCAACGGCGTGCAGGGCGTGCAGCTTCGCGGCGGGCGGATGCTGATCCAGGGCGGGTACGTGGCCGAGGGCAAGAAGCACATCTGCATCTTCCTCAGCGACGACGCGGGGCGGACCTGGCGACGCGGGGCGTCGGCAGCCCTGGACGACATCGTCCGGGAGTTCGTGATGGCCGAGCTGGCCGACGGCTCGCTCTACGCGAACGTGCGGTCCAACCGCGGCCACCGGTGGGTGGCGATCAGCCGCGACCGCGGCGAGAGCTTCGGCCAGTTCGAGATGGATCGGCAGTTGCCAGATCCCGCCTGCCACGCGGGGCTCGCTCGCCTGCCGGGCGGGGGAGCGGCGACGTCGCTGGCGTTCGCCAATCCAACCGGCGGCGGGCGAAAGGGCCTGACCGTCCGCCTTAGCCGCGACGGGGGAAAGACCTGGCCGGTCAGCCGGCTGGTCCAAGCGGGGCCCTCGGCGTACTGCGACGTGGCCGCGGGTCCGGGCTCTGCGGTCTATTGCCTGTACGAGGGCGGCGCGAAACCCTACGAGACGATCACGCTGGCCCGCTTCGACCTGGGATGGATAACCGCGTCGCCCTCCGCCGACCGCTAGTGTCCGGGTCACCGTCCGCGGCCTGGTCACTTCAGTGATCCAGGGGAAGCGCCAGGCGTGCGAAGGTCTACTTCTTCCGCTTCTTCTCGCTCTTCTTGTCCTTGCCGGCGGGCGGCGTCCACTCGGCCGGCTTGGGGCTGTCGACCTTCAGCGGTGCGGGGTCGGCCCAGAGCTTCTGCTCTCGCGTCAGCAGGGCGGTCATTTCAGCCAGCCTGGCGGCGTGCTCGGGGCGGTCGGCGAGGTTCGTCTTCTCCCGCGGGTCGGCGCTGAGATCGTAGAGCTGGGTCTTGTCGACCAGGGGGTAGCGGATGAGCTTCCAGCGGTCGTCGCGGACGCTGCGCTGGCAGTTCATGTAGGCGGTGTAGAGGGCGTCTCGCAACGCCTTGGTCTTGCCCTGGGCGATGGGCAGGATGCTCTTGCCCTCGACACCCTCGGGCAGCTTCGCCCCCGCCAGCTCGCAAACGGTGGGGTAGAGATCCATGAGGTAGACGAAGGCGTCGCTGCGTCCGGCCGGGATGCCCGGGCCCGCGATGCACAGGGGGACATGCATCCCGCCGAATTCGTAGAGGTTCTGCTTGCCCAGCAGGCCGTGGTCGCCCATCGAGAGCCCGTTGTCGCCGGTGAAGATGATGACGGTGTTGTCAAGCTGGCCGAGTTCCCTGAGGCAGTCGAATACCCGCCCCAGGTGATGGTCCATACAGGTGATGCAGGCGTAGTAGTCGGCCAGGTGTCTGCGAATGGTCTGCTCGGTGCGGGGCCAGGGGGCCAGGCACTCGTCGCGAACGGCCATGTGCCCGTTGTCGAAGGGGTGCTGGGGCAGGTAGTTGGCCGGCAGGGAGATCTTGTCCGGATCGTAGAGGTCCATGAACTCCTTGGGGGCCACGCGGGGGTCGTGGGGCACGGGCGGGGCGAGGTAGATGAAGAACGGGCGGTCGGTCTTGCGTCCGCGAAGGAAGGCGATGGTGCGATCGGCGTGCTCCTGGCTGGACTGGGCCCGTTCCGCTCCGCGCCCGTTGGAGACGATGTTGTGATCGAACGCCTCGATGGCGACCTTGCACTCGTTGCCGCTCTTGCCCATGTGGAAGGTCTCGTACCCGGCGGCCTTCACGGGCGTGGGCAGAACGCACTCGCGGTCGATGGGCCTGGCGCCAGGGACCTTGTTGCCCGCGCCGGCCAGGCGGAAGAGCGACCGCCCGGTGAGCATCATGGTCCGGCTGGGCAGGCAGACGGCGCCGATCATCGCGCCCATGGTGTACGCCCGGCTGAAGACCGTGCCGCGCGCAAAGAGCTTGTCCAGGGTGGGCGTCTTGACTTCCTTGTTGCCCAGGAAGCCGACGGCATCGGCCTTGTGATCGTCCAAGTTGATCAGGACGATGTTGGGCCTGCCCGCCGTGGTAGGCCTGCCTGCCGAGGCAGGCCTGCCTGCCGAGGCAGGCTTGCTCGCGCCGGTATCGCCAGCCGCCGCCGCCAGGCCCGCGGGCGCCGCCGCGACAGCCGCCGCCGACATCGCGTTCCGCAGAAACTCTCGTCGTCCGGTGCGTTCCATGATGCTGCCTATCCTTTCTTGGCGGGCGCAGCCGCCTTGGGGCCCTTGGCCTTCTTCACGCCGCCCTTGCCGCCGCCAAGCGTGGTGGGGAAGTTCGGATCGTCCGCGTGCGCCTCCTTCATCTTCGCCTCCAGCATCGCTGCGACGTCCGGCTTCTCGGCGGCCAGGTTCTTGGCTTCCTCGCCGTCGCTCTTGAGATCGTACACCTCCAGAGGCTTGCCCGGCCCGGTGCGCACGCCCTTCCAGTCGCCCAGGCGGATGGCCTGTTGGAATTTGCCCTCGTACAGCTCCCAATAGAGATAGTCTCGTTTGGGCGGGGGCCCGCCGCACCAGGTCGAAACCATGGACAGGCCGTCGATCTTCATTCCGTCGGGCAGTTTCGCCCCGGCCATCTCCACCGCGGTGGGCAGGAAGTCCCAGAAGGCCCAGGGTACGTCGCTGGTCGTGGCCGGCTTGATCTTGCCTGGCCAGCGGGCCACGGCCGGGACGCGCAGGCCGCCTTCGTACATGGACCGCTTGATGCCCCGCCACGGCCCGTTGCTGTTGAAGAACTCCAGCATCTTGCCGCTGGTGGCCGCCCCGTTGTCGCCCGCGAAGATCACCAGAGTATCGTCGGCCAGCTTGAGTTCCGCCAGCAGGTCCAGCAGCCTGCCGATGTCGCGGTCCATGCGGGTGATCATGGCGGCCATCTTCTTGTTGACCTCGGGCCAGTCCTTGTCGGCGTAGGGCCCCAGATCGGGCACTTCGTACCGGGCGTGGGGGATGGTCAGTGCCAGGTATAGAAAGAAGGGCGAGGCGGCGTTGTCGCGGACCCACGTGAGGGCCTCCGCCGCCATCAGGTCGTGCGAGTAGGTCTTGCCGTCCAACTCGACGTGCTGGCCGTTTCGCCACAGGTAGTTGGGATAGTATCCGTGAGCGTGGCGCTGGCAGTTGTAGCCGAAGAAGTGGTCGAAGCCCATCTTGTCCGGAGTGGAGACCGAGTCGGGCTTGCCCAGCCCCCACTTGCCGATGCACGCTGTCTTGTAGCCGGCCCGCTTGAGCAGGTGGGCGACGGTCACCGTGTCGGCAGGCATGGGCATCTGGCCCTCGGGCTGGATCTCGCGGTTGGCCCGCACGGAGGCGTGGCCCATGTGCAGTCCGGTCATCAATGCGCAGCGGGACGGTGCGCACACCGACGTGCCGCAGTAGGCCGAGTTGAACTTCACGCCCTCGCGGGCGATGCGATCGATCGTGGGCGTGAGGACCTTGTCGCTGCCGTAGCAGCCGATCTCGCCCCAGCCGATGTCGTCGGAGAGGATGAAGACGATGTTGGGCTTGCGGCCGTCGGCGCCAGAACCCTGGGCCCAGGCGCCCGCCCCGGCCGCCAGCGTGCCCAACCCCGCCGCCGTCGTCCGGAGGAAGTCGCGTCGATTCATCATGCAGTGGCTCCTCAATGGGGGGACTCGTTCAGCATGGGCTAACGTGGAGACACCCGCGCGGATTTCCCGGAACGGACGGGCTTTTCCACGGAGAAAGGCGGATAATGCCGGCCATGAAGGACCACCGGCACCTGGACGACTGCGACGAGACCCGGCGCCGCCGGCGAAGGACGTGGTTGCTGGCGTGCTGGATCGGGGCCGGGGCGTGCACGCTCCCCGCGGCGGCCGACACCGACGAGCCGGCGGTTGTTCGCGTGGACTTCGCCGCGCCGGCGGGCACGATTCGCCCGCTGCACGGGGTGAACAACGGACCGCTCTGCCGCGGCGAGACGGTGGACCTGTCGGAGTACTGGAAGCAGATCGACGTGCCTCTCGCCCGTCTGCATGACTGCGACTGGCCGGGCGGCAACGTCGCCGATATGCACGCCGTCTTTCCCGACGCGGGGGCCGATCCGGCCTCGCCTGCGAGCTATCGCTTCGGCCGCACCGATGACTACGTCGCGGCCATCGTCCGCTGCGGCAGCGGAGTGGTGTACCGCCTGGGCGAGTCCATCGAGCACAGCCGGAGGAAGCATCACGTGCACCCGCCGGCCGACCCGGCCCGCTGGGCCCAGGCCTGCGTAGGCATTATTCGCCATTACAACCAGGGCTGGGCCGAGGGCTCCCGCCACAACATCCGCTACTGGGAGATATGGAACGAGCCCGAGAACCGCCCGGCCATGTGGACGGGCAACGACGAAGACTACTTCCGCCTGTACGAGCACGCGGCCGGGGCGATCGCCGCCGCCTTTCCGGACGTGAAGGTCGGCGGGCCGTCGGCCGGGCACATCGGCGAGGTGGCGGGCGACCGCCTCAAGGCCACGCCCATGCTGGAGGGGCTGCTGGAGCGGTGCAAGGCAAAGAACGTCCCGCTGCACTTCTTCTCGTGGCACACGTACTGCGATGACCCGTTCCTCTATGCGCGCAAGGCCCGGGCCGTCCGTCGCTGGCTCGACGAACGGGGCTTCAAGGCGACCGAGATTCATCTGAACGAATGGAACTACCTGCCCAGCAACGACTGGGGCGGAATGCTCGCCAAGGACCCGTCCGTGCGGGGGCGCTGGCACCAGGAACTGGGGGCCGCCTCCGCCGCCGCGTTCGCGGCGGCTGCGCTGTGCGACCTCCAGGACTCGCCCGTGGACGCGGCCAACTTCTACACGGGCGACCACGGGTCGTTCGGCTTGTTCACCCGCGAGGGCGAGCCCAGGAAGACCTTCTACGCCTTCAAGGCGTTTCGGATGCTCCTGGACACGCCGCGGCGGGTGAAGGTCGAGCGATCCGGTCCGACGGGTGGTCTGGCCGCCTGCGCCGGCCTCGACGCGGACGGCAAGCGGGCGACCGTGCTCATCGCCAACTATCGCGGGCGGGCCGGGCTGGAGGTGTCGCTGGACCGCCTGCCCTGGACGCTCGCGGGGCAGTGGCAACTGCTGGCGCTGGACGACAAGCATGACCTGGTCGCCGTCCGGACCGGACGATCCGACGGGCCAAGCGCGCAGGTTCGGATCGACTGCCCGGCCCCGTGTGTAGTCGTGCTGCGGCTGGCCGCCGGAGAATCGGCGCCCTCGAAATAATCGAACACGCCGCGCTGTTGTTCTGGAAGAAGGAGAAGCCCATGTCAAGCCACGTCGCGCGTGAGAACGTGCTGGGTCGCCGCCGGCTGCTTCAGGCGGCGGGTGTAGCCTTGGCTGCCGGACCGCTGGCGAAGCTGACCGCGCAAGCCGCCCCGGCCAAGGCGTCTCCCTGGCAGATCGGCTGCTACACACGGCCCTGGGACCAGCAGGACTGCGAGGCGGCGTTGGATGGGATCGCGGCCGCCGGGTACAAGCACGCCGCCCTGATGACGGCCAAAGGCGGCAAGGGCCCGTTCGTCATTCATGCCGGCACGAACGTGGAGGATGCGGCGGCTGTGGGCGAGCGGGCCCGCAAGCGCGGGCTGACGATCCTCAACGTGTACGCGGGCGAGCCGCCGGTGGCGGCGGGGGAGGAGGCGGGCGCAGCGGGGCTGAAGCGGATGATCGACAACACGGCCGCCTGCGGGTGCGGCGGGCTCATGCTGGGGGGGATCGGAAAGGCCGAGTTGGTGGATGCCTATTGTCGCGTCGTCGCTCAATGCTGCGACTACGCCGCTGCAAAGAAGGTCAGCCTCAGCGTCAAGCCCCACGGCGGGCAGAACGCCACCGGCCCGCAACTCCGCCGGATGATCGAGAAGGTCAATCACACCAACTTCCGGCTGTGGTACGACCCGGGCAACGTGTATTACTACTCCGCGGGCAAGCTCGATCCGGTCGAGGACGTCAAATCGGTGGCCGGCCTGATCGTGGGCATGAGCGTGAAGGACTTCCAGGCGCCCAAAAACGTCAACGTCACACCGGGCTCCGGCCTGGTGCGTTGGAAGGAGCTCTTCGCCGCCCTCAAGGCGGGCGGCTTCGCCGGCGGGCCGCTCGTGGTGGAGTGCACCGCCCGCGGCGCGGGCGTGGACGTGACCGCCGAGGCCAGGAAGGCCCGCCTGTTCCTGGAAGAAATCACCGCCGGCTGACGTTCTTACTCCAGAAGGAGTACTCCATGAACAAGCGAGTCCTCACGCGTCGCGACCTCCTGGGGCGGTCGGCGGCGGCCCTGGCGGCGCCATACGTGCTGACCTCCGCGGCCATCGGCAACGCGCAGACGAAGGCGGCCAGCGAGCGCCTGACGATGGGCTTCATCGGGATCGGCAACATGGGCGGGGGGCACCTGGGCGGCTTGTGCGGCAACGGGCAGGTGCAGATCCTGGCCATCAGCGACGTCAAGCGCAAGGTGGCCGAGGGGGGCAAGGCCCGGGTGGAGGGCGCCTACGCGGGTCGCGACGGGAGCCAGTACAAGGGCTGCGACCTGTACAACGACTTCCGCGACCTGCTGGCGCGTGACGACATCGACGCGGTGCTGATCGCCGTGCCCGACCACTGGCACGCGACCTGCGCGGTGCTGGCGGCGCGGGCCGGCAAGGACATCTACTGCGAGAAGCCCCTCTCGCTGACGGTCCGCGAGGCCGAACTGATGGTCCAGGCGGCGCGGCGGTACGGGCGGGTGTTCCAGACCGGCAGCCAGCAGCGCAGCGAGGGCAACTTTCGCTTCGCCTGCGAGCTGGTTCGCAACGGCTACATCGGCAAGCTGGAGCGGGTGAACGTCGGCATCGGCGCTCCGTCGGTGGACAAGTTCCTGCCCGAAGAGCCGATCCCCGAGGGCGTGGACTGGGACCGCTGGCTTGGCCCCAGCCCGTGGCACCCCTACAACAGCGAGCGGATCAGCGGCAACTACGGCGGCGGGTGGCGCCACATCCGCGACACCAGCGGCGGGATGACCACCGACTGGGGCGCCCACCATTACGACATCGCCCAGTGGGGCATGGGCATGGACGGGTTCGGCAAGGGGCCCGGCGAGATCATCCCGCCCGACGGCAAGGAGTTTAAGGACATCACCTTCCGCTACCCGACGGGCGTGGTCATGCAGCGCGGCGGGGCCAACGGCATCCTCTTCACCGGCACCGAGGGCAAGGTCGAGGTCAACCGCGGCTACCTGCGGACCTGGCCCGACTCGCTGATGAAGGTGCAGATCAAGCCCGGCGAGACCCACCTGTACAAGAGCCCGGGCCACCATCAGGACTGGTTCAACTGCATCCGCACCCGCACGCGCCCGGTAGCCGACGTCGAGATCGGCGCCTCCACCATCACCGTCTGCCACCTGAGCAACATCGCGTGGTGGCTCAACCGGGCGCTCAAGTGGGACCCGGTCAAGCGGGAGATTCTCGGCGACGACGAGGCGGCCCGCTGGCTGGACCGCCCCAAACGCGAACCCTACAACTGGATCTAGTGGCCGGCGGCAAGTAACCGGCCGAAACGTGACACTCCAAGATCGCAAAGGAGACCCCATGCGACATCTGCTCCTGGCTGTTGTGACCGTCGCCCTGTGTGTTCCCGCGCTGGCGGCCGACCCGACGAGCGAGCAACTCGACAAGGCGTTCAAGGATCTGCCGGCGTTCAAGATCGGAGCCAACGCCGAGTGCGTCACCACGATCCACTCCGCCGTCATCCAGTCCGCCAAGGACGCGGCCCGCCGGGCGGACCTGGAGAAGCGTCTCATCGCGGTGCTGAAGGCGGACGCGACCGACGACGCCAAGGCCGTCGCCTGCCGCCAACTCTTCATCCTGGGGACCGAGGCCTCGGTGCCCGCCCTGGCGGCCTTGCTGGACAACCCCCGACTCAGTCACATGGCCCGCTACGCGATGGAGAAGGTCCCCGGTGAGGCCGCCACCCAGGCCCTGCGAGCCGCGCTGGCGGCCGCCAAGGACGACAAGTTCCGCATCGGGCTGGTCCACACGCTGGGGCGGCGCGGCGACGTGAAGTCCGTGCCGGTCTTCTGCGAGTTGGCCAAGTCCACCCAGCCGGAGCTGGCGGGCGTGGCGTTGGCCGCCCTGGCCAGGCTTGGCGGCGAGCAGGCCGAGCAGGCCGTCCTGGCGGCGTACCCGTCGGCCGGGCCGAAGCTGAAGTCCGCCGCAGCCGACGCCTGCCTCACCGTCGCCCAGCGGCGCCTGGCCTCGGGCAAGACCGACCAGGCCCGCGGCGTGTACGAGACCCTCTATGCCGCCTCCTCGCCTCTGGCGGTCCGCATCGCGGCCCTCCAGGGCATGCTGGCGGTTTCGGGCGAGAGCGGGGCGGCCATCCTCGTCAAGGCCATGACCGACGCGGACCCCCGGATGCAGGGGGGAGGCCTGGCCGCTCTGCGCAGCTCGCCCTCGATTCCGTCGGCGGCCCTGGCGGCTGAATTGGGCAAGCTTCCGCCCGCGATCCAGCCGCAGGTGGTGCTGGCCCTGGCCGACCGCGGACAGGCGGACGCGCTGCCCATCGTCCTCAACGCGCTCAAGAGCGACAACGAGGCCGTTCGCCAGGCCGCCATCGAGGCCCTCGGCAGCGTGGGCGACGCCAAGTGCGTCCAGACGCTGGCCGAGATCGCCGCCTCGAAGGACAAGACCGCCGATGCCGCTCGCTCCAGCCTGAACCGCATGAGCGCCAAGGGCTGCACGGAGGCCATGATCGACCTGCTCAAGGTCGCCAAGCCTCCGGTGCAGGTGGAGTTGATCGCCGCCCTGTCCGCCCGCAACGCCGGCGAGGCCTCGCCTGCTCTGTTGGAGACCGCCAGCGGAGGCGACGAGGCGGTCCGCCGGGCGTCCTTCTCCGCCCTGAAACGGCTGGCCGGGCCCGAGCAGGCGCCTGCCCTGGTGGGCTTCCTGCTCAAGGGCCTGGGCGACAGCGAGGCCGGCGAGGCCGAGGCCGCCGCCTTGGCCGCAATCCGCCGCACCAGCGACGAGTCCGCCCAATGCAAGCCGCTGGTGGCAGCCTGGCCCCGGGCCGCCACACCGGCCGCCAAGCGGAGCCTTCTCCGCCTGATGACCAAGACCGGCGGGAAGGAGGCCCTGGCGATCGTGAAGACCGCCTGCGATGACGGCGACAAGGACGTCAAGGACGCCGCCGTCCGCGCCCTGATCGACTGGCCGGACGCCCAGCCCATCCAGGACGTGCTGACGCTGGCCCAGTGCGCGCCGGACGAGACGCACAAGGTACTCGCCCTGCGCGGCTTCGTCCGCATGATCGGCATCAGCGACGCCGACGACAAGCAGATGATCGAACTGTACGCCAAGGCGATGGCCCTGGCCCAGCGGGCCGACGAGAAGAAGCTCGTCCTGGCCGCCCTGCCCGACCTGCCGATCGACGAGGCCAAGGCGATGGCCCGGGAGTGCGAGAAGGACCCGGCCCTGGCCACCGCCGCCAAGGTCGCCGTCGAGAAGATCGAGAAGGCGATGAAGCAGCCTTCGCGCTGCACCGCCTCCACGCCCGACAACGTCCAGAACGCCGTGGACGGAAACCCCGCCACCCGCTGGAGCACCAACGCCGCCATGCAGGGCGGCGAGTGGTTCATGCTGGACCTGGGCCGGCCGCGTCCGATCAAGAAGATCGTCCTGGACGCCAAGGGATCGGGCGGCGACTACCCGCGCGGGTACGAGGTGTACGTCTCGAACCGCCGGGGCGACATGGGCCCGCCGGTGGTCAAGGGCGAAGGCAAGGGCGCCGTCACCGAGATCACCGTCCCCGTGCGCACGGGGCGGTTCGTCAAGATCGTCCAGACCGGGCGGACCGACGGGCTGTTCTGGTCCATCCACGAACTCACCGTGGAATGAACGCGCTCTTGTCTCTCGCGCCGCGGCGCGTAGAATAGCGGACCCGGCGTGGCATCGGCCCGCCGGCGGACCAACCGGAAAGGACGCGCCGTGAACGGAAGAGACAGGATCATCAACGCGCTGGAGCTTCGCGAGGGCGACGCCGTCCCCGTCTTCGAGTGGTTCATCCACGAGGGGGTGGCCAGGCAGGCCGTCGGGAGCGACAACATCCTCGACATCGTCGAGCGGTTGGACCTGGACGCGATCAACGTCCGGGCCGATTACACCAAGCAGAAGATCGACGCGGAGACGTTCACCGACGAGTGGGGCTCGACGCGCAAGCTCACCGGCGACGCCATCGCCGCCCTGACCTCCAGCCCCATCAAGTCCATCGCCGACCACAAGGCCTACACGTTCCCCGACCCGTTCGCCCCGCACCGCCTGGCCACGCTGGAGAAGACCATGAAGCGGATGGGCGACACGCGGGCGGTCGTGTTCAACCTCCGCGACGGCTTCAGCGACATGCGAGACCTGCTGGGCTACGAGAACGCGATGATGGACATGCTGCTCGAGCCGGACCACTTCAAGGACCTGCTCAAGCGCGTGGCCGAATACAACCTCGCGGTGGCCCGCCTGGCCGTCGAACGCTTCGGCGTGCAGGTCATCGCCACCACCGACGACGTGGCCAACGCCGACGGGATGCTCATCCGCCCGGAGAACTACTTTGAGGTGCTGGGCCCGGCCTTCCGCGAGATCATCGGCGGGTACAAGGAACTCGGCTGCTACGTCATCAAGCACTGCGACGGGAACATCGACGCGGTGGTGGACTTCTGGATCGACTGCGGCATCGACTGCCTGGACCCCATCGACCCCGGGGCCGGCTACGACCTGGGCCCAATGAAGCAGAAGTACGGGCAGCAGGTCGCTCTCAAGGGCAACGTGGACTGCACGGGCAACCTCTGCGACGGCACGCCGGAGCAGGTGGCCCAGGAGGTCCGCGACTGCATCCGCAAGGCCGCCCGCGGCGGAGGGTACATCCTCTCTTCCAGCAACACCATCCACAGCGGCGTCAAGCCGGAGAACCTGCTGGCCATGGTCGAGGCAGCCAGGAAGTACGGGAAGTATCCGATCCAGGCGTAGCCCGAAACTCTGGCAGCGGCAGGGCCAAGTGACCCATGACCAAAGGGTCGAGCGGCGCCTTGCTTATTAGGGAATTGGGGTATTGGTCCATGTCTGGTCATTGGACATTGGTCAGTCTCGTATTCGGATCATCCCTTTCCTGACCGAGAAGCTGTCGCCCCCGCTGAAGACCAGGTGGACGGTCAGCCCGTCGGCGCTCATCCACTTGGCGGGCAGGTGCTGGGCCTCACCGGGGTCGGTGTCCCATTTGTCGGTCGAGAATACCGTCGTCCACGGGCCCCACGGCTGCGGGGCGTCGAGGATGCTGAAGTGCTCACGCCCGCCGGCGTCGCGGGCCGAGCGGCTCCGCATCGTCATCAGGTATCGCTTGAGCGGGGCGTCGTACGTGACCGCCAGCCGATTGCATCCGTTCTTGATCTCCAGCACGCCGGAGCGGTCGGTATGCTTGACGCTCCACTTGCACTTGCCGGCTGCGTCGAGGCCGGCGAAGTACTCCCACGCGTTGCGGCGCGTCAGCTTGTCGATCGGGGCCCGCAGCAGCACGACGCGGTCGCCTGCGGCATAGGCGCTGGGCGTGTCGGGGCTGAGGATATAGACGTGCGCGTCGGGGGCGCCGGCGTAGTCCTTGCCGTAGTTGATCGCGGCCGGGTAGCCGATCTCGTCGAACGTCCAGTCGGCCCACGTCCAGGTGCGGGCGTAGTCAGCCGACCAGGCCAGCGTAGCTTTTCGCCCTCGGCGGTCGGCGTTGCGGACGAACATATAGAGCACGCCCTTGATGCAGACCATGCCGCACGCCTTGAACCCGCGCGGGCCGTCGCCCTGGCCCTGTCCGGTGGGCGAGAGGATATTCTCCGCGCGGAAGCCGTCGGCCGGACCGACGATCTTCGCCAGGCCCAGGCTCAGTTTGTGTGGGGGGCGAGGCGCGTCGAAGCCGGCGCCATCGCCGTAGGCCGTGTACTGGGCGTCATCGTCAGCCCAGGTGATCGGCCAGTTGTCGCTGCCCCGCGCCTGGCGGACGATCGTGCCCGCCGGCGCCCAATCGATGCCCGCGATGACGGGGCTTGGCGGGGGAAGGCCCGCGGCGGCGGCTTGCTGAGGCTGGGGCTCGCTCTTCCTCGCCTTTGCGGACATCGCCAGCGGCTCGACAAACCTGGCCAGCGCCTCGTGGTCGGTCTGGTTCTTCCGCGGGAAGGACTTGCCCGCCCGCGCCACGACCAGGTCCAGACTGGGCACCACGAGGATGACGCTGTCGTACAGGCCCCACGACCAGTAGGCGTCGCGCGGCAGGCGGGCGATGGCGCCGTCGGCGTTGTTCCACCAGAGCAGCCCGTAGTGCGGCGGGGCGGGCGGCTTCTGACCGGTCGGACCGACGACCTTGAGGTCGACCAACTCCTTGGGCGTGGCGGAGGCGGCCCGCACGAACTCAGCCGGCAGGATCTGCTTGTCCCTCCAGCGTCCGCCGCGGAGATACAGCAGCCCCACGCGGGCCATGGCGTTGACGTTGGCGTGGATGCCCGCGCCGAACTCGCGCCGCTCGATGCCGTCGATCTGGGCCGGGCGATAGGCGTTCTTACGCCACCGCAGGTCCTTTGGGGTGATGCCAAGCGGCGTGAAGACCCGCTCGAACATCAGGTCGTTCAGGTCGCGCCGGTAGGCGAGCGTGAGGCACTCTGCCAGCCAGTTGGGCCCGGCGTCGCTGTAGGACCAGGCAGTGCCCGGCTCGAACAGGAGCTTGCCGTACCCGCCCGGCTTCTCGAAACCGGCTGTTTGTGTCGCCAGGTGGAAGAGCGTGATCTTCTTGAGCCACCCCGTCTTCAGATTGGAGGCCGGCTCGACCCCGAGCTTGGGGTGATAATCGATCGCCCGATCGTGGACGGACTTGACCTTCCCGTCGGCCAGCGCGACGCCCAGCGCGGTCGCCCCGAAGCTCTTGGTGGTGCTCTTGAGGTCGTAGATGACGGCCTGGTCGCCCCAGGTCATCACGAGCTTGCCGCCGCGCACCACGCACCCCGACCCGCTGCCGGTCAGCGCGTAGTCCCGCGCCTCGGCCAGCCGGGCGGCATCCAGCCCCGCCTGCTCGGGCGTCGCCGTGGGCCAGCCCCGGCCGGGCCAGGCATCTTCTGCCGCAGAAGCCAGCCCGAACGGAAGGGACAGTGCTGCCAGCAGAAGAAGCCCGTATATGTGGTGCATATGCGCTCCATCACACTAGAAAAACGGCCAGACCCGAGGGTCTGGCCGTTTCACACATCGGGGCGGAGAGATTTGAACTCTCGACCTCTTGACCCCCAGTCAAGCACGCTAAACCAAGCTGCGCCACGCCCCGTACTCAGTCATGCAATTATGCCGCCGGAGGGGCGGCCTGTCAAGGCGGAGGCAAAAGTTTTCCGCGGCCGTAGGTTCATGCGCACCCGCGACTGGAAGGCTGTGGCGGGAGTTGCGAGCGGGCTTGCCATTCGGCGGCGCATTCGTCACTTCCCGCTCAGGACCGCCTTGATCGCCTGGAGGTACTTGGCGTCCGGGTCGTCGGCCGTCGGGGCGATGTACCCGCCCTCGCCGAACTCGTTCCAGGCGTAGATCAGCAGCAATCGCTCGGCCGTGGTCTGCGTGGGATTCTGGTCCATCCAGTCGATAGCCGAGCGGAGGAACTCGCCGAAGGCCTGCGGCGTGCGGTCGGGGAAGTACGAGCCTTCCTTCTGGCCCAGCCCGTCGGGGCCTTCCCAGGGGCGCTTGTCCCACCCGGCCGTTACGATGGGCATGTACGGCGCCTGGGGCGAACCCGCCCACGCCTTGCGGTGAGCTTCGACCAGGCTGGCGTAGGGCTGCTGCTTGGACCCGCTGGCGTAGCCGGGGACGATGTTGTAGTGCGTGCGATGGGTGAAGCCGGCCTTCGGATCGGCCGAGCCGCAGCCCGCGATGGCCAGGCCTGGCAGGCCGGCGTCTTTGGCGGCCTGCTGGAGGATGGCCAGGCCGGCCGGGTCGGCGTCGCGCGAGTTGAAGAGGATCACCAGCGGCTTGCCGCCCACGCGGACGTGGCGCTCGTGCTTGAGGTAGGGCATCCACATGGCGGCGGCCGTCTTCCAGTTCTCCGGCTTGCCGATGATGTACCCCGCGTGGTTGGCCACCAACAGGCAGAATTTCATGCGGTCGCGGTTGGGGGCTTTAAGGAACAGTTCCATGCCCGTGTGCTTGGGGTCGGCGTCGACCTTGGCCTTGTCGGCGTTCCAGTACCAGCAGAAGGCGAAGAAGTCGATCCCGTGATCGGCGGCCAGGTCGATCTGCCGGCGGACGATCTCCGCGGAGTCGTCGCGCCAGCCCCAGGCGGGCTTGCGACCGGCGAACTCCTCGATTAGGCGCTTGGTCAGATGTGTGGGCGCGTCCTTGGCCCACGGCTGGGCGGGGTCGTCGGCGCGGCGGCTCTTGCCGGCCCAGCCGTCGAAGTAGTACGCGCCCACAGTGGCGCGGGGCTTGGATTCGGCAGCGAATCCAGCACAAGGCATGGCAAACACGATTGAAAGCGTACACAGCAAAGTCGGGCGGATAGTCATGGGATTGCCTTTCTCCGGCTCAGAACGATCGACGTTGTTCCGCATTATGCCTCGAACGGGTTCTCGCCCGGGTAGGGGCGGCCTTCGGGCAACGGGTAGTTCACATCCGTCAGCCCGAGCATGCGTACCGAGTCGAAGAGCGTGCGGCCGACCTTGGCGAAGGCGACAGCGCCGTGGTGGGGGAAGCCTTTGCCGACAAGGACGTGGCGGTAGAAGCGGGCGAAGTGGGGAATCGCGAACACGCCGATCCCGCCGAAGCTCTGCGGGTCGATGTCCAGCACCTCGCCCTCAGCCACGTAGGCGGCCAGCGCCCCGTCGGCCATCCCCTGGAGGCGGAAGAACGTCGTCTCGCCGGGTCTGATCTGGCCTTCGAGCGTGCCGCGGGTGATGTCCGGGGCGGCCAGGGGCGGCTCCATGAGGCGGTGCATGATGAGCTGGTACTTCAGCGAGCAGTTCTTCATGCAGCAGGAGGGCGTGTTGCCGCAGTGGAAGCCCATGAACAGGTCGCGTCGGGCGGCGCCCTTGAGGTCGGCGCGGGCAGGGAGCAGGTCGTCCGGCACGGAGTTGTTGATGTCCAGCAGCGTGGCGGGGGCGTCGCTGGCGAGTTGGCAGAGGTACTCGCTGAACGTGCCGTAGATGTCCACCTCGCAGGCCACGGGCATGCCCTGGGCGGCCAGGCGGGAATTCACATAGCAGGGGGTGAAGCCGAAGGCCTTCTCGAAGGCGGGCCAGCACTTGTCGGCGAAGATGCCGAACTGCCGGGTGCCGAGGTTGTCGGCGGCGAAACGTTTCAGCGCCACCTCCAGGCGGGCCAGCCGCGGCAGCAGGTCGGGGTAGTTCACGCCCTCGCCCAGCTCGGCCTCCATGTCGCGGGCGGCCGCCTGCACGTCACGGTCGCCCTCGTCGACGGCCTGGAAGAGCTGGAGCAGGTCCAGCTCGCTGTTCTCCATCACTTCCACGCCCAGGTCGTAGAGCGGCTTGATCGGGGCGTTGCAGGCGTAGAAATCCTGTGGGCGCGGCCCGAAGGTGAAGATCTTGAGGGCCTTGACGCCCAGCAGGACGCGGGCCAGGCCGCGGAAGTGCGCGATGCAGGCAACCAACTCCCGGGGCAGGCCGACCGGGTATTGCGGGATGTAGACGTTGCACTTGCGGAGGCGGAAGTTGTAGGAGGCGTTGAGCAGCCCGCAGAGGGCGTCGCCGCGACCGTCGACCAGGGAGGTGTCCTTGGACTCCTCCGCGGCCGCGACGGCCATCACCGGCCCGTGAAACTTGCGGGCCAGGATGGACAGCGGCCCCTCCGGCCCGAAGTTGCCCAGGTAGATGACCAGGGCGTTGGCCTTGGCGGCGTGGAGTTCGTCGAGGGCCTGGCGGACGTGGGTCTCGCTCTCGACGGTGGTCTTGCAGGCGAAGACGTCCAGGCCGGCCTGCTGGCAGGCGGAGACGAGGACCTTCATGCGTCGCTGTGTGATCTCGGCGGGGAAGCAGTCGCGGCTGACGCCGCAGATCGCAAGCTTGACCTCGGGCGAGTTTGGCATGGACATAACGTATCTCCTTCCGCGAGTGTGCAGTGGTTATCGCCTCGCGGACGGGGGGTTGTCAAGCGCGAGGCCGGTTGACTCCGTTTGCGAGGGCGAATACGGTATGACCAAACAACCAGCGCGGAAAGGCAAGCGGATGCGAACGATCGTGGAGTTAATGGCGGTAGGCGCTGTCTATTGCGTTGCGATGGCGCCAGTCTGGGCGGCGGACGACGATGGAAAGAGCGGCGCGTTCGTGTTCACGTCGTTTCGTGGCAACGGAGAGGACGGCCTGCACCTGGCCTGGAGCGAGGACGGCTACACGTGGCGGCCGCTCAAGGGCGACAGGTCGTTCCTTCGTCCGACGCTGGGCCCCCACAAGTTGATGCGCGACCCATGCATCGTGGCCGGGCCGGGCGGCACGTTCCACATGGTCTGGACCACCGGCTGGGGCGACCGGATCATCGGCTACGCCAGTTCGAAGGACCTGATCGAGTGGTCGGCCCAGAAGGACATCCCGGCGATGATGCACGAGCCCAAGGCCCGTAACGCCTGGGCGCCGGAACTGTTCTACGACGACAAGAAGTGCGAGTTCCTGATCTTCTGGGCCAGCACGATCCCGGGCAGGTTCGCCGAGACGGAGGCCGGCGCCGACAAGGGCTGGAACCACCGGATGTATTACACCGCGACGAAGGACTTTCAGACGTTCGAGCCGACAAAGCTGTTCTTCGACGGCGGGTTCAACGTCATTGACGCGACGATCCTGAAGGCGGAGGACGGCTACCGGTTGATCGTCAAGGACGAGACGCTCAAGCCGGTGGCCAAGCACCTGCGGATGGCCCGGGGCGACAGTCCACGGGGGCCGTGGGGCCCGGCGGGGCCGGCCTTCACCATCGACTGGGTGGAGGGCCCGTCCGCCATCCGCATCGGGAGCGAGTACTTCGTGTACTTCGACCACTACGCGCGCCCGCACTACTACGGCGCGGTCAAATCGGCCGACCTGAAGACCTGGCAGGACGTCTCCAGGCGGATGGAGTTCCCCAGGGACCACCGCCACGGGACAGTGCTGCGGGTGAGCCGCTCGGCGTTGGACAGGCTGAAGGCGGCGAGGTAGCCCCTGCACACCCGCGGTGCGATCGGTGGTGCATGTCTGTGCAGAACGGCGGGGCGGCTGGAATGGATGGAAAAGGTAACCAACTACGGGTACAATAGTTGCGTCGGATGCCAGTCTCTGGCACGCCGGTTACAGCAGCAACGGGTAGAGTACCGGTGCGCCCGCTATGCGGGCACGACGACCGTGAACGGTTAGCGTACAGGAGACCAGAATGAAATATGCGATTCGAGTTGCGTTGGCGGCGGTAGCGGCGACGTCCCTGCTGGGCGGGGCTGCATGGGCTGACGACGCCACGATGGACGGCGCCCACCGCAAGCAGGCCCAGGAACTGATGGCGGGGGGAGTGAAGTTCCTGTTGTCGGCCCGCGAGGAAGACGGCGGGTGGTCGATGGGCGGCGGGGCGAACAAGCCGGCCATCACGGCCATGGTGCTCAAGGTCCTGGTGCAGCATCCCGACTTCGGCCCCAACCACGAGGTTGTGAAGAAGGGCTTCGACGCCATGCTCGCGTTCCGTCAGAAGGACGGGGGGATCTACGACCCGAAGCTGGGCTACAACAACTACACCACCTCGGTGGCGGTGATGGCCCTGGCGGCCGCCAAGGACCCCCAGAGGCAGGGCGTGCTGGATGACGCGATCAAGTATCTCCGCGGCCAGCAGATCCTGCCCGGCTCGGAGTCGCCCGACGGCGACAAGATCACCAAGGACCACCCGTTCGCGGGCGGAGTGAGCTACGGCAAGCACGGGCGACCCGACCTGAGCAACGTTGGGATGTGGCTGGACGCCATGCACGAGGCGGGCGTCAAGCCGGAGGACCCGGCCATGCAGAACGCCCTGAGCTTCGTGGCCCGCTGCCAGAACCGCAGCGAGTCCAACCCGCTGCCGTTCGCGGCCGAGGGCGGCAACGACGGCGGGTTCATTTACGCCCCGGCGCTTCGAGGCAAGCCTACCGACGCCCAGTCGATGGCCGGCGAGGGGACGGCCGGCAAAGGGCTTCGAAGCTACGGCTCGATGACGTACGTGGGCTTCAAGAGCATGCTGTACGCGGGGGTGGCAAAGGACGATCCGCGCGTGACGGCGGCCTACGCCTGGATTCGCCGCTACTGGCGGCTGGACAGCAACCCGAACATGCCGCAGACCCAATCCAGGCAGGGTCTGTTCTACTACTATCATGTGTTCGCCAAGGCCCTGCGGGCCTGGGGCCAGCCGGTCATCAAGGATGTCGAGGGCAAGGAGCACAACTGGCGACACGAGTTGATCGACGCCCTTGCCAAGCAGGTCAAGCCGGACGGCTCGTGGATCAACGAGGCCGACCGCTGGTCCGAGAACAGCCCCGTCCTGGTGACCAGCTACGTGCTGCTGGCCGTGCAGGAGACGCTCAAGTAGCAGGGACAAGGGAATAGGGAATAGGGACTGCGGAGCAGGGACTAGGGAATAGGCAATAGCGGAATCGACAGCGGGCGGCGATGAGCCGCCCGTTGCTTTTCACGCGGGTCCGGGCAGTGCTCGCCCCGCTCGCACCGAAGATGATTGAAAGAAAAGCCCACCCCTCAGGGGTGGGCTTTGCTGTTCCACCGTTCCTGCCGCATTACGATTTGGGCGGGCCGGCCTGGAAGGCGCGGGCGGCGTCGGCCTGCGTCAGCGGGCGGACGTAGACCTTCACCTGGCCGATCCAGCCGCTCACCTGGTAGGACGCTTCCTGCGTCCCGCTGTACTGTCCCACGTACATGGGGTTCTCCCAGGGGGTGCGAACGGGGGCGCAGTCCACCTCGGCCACCTGCTTGCCGTCCTGGAAGAGGCGGGCCTGTCGACCGTCGAAGACGGCGGCCAGGTGCGTCCACTGCCCGACCGCGCCCGTGCCGCCGTCGCAGTCGATGCCGCCGACGTGCCACCGCCACCCCGCCCCGATCCGCTGGAGGAACCACCCGCGGCTGCGCCACAGTCCGGCGCTCAGGACGACGGGCATCTGACCGGGTTGCTCGAACTTGACCCAGCATTCGATGCTGAATCGCCCGGTCTGGGCCAGGTCCCACTCCGCCCGCCGGGCGTAGGTGACGAAGCCTCCCTTGCGGAGGTCCAGCAGGCCTCCGCCGGCCTTGGCCGGGCCGTGCACCGTGGCGGCCGCCTTGCCCCCGCCGAGCACCGTCGCGTCCGCCGCGGCGGCGAAGTCGGCGACAAAGACGGCCTCGCGCGGTTCGGGAAGGGCGGTGGCCTGGGCGGCCTGGCTGGGCGGGCTCTGGGCGCCGCGCCGGCTGACCGACCGCACGGTGTATGCGTAAGTCCCCTCGGTAACGGCATCGACGAACGAACTCAGGGCGATCGGCTCGGGCGTCAGTTTGGCGGGCTCGCCGCCTCCGCCCGAACGGTAAACGCTGTATCGCACCTCGCCGGCGCCCTGCCAGCTCAACTCGACGCGTCCGGGCAGGGCCCTCGCGGTCAGGCCCGCGGGGGCCGGCGGCGGGGCGGGCGGGGGCACTTCCACCGAGAGCCGCACCGCCTCGGACCGCTCGGCCGCGTTCGCCGCGATCAGGGCGTAGTGCTGCCGCCCCGCGGGAACGTCGGCATCCGTGTACGAGAACAGCGTCGTCGAGGTCAGCAGCGTCTTATCGTTGCAGGGGGCGTCCGCAAGGGGCAGGCGATGCAGTTCGAACGTCAAGCCGATGGTGCGGGCCGACTGCTCCCAGGCCAGACGGACCACTCCGTCGCCCTCGATGGCGGCCTTGAGTTGGGGCAGGGGGTGAGGAATGGGCGTCGGGAAGATCTGTCGCGAGGCGCCGGCGATGATCTCCGCGCCTGGCATGTCCACCCGCGGAGCCGCGAGCGCCTGCTCGCGGCCGCTGCGGATGATCGCCAGCAGGTCCTGATAGCCGGCATCGGCGGTCGAGGCGAAGGTGATGACGGGCTCGCCCTGGGTATTGGGCGGGGGCAGCTCGCGCGACTCGTAGGCCTTGAGCGGCTGGACCGCGTGCTGGTAGAAGCCGTTGTACAACAGACGGGTGCGGATGCGCTCCGGATCCTGCTTGGCGTTGCGACACAGGGCGGCCCCGAAGCCGTCGCCTCCGGCCTTCAGCGGGGCGCGCAGGACGCGGCTGAGCTGCGGCTGACGAAGGTTGATCCAATCGTTCTCGATGTGCTTGTCGGTGTGGCACTTCATGCACCCGAGCTGGTCGAGCTTGGCCCGCAGGGCCTTCCTGGTCGCCGCCCAGGAGCGGATGGCGGGTCCGTTCTTGGTGTAGTCCCAGTTGCCGTGAAAGAGCCCGTTGGAGTCGATCCACGCCATGAGCAGGTCGCGCTCGGTCCGCGTGAGGTTGGGGATGCGGTCCTTGTGCCCGCTGACCAGCACGTGGGCCAGCGGCGCGGTCGCCGAGCCGTGCTGTCGCGGGCCGAAGATCTGCGCCGACCACCACGCCGTCCCGTTCATGCAGTCGATGCCGCTGATCAGGTGGGCCACCAACTGCGTGTGTCGCCGGGCGGTGAGGTTCTCGTAGCTGATGGAGAAGTGCTCGGTCCAGCCTCCGGTGAGATCGAGCCGGCCGGCGAAGCCCTTGGCCCCGCCGTGGCAGGAGACGCAGTGCTTGTCCAGGATGGGCTGGACCATCGAGGGAAAGTCCATGAAGCCGCTTCCCCAGGATTCGTCCTTGAGCTTGCTGGGCTCGCGAGACAGCGCCAGCGGCGCCGACTGGGGGCGGCGCGGCGGGGCGCCGTACTTGTACTCGTGGCAGCCGATGCACGAGCGGGTGACGCCCGGGGTGGCCTGCACGAACGTCCGCATGGACCGCACCAGACGCCCGTCGGCGTCCAGGGCCTGGAAGTACAGGGCCTTTCCCGAGGGGGCCTCGAAGTAGGCCGACCCGTCCTCCTCGACGGGCACCACGCCCAGGAAGTGCTTGGCGCTGAACGCCAGGGCGCAGCTCAGCAGGAAGGTCTGGTTGTAGGCCCCGCCGGGCGTCGCGCTTACGCGGGAGGTCTCTTCCACCACGCGCAGGGACTTGACCTCGCCCGGCTTGACGCCTGGCAGGCCGTCGTAGACGTTCTGGAGGAGGAACCGCCCGGTGCTTTCCCTCCTGGCCTCGTGGCTGGGCAGCAGCGGGGGCATGGCGCGGGGCTTGACGAGCATGGGCGAGTGCAGGTCGATCTCCGGATCGCTGCGGACAACGCTCCGTCGCCCGCTGCGGTCGATGATGATCAGGGCGTTGAACTTGGCCCCTGCCGGCTTGCCGCTGTAGAGCACCACGTCGCGGCTGAGGGGCCAGGGCTCGCAGGAGTCGCCCACGTCGCGCGTGGGCTGGTCGGGGAACTCGAAGTTGTGAATGGCGGCGGGGTCGTTCTTGCCCGCCTCGATGTCGATCATGCCGATCGTGCCCCGAGGGGGGGCGTTGTGCTTGGTGAACGAGCCCACGATCAGATTGGTCGTGCCGGGCACCGGGCGGGCATCGAGGACGGCCTCGGGAAAGACCATGTTGTTGGCGTACAGGGCGGTCTCGTTCGTACCGTCCGGAAAGATCGTCCACAGCGACTGCTGCGTCAGGGCCGTCTTGTCCACGTACTCCCACCGGCCGAACATGATCCGGCCGTCATTGAGCAGGACGGGGTCGAACTCGTTGACGTTGTTGACGCTGAGCGGGCGGATGTTGGACCCGTCGGCCTCCATGGTATGCATGATGTCTACGCCGCTGTTGGCGCAGGGGACCAGGCCGCTCTTGCGGGTGGAGTTGAACAGGATCCGCCCGTCGGGGAGGTAGCAGGGGAAGACGTCGTGCTGTCCGCCGTGTCCGCCGTGGTAGTTGCACAGGGTGTCGCTTGGGTCCGTGACCTTGCGCAGGCCGGTGCCGTCGATGTTGATCTCGTAGATGCAGGTCGAGCCGTGCGCCTCGTTCTTGTAGCAGAAGAGGAGTTTCTTGGCGTCGTAGGACAGATCGGGATCGAAGTAGACGCCCTTGCCCAGGGAATTGGGCGTCGTAGCGTCGATTACCGGGCGGATGCGGTGGCGGGCCGGAGGGTCGGAGGGGTTCTCGATGATGTAGATCCCCCCGCCCGGACGCCACTTGTAGTAGACGTCGTAGATGTGGATGCCGAGGTAGTTGAACTGCTTGACGAACAGCAGGGGGGCGTCCAGCTTCTGGAGCAGTTCGTCCGCCGGGGCGGCCGGAGCCGGGGCGCCGTGGCCGAGCGCACCAACAGCCAGCACCACCAGCAACCCCGCCGCTACGACCGTCGTCGTTCGTTTCGCCATTCTCTCTCCCTGGCGCGAAGGCGCCGCATCGGAATATGGAGGCAGCGCGACACCAACGCGCCGCCGCGACCATTGTACCCGCCAGGACCGGTCTTCGACAGGCCCGGTCCGGCGGGCAGGACTCCTGAGGTTAACGCAACGCTTGCAGAAGCCTTTCCGCAATAGGTCTGTAGTTCGAGAGTCGCAGACACGATTGTCGCCCTCCCAAGGAGGGATGGCGGCGCGCGTTGTCCCATTCGGGTTTGTGCGGAACACTCGAGTGGGGCGATAGTCCTTGCCCGCACTGCCTGACGCGGATACACTCACGTCGTCATCGAAACTGCGGAGACCATCTGAGACAGTTCTGAACGTCCGGGAGAGTCTGGAATGGCGATAACGCATCGATATCGCATCTATGTTGGCTTCGGGCACCAGGATGCCGGCCTTGCGGGTAGGATAGCACAGCACCTGCAAGACATGGGTCACTTGGCCTGGTGGGCAACTGTTGATCGGGGGTTGAGCCAGGATCGCCGTGCTCTCATCGCCTACTCGCACCTATACGTACCGGTCCTTACTCATGACTCAGCGCGGCGGTCTTGGCTGTTTCAGGAGATCGGGTATGCTCTGGGTGCTGGAACACCCACACTGCCTGTGGCGACAGGCTCGCTGCCGGCGGGGCTTTTGAACGAAGTGAACGCCGTGAGGGTAGAGGACGATCTCTCCGACCTGTGCGAGCGGCTCAACTCCGAGGTCCTCGCCCAGCGTCTGCGCCGAGCCGGCGACGCGGGCAGGCCTGGATATCAGTTCTCTGAAACTCCCGAGGAACATGCAAGCGAGGTCGAGTCACGGGCACGCCAGATTCTCGACATGGATGGACCGGCACATGTACGGGAGGAAGGCGGACTCAGCTCATTCTGCATACCTGCGGCCGCGCCGAATTCCCCAGTCTGGGCGGACTGGTCCGGACAGTTGGACGACCGGTCCTATCTCCACCGTCAACTCCGAGGGCAACGCCTTGCTCTCGAAGAGCACGCGCGGAGCCAAGGGTGCAGCCTGATCATCTATCCGGCCGCCAGCCTGATCGAGTTGGGCCCCAAAGTGTGGCGGACCCGGGCAAGTCTGCTGACGGAGTTCCTGGAGAGCATGGAGGACGATGCCGTCAGAGTAGCTCTTCAAGCGCGCGAAAGCATGACCCGTTCCATCATCCTGGGCGACTGGTTCGCTGCGAAGAGTATCTTCGCAGGGGTGACAGGCAGCCGCAGCATATGCATTCTCACAACGCACCCTCCTACCGTGGGCGATTACGTGGGGAATTTTGACCGCGCCTGGCAGGAAATCGCGGAATCGTCCGAAACGTCCGGACTCTCCTCTCGGCAGCGTGCCATAGCCGCCATCCGTGAAATCGACGCGCAGCTTGCCCGTGGGCCCGCTACCATCTCGCCTCTTTCGGATGCGCCGAAGGTCTTCATCAGCGCCAAGAGCGAAGATTACAGCTATGCCGAGCACGTCTACAATTTCCTGACACAACACGGGGTTTCTGTGTTCTTCAGCAAGGTTTCGTTGCCCAACCTAAGAGGCTCGGACTACCGCAAGGCCATAGACAAGGCTCTCGACCAGACGCAACACATGATTGTCGTCGCCAGTAGCGAGGAAAACGCCGACGCAAGTTGGGTGGAGGCGGAGTGGGGGTTCTTCATCAACGAGAAACGTTCGGGAAGAAAAGCCGGAAACCTCATTACGGTCATGGTCGGTGGGCTCGAACCCTCCAAGTTGCCTGCAAGCCTCCGGACTTTCGAGGCCTTGCGCTATGCTCCGCCCGAATTCGAGAAGATCCTGCGATATGTGGACTGACCGAAGGTGTCATGATGTGTGGGTGTGTAGGCGGGAGTACTAGGGTCGCCCACACAAGGAATCAACGCAGGTACAGGCGAAGTCCTCATCCGAGACAGTTTAGAGACCCACCGATCCGGCTCGACTGCGGAGCCGGACTGGTCATCCGGGAGATTCCGCCATGTTCAATGAATCAGTCGCTCTGGTGAAGCCTTGGCCTATCGTCTTGATCCTCGTGGCGGCTTGGTTGCCCTCCTGCGGGCCGGGCACTGCCGGGCCGGCCCCTCAGGCCGTCGTCGACGCCGACGGTTGGACGCCGCTCTTCGACGGCAAGACGCTGGACGGGTGGAAGGTCTCGGAGGTCGGCGGAGCGGCCAGCGTAGCCGTCCGCGACGGCGCCATCCAGATGGGGATGGGCCAGACGACCACCGGCGTGACGTGCACCGCGGCCCTCCCGCGTGAGGACTACGAGGTGAGCCTGGAGATGATGCGGGTGGACGGCGCCGACTTCCCTTGCGCGCTGACGTTCCCGGTGGGCAAGGACCAGCTCACGTTCGTGATCGCCGGGTGGGGGGGCTCGGTGACGGGCGTCTCCTGCGTGGACGGCTTCGACGCGGCCAACAACCCCTACTCGAAGTACGTCGAGATCGAGAACAAGCGGTGGTACCCGGTTCGGGTCTGCGTGAGCGGGGACAGCATCGAGTGCTGGCTGGACGGCAAGCGGCTGATCGAGCTGGCGCGCAGCGAACACAAGTTCAGCGTCCGGATCGAGGTGGAGGAGTTCGTGCCGCTGGGCGTCTCGACGTGGCTGACCCACGGCGCGGTGCGGAACGTCAAGCTGCGGCGGCTGGATTGAAAGGGGAAGGCGCCGGGTCCCTATTCCGCTTCACCCGCGCCCGCACAGCTCGTAGAGGAAGATTCCGGCGGCGACGGCCGCGTTGAGGGAGTCGATCCGCCCGTGCATGGGGATGGTGACGCGGCGATCGCAGAGGTCGAGCCAGAGGGCCTGGAGGCCGTCGAACTCGTTGCCCAGCAGGAGGGCGACGCGATCGGGTCGGGCGCGGCGCGAGAGCAGGTCGGCGTGCTCGTGCAGCACGGCCGCCCATAACTCGAACCCCCATCGCGACCGCAGGGCGTTCAGGTCGGCGGCCAGGTCGCCCGGGTGGATGACCGGCACGCTGAGGACCGCGCCCATGGAGCACCGGAGGCAGCGGCGGCTGAAGGGGTCGCAGCAGGGCGGGCCGAGCAGGACGGCGTCGGCGCCGAACGCCCCGGCCGAGCGGAAGACCGAGCCAAGATTCTCGCGGTTGGCGGTGTGGGGGCAGACGACCAGCGTCATGGGCCCGCCGGCGTCGAGGCGATCGGCCAGGTCGGTCAGCGGGCGTCGCGGGCCGCGGCGGGCGCAGCCGAGCACGCCCAGGTGGAACGGAAAGCCCACCAGACCGCGGAGCAGTCCTGCCTCGGCCTGATAGAGGGCAGCGCCGCGGGCGGCTGCCAGCGGCTCGAACTCCTCGACGAACTGCCCGGCCAGAAGAATGGACTGGACGTCGAAGCGGCTTTCCAGGAGCCTCCGCGTGAGCAGCCGTCCTTCGGTGACGAACAGGTCCTCCCCGCGGGCGGTGCGCCCCTTCAGGTCGCGATAGCAGGCGACGCGGGGGTCATCCAGCGAAGTAATCAACTCGGGAGGCATGGCGGTATTTTAGAGGGCGGCTTTGCCCTCGTCAAATTCACCTCTGGCTTGCCCCGTGCCTGCCGGCGCGGTAGCCTCATGTGCCGCGGATGTCCGTTTCGCCGGTCCCTTCGTCGGAAAGGAATCAGTCATGAAGCGAATGCTCGTTCTGCTGACCACCGTGTCGGTGCTGTGCGTTCCCGCCTTCTCGGAGCAGACGCTCACCTACGTCGACCTGGTCAAGCGGCTGTGCGACCTGGAGCGCCTGGCCCAACCGCCCCTTAAGGGCGAAAAATGCGTCCAGTGGTCCAGCTACGACCGGGCCAGCAAGTACGACGAGCAGACGGGCAAGTACGTTCGCTGGGACGCCAACGGTGACGGCGGGGGCATCATCCGCCGCGAGGGCGACCAGAGCGTCTTCGCCGAGATGACCGGTCCCGGCGTCATCTGGCGGATCTGGTCGGCCAAGGCGGACAACGGCCACGTCCGCATCTACCTCGACGGGGCCGAGCAGCCCACCGTGGACCTGCCGTTCATCGGCTACTTCGACCGCAAGAACGAGCCGTTCGTCTACCCGTCGCTGGTGCACATGACCGCCCGCGGGCAGAACAACTACGTGCCCATCCCGTTCCAGAAGTCGTGCAAGATCGTGGCCGACAAGGGCTGGGGCAATTACTACCAGTTCGTGTACACGATCTTCCCCGAGGGCACCCGCGTGCCGACGTTCAAACGGGAGCTGTCGGCCGACGAGACCGCGGCGTTGAAGGCGGCTGACGAGTTCCTCAGCGGCAAGCTGGGCAGCGACCCGGCCGGGCCGCGAGAGGGCGAGGCGACGGCGGCCAAGCCGCTCACCGTCGAGCCGGGCAAGAGCGTCGAGGTGGCCGCCCTGGCCGGCCCGCGGGCAATCACCGCCCTGCGCGTCAAGATTCGTCCGGATTCGCGAGAGCAGGAGATCCAGGCCCTGCGCGAGCTGACGCTGAAGATCACGTGGGACGGCGAGGAGAGCCCGGGCGTCTGGTCGCCGCTGGGCGATTTCTTCGGGACGGCCCCGGGGATCAACAAGTACAAGTCGCTGCCGATGGGCATGACCGACGACGAGCTGTACTGCCTGTGGTACATGCCGTTCGCCAAGTCGGCCCGCGTGGAGATCGCCAACGAGGGCGAGACGGCGAGGCAGTTGGAAGTGTCGCTGACCCACGCGCCCTGCCCGCAGGCGGACAAGCTGGCCCGCTTCCACGCCAAGTGGCACCGCGACGCCTTCCTGCCGGCCGAGCCGGAGCGGGCCATCGACTGGACGATGCTCAAGACCCAGGGCTGCGGGCGCTATGTCGGCGTGTCGCTGCACGTGTGGAACCCGCGAGGCGGGTGGTGGGGCGAGGGCGACGAGAAGTTTTTCGTCGACGGCGAGAAGTTCCCCTCGACCATCGGCACGGGCAGCGAGGACTACTTCGGCTACGCATGGTGCAACCCGGAGTACTTCCAGAACGCCTTCCACAACCAGCCCTTCAACCAGAGCAACCGCGGCCACTCGTCCAACAACCGCTGGCACATCACCGACAACATCCCGTTCCAGACGTCGTTCGAGGGCTGCATCGAGAAGTACTACCCCAACCGCCGGCCCACGCTGTATGCATTGGTGGCCTACTGGTATCTCCAGCCCGGCGGGCAGGACCCGTACGGCTGCGTCCAGCCGGCAAGCGAGCGCCTGGCCTACATGGTCGCCCCCGAGGTGTGGCACGTGAAGGACGCCGTCGAGGGCGAGAAGCTCAAGGTACTCTCGTGTTCGGGCGGGCACGCGGCCGAGCAGGAGATGGGCCACTTCCCCAAGGGCAAGTGGAGCAACGAATCGCAGTTGTGGTGGCGCGACGGCAAACCGGGCGCCAAGCTGGCGCTGGCCCTGCCGGTCGCCCAGGCGGGCAGCTACGCCGTCGAGATGGTGCTGACCAAGGCCAAGGACTACGGCATCGTCCAGCTCTACCTGGACGACCAGAAGCTCGGCGAGCCGATCGACCTGTTCAACTCGCCCGACGTGATCTGCACCGACGTGCTGAAGTTCCCCGCCCGCGAGGTGTCGGCGGGGCGGCACACGCTGACGGTCGAGGTCGTCGGCAGCAACCCCAAGGCGATCAAGTCCCACATGTTCGGGCTGGACTACGTGAAGCTCGTTCGGGAATAGTGACCGAGAGGTAGACTATCCACTATTCACTTTCCACTACCCACTGTTTGCCATGACAACACTACCTGACTTCGTGTATCGCGATACGGACCTGTACGACGTGCTGTGCAACGCGGCGCCCGAGGAGTTGGCCCGGCTGGTGGAGGTGCTGCACTACCGCAAGTTCGGGCGCGACCGCGTGCCGGCCGACTGTCGCGACCCGGCCCGGGTGGGTTTCGTGCTCCAGATGTACGGGGGCAACGACCTGGCCAACATCAAGCGCGGCCACGGCGTGGTCTATCGCCAGATCGTGGAAGACGTGGCCGCCCACCTCAACATCGACCTGGGCGGCGCCTACAGCATCGCCGAGATGGAACACCGCGTGGCCTGCGCCCTGATCGAGGGCTTCGGCAAGCTCTCGCCCCCCGAGGCGGTCGCGAGGTTGGCCGAGGAGTCCGAGAACGAGTTGGGCGAGCACTGCACCTGGATGCCCTTCGCCGAGGCCTACACCGTGACCGTGCCGGCCGTCCTTGTGGTGACGATGATGCGGACCCGTCAGGCGGCCGAACACCGGCGAGAACTCTGACCCGCCCCCGACGGGCGGATTCTTCAGGAGATCTGTTATGCGCACTGCCTTCTTCGCCGCATCGCTGCTGCTGCTCTGCCCGGCCGCCAGGGCCCAGGAACTGGTCATCGCCGACAACGGCAAGTCGGACTTCCGCATCGTCGTCGCCGCCGACGCGACGGCGGCGGAGAAACACGCCGCGGCGGAGCTGCGGCTGTTTCTCAAGCAGATGACGGGCGCGGAGCTGGCGGTGGCCGACGACAAGGGCGAGCCCTCGCCCCGCGAGATCCTCGTCGGCGACAGCGCCCACTTCCGCAAGCTGGACGTCTTCGGCAAGATCGACCGCAAGGCCCTGGGACGGGAGGGCTACACCCTGCGAACGGTCGCCGGGCCCAAGGGGCAGTACCTGTTGATCCTGGGCGCCAGCCCTCGCGGCACGCTGTACGGGGTGTACGGACTGCTGGAGGACCACCTGGGCTGCCACTGGTTCACGCCCGCCGTCAGTCGCATCCCCAGCCGCCCCCGCCTGGCACTGGGCAAGCTCAACCAGACGGTCACGCCCGTACTGGAGTACCGCGAACCGTTCGTGGTGGACTGCTTCGACCCCGACTGGGCCGCCCGCAACCGCATGAACGGCAGGTCCGCCCGCCTGGACGACAAGCACGGCGGGTCTGCTTCGGGGCGGGGCTGTTCTGTCACACCTTCGAGCCGCTCTGCCCGGTGGGCAAGTACTTCGACAAACATCCGGAGTACTTCAGCGAGATCAAGGGCAAGCGGACCAGGGACCACACCCAGCTCTGCTGCACGAACCCGGAGGTGGTCAAGATCGTCACGGCCGCCGTGCTGGAGCGGATCCGCAAGGACCCGCGCGGGACGGCCTACTCGGTCTCGCAGAACGACTGGTACAGCTACTGCACGTGCAAGTCGTGCGCCGCCCTGGCGGCCCGGGAAGAGTCGCAGATGGCCCCCGTGCTGACGCTGGTGAACCAGGTGGCCGAGGCGGTGGAGAAGGAGTTCCCGGACGCGGCCATCGAGACGCTGGCCTACCAGTGGACCCGCAAGCCGTGCAAGACGCTCCGCCCGCGCAAGAACGTCATCATCCGCCTGTGCTCGATCGAGTGCTGCTTCGCCCACTCGCTGGAGGGCTGCGACTCCAAGCCCAACAAGGACTTCGTCCGCGACATCCAGGGCTGGGCCAAGATGGCCGACCGGTTGTGGATCTGGAACTACTGCACGTCGTTCGCTCACTACTACACGCCCTTCCCGACGCTGCGGACCCTGGACGACAACATCCGGTTCTTCGTCCGTCACAACGTCAAGGGCATCTTCGAGCAGGACAACTACCAGTCGCCCAACGGGGACCTGTCGTCCCTGGGCGGGTACATGATGGCCAAGTTCCTCTGGGACACCTCCTACGACGAGAACCGGGCGATGAACGAGTTCATCGAGGGCGTGTACGGCCCGGCCGGTAAGTTCATCCGCCAGTACGTCGACCTGCTGCACGACAAGGTGGCCAAGGACAACATCCACATGCAGATCTGGATCGGGCCCAACGTGCCCTTCCTGACCGACGAGATCGTCGCCAAGGCCAACGGCCTGTGGGAGCAGGCGGAGGCCGCCGTCGCCAAACAGCCGGACGTCCTGGAGCGGGTGAAGTTCGCCCGGCTGAGCCTGGACTACGCCATCGTGGAACGGGCGCGGATGAAGGCGGGCAAGAATTCCTCCCCGGCCGACGCCTTCGTCAAGGCGGCGGCCGAGCGGCTGTTCACCCTCGGCAAGCGGGCGGGCGTCCGCACCATCCGCGAGGCCAGCACGCCCCTGGAGCAGTACCGCAAGACGTGCGACACCATCCTGGGCCCGGCCCAATAGATCGCGGACCTGCATCTCGGGGGCAGGTTTCGGATTCGAACCACCGACCAGCCGGGCTGCGATCCGGCTGGAGGAAGGTCAATTCCTGGCCTGGAGCATCTGGCGGATGTTCTCGCGGATCTGCTCTTCGCTGCGCTTGCGTTTTTCGAGGAAGTGCTCGTACTTCTTGAGCCCGTCTCCGGAGAGGCCCTCGCGGTAGTCGCCGTAGCAGGGCACCAGCAGGTCGATCCAGCAGGCGATGCGATCCATCTCGGCCTGCGAGAGTTTCACGCCGTTGTGCCCCTCGCGGAGTTGCTGAATGAGCTTGCTCTTGGCGGCGCCCGCGTGGTAGGGGGCCAGCATGGTCGGCTCGGACTGGACGCTGATCCAACTGCAGATGCGGGGGTTGGCCAGGGCCTTGTACGAGGCGGACCACGTGCCCGGCTCGCCCTTGAGGCTGAAGGCCGGCTTGACGCCCTCGGGCGGCGGCGCGGCGGCCACGGCGGGGGCCGGCTCGGGGCGGTCCGGCTGGCCGGGCTCGGCGCGGGCGATCTTACCCTTGTAGCCGGCCGTCGAGGCCAGGGCCAGGTCGATGTACTGTCCGCCGGCCGTATTGCCGGCGGTGACGGCAATGACGTTCTTGCCGGGCCTCAGAGCCTTGGTCGCCTCGTCCGCCAGGCGCAGGATGGAATACTGGATGGTGAACCCTCCGAGGTCGGCGGCCTTGACGCCGTTGACGTAAACGGTGGCGTCCTCGTCGTAATGGATCACCAGGGCGGGCGGCTTGGCCAGGTCGGCAGCGGTCAGCTCGACCGTGCGGCGCATCCAGATTTCCTTCTCGCGCCATGCGGTGCGGACCTTGCCTTCGGGCACGTCGGTGCCGAAGCCCGCCTGGGCCCTGGTCCATTTTGAGTCGTCGAAGGTCTCCTTCTCCCACCCGGCGGGCGGCCTGGTGGTGGTGTAGCTCCAGTCGGCGCCCAGGGCGGTCAGCAGGCGAACCTTCGCCAGGTCCGCTTGCGGGTACTTCCGCAGGGCGGCGTCGCCCTTTCGCGGGCGGCGCGAGCCGTCGGCGGCGCCGGCGGGGGCCTTGCCCGCGACGTGGTGGCAGCGGATGCAGTGCTTGTCCAGGATGGGCTGGATCTCGCGGTGGAAGCTGAAGCCCCGAGGCGCGTCATCCCACGGCGTCAGCTCTTGCGGCCCGGCCTTCATGGCCGCGGTCATTCGCCCGGCGGGCGGGGCGGAGTTCTTGTCCTCGTGGCAGCCGGCGCAGGAGAAGGTCTCGCCCGGCTGGAGCTGGGCCCAGCTCCGCATGGTCTGAACGGCGTGGTTGTTGGCGTCCAGGAGCTGGAAGTAGACGGGCGTGTGGGCGGGCACGTGGAACATGGCCGATCCGTCCGGATGGACCGGCGCGGTGCCCAGCACGGTCTTGACGTCCCAGGTGCCCTGGATGGAGACGGGCGTGGAGACCAGGGCCCCGCCGGCAGGGCCGCGGTTGCCGTTGCTGCCGACGCCGGCGGCGCGAAAGTCCAGGGCGATCACCCGCAGGCTCTTGACCGTGCCCCGCTCGACGCCCGCCAGCCCGGGCCCGTGATAGACGTCCTGCACGTAGAAGACGCCCGCGTCGCGGGTGTGATCGACCATGTTGGCTTTGACCGGCGGCAGCGGGCGCGGCGCCAGCGGAACCTGCTGATTGCAGGAGGTCTTGCCGTCGCGGACCAGCAGCTCGCGATTGCCGTCGATGTCCTGCCAGTAGAGGGCGAATTGCTGCTTCGCGCCGGCGGGCTTGAACGTCACCAGGTATTCCCGCTCGCTGAGCGGGTACGGATATTGCCACTGGTCGCCCTGTTGGCCGTAGGCGTCGATGCGGACGGCGTCGGTCTTGCGAACCGGGGCGATGAGCTGGGCGCCCTGGTTCTCCTGTCGCCCGAGTATGGGGTCCAGGATCCCCAGCCAGCCCTTCTGCCGGGAGTGGTGCCCGGTAAAGATGCACAGCACCTTGTCGGTCCCGGGGATCGCCCGGGCGTGAAGGACGGTCGTGGGGAACCAGGAATTGTTGCCGTAGAACTCCGTCTGGTTGGTCCCGTCGGCGTACATCTGGAACAGGCCCTGCGGGAAGAGCTGCCCCCGGTCGTTGTAGTCCCAGCGAGTGTAAATGACCTTGCCGTCGTGCGTGACCGACGGGAAGTTCGTGTGGACCTGGTCGTAGCTGATACGCCGCAAGTGCTTGCCTTGACCGTCGATCATGAACAGGTTGCTGACCTCGGTCCACCAGCAGTCGACCGTCTGCACGCAGCGGGTGGAGTTGAACAGGATGTTGCCGTCCGGTAGGTAGCAGCCCTCGTAGTCGGCGAAGCCCAGTCCGTCGGTGAGCTGGCGGACGCTGCCGGAGGCGACATCCCACTCGTACAGGTGGTAGTCGTCCTCTCGATCGGACTTCTTCCAGGAGAACAGGATCCGCTTGCCGTCATACGACACGTCCGGGTCGCGAATCACGCCGTTGGGGTCGTCGATGAGCGTCTTGACGGTGCCGTACAGGCCGTCCATCTCCAGGATGCACAGGCCAGTGCCGGGCTTGAAATGGCGCTCGGCCTGGGCGTCGCTCTGGCCTTCGGTGTAGGCGTAGTGCGAGCCGCCCATGTCGTAGTGCTTGGTGAAGACGAGGCGCCGCCAGCGGTCCAGCGTTGGCGACAGCCGCGCCCGGCGGCGCTGCTCGCAGGCGCGAACGTACAGGGCCAGGCCCTGGGGCGCGTCGCCCTTGAGCAGCCCTTGCGCCTGGCCCGCCAGTTCCGCGCCGGCCGGGCCCAGCGAGGCGGCGATCTTGAGCACGGCGTCGCGGTAGTCGGGGGTCTTGGAGGTGAGGTTGTCCTGGAGCTTCCAGTCCTCCAGCACCTCCGGCGGGGCCTCCGCCCGCGCCAAGGAAGACAGGACGACCAGGACCGCCAGAGAGACGGCAACCAACGACACGTCTATGCGTGGATATCTCATCAAAAGGCCCATGCGTGAATGTTCTGTCAAGAAGCCCGTGCGCGAGTGTTTCATCCAAAGGCCCTTCCGGTAACGGGGTCCTGCACAGAAGAACGCTATCGCGGGCGGGGTGTTGCCCCGGGGGGCGGCGCTCCGGCGGCTCGGGCTCTTGCGATGGCGAGCCGAAGGCGAGTGGAGCCCCGCTAGCGGGCGCAGTACTCGAAGAAGCCCAACGCCTGGAGCTGGTCGCGGAGCCGCTCCGCCTCATCGTCGCTCAGGGGTCGAAGGGGCAGGCGGGCCGGGCCGCAGTCCAGGCCGATCATCTTCATCACCGCCTTGAATGCCGGCGTGCCGGAGCGGCTGGCGCGAATGCAGGTGTCGATCATGTCGACGGCCCGCTTCTGGAGGGCGTCGGCCGTCGCGGAGTCGCCCGCTTCGTGGGCGGCGATGATTCGCTTGTACAGGCCCGGGGCGAAGTTGTAGGTGCTGCCGACGGCCCCGCGAGCGCCCAGGCGCAAGGCCTGGACGAGGATCTCGTCACGACCGAAGAGGACGTTGAGTCGCCCGCCGTCAAAGGCCAGGCATCGCTGATAGTCGTCGAGGTCCTCGTAGGTGAACTTGACGCCCGCCAGCGACGGGATCCGCCCGGCCGCCTGGGGCAGGAAGTCGGCCATCGCGAAGCTAACGCCCGTCATGGAGGGGAGGTGGTAGAAGTAGAAGGGCAGGTTCGGCCCGGCCGAGGCGATGGCCTGGCACCAGTCCACCAGGGCCTGGACGTCCGGGGGCTTGAAGAAGCAGGGGGCCATCACCCCGATGGCGGCGGCGCCGGCGTCCTGGGCCTCACGGGCGAGGGTTTGGCAGTCGGCCAGGCACGTCCCGCCGACGTGGACGATGACCTTCAGCTCGTCCCGCGCCGCGGACACCCACTCCTGGGCGATCTCCACCCGCTCGTCGAGCGTGAGCGAGAGGCTCTCGCCCGTCGTGCCGCAGATGAACGCGCCGCTGACACCGTTGCGGGTCAGCAGGTCGGCATAGGGGGCGATCGCGTCAAGGTTCAGCGAACCGTCGACATGCATGGGGGTGAACGGTGCGGAGACGAGGCCGGTCAACAGTTGGGTGGTCATGGGTTTGAAACTCTCGATTCTACGTTCTGATTTCACGCGCCCGGGCTGGGTGTGTCCTCGGCGGGCGGCATGGTGAAAACGGTGAGGCCCTCGGTGGTCCGCCGGACTCGCGGCATGAGCAGGCTGGCGAGGTACCCCACGCCGAAACAGGCGCCGACGCCGACGCCGGCATAGAGGAAGAAGTGCAGGCGGGTCTGCTGGACGTAATAGAGGATGCCCGCCCCGCCGACCGCTCCGACCAGCGCGCCGATCCAGTTGGCGCGCCGGGTGAAGATGCCCAGGGCGAACAGCCCCGCCAGCACGCCCATCAGCAGGCCCAGGATCGACATGTAGGCGTCCCACAGGGAGCGGATCCGCTCCTGGTTGGCGGCCATCCACAGGGCGGTTCCGGTGGCCGCCACGCCCAGCAGCAGCGTCAGGCCGCGGGCCAGGTTCAGGCAGGTGCGGTCGCTGGTCCGCGGGCGCAGACGCCGGTAGAAGTCGGTCACGAAGGCCGTCGAGATGCTGTTCATGGAGCTGTCCAGCGTGGACATCGCCGCCGCGAACAGCGCCGCGATCACCAGCCCGGTCAGCCCGGCCGGCAGCTCGTTGGCGATGAACAGGGGCAGGATCTGGTCGGTCTTGAGCGTGACGTCCAGCTCGGCCGGGTGGATCTTGTAGAACGCGTACAGGGCCGTGCCCAGTGCGAACCACAACAGCGAAACCGGAACGACGATCACCGCGTTGGTCCAGATGGCCCGGGCGGCCTGCTTCTGCGTGGAGGTGGTGAGGTATCGCTGGATGACGGTCTGGTCGGCGGAGTAGCTGCTGAGGCTCTGGAAGATCGCGCCGACCAGGACGACCCAGACGACCGGGAAGGTGTAATCCCAGCTCCACTCGCCCCAGGAGAGCTTGTTGTTCGCCTGGGCCAGGTGGAGCACGTGATCCAGCCCGCCGCCCACGCCGAACACCACCGCCACCAGGCAGGCCAGCGCCCCGCCCACCAGCACGACGACCTGGAGCACGTCGGTCCAGATCACCGCCTCGATGCCCCCCAGCACCGTGTACAGCGTGGTCAACACGCCCATGACCACGATGGCCAGGCGGATGTCCACCCCCGTCACCGCCGACAGTGCCAGCGCGGGCAGGAACAGCACGATGGTCATCCGCCCGGCCTGGAACAGGATGAACGCCGCGCTGCCGAACATCCGCACCGTCACGTGGAAGCGCCGCTCCAGGTACTCGTAGGCGCTGGTGATGTTCAGGCGGCGAAAGAACGGCAGGTAAAAGTAGACGACCAGGGGCAGCACCAGCACGATGGCGACGGCCGACAGGAAGTACGCCCAGTCGGTGTCGTAGACCTTGGCGGGGATGGCCATGAAGCTGATCGAGCTGAGCTGCGTGCCGAAGATGCTCAGCCCGGCCGCCCACCAGGGCACCCGCTTGCCGCCGATGAAGTAGTCCTCGGTGGTCTTCTCGCGGCGCGAGAAGTAGATGCCCACGCCCACCAGCAGCACCAGGTAGCCACCCAGGACCACGTAGTCCAGGCTGAAGAAATCGCGCTGCACGGTGCGCGGCTTGAAGGTGAGCAACTGGGGCGTGCGTACGCGGGGCCGGACCTCGCCGCCCGGAACGATGATGCGTCCCTGCCACCAGACGGCCGGGCTGGTCACCAGGCCCATGGGCAACTCGCCCATCGGCGTCCAGGTGTCGGTGATGGTGTGGTACGCAAGCACCTGCTTGCGGAAGCCCGGCCAGCGATCCTTGAGAACGGGAATCTGGGTGTCCAGCGTGCCGTCGTGCCCGCCCAGGATCAGGATGTGCGACTCGCCGCAGGCGGCGGCCGGGGCGGCGGCGACGGCCGGCGCGGGCACGTCCGCCAGCCGCTTCCACTGCTTGCGGGCGGGGTCGTAGCTGTAGGCGTCGTTGAGATAGCGTCGGCGCGGCTTGTCGTCGCCCTCGGCCTGGGTCAGGTCGAACCCGCTGAAGAGGTGGAACTTGCCGGCCTGGGCGGCGGCGACGGCCTGCGAGCGGGGCGGACCGGGCCAGCTCTCCAACTGTTCCCATTTGAGCTGGTCCCAGCAGGGGTTCGTCTCCTTCGCATCCGGCAGCTTGAGGCGCCAGAACGTGTTGGCGACCTCGGTCTCGGCGGTGGCGGTCTGTCCGCCGGCCACGTAGAGGTAGCCCTTGAGCACCGCTCCGGCGGCGGCCGCCCGCGGGGCGGGCAGCGGCGGCAGGGGGATGATGCGGACATCCTGTCCGGTCCACTGGAGCAGGAAGGCGTCGGCGTAGGCCCGCTCGCTGTCCGAGCCGCCCGCGCAGATGATGCCCTGGGGAACGGTGGCCGAAACGCCGTAGGCGAGCTTGCGGGGCAGTCGAAAGCCGCTCTTCCACTCCTTGGCGTCCGCTGCGAGCACGAACAGGCCGTCGTGCCAGGTCTTGGTCCCCTCGCCCCAGACGGCCTCGGGGAAATTGGCCCCTCCGCCCACCAGCAGCGCGCCTTTAGACACGCCCGCCAGCGGCCCCGCGAAGCCCAGCTTGTCCGGCAGGGGGGGCAGGTCGTCCGTCCTGGCCTGGTCCTCGGCCGCCCAGAGCGGCGCGGAAGTCAGCAGGACTGCCAGGATCATCGCCTTCCGCAACGGGAAGAGCCGGCCGGTTTCGTTCGCGGTCATCATCGCATCGAGAGTCCTATTGCTTCCGAGCCTGGGCCAGTTTGTCGATCTCGTCCAGGCGGAAGCGGAAGCTCACGATATACGGTTGCTGGCCCTGAGTCCAGTGTCCGTAGGTCGTCGCGACGATCGTTCCGTCGGGGAGAACCTCCAGACCGGGGTACCCGCAGTCGCCTCCCTTTGTGTTGTCGCCCAGGCGGACGCGGTACTGGCCCTCGCGGCCTGCGACGATGTCCTCGTACGTCCCGACCCACGCGACGAAGTCGCCCTTGGTGGGCGATTCGAGCGTGGTGTCGCGGAATACGCAGACCAGGCGCCCGTCTTTCGCGTAGCGGAGCGTGTGTCGGTCGCCGGTCAGTGCGCCGGGCAGGAGGCGCGGCTGGCTCCAGGTGGCGCCCTCGTCGTTGCTGAAGATGACGAAGCCGTTGAACTTGCGGCTGTTCTCGCGGAAGCACATGGCCAGTTGCTTCCTGTCCGGGGAGCGGACGACGCCGGGCTCGCAGAGATGGGCCTGGGCATGGGTGGCGATGACGCGCGGCGCGGACCAGGTGAGCCCGCCGTCGGCCGACTCGATCTGGTAGACCAGGAACGTCCCGGCCCGCTTGCCGCCCTTGGTGAAGAACCGCCCGTCGTCGTGGAACCAGGCCAGGTATCGTCCACCGGCGACGCGGACGCAGTCGCCGCAGGCGACGATGCCGCCGTAGTCGCCGATGGGTTTCAACTCGGACCAGGCCTTGCCGTCGTCCTCGCTGACGGCCAGGCGGATGGGATACAGCCCGGAAAACATGATGAGTCGCTTGACCCCTTTGGGATCGACGGTGCGATAGAGGGTGGGGACCTCCAGGGAAGTAGCCCAGCTCTTGGGCGTTGGCAGGCGGTCGGACCAGGTCTTTCCCCCATCGTCGCTCCGCTTCATGACGATGGCCCCGCGCCCATGGCCCTTGGGATAGACGGCGATCATGGTCTTGCCGTCCTCCAGCAGCACGGTAGTCACGTGCCCGAGGTACTGGCCCTTCTCGCGGTCGACAACGACCTGGAGGTCCTGACGGGCGGACAGGTCAATCAGCGGGACGGTATAGCCCCGCGGCGGGTCGCTTCGAGCGGGCGCCGATACCAGGGCGACGGCGAGCAGGCACGCGACTAGTTTCATAATGTCTCCTTGCAGGTGTTGTCTCGGCGACCCGTCCCGCCGCACGCGCCGGTTCCGGCGGTGCTGGTTCGTTGGCGAGTCATGCCCAGCCGCGAGCGGACCGCAGCCTCAGCGATAGTCGTAGCGGTACGTATCGGCGTCCAGGACGCCCACGTACACGACGGTCATCAAGCCGGCGTGCCCGTCGGCCAACAGGAGGTTGAACGGGCTGGCGTCGTCCACCAGGCGGTCCTGGGACTCCTGGGCATGATGAGTGTACTCGCGGCCGGGCATGTACCGGTTGGCGTCGTCCCAGGCCCAGTGATTGGCGCCGTGCTCGGCCGCCACCACCCACAGGCCGGGGTACTGGACCCTCTCGGCCGAGAGGCATCCGCTGGCGTGGACGACGTTGTCGTCCTTGGCCAGGTTGCTGCGGGGGAAGCGGGCCTCGGTGCTGTGGGCGTTGTTGGCCGCGTAGGAGCTGCCGAAGTAGTCGTAGAGCCAGGGGTCGCTGGGGCAGTGGCAGATCGGGACCTCGTCGTCGCGCTTGTACGGCCCGCCGACGAAGCGGTTGACCCAGCGGATGTCGGCGCCGTAGCCGTCGTAGCCGGTTCCCGGCCCGCCGCGTTTTCCGGCCCACATGAACACGCTGCCGCTGCCGTTGAGCTTGTTGGGCATGTAGGAGTTCTTGTAGGTGGCGCGGTAGGCGGCCACCCCGTTGCCGAGTTGGCGAAGGTTGGAGCCGCAAATGACCGTTCGGCTGCTCTCGCGTGCCCGCTGGAGAGAGGGGGTCAGCATGGCCAGCAGCAGGCATGCCAGGGCCACCACGACGAGCAACTCGACCAGCGTGAAAGCCCGGCCGGCTGGGATCGATCGGGTTGTCGCATTGACGGGCTCGGCGCTCATCGGCGGCTCCGGGTGGCCAGTTATGTAGTACATATTACCGGCCCCACAAGCCCGCTGTCAACGCGGAGACGGGAAATTCCGTCCCTCGCCTCGGCGCCAGAGGCGGGGGCGGCGCGGCTATCGCGTCCGCCGTCTGATCCGCCCGGCCAGGCCCGTCAGCCCGCAGACCAGCAGCAGCAGCGTAGCCGGCTCGGGCACGCCCGGCTGGATGAACTGCGAGCTGGTGAGCGCGCCGGCGGAAATCCGCACGTAGTCGATGTCGCCGAGGAACTGCAAGCTGCCGCTGTTGAACTCCCCGATGCGGATGTCGTTGCCGTTGGACAGGCCGAGCGTGGTCGTGTCCAGCACCGTCGCGATCAACTCGTAGTCGAGGTACAGGCGGAGCAGGTCCATGTCGGCGTCGCGGACGGCGGCCACGTGGTGCCATTCGCCGTCGGCCACGGGGAAGTCGGTGGCCCAGATCGAGGGCTCCTGCGGACCGTCGGAGATCAGGAACTGCAACGCGCCGTTGTTCACCCGCAGCCACCACGAGGGCTGGTGGGATCCCACGTCCTTGGAAACCAGCGCTCCCGCGCCGCTGGTCATGCTGGTGCGGAAGTAGGTCTCGATAGTGAAGCTGTCGCCGGCGCCGAAGTTGATGTCGCTGCCGGCGGCCGGGCCGCCGTCTCCGAAGATGAAGCCGTCGCGGAAGATGGCACAGTCGCGGGTGGAGGTCAGATGCAGGGCGGAGCGGGCGCCCTCATAGGGACCGCCCGCCACGAACGTCGGCGGATTGGCCCCGCCGCCGGCGAAGGCGTCCCGTCCGTTGCCGCTGGAGTCGACCAGGCGCATGGTGTCGAACGAGCCGCTGCCCGGGTCGCGGTCGTTGAAGTCCCAGTGGGCCAGCACCTGCGGCGAGGCGGCGGCCATGTACTTGTCCACAAGGTACGTCTCGACCTGGCGTCGCTGGCGCGGCGTCAGGGCCGTTTCGTACACCAGGACCTCGGCGAGGTCGCCCGCGAAGCGGCGGGTGGTGTCGCCCGGGTCGCCGCCGATCTGGACGGACCCGTTGGAGGGGTTGTTGGTCGCCCCGTCGTGGGTCTCCTTGGCCAGGCCGTCGTAGTAGCCGGTGAACGTGCCGTTGCCCCCGCCCGACGCGCCGGACAGCACGAGGCTGATGACGTGCCCCTGAGCGTCGCCGAAGTTGTTGGCGTCGGTGGTCTTGGTGAACTCGTCGTAGGGGGGGCTGGGATTGTAGTTGCGCCCGAAGTAGCCCAGGGCGTCCGGGCCGCCCGCGTCCGACCTCGACGTGGAGATGGCGAACGCGCCGGCGCCGTAGGACGGGCCTCCCGAGAAGATCAGGGGACGAATGGCCGACCCGCCGCTGGTCTGGGCGTCGGCCTTGGCCACGACGAATACGGTCAGGTCGTCGTTGTCGTTCGGGCCGTAGGTGGGAATCTGGAGGAAGTCGGCGCTGGTCCCGCCGGCGAGGGAGACGGCCGGCATGGCGCCGATCCCGGTGGCAGCCAGGGTCATGTTGCCGCCGGAGCCGGAGCGGAGGGCGTTGTTGTTGTGCCCGGTCTGGTCGTCCCACCGGAGCACGGGCGCCCCGTCGGCGGCCGGGGTGGTTCCCGCGGAGTCCGCGAAGACGCCGGCGTCGGCCTTCAGCCATACCTGGAAGGCGCCGAAGGCGGGGTTAGGCGTGCGGTCGGCCAGGATCACCGGCTGGGCCGCCTGGGCGGCCGCCAGGACGGTCGGGCTGGTGCGGTTGGCATAGACCCCTCCGCCGGCCAGGGCGGAGATCTCGTCGCTCCGCAACGAACCGCTGTAGATGGCCACGTCGTCCATCTCGCCGTTGAAGAAGTTGCTCGCCGTCCCGGACGCGCTTCGCCGCGCGCCGATCTGGAAGGTCTGCGTGGCGCCGGGCATGTTCGCCTGGTTGCCGCTGGTGTCTTCCAGCACGCCGTTGACGTAGATGGCCGCCGGCTGGCCGCCCTGGTAGACCGCCAGCACGTGTTGCCAGGCGCCGGCCGCCGGTGCGGTCGTCGAGGCGGCCTGGCTGTCGCCCCCGGTGCCGTGGGTTGTATAGCGATACTTGCCCGACTCCTGCCAGAAGTAGAAATTGTCCTCGTGCTCGACAATCCGGCGAAGGGCGGTCGACGAGTCGCCGGGCTTGACCCAGGCCGACAGGGTCATCGTGGCCATGCCGCGCAGTTCCGTCAGGTTGTTGCCGAACTGGAGGTAGCTGTTCGTGCCGTCCAACTGCATCGCGCCGGCGGAGACGGCGGCGTTGCCCTGGAGGCTGCCCGTGTACCGCGCGTCGCCGGTGGCGACGATTCCGCCTGTGGCGGCCACGCTCGACCCGGAAACGTCCGCGGCCTCGAACTCCCAGGCGGTCAGCAGGCCCGCGCGTGCGGGAACGACGGCCACCCCGCAAGTCGCTATGAGCAGCAGTGTCCCGATGACGGCTGAACGTGAGGCGCAAGGCCTTCCGCCCGGACCCAAGACCGCCGACCCGTCCGTTTCGTGCCTCGTCATGTTCCGTCCTTTCCGCTGAGATCCCGGAAACCGGATGTGATTATGTACTACATTACGCCCGCCCGGTCGAACTGTCAAGGCACAAACGCGCGCAAAGAACCGCCCGGTCACCCGGGCGGTTCGGAGGGCGGCTCGGCGGCTTGCTCAGGCTCGGACGGTGAGGCCTTGCGCCTTGAGATACGCCTTGAGTTCGGGGATCTGGATGAGGCCGAAGTGGAACACGCTGGCGGCCAACAGGATGGTCGCACCGGCTTGGACGGCCTCCACGAAGTGCTCGAGCTTTCCGGCCCCGCCTGAGGCGACGACGCGGGCGGCGACCGCGCCGGCCATCGCCCGGATGACCGGCAGGTCGAAGCCTGTGCGGGCGCCGTCGCCGGCCTTGCTGGTGGGCAGGATGACGGGGACGCCGAACCCGTCCACCCGCCTGGCCCACTCGAGGGCGTCGCTGCCGGTAGCGGTCCGCCCGCCGTCGATGTAGACCTCGTAGCCCGAGGGCATCTTGTCGTTCTGGTCCACGTCGATGGCGACGGTGACCTTGTCGGCGCCGAACTCGCGGATCAACTCGGGGATCAACTCGGGCTTTCGGAAGGCGGCCGAGCTGGTGGAGATCTTGTCGGCGCCCGCTTCGAGGACGGCGGCCGCCGCGGCGGCGTCGCCGATGCCGCCGCCGACAGTGAACGGGACGGTCGCGACCTGGGCGACCTTGCGGACGACGTCAACCATGGTCCGCCGCCCCTCGACGGTGGCGGTGATGTCGAGCATGGCCAACTCGTCGGCGCCGGCCTGGCAGTAGGCCTGGGCGGCCTGGACCGGGTCGCCCGCGTCGCGAATGTCCACGAAGTGGATTCCCTTGACGACGCGTCCGTTCTGCATGTCCAGGCACGGCATGATGAGGACTTCCTGTTCCATCACTCTCTCCTGTTCTGGGGTCAGACGTATTCCACGGTGGCAGGCGGCTTGGGGGTCAGGTCATACAGACACCGATTGACGCCGGGGATGGCGGTGATCCGCTGGGTCAGGCGGTGCAGGGTGGGCCAGTCCAGTTCGGTCACCGTCGCGGTGCGGGCATCGGTGGACTCGATGCAGCGGACGACGATGATCTGTCCGAACTCCCGCTTGCCGCCGCGGATGCCCGTGGCGCAGTCGTTGAGCAGGACGGCCAGGTACTGAAACGCCCCGGTCGAGGCGAGCTCCTCCTCGACGATGGCGGTCGCCTGTCGCACGGTCTTCAGACGCTCCTCGGTGACCTCGCCGACGATCCGCGTCGCCAGGGCCGGGCCGGGGAACGGAATGCGCTGGGTGATCTCGGCGGGCAGGCCGAGTTGTGCCGCCACCGCCCGCACGCCGTCCTTGCGAAGGGTCCGCAGCGGCTCGAGCACGCCGTACCCGTAGGCCTTGGCCGGGTCGATCCCGAGCTGCGAGAGGATGTTGTGCTGGCGCTTGATGCCGGCGACCGTCTCCTCGATGTCGGTCAGGATCGTCCCGTGCAGCAGGAAGCGGGCGCCGGATTCCTTGACCAGCCGGCCGAACACGGTCTTGTAGAAGGTGTGCGTTACGGCGTTTCGCTTTTCCTCCGGGTCGGTCAGCCCGGCCAGCGCCGACAAGAACTCCGCCCGGGCATCCACCAGTTCGACCGGAATGCCCAGGCCGGCAAAAGTCTTCGCAACCCGCTTGGGCTCGCCCTCGCGCATGAGGGCTGAATCCACAAAGACGGTCTTGAGCCGGTCGCCCAGGGCCTTGTGTCCCAGGGCCGTCACGACCGAGCTGTCGACCCCGCCGCTGAGGGCGTTGATGGCCAGACCGTCGCCGACCGTCTGACGCAGATCGGCTACCTGGTCGTCGATGAACTTCCCATAGTCCATTGGAGTCTCCTGTTCCTTTTCCCGTGGGGCCGGGGGCCTTCGCCGCTCGAAGACCCCCAACAGCATCGAAGCAGAGACTACCACTCGGGGGAGGGAAAGTCGATACCGCGCGCGGAACCCTCGCGGCCTGCGGGATGCCCGGGCACGCTCTCCACGGGGAGCTCACCTGGGATTGTGGGCTTGCCAACAGCCGCCGCCGCGGTAGAATCGCCGCGAAGGAGTCCTGGCCATGACCACGAACAAGCGGCAACTGACGCGGCGCGGGTTTCTCGGCAACGTTCTGGCGGCGGGGGCGGCCCCGTATTTCGTGCCGGGTTCGGTCCTGGGGGCCGAAGGCAGGCCCGCGGCGAGCGAGCGGATCACGATGGGCTTTGTCGGCGTGGGCGGGCAAGGCTCCGGCGACATGGGAGGCTTCATGAGCTTCCCGGAGGTCCAGAACGTCGCGGTCTGCGACGTGGACTCGCGCCACCGCGCCGCGGCCAGGCAGCGGGCCGAGCAACATTACGCCAAGGCCCGCGCCGACGGCACGTACAAAGGCTGCCAGGAGTACGGCGACTACCGCGAGCTGTGCGCCCGGAGCGACATCGACGCGGTGTTCTGCGCCACGCCCGATCACTGGCATGCCCTGGTGACCTGCGAGGCCATGCGCAACGGCAAGGACGTCTACTGCGAGAAGCCCGAATCGCTCACCATCCGCGAGGGGCGGATCATGGTCGACACCGCCCGGCGCTACGGGCGGGTGTTCTCCGGCGGCAGCCAGCGCGTCTGGGAGGACTACAACTGGTACCACCGCTGGATGTGGTCCGGGGCGGTGGGGGACCTCCAGGAGGTCTGGGTCAATATCGGCGGCCCGTCCAACGACATGCTCCGCCCCGCCGAGCCGACGCCCGAGTGGCTCGATTGGGACACGTGGCTGGGCCCGGCGCCCTACAGGCCGTACAACAAGGCGTATCACCCCTTCAACTGGCGCGGCTGCCGCGACTTCTCCGGCGGCGGCATGACCGACTGGGGCGCCCATCACATCGGCGGGGCCCTGTTCGCGGCCAGGCTGTACGACCAGCCCCTCCCGGTGGAGGTGATCCCGCCCGACGGCAAGGAGGTCAGGCACCTGACCTTCAAGTACGCCAACGGCGTGAAGATGTACCTGGGCGGCGCGTGGGGCGGCGGGCCGCTCGCCTTCAAGGGCACCCACGGCGAAGTCCCCGACCGCCAGAAGCCCCGGCAGGCCCCGCCTCCGCTCCAGATCCCCAACTACAAGGGCCGAGGCATCTTCGGTGACTTCCTGCACTGCGTCAAGACGCGCCAGCGCCCGTTCCGGGACATCGAGATCGCCCACCGCACCGTCGCGACCTGCCACCTGGCCAATATCGCGTTCTGGACGCAGCGGGCCTTCCGCTTCGACCCGGTCAAGGAAGAGATCATCGGCGACGACCTGGCCAACCGCTGGGTCGACCGCCCCAAGCGCGCCCCCTGGGTCCTGTAGACGCTGCGAGTCCCCTCAACGGCCCGACGGCTACGAGCCTCGTTTGTGGTTGCCGCACGGTCGAGACCGGGAAGTGAGGTTCAATGAACGCCACGCGAGCCATCGTCATTCTCGTTGTCGTGTGCGCAGCGGTCCTCGCCTGGTCGGCGATTCGCCCCTGCTCGTACGACGTGTGGGCGTTCGAGATCGCCGCCGGCGTGATCGGCGTGGCGATCCTTGCCGCCATCCATCGCCGGTTCCGCTTCTCCAACCTGGTCTACGTTCTCGTGGGGATCCATTTCGCGATCCTGGCCGTCGCGGCAAAGTACACCTACGCCGAAATGCCGCTGTTCAACTGGCTGCGGGACACGCTCCACCTGGCGAGGAACCACTACGACCGCGTGGGGCACTTCGCGCAGGGCTTCGTGCCCGCGATCATCGCTCGCGAGGTGCTGTTACGGACGACCGGCCTGCGCCGCGGAAAGATGCTCTCGGTGCTCTGCGCCTGCATGTGCCTGGCGATCAGCGCCGCCTGGGAGATCATCGAGTGGTGGACGGTCGTGCTGTTCTACCCGTCAGCCGGGCCGGAGTGGCTGGGGCTCCAGGGCGACCCGTGGGACGCCCAGTGGGACATGTTCATGGCCTTGGCGGGCGCGGCAGCGGCCCTGGTGCTCCTGTCGCGAACGCACGACCGGTCCATGGCGGCTGCGGGCCTCGCCCCGGCTACGACCGGCAGCGGCTGAGCCATTGCGGCCGACCAAGCCGCCGCCGTCCAGCATGCGCATCCCCGCCGCTCCAAGGCCTGGTTTGCGCTCTCCGGCCTGCCCGGAGGCGGATACCACGACGTCATCCCAGGCGGACAGGTGGCACTATTCGGGGACAAACCGCGTCGCTGTGCCCTCCCCAAGGGCGTGCCGTCCTCAAGAAATGGCCCGGCGTCCGCGCCGCAGGGTGGTCCCGAAGATAAAATAGACCTTGACCGCCCGCTTTCCGGGCGGTACAAACATCGATTCTGGTTTCGGCCGGGGCCGGAGAGGGTCTGCGCCCGGGCGGCAGGATAGGACATCGGTGTCAAGCGAATCGCAGAACAACAACAATGCGGCCGAGTTAGGTCGCCTGCGGCGAGAGATCGACGATCTGGACAAACAGATCATCGAGTTGCTGAATCGGCGCGCCGAGGTTGTGGTTCGGGTGGGGCAGCTCAAGCGAGCCGACAACACGCCGATCTACTCGCCGGACCGCGAGTCGGTGATCCTGCAACGGGTGGCCGAACTGAACCGCGGGCCGTTGCCGCAGAAGACGTTGCGTGCGATTTACCGCGAGTTGATGAGCGGCTCGTTCGCGTTGGAGAAGCCTCTTCGGGTGGGCTACCTGGGCCCGGAGGGCAGTTACTCGCAGCAGGCGGCGATGCGGAAGTTCGGCGCGTCGGTGGAGTACATGCCGCTGGCGGACATCCGGGCGGTCTTCGAGGAAGTCCACCGGGGCCACTGCGACCTGGGGCTGGTTCCCATCGAGAACAGCGTGGGCGGGGGCGTGGTGGACACGCTGGACTCGTTCATCGACGCGGCGGTGCACATCTGCGCGGAGGTGGTGCTGGAGGTGCACCACAACCTGCTGGCCCGCTGCCCGATCGACCAGATCAAGGTGGTGGCCTCCAAGCCGGAGGTGTTCGCCCAGTGCCGCAACTGGCTGTCGGCGAGCCTGAAGCAGGTGGAGTTGCTGCCGGTGGCCAGTTCGTCCAAGGCGGCGGAGATGGCGGCCACCCAGCCGGGGCTCGCGGCGATCGGCTCGACGCTGGCGGGCGAGTTGTACGGGCTGCAGGTGATCTTCGCCAACATCGAGGACAACGCCAACAACATGACGCGGTTCTTCGTGATCTCGCCCCGCCCGGCCGGGCGGACGGGCACGGACAAGACGGCGGTGATGTTCACCACCGCGCACAAGGCCGGGGCGCTGGTCGAGGTGTTGAACGTCTTCTCGCGTCACGGGATCAACCTGACCAACATTGACACGCGTCCGTCGAAGCGGCGGAACTGGGAATACTATTTCTTCGTTGACAGCGAAGGGCACTGCGAAGACCCGAATTTCGTAGCCGCCCTGGAAGAGGCCCGGCAGCACTGCGGCGAACTGCACGTGCTGGGCAGCTTTCCGCGGGCACAGGACCCGGTCTAGAGGCCCTCGCTGGAGCACAACCGGACAGACAAGGAGAGCGAATGTCCCGCAAACTGTTTATTGCCGGCAACTGGAAGATGAACACCACCCGCTCGGGTGCGATCGAACTGGCCCGCGCCGTGGCCGTAGAGGTCGGCTCGCAGGACCAGGTGGACGTGGCGGTGTGCCCGCCGCTGGTGTACCTGGCGGACGTGGGAGCGGCGATCGCCGGCAGCCGGGTGGCCCTGGGGGCCCAGAACGCCTACTTCGAGAACGAAGGGGCGTTCACCGGCGAGGTGTCGATCCGAATGCTGCAGGACGTGGGCTGCCGATACGTGATTCTCGGCCACAGCGAGCGCCGCCACCTTCTGGGCGAGAGCGACGAGATCGTCAACCGCAAGGTCCTCAAGGCCCTCAGCGACGGCATCGACGTGATCCTGTGCGTGGGCGAGCTGCTCGAACAGCGTGAGGCCGGGCAGACCATGGACGTGGTCCAGCGCCAGGTCCGCATCGGCCTGGAAGGCGTCAGCCAGACGGTCATGGCGAAGGTGACCATCGCGTACGAACCGGTCTGGGCGATCGGAACGGGCAGGGTGGCCACCCCCGCTCAGGCGCAGGAAGTGCACGCGGCCATCCGCGAACTGGTGGGCAAGCTGTACGGCGCCCAGACGGCGGCGGCGACGCGGATCCAATACGGCGGGTCGGTCAAGGCCTCCAACGCGGCCGAGCTGCTGGCCCAGGAAGATATCGACGGCGCCCTGGTGGGCGGGGCGAGCCTGAAGGCGACCGAGTTCGCGGGCATCGTTCGGGCCGGGATGTGAACCAAGGCCTGGCGGCCGGGCCGCCACGCCATACGACATAAGGAAACGAGAGTATGGGATCCTTTCTGGCAGTATTGTTCCTGATCGTCTGCATCCTGCTGATCGTGGTTGTGCTGCTCCAAAAAGGGCGCGGCGGCGGCCTGGGGGCGGCCTTCGGCGGGGCCGGAAGCAGCGCGTTCGGCACCAAGACCGGCGACGTGTTCACCTGGGTGACCATCACGCTGACCGGCCTGTTCCTGCTGCTGGCCATCATCACCACGCTGGTCTACCGCCCCGAAGGGGGCACGGTGGCCGAGCCGGTCATCAGCCCGGGCGACGGGACGGCCATCGCGTACGAACAGTTCGTGACCATCCGCACGCCGACGCCCAGCGCCGCGGTGTACTACACCACCGACGGCAGCGAGCCGACCGAGCAGTCCAAGCTCTACACCAAGCCGTTCCCGGTGACCGCGGGCACGACGGTCAAGGCCAAGGCGTTCCTGAGCAGTTGGCAGCCCAGTGCGACGGTGGTGGCCAAGTACGTCCAGCCCGAGGGCAAGAGCCTGACGGGCGACGAAGACAGCACGACTCAGCCCACAACCACGCAGCCCGAGGCGCCGGCCACCAAGCCGGCCGCGACCCAGCCCGCGCCGGCCACGACGCAGCCGGCCGACGCGAAGAAGTAATCCGGGCCGCCGCGGACGGCCTGGCCAGCGAGACCATTGGGAGAGGTTGACGATGCTGCAATCGATGACCGGATTCGGAAGCGCCCAGGGCGTGATCGAAGGCGTGGAATACGCCGTCGAGGTCCGTTCGGTCAACAATCGCTACCTCAAGATCGGCATCAAGGTCCCCGAGATCTGGGCCTCGGCCGAGAGCCAGATCGAAGCCCTGGTGCGGCGGAAGCTCTCGCGGGGCAGCGTCACCGCCGCCGTCCGGATGCGCGTCCCGGACGACCAGGCGGCCTACCAGGTCAACAGCGCGGTGCTCAGCCGGTACCTGGACCAGGTGAAACTGCTTGAGGTGGACGGCGACCCGGTGCTGCGGATCGACCTGGGCGTGATGTTGCAGCTTCCCGGCGTGCTCGAACCGCCGCCGCTGGATCAGCTATGCGAGCGGACCGGCGAAGGCCTGCTGGCCCTGGTGGGCCAGGCCCTGGACGCCATGATGACGATGCGACAGGCCGAGGGCGAGGCGGCGCGGAACGACCTGGAGAAACTCTGCGGCGACATCGAGCGGAACCTGAAGACCGTGATCGAGCGCAGCCCGCTGGTGGTGGGCGAGTACCACCAGCGCCTGGCCCAGCGGGTGAGCGAGCTGACGGCCCAGGCGCGCCTGAATCTCGAAGGCGACACGCTGGCCCGCGAGGTGGCGCTGTTCGCCGACCGCTGCGACGTGGCCGAGGAGATCTCGCGGCTGTCCGGGCACCTGAGCCAGTTCCGCCAGGCGATGGACACGCCCGAGCCCTCCGGGCGCAAGCTGGACTTCATCGCCCAGGAGATGCTCCGCGAGGCCAACACCATCGCCTCCAAGGCCAACGACTCGCAGATCGCCTGGGCGGTGGTCGACATCAAGACCGCGATAGACCGCATCAAGGAACAAGTGCAGAACGTGGAATAGACCCCGGATTCCCAGCCGGTGGCAATGAAGCAGGAGCGACACACGCAATGATTGAAGCCCTCAAGAGCGAAGAGATCGTGAACAAGGTCGGCGGGAAGTTCAAGCTGACGGCGCTGATCCAGCGCCGCCTGGTCGAGCTGCTTCAGGGCACGCGACCGCTGGTGGAGCGAAAGCGTGGCATGACCGACATGGAAGTGGTCATCCAGGAGATCCTGGAGGAGAAGATCGGCATCGACTACGAGAAGTCCGACGTGTCGACGCCCAAGCAGGCTCTCCAGTAGGGGCCGACCATGGGCGACGGCAGCGGACGGCTCGACGGCTACGAGGTCCTGCTGTGCCTCAGCGGCGGGATCGCGTGCTACAAGTCCGCGGACCTGGCCAGCAAGCTGGTGCAGGCCGGGGCGGGCGTCAGCGTCGCCATGACCGAGGCCGCCACCCAGTTCGTCCAGCCGCTGACCTTCCAGGCCCTGACGCATCGCCAGGTTTTCACGAGCATGTGGCAGTCCACGCGGGACTACAATGCCCGGCACCTGGACCTGACCGCCCGGGCGGACCTGATGGTGATCGCCCCGGCGACCGCGGACATCCTGGCCAAGATGGCCTGCGGGCTGGCCGACGACCTGGTCAGCACGCTGGCGCTGTCGGCCTGCGGGGCGTGCGAGATCCTCGTCGCCCCGGCCATGAACACGCGGATGTATCAGGCCCCGCCCACGCAGGCCAACCTGGCTCGCCTGACGGGCTGGGGCGTGCAGATCATCGGGCCCGAGAGCGGCCCGCTCGCCTGCGGCGAGGTCGGGCCCGGGCGGATGAGCGAACCCGCCGACATCCTGGAGCGCATCGCGTCGCTCCTGCTGGCCAGCCCCGCCAAGGGCCTCAAGTCCTGACCGGGTCAACCCGGCCGGCCCGGCGCCACGCGATCATGGAGAGCGATCATGTCCCGACGCCTTTGCCTCGCAGCGGCGCTGCTCGCCACCGCCGGACTCGCCTGGGCGGCCCCGCACGGCCCGTCGGCGGCTGAATTGCAGCAGGCCCGCAAGCAGGGGGGCGACTGGAGGGCCTTCCTTCTCCGCCTGGAATCGGCGCATCCCTGCGCCGCGGACTGGCTGGCGCAGGACGTGTCGGCCGGGGATGGCGCGGCTTGGCTGGCGGGCAAGAGCGATGCCCTGTTCGCGGCGCTCTGCCGCGCGCTCGCCTCACAGATCCGCGACGTGCCGGCCCAGATGGCGGCACGGGTCGCGGCGGCCGGATCGGGGGGGGACGAGGAGGCGGTCGGGCTGTACTTCGAGCTGTGCGAGCTGCGCCGGCGCGTGCGGCTGGGGGCGCTGCTGGACAAGACCTCGCGCGTCGTCTTCACCAAATTCGACGATCGCGCCAGCCAGGGGTACTCGCTGGTGGCCACCGGCGGGCGGAGCCTGTGCCTGCTGGAGATGCGGGACGGATACGCCCAGGTGACCGAGTTGGTCTCACAGGCCAGGGGCGGCGGCCTGGTGCGCGACCCGGAGATCGACTTCGAAGGGCGGCGGGTGCTGTACTCGTGCACCGCCGGGGCGAAGGACCGCGAGTTCAGCCTGTACGAGATGGACCTGGCGACGCGGGCGGTCCGCCGCATCACGGAAGCCCAAGGGGTGGCCGACATCCAGGGCGCGTATCTGGCGGACGGCGGGATCGTGTTCAACTCCAGCCGCTGCGTCCAGGAGTGCGACTGCATCAGCTACACGGCCTTCAACCTGTATCGCTGCGAGCGGGACGGGTCTCGCATCCGCCGGCTGGGCTTCGACCAGGTGAGCGTCTCCTACCCGCGAGTCATGGGCGACGGGCGGGTCCTCTACACGCGGTGGGAATACAACGACCGCGGGCAGATCTATCCCCAGCCGCTGTTCCAGATGAACGAGGACGGGACGGCCCAGACGGAGTACTACGGGAACAATTCGTACTTCCCCACGTCGTTGCACCACGCCCGGGCGATCCCGGGCACGGGCAAGGCGGTGGCGATCGCGTCGGGCCACCACACGCCGCAGTCGGGCAAGCTGGCGATCATCGACCCGACGCGGGGACGACAGGAAGACTCGGGCGTGGAATTGCTGGCCCCGCCGCGCAAGCCCCAGCCCGTGCGGGTCGATCGCTGGGGACAGGAGGGCGACCAGTTCCAGTATCCCTGCGCCCTCGACGAGGAGCACTTCCTGGTCGCCTGCTGCCCGGAGGCGTTCCTGCCCGCAGGGCGGGGCCAGGGCGTCCGCTATCGCCTCTACCTGATCGACCGCGACGGGCGGCGCGAACTGCTGGCGAGCGACCCGGTCGTCTCGTGCAACCAGCCTGTGCCCGTCCTGGCCCGCCCGCGCCCGCCGGTCCGCGCCAGCGGAGTGGACCTGAAGCAGACGCACGGCACGTTCTACGTGCAGGACGTATACGCCGGGCCGGGGCTGGCCGGCGTGGCCCGCGGCGCGGCCAAGCGGCTGCGGGCGGTCGCCATCGAGTACCGTCGAACGTCGATCGGCTGCTCGCTGAACACCGGCCCGGCCGGCGGCAACTGGCACGTGCGAACGCCGGTCTCGATCACCGGAAGCTGGGACGTCAAGCGGGTCCTGGGGCAGGCGACGATCCACCCGGACGGCTCGGCCTATCTGCGGGCGCCCGCGAACACCCCGGTGTTCTTCCAGGTGCTGGACGCCAAGGGGCACTGTATCCAGACCATGCGGAGTTGGGCGACGCTCATGCCGGGCGAGAACGCCTCCTGCGTGGGCTGCCACGAGACGAAGGCGAGCACGCCGCCGGGGCGGCAAGGCACGACGATGGCCCTGCGCGCGGGGGCGGAGGAGATGACCGGCTTCTACGGGCCGGCGCGCGGCTTCAGCTTCGCCAGGGAGATCCAGCCCATCCTGGACCGCCACTGCGTGCGTTGCCACAGCGGGCGGCGATGGCAGCCGGCCGAGAACAAGGAACTGACGGGCAGGATCCTCGCCTATCCCCACAAGGGCACGTACGAGGAGATCCTGGCGTTGAACGCGAAGTCGGCCCTGGCGCCCGGCTGCGGGGCCGACGAGAAGCCCTTCAGCCTGAAGGGCGACCTGGCGGTCGAGCACCTGGCCGCACGCCAATGGAGCGACGCCTACGTGGGCCTGCTGCGACCGTTCCTGTTCCCGCCCAACGTGATCAAGCGCCCGGGCGGCTACGACCGGCACATCCTGGTGGCGCTGCCCAACCGCGTGGTGAATTGGGTCAGTCCGCAGTCCTCGCCGCCCATGCTCGAGCCGTACCACGCCGGGGCGTGCAAGAGCGGGCTGATCGCCATGCTGGAGAAGGGCCACAACAAGGTGGCCCTCAGCCGCGAGGAGATGGACAGGCTCGCCTGTTGGATCGACCTGCAGGTCCCGTTCTGCGGCGACTACCTGGAGGCCAACGCCTGGAGCGAGGCGGAACTGGCCAGGTGGCGGGCGGAAGAGGAGAAGGCCAGGCGGCTGGCGCCATAGGGGCCATTACCAGACGCACGAGATTCCGTACCGGCGGATCAGCCGGTCGGGCGTCAGGATCGTCAAGCCGTGATGGAGGGCCTGGCAGACCAGCATCCGGTCGAATTGATCGCGGTGGTGAACAGGCAACCCCGCCTCCAGTGCGGCCGCCTCAAGACTCAAGGGAAGCGGGAGCAGACGCAATTCGTTGGTGGCCCACTGCACGAATTCTCGCGGCGGCCTGGGCAGATCCAACTTGCCCATGCGATTCTTGACGCACAATTCCCAGACGCAGGCCGAACTGAGGAAGATGGAGTTCTCAGGAGCGGAGATCAAACCGAGGCTGAGTGTGGTGAGTTTTTCGGGTTGATTTGAAGCCCAGAGGAACGAGCACGTATCGAGAAGAAGATTCATTCCTCGTCGCCTTCGAACTGCCTGAGAATCTCCTCAGGCAGCGGGTCATAGAACGAGGGATCGATACGGATCTGTCCCCGACAGAAGCCCAGGTTCCTGTAAGGTTTCCCGTTCTCTTCCGGCGATACCCCTCCGAGCGATTCGGCGAACTCCACGACCTTGACAACCGCGTCGTCGCCCAGTTCGTTTACCACCCGCATGAGGCGGTCTTTGTATTGCTGCGAAGCCACAGCGCCACCTTCTCTCGGTTGACTACTACATTCTACGGCGCCCGCCCCGTCCCGGCAAGCGGTCGTGTAAGTGCGGCGTTCAGATCAGGTCGCGATATTCCTGGGCCTGTTTCTGGGCTTTCTTGGCCATCGCGATCATGTCTTTGAGGCTGGTGGCGGCGGCGGGATTGAACTCGTCGCGTCCGCTGGGCAGGGGGGCGGGGTGCCGGTGCTCCTTGCCCGTCAGGCGGGCCAGTTCGCGAGTCACCTTCCAGGCGACGTAGTTGCCGTCGCCGTCGGCCGAGAAGACGTGGATGGGGACTTCCCGACCGTCGGCGGTCAGGGCCAGCAGCAGAGGGGCGTGCGCCTTGTCCTTATTGGAGTGCATCCGGCTGGGGTTTCGGACGCCTCGCAGGGCGAAGGCACGCACGTCGGTCATGGGGACGTCTATGGTGCGCGCGAAGCTGTCGACCGTGAGACGCCCGGTGCGGTTGTCCCAGCCGATGCTGACGGCGGCGCGACGGACGCGGAGGGCGTTGATCGCCAGCACCACGCCCAGGCTGGCCCCCAGCAGCAGGACGGCTCGCACGTGCCCGGGCGCGACGCCGCTGAGTCCCCGCCACAGCAGCAGGACGAAGATCGAAACGAAGCAGACGATCGCGTAGCCGCCCAGCAGGGCCAGCAGCGGACCGGTCAGACCGCGGCGGGGGCGGATGACAAGCCCCGACGCGTCTTGCTCCAGCCGGCCCCAGGTGGGGATGTTCCAGGGCAGGCGGGCCTCGTCGCGGAGGAACCGCCCGACCCGCGCGTGCCGCCCGGGCACGATGAGCGTGGCCCCCAACATGCCCACGCCGACCGTCACAAAGGGCTGGAGGAACAGCAGCAGGAAGTACGTCTGGGCGGGCACCTCGCGCAGCAGGACCGACTGCGCCGGGTCGGCCGGGTCGACAAACACGGTGATCTTCCTGCCCTTGGGGTACTGCTCGACCACCCGGTGGGCGTAGCGATGATCGCTGGAGGAACTGCTGTCGAAGCTGTGCCGCTCGCCGGCGAACGTGCGCCCCTCGTACTGGTAGCTGTAGCGGACCAGCGGGGCGTAGGTGGTCGAATCGCCGTGCGTGGTCTTGATCCGGCTGGAAAGCACGACCCCGCCGACGGGCACGTACGTGTTCACCGCATGCCAGGACTGGACAAACACGCTGACGACGAAGTAACAGAAGGCGCCGGTCAGCCCGCACCAGAATAAGGTGAACACCAGCAGGCCCGTCATCGTCTTGCGCAGCGACTGCTCCGCGCGCCACCGGCTGTACGGGTCGTCGCCGAGGTCGGGGATGATCATCGGCGTCCAGGCGGGTTGAGACTCGCGTCCGGGCCGGTCAAAGCGGGAATCGTGCCCGGCCGGCTGGGGCGAGGGCGGAGCGAACCGCGGGTCGCCTTGGTCCTTTGGTGCGGCGGCCTGCGGGAAGAGCGACTCCGCCGGAGGCGGGGCGGGCGCGTCGGCGGGGACCTGGTCCGGGCGCCGTCGCCACCGTCTGAACGCCCAGGCGATGAGCAGGCTCAGGCCCGGCACGACCGCGACCAGCAGCACCAGGCCCACGACCAGGGCCGTCTGCCAGTGCAGCCGCCCGGCCAACGCGAAGAAGCCGAAACACGCCCCGGCCGACAGCAGCGCGTACGGGGCAACGAGGAATCGGCCAGGCGGGCCCGCCGAGCGACCGGTGCGCGACGGCATCCACGTCTCGGGCGGGGCGAACAGGGCCGCCCCCGCCAACCCAAGCCCGATGGCCAGGAAGGGCATCATGAACAGCAGCCCGCCGAAGGCGGCGACGTCGGGCACGGCGTCCAGGTCGCTGCGGCTGGGGTCGTCGCGATCGTAGTAGACGGTGAACGAGCGGCCCGCCCGGGCGGCGTCGAGGGCCTGCTGCTGAACGGAGGTGGGGGTGCGGGCGATCCAGGCCGAGCCTTCGTACTCCCGGCCGGCGACGCGGTAGCCATACGTGAGCTTGCCCTGCTGGTCCTCGTCGCCTTCGTCGTCCTGGGCGGGCTGCGGCGCCTCGGGAAGTTCAGGCAGGAGCGGCGGGAGCGTGCCCAGTCGCGGGCTCAGCGCGGCTGCCCGGGCCTGGACGGGCTCGTATGCGTAGGACTTGCGGACCTCCTGGAGCAGCGACTTGACGATCATCGCGCCCATCGTGCCCACGCCGCTCAGCCAGGCACAGGCGAAGACGAGCATGAAGCCGCGGACAACGAACGAGCCGGCCTTGAACAGGCCCGGCAGCGACGGGCCGAATTGGATGCGCTTCGTACCCATGCTGGCCCTCGCGCCCTACTCGTCGATGCCGTACTCTTTGATCTTGCGGTACAGCGTCCGCTCGCCGATGCCCAGGATGTGGGCGGCCTGCTCGCGGTTGCCGCCGACCATCTTGAGCGTGTTCCGGATGAGTTCCTTCTCGGCCTCTTCGAGGCTGATGCCCGCGAGCTGGTTGAGCTGGGCGGAGGCGATCTGGTCGGGGCGGCGGTGGATTTCCGGCGGGAGGTCGTCGACGGTGAGCTTGTCGCCCGCGGCCAGCACGACCATGTTCTCGATGACGTTGCGGAGCTGGCGGACGTTGCCCGGCCAAGGGTAAGCCATCAGGACGCGGCGGCATTCGGCGTCGACGCCCTTGACCTTCGTGCCGTGCTCGGTGTTGGCCTGGCGGATCATGTGGTCGATCAGCAGGGGGATGTCCTCGCGGCGGGACCGCAGGGCCGGGATCTCCATCGTGACGCCCTTGACGCGGAAGTAGAGGTCCTCGCGGAACTCGTGGGCCTCGACCCGCCCGGCCAGGTCGCTGTTGGTGGCCGAGATGATCCGCACGTCCACGCGGATGGGCTCGTTGGATCCCACGCGGACGACCTCGCCGTTCTCCAGCACTCGCAGGAGCTTGGCCTGCATGGCCAGCGGCATGTCGCCCACCTCGTCCAGGAAGAGGGTTCCGCCGTCGGCGTGCTCGAAGCGCCCGGCGCGGTCGGTGGTGGCCCCGGTGTACGCGCCCTTGACGTGCCCGAACAGTTCGTCCTCCAGCAGGGTCTCGCTGAGGCCCGCGCAGTTGATGGCCACGAACCGCCCCTCGGCTCGTTTGGAGTTCTGGTGGACGGCGTTGGCCAGCAGTTCCTTGCCCGTGCCGGACTCGCCCAGGATCAGCACGCTCAGGTCGGTGGGGGCGACGCGCCGGAGGGTCTCGAGGATGGCGAGCATCTGCGGGCTGTTGCCGATGATGTTCTCGAAGCCGTATCGCTCGTCCAGCCGCTGGCGCAGCTCGCGGATGAGGCGGCGCTGGGCGGTATCGGCGGCGGCCCGCTCGACGACCGCCCGCAACTCGTCCAGGTCCAGGGGTTTCTCGATGTAGTCGAACGCGCCCTGCTGGAGGGCCGTGCGGCAGGTGGAGACCGACGAGTGCGCGGTGACCAGGATGACCTTGGCGCCGGGGTTGTGGGTGCGGGCGGCCTCCAGGACGGCCAGCCCGTCGGGCCCCTCGCCCAGCATGAGGTCGGTCACGACGATGTCGAAGTGCTGGCTGGACAGGCGCGCAATGGCCGACGCCCCGTCGCCCGCGACGCTGCAGCGGTGGCCCAGGCGGGCCAGTCCCTCCTGCATGGCCTCGGCGTGGGCGTCCTCGTCCTCGACGATCAGAATGTCCGCAATGGCCTTTTCCACGGGTTTCATAAGAGACCGATTAAAGCGTATCGCCCCGCGCCAGGCAAGGGCTCGCCCCCGGCGGCCCGCACGGAGGCGAGGACCTGGCCCCACGAACAGTTGCAATCCTCCGCGTGGATGGTAAGCTTCGCACTCACGACTACACGAGGAGCTGTCATGACGAAAATCGCGATTACCGGCGCCGCCGGACGGATGGGCCGGCGCATCGCCGCCCTGGCCATCGAGTCGGAGCAGTTCGACATCGTCGACGCGCTGGAGGTGGCCGGGCACGCCGACATGGGCAAGGACGTGGGCGAGCTGGCCGGCGTGGGCACGTTCGGCGTCCGGGTCGGCAGCGAGCTGACCGCCCAGCCGGACGTGCTGATCGATTTCTCGCTGCCCGAGGGCACGATGCGTTACCTGCCCCTCTGCCGCGAGAAGAAGGTGCCGATGGTCATCGGCACGACCGGGCTGGCGGCCAACCAGCAGGCCGAGATCGCCGATGCCGCGTCGGACATGCCGATCGTCTTCGCGGCCAACATGTCGGTGGGCATCAACGTGCTGCTGAAGATCGTCGGCCAGGTCGCCCGGTCGCTCGGGGCCGACTACGACATCGAGATCAGCGAGACGCACCACCGCTTCAAGAAGGACGCCCCGTCGGGCACGGCCATCGCCCTGGCCAAGTCCATCTGCGACGAACTGGGCAAGGAGTACGGCTCGACGGTCACGTTGGGCCGGGGCGGACTGTGCCCGCGAACCCCCGGCGAGATCGGGATGCACGCCCTGCGCCTGGGCGACACGGTGGGCGAGCACTCCGTGCAGTACGGCACGCTGGGCGAGACGATCACCATCTCCCATTCCGCCCACACCCGCGACACGTTCGTCCGCGGCGCGTTGCGGGCGGCCAAGTGGCTGGTCGGCAAGCCGCCCAGCCTGTACACCATGGCCGACGTGCTGGGACTGTGAGCCATTGCCCATTGACCATTGAAGAAAGCCGTCGCTGCCCGTCACAGAAAGCAAAGGAGTGAGACATGCGTCCGTCCCGCGATATTCGATTCGTGTTGATCCTGGCGGTCGTGCTGGCGGCGTCGATCGCGGCCCGCGCCGAGTCGGCCCGCCCCGATCCCGTCGTGCCCTGGGACGTGCAGGCGCTGTACAAGGCGCCGGCGGTTCACCCGGCCGAGGGGTTCGACGCCAAGGGCGTGCGGGCGGTGTTTTACGACTCCGTGCCGCTGGCGGGCAAGCCCACGCGGGTGTTCGCGTACATCGGCCTGCCGGAGAAGATCCAGCCCGGACAGAAAGTGCCCGCCATGGTCTGCGTGCACGGCGGGGGCGGGACGGCCTTCGACGAGTGGGTCCGCGTGTGGGCCGCCCGGGGCTACGCCGCCATCGCGATGGACACCAGCGGCGGCGTGCCGAAGAAGGCCAAAGAGGGCAAGGGCTGGGCCCGCCACGACCACAGCGGCCCGGGCGGCTGGGGCGGGTTCGACCAGCTTGACCGCCCGGTCCAGGACCAGTGGTCGTACCACGCGGTGGCCGCGGTGATCCTCGGCCACTCGCTGTTGCGAAGCCTGCCGGAAGTGGACGCCGAGCGGACGGGCCTGACGGGCATTTCGTGGGGCGGCTACCTCACGTGCATGGTCAGCGGGCTGGACAGCCGCTTCAAGCTCGCCATCCCCGTCTACGGATGCGGGTTCCTCGACGAGGACTCCGCCTGGGTTGCCCAATTCCCGCACATGGGCACGGAGAAGGCCCAGCGGTGGCTGGCGGCGTTCGATCCGTCCAGCCATCTGCCCAAGGCGAAGATGCCCATGCTGTGGGTGACGGGGACCAACGATTTCGCTTATCCGTTCGGCTCGCTCCAGAAGTCGTACCGCCTGCCGACCGGCCTGCGGGCCTTGTGCATCCGCGTCCGTTTCGCCCACGGGCACGGCATCGGCTGGAAGCCGGACGAGATCTACGCCTTCGCCGACCACGTTCTGTGCGGCAAGCGCGACCTGCCGCGCATCACCGGCCAGGGGCGCGACGGACAGAAGGTCTGGGCGAGCTTCCGCAGCCCCGTGCCGGCCGAGAAGGCCGAGTTGAACTTCACGAAGGACCCGGGCCCCAAGTGGCAGAAGCGGCTGTGGGAGACCATCCCCGCCCGCATCGACGCCGCGACTGGGCGGGTCGAGGCCGACCTGCCGAAGGACGCGGCCGTGTACTACTTCAACGTCTTCGACAAGGACAAACTCTGCGCCAGCTCGGAGCACGCGGTCGTTGGCGGTCAGTAGCCGCCACCCGGCAGCCCGGATCCGCGCCCGTTGTCATTTCTCGAACCAGATGGGGCTGGTCCAAGCCAGCTCGTCGTCCGCGCAATGGATGCGGACGTAGTACCACAGGCGTTTGTCGGGAGGAGGGTTGGCGTCGGTCCATTCGATCCGCAGCTCTTTCTTGCCGGGCTCGATGCGGTGGGCGATCTTGTTGTTTCTCCAGATGACCAGTTCCTTGATCTCGCGCTGGGCCTGCGCCCGCACCTGGAACCGGATCGGCCCGGAAGGGCGGGCGACCTTGTCGCCCATCATGGCCCGGCCGGCGGAGAAGAACAGGCCCATCTTGGCCCCGCTGGTCCCGTAGGTGTGGCGGGCCCGCAGGGCCTCGAAGATGTCGCGCCGGGTGAGCTTGTCGGCCCACACGCCGACCTTGCCCATGCCCCCTCCGTGGTCGGGGCTGGCGATGGTGCCGATGACGATGCCCTTCGCCCAGGCGTCCTGGAGGTAGTAGTGCCCGCCGGCCGGGGTGCCCGTCTTCGACTGGCGCGGGCAGCCGAAGTACTCGTACGACTGGCGGGCCTGGAAGATCTCGGCCACCGGCTGGAGCTTCTCGTCGTGAAACGACCAGTCGGTAGGGGGGTTGCCCCGCCCGAGATGCTGCCAGTCGGCCAGTTCGTGCGGGATGCAGATGAACTCCGCATCGCCGATCCGCTTCCAGAGGTCGGCGGGCGAGATGTCGCCGTCGTACGCGTCGTAGAACCGCTTGTGGTAGGAGTCCAGGAAGATCAGGTTGTGGTGCCCGTAGCGCTGCGCGTTGCCCACGCCGACCGGCTTGGACGGGTTCTCGGGCGGGTTGGCGCTGCTGGTCCACTCCAGGCCCAGGAAGGTGACAAATCGCCCCTCGTCGTGGTTGTTGCGGGTCTGTTCGGCGTTGTAGGCCCACTGCGGGGCGTCGAAGTTGTAGCCGTGGTCGGTCAACGCGCAGAAGTCCAGGCGTTCCAGGTCCCGCTCGTTGGCGAACAGGTCGCCTCCGGGCGGATTCGTCGAGCGGGCGCAGATGGACAGGTCCGTGTGGTCGTGCAGGTCGCCCCAGAAGAGCGTCAGTTCCCTGTCGTCGTGCTCGTGCGTCAGCCGTGGGAAGTCCGCGGCCACCGCCTCGCGAAAGGCCGGCAGCGAGAACTCCGTGGCCGGCATCTCCAGCGGGGCCACCGGCAGGGGGGACGACTCGGCCGGTGGCGCTGCGGCCGCCACCACCGCCACGTCGCTCTTCCATCCGGGGTGAACGCCCCGGGTCTTGCCGGTCTGGACGAGGTCGTCGTACTGGACGGCCGCCAGCACGCCGTCGTCCGTCGCGGCCAGGCCGGCCGGCTGCCAGCGCCCCTGGGCGTGCAGCAACGGGGCAGGCGGGCTCCACCCCCCCGCGTCCAGCCGCCACAGCGTCGCCTGCCAGCCGGTGTGCTGCCCCATGGACTGGCGCGCACTGAGCCATAACCGCCCGGCGGCGTCGAACGCGATCTGCGGTCGCACCAGCAGCCCCCGCCCGCTCCACAAAGCCTTGGCCAGGCCGGCGGGCGCCTTCAGGCCGTCCGCGTCCACGCGGGCCACCAGCACCCGCTGCTCGTTGACGGCGTTGATGCGAATGCCCTTGAAGCTCTGCGCCTGCCAGGCCATCCATACTTCGTTCTTCCAGGCCGCCAGGCGCGGGTGACGCTCGATGCGCGCATCATGCGTCAGGCGGCGCTCGCCCTGCCACTTGCCGTCGCGCCAGGCGGCGCCGTAGATGTGGCACGAGTTGTCGCGGAAGGAGTCCCACGCGGCGAACAGCGAGCCGTCGGCCAACGCGACGAGGGCGGGGTTGTAGCTGTTGGCGTCCGGCGCGGAGAGGCGGATGATCTTGCCCGGCGTGGCGGCGGCGTCCAGCGGCACGGAGCACGCGTAGATGCCTCGGGCGTCGCCGGAGTTGGACTCCCACACCACGCAGGCGGTCTTGCCGCTGACGACAACGGCGGGGGAGATGTTGCTCGCCCCGCCCGCGTCGAGCAGGGCAGGGGTTCGCGGTGTGGCCGTGGGGCGCTTGGATGGATCGCCCGCCATGGGCGGGCGGCAGACAATGCACGCGACCTTCCAGCGGCCATCGCGCTCGACGGGTACGGCCAGGATGCACCCGTGGGGCAGGGCGGCGACGGCAGGGGCGGCCAGGCCCGTCAACGGGCCTGGTTTCGCGCCGGCGGCCGGCGGAGCGGCCAGCGCCTCGTCCGTCAGCGTCCGTTCGTCCGCCAGACGCCCCTCGCGGAAGGTCCGCATCTCCACGCACAGCCGGCCCTTCGGGCGGGCGATCTGCGCCACGTACGCCGTCTTGTCGACCGGATCGAACGCGACGGCCGGGAAGCTCCGCACGTCTTCGCCCAGGGCCGGCGGGCCGTCGGTGGCCGTCACCGTCAGGTCGTCCACCCACATCCGCCCGGGCGGGCTGCCATGCGAGGTGGGCGCGACGACCTGGAGCACGCCCGAGCCGTCGGGAGAGAACGGAACGTCGCCATCGATCTTCGACCAGCGCGGCGGGGCCTCGTCCAGCCGCGTCACGGGATATCGCCCGCTCGCGTCCTTCCACCAGAGGGCGCAACCGGTGCGGCCCTGCGACCAGACGTAGAACTCTATCCGCAGGCGCTGCCCGGGCGGGGCTTTCAGCGGCACTTCCAGGATCACCGCCTGTTTCTCCCTCGTCACCTGGCCCGTCAACGAGCGTTTGCCCGTGCGGGCCCTGGCGTCGGTCAATTCGTGCCCGTTGAACTTCCAGAGGGGTTGGCCTTCCTCGAAGCCGGTCTGAAGGACCACCCGCTCGCGGGGCACGTCGCGGACGGCCTGCACCTGCCGCAAGGCGATCGAGGCGGGGGGGGCCTGGGGCGGAGGCTCAGCCAGACCGGTCGAGGCCACGCAGGCCATCGCCGCGCCAAACAAGATCGACAGTCCGAAGCGCCGTGTGTTCATCGCATGCTCCTGCGGGCATGTTCCCCGATCCCTGCGCAGGGGTCAAGGCGGTCCTGGCAGGACCGCGCCTGCACGACCGCAGGAATGTGAGCGTGCGTCTGACCTTCTTTCGGGTCCGGCTAGCAAATGCTGCGACGCCGGCGGTAGCGGGTGAGGCCTATCGCAGTCACGACCAGCAACGTCAGGGTGGCGGGCTCGGGGATGTCGGACTGTTCGGAGCGGGCCTCCCAGTTCAGGAGCAGTTCTCCGTTGCCCTGGGCCAAGGCAAAGCTGCCGAAGTCTGCATCGTATCCGGTGACGGCGCCGCCGGTCAGGTTGATTTGTCCGGCCCCGGACAAGATGGTCCATGTGTGCGCCGCCTGCCAGAACGGATCGCTCGAGGGCGCCAGCCCGGCCAGGTTGATCGTGGCGTCAATCAGGTCGGCGCCAGCACCGTTCATCACGATCAGGTCCCAGTCCGATCCGGCCGCGCCGTCGGAATTGTCCTTGAGGTCACCCAGTTCCCAGTCGTACGAGCCCTGGAGGAGCAGGGAGGCGTTGAGGGCAAGCGCGCCCGGGCTGAGGCCGGGAGCAACGGCCCCGCCGGTCTGGACGATCAGCGGCCCGTTGACCGTTCCGGCGCCGCCGAGGCTTCCGCCGGTGACGGTGACGGAGCTGCCGGCGCCGAGCGACCCGTCCACGCGGAGCAGCCCGGCGCTGACGGTGGTGGCCCCGCTGTAGGTGTTGGTTCCGCTGAGGACCTGCGTGCCGAGGCCCTTCTTCTCAAAGGCCAGCACGCCGTCAGTGCCCGAGCCGTCGCCGTCCCGCAGGACGCCGGAGAAGACGTAGGTCGCGCCGTTGGCTGCGTCCACCGTCAGCGTACCGGTGTTGGACGCTCCGGATTCGTTCTCGACGATGCCCGAGCCCGCCGCTCCGCTGGCCAGCCCGCCGATGGCATCGTTCCGCCCGTTCATCCGGAAGATGCCCTGGCCCGTGCCGTCCTGGCCCAGGGTGACGACGGCTGTGTCCTTGATCTGGTTGTCGTTGGCCAGGCGAAGCACCTTGGGGTTGTTGTTGGCCTGGCCGAAGCCGGCTACGGTCACGTCGCAGGCAACGGCGTCCAGGCCGGCGGTCTTGTTGAGGGCGGCGTACCCTTGCCTGACCTGGAGGCCGCCGGAGAACGTGTTGGCGGCGGCGCCGCCCAGCGTGATGGGAGTCGCGTTGGTGGAACCGCCCACAATGGCCAGCGTGCCCTGTCCCGAAATGGCCCCGTTCCAGTTGAACGAGTTCCCGCCGCCGCTGTCCAGCGTGGCGGTCATGCCGTTGGCGATCGCGATGGTTCCGTTCTGCGTGACGCCGCCCCAGGCGTACAACGCGCCGCTGCCGATGAAGTTGTAGTTGTAGGAGCCCCGGATGGACCCGACCTTCGCGTCGTTGAGGAGGTTGACGGTGGGGTTGGTTCCGAAGCAACTGGTGTTGTTCATGACGGCCATCGCGCCGTCGATCGTGACCTGTCCGCTGAAGGAGGTGTTGGTCCCGTCGAGGCGAATGTACCCCCTTCGGGTGCCCGTCAGGGTCGTGCCCAGCGTCAGCGGGCCCGATCCCGTAATCGTGCCGGTGAAGTCCATGTACTTGTTGTTGCCGTCGTTAATGTTCATCTGAATGGTCGCCGCCCCGTTGAGCACGAGGTTGCTGTGGATGACCGGGGCCGGGATGAACCAGTCGCCCACGGCCGAAATGATCGTCCCGCCGTCGGCCAGCGTGAGGGTGTTCCTCAGGCTGGTCGTGTCCAGAACGAATCCGGGCTGGCTGCCCGAGTGACTGTACGCGGTGAACTCCAGCGACCCCAGTGCCCGATTGCCGTTGAGTGCAACGGCGGTGCGCACGTTCCCGGTGAGTTGGGCGACGTCGCCCAGGGCGTCCGGGTAGAGCGAGTCGGCCGTCCAGTTATCGGGGCTGTCCCAGTTGGCGTCGTCGACGTCGCCACCGTCCCAGACATACGTGGCCGCCCCGGCCTGGGCCGCCAGGATCGCCAGGATCGCGCACAGCCATACCACAATGCTCGTCATCTTCGGTTTCATCGCATTCTCCTTTCTCTTGGACCTTCGCTTTGGTGTGACTACCCACGTCATCTCGGAAAACGCAGGCTGATAATGGAACTTGCGGGAACGGGCAGGCTTTCTGCGAGCGTCAAATGGAGTCCGGATTCCCGCTGTCGGGGCGGAGGATTGAGCCGCGGGTCAAGCAGCCCTCGCGCGGGGCGGTGACAAAGGGGACGGGCGAGTGGCGGATCAGTTGTTGTCGCCGTCGCCCTTCACGTCCAGGCCCGAGATGTGCGGGGGGGTCTTGACCTCGGGCTGGGTGTTGGGCAGGCGGCCGCGGGAGAGGTCGCCCTTGTCGGGGATGGTGAACTCGATGGGGCGGCAGTAGCCGGCCTGGTCCACCTGGGCGCTGAGCTCGGGGAAGTACTCCAGGTGGATCTTGCTCCACTCGCCCGGCGCGATCCGGTTGCGTCTCAGGACGCGCTCCTGGTTGGGGACCTTCTCCCAGCCGCCGTACTCGTTCTGGAAGTACCACAGCTCGACGCGCCAGACGAACTGCCCCGAGCCGGCGTAGTGCTCGCGGGTCCGCATGAGTTCCAGCAGCACGGTGCAGCGCCGCCCGTCGCCGTGGATGTAGAGCGGGCGCCGGATTTCCATGAAGTCCTGAAGCTTGGAGATCCACTCGGTGATGGCCTTGGCGTCGTCGGCGCTGAACTTCTGGGTGCGCTCCGGGGGCAGGCCCAACTCCTTGCGGCGTTCGGCGGCCATGCGGACCATGCGGAGATCGCAGAAGTCCAGGTCGATGCCCTCGATCTGCCGGCCGTCGGTGGTCTTGATGATCAGATCGTAGCGTGCGTCGCCGGGGAGGGAGGCGAAGGTGAACCGCCCGGCGGCGCGATCCCAGGTCTTGGGCGTGTAGGTCTGGCGCGTGGCGCGGGAGACGAGCGAGAGGTCGGCCACCTTGGCGGGGTTGGCGATCCGTCCGGTGAGGTCGCCGCTCTTGGGCGTCTTGACGGTGGGGGGGTCGTCCTGGAGCTTGACCGCCGGCGGGGCGGACAGGAGCGACGTCGTCGTGAGGGACAAGGCAGCCAGGGCCAGCAGGGTGCACCGCATGACAATCTCCTGAGCACGGTGAGCGCCCTGCCAGGCTTGGCAGGCGGGGCTCTCCCGCTACACGGATCGAAGGCGATCGCCCGCGTCGGCTTCTGCGCGGACGGCGAGGATCTTGCCATAGTATAAACGATGGAAGTCGCCCGCGGTATAGGCGCCGGAGATGATCTCGCCGTCGAGGCGCTCGGGCTGGACGTCGTTGCGGTGGACGACCTGGCACTCGTAGATGATGGCCGCCTCCGCCACCGCGGGGGCGAGCACGGTCTGGGCCTTCTCGTCGGTCAGCTTGCAGTCGGCGAACTTGTCGCGGGTGCGCCCGCTGGTGGACCCGCAGACGGCGCAGGCCATGTGCATGTCCGCGGTGGGCACGTTGACGGTGAAGCAGCCGCTGTGTTCGATGCACCGGTAGGTGTAGCGGCTGGGGCGGACGAGAATGATCCAGGCGGGCAGGCCCCAGATGCTGCCGATGGCGCCCCAGCCGATGGTCATGAGGTTGCCCTTGCCCGCGGCGTCGTAGGCGCCCACCAGCACCCCGCTGCTGGTCAGCGTGTTCATGACGGCGGCAAAGTGGTCCGTGTAGGCGATCTTCTGTTTGGCCATGTCGCTCTCCGTTCCGTACGAACCATTCTAGCTCAAACGGAGCAGCCGGTGCAGCCGTCCCAGCACAGCGTGCAGAGTTTTTCTTTCGGCATGCCGATGGCCGCGACCAGGTCGTCGAGTCTCTGGTAGCGCAGGGAGGTCAGGTTGAGCCGCTTGCGGATGACCTCGGTCATCTCGGCGTGGCGGGGGCTGTCGGGGTCGGCGTACTGGTCGAGGTTGGCGTCGTCGCGCCCCTCGATTTCCTGGATGGCGCGCCGCCCGGCCAGGTCCAGCTCGCTGCGCGAGCGGGAGAAATTGAGGAACCGGCAGCCGTGCACCAGCGGCGGGCACGCGGGGCGCATGTGGACCTCGCGGGCCCCGCACGCGTAGAGCCGCTGGATCGTGTCGCGAAGCTGCGTGCCGCGGACGATGGAGTCCTCGCAGAAGAGCAGGCGCTGGCCGTCGATCAACTCGCGGATGGGCACGAGCTTCATGCGGGCGACGAGGTCTCGGACGGCCTGGTTCTGGGGCATGAAGCTGCGCGGCCAGGTGGGGGTGTACTTGACGAACGGGCGGCGGTAGGGGATGCGGGCCTCGCCGGCGTAGCCCAGGGCGTGGCCGGTGCCGCTGTCGGGGATGCCCGCGACGATGTCCAGTTCGAGCTTCTCGCGCCTGGCCAGGGCCGCCCCGCAACGGTTGCGCGACGCCTCGACGTTGATGCCCTCGTAGTTGCTGGCGGGATAGCCGTAATACACCCACAGGAAGGTGCAGATCTGCATGTGCTCGCCGGGCGGCTTAAGCTGCTCCACGCCGGCGGCCGTGATGCGGACGATCTCGCCCGGACCGAGGTAGCGGTCGATCTCGTAGTCGAGGTTCGGGAAGGCGCACGTCTCGAGCGTGGCCGCCCACGCGCCGTCCTTACGCCCGATGACGATGGGGGTCCGCCCCAGCCGGTCGCGGGCGGCGTAGATGCCCTCGCGGGTGAGCAGCAGGATCGAGCAGGACCCTTCGATCCGTTCCTGGGCAATGGCCAGGCCCTCGGCGAACGATCCGCCCTCGTTGATGAGCGTGGCGACGATCTCGGTGGGGTTGATCTCCGCCCCGCTCAGTTCGGCGAAGTGGGTGGACTTTCGCACGAAGGCCCGAGCGGCCAGGGCGTCGGCGTTGGCCACCTTGCCCACGGTGACGATGGCGTAGTCGCCCAGGTGCGAGGCGATCAGCAGGGGCTGGTCCTCGTGGTCGCTGATCACGCCGATGCCCGACTGGCCGTGCATCTTGGCGATGTCGTCCTCGAACTTCGAGCGGAACTGGGCGTTCTCGATGTTGTGGATGAACCGCTGGTAGCCGGCTGAGTTGAGGACCGTCAGTCCGCCGCGCTTGGTGCCCAGGTGCGAGTGGTAGTCCGTGCCGTAGAACAGGTCCTGCACGCAATCCTGCGCGCAGACCACGCCGAAGAAGCCGCCCATGATTGTTCCTTTTCCCAAAGGGTGCCAGGGGCCACGCCGTCGCCCGGGGCCGGGGGTCCGTCCGTCCGGTCATGCCCGTGCGAAACAACGGTTGAAATTCGGTAAGAGGGCCTTATACGGCGCGGCCCGGACGAAAGCAAGGACAAGGGCGGCGATTGCGGATTCGCCCATGAGGAGCGGACGAGCGGACCTGCCCTTTTAGAGGCGGGTTGTGGAAGGGCGCGGCTGTCAGGAGACGGCGGGCGGATCGCTTGGAGCCGTTGCTCAATCCCTCCGGCACTAACTACACGTCCTGACTTGCCCGACTCCCAGAAGAGGGTAGCCCACGGCCATGTCCACCCCTTCACAAGAACAGCCCGTCAAGTCGCCGGACCGTTAGGTTCTACCACCGTTTTCATCTCCTTTGCTCCAACCTTGCCTGGCGATGCAATGGCACACAAGAACATCTCCACATGAGCTTGAATAGAGAAGGGAATTCCCTTTAATTGGGCATCAGCTTCGTTGAGCAGATAGCATGCGAAAAGAAGATAGTATCCGATCACGAGAACCAAGAGGAGCCCGCCACATACCGCGAGATAGACGACATATGTCTGGGCCAAGGAACATGCGTACACGTACAGAAACAGCGCCAAGATCAGCCCCATAAGACCGAAGGTCAGCAACATAATTGTGACCACCGTGTAGTAGTTTCCCACCGCCCCTTGCGACTTCACGTTCCTAGGCGGACTTGCGGATCGCTGAACCCCGCAACTTCTGCACGCTCGCCGGTACCCCCTAAGAATTGACTTCCACCTATACCGGGGGTCCAACACCGACTTTATGATCTCTACAACTGTTCTCATGGGAGAGCCTCGCCCTTGGCACCAGACACATCTGCGAAGGACAGCAAATGCACTTTCGTAACCAGTGTATCGCCTGCCGCCAATGCGGGAATCGTTGGTCCGATAGCAGTCAATTATCCTTGTCCAGGCAATACAGCGAAAGGTGCTACGGCTCTTGTGGACGATCAGCCACGCAAGAATGGGCATTATGGATGGCAGCAGACTCGCAAGCAAGAATGCACCTACGATGCCGGCGGAAGGAGGACCGTCCTTTGAGAGAATATAGCCTACACCCGAAAAGACAGCCGCAAGCAACAGAATCGCAAGATGCACGATTTGAACCTGACATTTCTTCAGAGATAGAATCTCATCACGGAGCTTCTCATACTCCATTCGCATAAAGTCTTCGTCGCCAGTCCACATTGCTTTGTCCTATTCTGCCCAAATGGGGGCACAGGCACGTGCCGCCTTTCCGACAGGGGCTTGGCGGCCCGGGAGAGAATGTGAGAAAGCAACAATACGCTATGCTATAGTCGCTGGGCAGTGCCGTCAAGGCGATGTTCCTGTGGGTGGCGGATATGTATCCGCAGGAACGAGAGCGATGACTGTCTTTGTGTATAGGAATCCTTCAGATCACCCGCAAGAGAATCGGACTGATCTGATGCCCCCTGAAAAGGGTCCGCGATTACCCGTCATACATACACGTGACGGCCAAACCGGGAAGTGAGAGTTGGACGAGCTGATAAGACTCCTAAGATGTTGCCACCATTGGCGCTGGCGTTGCTGTGGGATCGCTTACAGCTTCCGGCAGGCTCGCGTCCGGCCGGGCTCGTAGGTGCGGCCCTCGCGGCCGGAGTTGAGGTTGCGCCGGGCGGAGCGGATGAGGCGCCGGCCCCAGTCGGTGGGGTATTGGCCGGTGACGCAGCCGTTGCAGAGGTCGTGGCCGTCGACGTTGAGGCAGGGTCCCAGGTCCGGCACGGTAAGATATCGCAGGCTGTTGATGCCCAGGGCCTTGGCCATGCGCTCCAGGGTGGCCTGGTCGGGCTCGCCGTTGTAGTTGGGCGGCAGGTGACGAGGGGCGAACAACTCGCCCAGCGTGGACATGTCGATGCCGTAGAAGCAGGGGGCCACGATAGGGGGGCAGGCGACGCGGACGTGGACCTCGCGGGCCCCGCCCCGCTTGAGGATCTGCTCGACCAGCGTGGCCAGCGTCGTCGAGCGGACGATCGAGTCCTCGATGATGAACACCCGCTTGCCCTCCAGCACCCGCGGCAGGGGGGTGTACTTGCTCTTGGCGGAGTCGCCGCGCGTGGTCTTGGGCTGGATGAACGTCCGCCCGACGTAGCGGTTGCGGATGAGACCCTCCACGCACGGAATACCCATACGGAATGCGAACGCGTCGGCGGCGGCCTTGGCGGTGTCGGGCACGGGGACCACGATGCACGAGGCGTCCATCTTCTGGTCTTCGACCTCGGCCAGGCGCTCGCCCGAGCGGGCCCGGGCCAGGTAGACGCTGGTATTGTCGATGGTGCTGGCGACGTTGGAGAAGTAGACCCACTCGAAGAAACAATGCGCGTGCCGCTTGCGCGGGGCGAACCGCTCGAAGCGAAGCTGCCCGTTCTCGACGACGGCCATCTCGCCGGGCTCGAAGCTGCGGATGTCGGTAAAGCCCATGTTGGCCAGCGCGACCGACTCGCTGGCGGTGGCGAACAGCCGCCCGTCAACGGCCCAGTTCATCGGTCGAATGCCCAGCGGGTCGCGGGCGATGAACATGCGCCCCTGGCCGTCCAGAAAAACGATGTTGTAGGCGCCGTCGAACTCGCGGGCCATGGAGGCCATCACGTTGCGCAGGCTGGGCAGGCTGTCGCCTCGCAGGCGATAGCCTAACGCGTGCATGACGATCTCGGTGTCGGTGTTGAGCGTGAAGTGATAGTCCTTGCGGCGCAGCAGGCGGTCGCGCAGTTCGGCGTAGTTGGCGAGATTGCCGTTGAACGCGAAGGCGAACCATTTCCACAGCCGCCCGTGGGGGCGCTCGAAGGGCTGGGCGTATCGCGTGTCGTCGGCGCCGCTGGTGGCATAGCGCGTGTGGCCGATGACGGCCCGGCCGGCGTACTGGGTGAGGATCGACTGGTGCTTGGCCGGGTGAGACATTCGAAACGCCTCGATGACCGTGCCGATCTCCTTGTAGGTGTCCAGCAACTGCGAGCGGCGCGGATTGTAGCTGCTCATCCCGCTGGCCAACTGCCCGCGATTCTGCAGGTCCAGCAACATCGCCGGCATCAGGGGCGTAACGTTGCCCTCGGAGATCAGCCTGCTGACCCGTCCCGCCTTGCCCGCCGGTTTGTCCAACCAGTACAACCCCGCCACGCCGCACTCATGATGGAGGTCTTCGCTCATGCGTTCCTTCCGTGGTAAAGGCGAAGCATACCACGAGGACGCCTCCGACTCAATAAGAACCCCTCAAATCCGGCAACGCTCACATTCGAATGGCTGATGATCCCCGCAGTCCGCCACACGCCGCACGCCTCGCGAACGCCGCGCGGGCGGGGCCTGCGAGCCGCAGCGGACGTGACTCTTGCCCAGCGTGACCTCCCAAACGTCTAAAGGACCGAGAAGAGGCTCGCGGCCGGAGTCATGTTCTGATGTGGGCGAAATCGTCCTGTCTGGCCTATCTGGGGCATCTGGCACGTCCGATAATCAATGTTATGTCGTGCGGAAGGGGCCTTGGGGGGCTTTTCCACCTAAATGTCGTCCCACCCGTCATGAGCCGCCGCTGCATCGTATGTTCCCGCAGGTTCCCGGAGGCTCGCGCTCCTAGCCTGGTCCCGCCACGTTGGCTGGGCAGTCGGCCTCTTGCCGGGGATGCGACGTTCTCCTGGCGGCGTACAACAGATATGAGCAATCGCAGAACGTTCAAGGCCTGGTTGCCGCTGGTGTCCGTGCTGGCTTTGCTGCTCGTCGGCAGCGCGGTCTTCCTGTTGAGCACCGACGCCCAGGCGTGGGCCATCTCTTCAGCAAGCGCCAACGTCTGGCGCAGCGACGTGAGCGGCTTCTATGCCGTCCGTTGCCCCAACGGCACGGGGTTCATCACCGACGCCGCCAGCGTCCGCGCCCAGTTCCGCTGGATGGTCGTGCCTCGCGGGCGGTGCCCCCTGCTGGCCGACCGTTGGGGGGATTACTGCAAGGCTCGAGCGACCGGATCGTCCAGACATCGCGGATAGCGAAGGCTCTTTCAGACTCACTTCTGGCGACGATGTAACTGCCTGTGGACTATGGGCGTATCGGAATTTCACCGGGCTGTAGGCCTGGAATGTCCCATTTTGGCCTGGGGTGTCCCGTGGAAGAGCCTGTTTTTCTGAGTATTCCGAGTTTGCCGATATTACAGGAAGTCGCGCAACAGGAGTTCATGCAATGACTTGTGCGCGGGTCTTCGGCCGGATGCGCGGCCGTGAATTTCCTGAAAAATGGGACATTCGCCTGGCGGCGGCGGGGAGCGGCGTCATTCCGCAGCCAGCACCTGGTCGTTGTTCAGCGGGACGATCTTCTGTCCGGGCTGGACGATGACGAAGTCGTCGTCCCAGTGACCGGCGAAGAGTTTCTCCAGGAGCGTCCAGTCGCCGCTGCGGCGTTCGAAGTGCCAGTTGTGCTCGCGGGCCTCGCCCTGGGCGGCCTCGATGAAGGCGGACTCGTCGCACGCCCCCATGTCCAGATACAGCAGGCGGGTGTAGTGCTTGCGCCAGTCGCCGAGCGTGGACATGATGTAGTCGGCGTTCTCCTTGCCGTACTTGGCGACCATCTGCTCGTACGGCTCGGCCAGGCCGATCTTGCCCATCACGCCGGTCTGCCCGTAGGCGGGCTGGGCGTAGTTCTTGTCGTCGTAGTTGTTTCGCTCGCTCCAGCCGCTGGTCAGGAAGTAGGTTCCGGGATGGTTGTCGAAGTACTGCTGGTAGGGTCCGCGTCCACCGAAGAAGAACGTGATGCAGTCGTGGGCCTTGGGAATCACCAGCGGGATGTCGCGGGCCGTCACTCCGGCCAGTCCGTCGTTGCAGCGGGCGTAGCCCAGCAGGATGGCCTCGTAACCGACGGAGGCGTCGACCGCGTCGATGGTGGCCTGGATCTTGGCGTTCATGTCGGCCGTCTCCAGGTCGTGCAGGCCCTTGCGGAGGAACTCGACGTCGATGCGACGCGGGCTGCGGGCGGCCAACAGGCATGCCTCTCGGTAGACGATCTCGCAGCCGATGAACTTGTACGGGCGATTGAGGGGTTGCACCGGGTTTCCTCTTCTGGTGGTCGAGGCCCTCGAACAGACCTGCCGCGGGCTCGATCCGCAATGGTAATCTCAGTGGTCGAAGATCGTCCTGTGCCCGTGGTCCCGCGGCAGGGTGGGCGTGGGCGGCGGGTCCTTGGGCGGCAGGACGGGCAGATGGCTCTCCCCTGCCGGTCGGCTGGCGGGGCGACCGGCGGTGTTGGGATCGTCGAAGAGCGTGCCGGGCCCTGTCGGCGCCGTCTGGGGCTGGGTCTGGACCGGCGGAGCGGGCTGGGCCTTGCCTGACGTCGTCGCAGGGGGCTTGGGCTTGGGCGGCTGGGGCCGGGGCTGGGGTTTGGGCCTGCCCGGCCGGGCGTACGTGAGTTGATGGAAGGGCTGATCCGACAGGTAGAGGATCACCCCGCGTCCATCGACCATGGGTCGCAGCGCGCACTTGAGTTCGTCCTTGCCGTTTCGCAGGACGGCCTGGTACATGCCGTCGGGTCCGGCCTGGGCGCTGCCGCTGACGGCCGCGGCGGGAATGGAAACCTCCAGGCCCGACGCCTGGGCGTCCTTCAGGACGATCTGGTGAGCGGGGGCAGCCTGGATGGCGGCCATCACCGGATCGCGCAGCAGCGGTCGGAGGTTGCGCGGCGAGGCCTCGGGGTAGGTTCCCGCCAGGCTCGTCGGCGCCTGGACCGGCGCGGGCTGTACGGGGGCCTCCGGCAGCGAAGCGACTTTCAGCGTGCCCTGCTTGTCGCTGATGGGCACCTGGAACAGCAGGCTGATCTGGCGCCCCTGCGAGCCGGCCAGGGAGACCACTTCGCGCCGGCTGGGCACGGGCAAGGCGGGGGAATCTGGCGGGGAACCGAGGCTCTCGTAGGTGCCCGAGGCGGTGGTCAGCGTGGCGGTCTTGCCGTAGTTGTAGAAGCTGAGCGGCTTGTCGCCCGCCTTCAGGGCGGCGGTCACTTCCCAGAAGACGTGCCCGGGCCGCGCGGGGAAGTACCCGCCCGCGCCGAAGTCCTTCAACTCGGCGGTGACGACGCTGATCTTGGGCGTCGCGGGCGGCGGAATCACGGGCTGGGTGGGAGCGCCCTTCTTGGTTGTCGGCGCCGGGTGCGGCGCGGGGCCGGTTTGGGGCGAGGGGTCGGGCGGAACGTGGGCCACCTCAGTGGTGCCGGGCGGAGGCGGGGCCAACAGGGCCAGCACGAGGTAGATGCCCAGGCCGATGGCGATGCCCGCGGCGCAACCCAGAGCGACGTAGAACATCCAGCCGCGCATCTTTCGGCTGATCCGGGTGCGGCGTTCGGCGGCGACATCGGCGACCGCCTCGGCCAGGTCTGCCGGAACGTCCTGGGCGACGGACTGCTGGTTGGCGGCGGAGTCGAGGGCGGCGGCCGCCGCCACGAGGGTCTCCAGCGAGTCGCTCTTGACCGGAACGGCGGCGACTGGTTCCTGGTCGTCCTGACTCATTGCTTGCGCGTCGGAGGCGGGCTGGGCATGATGCTCGTGCGGTTGGGGCGGAGGCTCATTGTGGGGGCGGTGATTGCGTTTGGTCAGCCTCTCCAGGGCGGCGTCGTCCTGGCCCTCGTCGGGGTACGGGATGAGGATCTGGGTGTTGCAGGCGGGGCATCGGGCCTTTCGTCCGGCCATCCTGGCGCTGACGGTGAGGGTGCGCCCGCACTTGCCGCAGGCCACCTGGATCTTGCGTGACATGGCCTGCTTGGCCATGCCGGCGAACCCTTCGTCGGAGTCGCCCAGGCCCAGGGTGGAATCGTCGCCGTTCAGGACCGCTTCAACCTCGTCCAGGCGGGGGACCTGAACCTGGTTCTGGCATCGCGGGCAGGCGACCAGGCTGCCTGCCTGGGCGTCCTCGACCACGATGCTCTGTCCGCACTGACCGCAAAGAACCTGCACTAGAAACCTCCAACCGAAACATATCGCTGGGCGATCGGCACCCGCCGCCCCGTCCCGAACGCCCGCGCCGTCACCTTCAGCACCGGCGCCGCCTGTTTCCGCTTGTACTCGGCCGCGTCCACCATCCGCACCACTCTACGCACCACCTCGCCGTCGAAGCCGGCCGAGGCGATCTGCTCACCCGTCTGGTCCCCTTCAATATATCGTTCCAAAATGGCATCCAGAAGATCATACGGGGGCAATTTGTCCTGGTCGACCTGGTTGGGTTTGAGTTCCGCGCTGGGAGGCTTGGTAATGATGGAGCGGTTGATGCGCTCGTGCCCGGCCTCGACGTTGAGATGCTGGGCCAGGCGGAACACCTGTGTCTTGTACACGTCGCCGATGGGGGCCAGCCCCCCCACCATGTCGCCATACAGCGTGCAGTAGCCGGTGGACAGCTCCGACTTGTTGCCCGTGGCCAGCGGCATGTGGGCGAAGGCATTGGAGAAGGCCATCACCACCGCGCCGCGGATGCGGGCCTGGATGTTCTCGTCGGCGATCTCGCGGTTGCCCTCGGCGAGGGCCTGGCCCAGGGCGGCCTCGAAGGCGCGGTGCATGGGCTCGATGGCGATGCGCGGACAGCGGATGCCCAGTCGCCGCGCCAGGTCGTCCGCGTCGCTCTGGCTGTGGTCGCTGCTGTAGCGGCTGGGCATGGAGATGCCCACGACGTTCTCGGGTCCGAGGGCGTCGGCGGCAAGCACCGCCACCACGGCGGAGTCGATCCCGCCCGAGAGCCCGAGCACGACGCTGGAGAAGCCGCACTTGCGGACGTAGTCGCGCAGGCCCAGCTTGAGGGCAGCCGAGAGCTGGGCCATGTCCCCCGCCGGGGCCGGCCCGCCCTGGACGCCCCCGTCCAGGTCCACCACCACCAGGTCTTCCTGGAACGTCGCCGCCCTCGCCAGCACCTGCCCCTCCGGGCCGACGACGCAACTGGCGCCGTCAAAGACCAGTTCGTCGTTTCCGCCCACCTGGTTGACGTAGATCACCGGCAGGCGCGTCCGCCGGGCCCGCCGGCGGAAGAGGTCTTCCCGAAGTTGGCCCTTGCCCACCTGGAACGGGCTGGCAGCCATGTTCACGATCACCTGGGCCCCATCTCCTACGAGCAGTTCGATGGGGTCCTGTCCGTAGAGGGCCCGGCCGAGGGCCTCGGCGTCCCAGAGGTCTTCGCAGATGGACAGGCCGATGCGGACCCCGTGGAGTTCGAAACAGCGCGGGGGCGGGCCCGGCTGAAAGTAGCGGGTCTCGTCGAAGACGTCGTAGGTGGGCAGGAGCGTCTTGACATGGACGTGAGCCACTCGCCCGTTCTGGAGCAGGCCGGCCACGTTCTGAAGAGGCCTCCCCTGGGCTTCGGGCGTGGAACGGACGTAGCCGACGAGGGCCGCCACGCGGGTGCATCGTCGGGCGAGCGCGTCGACGGCCCGCTGCGTGTCGGCGATGAAACGCTCCTTGCGAAGCAGGTCGCGCGGCGGGTACCCCACCACCGACAACTCGCCAAAGACGACCAGGTCCGCCCCCCCCGCCGCCGCTCGGTCGATGCAATCGGCCATCCGGGCGGTGTTGCCCGCGATGTCGCCCACGATCGGGTTGCATTGTGCCAAGGCGATCTTCATGGAGTGGTCTTCACTTCTCCGTCTCGGTTTGTCACTTCATCCGACGCCCACAGTCTGCGAAGGTTCCCGGCCTCGCCGCCTCGTGCCGCGCCGGCACGCGGAGGCGTTCACAGCCCGCCGTTCAGGCGGTCCCGAGCGCCGTCGCGCTCCAGAAGCCGCGGCGGGTTCATTCCAACTTGTCCCGCCGGCGTGGGAAGGGTATATTTAAGCAGCACGGAACATCAATGCCAAGACCTCATTGGAGAATGCCATGTGGAATAAGCTGTTGACTTTGGTTGCGATCAGCGGCGCCGCCCTCACGATGGGCTGCGACAAGAAGGTCACGTTGCGATTCACCAACCTGACCGACACGCCCCGCCAGGTCGAGTTGAACGGCCCGTACGGGTCGCGGTATGCCGGCACGGTAAGCCCCGACGGCGGGAAGCTGCCCGTGGCGGTCAAGATCAAGAAGGGCGATCTGCCCGCCGACATGCACTGGCGAGCCGGAGACATCGGCGGGACCGTCACGATCACCAAGGGGACCGAGAAGGACCTCTGGGTGGACATCCGCACGGGCGCCCCGCCTCGCGTCCGCGGCAAGGATGACGAGATCAAGGAGACCAAGCAGAAGGAAATCCGCGATCGGATCATCGAGCAGGGCACCGTCGTCGAATGAGCATCGCCCAGGTCCTCGAAGGCGTCATGCTTCTGTGTTTCGGCGTCTCCTGGCCGGTGGCTATCCTCAAGACCTGGCGGGCCAAGCGCGTCGAAGGCAAGAGCGGGTTGTTCCTGGTGCTCATCCTGGCCGGGTACCTGGCCGGGCTGATTTCGAAGTTCGTCCGGGCCGCACAGGACGGCGTGAGGCCCGAGGCGGTGACCGCCCTGTACGGCCTGAACGCCCTGCTGGTGGCTGTGGACCTGGGATTGTTCCTGCGATACCGCACCAAGGCGGCGGGCAGCACGCTGTAGACCGTGAGCCTGCCTCCGGCCTGGCACCGCGGACGGCGAGTCACAACTCCAGCGTCTCCCATTCGTCGTTGAGCAGGTCGAAGACCTGGAGGCTCGCCCGGCCCGGCTGGACCAGGCCCAGCAGCACCCGGATGCCACGAGAGACCATCAGGCCCGCCGCGACCGCCGGCGTGAAGGACGGATTGCCCAGTTCCCTCTCGATACCCCTGCCCCCCTGCCCGCAGATGCGGCTCAGCAGATTGCTGCCCGGCCAGACGACCCCAACCTGTCCGTACCACCCGCCGATGGCGCCGTGAATGAGCGGCCGACCGACCGACGCGCACCGCGTCTCCAACTCCAGGCGGGCCGGGACCGAGTCCAGGCAATCGAAGAGCAGATCACAGGCCGAGAGGACCTCCTCGGGGATGTCCTGGAACCCGCACGTGAACCCCTCGAACTCGACGGCCGGGTTCACCTCCGCCAGGCGGCGGCGGGCAGCCTGCGTCTTGGGCTCGCCCAGCGAAGCGAGCGTGGAGAAGGTCTGGCGATTGAGGTTGTTCTCCTCGACGACATCCGCATCACAGCCCGCGACGCGCCCCACGCCCGAGCGGGCCAGCATCTCCGCCACGTGCCCGCCGAGTCCGCCCAACCCCACCACCAGCACGCGCGACTCCAGCAGCTTCATCTGTCCCTCGGCGCCCACCGTGCCGATGCTGCGGCTGTAGCGGTGCGGGACCACGCCCATGGAGAGAGCGAACCACTCGACCCCCCGAAGCGGAGCGCCCGTCTCGGCCGCCATCCGCCTCGCCTGCTCGGACGACAGTCCGTCGCGCCGCAAGGCAGGCTCGCCAAGCCGCGCTCGCAGGGCCGTCTGCTGCTCCGCGCTCAGGGGGAGTTTCACCATCTCACCCGCCCCCCACGCCCGGGAACAGCGACAGGGTCCCCCCGTCGCGGAGGGGGCACGACGCGTCGCCTTCCTTGCCGTTGATCAGCAGGATGGCCACCTCGTCGGGCGCAATGCCCAGCCGCGCCAGCACGTCGCCCGCGATCGCGCCGGCGGGCAGGTCCAGCACCTGGCTCTTGAACCGCCCCGCCCGCAACGTGGCGAACAGCCGCACCTCGACCGCAACTGATTGTTCTTGCCCGGCGCTCATACCCGAAGTGTACCATCCCCGCCGACCCGTCGAAAGCCCGCGGGTCGCTACCCGTATCCCAACTCGTCCAGTTCGTCCTCGTCCATGCCGAAATGATGGCCGACTTCATGGAGCACGGTGTAGTAGATCTCGTCGACCACGTCGTCGACAGTCTCGCAGACCTGCTCGATGTTGCCTTTGAACAGGAGGATTCGCTCGGGGTACTCGTAGGGGCTGGTGACGGACTTGTCGGTGAGGGGCACGCCGTGGTAGAGGCCCATGAGCAGTTCGCCGGGCGGCATGTCCATCTGGCGAAGGAGGGCCGGCGCGGGTTTGTCCTGCACCTCGACCGACAGGTTCTCCATGTGCCGGCGGAACTGATTGGGCAGGCTTTCGATGGCCTCCTGGACCAGGTCGTCAAATTGTCTGGCGCTGAGGCGGATCACGGCTTGATCGCGTTGGGCGGTGCGACCGGGCGAGCCATTCCGCTGGGGCGGTTGACCGTCGCCGGCTTGGCGGGGGCGACCTTCGACAGGTCCCTGCCGCTGAGCAACTGGGCGTCCTTGAGGATCACGGGCAAGGCGACATCCACCCCATGCAGACGCAGGATCGTGCCGGTCACGCGGGACAGTTCGGCCTGGGCCACGTTGTACTGCACCATCGCTTCCAGCTCGCTACGGCGGGCCACGGCGATCAGTTCCTGCGACTGGAGCTTGAGCTGCATCTCGGTGGGCGACATCCCGCCGACAGCCTGCAGGCGGGCGTCCAGGGCCTTGAGCTGCGCCTCGGCGGCGACGGCGGCCCGGCGCTGGGCGAGCATCTCCTGGTAGGTCGTGCCGATCTGGCGCACCCGCTCCTTGACCGCCACGCCCAGCTGGTCGGCGAGATTCTGAAGCACGGCGATGGACTTGAGCTTCTCGAAGCGGCGCTTGCGCAGTTCCGCCTCGCGCTCGCGGTTGCCCAGCGGATACTCCAGGGCCAAGGCGACGCTGTAGGACGCGTGGTCGAACGACTCGAAGTTGTTCTGGGCCTGGCGGGGCGAGCCGTCCAACCCCTGGAGGACGCCCGTCGCCTGAAGGTCCAGCCGGGGCAGCGTCTGGTTCTTGGCCACCCGGACGGTGATCTCGGCGGCCTGGATCGCCAGGCGGGCCTGGTCCATCACCGGGTTGTGCTTCAGGGCGGTCAGCAACTGGTCGCTCACGTCCAGCTTCACGTCCGTGACGAGCAGCTCGCTGGTGGGCACCAGATCGAAGTCGCCCAGCAGCGTGATGCGCTTGTCCGCCATCAGCCGCACCAGGCGGTCCTGAAGATCCTGGATGAGCTTGGCCGAGCGGATCAGCGCCGCGCGACGCGATTCGACGGCCGCCTCGCTCTGCCTGATGTTGACCTCGCTGGCGTCCAGTTCCCGACGATTGATGTTGATCTTGTGGGTTTCCTCGCCGGCCGCCAGCAGGTCCTTCTGGATCTGATAGTCCAGGCGGGTCTGCACGTACTGCCAGTACGTCGAGATGACGTCGGCGATGATCTCCTCGACCTTCTGGCGGAAGGCCTGCGCGGTGCTCTTCTCGTTGAGGGCGGCCACGCGGAAGCGGGCCAGGTTGACCTCGGGCCATCCGTCGCGAAGCAGCGGCTGGCTGATCTCGAACGCCAGCGTGGGCTCGTAGCTGGGCGAGAACTGGCGGAAGGCGCTGTCGACGTTGTCCCAGGACCGGGTCCACGTCCAGGCCGCCTGCCACTGCGCGCCGGTGATGGTGCGCTTGCGCAGGCCGGCCTGAAAGACGTTCGTCTGACTCTGCCCGCCCTGGATGATGCTGTTGGCGCGGCGGTCGGTGTTGTCGTAGCTGAACGCGCCGAAGACCACCGCGTCGAACTCGGCAGCCGCCTGGATCAACTCCTCGCGGGCGACGGCGGGGTCGTAGCTGACCACCTGGATGTCCTGGTTGTTGCCCAGGGTCCGGATGATCGCCTCATCGAGGCTGAGGAAGACCTGTTGCCGCCCCGTCTTGGGGTCCTTGGCCGTCTTCAACTCGGGCCCCGCCGGCAGCGACTGGGCCGGCCGCAACATGTCCAGCCCGTGGCGGGCCATTCGCTTCTGGGGCGAGACGCTCATCATCGCCCGCTGGTAGCGGTTGATCGCGCTCTGGTCCAGGTCGCCCGGCCAAATGCACCCGGCCAGCAGAAACACACCCACCCACGTCCACGCGTACCGGATCACGTTGGTCATTGTCTGCGGTTCCTTCCTGCTGGGGAGCAGCGCGTCCTGGGCGTGCGACGAGTCGGCCGCCTGGCTCCCTTCGCCTGTCATTGGACGAACGCTTGTATCCGGTGGAAGGGGAAATGTCAATAATCGCCCGCAGGGTCCGTACAGGTTCCCCGGCCGCGCCGGCAGCGGCGCCGGGACGGATCGGCAATACAACCCCGAGCTATCCGATTTACCTGCAGGGCCCGAACGGCTATGATCCGGGCGCCAACGTCATAACCCAAGGAGTTCGCATGAAGACAATGAGCATGGTCCTGTCACTGGCGTGCGTGCTGGCCGGCGCCGCGCTGGCCGAGGCCCCCAAGTTCAAGAAGATCCGCCTGACCGACACCTTCTACTGCGAGGGCGCCTACTTCGCCGACTTCAACAAGGACGGGAAGATGGACATCGTCTCCGGCCCGTTCTGGTACCAGGGTCCGGACTTCCAGACCAAACACCAGGTCCGCGAGCCCAAGGGCTACGACCCCAAGGGCTACAGCGACAACTTCCTGACCTACACCGGCGATTTCAACGCCGACGGCTGGCCGGACATCTTCTACTGCCCCTGGCCCGGCAAGGACGGCTACTGGTACGAGAACCCCGCCGGCAAGTCGGGCGAGTGGAAGAAGCACCTGGCCCTGAAGCAGGTCGATAACGAATCGCCCATGTGGCACGACATCGACGGAGACGGCAAGCCGGACCTGCTGTTCAACACCGGCGGCTACCTGGGCTACGCCACCTACGACACCTCCAAGCCCGACCAGGAGTGGACCTTCCACGCCGTCTCGCCCAAGGGCAAGTACCACAAGTACACCCACGGCGTGGGCTTCGGCGACATCAACGGAGACGGACGCCTGGACCTGCTGGAGGCCGAGGGGTGGTGGGAGCAGCCCGCCGACGCCAAGGCCGGCCAGCCCTGGACGAAGAAGAACTTCAAGTTCGCCGACGCCGCGTGCCAGATGTACGGCTACGACGTCGACGGCGACGGCAAGACCGACGTGATCACGAGCTGGCACTGCCACGCCTACGGGCTGCTGTGGTGGAAGCAGGTCCGCAACGACAAGGGCGAGATCAGCTTCGAGAAGCACGAGATCCTGCCCGCCGTGCCGGACCTCAAGTCGCCCGCGCTGCGGATCAGCCAGCTACACGCCATCGACCTGGCCGACTTCAACGGCGACGGGCAGAAGGACATCCTGACCGGCAAGCGGTTCTGGTCGCACGGGCCGACGGGCGACAAGGAGCCTGGCGCCCCGGCCGTGGTCTACTGGTTCGAGCTGCGCCGCACGCCTCAGGGCGTGCAGTTCGTTCCCCACCAGATCGACGACGATTCCGGCGTGGGAACGCAGGTGGCCGCCTGCGACCTCAACGGCGACGGCGTGCCCGACGTGATTGTGGGCAACAAGAAGGGCACGTTCCTCCACCTGAGCCAGAAGTAGCCCCGCGCAGCACGTGATCCGTCCGGCGGCTGCCTGCCTGCGGGCAGGCGCGGGGCGTGTCTTCCGCGGTCTTTTTCGGGCGCCCCGCCGGACGCGGGCGCCGGTGTGAATAAGTTGACTCATTTCTTGCACTTTTGCGTGCCGATGGTATGCTTAGGCCAGTCGGCACCTCACACAAAAAGGCGAAACGGAACACAGCTATGATCCTACGCGTGTCTGGACGATCACGACGCAGACCCGCCGCAGCCGCCGTATTGTTGGGGCTGCTTGGGGCGTGGGCCGCCCAAGCCGTCGCTCAGGACCGAGGCGGCATGCGGGTCTATCAAGAGCAACTTCGCGCCCGCCTGGACCAGACGAACCTCGTCTCCCGCGAGGAAGGCCTCAGCGGTGGCGGCTGGTTGAACTTCGCCCTCTTCAAGTTCGACCAGCCGGGCACGGAGATGCGAACCCTCCGCCAGTACCAGGCCCGCGTCTGGGGCGACGCCAACTACCGGGGCATTCATCGCTTCTACGTCCGCGGGCTGACCGAGTACGACGACTGGAACCACGGCGACGAGCCCTTCCACGGCGACGACTGGGTCGAGCCCCGTCTGGAGCGAGGCTGGTACCAGTTCGACCTCGGGCAGATGATCCGCAACGCCTCGGGCAAGGCCCCGGACCTGGGTTTCCGTGTCCGCGTGGGGCGCGACTACACGACGATCGGCACGGCGCTGGCCCTGGCGACGCCGCTGGACATGGTCCGCTTCGACCTGGAGGCCCGCGACTGGCAGTTCATGGCCTTCCTGGGCAAGACCATCCGCAGCGAACTGAACATCGACCGCTCCCCCAACATCCGCAGCGAGCAGAGGCGATGTTTCTGGGGCGCCCAGTTCACCTGGCTGGGCCTGGAGGACCACCAGCCCTTCGTCTATTTCCTGAATAACCAGGACAACTCCGAGCCCGACCCCGACGACCCCGCCCAGGCCTACGAGTACACCTCGCGCTACGTCGGCATCGGAAGCACCGGGCGGTTCTTCATCCCCAATCTGCACTACAGCACCGAGTTGGTCGGCGAGTGGGGCAAGACCTACAGCGACACGGCCACCGAGAACCGCGACCGCATTGAGGCGATGGCCTTCGACTTCATGCTGGAGTACTTCTTCGATCTGCCCACCCGTCCGCGAGTGATGGCGGAGTACATCTTCGCCACCGGCGACAACGACCGGCTCGTGGGCAGCGGCACGACCGTGGGCGGGAACATGCCGGGCACCAAGGATCACGCGTTCAACGGCTTCGGCTTCCGCGACACCGGCCTGGTGCTGGCCCCGGAGGTCTCCAACCTCAACGCGTACGTTCTCGGGGCGTCGTTCTTCCCCCTGGAGCACATCAAGCTCTTCCGCCGGCTGGAACTGGGCACCAAGGTCTTCTTCTTCCAGAAGGCCGCCCGAAACGGGGCCCTCAGCGACGTCCCCGCCCAGACCAACGCCCGCTGGGTCGGGTGGGAGTGGGACCTCTTCGCCAACTGGCAGATCACGTCCGATCTCATCTGGTCCATTCGCTACGGGGCCTTCCAGCCCGGCGACGCCTTCGTCGACAACGGCTGCGGCCAGTTCCTTTACACCGGCTTCACCTTGAGCTTCTGAGGATGTCCACTATGCGCCATACGCAGCGAGTATCTACCTGGGCGGCCGCGGCAGCGCTGATCTGCGCCCTGTCCGGCTGCCGGCAGGGCCCGCGCCCGATCGCCGGCGCCGACTCGCCCCTGCCGGGCGGCGAGGCGTCGGCGGAGTTCATCGACCGCGTCGAGGGGCAGGTCAACGTCAATCAGAACGACGCCTTCCGAGGCGTGCTCCTGTTGCTGGAGTCCAAGGACGAGTCCAAGGGCTTCGGCGAGCGAGCCCGCAAGCTCATCGATCGCGGCATCGTCCCGGACACCTGGGAACTGGACGCGCTGAAGCCCATTCGACGCGAACAGTTGGCCTGCATGATCTGCAAAGGGGTGAAGGCGGAGGGCGGAGTGTGGCACTCGCTGTACGGACACACCCTCCGCTATTGCCTCCAGGAGATGCAGCATCAAGGCTTCATCGTGCAAGGGCTGGGCAACACGCCGGTCAGCGGTTCGGAGTTTGTGGCCGTTCTCGCCCGCGCCGACGCGTACCTGCAACAGGGCGAGATCCCCGAGGCCCTCAAGCCCAAGCAGTAGCCCCGGCCGGCGGCCGGAGGAGGTTGTGCCATGCGGAACATGCTGTGGATCGTGATCGTGGCGGCGGCCCTGTCCGGCCCGCTGACGGCGCAGGACAAGCCGCCAGCCGCCGCCCCCGCCGCCCCTGCCGGCCAGGCCTTCAAGGCCACGGTCGCCTCCGTGAGCGGATCGGCCCAGAAGATGCTCACCACGGCCAAGGAGCCCAAGTGGGAGCCGGTCAAGGCGGGCGACCAGCTCGACGAGATGACGGTCATCCGCACCGGGCTGCGGTCCAAGGTTGTGCTGAAGCTGGCCGACCGCGGCGAGTTCACGCTTGACAGCGCCACCAAGATGGGCATCGCCGAGTTGCGCAAGAGCGGGCAGCAGGTCTCGGCTGCCGTCGGGCTCAAGTACGGCATGGTCCGGGCGTCGGTGGAGTCGGCCCGCGGGCCGAACGACGTCCGCATCGCGACTCCCACCGCCACCCTGGCGGTCCGGCATTCCAAGGCCAACGTCGCCTTCGCCGAGTTCGGCATGGGCCTGCACGTCCAGCAGAGCCCTTGGCGAGCCACCAACAATGTCAGCCTCGTCCGCACTTTCTACCCGGGCCAGGTCACCAACGACAACCTGACGCCCTGGAACACGCTGGCCCCCCTGCTGCGGGCCATCTACTTCGGCGACCATCGCGGACTGACCCCCAGCGAGCGGCAATTCCTCGCCAACTTCGGCGAGGGGCGGGGACAGTTCCGGTTCCTTCGCGAGCTGAACCGGCGCGAATTCGACTCCCTGCAATCGCTGTACTACATCAACGACCTGCCCCCCTGCTGCTCCTGGATCCGCGGCATTATCCGGCGCAGATGACCCCGCGACAGCGCGTCCAATTCGCCATGGGCCACCGCGCCCCGGACCGCGTGCCGGTCATGTGCCAGCTTGCGCTCGGGCACTACTTCCTCCACAGCCGCCACGCCCCCGCCGACATCTGGTTTGACAGCGACCTTCTCGCCCAGACCCTGCGGGACTTCTGCCTTCGCTACGAGTTCGACGGCGTGCTGGTCAACCTGCCCGGCCGTCCCGCCGACTGGCGCGACCGCATCGAGCGGCGCGAGGCCGACGCCGAGGGCGAGCGTTTGACCTGGCGCAGCGGCCTGGTCACCCGCTGCCCGCCGGACGACAACCCGCACACGTTCACCGCCGACGGCGGCCCGCTCGGCCGCGCCGACTACGCCCGCACCGATCCCGACGACCCGGCCGTTTTCCGCACGGACGGCTATGTCTGGAACACCTGGCACGCCCCGGAGCTGTTCGACCTGCCGGACCTGTCCGCGCTGGCGGAGACGTCCGCCTGGCCCGACTGGACTACCGCCTCGCTGCGGCGAACCCGCGCGCTGCTCCCCGACCACTCCGTCCACGCGGAGGTTTTCAGCCCCTTCACCCACTTGATGGAGTTGTTCGGCTACGACCAGGCCCTGATGGCCCTGGTGGACGCGCCGGACCTCTGCCTGGCGCTGCTGGACCGCCTGGCGTCCGTGGCGGCCGCACAGGTCACTCTCTGCGCCGCCTGCCACGCCGACGCCGTCCTCATCAGTTCCGCCTTTGCGGGGGCCGGCTTCATCAGCCGCGGCATGTACCAGCGGTTCGTCCTGCCGTTCGAGTCTCGCCTGGCCGCCGCGGCCCACGCCTGCGCCCTGCCCGTGTATACCCATACGTGCGGGGCCATCGGCGACCGCCTGGATCTGCTGGCCGAGTCGGGCATCGACGGCATCGACACGCTGGACCCGCCACCCCTGGGCACCGTCGAACTGCACGAGGCCAAGGCCTCCTTCGGCCAGAGGCTCTTCCTCAAGGGCAACCTTGACGCGGTCAACGAGATGCTCCGCGCGGACGATGGCGCCTTCCGCCAGGCCGTCCTCGATCGCCTGAGGATCGGCAAGGTCGGGTCGGGCTATATCCTCTCCTCGGCCTGCTCGGTCGCCCCCGGCGTCAAGCCCGAGCGCCTGCGCCTCATGGTCGAGTTGGCCCGCGAGTACGGGCGCTACGAGTAGACCGGGGCGCCCGCCCTGAGCCGCCGGGTCCGGCTGGTCCCCTTCGCCGCACGAGCCATCCCCGGGAGTTCTTGCGCGGGTCCTTGCAGTTGCCGTTCGTCCGGTTACCATGGTTGCGGCCTGTGGAGGGCCTGCGCATGGACCCTGGCCGCGAGAACATTATGCGAATATCCCGTTGGCGTCTGTTTCTCCGCCGGTATCTGCCGGCTGCGATCTGCCTGGTCTTCCTCGCCGGCTGCCAGATCCCCCAGGCATCGCTTTATCAGAAGCTGAGCGACTCCTCGGTGGCGATCTTCACGGGCGGGCGGCTGAACGGCACCGGGTGGTTTGCGGCCCGGGAGGGCCTGATCGTAACGGCCGCCCACGTCGTCTGGGGCAGGAAGGGCAGCCTGGAGGTCGTCTCGGACCGGTTCGGGCGCCTGCCGGCCAAACGGATCGCCGTTGACCGCGGCAGCGACCTGGCGCTGCTTCGCGTCGCGCCACGGGACGGCGGGTACCCAGCGTTGGAGTTGGCGTCGGCGCCGCCCGAGGAGGGCGAAGAGGTATTCCTGTACGGGACGGCCCTGTTCCGCCGCCGGCTGCTGCTGCCCGGACGGGTCGCCCGCGCCGCCTATCGCTACGAGTACATGCTGGAGTCCTGCCTGCGGATGTGGTACGTGGCGGGTCCCTCGCCGGGCGGCACCTCGGGCGGCTGCTGGGTCAATCGCCACGGGCGGGTCGTCGGAAACCAGTCCGCCTGCATGACCCTCGAAAAGTCCCACCTGGGCGTGGCCCACCTTTCCACCCTCGACGACATTCGCCGCCTCGTCACCACCCGCACGTCGCGGACCAGGCCCTTCATGGGCTGCGCGCTCGAGGAGATGCACGAGCGCAGCGAGGAATACATCGCACGCTTTCCGCCCGGCACGCGGGGCCTGGTACCCGTGTGTCTGCTCAAGGACGGCCCGGCCGAGAAGGCCGGCCTGGGCGAATGGACCTTGATCACGTCGCTGGACGGCAAGCTCTTCACGGACCGCACGGCCTTCATGGATCACCTGTGGGCGACGCGGCGACCGGGCGAGGAGATCATCCTGGGCATCCAGCGGCTGGAGCAGATCAAGCCGCCTTCCACCGCACCGGCCGCCGCCGGACCAGCCTCCACAAAGCCGGGCGCTTCGCGTCCGGCGGCCACCAAACCCGCCACGGCCCCCGCTGTGAAGTACGAGCTTGTGCCCGCCCAGGTCCGCCTGAAACTCGTCAGCCAGGACGAAGAGACGCAATAGCATCTCCTCCCGCGGCTGTCCCGGGAGTTCGCGGTGGCCGAACCGTACCGGCCGGCCGCGCCGTGGTTACTCCTTCGGCGGCTTCACGTCCAATTCCGTGTGCGTGTAGATGTGGTCGGCGCCGATGGTGAACTCCAGGTCGACGCGCCGGAAGAAGTCCAGCAGCGGGCTCTTGAAGTCGGCAGGCACGCGGTCCACATCCGCCAGCATGGGCTGCTTCCACGCCGACGAGACCCACTGATCCCGCCGGGGCGACCACTGGTACTGCCCGCCCAGCGGGCAGACCAGTCTGGCGTTCAGCAGGCGCTCGGCCGTCGCCAGGGCGGTCTGTGGGGGCATGTTGAGCTGCTGGATCATCGACGCCATCAGCATCGTGTTCCCGGCCGAGATCTTGCGAGCGTGCGTGTAGGCGGCGGCGTTGACGGTGGCATAGAGCCTGGTCCCGTTGAGGTCCTCGATCCGCAGGCGGATCTGGGCCGGGCGCTGGGCGGGTTGGATCGTGAGCTGGGGCGAGACGGCCTCGAGCAGCTCTCTGGTGCTCCCGCCGACGTGAAACTCGCCAAGCTTCCGCTGCCAGAGTTCCCAGGGGTTCTCCTCCTCTTTTCCCGTCTTGGGGTTCTTTCGGGTGCCCGGGCGAATATAGCCCTGAGCGTCGGGTTTCTTCTCCTCGTGGCCGAACAGAAACCGCCCCATCGCGGTCTGGAACTGCCCAACGTAGAGTCGGGTGTTCCGCCATCCTTCGGATTCGTCCGCGTCTATGTCACAGGCCTTGATCCCGATAGGCACGCCGAAGTCTTGCAGCCCAAGGAACAGGCGGGGAGCGTTCCCGGGCTCGGGCGACGGTCGAGTGGCCGGTTCTCCTGTGAGCAGGCCGCCAACGTCCGGGCTGAGGAGCAGGTCGAGGCGAAACAGATCGCCGGCCACGGGAGCCAGCTTGTACGCCACGGGCCGCCCCAGATATCTGCGGAACATGCCGTACTCGCCCTGGACGTATGGGCTGATGTGGATGTCCAGCGTCAGATGCTGTGTCTTGTTGGGCCCGTCGGCCCGCCCCAGGCCTATGAACACGGGGTCCATGCTCGTCCACAACCGCTGGTAGTCGCGGAGAAACTCCTCGTACGCTTTGACCTCCGAGCGCGTCAGACCCTTGATCTCGACGTCGGCGACAGGAATGAACGTGCCCCTCCCGCCGCGGAGCGTGTCCACCAGCGCGCCGTCTCGCCCCTCCAAGGCGCTGCCGTCGCTGCGGCGCGAGAACGCGGCGGGCAGATACCCGCCCTGGATCAGCTCCTGGGCTGTGCGGGCCTGTTTGCCCTCGCTGGCCGCGGCCAGGCGGGCCATCTCCAGCACTTCCATCTCCGCCAGCGAAGCCGCCCGCCGCGTCATCTCCACGCGATCGTGCGGGCAGACCAGTTGCCGGAAGAACGGGTCGCTCAGGTACAGGAAGCCGACGTCGTTGCGGGCCAGCGGGATCTGGCTGCGGGCGTAGCGGAACTCCTTCAGGTCGCTCAGGCGTCGCTTGCCGCCAGAGGCCTCGAAGAACCGCTCCACGATGTAGCGCGACGTGGTCACCAGGTGGTAGTCGCCGTCGACGGCGTAGAAGGAACGGACCGCATTGTCCGGCCGGCTGAGGAAGAGCACGTCTCGGCCGCCGATCTTCACCGTCGCCTCGGTGACGGCCGGGTCGGCTTTTCGCGCGTCGCTGCGGTGGCCCTTGATCGTGCTCTCGAGCAGGGTGTTGTTCTTGGCCTGGAACAGGAGGCCCATGCCTGCCCCTTCGCGGAAGAAGACGTCCGTGCCGATGACGGCGACATCGGCGATGACGGCCGGCCCGAGCAGCCGGCTGACGGCGGTCTCCTTGATGGCGATCTGGCGTTGGAGCCGCTGGTTGAACTGGTAGTCGACGGCCCGGAAGGCGAAGCCGTCGCGGAGGGCGGCGCCCCAGGTGTCCAGCACGTTTCGCAACCAGCGGAAGTTGGAGAAACTCCCCGTGCGGAGGTAGAAGCACTCCTCGGGGACGCGTGCGGCGATGGGCTCGAAGGCGACGTCGCCCGGGAAAGGCGGTATCGCGACTACCGGCGGCAGGGCCGCCTTGGGCATGGGCTGATCGGCCTTCTCCTCGCCCTGCTGCGAACTCAACAATGCGTCGCGCTGCATGGCCATCCGGACCGATTCGGTGCCCAGCAGCAGCCCGAAGACCCGCATGGGCCCGTCCGTGCCGGGATAGGAGTACCCGCCGATGTCGGGGGCCTTCAGGTTCAGGCGGCGAGCGAGCATCGTCGTGAGGTAGGTCTCGACGATGGGAGGATAGGCGTCGGTATAGCCGGCCCGCTCGGCGTTGGCGGTGTAGGTCTCCCACCACTCCTTCAGCAGTTTCTTGTGTTGCGACGACTCCCCGTCCACCGGCTGCACGACCACATTCTGGCCCGGCAGGTTCGGACCGGACACCGTCAGCCTCAACTCGTCCTTGCCGACAAAGAGGAAATAGAGCACCCGGGCGCGCCCTGTCGCCGGCGCGGTCGTCGGGTCCTGGACCGGCGCGCCGTTCCTGGCGGCCTCGATCGCCTTCTCCAACTCAGCCATGCTCTGTCGGCCATCGTGAACCGCCACGTACAGCGCGCGATCCTCAGCCGTGCGGACCCGCCAACCCAACAGTTCCTCCAGGTCGGCGAACCGGGTGGCATAGGTCCAGCGGACGCCGGGAGCCTCCTTCAATGAGTGCGGAATGCTCAACTTGCAGACGCCCAGTGGCCGGCCCGCCACTGCCGTTGCCGTGATGGCCGCGGACCGGTCGGCAGGCGCCGCCGGCTTCGGCGCTTCGGGCTCGCCCTGCCCTGTCGCCTGCGGCAAGCCGAACGAAAGCGAAGCAACGAGAACCAGGAGGAGATTCCGAGGGCGACGCATCCCGCGCGAGGTCGTAATCATTGTGGACCCCTTTCGACATGCACTCTACAGCAACAGACCCCAAAAGGCAACGAGGCGCCCTGGACCTCCGACCGGCTCGGCCGGCCACGGGTGGTAGACGCGGCCGAGCCTCGCCGGGCAGGCAATGGCTCAACTCAACTGAAGGATCAGCCGGTACAGCACCCGGATCGCCATTACCAGGACGATCAGGAAGCCGATCCCGCCCACGACGTTCAGGACGATTGTGTTGCGCCGGCTGCCCATGATGTCCTTGCGGTTGGCCAGCCAGAGGATGGCGGCCGCCATCAGCGGGTTGCCGATGACGGTGAGGGCCTGGCCGAAGATCATCGCCTCCACCTTTCGTTGCGGCGTGCGGAGCACCAGCATGGCCACGCCCATCCCGATCAGCAGCACCAACACGGTGAACCGTCGCGGCCAGCGGTCGCTCAGCCGGGCGGGCTTGCCCAGCCCGTCGGCCAGCGCCGTGCCCCCGATCATCGCATTGATGACGAAGGGGTTCATGGCCACCGCGAACAGTCCGACGGAGAACAGGATCCCGGTGGCGGGGCCCAGCAACGGGCGAAGCTGGGTGGCGAGCACGGCGATATCGCTGGCCTGCTTGCCCCGCAGGACGGTGGCGCTGGTGATCATGATCATGGCGCTGATGCCCGTCAGGACGGCCACCCCGGCGATCGAGTCGCCGATGCCGCGACGGTAGTCCTCGATGCCCCAGCCCTTCTCCCGCACGAGGTTGCCCTGGAAGAAGGCGGCCGCGACGGAGAACGTGGTGCCCAGCAGCGAGGCGATCAGCACCATGGAGTCGTCGATCCGGCCCGCGGCGTCCCGCACGGGCAGCCCCAGCGAGAGGTTCTCCGGCACGCCCGGCACGAGCCCGCCCAGCACGCGCAAGATGCCCGGCGCGACCACGAACAGGTTGACCAGGAAGCAGACCAGCACAACCGCCACCATCACCTTCATGATCCGCTCCAGGCCCTTGTAGACCTGGCGGAGCACGAAGACCGACGCGATCACCAGCACGTTGAAGCCAGCCAGCAGGCCCGTGTTGATCCAGGCCCCCGTCTGCTGGCTGACGTCCGGACCGCCCAACCACCGCTGCACGCCGAAGCTCTCGAACGCCAGCGCCACCGCCAGGTTGTTGGAGAACTGGAAGGCCGCGCAGATCAGGCACAGGTTGATCCCGAGGATGGCCGCCGCCACCCGCCCCAGCCGCGAGGCGATCAGCGTGCACAGCGAGCCGCCGCCGACCACGGCGACCCGGGCGGACATGGTCATGAACGTCCCCATCAGCACGCCGGTCATCACCAGCAGCCAGAGCAACTCGTAGCCGTACTTGGCCCCGACGTTCGAACTGATGACCAGGCTGCCCGGCCCGAAGACCACGCACGCGGTGATGAGCGCCGGACCGATCGACCGCCACCACGGCTGACGCTTCGCGGCTACAGGACCCAGTGGGACTTCTTGCTGAACCGCCGGCTGGCCTTCCTGCTCTGCCATGTCTCAGCTTCCTTCGATATGAGTGCGGTCGATCCTGCCGGCGAACCACGCACCGCCGGCGGGTGTGGGTGCTACCTTACGCGGCGAGCGAGACGGTGTCAATCGCCTCGATCCCGGCTCCCGATGGCGTCGGTCAGCCACGCGGGCGGGCGGATCGGCTTGCCGGAGGGGTCGGCGATGGCGTGGACGGTATAGCCCCTGGCCACCGGCGCGCCGCCGGCCGCCTGGACGATCATCATGTCGAACCGCAGGCGGGCCCGCGAGGGCCACGACACGACGGTGGTCATCTCCAGGAGGTCATCGTACCGCGCCCGGCCCAGGAATTCCGCGTGGGCCTCCACCAGGGGCAGCAGCGCCCCGCGGTCTTCCATCCGGGCGTACGGCACGCCGTAGTGGCGCAGCAGTTCCGTCCGCCCGATCTCGAACCATTCCAGGGCGCGGGAGTTGTAGAACGTCCCCATCTGGTCGGTTTCGCTGTAGCGCACGCGGAACTGCGTCGTGTGGCGGATTTCGTTCTTGTCGTTCACGCTCTGTCCTTGTGATGTCGCCCGGACGGTTCACCTGCCCGGCAGGCGGGGCCTCTCCGCATCCACTCTCAGGCCGATCCGTTCCATGGGGATCGGCTCAAAACCCGGCAGGCGCGTCCGCAAGGGCGAGTCGTCCTTGAGGCGAAAGTCCATCTTGGCCGGATCCCGAAAGCCCAGGTCGTCAGCCGTCTCCAGGTTGTCCTTCACCGTGCCGAACTTCGTGACCTCGGGCGCGAGGCTCATCTTCTTCGACCTGTAGATCACGTTGCGGACGAGGATGTTGCCCTTGGGGCTGCCCGGCTGGTCGTCCAGCACGGTCAGCAGTTGCGGGTACTTCGTCGACCAGGGGGGCTGGCGGTACGGCATGGCCTTGAGGCGCTGGGGCATCGTGCCGGTGATGGTGTCCTTCATCCAGCCCAGCCCGCGGTTGTCGAAACGGATCGATTCGCCGCACTCGACGACGAGGTTGTTCTGGATGACATTGTCGCGTCCCCCGCCGAGGAGGAACGCACGGGCCACCTTGTACAGCACGTTGCCGATGACGATCGAGCCGCTGGCCGCGTCGTCCAGGTAGATGCCCTGGGCGCCCCACAGGCCCGGTCCGCTCACGTCGTGGATGAAGTTGTGCCGCAGGACGTTGCCGCGGACCGTCCAGTCGCGCCCGGTGTAGAACACGCCCACGTCGCCGGTCTCCTGGCAGACGTGGTGGATCTCGTTGAGTTCCATCACGTTCTCGTTGCCGCCGAACGCGACGGCCAGGTGCGGCGCGTCGTGGATGAGGTTGTTGGCCGCCCGGTTGCCCACCCCGTGCACGTGGATCGCCCCGGAATACGTCCGCTTGAGGCGCCCGAAATGGTGGATGTGGTTGTTCGTGGCGAAGTGGCCGCCCGCCGTGAGCGTGTTGCGGTCGCCCCCGCTCAGCGACACGCCCGAGGCGCCCACGTTGAAGATGTCGCACCCGCTCACGCCGCAGGCCGAGCCGCCGCGGATGCTCACGCCCGAGCCGCCCAGGTTGCGCAGCGTGCACGCGGACACGCGGCACGCGATGCAGTTGGAGATGCTGACGGCGGCGCCGCGGCAGGCCTCCAGCGTCAGGCCCCGCAACGTGACGTCCGCGGCGCGGTCCAGCCGCACCAGCGGCTGGTCCATCAGCGACAGCACGACGCGGGCGCTCGCGCCCGCGGTCGGCGGCCAGAAGTACAGCACGCCGGCCTTGCGGTCGATGTACCACTCGCCCGGTGCGTCCAATTCGCATAACAGGTTCAGCGCGTAATACCGCTGATCCTTGCGATAGCCGTAGCCGTGGTCCGGTTTGCCCAGCGTGATGCGTTTGGCAGCCGGGTCGATCGCGTCGATCTTCTTGTACTCGTCGCTCCAGTCCCAGAACCAGTAGCCATGGAGGCAGGCGTCGGGCTCGTCCTTCCAGCGGGCCGGACGGTCGCCCTCGTACACCAGCACGCCGACGCGGTCGCCCTTGATTCCGTGGCTCGTGTACGGCTGGTTCTTCACCACGTCTTTGATCTTGACGAATCCCTCGTTGGGCCAGCGGGCGAGCGTCTGCGGCTGGTCGTTGATGAACAGTTCCGGGCGGCGGCCCGGGGCGACGGACGAGCCGAAGTCCTTCACGCCCAGGGCCTTCAGGTCCACCCGGAGCACCTGGCCGCGGGCCGAGGCGTCCAGGCGGGCCAGCTCGGCCGGCTCGCTCACCGTCTTGCAGGCCGAGGCGGGAATGTCCAACCCGCCGGACAACCTCACCTCCCCCGCCGCCCGCCAGACGACGGGCCGGCCGGGGCGGGAGTCTTCCGCCGTCAGTTCGAGCGTCCGCTGCAGGCGGTAGGTCCCGGGCGCAATGACGACCTCAACGCCCCCGCCGGCTGACTTGAGCGCGTCCCGCACGGCCTGGCGGGCCCGCTCCAGCGTGGCAAACGGCTTGGCCAGGCTGCCGTCGTTGGCGTCGCTGCCCGATCCGCTGACGTGAATACTCGTTGCCTCGGCGGCCGCACACATCCCCGCCAGCACGCTCAGAAGTCCCCCCACCACTACCGCCGCACACGCGCGTCTCACAGGCTCACACACCTTTCCGGGTAGTTGAGATTCCAGGCCGTACACCAGTCAGAGAATAAACGCACCGGCGTGGAGTGCGATTGAAGAAAAGCCCACCCGAAGGGGTGGGCTTTGAATTCCGTATTCCGCAACCTTCCCTGCCTTCGGCAGACAGGCTGCCGGCAGGCAGGTCCGCAATCCTATGCCCGCCAGACGCGGTCGCGGGTCTTGACGGCGGCGATGGTGTCGCAGGTGATCTTGCAGTCCTCTTCGATGTCGAAGTCGAACATCCCGGCCAGGACGAAGTCCGCTCCATTCTCGAAGGCGTACTGGAAGGCGTTGCGCGGCGGGATCGCGCCGGCGGCCATCACCTTGAACGCGATCCACGGCTTGTCCACCGTCTTCATGCAGGCGACGGTCTCGTCGGGGTTGGAGCACCAGTAGCCGGGAACCTCCGAGACGATCCTCGTGGCCTCGCCCGCACGCGGGGCGGTCGGGTACTTGTGATGGTGGAGCGTCTTGATGTAGAAGTCCACCGGCAGCTTGGCCTTCTCGATCTCCTGGACCACGCGGAGGTCGTGGCCTCCCATGCCGCACTGCACCCCATGGAGCTTGATCTCGTCGATCCGCTTGGCCAGCAGGTCCAGGCCTTTCTTGCCGCCGACCGCGTACTTGTCGCCGTGCACGCCCCAGATGTAGATCGCCTCGCTGCCGAAGTCCACCATCTGGCGAACCTGGTCGCCGTATGCCTGGTCGTCCTCCAGGTTGGCGGTGCTGTAGAGGATGGTCTGGATCTTCCCGCCGGCCTTGCGGTGGTCGCGGAGGGTCTTCATCACCGCGGGCGTCACGTTCACCGACAGCGTGTTGATCCCGGCCGCCTCGGCGATTTCGATCGTCTCGCGGACCTTCTCGTCGGTGTTGTAGGAGCGGACCAGCTTGTTGATGTATCCCAGGTCGCGGGGGTGCTGGTAGCGGGTCAGCAGGTTGCCGCCCAGGATCAGCCGCGTGACGTTCAGCTTGCCCAGCTTGCCCATGGGCACGTCGCGCTTCGTGACGGCGGGCCGGGCGGGCTTCTCGTCGGCCCCCTGGGCGCTGCCCGACAGGGCGCCGGCGGTGGTGGCCAGGGCGGAACTCGCCAGGAAACTCCTGCGGCTGACATTATCGCTCATGTTCGCCTCTCCAGAATCGGATGCTGTGGTACCTTCCCGGCCGATCGGCGGCCGTCACGGCTGCCAGTATACTCCACCCGGCGGCCGGTTCAAAGGCGGTCGTTGGCGCCTCGGCCCACCGTCCTGACTAACGCCGGGCGGCGTCCGCGTAACGCCGGCAAAGCGACTTCTTCTACCGCGAGCCGGGATCGGGTAGCATACCGCCATGGCAGGATTGTTCGACGGAACGCCGCTGGAGCGGCCGGTGACGTGCGAGACGTGCGGCAAGCCGCTGGCCGACTGCCGCTGCCCGCGAGACGCCTCGGGCCGGCTCCTGCCGCCCGGCAAACAGACCGCGCGCATCCTCCTGGAGAAACGCAGCGGCGGCAAGTGGGTGACGCGGATCGCGGGCCTGGACCCGTGCGCCAGCGACCTGGGCGACCTGCTGCACCAGCTCAAGCACCGCTGCGCCGCCGGCGGGGCCGTCCAGGACGACCACATCCTCATCCAGGGCGACCACCGCGAGGCGGCAGGCGAGATGCTGGCCGCTGCGGGGTATCGCGTCCGGATACAGTAAGAGCGCCAGACGCTTGTCCCTTTTCCTGAAGGAGCGATTGATGGCCAAGATGTCTCGCAGGCAATTCGTGACCGATTCGGTGTTGGCTTCCACGGGCATGGCGGCAGCGGCGGCCATCAGCGGCGCACAGGCCGGCGCCGAGCCCCCCAGGCCCGCCCCTGCGTCACCTCCGGCGCCGAAGCAAGCCCTGCCGATGGGCAAGCTCGGGAACATCCCCATCAGCCGGGTGATCCTCGGCGGCAACCTCCTGTCGGGCTTCTCCCACAGCCGCGACCTGCGGTACGTGTCGGCCCTCATGCAGCACTACAACACGCCGGAGAGGATCTACGAGACGTTCCGCCTGGCCGAGGCCAACGGCATCAACGCCCTCGTCATCCACTGCAACCAGGACCTGAACCTGCTGCGTCACTACCGCCGCGAGCTGGGCGGCAACATGAAGTGGATCATCTTCGCGCTGCCCGACCCCAACGACAAGGGCAACGAGCTGGCCGGTTTCCAAAAGGGCATCGACGCCGGCGCCGACGTGATGTACATCCACGGGGACCCGGGGCTGCAACTGATCCGCGCCGGCCGAATCGACCTGTTCAAGCGCGCGGTCGACTTCATCAAGGACCACGGCATGCCCGCCGGGGTCAGCACGCACTCGCTGGAGGTCGTCCATGCCTGCGAGAAGGCCAGGCTGAACGTGGACTTCTATCTCAAGACGTTCCACCGCAACACCTACCCGACCGCGCCGCGCCCTGGCGAGCCCGGCAGCAAGGGACACGCCCGCAATGACGGGGCCTTCGACAACTCCTGGTGCCAGGACGCCGAAGAGACCGCCCGCGTCATGAACGGGATCGGCAAGCCCTGGATCGCCTTCAAGGTGATGGCCGCCGGCGCCCTGCCGCCCCGCGAGTCCATCCAATACGCCTTCAGCAACGGCGCCGACTTCGTATTGGCGGGCATGTTCGACTGGCAGGTAGCCGAGGATGCCCGCATCGCCAGGGACGTGCTGGCCGGCCTGAAGCGAACGCACCCCTGGCGGGCGTGACGAACGAGAATGCCGGGCGCTACCCTATTGCCGATTGCCTGATCGCAGGCGATGATGGCGTGAGCATCGCGACGGTTCCGGATCCCCCCGCTGCCACAGGAGACCAGCGTAATGACTGGCACACGGTCCGTTCGTTTCACCGGCTTGCACCCACTGGCTCTGACGTTGCTGGCCCTCGCTCTTCTCTCGGCCGGGCCCGGCGCCGCGGCATTCGGCCAGGGCATCACGGACCTCACGCTCAAGGCGGAGGACCTGGCGGCGCTCCAGGCCCGGTTCGCGGACTTCTCGGACGACCTGCCCGAGGCGAAGAAGCTGGGCATGGACCGCATCACCGCCTACGAGGAGAACGCCCAGTTCGTGTACGCAGCCGGGCCGGTCGGCTCGTGGACACGCCGAGTGGTGCTGCTCAAGCCGGGCGTGTTCGTGGTGGACGACCTGGCCGGGCCGGGCGGCGGGAAGGCGGAGTGGAAGAATGCGGACAAGGCCCTTCGCGCCGAGTTGGCGGGTGCGGGCGAGAAGAGATACGTCCACGTGTTCCGTCTGGGCGACGCCAAGGATGCGAAGATCGACGCCGCTACGGACAAGAAACCGCTGCTACTGACCGTCACGCAAGGCCAGACGAAGTTCGAGTTGGCCCTGCCGGCTGAACCAGATGAGGCCGGGACGATCGCCACGTTCTCCGGCGACAAGGCACAACTCGCCAGGCGGCTGCTGCCCTCGGGCATCATGCCGCATGGGAAGACGGGCATCGCCCTGCTGGAGCGATGGGACAAGGATTATCGCCGCACCAACATGCCCGGCTGGGACGCGGGCCGCGTGGCCAGCCAGTTGAAGAAGGCCGTCGAAGAGGGCAAGGTCAAGCCGGGCAAGGCGCTGGACCTGGGCTGCGGGACCGGCACCAACGCGATCTATCTGGCCGAGAAGGGCTTCGAGGTGACGGGCCTGGAGGTCGCGCCGACCGCCTTGACGATCGCCGAAGCCAAGGCCCGCAAGGCCGGCGTGAAGGTCCGCTGGATCGTCGGCGACGCCGCCAACCCGCCCGAGATGGAGCCGTTCGATTTCATCTTCGATCGCGGCTGCTACCACCACGTACGATGGGTCAACCGCGACGGCTTCGTCTCCGCCGTCAGCCGCCTGACCAAGCCGGGCGGGCAGTTCCTGCTGCTGTCGTTCCGGGCCGCCAACGAACGGGCCGGAAAGCCGTTCGTCAAGGAAGCCCAGATCCGCGAGGACTTCTCCGCCGCCTTCGACTTCGAGTGGCTCAAGGAGATGCGCTTCGACAGCCGCAGCGGCATCGAGAACAGCGCCCCGGCCTGGACGGTGATGATGAGGCGTAAGAAGTAGACGAGATCACTTCTCCACTTTCACCCAGCGGCGAGAGACGGTCGCCGAAGCGTCGCCATCGGCCTTCGCGGCGGCGCGGAGGATGCACTCCCCCGCTGCCGTCGGCGGGACGGTCAGCGACAGCTTGAACGTCTTGTCGCCCAGGGCGTCGATCTCGAACGGCTGCTGCGTCTTGGCCAGCTCTGTCCCGCTCGCCTTGTCGGTCAGCGAGAGCGTCAGCGTGCCCTTTCGCGGGCGGTACTCGTCGTTGACCATCATCACCGTGAACTCGTGCTTCTCGCCGGCCTTCAGCGCCGGCTGGAAGAAGTTCACGTACAGCCCCAGCGGCTTGAAGGCCTCGTTCATGTAGTCCGCGAAGGCCGGGTCAAGCTCCAGCTTGGTCACGTCGGCGAAGTGGTCGGCCGTGTACACGCCCGGGTAGCTGCAAGTGAGGTACACGAAGTGGATGATGCCCGCGTAGTGCCGGTGGGCCCGCCAGAACTCCGTCTTGGCGGCCAGCAGGTAGGCGTACATGTCCAGCCGCTGGCGGTTGGTCACGTCCTCGCCCATGAGTTGGGCGTAGACGCTCTTGGTCAGGGCGGTCGGCGTGCCGTCGCGGTTGAGCCACAGCCACCCGTACTCGTTGACCAGCGGGGCGTGCTTGTCCGAGGGCAGCTTGCCGCGCGGCCGGCCGTCCATCTTCTCCAGGTCGGTCATCTTGAACTTCTGCTGGCCGAAGAACCCGCTGATCATCAGGTACGGGTGGTCCTCGACGGGATCGTCCGGCCCAACGGGCGGGTTGTAGCTGTTCTCCCACGGGCGGTTGGACAGGTCCAGCGGGCGGACCGCCGGGATGACCTTCGTGTGGAAGATGTCGTCCTTGGTCTCGTTGTTGGCGTCCCAGACGACGACGCTGGGGTGGTTCCAGTTGTCGCGCATCCAGTCGCGGTACTGGCGGATCATCTCGTCGGCGTCGTGCGTGCGGGAGTAGCCCTTGTACCAGCCGGGCCCACCCGTCCAGATGAAGAACTCGTTCTGGATCATCAGGCCGACCTCGTCGCAGATCTCCAGCCAGCGGTCGGGCACGGGCCCGATGCAGAAGCGGAAGTAGTTCCAGTGCATCCGCCTGGGCAGCTCGCCCAGCAGCTTGCGGACCCAGTCCTCGTTCCAGGGGCGGTCCTGGCAGAGCGGGTCCTCGAAGAACCGGTGCAGCGTGATGTTCGAGCCGCGGAGGAAGTACGGCTTGCCGTTGAGCATCGCCCGGCGCGTCGGCCCGTCGAATCGGAACTCGCGCATGCCAAAGCGGGTGCTCAGCGAGTCGCCCGCGGTGGCGGTCTCGAGCACGTACAGGAACGGGTCTTCGGGCGTCCAGAGGTGGGTGTCGGGAATCTTCAGCGCGTGGGTGAGGGTCTGCTCCTCGCCGCCCTTCAAGAGCACGCCCTGGGCCTTCAAGCCGGCGACCGGTTGATCCCCCTTCCACGTCTTGACTTGGTGGACCAACGCGGCCGCGACGGGGGCGTCCGAGTAGTTCTTCACCCGCGTCTGGATGACGATCTCCCCGGTGGCGATCTTCGGGGCGACCTGGACGGACTCAATGGCCGGGCTGTCGCAGAAGTGAACTGAGACGCTGTCGTAGATGCCGGGCGTCCACTTCATCTTTTCGAAGTCCGAGCCGGTGGGGTACGTGTCGGGCAACACGGCCGGGTGCGCGCCGATGCGGACAACGAGCGTGTTCTCGGCGTCCCACTTGATGGCGTCGTTGAGCGGGAAGATGCCCGCGGTGAAGCAGCCGGCGTAATCGCCGATCTTGCTGCCGTTGAGCCAGACGCCCATGCCGAACTGGGCCTTGTTGATCCGCAGCACAGCCACGCCCCGCCGGGCCGGCGCGCGGAAGGTGCGCCGATACCAGAAGTAGTCGCGGTCCTGGTCGACCTTGCCCTTCCAGTGTTTCTGGAGCCAGTCGGCGGGCACGAGCTTGGCCCGGATGCGGTTGGCGAGGTTCTCGCGGCTGATGAAGGCGTCGACGTCCTTGAAGGCGGGCGTAGCCATGTTCGTCAGCCCCGGCACGGCCACCGTGTGGGCGAACTCGGCCGGGATCTGGTCCGGGCTCTTGGAGTCGGCGACCTGCCACTGGCCGTCCAGACGGAGCGTTTCGCGCCCGGCGGCGTGGAGGACCGGCGCGAAGGACAGAACGGCGAAGACCACGATGACGGACAGGAGCGACTTGCGTTGCATAGTGCGGGCCCTCGAACGGAAAAGGACGAGATCACTCAGGGAACCCTTTGCCACCACCGAAAGGTAAACGCAAGGCAGCAAGCATGTCAACGCTGGGGGACGTGATCAAAAAATGGGGACGCTACCCTATTTCTGCCCTGTGGCGCTGGCGGGCGGTTGCGGAAATAGGGTAGCGTCCCCTATTTTCTCGCCGCGGATGAGTCGGCCGGCCTGGCCGACCAGCTTGAGGTAGAAGTCGCTGGGCAGGCCCTCGTAGGTGACGAACTTCGACTCCCCCACCGGCGGATCGTTGGTGCACTTGAAGATGGCGGTGCCCTCGTCCACCTCGTCGAACATGGCCTGGTAGACCATGGTCGCGCCGATCTCGCGGGCGGCGAGGTACTGCGACCAGAGGAACTTCCCCTTCAGGCGGGGAATCTGGTCCAGGGGCGAACGCGGATTCATGTTGTGCCAACTGAAGCCCGGAAACACCACGGGCATGAAGTCCTTGCGATTCTGGCGGCACCAGTCGAGGTCCGCCCGGGCGGTCGTTCGGGCGTAGGCCTCGGCCTGGCGCGGGGTGGTGTAACGCCCGACCGTCCACGGGCTGACGATGTCGCCCGCGCGGACCACGTCGTGCATCACCTCGTCGCGGACGCAGTCGCTTCGCAACGTCCGCCAGTGCGTGGGCACGCCCAGCAGCACCGTGCACGGTCCCATCGACGGATCGCTCTTGAACTTCCGCACCAGGTCGAGCCCCTCGGCCGGGCCGAGCCGTCGATCGGTGAAGCCGATCCCCCAGATCGCCACCACGGGCCTGCCCCCGTGGTGCAGGTAGGCGGGGTCTTTCGTGATCTGCATCCGCTGGACCAGGAGCTTCCAGTCGTCGACGACGCACTGGCCCTGCCCGTTCTGCAAGCCGGTCAGGTCGTACATGACGGCGTACGTCCGCCCGTGCAGGTTCGCGCCTTCGCGGCAATGGGCGAGCACGGTGGTGCAGTGGCGCAGGCCCGTCGTGTGGCGCGTCTGGACGGCGAAGCGCTGCACGAACACGCCGTCCAGCCCGTACTGCTTCATCCACTCGAAGTGCCGCAGAACGGTCTTGCGGTTGAAGGAGCTGAAGACGGCCGCCGCCCGCCCGTCGGCGTGGCGAAAGGACGTGACGAACCGCTCGTCCGGGCCGTACTCGGTCATGTCCGGCCAGAGGTCGATGGAGCACGAGCCGGGGCCGAAACGCCGCCCGCCCCAGTGGATCCAGCCGCGACCCAGCCCGTCGCCCGGCGCGGCGAACCAGCCCTGGTAGCCGCTGAGGACCTTGCCCGTCATCGTCCGCGCATCGACGCCCTCCCGGCTGGGGCCGGCGTAGGGCTTCATGGTCTCGGCGATGACCTGTTCACGAGTGACCTGCCCGAGCGAGGGGCTGCTCGTCGCCGTCAGGACCGCACAAGCAACTATCCATCGTCTCAGTCGTCGGTCGTCCACACACACACTCCCGCGGGCGGCTGGGCGACGGCCCGCCGCCCGGGATTCTACCAGGAAAGCCAGTTCGGCAAGGCGTTCCTTCCCATTTTCTTCACGCCGGTGTACGGGGGGAGCATGTTCTCGCGGTCGGAACGGCCCGGGCGCTCCTGGTGCAGTGCGCGGGTCGTCCCGGCCAGGGAGGCAAGAGCCAGGAAGCCTTCAAGCGAGCGGCGATGGAGGCGTTCGGATCAGGCCAGAAGCGATGAGCGGCATCGCTCAGGTGTGGTAGTCCGCGTTGATGGTGATGTACTCGCGCGACAGGTCGCAGGTGAGGGCGGTGAAGCAGCCCTTGCCCAGGCCCAGGTCGCAGTCGACGCGGATGTCCGCGCCGCCCAGGTGCGCTTCGACCTTCTTGAGGTCGAACGCCTTGCCCATGCCGCCGGCGAAGATCGTGACCCCGCCGATGGCGATCTTGAGTTTGTCGGGCACGACCTTGGCCGGGCTCTTGCCCAGCGCGGCGGCGATTCGGCCCCAGTTGGGGTCCCCGCCGTGGACGGCGCACTTGAACAGGGGCGAGTTGGCGACGGACTTGGCGGCGATTTCGGCTTCGCGATCCGTGCGGGCGCCCCGAACGGCGATTCGGACGACCTTGGTCGCGCCTTCGCCGTCGGCGACCACCGCGCGGGCCAGTTCGCCGCACACCTCGTTCAACATGGCCTGGAACTTCTTGAATTCGCCCGAGCCCGCGCTGCGGATGACCGGACCGCCCGCCTGCCCGCTGGCCAGCAGGAGGACCGTGTCCGAAGTGGACGTGTCGCTGTCGACGGTGATGGCGTTGTAGCTCGCGCCGGCTGTCTGCCGCAGGGCCCGGTGCAACAGCGCGGGCGACACGGCGGCGTCGGTGGTGATCACGGAGATCATGGTCGCCATCGACGGGGCGATCATGCCGGCGCCCTTGACGATGCCCGCGACGGTGACGCGGGCCTTGCCGATGCGCCCCTGGACGACGGCGGACTTCTCCCGCGTGTCGGTGGTCATGATGGCGCGCAGGGCCTCGGCGTCCAGGTCAGTGCCCAGGCGGGCGGCCGCGGCGGCGATGCCGATGCGAACCTTGTCCATGGGCAGGCGGTGACCGATGACGCCCGTGGAGGCGACCAGCACCTTGTCCGGCGAACAGCCCAGGCGGGCGGCGGTGAGACGGGCCATCTCGGCGGCGTCCTTCAGGCCGGCCCGGCCCGTGCAGACGTTGGAGCAGCCGGCGTTGATGACGATGCCCCGGACCCGGCCGAAGCCTTTGGGCAGGACCTGGCGACAGTAGATCACGGGGGCCCCCACCACCTGGTTGCGCGTGGTGAGCAAGGCGCCCGACGCGTCGTCGGTGCAGGCGATGACGGCGAGGTCCTCCCGTCCGCTGGCCTTGATTCCGCATTTGACGCCCGCGGCGACGAACCCGCTCGGCAGGGTGATATGGCGTATGGTTCCCATGTGGCTCGCTCCCGTTTCGGCTAGTACAGCCCAGCCGTCTCCTCAAAGCCGAACATCAGGTTCATGTTCTGGATGGCCTGGCCCGAGGCGCCCTTGATGAGGTTGTCCAGGGCGCCGAACAGGATGACCTGGCCTTTGGCCACGGTCGCCCAGACGTCGCAGAAGTTCGTGTACGTGGTGTACTTGGTGGCGGGCAGGACGTCGCTGCGAACGCGGACGAACGGCTTGTCCGCGTAGGCGGCTTGGAGCACCTCGACGAGCTGCTCGGCCGTCACGTCGCCCTTGGGGCGTGCGTAGATGGAACAGAGCATCCCGCGGTCCATGGGGCACAGGTGCGGCTGGAAGAGGACCTGGACGCCGTGACCGACGATGTCGCCGAGGGTCTGCTCGATCTCGGGCATGTGGCGGTGCTTGCCCACGCCGTACGGCTCGAAGTTCTCGTTGCGCTCCGGGAAGTGGAACTTCAGGCTGGGCGTTCGCCCGGCCCCGCTGACGCCGCTGACGGCATTGACGATGATGCCCTCGCTGGCGATCAGGCCGGCCTGGAGGATCGGGGCCAGGGGCAGCACGCTGCACGTGGGATAGCAGCCGGGGTTGGCGACCAGGCCGGCGGTGCGAATGCGCTCGGCGAAGAACTCCGGCAGCCCGTAGACCGCCTCGGCCAGGCCCTCGGCATCCTCGTGGGGACAGTACCACTCCTGGTACACGTCACGGTCGTGGAGACGATAGTCGGCTGACCAGTCGATCACCCGCAGTCCGAGCTTGCGCAAGGCGGGCACGTAGCTCATGGCGACCTTGTGGGGCACGCAGAGCATGGCCAGTTCGGCCCCGCTGGCGGCGATGGCCTGCGGATCGAACAGCTCCTGCGACAGGCGGACCTGCTTGCTCAGCAGCGGGTAGAACTGGTCCATGGGCCCCAGTTCCTTGGCCGGACCGTAAATGCCCACCAGTTCGGCGAAGGGATGACGCAGGAGCCAGCGGACAACCTCGAACCCGGCATACCCGCTGCCGCCCACCAGCACGACCTTGATCTTGTTTGCCATGAGGGAATCCTTTTCTAGCTGTCAGCTCTGGGCCGCCGGAACGTCCAAAGCAAAACCCCAGCGCCCAAGGGCGCCGGGGCTTTGGCGGGTTGATGTTCCGGCCGGGTTAACGCTTCGAGAACTGGAAGCGCTTTCTGGCGCCCTTCTGCCCGTACTTCTTACGTTCCTTCATGCGGGCATCTCGCGTGAGCAGCCCGCGGTCGCGGAGCGAGTGCTCGACTTCGGGCACGGCGCGGGCCAGGGCCCGGGCCAGCCCGAGCATGACCGCGCCGGCCTGCCCGGTGATCCCGCCGCCGTGCACGTTCACGAACACGTCCCAGGACTTGGCCATGTTGGCCGTCTGGAGCGGGGCATAGGCGGCGTTGCGGTCCTCGACCTCTGTGAAGAAGTCCTCGACCTCGCGGTTGTTGATCTTGAACGTCCCTGTGCCCGGGCGGATGCGCACGCGGGCGATGGCCTTCTTGCGTCGTCCCGTACCCCAGATCTGGGTCACGCCCTCGGGCAACGTGGCGGTGAAAGCGGGCTGAGCGGGGGCCTGGGGCTCGGCCTGCTCCTGAACGTTCTCGGTCTGGTTGGTCGTCTGTTCGGACATCGCTTGCGATCCTGTCGATTAAAGTTCGAGCGCCTGGGGCTGCTGAGCCTGGTGCGGGTGGTCGCCGCCGGTGTACACCTTGAGCCGGGAGAGCATCACCCGGGCCAGGCGGGTCTTGGGCAACATGCGGCGGACGGCCTCGGTGACGACCTTGCCGGGGTCCTTGCGGAGCATCTCGGCCAGCGGGATGGCCTTGCGCCCGCCCGGATAGCCGCTGTAGCTCTCGTACAGCCGCCCTTGCAGCTTGCCCCCGCCGGTGACCTTGACGTTCTCGGCGTGGATGACCACGACGAAGTCGCCCATGTCCACACTGGGAGTGTATTCAGGGCGATGCTTGCCCATTAAAATGGATGCGATTTTCACCGCCGCCCTGCCCAACACCTTGTCGGTAATGTCCACCAGGTGCCAGGTCGGCGTGATCTCGCCCTTCTTGGCCATGTACGTTTTCATGTTTCGCTTAATCCTACACAAGTCCGGCATTACGAGGGAGTCGCGTATTATCTGCCCCGCAAGCCTCGCTGTCAACAGCAAAACGCGCTTTTTTCGCCTCCACCCCACCCGCACGCCCCGAGCCCTTCCCGTCGCCTGGCCGCGCCGGCCGGGGACTTCGCCGTATTTTTTGCATCCCCCTTGACTTGGCATCTTTAAATCATACTAATTATGATACTGGAGTGGTGGTCGATACTCTAGATATCGAACAAGTTCTTCTGAGCCGCCCTGAGCGACAGGAAAGGGGCCTCACGTGAACCGGAACGTTGCGCAATGGAGTCTGATCGGGGCCGTACTGGCCTGCGGCCTGCTGGCCGGCTGCGGGGACAGCGGCGTGGCCATCCAGATCGCCTATGATCGCCCCGCGATGTACCCCATCCCCCAGGACGTCAAACGCCTGGCGGTCGCGGAGTTCGGGGGGCGCGGCCCCGCCGACAAGCGCTGGGGCGACTACGCCGCCGATCGCCTGACCGGTCTGCTGGACGTCCTCAACAAGCAGTACCGCCGCTACGAGCTGGTGGACCGCAAGCGTCTGAAGGCCATCATGGACGAGCGGGCCGCCCAGATGATGCTGGTGAGCGATCCGGACTCGGCCCAGAAGGTGGGCAAGATCGCCAAGGTCGACGCGATGATCTACGGCAACGTCTCGGTCCTGGCCCGCGACGAGCGCGCCTTCAAACAGGTCTACGACTTCCAGACCAAGCAGAACAAGATGGTGCCCTACCTCAAGCGCTACGCCCAGGCGGCGGTCAACTTCACCATGAACGACGTGCAGACGACCAAGACGCTGGCGACGGTGACCATCAGCCGGGAATGGGACAGCGAAAAGCAGAAGAAGTCCGGGATGGAGGCTTTCGCGGCGGCGTTTGGGGGAGGTGTAACCAACCAGAACCTGCCTCCCACAGAGCAGTTGTTGAACCAGTTGGTGGACGAATGCGTTTCGGAGATCGTCTCCCGCATCAGTCCCCACCCGGTGGTCTTTACGGAGAAACTGGGCAAGGGCAAGAGCGATCTGGTCAGTACCGCCAACAAGCTGGCCAAGGCCAACGAGTTCCGCGAGGCCCTGGAGTTGTACAAACAGGGCGCGGAGGTCAAGCCGGACGACGTCGATGCGGTGTTCAACGCCGGCGTGATGCTCGAGGCCATGGGCAACAGGCAGGAGGCCGAGGCGATGTACGACCGGGCCTTCAAGATGAAGCCCAAGGAGCAGTACGTGATGGCCCGCCGCCGAGTGCGGGTGGAAAAAAGCAACTAGTCCGGCGGGGTGTGCCCGCCGGATGCCTGTCCGACCCGGCCAACGACCCGGGCGACATCTGTACCCAGACGTAAGTGAGCCGCAAGTCAAGAAGGGAGCACGTGGTATGAAAGGCGCGAAACTGATGATGGTGGGCTTGGTGCTGGCGTTTCTGGCCGGGCCCGTTCTGGCGCAGGACGCGATGAACGCCGCCCTGTCGGCCCAGAACAAACTGCTGGCCCAGCGGGCCGCCCGCCTGGATGGCATCCGAAAGCTCGCCGAGCGCATCCAGGGCCTGCACATCACCTCCGAAACGCTGGTCAAGGACTTCGTGACCGAGAGCGACACGATCTCGGCGGCCATGAACACCTGGATCAACGGCATGAAGGAGACCAGCGTCAAGTACATGGAAGACGGCACGTGCGAGGTGACGCTGGAAGTGGCCCTGGTGACGGTGATCCAGGAGTTGAAGGAGATCTCCAACCGCTACTACAAGGGCAACAAGTTCCGGGCGGAAGACTTCAGCCAGATGACGCAGACCAACAAGGTCACGATGATCAAGGAAACGGGCATGGGCGCCCCCCGCGGCCCGGCCGAGATGGTCCCCGTGACCGCCGAGACCACCGTGGAGAGCCTGACGCTGATGGGCAACTCCGCCAAGCAGTTCTGGCTGGCCCGCGTCATGCCGCAGGGCCGGCTCGGCGCCGTCCGCGCCGCCCGCGTCGACGCCATGCGCAAGCTCGTCGAGCGGCTGTTCGGAACGAACATTTCGTCGCAGACCCTGGTGCGGGACTTCGTGACCGAGGCCGACCAGGTCAACGCCCTGGCCGCCGCCCTGCTGCGAGGGGCGCGCGAGGTCGGCGTGAAGTACCATGACGACGAGCTGATCGTCGAGGTCTCCATGGAAGTCACCTGGCGGACCGTGTATGAGACGGTCAAGCAGTTCTCCCAGACCAACGTCCGGGGCAACACCGCCGCCATCCGGGCCCTGGAAGAGCGCACCCAGCGGGTCGAGGACAAGGTCATCCGCGAGATCGGCATGGGCGTGCCCAACCCCCGCTATCTCAAGGTGCAGGCGGACGTCGCGGTCGTCCAGGCCATGACCACCAGCCTGAACAAGTGGCCCCCGGCCATCAGCGCCAAGGGCAACGGCGCCATCGACACCAACAATCCCAACGCCGCCCAGGCCAAGCTGATGGCCTTCCGGGCTGCCGAGTTGGACGCCCGCCGCAAGCTCGGCGAGCAGATCCAGGGCCTCATGCTGACCTCCAGCACCTCGGTCCGGGACTTCGTCACCGAGCACGACCAGATCCGTTCCCAGATGATCACCTTCCAGACCGGCGCCCACGTGGTCGACGGCTCGCAGAAGGTCATGGAAGACGGCTCGGTCGAGGTGACCGTGGAGATCGATCCCGCCCCGCTGTGGGATTACATCGGCACGTTCATCCAGCAGAAGAGCATCACCATCCGCTAAGCCTCAAGAGCGTATCGGCGTAAGCCAGGCGCCCGCCCGGGCGGGTCCCCCTCCGCGGGGCCTGCCCGGGCCGGGCCACAACCTTGAACCCCCTTTGGGAGAATGTCCCATGTTGAAGAGACTGCTCGCATGCGTAGTGGCCGTCGCCCTGATGGTGATGGTCTGTGGCTGCAACGAGACCGAGATCAAGACGCACCGCCAGACCGAGGTCAAGGACCGAGTCATCGACCAGCACACGGTCGTGCAGTAGGCGCCCCTGCCGGGCGGCCCGGCCGCCCGCCGCCCGCCCGGTGACAACGGTTGAGTTCCGTCGTCCAGTCCGGCGCAGCCTGGGGCTGCGTTTGCCGGCTGGTTATTGCGGCCTGTTACGAGGAAGAACCATGCAGAAGCTAGTGGTGCTGACGTGTCTGGTGATGGCGTGCCTGCCCCCGGCGATGGCGCCGGCCGCCGGCGAGGTCCGCAAGATCAGCGACAACCTGGTCGAGGTGACGGTCAGCGGGCAAGGCACGAGCAAGGAAGAGGCCCTCCGCGACGCCCAGCGCAAGGCCGTCGAGGCCGGGGCGGGCACCTTCATCTACTCCCGCAGCGAGACCAAGGACTTCATGCTCGTCAAGGACACGGTGCTGGCCCGCGCCGCCGGGTTCCTCCAGAGCCACGAGATCCTCTCCACCAAGGAGACCGAAGACGGCGTGATCGAGATGCGCATCAAGGCCGTCGTCTCCGTCAAGGGCATCGAGGACACCTGGGGCGTCGTCACCAGCCTGCTCCAGCAGATCGGGCGGCCCAAGATCATGGTCGCCATCACCGAGAGAATCGCCGGGCAGTCGCAGGAGGACTCGACCGTCCAGACGCGGATCGAGAACCTCCTGCTCAAGAGCGGATTCCTCCTGGTCAACAAGGAGCAGCTCAAGGCCATCGACCAGAAGGACCTCCAGGCGGCGGTGGCCGAGGACAACCCGGCCAAGGTGCAGGCGATCGCCAAGCGGTTCGGCGCCCAGTTGTTCATCACCGGCTCGACCAACGCCAGCCCGACCAGCACCCGCCCGATCTACGGCGTGGTGACGCACATCTTCGGGGCCAACGGCGACATCAAGTGCTACCGGTCGGACACCGCCCAACTCCTGGCCAGCCAGAACGCCACGAGCGAGTCGGCCGATCAGAACCAGTTCAACGCGGCCAAGAAGAGCCTCAACCAACTCGGCCACACCCTTGGGCCCAAGGTCCAGTTCGACATCCTGCGGTTCTGGCAGGACGCGATCAGCGGCCGGGGCGAGGTCCAGCTTCAGGTCCAGGGCATCACGTTCGCGGAGTATCTCAAGCTCAAGAAGGCCCTCGGCACGATCAAGCAGGTCAAGGACGTGACGGCGAAGTTCAGCAACAACATCGCCGAGTGCTCGATCCAGTCGGACGTGAACGCCGAGCAACTGGCTGAGAAGATCGTCGAGGCCGTCCAGGGCATCGAGGTCACCGACGTCACCCAGAACGTCATCAAGGCCAAGGCGGCGAAGTAGCCCCCCTGCCACCGCACGGGAAACCAGCAACCGCCGGAGAGCAATCTCCGGCGGTTCTTTTTGCGGAAAACGCGATCATCCATTCAGGCCGGGAGGTTGCCTCCTGATTCTCACTGATGCTCCTCCTGCCTCCGCAGTTCAACCTTCCATTCAAAGCTCTCATGGAAATCATGGAAGCAGGTCAGGCATATCCAGTGCCGGCCATCGGATGTTACATAACCCTCGTTCAGAGCGTCTGAACGTTCGTCCTCCATGAACTTGGCCCAACAGAACACGCAGTGGTCATGGTCCCAATCCTCTCGCGGCTTCACATACCGCTTTCGAACGAGGATGGAGCCTTTCAAGAACTTCTCTTGATTGGTCAAACGCCAGTCATTGTTCCCGCCCATCATAGCGCCTCCCCATTCCGCACTAAGCGGAGCCGCATCACGAAAACCCTCTAAGAGGCAGAATACCAGAAACAGTGCGCACGCGACAGTTCTGGATAACATCCGTCCCAGGCCTGGATCACTGAAGTGACCAGGCCGCCGCTCCCAACTCCTGGCTACCGGCTACTGCGGCTGTCCGATAATTGGCTCGCTGTGAGACTGCCCTGCCGGATGCAAGCTCCCCACCCGCCTTGTGCGGGTGGGAGCATGATGTACAGCTAGCCCCGGCCGGGAGGCGCAGCTCACCACCCGCCTTGTGCGGGTGGGAGCGTGATTCCCCGGCTGGGGATATTGCCGACGTTTAGCGATGTGGCGTTTGCCGGACAGCTTAGCCGAGGATCACCGTCCCGCCTGCCTGCCGGCAGGCAGGCCGGGACGAGCCCGGCGGTGACGTGCCCGCCCCGGTCGCGTGTCTAGCTGCCAATCATGCCTCCGCCGGGGCAAGCCCGACGGTGGGCCCCCAAGCAGCGTCAATTATCGGACAGCCTCGGCTACTGGCTACGAACTACTGACTACCCTCTTTGCCCAGCCCCAGCAGGCGAGCGATCTCGTCGGGCTCCAGGCGGTAGCGATGGCCGCGGCCCTGGAAGAAGCCGTGGAGGCCGATCAGGTGCATGGACAGGGCTGTGAAGCGGTAGACTCGCCCGGTGGTGCGATCGGTGAGGACGACGTCGCCCTTGGGCCACAATCCGCAACCGCCCCAGGGGCATGGGATGCGCCCCATGGCCGACAGATGGACGGCCTCCAGGTCCGTCCCAACCTGAACCGGACGCTCCAGGTTGGCCACCGCGATTTCGTAAACCTTCTCCAGCCGCCGGGCCACCGACTGGCAGTCCAGCCCGATGTCCTCCAACGCGCGGCGATCGGTCTCGATAATCTCCGACAGGCTGCGCGGGTCGCTGCCCAGGAAGCCCTCCAGGCAAAGCACGCCCGGGACCATCCGCTCCACGATCCGCCGTTCTTGGGGAATATGCTTCATCGCCAGCCTCTTACGTGAACTTGTCGTAGAAGATGCAGTCCTCGGCAATGCCCTTCTTGAGCAGGACCTTGACGGCCGCGTCGATCATCCCCCCGCTGCCGCAGAGGTAGCCTTCCATGTTCGAACCGTCCGCGATGTGCCGATCCACCACCTCGGTGATCAGCCCCGTCTCGCCGCTCCAGTTGTCCTCCGCGGCCGGGCCGGACAGCGCGGGCACGAACGTGAACCAGTCCAACTCGCGCTCGAGTTGCCGCAGCTCGTCCACCAGGAACAAGTCGCGCTTCCGGACCGCACCGAAAAAGTACGTGCACTTGCGGGCGATGTTGTGGGCCTTCATGAACCGCACCATCGACCAGAACGGGGCCATCCCGCTGCCCCCCGCGATCCACACCATCTCGCGGTCGCTGTCGCTGAGGCGGAACTTCCCGTATGGCCCGTTCAGCGAGACCGTGTGGCCTTCTGTCAAGTGCTCGAACACCCACGTCGTGCAGATGCCGCCCGGCACCAGGCGGATGATCAACTCCAGGTGGTCCTTCTCGTCGGGCGGGCTGGCCACGCTGTAGGCCCGGTAGACCGCTTCATTATGAGCGTAGGGCGGGGCCTTGAGCTGAATGTACTGCCCGGCCGTGAACTCGATCTCCCCCGGCTCGATCAGCTTCAGGCGCAACTCCTTGATGTCGTGCGTCAAGTCGACGATGCGCTCCACGACGGCCTGGTACTCCCGCACGCTGAACAGCTCGGGCGGGACCTCAATAGCCATGTCGTTGCGGACCTTGACCTGGCAACTGATACGGAGGTTGGCCGTTCGCTGCTGGTCGCTCAGCAGAGGCGCCTCGGTCGGGGCGATCGGCCCGCCGCCCGCGAGAACCTTCACCTTGCACTCCCCGCACGAGCCCTTGCCCCCGCAGGCCGACGGGATGAACACCCCCTCTTCCATCAGCGTCCCCAGCAGCGGCGAGCCGCCCCGCACCTCGAGCCGCCTGGCCCCCTGGTTGATGTCGATGGTGCATCGCCCGTAGTTGGCGATGAATCGCTCGGCCAGCAGCAGCAGCACGGTCAGCACCGTGCAGACGCCGCAGACGACGGCCGTGGCGATCAGGACTATCTGGAGTTCACGCATGTTCTTAGCAGTCAGTTGTCAGTCGGCTGCGGTCCTTTTTCAGCTATCAGCCACCCGCTATCTGCTTTCAGGTGTCAGCTAACAGTTACCAGTTAGAGCGTTCTATATCTCTGTGATCTCTGTGTCCTCTGTGGTGGTCTTTTCTCTATTTGATCAATCCCGACAGTCCGATGAACGCCAGGGCCATGATCCCGCAGATGATCAGCGTGATGCCGGGGCCTTCGAGGGCCGCGGGGATCCTGGCGGTCTTGAGGCGGATGCGGATGCCGGCCATCAGGATGATGGCGACGGCCCAGCCGGCGCCCGCGCCGGCGCTGTACACAAAGCCCTCGAAGACGGTCAGGTTCTTGTTAATCAGGAAGAGGTTGGCCCCGAGGATCGCGCAGTTGACGGTGATCAGGGGCAGGAAGACTCCCAGCGCGAAGTACAGGCCCAGGCTGACCCTTTCGATGACCATTTCCAGCAGTTGGACAAACGCGGCGATGACCACGATGAACAGGATGAGTTGCAGCGACGAGGCGGGCACGCCGTATCGCTCCAGCGGGATCAGCACGAACCAGTAGAGCGCGGCATTGATAGCTCCGGTGCACGCGGTGACGAAGATGACGGCCAGCCCCAGCCCGATCGACGCCCGCATCTGGCTGGAGATGGACAGGAAGGAGCACATGCCCAGGAAGCGGGTGAGCAGGATGTTGTCGGTAATGGCGGCGGCGAAGAAGATGGCCAGCAGATTCTGCCCGGCCGCCTCTTTGGCCAGCGTGTCGGCGAGCATGAGGATCATTCGGCACCTCCCTGCTGGGGCGGCGCGGCCTGGGGCGCCGGCGGCGACTGGGCCGCGGCGGCCTCGCGTCGCATGGCGAACCACCGGGCGATCCACACCCCCCCGGCCAGCACAAAGAACGCGCCCGGGGGCATCACCATCAGCGTCCACTGGTGCCACCACAGCTCGCGGGCCGGCAGCGGGTAGCCCATGATCGTGCCGAATCCCAGCACCTCGCGAACGGTGGCGACGGCCATCAGGATCAGCGAGTACCCCAGACCGCTGCCCAGACCGTCGCAGAAGGCGTTGAAGGGTGTGTTCTTGCTGGCGTAGGCCTCCAGGCGGCCCATGACGATGCAGTTGGTGACGATCAGCCCGACGTAGGCGGCGATGACGCGGTGGATCTCCGGGAAGAAGACCCGCATGGCGATGTCGACCATGATGACGTAGACGGCGATGATCAGCACCTCCGTGATCATCCGCACTCGCTGGGGGATCAGCCTCCGCATCAGGCTGACGGTGACGGCGGACATGCTGGTAGCCCAGATGAGCCCGCCGCACATCAGCAGCGTGTTGAACATGAGGTTGGTTACAGCCAGCGCCGAGCAGATCCCCAGCACCTGTCGGAAGATGGGGTTCTCCGCCCAGAACTGGCGGGCCAGCGCCCCGCCCGGAGTGGAAACGGTATCAGGAGGCATCTATCGGCCCTCGCTTTCCGGCCCCGGCGGCGTCTGCGGCGGGGCGCTCTGGCCGCTCGGCTTCTCCACGCCGTCTGGTATGAGTCCCGCAGCGCGGGCGGCTCGTTGGAAGGCGGCCAGGTCTTCGTTCACGAACTTCGCGACTGCGGTGGAGGTGCCCGTGGCGCCGGTGATAGCCTCCACAAACCGACCCTGGCGCGGGTCCTGGGAACTGTCGGGGGCCGAGCCGCCGATGTAGACGAATCGGCCGCCCTGCGCCGGCGGGCTGACGCGCAGCCCCTCCCACTTCCGGCGCCACTGCGGGTTCATGATCTCGCCGCCCAGCCCGGGCGTCTCGGCATGACGGAGAAACGTGACCCCCAGCACCCGCGTGAGATCGCCGGCGACGGCGATGTAGCCGCGGATCACGTCCCAGAAGCCCATGCCCTCGATCGGCACGGCATAGCCCCGGACGCGGACGAAGCTCCGGCTGAGCTCTCCCTCATACGCCACCACCACCCGCATCGTCCGCCCGGTCTGCGGGTCGGTCAGTTCCATCCTGCGTGTGCGGGTCTCCACCGTCCGGGCGATCTCCCGGGCAGGCATGGCCCGCGGATCGCCCAGCTTGAAGAGTTCCAGCAGGGCCTTCTGCTCCAGCAGCTTCTGGTTGCGGTCGATCGCCCCCTGCGCGGCCACCTGGATCAGCATGATCCCCGCCGTGAAGACGATCGAACTGGCCACGGAGAAGACGACCACGTACAGCGGGTTCTTCGTGTTGATCTTCATTCGCCGCCCCCCCCTTCCCGGCCGCCATCGCCCGGCCCCGCGGCGGCCCGGCGCCGCGCGCGTCGGTCCTCCCACGCCTGGACGCCAACGTCCATGAGCGGGCCGACGATGTTGCCCAGGAGGATCGCGAAGGCCACGCCCCCGCTGAACTGCGCCCGCCAGCGGATCAGCACCACCATGAACCCGATGAACAGCCCGTAGGCCCAGAGGGAAGTCTTCTTCTTCGGGGCCGAGACCGGGTCGGTCACCATGAATACAGCCGCGTACATCAACGCCCCGCTGGAGAGCGTGAAGGCCAGGGGAGGCACCTTCTCCGCCCCGCCCAGCGTGCGGAAGATCACGTTGGCGGCTGTAGCGCCCAGCAGCATCGCCGCGGTCAGCCGCCAGTTGGCCGTCCTGGTCCAGATGAGGTACGCGCCCGCCAGCAGGATCAGGACGGCGCTGACCTCGCCGATGGAGCCGGCCGCCAGCACCCGGGTGTCGTGCTGGGCCTGGAACGCGCCTCCGATCTGCCCGGTGACCAGGTCCCACAGGGGCGTCTCAAAGCCCACATTTCGCCGGGCCCACATGGGCGTGGCGGTGGTGACGGCATCCTCGACGCGGAAGCCGTGGAGATAGTCGCCCAGGCCGCTGACCGACTCGGACCACCTGGCGAACCCGCCCGGGAAGCCTTTGTAGACAGGCTGGAAGGCGGCGGTCAGTTCGTGCGGGAAGCAGACGTAAGCGAAGGCCCGCCCCACGATCGCGGGGTTGGCGAAGTTCCGCCCGAACCCGCCGAACACCTCCTTGCCGAACAGGATGCCCACGGCCACGCTGACCGCGGCGATCCAGAAAGGCGTCTCCGGCGGCAGGGACAGGGCCAGCAGGCCGGCGGTGACAAAAACGGCCATGGAGATGGGCTGGCCGCGCTGCCGGCTTGTGACGTACTCGGTGGCGACGGCGGCCGCGACGGTGACCGCCAACAACGCCAGCACCCGCCAGCCGAAGAAGTAGATCCCCGCGACCAGAAGCGGCGTCAAGGCGTAACAGACGCGCAGCATGACGGCCTGCTTCATGAACAGCTTCGTCTTCCTTGCCGCCGCCGCAGGCGAAGAGGTCATAGCCATACCGGACGCGATCCTTTTCTTGACTGGGCAGGCAACGGCCCGTCGCCGAATTATAAACCTGCCGCCCCTCAAAGCCCACGCGCCCGCCCCGGCACGCAGGCCAGTTGTCTGCACTCCTGCTCGTTCTTCAGCGCCGAGCCGACTTGGCCGGCTCGGCGTCTTTGCCCGTAAGCTCCGCGATGCGGTCGCGCAGGGCCGCCGCCCGCTCGAACTCCAGCGCCTCGGCCGCCTCGAGCATTTCGCGCTCCAGTTCGGCAACCAGCTCCGTCCGCTCGAACTCCCGCTCGTCGGCGTGGATGGCCGCCCGGGCGGTCTTGCGGGCCTGGAGCTGATCGGTCAGCACCGACGTGATCGCCTTCTGGATCGTCGTGGGCGTGATCTTGTGCTTGCGGTTGTATTCGAGCTGGATCTCGCGCCGGCGGCGCGTCTCGTCGATGGCCTGTCGCATGGCCGGGCTCACCGTATCGCCGTACAGGAACACCTGGGCGTTCACGTTGCGGGCGCAGCGCCCGATCGTCTGGATAAGACTGGTCGCCGAACGGAGGAAACCCTCCTTGTCGGCGTCGAGGATGGCCACCAGGCTCACCTCGGGCAGGTCCAGGCCCTCGCGCAGCAGGTTCACGCCCACCAGCACGTCGAACTTGCCCTCGCGCAGGTCGCGGAGGATCTCCACCCGCTCCAACGTGTCGATCTCGCTGTGGAGGTATTTGCAGCGGAACCCTTCCTGGCGACCGTATTCGGCGAGGTCCTCGGCCAGTCGCTTGGTCAGCGTGGTGATCAGCGTCCGCTCGCCCTTGGCCACGCGATGGCGGATCTCCTGGAGCAGGTCGCCCACCTGTCCGCGGGCCGGCCGGACCTCGATGGCCGGGTCCACCAGGCCCGTCGGGCGGATGACCTGCTCGACGACCTCCCCGCCCGACAGTTCCAGCTCGTACGCGCCCGGGGTGGCCGAGACGAACATCACCCGTCTCCACAACTCCTGGAACTCCTCGAAACGAAGCGGGCGGTTGTCCAGCGCCGACGGCAGGCGGAAGCCGTGCTCCACGAGCACTTCCTTGCGGCTGCGGTCGCCGTTGTACATGGCCCGGAGCTGCGGCAGGGTCACGTGCGACTCGTCGACGATCAGCAGGAAGTCCTCGCCGAAGTAGTCGATCAGCGTGTAGGGCCGCTGGCCCGGCGTTCGCCCGTCCAGGTGGCGGCTGTAATTCTCGATGCCCGGGCAGGTGCCCGTCTCCACGAGCATCTCGATGTCATACCGCGTGCGGGCCGACAGACGCTGCGCCTCCAGCAGCTTGCCCTGGTTGCGCAGCTCGATCAGCCGGTTCTCCAGCTCGACGCGGATCGTCTTGACCGCCCGCTCGATGGTCGATTCGTCGGCCACGTAGTGGACGGCCGGGAACACGAACACCTGGTCGGTCGTGCTCAGCGTCTCTCCGCTGGTGGGATGGATCAGGCGGATGGCGTCGATCGTCTCGCCGAACAGCTCCACCTGGTAGCCGAACTCCTCGTAGGCGGGGTAGATGTCCAGCGTGTCGCCGCGGACCCGGAACGTGCCCCGCTTGAAGTTCACGTCGTTGCGGTCGTACTGGAGGGCGACCAGGGCCTTGAGCAGTTCGTCGCGCTCGACGGTCATGCCGCAGCGGATCGGCACGACCATCTTCTGGTACTCCTCCGGGCTGCCCAGGCCGAAGATGCACGACACCGACGCCACGATGATCACGTCGCGCCGGTGGGAGAGACTGGTGGTGGCCGAGAGGCGCAGCCGGTCGAGGTCGTCGTTGCGGCTGGAGTCTTTCTCGATGTAGATGTCCCGCTGGGGGATGTACGCCTCGGGCTGGTAGTAGTCGTAGTAGCTGACGAAGTACTCGACGGCGTTGTTGGGGAAGAGGCCCTTGAACTCCTCGTAGAGCTGGGCGGCCAGCGTCTTGTTGTGACTGACGACCAGCGTGGGCTTGCGGAGGCGCTCGACGACGTGGGCCATCGTGAACGTCTTGCCGCTGCCGGTGACCCCCAGCAGGACGTTGTGCTTCTGCCCGCGCAGGAAGTTATCGCACAGCCGCTCGATGGCGGCCGGCTGATCGCCCTGGGGCTTCATCTTCGAAATCACCTGGAACTCAGCCATCCGCTCTCCCGGCCCCGTGGACAAGAACGGGACAATCTCCGCATTATACATACTCCGAGCGGCGATGGGAGGCCCTGTCGAATCGGCATCGGCCCAGCCTGTCGGCAGGCTCCTGCCGAAGGCAGACGCGGAAGTCGGATATCTGCCCCGAACTCACCGATTCGGGGCGGTCGCCCGACCGGTCGTCGCCGCGGGAGCAGCGTCTGCGACCCCGGGCGGGCGCGGTTGTTCGCCCGGAGGCCGCAGGCAGGACGCAACAGTACGGGGCAGGGCGCACAGAGGGCGCGACAGTTCGCGGGCAGTTCGCACGGGGACGCGGGGGCAAGTTTCGGCGGTTTCAGCGGTTACGGAGAGCGGCTTGGGGCGGGCCGGACCCGGAGGGCGCGAAAATGCGCCCCAAAGCGCCCTTCGGGGGTTTACCTTACTTCGGCGGCGGCGACGGAGGTTGGCAGTCGGCGGAGGAGCCCGTCTGGACCGGGTTGCCGGGAGACACCCCCAAGGCCGCCACCCTGAGGGGTCGCGGCCTTGAGTCTGACACCGTGAGGACGGCTTGAGGGGAATGCTGGCATGTCCCATGTAGCCGAAGGCGGCCGAGGGGCGCAGCCGAGCACCAGAGGCGTCGGGCAACTCGGACGGTCTGCGGGTCGGTCGTTCCGCCTGAACGCGGCCTGGGGCATCCTGGCCGGTTCTGGGCGGGTCGGCTGGAACGATCGGCGAAGAATGGGAGCCCGTCCGACGGCGACTCGGTGCGCCAGCGGCGGCGTTCCGGAGATTGGCGGCCCCAGCTTCTTGCTATTTGGCCCCCTACCGTCTACAGTCTGCGGATTGTCCCTAGTGAAGGAGACGGTAGTGACACAGGAAACGATCGAACACGCCGAGGCGCCGGCTGCCCCCACGCCCAGCCGGGCGACCTCCGCCCTGTTGGCGGCCGTGCTGTTGCTGTCGGCCAGCGGGCTGATTTTCGAGCTGACGCTGGTGCGGGTGTTCTCGGCGACGATCTGGTACCACTACGCGTTCGTGGCCATCTCGGTGGCCTTGTTCGGGTGGGGCCTGGGCGGCTTCCTGGTGTACGTGCTGGGGCTGGGCCGGTCGCGGCGGACGACGGGACTGCTGGTGGCCTTGTCGCTGCTGCTGGCGGTGGCGTTGCCGGCCTTTCCGTGGGTGATCCTGCAGTTGTCCTTCACGCCGCAACTCCTGGCGCTGTACTTCGTACTGAGCCTCCTGCCGTTCCTGCTGGGCGGGGCGGCGCTGAGCCTGGCCTTCGAGTCGTGCGGGGGCGACATCAACCGCCTGTACTTCGCGGACCTGGCCGGGGCCGCCGGCGGGGTGCTGCTGGTGCCCGTGGTGATCGCCCTGCTGGGGGCGGAGACGACGATTTTGGCCACCGCCCTGCTGCCCGCGCTGGCGGGGCTCCTGCTGGCCGGCAGCGGGCCGGCCCGTTCGCGGGTCCTCCAGGCGGTGGCCGCGGTGGTACTGGTGGCGGCGGTGGGCCTGGCGGGCTGGAACTACTGGGCCCAGACCAACGACCCCGCCCGTGCCCTGACCATCCGCAACGCACCGGAGAAGGCCCTCTACAAGCTGCTCAACGAACACCCGCAGGCGTCGATCAAGTCGGACCGCTGGAACGCCTATTCCCGCATCACGTCGGTGGTGAATTTCGACGAGTTCCACCTGGCCCGGCTGTTCATCGACTCCGACGCCGAGACCAGCATCCTCAAGTGGGACGGCAAGACGCCCCTGCCGGACATCGACGCCTATTTCCGCGCCTTCCCGTTCCGCATCGCCCCCGAACCGAACGTGCTGGTCATCGGGCCCGGCGGCGGGGCCGACGTGGTCTGCGCCATCTCCAGCGGCAGCCCCAAGGTCACCGCCGTGGAGATGAACCCGCTGATCGTCGACGCCGTACGTCAGTTCGGTTCGGCGGCGGGCAATCTCTATGACCACCCCAAGGTCAAGCTGATCATGGACGAGGGGCGGAACTTCATCCAGCGGACCGACCAGAAGTTCGACGCGGTGGTCCTGGGCTTCGTCGATTCCTGGGCGTCGGTGGCCAGCGGCGGGCTGTCGCTGACGGAGAACTACCTCTACACCAGCGACGCCATCCGGGCCTACTACGACTGCCTCAGCGACCGCGGGTCGCTGGTGATCGTCCGCTGGCCCAGCGACGTCCCCCGCCTGGTGGCCAACGCCGTCAGCGTCCTTCAGGGAAAGGGCATGAACGCCCAGCAGGCCGGGCAGCATATCCTGGCTGTCAGCGAGGAGCAGCCCGAGTACGAGACCGTCAAGGGCATGCCGATGCTGAAGAAGCCGGTCCAGACCATCTTCATGCTCACCCGGAGCCCCATGACCAAGGAGACGGTAGACCGCCTTCTGGCGGGCTTCAAGGGCTTGCACGTATACTGGGCCCCCCACCGCGGCGGCACGGACCCGTACGCCGGCCTGCTGACCGGGACGATGCCCTTCGAGAAGTACACCGACAGCTTCCCCCGGATGGCCACGCCGGTCAATGACGACCGCCCCTTCTATTTCGCCGACGACAAGCCGGTGGGCATCCCCGGCTGGGCGGTCAAACTGCTGAGCATTCCGGTGGTGGCGGTGGTGGTGTTCTCGCTGCTTCTGGTGCTGGCAGCCAAGCGGCGGAGCTTCCGCCCGCCGACCGGGCGGGCCTGGGTTTACTTCGGCATGCTGGGGATCGGCTTCATCATCACCGAGGTGGCCCTGATGCAGCGGCTGATCCTGCTGCTGGGGCATCCGATCTACACGCTGGTGGTGATCCTGTTCACCCTGCTGCTGGCGTGCGCGGTGGGCAGCTTCGCAGCCCGGCGCATCGGGCCCGAGCGGATCCGCCGTGCCCTGGGCCTGATCCTGCCGCTGATCGTGCTGCTGATCCTGGCCGGGGCGTTCCTGCTGCCGGACATCGTTCACCGGGCCCTGCCGCTGGACTTGTGGGCTCGAATCGCCCTGGCGGCGGCAGTGACCTTCCCGTTCGGCTTCTTCATGGGCATGCCCTTCCCGCTGGGGCTGCGACGGATGGCCAGCGACCCCAACGGGACGGCTGTGTCGGCCCTGTGGGGGATCAACGGCGTGGCGTCGGTGATCGGGTCGATCGGTGGGATGCTGCTGGCCATCGCGGCGGGGTTCACCGCCGTCTTCGTCGCCGGGGCTACCTGCTACGCCGTGGCATGGCTGGCCCGGACCCGGTAGCGGAAGCTGCCCGCCCCATCAGGCCTGACAGCCCTCCCTACCCCGCCTGCGGGGGACCGGGCGGCCCCCTGGGCCCGGCCGCCGGCTTCGCGTCCAGGAATCCCCGAATTCATACAAGAAACGTTGTTTTTTCCTTCACAGGCGGATTCGGACTCTCTATAATCAAGACAACCGCCGCGAAAAGGACACTCCTCGGCGGCCTCAATCGTGTAAAGATGCGCCCGGGTTTCGGGCGCTTGGATGCATATAATTCAGTCAAGCACGGTCCCTCTTTGGTGCGTCAATGAAGCTCTGTATTCGGATCATCCAGAGTCCGCAAGGCGGCTATGTGGCGAGTTGCCCCTCGCTGCCCGGCTGCCGCTGCTTCGGCGACACCCGCCAGCAAGCCCAGGAGCGGCTGCACGAGGCGATCCGCGGCTACATCGCAGCGGTCGGGAACTTCGTTCCCGAGCAGCTTGACCGCCAGATGGTCGTCATGGAAGCCTGATCGTCTTGGCCTGTCGGTCCTGCCGGGGGGGGATTTGTCACATCACGGGGAAGCGGTTCTCCAGGATTCCAGGCGGGAACTCGACCTGCCGACTCCGCCGGAGGGATGATCGCGGGGTTCGTCTGTCAAGCCTAACTCGCCCCTCGCCCTTTCACTGCCCCGCCGTGGGAATCTCCGTCTCGGCCAGTGGGGCGGGCTTGCCCGCATAGCCGCCCTGGCGACGGGCGGCCTCGACAATCCGCCCCAGTAGACCGTCGAATTCGGGCGTCCGCCCGGGGGCGCACCGATTGCCATCGCTCCGGTTCTGCCGGTCCTGGTTCAGCAGATCCCGCCCGCTCCAGGCCGCGTTGCCGGCCAACTCGCCGGGGCCGCTCTCGGCATCGAGAAGGATCGGGGGCGCCGGACTCGCCGACTCGGCCTGGAGGATCAGGTTCTCCACCCACCGGTTCCCACGCCCGCACGCCAGGCCCAGCAGGCCGGGCCCGCGAGAGACCACCAAGTTGCGTGCGACGAGGTTGGACTCGCACTGAAGATACTTGAGCGCGTCCTGTCGGCTCAGCGTACCGGCATCGTCGCGGAAGCGATCTTGGCTGCCCGGCGGCAACTCGTCCCAACGGACCTGGTAGCGCGGCTCGAACTGGCCGTAGGCGTCGGTCCAGTCGGCCATGCGGGAACGGCTGTTCAACTCCGCGACCGGAACGCCCAGCATCGCGATGCCGCCGCCCGGGACGTCGTGAAGGTAGTTGTACGAGACCAGCGAGTCGCCCGCACCGTACAACACTACTCCGTTGGCGGCGAGGTACGGGGCCTGCCCGACATGGTGGATGTAGTTACGGCTGATCACGTGCTCCCGGCTGGGCCTGGCGGTCCCGGGGCCGCCTCCCATTACGGACACCCCGGCGGCGCCGACGTAGGCGATCTCGTTACCCACCAGGCGGATCCGTCGGGCGGCCCCCTCGATGCTGACCCCAGCCGCCCCGGCGTAGAATAGCCGGCATCGCTCGAGCGAACAGTCCTCCGCCTGAACGAAGTGGACCAACCCCTCGCCGTTGTCGCCCGTCCGCTTGATCCATCCGGCAGGCCACTGGTGCTCGCTCATCCGCCCGCCGTGCATCAGGACCAGCCCGCGGAGATGGACGTGCCGGACGCTCCTCCCGCCCTCCTCCTCGTTGCTGAATCGCACGAGATTGAACAGCATGGACACATGCACGGTCAGAGCATCCATCGAGTCCGCGGCGGGCCAGTAATAGACCTTGCCTCCCGCCGCGTCAACGCACCACTGACCGGGCCTGCTCAGCAGGGCCGGGGCGTTCTCCAGCCGGAAGGGGTCTCCCGCGCGAAGCGGCGCGGTGACGTTGCGGCTTTGTCGCCGGGCGGTGGCGTTGACGCGGTTCAACTCCGTCAGCGCTGACAGTGTGCTGCCCCCCCCGCCGCCCGGCACGATGCACGCCTCCACGCCCTGCGCGGGCAGGTCGTCCAGGGCGCCCGCCGGGAAGGTCAGCCGCTGTCCTTCGCGCCCCGGCGGGCCTGCTGCAACCAGGCGGGGCCACGTGCCGGGGTCATCGCCGTCCGGGCGACGCGCCCGCGGCTGCGGGCGGCCATTCACGTACAAGTAGTGGAACGCCCACCCTTGGGGGATGTCGGCCACGAAGAGCTTGCCGCGAGCGGCACGCGACATGCCCGGCACGTCGCCGGCGCGGCGCCAACCGGCAATCGCGTGGGCCCCGCTGACGATGGCGGTCTCGCCCGGCATGGCGGAGTAGACGATTGGGGCGTCCGCCCGACCGGAGTCGTCCGCCTCGAAGATGACCGTCTCCCGCAGCAGGTGCCATCCCCCCCGCAACAGCACGCGAACGCCCCCGCGCGGCAGATCCCCGCGGGCCTCGCGCCAGGTGCGGATGGCGTCGCGAGCGGCGACGATGGTGGCCAGGGGCGCCTCAACCGTTCCGGGGTTGTTGTCATCTCCCGAAGGCGAGACGAACAACTCCAGGGCAGGCCTGGGCAGGTCGAGCGCGACCGGAGCGTACGGGTCCGGCGCAGGTTGAGAGGCGGGCCGCGAAGCGGGCTGGGTGCCCGGATGGGGTGCGGCGCGCGAAGCTGGCTGGCTCGAAGGCCGCGAGGCTGCAAGCGGTTCCGCGGGCGATGGGGCCTGGATCGCGGGTCGCGATGCCGCCTCGCCCGCCGCCTTCACCGTGCGCCAGGCGTCGCGGGCGATCGCTTCGGCGGGCACTGGCGAGACGGGGCGCCGCGTGGGCATCGGCGAAGCCTCACGCGGGTTTCGAACAGGCCGGGTGGAGGGTCCTGCCGGGAGCCCCCGCAGGACCTCGGACGGATCCCGCGGCGGGCCGGGGGCGGGCCGGGTGGACGGTTCGAACTGGGCCGGGTGTCCGGTCCGCCCAGCCTCCTGCATCAGGCGGAGCAGTTCCTGCGCCTGCCGGTCGGCGTCCTGGGCGTACAGTACCCCCGCCGCCGCGAGGGCGGCGGAGAACGTCCATGTCCATCGTCTCATGCCTTTGTCCGATCCAGGCATAGTGCGAACCGGATTATACCATCGACCGTTGGGCGAGCGCACATGGGAATCACCCCGTCGAACGGCCTGCCCGTCGGCCCGGCGTGACCGAACGCAGGCACGGTGCGGCGCGTCCATCTTCCGGGACCGGCGATTTCGCCTGACAATGCACCTCGGCCGCGGTACGTTATGCCTCCACAGGAGAACGATGACATGAGCAAGATCCGTCTGTCCGTTATCGCCGCCGCCGCGATCACCGTGTCGCTCGTCCTGCCCTTGCAGGCCGAGCCGAAGACGAACAACCCCGCCAAGGCGCCGACCACGCAACCCGCCCAGCCGTGCGAGGAGATGCCCTGTCCGTCGACTCGCCCCGCCGGCGGCGACATCCCCGCCTTCGCCACGAACAATCCGTTCGGCAGCTCCAACCCCTTGCCCGAGGCCAAGCGGGAGAAGATGCTCTGGGCCAAGAGCATCCTGTACGAAAAGGCGCCCGAACTGGTGGTCGAGAAGTGGCTGGGGCCCAAGCCTCCCGACCTCAAGGGCAAGATCGTATTGATCGAGTTCTGGGCCACGTGGTGCCCCCCCTGCCGCCGATCGCTCACGTTGCTCAACGAACTGCATCGAAAGTACGGCAAAGACGTGATCGTCATCGGCATCAGCGACGAGACCGAAGAAGCCGTCCGCAAGCTCAAAGAGCCGAAGATCGAGTTCTACTGCGCCGTCGACACGCAGGCGCGGATGAAGAAGGCCATCGAGGTCCGCGGGATTCCCCACGCGATCGTCCTGGAGCCGGAAGACCATTGCGTGGTCTGGGAAGGCTTTCCGCTGCTCAAGGGGTACGAGCTGACCGACAAGGTCATCGCGAAGATCATCGCCATCGCCAAGAAGAAGGACTAGCGACCGGCCGGGGAACCACCTTCCGGGTCAGGCCGTTCGCATTCCGCGGGCTGCGACAGCGGCTCGCCGCCAAAACGTCGCCGTGGGGGCGAACGGCTTAACCTGGCCTTGCCATCGCCCGCGCCATCTGCTAGTGTGGCGGCTCCCGCCGAGGCGCGGCAGAGCGAGCATCCGCGAGAAAGGACCAGCCGATGGGCACCTACGCCGACGATGTGGACTACCTCAAGCAGCACGCCCAAGTCGTGGAACTGACCGGTCCCGCCCGCGGCCGGGCGGTGGTCGTGCCCGCATACCAGGGGCGCGTCATGACCTCCACCGCCACCGGCAGCGAGGGCAGGGGCTCGGGGTGGATCAACACCGCGTTCATCGACTCGGGCAGCGGCAGCGACGTGATGAACAACTACGGCGGAATCGACCGCTTCTGGCTGGGCCCGGAGGCCGGGCAGTTCGGGCTGTACTTCCCCGACAAGGCCCCTTTCGAACTGGACCGCTGGCGCGTACCCGAGGGTCTCAACACCGGCTCCTTCGAGGTCACCAGCCAGGGCGCCTCGTCGGTGGCGATGGCCAACCAGTTCCGCGTGGCCAACTACAGCGGTACGACCTTCGACTGCGCCGTCAAACGCACCATTGCCATCCTGCCTATCAAGACCGCCTGCCGCCACTTGAACATCTCCCTCGCGGGCGAAGTGGAGATGGTGGCGATCGAGTCGAAGAACGTCCTGGCCAACGTGGGCGGCAACGACTGGACCCGCCAGGGGGGATTGTTGTCGATATGGATCCTGGGCATGTTCAAGGCCCTGGCCCACGGGCGGGTCGTCGTGCCGTTCATTCCCGGAGATGAGACCAAGCTCGGACCCCGGGCCACCACGAACTACTTCGGCGCCCTGCCGTCCCACCGCGGCCGGGTGGCCGACAACTACGTGTCCTTCGCCTGCGACGGCAACTACCGCAGCAAGATCGGCGTCTCGCCCCCCCGCGCTCGTGACGTCTTCGGCAGCTACGACGCGGAGCGCAAGGCCCTCATCATCGTTCAGTTCACCCTTGCCGGCAACGCCCGGGACCTGCCCTACGTCAACAGCCTCTGGGAGGTCCAGGACGCTCCGTATGCCGGTGACGCGGTCAACAGCTACAACGACGGCAAGGCCGACCGCACCCCGCAGGAGCCCACATTCTACGAGTTGGAGACGTCCAGCCCGGCGGCCGAACTCCCCAAGGGCCAGTGTATGGAGCACGTCCACCGCACGTACCAGTTCGTCGGGCCCGAACCGGAACTGCTGGCCCTGGGCAAGAAGATCCTCGGCGTGGACCTCAACGCAGCGATGCACTAACCATGACTGACAACCATCCGCTTCCGGCGGTGCTGATCCTGTACAACCTTCCCCGCGAAACGCCGGTCCAGCCCGGCCCGGCCGCCTGCGTGGGCGCCGAGAGCGAGGCCGGCGTGCTGGGCGAGGTGCAGGCCGTTGAGGACGCCCTGCGAGCGCACGGCGTGCCTTGCCGCTCCGTCGGGGCCCGGACGATCCGCGACCTGCCCGCCATCCTGGCCAGCGCGTCCGAAGGCGTCGTCTTCAATCTCGTGGAAGGCTTCCAGGACTGCAACGACGACGCCAATCTCGTCCCTGCCCTCTGCCGGGCCTTCGACAAGAGCCCCACCGGGGGCGACAGCCCCTGCCTGATGCTGGCCCTGGACAAGTGGCAGAGCAAGGCGGTTCTCGCCGCGGCCCATCTGCCCACTCCGCCCGCCGCGGTCGTGTGTCCCGGCCAGTCAACCGTGGACGCCGCCCTGCCCGCCGGGCGCTGCATCGTCAAACCCCTCCGCTGCGACGCCAGCGAAGGCATCGACGCCGCTTCCGTGGCCGAGTGCCCGTCAGTCGAACTCGACGCCGCCGTGCGCCGAGTCCATGACACGTTCGGCCAACCCGCGCTGATCGAACAGTTCTTCGGGCGACGTGAGTTGAACGTGACCGTCATCGAGCGTGACGGACGCGCCGAGGTCATGCCCCTGGCGGAGATTGACTTCACCGCCCTGCCGGACGGCTACCCGCCGATCGTCGGGTATGCGGAGAAGTGGTTCCCCGACAGCGACGAGTACCGCCGCACTCCGCGCGTGATACCCGCCCCCCTGGGCGAACAGGCCGCCGCCCGCGTCCGCGAGCTTGCGCTGAGGGCCTGGCACGCCTTCGACTGTCGCGACTACATCCGCATCGAGTTCCGCCTGGACGAGAAACTCGATCCGGCCATCCTGGAGCTCAATCCCAATCCCGACATCTCGCCCGACGCCGGGCTGGCAGCCGCCGTCCAGGCCGGCGGGCTCGCGTATGACGAATTCATCGTCCACATGGCGGCCAACGCAGCCGCTCGCGCTCGCAGAGCCCCCGCGCCGGCGTCTGACGGCGCATCCCAAGAACCGCCTTACGGCGGCACTACGAATGCCCGCGCCCGCGGCAATGTCCTCATTCGCTGGTCCGAGCCCGCCGACCGCCAGAGGATCCTCGACTTCGTCCAGGCTACCGGCTTCTTCCGCGACGACGAGATTCCCGTCGCGGCCGAAGTGCTCGATGACGCCCTGGCCAAGGGTCCCGCCGGCCACTACCAGTCCCTCACCGCCGTCAACGCCGACTCCCCCGACGCCGCCCCCGTCGGCTGGGTGTGCTACGGCCCCACCCCGTGCACGATCGCCACGTACGACATCTACTGGATCGCCGTCGCGCCCGACTGCCAGGGACGGGGCATCGGCGCGGCCCTGCTGGCCGAGGCGGAGCGACAGATCGCCGAGCGTGGCGGGAGGCTGTCCATCATCGAGACCTCGGGCAAGCCATCCTACGACCCCACGCGTCACTTCTACCTGAAGACCGGCTATACCCAGGCCGCCCGAATTGCCGACTTCTACGCGCCGGGCGACGACAAGACCGTCTATGCCAAGCGGCTGATTTGAAACTACAGGGAAAGGTCCCCCAAGCTCCACCTGTCTGAGTCTGGAGTTGACATAGACAATTCTCCATGCCTTGGTAGAATAGCTTGCAGGTTCAATTGTACAGCACCAAGCAACGCTCGCCGCTTCGAAACATGCGCCAGCCGGTGCTTTCACGGGTCGGCTCATTGAACCGCTCTGTAACCGTAGGAGACCTGCACATGAACGCTGAGGCAGAGACTGTTCGACAAGCAGTCCGCGCGGCGCTGCTCGAAGTGAATCCCGATGACGTGACGGAGTTTGACACAGTGTTCCCATCCTTGATGCGGGCATTCGATTTGCGGCTCAGTCCTGGGGCCTCGTGCCGGTCCAGCAACACAGGACACGGCCTGGGGTTGACGGGCGAAGAGGTCTCGCAACTCACACTCATTGGTCTGTATATCTGGTTGACTAGGGGGGTCGTCTCCGCTGTTATCCGTACCAAAGCTATTCCCAGACTGGAAGAACTCCGGCAAGAGTTACGAGCGATCCCGGAGGAGCGTTTCCGCCTGTCGCTATGCAATCATCTTCTCCTATTGCTTCGCGAATTGACTGGTGAGAGTGATCCCCGGAGTTGACAATGGGCCAATGGGGAGTAGCCTATTCGGTTCGCGGTGAGATCCCCGAGGCGAAGCGCGTCGTCGAAGCGTTCATGGCGTCGCACGGCTTGGCGGCTATTGAGACCAGTGCGCCCTCACCCGACGTCTGCAGCGTGAGGTTCGTTCAAACGAGCGACTGGAGACGACTAGTTCTGCACGCACTTCCGCAAGCGGCAACGTGTGTCTTCCGCCAGGAGCACGAAGAAGTTTCGCTTGTTGTCGATGTGCGAATGCGAAGATGGTACTGCTGCTTGATTCTCTCGGCCTGTCTGCTTTGGCCTGCGGCCGGCTGGGCTTGGTTGCGGTCAAGTATGCTCGGTGTTTCAGGACCTTTCTGGGCTGCGATGCCGACTCTGGCCGTGGGGCTGCTGTTTTTGCCGGTCTACTGGTTAGGCGCGATTGGGGGACGACGGACGCATGATCTCCGCGAAAGCCTCTATGCAGACTTTGTACGGAGAGGCTGCTATCTGAGGGAAGACCTCGCTAGGCGAAGCAGATACGTATGGTGGATGTTCGGGTATCTCTGCTACTGCCTCAGCTGTGGAACTGCAGCACTGGTTGTTGGAAACAACAGATGGCCGCCTCTCTGGCTGGCACTCATCCTATTGGGTCTTCTACTCGCTGCATGTCTACTGCTTTCCTGTATTCCCGGAATGCTGAAGAAGCGCGGATACAGTGATCGTGGAATGGCAATGATCCCTGGCCTGCAGACGCTTCTGGCAATTCTCCTTCTTCTCGCTTCGCAGTTGCCCTGGATCCTTGTGGGAACGTCTATTGGAGAGAAGCTTCCTGTGTTGCGTCGGGCATTGCACGCACATCACGACTATCGTCTTCTTGAGAGACTTCCTCTGGAGATGCGCCAAGCACTCCCCGGAGTTCAACGCGGGCTCGGGTCGTTGGGCTGGGTGGCTTGCGGGGTGTCCGTAGCCCTTCTGCTCTTGGGGGCTGGCTTGGCCGCACACGCTGTTGTTGATAGCTCGCGAGTGGTACTTCGGCTTGCAGAAATTCAACGCCACCGAGAGGACCCGCAGAGCATTGCTATTGCTTCGGGAAGAGGGTTTTTATCAGCCTTTCGTTGGGTCTTTGCGGGTTCATGGTTCTTCGTAGGGTTAATCATAGTGGCAGGCATGGTGGGCCAGGCTTTTCTGTTCTTGCGCGCACTGGTCCCCGACGCTGGCCCAGGGCCAGGGGGAGTTGCTTGGGGAGTCGATGCGACAGTCATCCTCCTCTCTGCAGCAAGAGGGCGTGACCCTGAAGGACCTTCCGCATTTACGATACGAGTGTTATGGGTTTGTCTTAGCGGCGGGTTGCTGTGGCTTTGGTGGCGCTCACTGAAGTCTCTGCTGCGTGAACGATCAGGGAGGCGTAATCGCTTGCTTTCCCCTGCTCCCGACACCGCCACAGAACGACTTGATCTGCAGCTGGTGGTGAATGAATTGGCCCAATGCGCCGCCATGGGTCCGCCAACGGTACTGGTCTCCCCTCAGTTAACCCTGGGAATACAGACGTATCCTTCCGGACTTCGGCACGCTCCCATTATTGAAGTTACGCTCGGGATGGCCAGAGAATTTGGGGGTAATAGTCCCGAGATGAGGGCGGCACTTGCGCATGAGTTGTCTCACTGTAAAGCGGATCATGTTCGGACCTTCAGCTGCCTCCAGTTCCTTGGACGTTTGACCTTCGCCGGAGACACTTTCAGTTGCTGCGTTCAAGACTCCCTGGGCTATGAATTGGTGGCGGACCAAATGGCAATAACCCTTTTTCAATGCGACAAGGAAGCCCTTCGACGCGTCCTACACATTCTGGAGAACGTCCTCCCGATCCAACACGAGTCTTCCCTGTTCCCGCTCGGCATCGGCATAGCCACAACGACCCCGAGTGGATCCGGAAGATGGCGACTGGTTAAGGGTTGGATAGAAAACCTCAGGAGCTTTCTGGCCCTTTACACATGCGGTACCGGAAGGACTTACTGGCATCCAGGGCTTCGCCAGAGACTCATTGCTTTGGAGCATTACTAGTTTGGCTGGGCCTCTGTTGGCAGCGGAGCGACCCGTTCTGCTTTCCCCGCCCCTGCCTTTTCACTCCGGTTCTGGCGAAAGGGGCTCACCCTCCTCGGCTGATCCACGTCTTTGTCCCAAGTTGTCTCAGTCGCCAGCCGCCCACAAGACCGCGACTTTCGAGTGTCAGCGAGAATCCATCGGCTCCCGATCCGACACGTTTGGCGAGCAGGTCGACGCTACGTGTAGCCCGCTGGCTCGCCGGTGAATTCATTGCGTCCGGCGCGTCGAATTGGACTACAATCCACCTGAGAGGCCGCTAGGTTTGGCAGTAGCCAGTACTCGGCCTGAAAGAGGTTCTTTCGATCTCTCTGGTGTGAGTTCATCCATGACTTGGTTGATCGGACTGCTTGTAGCCCTGCCGGTAGCGGCATTCGCTGCGTTGGTCCTGTCCGGCATGCACAACCTGCTGCTGCGCCAGCCTCGCGCCAAGCGCCGCTTCCCGGCGTGGCAAGACCTTGGCCCCACGCCGCTGGGCGAAAAACGCTATACCCCGCAGGGCATGACCTTTGCCGACGGCAGAATCATCTTCGCCAACAGTTGGAGGAACACCCGCTCACGCGTGTACTGCTACCAGCCCCCGAAGATGGAGCCGCTGGCCGAGTTCGACATGCCCGCCGAAGCCGTCCACACCAGCGGGCTGGCCTGGGACGGCGAGCACCTGTGGGCGGTTGATTACATCTCCAATTGCTGCTATCAGATCGACCTGGCGGAATCCTTGCGGGCCAGGGAGGCCAGGGTGGTGGGCAAGTTCCCCACGGGCCTCAAGGGAACCAGCGCCTGCGCCCTGCTCCGCTACGGAGGCGAAGAGGTCCTGGCCATATCGGACTTCATGCGGACGAGGAAGACGTATCTTGTCCGCCATCGCCAGGCTGTGGCTAACGGAACCATGGCCGGCGCGGTAGTTTTCGCGTACACCAACGAAGGGTTCTCCCAAGGTCTGGTCTGGGACGGGAGGCACCTTTACGAGTCCGAGAACAAGCGCGGCGTGAACGTCATCAACCAGATGGACGTTGATCGTCTGGCCCGGACGCGATGCGCCCGGGCGTCGACGGTGGTGCAGTACGACGCTCCCGACCGCGGGGTGGAAGACCTGGCCTGGGACGGCCAGTACATGTACACGTCCGACGAGGTCGTATTCCGCTTCTACCGTACAGCCGCGGAAGGACTGCGGACGGACGCCGAGGCGCGTGCGGCCGACTGGGCGGTCGACCGACAGACAGGTGCGTCGTCCTCCCGCGCGGAGCAGGGGAGTTGAGACTTCGAAGGCTCCACGGTAAGATCATGCTTGGTTTGTCCAGGTCCCCCGCCGTGTCATGCTATCAGATGCCGCCCTGCGGGCGGCCCCGGCTGGGGCTGCAGTTTCGCTAGAGAGTAGCCTGTGATCGCTCATCTTTTGACGGCATCGAGAATGGTCCTGGCGGGCGGTTTTGCCGCCGGCGCCGCCGCGACGATCCACCAGGGCCGATTGGGCCTGGCCAGCGCGTTGATGCTGGCGGGACTGGCCCTGGCGGAGGAAGCCACCGACGCCCTGGACGGAATTGTCGCCCGGCGCACGGGCACGGCCAGCGTCATCGGAGGCGTGTTCGACCCCCTCTCCGACTCGCTCAGCCGCCTGGCCATCTACTTCAGCCTCGCTTTGACCGGCTGCCTGTCCATCGCCGTCCCGCTCGTGATGGCCGGGCGTGACATCATTGTCGCCTACACCCGGATCATCAACGCCATGACCGGCGGCAAGACGTCCGCGCGCCTGAGCGGAAAGGTCAAAGCCGTAGTGCAGGGGGCCGGAATCTTCCTGGTGCTCGGCGCCGCCTGGGCCCTCGACCCGGCCCTGACGGCGTCCGTCATCGTTCGCCGTTCCTGCGAAGTCATCCTCATCACCGTCACGGCCTGGAGCCTGCTGGACTATCTCCACGGCACGTTCCGTCATGCCCGCGCCAGCGGAAAGCTCTGACTCAACGCCCCCCATTCCGACCCAACGGTCACAGGAGACAGCACATGAAACGAACACTGATTGTCGTCGCTCTCGTTGCCTTCTGCTTCGCCCTGTACGCCACCGCCCAGGACAAGGCCGAGACCAAGGACCGCCTCTTCGAGATGCGGACCTACACCGCCGCCGAGGGCAAGCTGGACGCCCTGCACGCCCGCTTCCGCGACCACACCAACAAGCTCTTCGCCAAGCATGGCATGCAGATCGTCGGCTTCTGGGTCCCCGCCGAAGGCCCAAAGGCCCAGAACACGCTGGTCTACATACTCGCCTTCGCCAACAAGGAGGCCCGCGACAAGGCATTCGAGGCCTTCCGAAGCGACCCCGCCTGGATCAAGGCCAAGGCCGACTCCGAAGTCAACGGCAAGCTGGTGGAGAAGGTCGAGTCCGTCTTCCTCAAGCCGACCGATTACTCACCGATCAAATAGCCTCCGTGGCGTGAACGCGGATATCCACCAGCGGGTTGAACCCCATCCGCCCATCCGTTATGGTCTCAGAATGAACACCGCGCGTTCACTCTGCCTGTCGGTCGACCAGCGGCGCCGCAGCGGAGGACCATTGGCGGCCTGGATCTGCTGCTGCCTGGCCCTGGGCGCGGCATCCGCCACCGCACGGGCCGACGCGAAGAACCACGCCCTCGCGGCCAAGGTTTCTGTTTCCGGTTCGCTCGACCCGGCCAAATACCCTGTCGCCAATCTGCACGACGGGCGCATCGAACTGTCGAACACGGGCCGCTGGGTCAGCGACGCCAAGGCGCCCAACTGGGTGGTCTTCGAGTGGGCCCAGCCGGTGACTATCGGCGCCGCGCGGGTCGTCAGCGGCATCGCCGGGGGGAATAAACTCAGCCAGCCCCTGGACGACCTGGTGCTCCAGACGCCCAAAGGGGAGCAATGGCAGGACATCCCCGGCGCCCAGGCCACCGCCAATAAGACCCCGGATCTACGGGTGGAGTTCGCGCCCGTTACCACGGCTCGCCTCCGCCTGCTGGTCACGCGCAGCCACGGCAACATCACCCGCCTGTTCGAGGTGGAACTCTACGAGAAGCTGCCCGGAGACCTCGCCGCTGCCGGGGGCGCCAAACCGTCGTCGCCGGCCAAGCCGCCCGCCCCCCCGCCGCCGCTCGACCAGCGCGTCGGTGGGGCCATTGACAAAGGTGTGGCCTACCTGCTTTCCCGCCAGAAGAGCGACGGAACGTGGATGCCCGCCTGGGCGGTCGACTCGGGTATGCTCAAGGGGAACCGAGTCGGGCCCACGGCCCTGGTGGTCTACACGCTCCTGGAGAGCGGAGTCAGCGTTCAGAACCCCAAGGTCACCAAGGCCCTGGACTGGCTGAAAGACCAGCGGGAACTGCGGACCTACACGCTCGCGTGTCGGGCGTCGGCCTATGCCGCCGCCGAGCGCCAGGCCCCCGGCCAGTACATGCGGCTCCTCAAGAACGACGTCGAAATGCTGGTGCGAGGCACGCGCGGCGGGGCATACGACTACGAGATCGGCAAAGACACCGGCAGCACCTCCAACGATCATCTCGGCGCCCTGGGCGGTTGGGTCGGCGCGATGGCCAACCTGGAGATCCCCCGCAACTACTGGCTGCTTCTCCAGCGACACTGGGAGGGCATGCAATTGAAGGACGGCGGATGGACCTACCAGCACGGGCCCGTCGCCAGCCGCAAGGCGTTCTCCTCTCGCAGCCAATCGTCGGCTTCGATGACCGCCGGCGGGGTGGTCACGTTGCTGGTCTGCAACGATCTGCTCAACGCCGAGAAGTTCCTCCGCTGCTCCGGCGAGACGCTCAGCCGCCCCATCACCGCGGGGCTGGAATGGATGGAGAAGAACCTCGGCGCGGTGCTGAGCGGCAAGCGGGCCGAGCGAACGATCAGCTACTCGCTCTACGCCATCGAACGGGCCGCCCTGGCGTCCGGCTACAAGTACTTCGGCACGACCGATTGGTATCGGGAGGGAGCGGAACTGGTCCTGGCCAAGCTGTACAAGCCTTCCGGCGCGTTCGAGGAAACCGGGCAGTTCCGCGACCCGCTGGTGAACACGTGCTTCTCTCTGCTGTTCCTGGTTCGGGGGCGTCAGGCCGTGCTGATGAACAAGCTGGCGTTCGAGGGGGACTGGAACAATCGCCCGCGCGACCTGGCCTCGCTTACCCGCTGGGCCAGCGCCACGTTTGAGCGGCCGGTGCATTGGCAGGTGGTGAATCTCCAGATGCCGCCCGGCGACTGGCACGACGCTCCCATCCTGTACATTTCCGCCTCGCGAGCGCCGACCTTCAGCGACGCCGACCTCGACAAGCTCCGCCAATACGTCCTCCAGGGCGGCACGCTGCTCAGCGTCACCGAGTGCGGCGGCCTGGCGTTCTCGAAGGCCATGCGCGACGTCTACCGCAGGCTCTTTCCGCAGTACGAACTCACCCCCGCCCCGGCGGACCACCCGATCTACTCCGCATACTTCAAGTTGTCCGGGCGACCCGCCTTTCAGATCGTCTCCAACCGCGTGCGGGTCCTGGCGTATCACACGGACGTGGATCTGGCCCTGGCCTGGCAGAGCTATCGCACGGCCGTTCAACGCTACGCGTTTGAAGCGGCGGCCAATCTGGCCGTGTGCGTGTCGGGCACGATCGGCTCCCTGCGACCGCGCGGGGCGTCCCATTGGCCGCAACCCGCTCCTCCTCCATCCGGGGCCCCCATCCGTTTGGTCCGACTGGCCCACGCTGGGGCGCACGACCCCGAGCCACTGGCATACGAGCGACTGGCCGCCCTCTTCGCCAGCCAGACCGGACGCCCACTCGACGTAGCCGGGCCGGTCGCCATCGATAAGCTGGAGTCCAGCCGGGCCGCCTTGGCCGCCCTGACGGGGATTGGCCCCCTCAAGCTCTCTCCGCCGGACCGCGAAGCCCTCACGGCTTTTGTGAATGCCGGTGGAACGCTGCTGATCGACGCCGCCGGCGGCGACGCCGAATTCGCGGCGTCGGCCGAGGCGATACTCCTGGAGATGTTCGGGCCGCGATCCCTCCGCCTTCACGCCCGGTCCGCTCCTCCCTTGAAACTCGACGGCTACGCCATCGAGAACGTGGCCTATACCCATCGCGCCCGCAAGCGGCTGGGCAACGTCCGCGAACCCCTCCTCCGCTCGATCATCGTGAACGACCGTCCGGCCGTCTTCTTCAGCCGCGAAGACCTCACCGCCGGCCTGGTCGGATACCCTTCGTCCACGGTCGACGGCTACGCGCCCGAGTCGGCCTACGAGATCGTCCGCAACATCATCCTGCACGCCGCCGGCAACAAGCAGGAGGCCAGACAATGAAGTGTTGGTTTGCCGCAGCGATCCTCGCGCTCCTGACCGCCGTCGGAGCATCCGCCGCGGAGGCGAACAAGCCGGTCTCGATCATCTTCGACACCGACATCGGCTCCGACTGCGACGACGCGGGGGCGTTGGCCGTGCTGCACGCGCTGACCGACCGCGGCGAGGTGGACCTTCTGGGCGTGATCTTCAGCAGCGGGCGAAACCGCTTCGGCGCCGGCGCCTGCGACGCCATCAATACCTGGTACGGGCGCGGCCACCTGCCCCTGGGCCAGTACAAGAAGGACGATGTCGGCGACCCGGGCGACTCCTACAGCTCGCGAGTCGCAAAGAACACCAAGACCTTTGGACACGACATCATCGACGATGCCCCGGAAATGGTCGCGACGTACAAGGCACTGCTACGCGGCCGGCCGGCATCCAGCGTGACGATCCTCTCCGTGGGCCATCCTCACGGCCTGGTCCACCTGATGCGAGACAAGGAAGGCGCCGAACTGGTCCGTGCCAAGGTCGCCCGCTGGGTGGCCATGGGCGGTTCGGCCGACACGCCCGCCTCTGACTGGAACTTCACCCGCAACGGGATGGACCGCTACCTGGGCGAACTGCTGGCGAACTGGCCGACCGAGGCGATCTTCAGCCCCGACGGGGCGGACGTGATCACCGGCAACCGACTCTTGCCCAAGACGTCGCCCAACAACCCCGTTCGAGAATGCTACCGCTACTGGGGCGGGGGCAAGTGCCTCCAGACCGGGCGATCGAGCTGGGACCAGATTGCCGTGCTCGCGGCCGTCCGACCCCAGTACTTCACGTTCGATCGCCACGGCCGGCAAGAACCTACGAAGGACGGCAAGGTCTTCTGGGATGCCAAGGTCGACAACCCCAAGCACATCCGCGCCCGGGTGAAGATCGACAAGAAGGAGCTGGCCGACATCATCGAGGGCCTCATGGCCGCCCCGCCCGGGGGTAAGTAAGCGAGCGTCTTCTCACTTCTCGGCCTTGACCAGTTGCGGACGGGCCCAGACGGCGTAGTTGTGGGTACTGTCGGCCGAGCCGGTCGTCGTGATGAGTTGCACCGTCGACTGGCCCGCCAGCGGGGCCGTCATGCGCTGGGCCGGCTGGTCGCCCTGGACCTGCACCTTGGCAAGCGTCTTGCCGTCGGCGCCCTTGATCTCAAAGATGACGTTGCCGCCCGCGCCAAGCTCGGCGTGCAAGGCCGCCCAGACTTCCAGGCGGTCGTAGACACCGGGCGGCACGAGGTACGTGAGGGTGGTCTTGGTCCCCACCGCGACCGCGTCTTCTATCGGCTTGTCGCCAAGGGCGTCATCGGCCGCCTTCACGCGGATGGCTACGGCCTGTTTGCCTCCACGCATACTCACGCCGCGGGTCGGGTGGCCCCAGTACGGCTTGCTGAAGAACGCGGACTGCGGCCAAGCCAGTGTCGGCGTCTCCAGCGTGATGCGCTGCGACAGGTCTACCCGCGTCAGCGGCTCAATCGCCGGTGGCTCGAACCGCGACTGGCCCAGGCAGAGCACGGTGTAGACGGCGTCGGCTACGACCTCGGCGTCCACGTGCCCCGCCTTCTGCTGGGCGGCGTTGGAGGCGGCGTCGTCCTTGGCGTACAGGGCCCGCATGATCGGGATGACCTGGGCGCGGGCGTGGATGGTCGATTGCTGCACGCGGTGGAGCAGGTTGAATGCAGCCTCTTCAACCGTGCCGCCCAGCAGCCGCGGCTTGTAGTCGCCCAGGTCCACCGTGAACGTGCCGCCCTCCATCGGAGAATGCATGGGCAGGTAGCGGTACTCGTCGGTGGGCGGGACGAACTGCTTCATGAGCGTGAACATGTTGTCGCCCGGCACGCTGTGGGCTGGCGCACCCCAGTCCTCCAGCGCGTGCGACAGCGTGCCCAGGTAGCGGGCGCCTTCGTCCACCCGGGCGGCCTTGAACTGCTCAACCGCCTTAGCCATGAAGTACCGGAGGATCTCGTACGACTCCGTCGGCGCCGGCGGCAGGTGCAACTCGACCAGGTAGAACTTGTCCGGCTTGGAGTCCATCATGGCATACTTGCGGACCTCCTTCTTGGCATACACCAGGTCGGGGATGAAGCAGTGCTGGCTCCCAAGGAGGGCCAGTTCCTTGCCCAGCAGGTCCTTTTGCCACTGCGGCAGGGCTGCCATCGCCCCCTCGGTGACGAACCGGTGGCCGGCCCCCCAGCCCCACGCGGTGGAGGCACTGGAGACAGTGATCGCCGCAGCGGCCAGCACCAGACGGCCTAGTACGAGGGATCGCCCGGGAAAGACACACTCATGTGTCATCGCACACTCTCCTTCTGGCTGTGGGCCAGCCCGCAGAGTATCACAGCGGCTGGGCAGTTGCCCGGTTTTTCTCCCCCCGACGACCGCTTGCGGCGAGCGGCAGCGCAGTCGCAGGCCCGCTTCCGGGAAGACACCACAGGGACGGCTGACCAGGCGAGTGTACCCACGACAGCGGGGCTCTTTGTGCTTGACCGCTCGACAGGCCCGCGGGGACAATACCTTCACCATCGCAGTCGGTTCGGAAAAGGCGGTGCACCCATGACCGTCAGTCATCCTTCGGTTCTCTCTGATCTCTTCGCAAGGAGCACACCATGAGCGACTTCACGAGACGCCAATTCCTGGGCGCCGCCGCTGCCGGCGGGGCCATGCTCGCTGCCAACTTCGCCGCCGCGTCCGCCGAGAGCAAAGACGCCGACTTCCCCAAGCTGCCCCCCGTCAAGATCTACAAGCTCTTCGCCGGGCGCACGGGCGGGTCCTATCTCTCCCGCCCCACCGAGGAGTTGGAACGGTTGAACAAGTACCTGGCCGACCTGGAGCAGAAGCTCGGCAACGTGAAGTTCGTCGGCGGAGACCTGATTCCCCCCGCCAAGGCGGACGAGGTGGCCCAGAAGCTCCCCGAAGCCGACGCGTTGCTGATGGTCCACCTGTCCGGTCACGGCGGCGGCGCCCCCGCGCTGGGCAAGCTGGTGGACGTCGGCCTGCCCACGGTCGTCTTCGCCCCGCCCTTCTCAGGGCACGGGTGGATGTACTTCCCCCAGTGGCACAAGGACGGCAAGAAGGTCGTCCTGCTCCCCACCAGCGACTGGAGCGACATTGACCGCGCCGTCGGCCTGCTGCGGGTCCCCGCCTGGATGAAGCAGACCCGCATCATCGCCTGGGGCCGCCCGCACGGCACGACCGCCGCCTGCTCGGCCGAAAGCATCAAGAAGGCCTTCGGCAGCGACCTGGTCGTCATCCCCCACCAGAAGATCATGGAGGCCATGCAGGCGGTGGATGTCAAGGCGGCCGAGGCCGAGGCCCAGGACTACTGGCTCGGCCAGGCCAAGGAGATCGTCGAGCCGACCAAGGACGAGATCATCGCCTCGGCCCGCCTGTACCTGGCGATCAAGGGCCTGATGATCCAGGAGAAGGCCCAGGCCGTCTGCAGCGTACACTGCATGGGCAATCCGCGCGGGTGCCTGACGTTCAGCAAGCTCAACGACCTGGGCCTGGTCGGGGCGTGCGAGGGCGACATCGACTCCACGTTGACCATGCTGCTGTTCGCCTACGCGTTCGGCGTGCCCGGGTTCATTACGGACCCGGTGTTCGACGTCTCCAAGAACGCCCTGATCCACTTCCATTGCACCTGCGCGACGAAGATGGACGGCCCCGCCGGCCAGCGACTGCCCTTCCGCATTCGCAGCCAGACCGACAGCCAGGGCGGGGTCGCGCTCGACGTCGCCCAGCGCGTCGGCCAGCCGGTCACGTGCGCCAAGCTGGTGAACCTGGACACGATGCTGATCTCCCCCGGCACGATTACGGAGATCGGCAACAGCCCGCTCGCCTGCCGCACGCAGTTCACCACCCGCGTGCGTGACGCCCGGCGGATGTTCCTGAACTGGGGCGGCGACGTGATCCAGGGCGACACCATGACCCTGCTTCACCGCGTGGTGTTCTACGGCGATCACATGAAGGCCATGCAGGACCTGGCCTCCTTGATGGGATTCAAGGTCATCGAGGAAGGCGGCGCAGCATAGGACAGCGACGCCAAGGCGGATGACCTGTCGTTTTGCCTTGACCGCCTGCAGGCACCGCAGCAGAATGGATTCGTCATTCGCATCCGAATGACGCTGACGCGGCGCCTTGCCGAGAAGGGGAAGCAGAATGCGAACGTGTGCGTGCATCTTGATTGCGGTCTTCTGGCTCGTCCCCGGCCACTTGGAGTCTCTCGCCCAAGCCGCGGCCCCCGCGGGGGGCGAGTTCCAGGCGGGCGTGGCCAGCAAGGTCATCACGCCGCCCGGACCGATCTGGATGGCGGGCTACGCCGCCCGCACCCGGCCCAGCGACGAGGTACTCCACGCCCTGCACGCCAAGGCGCTGGCCCTGCGCGATCAGCGCGGGGAGCGGCTGGTGATCGTCACCGCCGATCTGATCGCCCTGCCGCGAGACCTCTGCAACCAGGTCGCCGATCAAGCCAGGAAGAAGCACGGCCTGGAACGCCGCCAACTCCTCTTCAACGCCTCACACACTCACGCCGGACCGGTGGTCTGGCGGAATCTCGACTTCCTCCTGGAGGGCGGGCCGGCGGAGCGAGAGAAGGTCGTGCGATACCGGGAACGCCTGGCCGACGACCTGACCGAGGTGATCGACAAGTCCCTGGCCGATCTGGCCGCGGCGACGCTGGCGGTCGGGCACGGGCAGGTCGGCTTCGCCGTCAACCGCCGACAGCCCACCGAGAAGGGTTTCCGCATCGGCGTGAACCCGGCCGGACCGGTCGACCACGACGTGCCCGTGCTTCGGATCGCCTCGCCTGATGGAAAGGTGCGTGCGGTGTTGTTCGGCTACGCCTGCCACAACACCACGCAGGGCGGGAACAACTACCGCATCAACGGCGACTATGCCGGCTTTGCCCAGACGGAGTTGGAGAAGCTTGTGCCGGGAGCGACGGCTGTGTTCATGATCCTGTGCGGGGGCAACCAGAACCCCGGTCCCCGCGGGACGACCGAGATCGCCGAGCAGTACGGCAAGGCCCTGGCGGGCCAGGTCAAGCGGGTGCTGGACGGGGAGTTGAAGGCGATCCGCCCCGCGATCCGCTCGGCCTTCGGAGAGGTCGATCTGGAGTTCACCCAGCCCACGCGGGCGTGGCTGGAGGAGGAGGCCAAGAGCACCAATCGTTTCCGCAAACGCCGGGCCGAGAGCGTGCTGGCCGCGATGGACGCGGGCAAGCCGGTGCGCCACCTGACCGTGCCGGTGCAGGCGGCGGCGCTGGGCGAGGGTCTGGCGATCGCGGCCATGGGAGGCGAGGTCGTGGTGGAATACGCCCTGCGCCTGAAGCGGGCGTTCCCGCGGACGGACCTGGTCGTCGCCGGCTACAGCAACGACGTGCCCGCGTACATCCCGTCCAGGCGGATGCTGGGCGAGGGCGGGTACGAGCCGATCGAAAGCATGATCTACTACGGCCATCCGGGGCCGTTCACCGACACTGTGGAAGAGACCATGATCGCCGCCTGCCGCCGCGTTCTGGCGGCGGTGGGCTGCCAGGCCACCGGGCCGGACGAGCCGATTGTGCCCGCTCCCGCACCGGCGAAAGGAGACGCACCGTGAGCGCATCCATGAATCGTCGTGATTTCGTTGCCGCCGCCGCTGCCGCCGGCGTGACCCTGTCGGTCGGCACGTCGGTCAAGGCCGCCGACAAGCCCGCCGCCCTGGGCGGCAAGCCCGTGCGGACCAAGCCCTTCCCCCACTGGCCCGTCGTGAACGAGGCCGACGAGAAGGCCGTGGGCAACGTGCTCCGCAGCGGCAAGTGGTTCTACGACAAGGGCGTCGTCCGCTTTCAGGACGCCTGGGCCAAGATGAACGGGGCCAGGTACTGCACCGCCACGACCAGCGGCACTAGCGCCTTGTACACGTCGCTGGCCGCTCTGGGCGTGGGTCCGGGCGACGAGGTGATCCTCTCGCCGTACACCTTTGTCGCCACGTTGAGCGTGGTGATGCTTCACTACGCCCTGCCGATATTCGTCGACTCGGATATCGAGACGTTCCTGATGGACCCCAAGAAGATCGAGCCTGCCATCTCCGACCGCACCGCCGCCATCCTCCCTGTCCACATCGGCGGCTCGCCGTGCGACATGGACTCGATTCTCGCCGTCGCAAAGAAGCACAAACTGCCCGTCGTCGAGGACGCCTGCCAGGCCCACCTGGCCCAGTGGAAAGGCCGCAACGTCGGCTCTTTGGGCGACACCGGCTGCTTCAGCTTCCAGGTGACCAAGAACCTGCCCTCCGGCGAGGGAGGGGCCATCCTCACGTCGAACGAACAACTGGCCGCCAACTGCCACGCCTTCCACAACTGCGGACGGAAACGCCCCGGTGTGGACCTGGCCTATCACGGAGGCCTGGCCAACAATCTCCGCATGACCGAGTTCCAGGCCAACCTGCTGGTGGCGCAGATGGAGCGGATCGAGCAGAACGCGAAGATTCGCACCGAGAACGCCGACTACCTCTCCGCCCAACTGCGCCAGGTGCCGGGCATCGCCCCGGCCCGCATGTACGACGGTTGCACGCGGAACGCCTACCACCTCTACATGTTCCGCTACGACGCCAAGGCCTTTTCCGGCCTGTCGAAGTCCAGGTTCCTCTCCGCGTTGTCGGCCGAGGGCATCCCCGCCTCCGGCGGGTACTCGCCGCTCAACAAGGCGCCGCACATCCGCGACGCGCTGGCCCTGCGCGGCTACCGCAGGTTGTTCTCGAAGGCCGATCTCGACCGCTGGGAAGAGCGCGTCCAGTGTCCGGAGAACGATCGCCTGTGCCAGCAGGCCGTGTGGTTCACGCAGAACCTGCTGCTGGGCGGCCGCGACGACATGGACCAGATCGCCCAGGCCATCCGCAAGATCCAGGCGTACTCGGGCGAGTTGGCCAAGGCGTGACCCCGTGCGGCGTGCCCGCTTCTCCGTGGGCGGATGCGGCATTCCAAAACCACGCCATCTTTGGAATCGCCCCACGAGAAGGTTGACTCCCCTGGGCGCCCGCGATACGGTAGAAACGTCAATGGCATCCCTAGACGCCGCCGGCCTGGACGGGCCTCGCGGAATTGCCGTTTCCGGGGGACCGTGGCCGCCACGCAAGGAGCTCGGCCATGATTGAATGGTGGCAGGACCTCACAACGATCAACCAGTGGCTGTACGCCTCGGCCCTCTTCTTCACGCTGTTGTTCCTGTGGCAGATGATCGCGGCCTTTTCCGGGCTCAGTGCCGACCACGATGTAGCCGGCGGACATGACCTTGACGCGGGGCACGACATCGACATGCATCCCGACGGTATGGATGCGGTCGCCCATCATGCCGGAGAGGCCCCCGCCGACATCCACGAAGGTCTGTTGGCCTTCAAGCTTCTCAGCGTCCGCTCCGTAATGGCGTTCTTCACGATGTTCTCGTGGGCCGCCGCTCTGTACCTGGACAATGGCGCGGGCCTGCCCACCGCCGCTCTGCTGGGAGTGGTGTGGGGCCTGGGCGGGCTGCTGGGCGTTGCCCTGGTCTTCCACTTCATGCGGAAGATGGCCGAGACCGGCACGCGCCGGCTCAGCACCTGCGTTGGGGCGGTCGGCACGGTCTATCTTCAGATTCCCCCCGATGGGCTGGGCGAGGTCCGCGTCCCGGTCAGCGGGGTGATCTCGCTGGTCAAGGCCCGCGGCCAGGCGGGCGGCGCTCCGCTCGCGCCCGGCACGCCGGTCAAGATCATCCGTGTATTGGCCGCCAACATGGTTGAAGTGGCGCCAGAGACGGCGTCAGCAGCGGCCGGCTGATCCCGGCCGGAATACCGCATCGCGCAACAGAAAAGGAAATACCATGCACGCCCTTGTCCTCTCGTCGCTGCCCCTCACGCGCGACCCCTCCGACTATACGCCGCTCATCCTGGTCGTGCTGATCTTCGTCATTCTTTTTGCGGCGCTGGCCACGCTGGCCCGCTATTACCGGCGCTGCCCGGCCAACAAGATCCTCGTCATCTACGGCAAGACCGGCAGCGGCGCCGCCCGCTGCATCCACGGCGGGGCGGCGTTTGTCATCCCCCTCTTCCAGGCCTACGACTATCTCGACCTCGAACCGTTCGTCGTTCCGGTCGACCTCACAAACGCCCTGTCGATGGAAAACATCCGCGTGGCCGTTCCCACCACGGTGACGGCGGCCATCTCCAACGAATCGGGCGTGATGGAGAATGCCGCCATCCGTCTGCTGGGTCTCACCCGCCAGCAGATCCAGGCCCAGGCCCAGGACATTATCCTCGGCCAGATGCGCGCCGTCATCGCCACCATGCGCATCGAGGAAATCAACTCCGACCGCCAGGCCTTCATGGCCAAGGTCAACGAAGCCGTCAGCGTCGAGTTGGAGAAGATCGGGCTGGCGCTCATCAACGTCAACATTCGCGACATCGAGGACGAGTCCGGCTACATCCAGGCCCTGGGGCGAAAGGCCGCCGCCACCGCCATCAATCAGGCCAACGTCGACGTCGCCGAGCAGGAGCGGATCGGGCAGATCGGTGTGGCCGAACGCCAGAAGGAAAAACGCATCGCTGTGGCGGCCGCCAACGCCGCCGCCGAGATCGGCGAGGTCTCCGCCGCACGTGACAAACGCCAGCGGGTGGCCCGACTGGAGGCGGAAGCGGTTGAGACGGAGGCCGATGCAGAAGCGAACAAGGCTGCCTACCGCGCCAGCCAGCACGTGGCGGAACAGCAGGCCCGCGGCAAGGCGGAGTCGGCCGCCAAGGAAGCCGACGGCGCCATTCGCGTCTCGCAGGAACTGGCCCAGAAGAAGGCCGAGGAGGCCAAGGCACAGCGCGAGACGGCCCGGCTGAACGCGGAAGTGGTCGTTCCGGCCGACGCCCAGCGCCAGCAGGTAATCATCGCCGCCGACGCGAAGAAACAGGAGCAGATTCGCCTGGCCGAGGGCGAGGCCCAGGCGACGTTGGCCCGCATGACCGGCGAAGGCCAGGGCATCCAGGCCAAGATGACCGCCGAGGCCGAGGGCATCAAGGCCAGGATGGTCGCCGAGGGCGAAGGCACGCGAGCCAAGATGGTCGCCGAGGGCACCGGGCAGCAGGCCCTGCTGGACGGCAAGGCCAAGGGCTACCAGAACCTGGTCTCTGCGGCGGGCTCCGGCGAGCAGGCGGCCAGCCTCCTGTTGATCGAGAAACTGCTGGAAGTGGCCCATGTGCAGGCGCAGGCCATCCGCGACCTGCCCCTCGAAAAGATCATCGTCTGGGACGGCGGGGGCAAGGACGGGGGAATGGCCAACCTTGGTCAGAAGCTCATGGGCGCGCTGCCCCCTATGCACGAGCTGGCCCGTCAGGTCGGGTTGGACCTGCCGGAGTTCCTTGGCAAGATGGCCAAGGCAGCCGAAGACAGCAGCCCCGGAAAGAAGAAACCCGAAAAGGCGTGAGTCGAGCCGTGTGAGTTCTCCAGGCGGCCACCTCCGACGCCGACCCTCTCGTCCGCAACGGCGTCGGGAGGGCCGCCGGACAGATCGGAAGTCATTTGCAGGCGGAGGCCCACGAGGCCAACGCGGCAACCAGGCGAGTTCCCAAACCCGGGACATCGGGATGTCGCACTGCGCTCCCAGGAAAGGAGAATGACATGCGAATGCTCATGCTGGTGACTTTCCCCACTGCCCGGTTCAACCATCTGTGGCGCAGCGGGCAAGTCGGGCCCAAGATCCGCGAGATCCTCGAAGATCTCAAGCCGCAGGCCGCGTACTTCGGCAGACAGACGGGCGGACAGCGCGGGGCCGTCCTTGTCGTGGACGTCGCATCCGAGGCCGACTACGTCCGCTTCACCGAACCGTGGCTGCTCGCCTTCGACGCCCAGATCGAGACCAGTGTCTGCATGACCCCCGAGGACATCGGAAGGGTCGACTACGACGCCCTGACCAAGAAGTACGGCTGACGGCGACAGGCTCGCCGTTCCGGCTTGTCGCGGCCTTATCGCCTCGACGAAGCGCCAAATACCCGAAGGTCCTTGATCTCGCAGCGACCCGTCGGGCCTGGCACGGAATGGTCCTGGGCCTTGAGGCCGAGGCTCATCTTGCCCAGCCGCACCGCCGCCGGGTCGCCCGCGAACGCCGACCGCGGCACGCGGGCCAGTTCCTGCCACGTGCGGGAGTCTTGCGAGGCCAGCACAATGATCTCCTTGTCATCCAGGCGGATGACAAGGTCCGTCCAGGTCGCGGGCGCCGCCGAACCGGTCATGATCTGCCTGCCAGTCCCGTCCACACCGAAGCAACCCTCGACCCGCAGGTTCACCCGCAGGGCCCGTCCGTCCTTCCAGACCAGGGCCAGGCCCGGCCCCCAGGACTTGCCTTCGTCGCTGGCCTGGTTGACGCGGCAGGTAACGGCCCGCACGCCTGGCGGCAACGGCCGCTCGGCATACGCGTACGAGTTGGCCCCTGCCGAAATGACCATGGCGCCCTTTTCCTGCGCCAGCTTCGCGCTGGCCTTGGCGGAAAGGCTCACTGACCACGCCTCGTCCAGCTTGGTGCCCGCAAAGCGGTCTTCCAGGATGACCTTCTGGTCCGCAAACGGATCGATGGCCGGCGGCTGAGACCGTGCCTGTTCGTCGACCCACAACAGCCAGCCCTTGCCCGGAGCGAGCGGGACGGCCTGCCCGGGCTGGAACAACGACTCGCCCTGGAAGCCATTGACCACCGGTGCATACAGGTGGGCCTTGGCCGGGTCCAGGCCAAGGGCCTTGAAGTCGATGTCGAGTTTCACCTGCACCGGTTGCGGGGCCCAACTTGCGATCGATATCAGGGTGCGCCCTTTGCGGACATACGCCGTCGCCAGCACGTCAGGCCGACCCGTGCGGACCGGGCACGCGGGGTCCCAGTAGCCGATCATCCGCGACTCGCCCAGGCCGAACTCGTCCCACAGTTTCCACAGCGCCTTGGGGTTGCCCCCCCAGCCCAGGCGGTTGGTCATGCCGTAGACCATCCCGCGCCACGGGTTGCCCCCGCCCTGCAGCATCTCGCCCATCAGCCCGAACGGCAGGCCCGAGATCTCGACCAGCCAGTAGTCGCTCGGCTCACCGTTGTAGTTGAAGCCCTCGCCCAGCCATAGCCGATCCACGTAGGGCATGTGTTCCATGAAGAGATTGGCGGAGTTGGCGAAGCACGCCCTTCCGTTGTAGTGATTCCACGAGTGCACGTCGATCATCGACCGCGGATTGGCCCGCAGCAGGACCTTGCGAACCCGCTTCATGATCTCGCGGTCGTAACCGATGTCGTCGAGATAGAGCCCGTCCAGACCGATCGTGCGGGCCAGCCAGCCCAGGCTCTCGACGTAGTAGTTGTGCCACCGCGACAGGCCGGCCGTCGCGATCGAGGCGTCGATGTACCCGTTGGGCAACCACTCGTGCCAGGCCGATTTGTAGTGAGTCCGCAGGTGCTCCATCAGCCACGCCGAGCCCCCGCCGGGCCCGTCGGAGTAGATCTCGTTGCCCAGGCTCCGCAACGCGGGCAGTTCCACCACGTGGTTGCTCAGCTCGCGCAGCGTGTAGTAGATCTTCGCCCTCATGCCCTTGGCGTGCGCGGCGTCGATCCACTTCTTCAGCGAATCCAGCGTCAGGAACGGATAGTTGATGTACGGGTTCAGCCGTCCGCCCTGGTGCAGGTTGATTACCGTCGCCCCGGCCGCGGCGGCTGCGTCCACGCTGCTGTCGCCCCCGGTGTGGTAGTACCGGGCCGCCCAGTGCTCGGCAGGACGGATCGATTTGACCGGTGTGACCAGCAGGCCCAGGTGGAACTCCAGCGTCTGACCCGCTTGGAGCTCTCTCGGCCCGGCATAGACCCGCAACAGGACGCTGTCGCCGTTTTCGATGACGTCGCACCCGCCCTTGCCGCCGTTCACCCACGCGTCGGGCATGTCCAGCGGACGGGCCCGGTAGTGGATGTTCACATTGGGCCACGTGTAGGCCGGGCCCTTGAGCTTGACTTGCAGTCCGGCGTTGACGTCGCCGATCCACACTGCGTCCTGGTGCTTGTTGCGGTCCCACTTCCAGTTGAGCTTCTCCGGGCGCAGGCCTCCCTTTCGACCCATTCCCATGAGGTAACGGGCCACGTCGCGGTGGAACGGGATCTCCAGGCGAGCGTCCGTAAGTGTCACGGCCGTATCGGCCGTAAGCTTGATGCGGAAGTTGGTATACCCGTCACACTCCGTCTTGGACCAGCAGGAGAGCCGCAGCGGCCCGGCCTGCGAATCGCTCTGGCGATAGACGGCGCCAGGCGCCTGCCTGAGAAGCTTGGCCGGCTGCGACTTCCACTGCGCCGCCCCGGCCGGCGTCTGCGCGACAAACGCCACGGGCCCATTCAGGATTTCGCGCGAAGGCGCATCGGCCCGGTCTGGCGTGGCGGCAAAGGTCGACACAATCGACGCGGGGAGGCCCGTTTCTCCAAAGCGAATCCGCCGACCCAACACGCCCACCTCGTCGCCGTTGACGGTGACGGCGGTGAACGGGGGCACGAGTTCATCATCCACGCCCAGATCGCTGTTGAGCCAGCGCAGCCGACTGAGCCGCCACAACTCGCCGTCGCCACAGTCGGGGAGTTGCTCGCCCGCAACCTCGATCTCCAGCGAGACTTTCGCCGGCGGCGCCCCTTCCGCAGACACCGTCACCTCGCCGCGGTGCAGCCCCGCCGAGGCATCGGGTGGAATCTGCATGCCCAGCCACATCGCCTGCACCTTGCCCTCGGGCACCGTCAGGTCCATCTGCATGGGTCGGCCCAGCCAGTCGCGGCCTGCAAGGTTGAAACACGTAATGCCCCCCGCCGGCACGACGACCTTCCCCCCGGCGTCGACCACGTCGCCGGGACGAATAGCGACCCGTTTAGCCGGGCCCTTGACCGCGTACAGCCCGACCTGGAACACATAGTACTCGCCCGGCTGGGCCTTTCCTGCGAATCTGCCGGCCGGTCCGGTGCGCATCCAGCGAAGCGGCAGATCGTCGGTCATGCGAATGGGGAATCGCCGGTCCTCGGGAAAGAGCAGGAACGCCTTGCCGCCATGCCGTGCCAGCAAGTCGCGGATCTCCTGGGCGGTGGCGATCACCTCCATCGGGTAGACGCTGTCGAAGTCGGTGCGGGCCTGGAACGCCAGCACTTTCGCCTGCGGAAGCTTCTTCCACTCCCCAGCCGGGAGGTCCCCCTGTCGCAGCCGGTTGGCGGCTAGCCAGTCGGCCGCCGCCGTTTCCTTGGGCGGGTTGTAGCGGGCTGTGGGGAACGCGCTTCGCCCCGGATTGCAGGGCATGTAGTAGACGTAGTACTCGCCCGCGGTCGACGCCTGAAAGACGACCTCCCCCCGCTCACGGTTGATGGCCGCCACGACACGGTTGGCGACCGGCTTGCCGTTCCGAGCGTCGACGACGAGCACGTCCTTCTTCTCGACGTCGGGATCGCACCGCCTCCATTCGATGCTCGCCCGCAAGGCCGGAGCCGCAGCGTCCACGACCAGGCGGGCGCGGTGATTGCCCAGCGGCTCGTCCCACTTGCCCACCCCGTAGGGAATGTCCGCCGCGCTGCCCGATTCAGCCGCCCAGGCGGGTGAACTGCCGAGCACGCCGATCAGAATAAATGCGGCAAAGGAGACAGCAACAGGACGGCGGTCCGCCAATCCAGGCATACCCATTCGAGATTCCTTTCAATACTTACTGTTTCCGCCTCACTTCATACTGGCGGTGTTGGCGCGGCGCCTTGAGCAACTCGAAGCCCGGCCGATCCGCAAAGGCTTTCTGAACGCGCTGGGCCCGCGCGTGGTCGTACCGCCCGCCGTGCGCGTGCAGCAGATATCGAAGCACCAGCGGCTTGTCGGGCTCGATCGCGTATCCCTCCTTCATGCAGAACGACGCGCCCATCCAGCCATCCTCGCGGACATGCCACAGTGTCGGATACCTCGGATTGGACGGATGGTCGAAATACGTGATGCCCTCGACGACGCTGCGGCGGTCCTTGCCCTGTCCCACCGCCACCTGTCCGCTGTAATCCATCCACTTCGCCGGCTTGCCGAAGATCGCCTTCTCGCCCTCCTGGCCCTCGCTGTTGGTGATCCTGCCCCCACCGAAGTGCGTGGACAGCCCCTTGGCCACACGGACAGCCAGCAGCCCGAAGTTCGTCTTGCCCAGTTCGACAGGCTTGGCCGGCACCTTCGCACTACCCCCAGGCGGGCGGAAGGTCAATTGGAGTTCCAGCATCTGCTCGCCGCCCGCCAGCGGGATCAGGGCGGCCACCACGTCCTGTTCCATCAGCTCTTTGCCCTTGTCGTCGTACCAGCCGAGGCAGACGGCCATCATGGTCTCGTCGTCGCCGTCGCGGTAATCGTACCAGTGCTTCTGGCGAATGCGGGCGGCGGTGTTGTCGGACCAGAAATCCACTCCCTGTACGCTGTTGTGGGCGAACCAGATCGAGCGGTGGTGGTCGTGATTGGGAGCGCCCGGGTGGCCCATCCGGGTCAGTGTCGCACCTGACGGTCCCACAAACGGATAGAAGAACGGGCGGGGGTAGCTGGGGCCGAAATGCCACCGCGTCCGCTCAATGCCCTCGACCTGGAAGGCGACCTGGTGGTCCGCTTGCGGAATGACCTCGCAACGAGGAAGCGCGCTCGTCGTGCCGCCGTCAGGCGGCGCCTTGGCGCTTTCGCCCGACGCCTTGGCGGGCGCACTACAGACAGACACGCACGCCATGGCCACCCCAACAGAGAACAACAATCTCTTCATCGTTTGTCTTCTTCGCATGACGCCTCTCGCAGCTACTCCAGTTCCGGTCTGACGCTGCCGTATTCCCACGCCTTGGTCCAGGCCGCGGTCTTGCGGGACGCGGGGATCTTGCCCGGCTTGAGCGACCGCGCCAGTTCGATACAGGCCTTGACGATCTGCGTGCCGGCGGTCTTCTCCAGGTTGCTGTAGCACGTCAGGCGGGTTTCGTAGCCCCCGCCGCCGGGGCCGAGGGCTTCCTCCGTGGGCACGTACCCCACGCAGCCGTTGGCCAGTTCGACGGGGAAGGTGAAGGGGAACTCGCTGCCGGCCTTGATGTCCAGCCCGAGTTGGCAGAAGAACTCGGCCGGGTTGGACAAGAAGACGGCCGGTCCGACCTGGATAGCCTGCACTTCGACTTGAACGGTGGGTTTGCGGGCGGCCAGGGCGTCCAGCAGGACGATCTCCTTGGCGAAGGTCCAATTCGTGTGCCCGACCTTGGCGGGAGGCTCGGTGACAAGCGTGCGGCAGGCTTGGACGCGAGAGCCGGCCGGCAGGCGGCGCTTGATATCGAGCGTCTTCGACACCGCCGCAACGGGCCCCAATGGGCCTCGCGGAATCGACAACAGCACCTTGACCGCCTCGGCCCCGATGTGCCCGCCGAGCACCGGCCCGTCCGGATCTGGCGTCGGGCTGAGGTTGTTGACCTGCGTCACGTCCCCGCACGCCCCCTGGAGAAAGACGACGATTACCTCGTCGCCGAAGCTGCCGCGGATGGCCTTCTCCATCCAGCAGATCCAGTTGGCCGAGATTCCGCCCGGCGAGGTCGTCGCGTGGCAGGCGAAGTTCACCACGCAGCCCGTCAGCTTGCCCTCGGCGTCCCACGCCCCGATCACGCCTACCTGTGGGTCGATGGGCCCAGCCGGGCCGACGATGTCCGGGTTGCCCTTGCCCGGGTGCGTCCACGTCTGACCGTTTTTCATACGGAAGCGGCGGTTGAAGCAGACGCGCCCCTCGCTGCCGGCACCAACGCCGCACTTGGCGTCGGCCCGCTTCTTGTCGGCCTCGACGACGGCGTCGGTGATGGCCTTGCGGACGGTCGCCAGGTACTTCGCATCGGCACACGACGACTTCTTGTAGGCCAGTTCGCGGACCAGGTCGTCGCCGTGGTCGAACTCGCCGGGCAGGATCATCCCCGTCGGCCCCGAGCTGTGCGAGTGCGACGCTCCGATCAGCACGGCCTGGGGTGCGATGCCGCAACCGGCCTGGATGTCCTTGCGGGCCGCTACGACCAGGTCCTCGCGGACGATCAGGGCGTCAACGCCCACCAACGCCACGCGGGTTTGACCGTCGTCAAAGACGGCCGCCCGCACCTTGCAGGGGTCGTGCAGCCGACGATGGTAGCTCTTGCCGTACCCGCCCGGGCACTCCATCCCCAACTCGGGGGTGATGTCGCGCTCGGCGAAACCGGCTTTGAAGGCCGCCGCCCCGGCGCCCTGGCCCCGGGCGAACTGCGCCACCAGCAGGAACACGACGGCGGGCACGATCCAGATGAGTTGTTCTCGCATGATCGGTTTCCTTACAGGACACGGCCGGACAGGCCGCTGATGGCTTAACTGCCGACGGCGCGTCCGTATTGGCATTTGACGATTGACAATCGGTCGGTGAGCGTTGAAAATCCCGTCGCTGTACGGCGTGAATCGTCGCTCGACAATTGCCTGGCCCCATCGGGAGACTCACATGACCGGTCTGGAAACGTTGGATTGGGTCGTCATCGGCGCATACTTTGCCATCCTGGCAGGCGTGGCCGTCTGGGCCTCGCGGAACCAGGACACCTCAAAGGACTACTTCCTGGCCGGGCGAAACATCGGCTGGTTCGTGATCGGCGCCTCGCTGTTCGCCACGAACATCGGCTCGGAGCACATCGTGGGCCTGGCCGGATCGGGCTTCCAGGACGGCGTGGCGATGGCCCACTACGAGTTGCACGCCTGGTGCCTGCTGGTGCTGGGCTGGCTGTTCGTGCCGTTCTACATGCGCTCCGGCGTCTACACGATGCCCGAGTTCCTGGAGCGGCGCTACAGCCCGGCCGCCCGCTGGATCCTGTCGGTCATCAGCCTGGTGGCCTACGTCTTCACCAAGGTCAGCGTGACGGTCTACGCAGGGGGCAAGGTCTTCCAGACCCTGTTCCCTGAGGCCTCCATGCTCGGAATGGACGCGTTCTGGGTCGGGGCGTTCAGCACGGTCATCCTGACCGGCCTGTATACCGTGACCGGCGGCCTGCGGGCGGTGGTCTTTACCGACACGATGCAGACGGTCGTGCTGGTCATCGGCTCCCTGGCCGTGACCACGTTCGGCCTGATCAAGATCGGCGGATGGAGCAACGTGCGGGCGGCTGTCGGGAGCGAGCACCTGAACCTGTGGAAGCCCGCAAATCACCCGGACTTTCCATGGGTCGGCATGCTGTTCTGCGCCCCGATCGTCGGCCTGTGGTACTGGTGCACCGACCAGTACATCGTGCAGCGCACCCTGGCCGCCCGCAACATGACCCAGGCGCGGCGCGGGACCATCTGGGGGGCGTACCTCAAGCTACTTCCGGTCTGGTTGTTCATCGTGCCCGGTCTCATCGCTTACGCACTTTATCTCAACGGTCAGCTCGAGATGCCGCCTCTGAAGATCGGCGGGCAGATCGTCCTGGACGCCGCCGGCAAGATCGTTCCCGATCGCGACGCGACGTTTGCCGCCATGGTCCAGGCGCTGCTGCCGATCGGCATCCGCGGCCTGGTGGTGGCGGGGTTGCTGGCTGCCCTGATGAGTTCGCTGTCCAGCCTCTTCAATTCCACTTCGACACTGTTCACGATCGACGTATACAAGAAGCTTCATCCCCAGGCATCGGAAAAGACGCTCGTCCGCGTGGGCCGGATCGCCACCGCCTGCGTGGTCGCCCTGGGCATCGCCTGGATCCCCGTCATGCAGAGGGTCGGCGGGGGCTTGTACCTGTATCTCCAGGCCGTGCAGGCCTACCTGGCCCCGCCGATCACGGCCGTCTTCTTTCTGGGCGTCTTCTACAAGCGCATCAACTCGCAGGGCGCTATCGCGGGGCTCGTCTGCGGGTTCATCCTGGGTATGCTCAAGCTGGGCGCCTGGGTGTGGACGGCATCCTCGCCCGATACGGCGCCTTCCTTGGTGTGGACTTTCCACAACTTCAACTTCCTGTATTTCGCGCTGGTCCTCTTCGGCGTGAGCGTGGTGATTGTCGTCGTGGCCAGCCTGTTCAGCCCGCCCCCACAGGACGAACAGATCCGGGGCCTGACCTACGCCACCACCGCTGGCGAACACAAGGCCGAGACCCGCGCGAGCTGGAACAAGTGGGACGTGATCAACACGCTGATCATCCTGGCCACCATCACGGCCGTGTACGTATACTTCAGCGGTTGATCGCAGACACGGCGTTTCTCCGAATATGATCATCCTGCCCCTGGAGCGCACGGGAAGCCTCCTGTCTCCGGCAGGCAGGTCCGTCGGCTCTTGCCGGGAGGGCTCTGCCAGTCGGGCATGAGGCCGCGTCTACGCGTTGACGACGTTGCGGAGTTCCTGGCCCAGCAGGGCCCGGCGGCAGGCGTGAGAGGCCTTGTGGCGGATGTCGACCAGGCCTTCCTCGCTGTAGAAGGCGGCGTGGGGGTTGAGGATCACGCGGTCGTGGCATGGGTCGTTCACGTCGCGCCAGGCAGTCACCAGCGTGTCATCAGCCGGCGGGGGCTCCAGCGGCAGCACGTCGATGCCGGCCCCGCCAAGGTGACCCGAGCGGATGGCCGGCGGCACGACGGTCGTATCCAGCACCGCCCCGCGGGAGGTGTTGATCAGCAGAGAGCCCTTCGGCATGCGGGCGATCTGGCCGGCCCCGATCAGCCGCGTCGTCTCCGGCGTGAGCGGACAGTGCAGGCTCAGCGCTTGCGCCTGCGGCAGCAGTTCGTCCAGCGTCTCGGCCCGGCGGATGCCGTGGGCCCGCTCCCAGCCGTCCGGCAGATACGGGTCGTGGAAGACCACGTCCATCCCCATTGCCTGGGCCCGCCTGCACATGGCCGTCCCGATCCGCCCCAGGCCGACGATCCCCAGCGTGCGCCCGCGAACACGATGGCACGGCACGGCCTGAGTGTAGCTCCACCCCCCCTGCCCGCGCCGCAGCCGCGAGTTCAGCAGGTTCACCCCACGCGACAACGACAGCAGCATGGCCATGGCGGAATCGGCTACGTCTTCCGTGCCGTAGTCGGGCACGTTGCACACGGGAATGCCGCGGGCACGGGCGAAGGCCCAGTCGACGTTATCGATCCCCACGCCGCAACGGACGATCAGTTTGCAGTGATGCAGCCGCTCGATGGTCGCCTGGCGAAGCGTAACGAAGTGATACATCATCACACAATCGGCGTCTTCGATCCGGCCCAGGAGATTTTGCTCCCCCTCTACGTCCAGGGCGACCACGTCCGCCAAGTCACCGAGAATGGATGTCTCGATGGCAAGGTCGTCGTTGATGAAGTCGGTGATGTAGACTATGGGTTTCATTGCTCGCGAGACGATTCCACTGATTAGCGGCGGAGCTTGCTCCACGTTTCGCGCGGCAAGGTCTCAGGTTGTCGTTCAGGGACATCGACCGGCGACGAGCGTCGAGCAAGCTCGACCGCCAAACGCATCAGTACTTCAGTAAGCACTTGACCACCTCGCCCGCCTTGACCGCCGCCAGGGCGTCGTTGATCTTCTCAAGCGGGAAGGTGTGCGTAACGAACTCGCTGGCCTTGAGCTTGCCCTCACGGATCCAGTCGCACAGGGGCTTCTGGGCTTCGCGCTCGCGCCAGCGGGTAGGCCACTGGTGGACGTAGAGGTTGAAGTTGTACGGTCCGGCCGCCTTGTTCAGTGGGATGGACTCATCCGCGATCACGCCGTAGACGCAGACCGATCCGCCCATCTTGACCAGGGGCAGGGCGGCGTTGACGATCTTGGGGCTGCCGACGGCGTCGATAACGGCGTCGAACTTACGGCCGCGGGCCTTGATCAGGTCGCTCAAGTCGGTGCCGGCGTCGAAGGCGGCGTCGGCGCCGAGCTTCATGGCCAGTTCGCGCTTGTGGGCGATCGGATCCACCACGCCGATCCACTCCAGCCCCAGCAGCTTGCCGAACTTGACGAAGCTCAGGCCGACCGGCCCGGCCCCGAAGACCAGGATCTGGTCGCCCTTCTGGAGGTTGAAGTCGCCGAATCCGCCGTAGACTTCGCGCCAGGTACACAGCAGGGCGGCCTCCTCGGGCGGGATGTCGGCGTCGACCTTGCGCTGGATCTCGTAGCACTCGAACCAGCCGTGCTCGGCGTCGGCCACGCCGTCGGCGACCATGGCGTCATGGTCGTTGGCCAGGGTGTACTCGCAGAACCCGCCCCAGCCGGTGGCGTACTTGGGGTCGCTGAACTCGAAGAGCAGCCCGCCGATGACACGGTCGCCGACCTTGAAGTTGCGGACCTTCTCGCCGACGGCCTCGACGATGCCCGCGCCCTCGTGGCCGAGGATCAGCGGGTACTTGTCCACCCCGGGGAAGTGCCCGGCCACCAGCTTCCCGTCGGTGGCGTTGCACAGGGCGGCGATTTCGGTGTGGACCAGGGCCTGGTACGGGCCGACCTTGGGCTTGTCCAGTTGGACGATCTCGACCTTCCCGGGTGCGGCAACGGCGACAGTCTTCATCTGGGACTCCTTGTTAGTCTGCAATCACAGCTTCGCCAGATCCTCGTAGACCTCGACCAGCCCGCGATAGGCCTTTTCGAGGATGGGCATGAGTTTGCGGTAGACCTTCTGATTCTCGCCGTTGGGCTCGGCGGTGTTCTCGACGCGGACGAAGCGGTCGATCACGTCGAAGTCCTTGAACACGCCGGCGGCAACGCCGCCGATGACCGCGGCGCCCATGGAGGTGGCCTCCTCCAGGAAGTTGAGCGACTGGACGCGGCAATCGTAGATGTCAGCCATCATCTGCCGCCAGAGCGCGCTCTTGGCCCCCCCGCCGATGACGGTGATCCCCGGAATGTTCACGTGCTTGCGGAAGATGTTGACGATGATCCCTAGGTTCATCGTCACGCCCTCCAGCACGGCCCGCAGCATGTCCTCGCGCTTGGTGGCCAGGTTGAGCCCGATGAACGCCCCACGGGCGTTGGGGTTCCACCACGGTGTCCGCTCGCCCAGCATGTACGGCAGGAAGATCACGCCGTTGGACCCCGGCGGGACCGACGCCATCGCCTCCTCGATCAGATCGTAGGGATCCAGGGGAAGGTCCATGCAGATGGAGTTCTCTTTGTCGCAGAGCGTGTTCTTGAGCCAGTTGTGGCTCGAGCCGGCCGTCTGCATCGTGCCCGACGGGTGCAGGTAGCCGGGCACGCAGTGGGCCCAGTTCATGGTCCGCATCTGCTCGTCGACGATCGGCTGTTTGACCGTCAGCGCGATCCAACTCGACGAGCCGAGGTAGTTGTAGGCCGTGCCAGGTTTGATGCAGCCCACGCCCACCCCGGCGCAACTCCCGTCGCCGCCGCCGACGGCCACCGGAGTGCCTTCCTTGAGACCCGTCTCGCGGGCGGCTTGCGAGGTGATCGTGCCCAGGATATCCACCGACTCGCGGGGCGGCGGGAACATCTCGCCGTCCACGCCGGCCAGGTCGATCACCTTGGCGGACCACTGGAAGGTGTTCAGGTCGAACGCGTTGGTGCCGCTGGCGTCGCTGTAGTCGGTCGCGATCTGGCCGGTGAGGCGCAGATTGATGTAATCCTTAGCGCAGAGCGTCCTGTGCGTTTGCCTGTAGAGATCCGGCTCGTTGTCGCGGATCCACATCAGCTTCTCCAGGCTGTAACTGGCGCTGACGCGGTGCCCGACGATGCCGTAAAACTCCTGCAGGCTTAGCCCATCGAGGATGCGGTCGGCCTGCACGGTCGCCCGCTGGTCGCAGTACAGGATCGAAGGGCGCAGGGCCTGGCCTTGCCTGTCGACGATGGTGCAGCCCATCATCTGCCCGCTGAGGGCGACCACGGCGATTTCGGAGGGGTCCACTTGGGCCAGCAAGGCCTTCGTGGAGTCGCAGACGGCCTGCCACCAGTCCTGTGGGTTCTGCTCAGCCCAATTGCCCTTGAAGAAATTGGTCGGGTACGAAACGGTCTTGCTTGCCACCAGCTTGCCATCCAGACTGTACAGCGTGGCCTTGTTGCCGCTGGTGCCCAGGTCGTGTGCGAGCAGGTAGTTCGCCATGATATCTCCCGCGAGCGGCTTACTGCACGGCGTTGCCGACCGAGACGATGACGATGCCCAGGATCAGAACGGACAACCCGATCGCCAAGGTCCTCCGGCTGCGTGCGTCGGAGCCTCGCCACTCGCCGGTGATAAAGCCCAGCCCATTGCCCAGCAGCAGGGAACCGGACTGGAAAATGGCGAATCCGACCGACGTGCCAAGGGCGCCGAGCTTCCAGCCGCCGATGCCGTAGAAGAAGATGCAGAGGAAGTGGCCGATGGCCATCAGCAGCGCCAGCACGAGGTTGCGGGCCGTGCCGGCGTTGCCAAAGCCCTTCCAGGTCTTGTTCTTGCTCAGAAGGAAGGCGCAGTAGATCACGCTGGAGATCGCGCCGCCCAGGAAGACAAGCGTCCAGGTGGACAGGCCGGCCGCCCATGGCGGGTTGCCGAGCTTCGCGGCGTTGGCAGCGATCCCCCCGATCGTGTTGCCGATGTGGAAGGCAATATTGAGGCCGCTGGATAACACGCCGGCCAGCACGCACACCACCAGGCCCAAGGCCATGCGGCGACGGCTACCCGCCTGGGCCTGGGACTCCTGGGCCCGCTCGCGAAGGACGCCGGCTCGACCGTTGATCCCCACACCGATGATGCACACCAGGATGCCGAAAATCACCAGCATGCCCGGCAGGGTGACGGCCTTGTCGGCGTTGCCCAGAAAGAACGGAACCATCGAGCCCACCAGCGCCATCGTGCCCATGGTCAGCGAGTAGCCCAGCGACAGCCCGACCATTGCCAGACCCGTGCCCCAGCAGCAGAAGCCCGCGCCCCACATGGCGCTCAGCGCGATTACGCCGAAGATGACCAAGCCCGACACGCCCTCGTAGCTCGCCCACAGGTCCTTGACCACCAGCATGGCGAAGCCCACGGGCACCAAAAGCATCGCGAAGAAGAAGAACGCGCCCCACGTGTTCTCCCATGCATAGTTCTTGATGTACTTGGAGGGCAGGGCAAAGGTCCCAAGGAACACCGCGCCCAGCATCGTCCAGCCGATTCCAATCAGTGTGTCCATGCGTTCTCCTCTTTGAACAGGCGGGTTGGCCTGTTATGGTTCGCTCTTACCGGCAGTCGCGGCGGCACCGAACCAGCCGCGAGTCCGCAAACAGAATCTCACCAGCATCAGCATGACCGGCACCTCGATCAGCACGCCGACCACCGTCGCCAGCGCCGCCCCGCTGGACAGCCCGAACACCATCACGGCCGTGGCGATCGCAACCTCAAAGTGGTTGGACGCGCCGATCATGGCCGACGGAGCCGCATCCGGGTAGGACAGCTTGAGGACTCGCGCAGCCGTGTAGGCAATCGCGAAGATCAGCACCGTCTGAAGGAACAGCGGGACGGCGATCCATACGATCGTCAGCGGGTTGCCCAGGATCACCTCGCCCTTGAAGCTGAACAGCAGCACCAGCGTCGTCAGCAGCGCGATAATCGTGACGGGCGTCAGCATGTGCAGAAATCTCTGCCGGAACCAGTCATAGCCCTTGGCCCGCACGATCCACCGCCGGGTCAGATACCCACTCACCAGCGGCAGGGCAACATAGATGCCGATCGACAGCACCAATGCCTGCCACGGGACGGGCAATTTGCCCACGCCCAGCAGGAAGCCGCCCAGCGGTCCGTACAGGACAAGCATGGTCAAGGAATTGATCGCCACCATGACCAGCGTGTGCCCGTCATTACCGCGAGCCAGGTAACCCCATACCAGCACCATGGCCGTGCACGGCGCAATCCCCAGCAGGATGCACCCGGCCAGATAGCTGCGCCATAGCGGCACCTGGAGAACCTTGATGCCCTCGACGAGCACGACCTTCCCGTCCCCGTAGCTCGCCCCGACGGGCAAGTCCTGGCCCAGCGGCATTTTGACGTGATCGACAGCCTCAGGCCCGATCAGGGAATGAAACACCACTCCCAGAAACAAGAGGGCAATCGCATACATGGTGAAGGGCTTGATAGCCCAGTTGACCACGAGCGTAAGCGTGACCGGCTTCAGGCTCTTGCCGGCCTGGATCACCTCGGCGAAGTCAATCTTCACCATGATCGGGTACATCATAAAGAACAGACAGACGGCGATGGGAATGGAAACGACCGGCGCGCCGTCAACGGTGATCGCCATCGCGTCAAGCGAACGGGCGACGCCGGGGGCCAACTTCCCCAGAATGATCCCCGCACCAATGCAAAGCCCCACCCAGAAGGTCAGATACTTCTCAAAGACCCCCAAGGCTTTGGGTTCCTTCGCCATGAGCGCTTCGCCAGTCATCTCGTCACCTCTCATCCGCCCGCCCTACTTCAAATCCAACGTCGAAATGGTGAAAGGCTTGTCGTGCTTGGTGTTGACCTTGTCGGGCCCGGTGACGATGTCGAAGCTGGTGACGACGAGCTTGCCGTTCCAGACGATGGGCTCGCCCGGCTGGTCGAGTTTGCCGTCTGCCCCGTCGGTGTCGCCATTCTGGGCCAAGACGGTGATCCGCCCCTTGGGGTCGACCTTCGCGACGGCGTTGTTGGAGAAGTCGGCCACGTAGATGTTGCCCGCCTCGTCGATGCAGATGCCGTCGGTGGTCCTCATTCTGGCCTTGGTAGCCTTGGCCAGAAAGCCGGGTTGCTTGGGGTCCAGGTTGTAGTCCAGGTCGGTCTTGGCGAAGATGGTGTTCGAGGCGACTCGCCCGGCGGCGTCGAAGGTGATCTTGTGCAGGGCGCCGTCGCCGAAGTTGCCCACGAAGAGATTGCCGGCCTTGTCGAACACCAGGCCGTCGGCCCCATACTGGCAGTGCTTGTTGCGGGTGACGAAGGTGGTGATCAGGTTGGCGTCCTGAAGCGTATTGGAGACCTTGATGTTCTTGTCCTCGGTGCTGAAGCGGTAGACGCCGCTGACCAGCAGACCCGAGGGGTCCTTCACCTTGGTCATCAGGCTCTGGGTGACGTACAGGCGCCCATCGCGAACGCGGACACCGTTGGGGTGCTCCATGCCGTCGGCCACCACGGTGGTCGAGGCGATCTTGTCGCCCTGGATCCTCAGACGGAGAATACGCCCCTTGAATGCGCCTTCCGGCTTGCCGGGCCAGGGCTGGTTGTCCACGACGAACGCGTCGCCGTCGGGGCCGAAGGCGATCCCCATGGGGCAGGCAACCTTGGTGGCCGGCAGCGGAGGCACGTCGACCCACTTGCGAACCCTGCCGTCCTTGGAGAGGCGAATGAGACAGGCGGGCTTGGTCTGGTCGGCGTAGTTGGGGCATGCGACCACCAACTCGCCGTCGGGCGCGACGGCCATACCGTCGGGCGTCGGGCAGTAATCGGGCAGCGCGACCAGTAACTTGGACGCCTGCAGCTTCTCGACCGCCGACACGACCTTGCCGAGTTCCTTCGGCGGCTGGGAGGGTGAAGCGGACTTGGGCGATGTGTCGCAGCCCGCCGCAGTCAGTAGTCCGGCCGAGAATAGACACGCCGCCACACGCACGAGAACGTTGATCCTCATGGCCTTTTCCTTTCGCATGCCAGAAACCGGAAGTCAGTTCGCAGTGAAGCTATAGCCTGACGGCGGTGTAATCAAGTGGAAAAGGTCGACTATGACCTAATGAACGGCCATTAAGAAGTGATCCCGCACGCCAGCGAACGGTCACTCCGGCGTAGGGCAACCCGGATTCCCAGCCGCCGCGCGGTCGCATCGCTCGCCAAGTTGCGGCAGTCGGAAGATTATCCGCGCGGGCGGCTACAGGTGCCACGGCTCGCGCATCGGCACGAATCGGCAGCGGTTGGCCTCTTCGTCGTTGAGCACCACGTCCCGCTCGAAATCCCAGACGAGTCTTTTCTGGAGTCGCATGGCGATGGCCGCCATGTGGCTGATCGAGGTGACGCGGTGGGCCACCTCCGCAGGGCAGATGGTCCTGCGGCGCGACTTGACGCAGTCCAGGAAGTTCCGTTCCTGCTGGATCGATTCGTACAAGTGGACCTCGCGCGGACCGATTGTCTCTCGCAGCAGGTCGGCCGGGGTGGCCTCGACCCCGCCGCGAGTGAAGACTGAGCCCTCGCTCCCCTCGAACAGCACGCCGTGGCGCTGTTGGCCGGCGTCGGTCTCGATGAGCTTGACCCCGCTGGCGAAGGTGAACTCCACGCGATAGGTCACGGGGGTGTCGAACAGGCCGTCGGCGGGGTAGTTGGCCCTTCCCTCGATGGTGACCGGACTGGAGAACAGCGGGCCCATGCCTTCCATGGCGATGTCCATGTCGTGCACGGCATACTCCGCCACGAACCCGCTGGGCGCGTAATCGCTGATGAAGTACCATCCCGGCGTCACGCAACGGGGGGCGCAGTACGGCGCCCACCGGGCCGGACCCAGCCACATCTCGTAGTCGAACCCCGGTGGCACGGGGATCGTCGGATGGTTGCCCGTCACGCCATCGGGCGGCGAGCCGATCCGCACCGTGTGGAGTTTGCCGATCCGCCCGTTGCGCACCAGTTCGCAGGCGAAGCGGGTGCCCCTCATCGACCGCAACTGTGTGCCGTGCTGGAAGACCCGCGCGTACCGGTTCACCTCCCGCACCAGCGTGCTGCACTCGTTGACGCTTCGGCCCAGCGGCTTTTCGCAATACACGTCCTTGCCGTTTCGGATGGCCGACAGGCTGTGCAGCACGTGCCACTGCTCCGTCGAAGCCACAAGAACGGCATCGATGTCCCCGCGCGGAGTCACCTCGCGGAAGTCGTTGTAGGCATCGCAGCCCTTGTACTGGCCGGCGGCCTTGTCGCGGGCGTAGTGCTTTTCGACCAGTTGCCTGGCCCCCTCGCGGCGCTTCTCGTAGGGGTCGCAGACGGCCAGCACCTGGCAGTCCGCGTGGCCCATGAAGTTGCGCATCCCGCCAACGCCCTTGCCGCCCGCGCCGATCAGCGCCAGGGTTACACGGTTGCTCGGAGACACTTGTCCGTTCAGGCCCAACGCGCTGGCCGAAACCACCCATGGTCCCGCGGCCGTCGCCGCCAGCCGGCCCAGAAACCCCCGACGCCTCATGTGCGACCTGCGCATGGTTCACCGTTCCTTTCGCCCGCCGAGGCCGCCGGCGGCGTATAACAGACTAACGCAGAAACAGACCACCCACAACATCCCCTGCGAAAAGGACCAGACAGGCGTGAGAGTCCACCCCGTTTCGACACGGCCGGGTGCTGTTGACCGCGGGCAGGTCTGGCCAGACAGAAGTCCAGCCCGCGCGAGCTATTTCTTCGCCAGCAGTTCGTCCATCCGCCGGGCCGTCAGCGGCATGTCCTTCTTCATGTCCCCCGACACGTCCATGGGCACATCCTTCAGCTCCCGGTTTATCTTCTGAACCAGCCGCTCCGACTTGGCATGGGTGTCCATGCGCTCGCGGGCCAAGTCGTCATGAATGGCCTGGGCGGCCTTTAGTTCCGCGGAGGTTGCGTCCGCCTGCGGCTTGAACTTCTTGTCGACGGCCTCGTACTGGCTTTCCAGGGTCTGCTTGGCACGCAGCACCGCCTGGTCGCGGTGCTGTTCGGCCGCCTTGATCCGTCGGTCATACTCCGTCCGCCGGCTGTCACGAATGGACTCGGGGGGCAGTTCCCGCTCAAAGATAACGCGAATCTCCTTGAGCTTCGTTCGGTATTCCTGTAGCGGAACATCGCGTTCCTTATCGTACTCGGCCTTCAGGGCGTCGCGTTTCTTCTCGGCCTCGCCGATGCCGGTCTTTGCCTGGGCCAGCCGGGCCGTCAGGTCTTCCAGCTTGCCCAACAGCGTCCGTCGCTCCTCGTTCAGCGTACCGACCTTCTCCACGGCCGTCCCCACGTCCGCCGCCCGGCGCAGCGACAGCTTCGCCAGTTCATCCTCGCCCAGGCCCAGTCGCTCGAGGATCTGGCGGCAGCGGGTCAGGTCGTGCTCTGCGTACAGGGCCATCGCCATCAGATACTCCACCCGCCGGTCGCCCGGCAACAGTTCCTGGGCGCGCGTGAGGCAAGCGGTCGCTTCCTTGTTGCCCGTCGCCAGGTAGCAGCCGCCCAAGTACAGGTGAGCGTCGCCCAGCGCAGGCTTCAGCTTGGCCGCAGCGGCAAGGGCGCTGGCTGCGCCGGCCACGTCGTCTTGCACGAGCAGGAGATAGCCATGCAGCAGCAGGCACAGCGGATGTTCAGGATCGTTGGTCCCTTTCGCCTTCTCCCGTTGAACGATCTGCAGGGCCGTCGCCAGGTTCCCCTGCGTCGCGAAGCCAGCCGCCATCACCAGCGGGTGGTTCGGCGAGGTGATCGTGGGCCCGGGTCTGGCCGGCTCAGTCGGCTGGGTCGGCTCGACCACCGAAGGGGGCGTTACCGGCGGCTCGGAGGGTCTGGACTGGGGCGCGGACGGCTGGTCTTTCGGTTTGGGTTCCGACACGCCGGGGATCGTCACCGACTCCTTCGGTGTCGGACCGTCCTTTTCCTTCTTCCCCTTGTCCGGAAACAGTTCATACGACGGGGCGTAGCTCAGGCCGGGCGTGCCCGGGTCGGGCAGGCGACTATCCTGTTTGGGCCGGCTGGGCCCGGACAGCATGGCATGGGCCATCCACGCGATAACGATGAACAGCACGATCGCCGCCGCAATCAGAAACGTGATGGCGGTGGTATTGCTCTTCTTCCGCCCGGGTGCCCGACCGGGACGGCTCGCAACGGGACGTGCGGCGTGACGCCCGTGAGGCTTCTGCGACGTCGCGGCGGCCGTCAGCGTGGCGGACGATTCCACATGTGCGTCAGTGCGTGCTCGCGCGGATGCCTCGGCGGGTCCGACGGCATCGGCCGGCGCAGAAACGGGCGCACTTTGAAGCGGCGCCGCCGACGGCTGCAGACGTGCCGGGGCCGTAGCCGCAGGGGGCGGTGGAGGAGGAGGCGGCTCGGGTGGCGCGTCGGCCGGTTCGGCAAACGCCTCTCCGGGGGCGACGAATGGTGCTTCGTTCTCTCCCAGCAGGGGCGGAGCGATCCGGTCCGGTGGCACCAGCGGCGCGAGCGGGCCGCGAGGAGGCACCAGCGGCGAGGCGGGCTTGGCCGGCGGCGCCGGGCTCTCCGGCACGGTCTCGAAGATCTGGGAACACTTCGAGCAGCGCAGACGTAGCGGCACATCCGAGTCCGGGATGCTCAGGAGTTCTCCACAGGATGGACACAGGCATTGGGCCATCGAATGCCTCAGACCCGCACGGGTCGTGCTGCCAGCGGTACTGTACGCTTTCTCCCTATGTATCGTCAAGGCGGCACAGATTGACGATCTCAAATGATGTCACGCCTGCAGATCATCCGGGAGCGGGCCACATGAGCGGTTGACAAGATCGCCCTTGACCTGCATAGTATCAGCACCGCAGGGAACTCCTCCTCCAAGAGACGATTCGATGGACCATGCCGTACTGGGAATGGTCGGTTGGTTGGGCCGGCACTGGGCTGCTGTTGCCATCAGTCTGACCTGCGCCTCGTTGGCGACCTTCCTGGCCCTGCTGCTCGGCAAGTACGTCCGGATCTGCCTGAACATCTTCGTGGACACTCCCCCGCCGCTGTCGATGGGCCCGCTCGACTTCCAGCCGCTGCACGGGGAGATCGTCCGCTTTCGCAGCTTCGACGGCACGAGCCTGCGAGGCATGCACCTGAATACGCCCAACCGCTCGGCCTGCCTGGGCACGGTCGTTTTCTGCCACGAGTACGGCTCGGACATGTACAGTTGCGCCCGGTACGCACGTCCGCTGATCGAGGCGGGCTTCGACGTGTTCACCTTCGACTACCGCGGACACGGCGACAGCTCCAAGTCGCCCCGCTACAAGCCCCTCCAGTGGCCCAGCGACAAGGAACTCGAGGACACGCTCGGGGCCTGCGCGTATGTGGAGTCGGTTCTGGCGGCCGAAGGGAAACCCACCGAGATCGGGCTGTTCGGCATCAGCCGAGGCGCTGGCTCGGGCCTGCTGGCCGCCTGCAGCGACCACAACATCAAGGCGATTCTCTGCGACGGGGCCTTCAGCACCGACACCACCATCGTCGCGCTGATGAAACGCTGGGCGTACATTTTCGCCCGGGTCAAGCTGGTCTACGAGAACCACTCCGAACAGTTCTGGAGGTTCCTGTTCTGGCTGTTGATGCGTTTCGCCCAGCCGCGGCTGGGCTGCCGATTCCCCTCGGTTCGCAAGGCCCTCCGCGACATGCAGCCCCGGGCCATCTTCTTTATCCATGGCCAGCGGGACAGCTACATCCGCGTCGAGCAGACCCAGGTGCTGTACGAGGCCGCCCCCGAACCCAAGTATCTCTGGGTCGTCGAGGGGGCCAAGCACAATCAGTCGGCCATCATCGAGCCTCGCCAGTACGCCCGGCGGACTATCGCGTTCTTCCGCCGCCACCTCGCCGGGCTGGCCGTCTCCGAGAAAGAGATCCAAACTGCCGGGGCCGACACCGAAGTCGCGTGAGTACCTCAGGCCGGGCGTGTCTCCGTGTCGGCGGAAACGCCGTTTCCCCAGCATCGGTCCCGCGCCTAGAATGGTTGGTCGTAAGGCAGTCTGCAGCCGCTGAAGAGGAGTATCCATGCAGAATGGCTTGTTCAAACGTCACCGAACGCTGGTCCTGATCGCCGTCGCCCTGCTGGCCTTGGCGGTGGTGCTGCACATAGCCCACGTCCTGATCTTCCGCGATCCCCACCACACGATCATCTACCTGTTTGGCGACATTGCCTTCCTGCCGGTCGAAGTGGTTGTGGTGGCCATGGTCATGGAGCGGATCCTCGCCTCCTATGAGCGCCGCAGCCTGCTGCACAAGATGAACATGGTCATCGGGACCTTCTTCAGCGAACTGGGCACGCAGCTACTGGGAGAGCTTAGCCCGGCCGTAGCCAATCTTGACCCGCTCCGGCCCAACCTGTGCGTGGCCGGAAACTGGGACGCCGCCCGCTGGAAGGCCGCCCAGGGCCAGGCCGGGCAATACCCCATCAAGATCGACCTGGACCGCATCGACCTGGACCACCTCAAGACCCTGCTGCAGTCCAAGCGCGACCTGCTGGTCCTGCTGCTGGCCAATCCGAACCTGCTCGAACACGAGCACTTCACCGACCTGCTCTGGGCCGTCTCGCACCTGATGGAGGAACTGGCCGCCCGCTCCGGATTCCGCGAGCTGCCCTCCACCGATCGGGACCACTTGGCCGGCGACATCAAGCGGGCTTTCACCCGCCTGATCTGCCAGTGGCTGCCCTACTGCCGCCATCTTCAGGAAACCTACCCATACATCTTCTCCATTGTGGTGCGGACCAACCCCTTCAAGGCAGACCCAAGCCCCACGGTGTACGCCTGACCAGGGCGTTGACACCTGCCCCTCCACAGCCCAGAATAGGCCCCGCCATAGAAGAACAGGGGAGTTTTGTACCCTCTGTGCGCGCCGATAGGCAGGTGCTCTGTGGCGGTCCTTTTCTTCCGGAGAACGCCATGATTGATCGTAGACGCTTCCTGGTCGGGGCTGTTGCGGCGCCCGCCACGTTCCACATAGTCGCTTCTTGCGTACTGGGCAAGGAGGGGCAGACTCCACCCAGCGGAAAGCTCAACCTGGCCGGGATCGGCGTGGGCGGGCAAGGCGGGGGCCTCATGCGAGAGATGGGGGCCAGCGAGAACGTCGGCGCCCTCTGCGACGTGGATCACAAGTACGCCGCCCGCACCTTCAAGCTCTACCCGAAAGCCGAGTTGTTCACGGACTACCGCATTCTGCTGGACAAACGCAAGGACATCGACGCGGTGGTCATTGCCACGCCCGACCACATGCATGCCCCGATCACCCTGGCCGCCCTGCGGGCCGGCAAGCACGTGTACGTTGAGAAGCCCATGGCCCACTCCATCCACGAGGCCCGGGTGATGGCTCGCGTGGCCAAGGAAACGGGCCTCGTGACGCAGATGGGCAACAATGGGCACGGGGGCGAGGGGCTGAGGCTCACCCGCGAGTGGATCCAGGCCGGCGCCATCGGAAAGGTGCGAGAGGTTCACTGCTGGTCCGACCGCCCGGGCAAATTCTGGAAGCAGGACCTGGAGCGCCCCACCGACACCCCGCCGGTCCCGCCCGAACTGGACTGGAACCTGTGGATCGGCGCCGCCCCGATGCGCCCCTACCACCCGGTCTACGCCCCGCGGGCGTGGCGCGGGTGGTTCGATTTCGGCACGGGGGCCATGGGCGACATGGCCATCCACAACATGGACCCTGCCTTCTACGCCCTGGACCTGGGCGCGCCCGTGGCGGCCGAGGCCCAGACCAGCCCCTTGAAGAAGGAATCGTTCCCGTCGTGGCAGATCATCACGTACCACTTCGCCGCCAAGGGAGACCAACCCGCACTGAAGGTGATCTGGTATGACGGCGGGAAGATGCCCCCCCGCCCGCAAGAGCTCGAGCCGGAGCGCAATCTGGCCGACAACGGCATCTACTTCGTGGGCGACAAGGGCGTGATCCTTTGCGGCGGCTGGGCCGGCGCTCCGCGTCTGGTGCCGGAAAGCAAGATGAAGGACTTCCAGCGTCCCGAGAAGACGATCCCGCGGTCCATCGGACACCGGGCCGAGTGGCTCCGGGCCTGCAAGGACCGCAAGCCCGCGGATGCCAAGGCCGGTTTCGACTACTCCGGCCCCTACACCGAGGCCCTGCTGGTGGGTAACCTGGCCGTGCGGCTCCAGAAGCGGATCGAGTGGGACTCGGCAGCCATGAAGGCCACCAGCGCCCCCGAGGCGGAGCCCCTGATCCGAAAGAGCTACCGGGAAGGCTTCGGGATCTAGCTTTCGACCATCAACCACCGCGTTCCCGCGGACCCGAAAGGAAGAGACTCATGAACAGAACCGTACTCGGTATGACCCTCATGTGCGGGTTCGTCATTGTCGTGGGCGGCTGCCTGGTTGCCCAGGACGCCCCGCCCGCCTCGTCCACGCCTCCGCCGGGAGCGATCACGTTCAACGGCCTGGGCATGAACATGGGCAACCTGTACCGCTTGTCCAACGCCCAGAGCCGCTCGATCAGCCCGGAGAACTTCACCGGCGACAAGGGCGCCGGCGGCATGGCCACCGAAGGCACCGGCAAGGGTCCCTCGCGCGACCTGGGCCGGGGATGGAAGGTCTCACCGTCCGTGGTCATCCCGGCCGGCAAGACGTTCACGCTGGCCGACATCAAGGGCAGCGGGGCCATTCAGCAGATCTGGATGACCCCTACCGGCGACTGGCGCAAGAGCATCCTCCGGATGTACTGGGACGACCAGGAGAGCCCCTCCGTCGAATGCCCGGTGGGCGACTTCTTCTGCATGGGATGGTGCAAATTCACGCCGCTTCAGTCGCTTGCGGTCTGCGTCAATCCGGGCAGCGCGTTCAACTGCTACTGGGAGATGCCCTTCCGCAAGCGGGCCCGCATCACCATGACCAATATCGCCGACCAGCAGATGGTCCTGTACTACCAGGTCAACTACACGCTGACTGACGTGCCGGCAGACGCCGCCTACTTCCACGCCCAGTTCCGCCGGATCAACCCTCTGCCGGCCAAGCAGGTCTATACCATCCTTGACGGCGTCAAGGGCAAGGGCCACTACGTGGGCACGTACATGGCCTGGGGCGTCAACAACACCGGCTGGTGGGGCGAGGGCGAGATCAAGTTCTATCTCGACGACGACAAGGAGTTTCCCACTATCTGCGGGACGGGCACAGAGGACTACTTCTGCGGCTCGTACAACTTTGAGAACAAGCAGACCAAACAGTACCAGGAGTTCTGCACGCCCTACGCGGGATTGCACCAGGTGATCCGCCCCGACGGCGTGTACCAGTCGCAGCAGCGATTCGGACTCTATCGCTGGCACATCGCCGACCCTATCCGCTTCGACAAGGACATCCGCGTGACCATCCAGGCACTGGGCTGGAAGTCCGGCGGGCGATACCTGCCCCTCAAGGACGACGTCGCTTCGGTGGCCTTCTGGTACCAGACCCTGCCGACAGCAGCCTTCCCGGCCCTGCCGGACCGGGACGCTCTGGAAGTGAATTAGCCGCTGACGATCCGCAGCCGGCAGTTGGCAGCCAGTTGGTCCTGTCCACTGGCCGTCAGTTATCGTCTACACTTTCACTTCATCCAGTGTGAACGGCGAACGGTACCAGCCTTTGGCGATCTCATTGGCCTTCGCGTCGCCCTTGAAGCACTCCTTCTTGACGTCGCATTCCAGCCAGGGGCCGAGGATCGCCGTGTCCGGGTCCACCTCGATGCCTTTGAGGTACTTCATCAACCGCTCGTGCATCTCGACCATGCAGGGCGTCTCGCCGATCTGCTTCCGCTGCTCGGCCGCACTGGCAGGCTTGCCCAGGCGGTAGCTCACGTTGCCGGCGTGGGTGATGATCGTGGAGAGATGCCCTTCCTCGACATCGGCGTTGAGTTCCTCGCGCTTGCCGCTGCGGACGGCGTTGATGAAGTTCTGGAAGTGGTTCTCGCCGCGGCTGAAGGACTTGATCTTCTTGCCGTCTTTGTCATAGGCGGTCGTGCCGAGAGTATAGCCGCCCTCGCACTGGACGCACACGCCGGTCCGCATGCCGCGGATGTCAGGCAAGGTATTCCACTTCTGGGGGGTCATGCAGGACTTGTCGCGGGGCAGGTTGTGGATCTCGTACAGGATGGGCACATCGGCGTAGTCGTAGAACAGAATCTGCGTGTTGGGCACGTCGCCGGCGTCGTTGAACACAAACCGGCCGCCGATGGACATGGTGCGGCGCGGCAGCGTCTTGTAGCCCAGGATCCAGCGGGCGATGTCGATCTCGTGCACGCCCTGGTTGCACGACTCGCCGTCGCCCATATTCCAGGTGAAGCTGCAATCGTATTGGATGCGGTCGCGAAAGATGGGCTCCTTGCGGGCCGGGCCGCACCACAACTCGTAGTCGAGCGTTTCGGGGATAGGCAGCGGCTCGCTCCGCTTGCCGATCGACTTGCGGGGCTTGTTCGCACAGCACGTGACGTACTGGATCTTGCCCAAGCCGCCTTCCTTGAGCCACTTGCCCAGGTCCTCATAGCCGCGGTTGGAGCGGTTCTGCGTGCCCACCTGGACGATGCGGTTGTACTTCCGGGCCGCGTTGACCATCTGGCGGCCTTCCCAGATGAAGTGGGACAGCGGCTTCTCCACGTAGACGTGGCGCCCGGTCTGGCACGCCCAGATGGTCGGCAGGGCGTGCCAATACTGCATCGTCGCCACGCTGATCACGTCCAGGTCCTTGCGCTCCATGAGCTTTCGGACGTCGTAGACGGCGTCGCATTCGTTGCCGTACTTGGCCTTGATGCCCTTGGCCGTGCCGTCGGCCCGCGTACGGTCAGGGTCGCAGACAGCCACCACCTTCACCCCTTTGATACGTGAGAACTCCGGCACGTGCGATCCGGCCCCGCGGACGCCGCACCCGATGACGGCGATGCGGATTTCATCGTTTGCCCCCAGCACGCGTGACGGGGCCAGCCACGGCCCTGAAACCGTGACGGCGGCCAGGGCGGAGCGATTCAGGAATTGACGTCGAGTCAGGTGGGACATGATGGGTCCTTTCGTTCTGAGCGGTCAGCTTCCTGTGGTCGGCATTCACCATCCAGCACGGTAGCTGTCGCTATGAGTTCAACGAAGCCGCGGGCGTGCGCTTGCACTTGACCGTGTCCGCAAAACCACAAGCCTTCGTCAAACCCTGAGCCGCTGGTCCCTTCTTCTTCTGGATTCTCCCTTGGCCGGTCATTCTCTCTTGACAACTCCTCGCCCACCGACTACTTCCATGGCATGTCTACCGATCTGGAGAACTTCCACGCCACCGTTTCGCACCAGCGTCCCGACCGCATCCTGTACTACGCGAGCTTCACGCCCGACCTGGAGCGACGCGTCCGCGAGCACGTGGGCGGAGGCGACATCGCCGAGCACTACGGCTTCTACTCGCCCGTGCACCTGGAGCCCCCCCGCCGCGAGGGCGCCAAGCCCATTGACTACAGCCCCTACTGGGAAGGCCAGGACCTGCCCGAGGGCACCACGTTCGACGAACGCGGGGTGGCCATGCAGCCCAGCGGGTTCTATCACTTCTGGGGCTATATCTCGCCCTTGCGGAACGCGACGAGCCTGAAGGAGATCGAGGATTACCCGCTGGACGACTTCAGCAACTGCGACTTCGGCCGCTGGCGCGAGCAGGTCGAAGCCGCCCACGCGGCCGGGCGGGTGGCCTCGGTGTTCATCGGGCACATGTACGAGAACGCCTGGCAGATTCGCGGTTACGAGCAGTTCCTGCTCGACACGATCGAGCGGCCGGCCTGGGCGGAGTGCCTCCTCCAGCGCCTGGCCGAGCAGGACCGGATCCTGGCGCGCGAGGCGGCAGCGGCGGGAGCGGACCTGATCCGCTGCGGCGACGATGTGGCCAACCAGCGTGCGATGATGTTCGCCCCGGACACCTGGCGGCGGATGATCCACGACCGCTGGCGGGTCACCTGGGCCCAGATCAAGTCCGCCCGCCCGCAGATGCGGATCTGGTACCACAGCGACGGGAACATCCTGCCGATCATCGGCGAGCTGGTCGACGCGGGTCTGGACATCCTTAACCCCCTTCAACCCGAGTGCCTGGACATGGACGAGGTGCACAGGCGGTTCGGCGGACAGCTGACCTTCGACGGGCTGATGGGGACGCAGAGCACCATGCCCTGGGGCAAGCCCGGTGACGTCCGCGCCCGCGTGCGGGAGATCATCGACCGCTACGGGCAGAGCGGCGGACTCATCATCAGCCCGACCCACGTGCTCGAGCCGGAAGTGCCGCTGGAGAATATCGACGCCTACGCCGAGGCATGCCGCGAGTTTGGGGCCGGAAGCGTTTAGTGGGCGTCTCTACCGGTCAGACCGCATTGTGGGCCAGGGTGGCGTAGATGTCCCACATGATATGGGACCCTACCGCCACTCCGTAGCCGCGGGCGAGAAAGACCGTTCCCCAGATCACCCCGGCCAACAGCAGGAAGAGGAACCGCGACCAGTCGAACGCGGCGTCGCCGCTGATCTGGGCCCAGGAGAAGTGGCACAGTGCAAAGATCAGCGCGCCACTGAGCACAGCCAGCACCTCGGCCAGGTCCTTTCGCAGCCCGGCCACGTCCACCACCACCAGCATGAACAAGGCGATGTAGACGAGGCGGAAAATGAATTCCTCGTAGAGCCCCGCGCCCACGGACGCGATCATGAGCATGCCCGTCTGGGGCAAGGCGGGCTGGGAGACCTGGGCGAACATGACCGAGACCCAGCCGGTGACGCGGGCGAGGATGATCAGCGGAATGGTCAGGGCCAGCGACTCCGCCAGGGTGCCCGTCAGGACCCAGCCGTGGACCTTCCACGGCTCCTTGCGGGCCAGGTGCTGGAGCACCAGGACCGACAGGATCAGCAGCGGCGCCAGCACCTGTCGCGGAGCCCCGAAGTACACCAGGAACCAATCCACGTAGCGGGGCACCAGCAGGCGCTGGTCCTGGTAGTACAGAGCCCCCACGTGGTAGATCAGCAGCAAGGGCAGGACGAAGACCAGCGAGTTGAGCGGACGCTGGGTGAGGTGATAGTACGAGTCCTTACGGGAGTAGGAACGCTGGCGTTTCACCGGTCCGCCTCCCCGTCGAGCAGGGCCTGGCCGGGCCAGAGATAGGGCCTGGCGCGATAGATGACGGCCGGGCCGATGCCGCTGACGGCCTCCAGGTCGTCCGGTGTGCGGAAAGCGGGTTGGCTGGCGGCAGCCTGGCGGTACGCGACGATGGATCGAGCGCGGGCGGGGCCGATCATGGGCAGACGCCGGAGTGAAGCCGCGGACTCCACGTTGGGGTCCAGTCGCTGGGCGATCTGCAGAAGACGGAGCCGGTCAACGCTGGGTACGCCGGTTGGGCAGGACTGGCGGCCCGGCCACCGCAAGGCCAGGGCGAGTAGGGCCAAGGCCGTCAAAGCGCACAAGCAGGCAAGGTCTGCTCCCCGCCATTGCCATTCGAAGCGGACGTTCCGCTCGCTCATTACCCTTCACTCTTGACGATTCGGGTCGCGACGGTCTGGATGGCCGGCGTGTCGGCGGCCAGGCTGGCCTTGAAGTTGCGCAGCTCGCGGTAAGCCAGCTTGGGGTCCATGTCGTTGCGGCAGAGCCCCCCGTGGGGCAAGTAGTGGCCTTCATAGTCCGCCAGGTCCAGCCACGAGATAGACTCGATGAAAGGCTTGGAGATGGCGATTCGATAGAAGGCCTGGACCCACTCGGCCTGGAGGCGCTGGGACCACAGGGCGTGCCAGAAACCGGCCTTGGGCACGGGGGCCTGCCCGCCCCAGGCGTCCCAGGCGTCGGGCGTGACGTCCGACGGGACTTGGCAGGCGGTGACGTGAACGGACTTGCTGAACGAGACGAACTCGTCCAGCAGCGAGCTGATCTGCATCAGGTCGCGCACGTACATGCCGTCGAACGGCACGCCCATGAGCATCTTGAGGCCGAAGGCGTCGAACTTGATGCCGCTCTGGGCGGCCATGTCCGCGTACATCAGGGGGGGAATGGTCCGCTGGTTGCGAGCGTAGTACTCGCCCCAGGGCAAGACCAGCTCGATCATCACTTGCGCCTGCGGGGCGAGCTTCTTGACCAGCAGGCAGGTCATTCGCGTCAGCTCCATGAGCTGCTCGAAGTTCAGGTTGAAGCTGTTATTGGCGTGGATGCCGCTGACGACGTTCCAGATGGCGACCTGTCGCTTGTAGCGGTTGACGATCCGCTGGACGTGATCGTAGATCATGTCCCGCAGGGCCTCGTAGTCGTTCTCCCAGATGTACAGCCACTCGGGCAGGTGGCTGGGCTCGAAGCACAGAAGCGGCCCGGCCAGAATCGGTTTGCGGTGACGCACGCCCCAGTTGATCCAGGTATCGATCTGCGTGTACTTGCAGATGCGTTCCTTGGGTTCGGTGTGCTTCCACGGCAGGGGAATGTTGATGAAGTCGAAGGTCTCTTTCAGCCGCTCCTGGTACGGCTCGGTGGTGGAGAACAGGTCGATCACGCAGCCGAAGCTGGTCCGTGTAACGGTGGCGCCGCTGGCCTTGCGCCGGTTCAGGAAGATATCGGCGTGGAAGAGGGCGACCTTCTCGCCCAAGGTGACGCCGTCCGCCAACGCCTGGTCCGCCAGGACGGCCGCTCCGGCCGCGTCGGGGGCTTGAAGGGCGGCGATGAATTTCTTCCGGACGGCATCGTACTCGCGGTTGAGGTGCTCGGCGTCGGCGTAGTCGAACAGGCCCCAGTCCTCGCGTTTCTGGGCGATGCGCATCATCTGGGCCCGGGCCAGCTCGAGGTTGAGATTGTAGGGCTTGCTCCGCTCAGGCAGTCGCGTGGTGGCCAGCATGAACCGCCCCGCCGACCCGGCGTCCCAGAGCAGGGCCAGGCCGCACGCGCCCGGCACCCGCTTGATGCAGGTCACCTGTCCGTTGGCGGCTGCCAAGTCGGCCCGGATGGGGATCATGTCCTGTCCGAAGACATACGCTCCGGACAGGTCGATGTCCTTGGCGGGCACGCCGTTGTTGTAGACCTCGAACCTGAGCATAAGATGCCGCCATTATAGTGGCGGCGGGACAATTGGCAAGACGCTCCGACGGCGTATTTCGGATTGGGGACCTGCCCGAAGCCAGGTCCCCAATCCGCCGTCCTTACGGCTGGGGCGGTTTGTCCGGCACGTGGTTGGCGCTCATCGCGGCCCGATTGACCGCCGCCAGGAAGGCCCGAGCGGAGGCCTCGACGATGTCCGTGGACACCCCGCGGGTGCGGAAACGCTTACCGTCCAGCTCGACCTCGATGGTCACCTCGCCCTGGGCGTCCTTGCCGGACGTGATCGCCCGGAGCTGGTAGTCGGTCAGCCGCGGGCGGATGCCGGTAATCCGCCCGATGGCCTCGTAGACCGCGTCCACCGGCCCGTCGCCGATGGCGGCGTCGGTATGCGGTTGGTTGTCTCTCAGGAGCACCACGGTGGCCGTCGGGGTGGTCTGCGAGCCGGCTACCGTCTGCACCCCGCCGAAGGTCCACATCTCGGTCACCAGTTCCATCTGCTCGTCAATAAGGGCCTCGATGTCCCGGTCGAACACGTCCTTCTTCTTGTCGGCCAGCACTTTGAATTTCTCGAAGGCATGGTCGATCTGCTTGTCGCCGAGGCTGTAGCCCAGGGCCTCGCACCGCTGCTTGAAGGCGTGCCGCCCCGAGTGTTTGCCCAGCACGAGCTTGCTGGAGGGCACGCCGATGTCCTCCGGGCACATGATCTCGTAGGTCTCCCGGTGGGCCAGCATGCCGTGCTGGTGGATGCCGGACTCGTGGGCGAAAGCGTTCTCGCCCACGACCGCCTTGTTGCGCTGGATGTTCAGCCCAGTCACCGACGCGACGAGCCGGCTGGTGGGGTAGATCTTCTGTGTGCGGATGTTGGTGGTCACGTTGAGGAAATCGTGGCGGGTCTGAATGGCCATCACGATCTCCTCCAAGGCGGCGTTGCCCGCCCGCTCGCCCAGGCCGTTGATGGTGCACTCGACCTGCCCCGCCCCGGCCCGCACCGCGGCGAGCGAGTTGGCCACGGCCATCCCCAGATCGTTGTGGCAGTGGACGGAGATCACAGCCCGGTCGATGTTCGGCACGTGGGCCCGCAAATGGCGGATCAGGTCGCCGAACTCCGCCGGCATGGCGTAGCCTACGGTGTCGGGGATGTTGACGGTGGTCGCCCCGGCCTCGATGACGGCCGTGACCACCTCGACCAGGAAGTCGGGCTCGGTGCGGGAAGCGTCCTCCGGGCTGAACTCCACGTCCTGGCAGAAGCCCTTGGCCATCTTCACGCCCTCGACACTCATGCGGATGATTTCCTCCTTTGCCCGGCGAAGCTTATGTGTGCGGTGGATCTCGCTGGTGGCGCAGAAGACGTGGATGCGCGGCTTCCGGGCCGCCTTTACCGCACGGATGGCGGCATCGATGTCCTTCTCGGTGCAGCGGGCCAGGCTGGCCACCGTGCATTCGGCGACCTCCCCGGCCACGGCTTGGACGGCCTCGAAGTCGCCCGGGCTGGCGATGGCGAAGCCGGCCTCGATCACGTCGACCCCCAGCGCCTGCAGAGCCCGGGCCACTTCCAGCTTCTCGGCCAGGTTCATGCTGCAGCCGGGCGATTGCTCGCCGTCTCGCAAGGTCGTGTCGAAGATCGTGATTTTCCGTTTCTCGCTCATCGTCGCTCTCCTTCGGGCCGCTCTATTGTGAACAAAGCCGCCCACATGGCAAGGCCTTGCCGCACTCGGCCACAAAAAAAGACTTCGCGATCACCCTGATCGCGAAGTCTGGATTTTCGATCCCGATTTCGCGATCCGTCAGCGCAGCAACAGACCCAGCAGCAGGGCAAGGTCCAGACTGTCGCGTTGACGGATCATAGTCTCAAACTGTAAACGGTGAGCGGACACCGCTCAACCTGGATACCCATCATATCGGCGTTTAGGCCGAAAGCAACATCAATTTTTCGTCGACCTCGGCTGGCCGGTCGCCGGCTGCGTGCCGCGGCCGCTGAAATAGTGAAACCGGGCGGATCGCTTTCACGATTCCGCCCGGTTCCTGTCCCGCGCTGGAAAAAGCCGCAGGTGTCCGCTGCACTCTTGCACGTGGCAAGACTGCCGGGCCTCCACCGAAAACGTACGATACGTCTTCCCTCCGGAGACCCGTGGGTTGAAGATTTTCACGTGATCAAGTCGGTCACCGTCTGGATCGCCCGTTTCAGATCGTCCGCCGTAAAGGGCCGGTTCAAGGAAAGGTCGAAGCCCTGGGCCAGCAGCATCCGTCCGGTCGGCTCTTCGTTGCGGATGCCTGCCGCAATGAGCCGGGTCGATTGCAGATCGGCCAGCGATCGGATGTTGCGGCATGTCTCGCCGGGGCAGGCCAGGCGCGTGACATCCAGCACGATCACATGGGGGCGGTGCTGATGTGCCAGGGCGCCGGCCTCGAATTCATTGACAGCGGCATAGGCTTCGTAGGATCCGTCGCCCTGGAGGCCGGCGGCCAGCTCCTGGGCGTCCGGTGCGACGATGAGGACCCGGCAGAGCCCCCCTTCCAGGGCGTCCAGGGGCATGTTGTGGGCCCGCAGGAAGGCCGCCAATTGTTCGGCGGGGATTCTCCGGTCCCGACTGCCGGGGATGCGATACCCGCGAAGCTTGCCCGTGTCGACCCACTTGCTGACCGTTCGCGGGGCCACGCGGCATATCCGCGCCACTTGCCCGGTCGTCAGGATGTCTCTTCGCTCGGCGTTTCGCATGAGAATGGTTCACTCGCCGGCAGGCTGCCAGCCTGCTCACTTCCGTGATCCAGGGCAGCCCGCGCCCTGCATCAATACCGGCCTTCAGGCATTACATCGGCTGCCGGCGGCGCGGGTTTAATAAGGGGACGCATTCCCTGTTCTCGTGGCGAACCGCAGTCGCCCAGGCCTTTCGCTTCCTACGGAACAGGTAGACTCCCCGGTGCGGAGAGAGTATCCTGGGTGGTTTACCGTGGCCGCCGCCGAGGCGCGCGCGACACCTGCAGCCGGACGGCTGAATGCTGATAGCTGAAATCCGATACACGATACTTCACGGCTCCTCATGGAAGACTTGCTGACCGAGTTGAACGAACCTCAACGCGAGGCGGTAGTGCACGTGGACGGCCCCCTGCTGGTCCTGGCCGGGGCGGGCTCGGGCAAGACCCGCGTCATCACGCGGCGCGTGGCGTATCTCGTCCGTCAGGGGATCGCGCCTTGGAACGTGTTGGCGATCACGTTCACTAACAAGGCCGCCGGAGAGATGCGCGAGCGCGTGGAGGCCCTCGGCACGCCGCGCGGCGTGACCGTCTGCACCTTTCACGCGCTTTGCGCCCGCCTGCTGCGGGAGTTCGCCGCGCAGGCCGGCTTGGAGCCCAGTTACTCCATCTACGACCGGGACGATCAGCTCCGTCTGGCCAAGGAGGCCATGAAGCGAGCCCAGGTCTCGCCCGACCGCCACACGCCGAGCCGTGTGCTGGGCAGCATATCCAACGCCAAGAACGACCTGCACACACCGCAGGACATCGCCCGCCAGGCCCAGGAGCAATCCAGCGGTTACCTTGACGGCATCGCCCGGTCGTACGCTGAGTACCAGAAGCTGCTGCGCGAGAGCAACGCCCTGGATTTCGATGACCTCCTGCTGCGAACCGTTCTGTTGCTGCGCGATTGCCCGGACATCCGCGAGTTGCTGGGGCGGCGGTATCGCTACGTGCTCGTCGACGAGTACCAGGACACCAACCGCGCCCAGTACTACATCGCTCACGGCATCGTCCTGGGCCAGGGCGAGGACGTCGAGAACATCTGCGTCACCGGCGACCCCGACCAGTCCATCTATGCCTGGCGTGGGGCTGACGTCAGCAACATCCTGGAGTTCGAAAGGGACTACCCCGACGCCAAGGTCGTGCGCCTCGAAGAGAACTACCGTTCGACCGCGCCCATCTTGACCACGGCCTCGCACCTGATCGCCCATAACAAGCGGCGCAAGAAGAAGGACCTGTGGACCCGGCGCGAGGGCGGCGACGACGTGCACGTCGTCTACTGCGACGACGAGCACGCCGAGGCCCGCGAGATCGCCCGGCGCATCACCCGCCTCCGCACCCAGGGCCGCGACTACAGCGACATCGCCGTCTTCTACCGCGTCAACTCCCTGTCGCGCGTAATGGAGGAAACGCTCATGCGACAGGGCCTGCCCTACCGCATCGCCCGCGGCGTGGAATTCTACAATCGCAGGGAGATCAAGGACGTCCTGGCCTACCTCAAGATCGTGGTCAACCCCCGCGACGATCTGGCCTGCGAGCGAATCATCAACGTCCCGGCCCGCGGAATTGGCCAGACCACCGTCTCGCGCCTCCGCGAGCTGGCCGCACGGAACGCCCTGGGCCTGCTGGAAGCCTGCGGCCAGGGAGCCCAAGCCGGGCTTAACGCGGGCGCCGTCCGGAAAACGGCTGCCTTTGCCGAGCTTATCGCCCGCCTGGCCGACTGGCAGCAAGGGCGCTCCGCACGCGAGGTCGTCGAGGAAGTCGTCCGGCAAAGCGGCATCCAGAAAGCCCTGGAAGAGGGCGACGAGGAAGAGTCACAGGCCAGGGCCAACCTGGACGAGTTGATCACGACGGCGGCCGAGTTCGACATCAACAATCCCGGTCAGACGCTCGCCGACTACCTCCACCAAGTCTCACTGGTCAGCGACGTGGACCACTTCGACGGCGCCGGCGGGGCCGTCACGCTCATGACCTTGCACGCAGCCAAGGGTCTGGAGTTTCCGGCCGTGTTCATCATCGGCTGCGAAGAGAACCTCCTGCCGTTCGGCAGGCCCAGCGAGTCGACGCCGGGGCGGTGGGTGGCCAAGAGTGGCGGAGAGCTGGAAGAAGAACGCCGGCTGGCCTTCGTGGGAATGACGCGGGCCCGGGACGTGCTGACTCTGTCGTGCGCGAGGCGCCGAATGATGCGGGGCATGTACGCGCAGCAGGCCGCCTCGCCCTTCCTGGGCGAGATTGGCGAGCAGCACGTGGCCGTCGAAGACATGACCGCCCCACCGTCGCGCCCCGTGCGAGAGAAACGTCGCGGCGGGTTCTATGGCGACGTGGCGGACCGCGAGCGGATCGAAGCCCTGTTCGACCGGCCTGCGTCGCGTCGCCATCGGGGCGAAACGTTCTCGCAGGCCGAGGAGACCGAGATCAACGAGGCCGAACAGGACGAAGTTCCCATGCCCCCCGAGTACCAGTACCTGCGGGTGGGCAGTCGCGTCCACCACGCCACCTTCGGCTGGGGAAAAGTGACCCGCCTCAGCCAGCCGTGGCCCCAGACCCGGGCGGAAGTGTTCTTCGAGAACATCGGCCCCAAGAAGCTCGTGCTCGCACACGCTCACTTGACGATGGATGAATGATCCGGACTGTCGATTCTCGATTGTCGATCTGGCCTGCGTCCAACGCCAGAGCCACAACGACAATCACAAGCCGCAAACCGGAAGTCCAAGGAATCAGCGATCTGCAACCGGCGTCAGCCGCCCGTCATCCCCCAGCGCGAGCGGCCTGCCCTTCTCGTCCTCCAGCCGCAGGTAGAACCCCCACCCCCCACCCGCCTGGCAACATTCGACGACCAGAACGTTCTCGCCAGGGGTCAACTCGATCTCTGCCTTGTCCTGGTCCACCTGGGCCGGCCGCAATGCCAACTCGGCCATCACCACCTTGCCGTTGAGCCAGACACGGATGGCATCGTCGCTGCCGGTGCGGAGCGTAAGCGTGCGAGGCCTATCGCAGCGGATGACTCGCACGGCGTAGGCGGCGGTATCCTCCCGCGTCACCGGCGGCATGACCGCCAACAAGTCCACCAGGCCCGACTGGGCCTCATGCATCGCGCCGGCCCGGGCGGAGGCTACAATCGCTTCCAGCCTCCCCGCGTCCACCGCCGGAAACGCGTCATGGCGAACCCAGGGACTGGTGGTCCTCGCCAGGTTCCACTTTCGCACGAACCTCCGCCCCACCGCCACGTCCAGATCCACGGTGACGCTTAAACCCTGAGCATCGATCAACCGCAGCCGCGGGTCCTTTGCCCGCACGTCCACCAACCGGTCCAGCCCTACCGCCATCTCTGTGGGGCGAGTCTTGCACTCCGGCGCCGCCACCAGTTGTTGCGCGTGGCCGCCTGCGCAGAAGACGATGGCCGCCAGCCCGTTCGGCGCGTCGATGACTATTGCGTTCTTGCCGCGGTCGCAGCGGGCCTGCAGGCCGCCGCCGTCCTTCCACTGTCGCGTGTCCATGGCCAGGAAGCGGTGCGCGGCCAACCAGCCGGCGCTGGGGGGCGACCAGCGGGCCACCTCGTCGTCGGCGAACGCGTACGGCGTTGGCCGGCCCGCGTGCGGCGGCTCGATCAGTGTAAAGACCCGATTGAAGTAGTCGTGTCCGCGGGTCATGATCCCGAACGGGTCGCGGCTGTGGGGCAGGTCCAGGGTATGGCCGATCTCATGCAGGGCCGCGCCCATGGTCGTCGAGGCGACCGCCCAGAAGGTGTGGCGCCCCACTGAATCGCTGAAGAACAGGGCCGGGTCCACGCGCCGCTCGTTCGCGAACGCCCTATGCACGTCGCTCAGACGATCCGGCCAGGCGAACAGATCACCCCCGCCGAACAGGGCCAAGTCCCCGCCGCCCAACGCCGTATGGGCCAGCGCCTTCCTGGTCTTCGGGTCCCACCGCGTGAACGCCGGGATCACCAGCCATCGCGACTCCAACCGCGGGCGCACCTCCTTCAGCAGGCCGTGCGCGTGCTCCCACAATTCATCGCCGTCCATACGATGATACTCGTCGGCGCTCAGCGGCCCGCGCAGCGTGTGCACGACGACGCGGCCCTGGTCGTCGAGTTCCAAATTGAACGTCACCCGCCCGAAGCCCAGGTCGCGCATCCGCTCGGCCGTGAAGGTCTGCATGAGCTTCATGGCCGTATCGAGCTTGCCGCGGTAGTCCTGCGGGTCGTCGGCCAGCGGCGTCTGGAAGTCAGTTGCCCCGGTGCGGTCGGTCAGGTAGGCCACCCGGATGAACCGCGGATTGGTCTGCGGATGGTAGACCAGGCGGAGCGTGCGTCGCTTCTGCCCGGCCTGAAGGATCAGGCGGTTCTCGCCCGGAACGAGTTCGCAAAGGACGACGAACCGCCCATCGCGGGCCGGGCCGACGACGGACCGGCTGGGACGGTTGGATGATTCATTGGTGAAGGTGACCTGCGCGAGGGATCGGTCCCCCAGCGTACCCCGCACCAACGGCGCGACGTGACGTACGACCATGCCGTCGGCGTAGTTGGTGAATACGATCTCTCCCCCGCCATCGCTGGGCGCAGCGCTGCCCCAGAGTGCCAGCGCCGCCGCCAGCAATCCGCAACTCCACCAGGCAAGGCGAGTTCTCCTGCGAGATACTTCTATCACACTGTGCATTAGACCACAAAACGCCCCAGGCTGGCGGGGTATTTCGGACGTGACTGTCGAATCGGCCTCCGCGAGGCTACAATGCGGCCAGCGAAGAAGGAGAGCCTCATGGCAACGCCGACGCGCGATGAAACCTGGGCCCTGCTGCGGGAGTTCAACCATACCGACAAGGCAGTCCGTCACGCACTCGCGGTCGAGGCCGTCATGCGACACGCCGCCCGCAAACGCGGGCAGGACGAAGACCTCTGGGCGGTAGTCGGGCTCATCCACGATCTGGACTACGAGCAGTTTCCCGACCAGCACTGCACCAAGACCGGAGATATCCTCCGCCAGCGCGGATGGGAGGAACCGATCGTCCGGGCCGTTGTCTCGCACGGATGGGGCCTGTGCAGCGACGTTCAGCCCGAGTCGCTGATGGAGAAGTACCTCTTCGCCGTGGACGAACTGACGGGCCTGGTGGCAGCTTCCGCCCTCGTCCGCCCGTCAAAGTCGGTGATGGACCTGGAAGTCAAGTCGGTCAAGAAGAAATGGAAGGAGAAAGGCTTCGCCGCCGGCGTGGACCGCTCGGTGATCGAGCGCGGCGCGGCCATGCTCGGCGTGAGCCTGGAGGAGTTGATCGCGGAGACCATTGAGGCCATGCGCTCGGTGGCCGGCGAGATCGGCCTGGCCGGGGCGCAAACAACGTAACGCCTGCGCAAGCAAAGCCCACGGAAGGCTATTCCGTGGGCGTGGGGATGCTTGACGGGGGCGCGGCTACTTCAGCAACTTGACCCGGATGTTGCGATAGCTGACCGTAGCGCCGTGGTCCTGGAGCCCAATGTAGCCGGTGCGGGGCAGTTCGCCCAGGGCCTTCTTGAACTTGTTCTTCGAGCCGTCGGGGTTCTTGCCCGCCTCGGTCCACTTGGAGATGTCCACCGACCACTGCTCCTGCCCGTTCATCCAGCAGGACAGGCTGGGACCCTTGGCCTCAATCTTCAACTTATTCCAGTCATTGGTGACGGCGTTGACCTTGGGGGACATGACGTCGTAGAGCGCGCCGGCGTCGTGCTTGCCGGGATCCTTCTTCCCCGCGGAGTTGATCACCTGCACCTCGAACCCGCCGTGGACCGGGTTCTTCGGATCGCTCCGGAAAAACACGCCGCTGTTGCCCGTGGTCTTGAACTCGAGTTCCAGCACGAAGTCGCCAAACTGTTCCTTCGTCCACAAGTACCCGCCGCCCTTCTTGGCCAGCGTCAGCACGCCCTCCTGGACCTGCCATGCGTCTTTTTTCGCGTCGTAGTTCCAGTTCTTCTCCAGGTCGGCCTTGGCGCCGCCAAAGAGGGTGATGCAGCCGTCGTCATCGGCGGCCAGAACGGGTGCGACCAGGAACGCGAGGGCCAACACGGCGATCAGCGAACGAGCCTTACGCATGGCGGTCTCCTTATGGTATAGCCGGGAAGAGTATGCCGCAGGTCCCCCGGGCTGTCAAGGGCACTCGCCGCCGGCGCCGCCCCGCGTCCCGGCCGCGGAGCGCCTCGACCGCGATCCTCCACACCCTCTGCCGAACTCGTCCAGAGGAACGTCAGCAAGTGACGTGGAGGATGGCGGCCTTGGGCCCGCGAGCCCGGTTGTACTCGCGCAACGCCATGGGCGTGGGCACTGACACCACCGTTACGCCGCGCTGCTGAAGGAGGTGTTCCGCCTCGGCTGTCAGCGCCGCCTGCCCCTGTTGACCCGTCCCCAGCACCAGGATGCCCACGTCGCCCTTGAGCACCTTCTTGACCTCGTCGGGGCCGATCTCGTGGCTTGTGCCGTAGGCTTCCTTCGCCGCCTCCTTGTTGCGCTTCTTGATCTTCCCGTCCCCTCGCAGGACCAGGTCGCTTTTGTAGGTTCTGCCGTTGATGGTCACTCGCCCGAACTGGGTCTCCTCCAGAACCGGGTACTGGGGCAGGCCCTCGACGGCAGCCTGGAGCACTTCCCGTCCGATCGTCTTCTGGGCGATGGCCACGGCCCCGAGCACGACGGCGTCGTCCCCCAATTCGCTGGGGACGATCCCCCGCCCACAGTGGGCCCCGGGCAGCGCGTCAGAGGCGAAGATCTCTTTCACCACCGGCAGGATGAACTCTTCGCACGCCTCCACCACGCCCCCGCCCAGGATGATAACATCCGGATCCAGCAGGTGGCGCACCGTCAGGCAGGCGTAGCCCAGCACCTCGGCCGCCTTGCGGACCACCTTGCGGACGAGGGCATCGTTCTGCTGGAGGGCCTGCTTGAGCATGCGGCTGCGGATGACACGAAGGTCGGTTCCGACCAACCGTGTCAGGATGGTCTTCTTGCCCGCGGCCACCGCCTCGCGGATGTCGCGCTCGATCGCGCTGCGACTGGCCAGCGCCTCCAGACACCCGCGGTTGCCGCAGCCACACAACGGGCCGCCAATCTGCATGACGATGTGCCCGATCTCTCCGGCGGCCTCCCGACTGCCGCGGAGGAGCTGGTTGTCAATGATGATCCCGCTGCCCACGCCTGTGCCCACGAAGATGCCCACCACGCTGGACGCGTAGCGTCCGGCCCCGAGCCACTTCTCGCCCAGCGTCCCCAGGTTCACGTCGTTGCCCAAGGCCACGGGCACGCGGAATTCCTCGCCAATGAGCTTGGACAGATGCATCCCGGTCAAGTTCATGTTGGGGGTGACCACCACGTAGCCCTCGTCGGCGTCCACCACGCCGGGCACGCCGATGCCGATGGCGGCCAACTCCCGGGGAGAAACCTTCTCCTCGGCCAGCACGTAATGGATGAGTTCGACGACGGCCTTGATCGTGTCTTCCGGCGTAGCCGAGCCTCTCGGTGTGCTCGCGCGTTTGCGGGCCAGAATCGCCCCGGAGGGCTTGACCAGGGCGACCATGATCTTCGTCCCGCCGACGTCCACCCCCACGATCAGCTTCTTGTCCCGCTTGGCGCTCTTCTGCTTGCCCATGGTTCAACCTTTCTTCAAGCGGTTCCGCCCAAAGCCCAGGGAAGGCCTTCCCTGGGCTTTCGCGTCGAGAGCTTCTATCCTGCTCGCCCGTCACACCAGTATACGGGGTCAAATCACGTACTTGATGACCACAAACCCGCCAATCAGCAGAGCCGTGAACGCCAATGCCAGCCAATTGAAGTACTTGTCGATAAACGGCGTGATCCGTGGCCCGAACAGGCGCATCAACCCCGCCACCAGGAAGAACCTCGCCCCCCGCCCGATGACCGCGGCCACCATGAACATGGTGAAGAACATCCCCGGGTTGGCTACGCCCGCGCCCGTTCCGAAGATCCCCGCCGTGATAGTGATCACCTTGAACGGGATGGGCGTGAACGCGGCGGTGAACACGATCCAGAAATTGTACTTCTCGTACAGGGCGCTGACCTTGGCGAAGACCTCAGGCGTAAAGCCGGGGATGATGTCAAAGCAGAACTGCTGGACCGTGCCCGGATACGTTCGCCCGATGAGCCAGCCCAGCAGCGCCCCGCCGGCCAGGGCCCCCGCCAGGGACAGCCCCCCGCGGGCCAGGCCGTGCAGCCGCCGCAGGACCAGCATCGCGCACGGCAGCAGCACCACGGTGAAGATGAACCCCAGCAGCCAGGTCACCTCAGCCGACCACAGCAGCCATCCGATGCAGAACCCTGCCACGGCCCCGCTGACGCTGGCGACGGTGCACAGCGAGCCGTAGAAGAACCACCGTCTGGGGTTGCCCAGCGTTAGAGGCATCAGCAGCACGTCCGGCGGGACGGGGAAGAAACTGCTCTCGGCAAAACTCAGCAGGAATAGCGCCACCGCAGCCGACGGCCGATAGGCCCACGCCAGCGTCCAATCGTACATCCGCCGGTGCAGGTGATACCACGGAACGCGGCGGTGCTCGCCCATCTTCGCCCCGCAGTGATCGCAAAAAGACGCCTCCGGCGAGACGCCCAGATGGCAGCGCGGGCAGGTCCTGGTCGAGGGCGGACCCTCGACGGACGGGGGGGCTTTCGCTTGCTCGTCGCTAATGGTGCTCTCCTTTGCAGCAAGACCTTCCTGCCCCCGCGGGCAGGGCCGCTCATCGTTACCGGAGTATACAATCCCTCGCACCGGTCGGGTATGGAGAATTTGCCCCCCGCCCGGCCTTCTGGTATCATGCCCCACTTTGCCGAAAGGAACGCAGATGGCGTCTTACAAGTTGAATCTGGCCAGGATCCAGGGCTGCCCGCCCCCGGCCGAGTTGTGCAAACGGATGGAGCAATGGGGCATGCCTGCCGACCAGGAGTTCGGGGTGCTCAACCATCAGGCGACTGAGCAGGCCGTCTTCGGGACCGTCGCGCGCCGCTTCGAGCAGGCCGTCCAGACCGTTGACCCCGAGAGCAAGGAAATCACCAGCCAAGCCGTCGAGCGGGTGAACCTGTATCCTTTCGGCGTCAAGCCTTCCACCGAGGTGCTCGAACTGTACGGCGGCTCGGCCAGCGGCATCGAGCAGATGGGCGTCTTCTTCGCCAGTTGCCTGGCCCTCAACACCGTCGTCGAGGGCGTCGAGTTGGACGTCGTGGCCGCTGTCGAGAAGCTCTCGCGCAACGTGGAGAAGTTCCAGCTTCGCTCCGTTCGCGTCAAGGACTACGCCCACAACTCCTACATGGCCGGCCCGTACGCCCCCAAGTTCCTGGACAGCCAGCACGGACTGGACTTCTTCCAGGAGTATGCCGACCAGGTCGTGTCAGCCGCCGTCGCCTTCGCCGGGCCCAGCGGACGAGTGACCGCCACGCTCACCCCTCGGGCCTGTCTGAACTTCTCCTGCCACGAAGACGATCAGTCCGCCGTTCAGTCTATCCTGCGCAAACTGGTTTGATCCGGGTGGGCCCAGGATCGCAGGTCGCCGGTCAACCTTCGCAAGTGAACTGGCCCGGGCGGGACTTGAACCCGCATGCCCCGAGGGGCAGGGGATTTTAAATCCCCAGCGTATGCCAATTCCGCCACCGGGCCGAGCCATTATTATCCAAGCACTTACGTCACACCTGCAAGCCTTGTTCCGTTCACCCGGGCAAGAATTTGCCCACCTCCGCCACCTGGCGCCAGGCCATCGCGCACCGTACGTGCAACTTGTCCCGGCGTCGACAACCGCACGGCGGCATGGTCCGGCTGGCCGCGGGGCTGTGGACTTCGCGATCGGCCCGCTACAGACCGAGTGTCCGCCCGACGCGTTCGAGCGTATGGGCGTGCTCGTCCGCGACATAGACGTTCAGCTTCTTGCTCTGCATGTCGAGGATGTACACGAGTTCCGTCGCGGACGAGTAGGAGGCCGTGCAGACAACATATCGCCCGCTCTTGACGGACACCTGGGCCGACGCGTCGTCGGTGGTCAGTACGCCGACCACGGCGGCGGACAACACGAGGGCGGTCACGGCCAGCACCACGATAAGCAGGTTCTGTTGAGTGGTCATGTCGTGCTCCTTATTGGAAGTCGCCCTTGACGTTCCGCTTGGCAATCAGGGTCAGGTCCTTGCTGGTCTTGTCCACATAGATGGCGACCAGGGCCTGGCTGTTCACGTCGAGGATGTACACGGCGTGGACGCTGTCGCGGATCTTGCCCGGGACCATGATGTAGTCCACGCCCCCGAAGCCCTGGGCCTGGACCGCCTGCGGACTGCTCAGGAGCAACAGCAGCCCAAGCAGCACCAGGTTGACGCACAACAATGCGGCAACGATCGTCTTTCGCATAGGGAGTCTCCTTCACGAGTGCGAGTGGTTCAGACGCACGGAATCTCTTGGCCGCACACGGCTCATAACCCCCTTATGGTGGAATGCCCGAACCCATCATTCTGCTGTAATTGTAGAACCGCGCCGTTGAGGCGGCAGGAAAAATGCCAGTGTTACTGTCCGGGGAATGAACACCCGATCTCGCCGAAGTTGCACTACGGGCGCGCGCCCTGCCGGGGCTCGGGGCCACCCGTCTTGCAGCCAGCAGCGGCGGCTCGAACGCCTCGCATGGAAGGCGACTCTTCTCCGAAAGGAAGATCGCTCACGACTGGACCTCGTGGGATGCCAGGCGTGCTTGAGACCCGGCCACAACCAGCGATTCCGTTGGGCGTTTCCGCCGAGCGGTGAGCAGCCGGCCTACCCATGTCGGACGAGCAAGAAAGCGGTATCCGACCAGGCACAGGGCGACCGCGGCACAACAGACGATGAAAGTCTTTGCCGCACCTGCCAGCGGCACGGGCCGAAGCAGGATCTGTAACGCACCCACGACGGGCAGGTGGACGAGATAGACCCAGTAGGACGACTCGGCCATCCGCCTGGCCCGATGCGATCGGGCCGCAGGCGATGCAGCCGCCAAGCCAAGGACCGTCCACAGGCCCGCCCAGACGTAGAGGCAGCCCAAAAGGGCAAGTCCCATGCGGGAGGCCGGATCATCAGGATTTGCCCAGTGGACATAGAGCACTGCCCAGAACGCCAGGAAGGTCGCCAGCGAGAAAACCAGCCAGGGCAAGGGGCACCGCGACGTCCGGGTCAGTTGCGGGTCATGTCGGTGCCAGAAGGCGCCCGCGACAAAGAACATCGCGTTATAGAGAAACTCCATCCCGTTGGGCCAGAACGTATTCTGAAAGGCGGTAATCGTCTGGGGACGCATCCAAATCAGCAGTCCCGTCGCGATCGGGCATAGCCACACCCAGGCCGGCAGGCGTTCCGGCAAGTGTTCTTGGATCCTGCCGTGGCACGCCTTCCCGCCGATCGCTTGGACCGCCGTCCAGGTTGCCCCCCCACGCACCGTAAGCCGCCTCCCCAGCCACGCCGCCGGCACGTACAGCAAGCTGATCAACAGCAAGTCTCTCAAGAACCACAGGTGGGCCGGACCGAGCACTTCCGCCTGGATGAGTTTGCGGACGTGGCTGCGCCGGATCCAGTGGGCCAGTCCAACGTCCAGGTCCAGCAGGCCCCAGGCCCAGACCAGACAAACCAATGGGAATACGGTGAGCATCGCCAGCAGCAGGGGCAGGCCAATACGCCTGAGTCGGCTGCGGACAAATGCCCGTGGCCCTCGGCGTCGGAGGAACGCCTCAGCGTAGAAGCCGGAGATGAAGAAGAAGAGCGGGATCGGCAGCGGGCGGATCAGGCACAGCAAGGCCTCGCTGAGCGTGTCACGCGCGAACGGGTCATAGGGCCACGCCACCGCCTGGCGAGCAAGCAACGAGTAGGCGACGGCGCAGTGGGCCAACACCACCGCCAGCACCGCCCCGCCCCTGACGGCGTCCAGGGCGTGCAACCGGGGCCGGCCCGGCGGCACAGAACGTGTCGCATGTGCAACGCTCATCGGAAACCATACAACCAGGGCGGTCGCGGCGGCCGACTGCTCCCAGACTCCTACTCCCGGAACAACACTTTCCGCCACAACCTGGCGTTCTCGCATTCGGGGTCCAGGCCGGAGGTCGGCCCGGAGGTGAATGGCCTCCACTGCCACACCTCTGCCCCCACGCAGCCCAGCGGCAGCCAGCGATTGAGCAGGTCCTCGAAATCTCTGGCCAGCAGATACCCGTTGGCCGAACCGGACGACCGCGATAGATAGACCACCTCGCCGTAGTGTGCAGGCTCGATGTCGACGGCCAGGAAATCGCCGTTGCCCACCGGCATGAACACGAGTTTGTCGTGCAGGGGCAGTTCGCGGGGCGGCGGGTCGTCAAACAAGGAGTGGGCCCACTCGTCCGCATCGCTCAACAACTCGCCCAGGCCCATCAGGTCCCACGTGAGTTGTCCGCCGAAAAGCCCTCGCAGCGGCTCTGGCAGGACGAAGCCCTCGGGCAGCGTCCACCCCAGGTGCACCCGCGAGGAGAAGCCCGTCATTACCCGGCGCATCGCCGGCGGCAGGGCGTGTCCGAGTTCCGACTCCATCGTCCGCACGTCGTCCTCGTCGGCCGGTGGGAGGATCAGCAACCGCTCCGTCTCTCCGCCGAGGCGGTCAACAGCCCAAAGCGTCTGGTGGAGTTGTTCTTTCCAGTGGATCATTCGTTGCCAACGGAAGTGCCGCAAGGCCGCCTTGCCCGCGGGAAACGGTCAGTGGAGGATACCGCCCGTCCAGCCTCGCGCCTAGATGAAAGCGTAGAATTTTGCCTCCTTGCGCCCCCCTCGGGCCGACACAATCGCCCCCGCCTGCCCGCGTTTGAACTGGCATGATCCCTCTCAGGTACTTCGCACCTATGGCAACCGTGCTGGCCGCTCTGTCTTCCGCTGTTTTCGCCCAGGCTCCGCGATCCCCGGGCGCATCAGCGAGATCCGAGTTGCGCGTCGCGGTTGAAGTGGAAGAAGACGTCTACCGTTACACGCCGGCCAACAACGGCGCCGGGCCGATGTGGTGCAGCGGATCGACTTGTCTTGTCCGCATTGGCGACGACATCTTCGCGAGCGGCCTCGATACGATCGCAGACGCTAAGCCCCTCAATAACTGCCGCTGGACGATTCACAAGCGCGACCCGAACGGCTGGACGCTCCAGCAAGCCGACCCTGTCGGGCGGACGCGAGAGCCCTGCCCGCTGGCCACGTTGGCGCCCGACATGCTGCTGCTGTCGGCCAACCCCACCCTGGTGATCGACCGCACCGTCCACGCCGGACCGGCACGGCCGGAGATTCTCCAGTGGTCGGCACGCGCGATCGACAAGCCGCCTCAGAAGCTCTTGCCCCAATGGCAAGGCCAGCCGCCCTTTAGCGAACACTCCTACCGCAGCTTCGCCGCCGACAGCAGCGGCGGCGGGTTGGTTCTCTTTCAGAACATCGGCTATACGCACGCCGAGTGGGCCTGGCGCGACGGCGACGGTCGATGGGCAAGCGCCGGCAGGCTGGTCTGGCCCTGGGGGGCGGAGTACGACAAGCCCCAGCCCATCCGTCTATGCTACCCGAACGTCGCCGTCCGAGGTCGCGAGGTCCACTTCTGCGGGGTCAGCGACATCGTCGAACCCTACGAGAAGTGGCGGGCGCACAAGCAGAAGCTCACGGGGCGGCAGTGGGACTACGAGTTCCGCCGCCTGTTCTATACGTGGTCGCGCGACATCCGTACGGGCAAGTTCGAGCCGTGGGTGGAGGTCGCCAGCCGCGACAAGACTTGCGGGTGGATCACGCCCGGCGACCTGCACGTGTCGGCCGACGGTGTCGTCCACCTCTTGTGGACCGAGCGTGCGATCGACACGCGGCTGCGGAAGGACTTCTTCCCCGACCAGAAACAGGCATATGCGTTGTGCTATGCGCGGCTGCGCGAGGGCAAGGTTGTGACGCGCCGCGAGCTGTTGCGGGCGGAGGAAGGCGGCCCGGCCGAGATCCCCGAGCGCGGACGTTTTCACGTCCTGCCGGACGGAAGGCTGCTGGCCTTCTTCTACGTCCGCGGGCACGACCCGGCCGGCAAGAGCGTTTCGGAGAATCGACTGATCGAGTTGACTGGCGACGGTCCGCCCGGCCCGGCCGTTCGCGTACCGCTGAAGTACCCGATGAGCGACTGCTTCACCGCGACACCCCGGGCCGGCTGCCAACCTTCGAACCTGTTGGATCTGCTGGGCCCCCGGGTGGGATCGAACAACACGATCAGCTACGCTCGAGTCCGAGTGAAGTGACACAGGACCGAAGGTCTGCGTTGCTTATGGCCGAGGCAGGGCTTCCAGTACCCTCACCTCAAACGGGTGGAGCATGATTCTCAGCGGCGTGCCGGCCTCGGCAGGCGTCGTGGGCTTGTCCTTGTCCTCGACCCAGGGGCTCTTCAGGTCGAAGCGCCGTGTCGCGCCGGCGGGCAGTTCGAGGGCTGCTTCCAGGTCGAGCGTGAATTCGCGCGGGCAGTCGTCCGGGTTGCGGATCATGAGGATGCCCTTCCGCGGCGACCACGAAGCGTAGCCGTACGGTTCGAGCTTGCCCGGGTCGCCCGCGACCCAGTGCGTATCCACGAGCACGTCGGCGTTCGTGCGGGCCCACCTGGCCGCTTCCGCCAGGACGGCCCAGTCGGCGTCCGTCAGCCGGCCCGGCTGGATGTACAGTTCCTGGAGGCTCGTGCCCGCACCGAAGAACGCCCGCACATCGTCGCGGAATCCTGCGGAGGTGAAGGTGGGGTCGCCGGCCATCCCCTGTCGCGAATAGGCCACGCCCTGAGTCATCAGAGCGTTGAGGGGATACAGCGGGCTGCGCCGCACGATGTTGCGATAGACCTCCTGATCGCGATAGGTCAGCCACTGCTGCTGTCGGGAGCCCTTGCCGCTGCGACCCATATCGCCGCCCTGGCGCCAGATCGAGTCGGCGTAGCGAAGCCACCACGGAGACGGCCAGGAGCCGGTCGTGAGGTTGACGTACAAGGTAGGGTCCTCGCCCCGCAGTTCCAGCATGAGGCGGCGCATCGCCTCGGTATCCAGCAGGAAGCCGCTGCCGGGCCCGCTGGCGGACATCCCCGAGGCAATCCCGTCGAACTTGAAGTGGTTCACGCCGTAACGCCGGATCATCTCCACGCACGACCGCTTGAACGCCTGGTAGTACTTCGGGCCGGCCATCGAGAAACCGGCGGCATTGGTCTCGTAGCCCTGCTCCCGCCCGAAGGCCTGCCGCTGCTTCTTCGGCTCGCCGTAGCCGCCGAACGGCGAGAGCCACACGCCCAGGCGCGTGTCATACGCCTTGCACAGTTCAGCCAACGGTGCGAAGCCTTTCGGAAATCCCTTGTGAAACTGCCACAGCGTCTTTGGATCGTCCCACCCATCGTCGAAGACCAGCGCGTCGAGCACCACGCCGTGGCGGCGAACAAGCTTCTGGCCGCACTCGCGGATCGCTTCCAGACAATTGGCTTCGTTCAGGGCGAAGGGTTTCCATGCAGTGTCGTACCACGAGTTGTAATGCAAGAACGGGCGATACGGATGGGCCCGCTCTCGCTCCAGATAGTACAGGAACGAGCGGCGCATCTGGGCGGGCGCAGCCGCCCCGATGACCAGACTCACCGTCAACGTCTGATCCTTGCCCAGTGTGGCCGACCGGGGCAGGCGACAGGCCACCCGGCCGCCGGGGCCCGCCACGTACACGGTTCCGTGCGAGACCACCTGTTGCTGCCCCGGGGGGAGCGTAAACTCCGGATCGGTACTCAACTCGGCGGCCAGTTCATATTTCACGTCCTTGTCCAGGGCGGGCAGCGTGAGGCGGTAGACGTTGTCGGCGTGCGAACTGCCCGTCCATCCGTGGTGCTCATCGTGTGCGACCACCTTGTCTCCCTGTCGCAACTCGACGCGCCACACATCCAGCCGATGCGGTCCGCGGTCGTACACGAAGAGGATCTCGTTCTCGCCCGGACGGAGCCGTTTCCCCTCGATCGGCCAGATCCGGACGTTCCGCTGCTTGTACTTCAGGTCGGTCGGGGCCCATCGGCCAACCGCCTCACGCGAAGTCTCGACCTCGTTCAGCGCATGCGGGTCCTCACAGCCGAAGAACAACTCCCCCGCGACCAGCGGCGTGCCGTCCACGCTGCCGGCGCCGCGGGCGGACGGAATCACCCCTTCCAGCCAGACGACTTCCCGGATGACGCAGTCGGCCGACGGCGTCAGAACGATCTCCTGGCGGACGTAGTTGGACTGATCCATCACCTCCGCCCGCCACGCAACGCGGAGCAAGCCGTCTGCCGAACGCAGGTCCAGTTCGACTCGCTTGGCGGGCAACCGCCCCGCCAGGCGCGGGCAGCGAGGGTCAGCCGCACGGTCGCTCCGTCGTGGGGCGCCTTGCGCAACAAGTTGAGACGCCGCGTATCGACGCCCGTCAGCCAGGACGACCGCGAACAACTCCCCTGCTGTCGCAAGGGGCTGCACTGTTCGCGGCGTTCGGATGGAACTCAGCCGCAAGCCGTTCGTCGCCTTCCACTCCAGCGTCAGCGCCGCGGTTCCTGCCGCCAGGCGATCGCCTTCGCACCGCACGGCCGCCTCCCCCGGCGCCGGTCCCGGAAGGCTCCCGTCCCACCCGATCTGCCCTGCCTGCCCAGCCGGCCGTCTGGTTTGCTGCTCTGGCCCCGCCATCGCCTGCGGCGCGACGGCAACGATCAGTACGGCGACGACCCTGGCCAAAAATCTGACCGCATTCATAGTCCTGCTCCAGATCGGGTTCGAGAAGAGGATGCGTCCGGTGTTTAAGCCGATATGCTACCGCGCGCGGTGGGGCTTGGGAACCGGTTGTGATGGGTGCGCGACCTTGCCGGGTGCCGGCGTCACAGCGGCATGGCGATTGTGCCCGTAGCCGGCCTGGCGTAGAATTGATTCTATGATCCATCGACAGACTCTTCCGGGCCGCCTGGCGGCGTGCATCTTCGTTCTTACGATGGCGGCCATCACGCTGTCTGCGTCGGCGGGCCCGCCCGTCATCCGCTGGGGCGGCTCGGACGGACCCAACTCGGTGAGCCCCGCCCGGCGTCTGCCGGCGGACCCGACCGCCGTCAAGCCCATCTGGGAGTTGTCCCTGGGCTCGCACCAGTATGCCGTCCCGACGATCGACCGCGGCCGGATCTACGTCGGCGCGAACGACCTGGGCGTGCGGCGCAACGGCTACAAGCCCACCGGCGGCGGGCTCCTGCTCTGCATCGAGCAGGCGACCGGACGGATGATCTGGCAGTTCATCACGCCGCGGTTCTTCGGCGGCATCAAGCCCCCCTACCACTACAACCAGTGGAAATGCGGCGTCTGCTCGAGCCCGCTAGTCGACGGCGAGCGGGTGTACATCATCGGCGGGCGGGGCGAGGTCCTCTGCCTGGACCGTAACGGCCAGGCTGACGGCAACGCCGGACCTTTCAGCGACGAGTTGGCCTACATGGGCCTGGCCGAGGTCCCCGGCGCGGCTCTCCAGCCCACCGACGGCGACATCGTCTGGCGGTTCGACCTCGTCGGCGAACTCGGCGTGGTGCCCCACGACGTCTGCGGCAGCACGTTGGCCATGGTCGGCGACCTGCTGTTCGCCTGCACGTCGAACGGGCTCGACGACCGCCACGACAAGATCCCTGCGCCCCAGGCCCCCGCCCTGATCGTGCTGGACAAACGCACCGGCCGCCTCGTCGCCCGCGAGAACGAGGGCATCTCCAGCCGCCTGCTCCACGGACACTGGTCCAGCCCCGTGGCCGCACGCATCGCCGGGCAAACGCTGGTCTTCTTCGGCGGGGGCGACGGCGTGATGTACGCCTTCGCACCGCCCGACGCCGGCAGCCAGGACAAGGTCCAATCCCTCCGCAAGGTCTGGTCCGCCGACTGCAATCCCGCCGACTACCGCGAGCGGGACGGCAAACCCATCCCATACTCCCGCCATAACCGCAAGAGCCCCGAGGGCCCCAGCGAGATCATCTCCACGCCCATCGTCCTGGATGGACGGCTCTACGTCGCCATCGGCCAGAGCCCCATCCACGGCGAGGGGCGCGGCTGCCTCTCCTGCATCGACGCGGCCACGGGCAAGCTCCTGTGGCGATCCACCCTGGTCGGCCGCACACTGGCGACGCCCGCGGTGGCCGACGGCCTCCTTTACATCCCCGACTACAGCGGCAACCTTCACTGCTTCGATGCCGACACCGGTCAGCGCCAGTGGGTCCATCCGATGAACGGACGGGCCTGGCCCGCCTCTGCCTTCGTGGCCGACTCCAAGGTCTACGCCTCCACGGAGTCGGGCCTGGTGTGGGTCCTCCGGGCCGGGCGTCAACTCGAGGTGCTGTCGCGGGGGCGTCAGGGCTCGCCCCCGATCGCGCCCGTCGCGGTGGACGGCGTCCTGTATCTGCCCACCCAGAAGAGCCTGCTGGCCATCCCGGGCCCGGCAGCGCCCGCGCCGACCCCCGCGCCCGACCCGACCCCAGCCGCAGCAGGCGATGAGTCCGGCACGGTCCCCGCCTCGGCTAACCGCCCCATCGCGCCGACCACCCAGCCCGCGATGGCTGGCCGCCTCGATCGTTTCCAGACCCAGAGCGTCGCCTTCGACTGGCAGATGCAGCCGCGGCTCGTCTCGGGCAGTTTCCGTGTCTTTGACCTCCAGTTCCCCTCTCCCGTCATCACCCAGACGCCCGCCAACAACACCGTCCACTGCGAGTACTACCGCCCCGCTGGCGCCGGCCGGGCGCCTGCTGTTCTCGTCCTGGACATCATGGACGGCTCGATGCGCGTCGCCCGCCTGGCCGCCGGGCGCATCGCATCCTCCGGCTGCCATGCCCTGATCGTTCAGATGCCCTATTACGGGCCCCGGCGCCCCGCCGACAAGCGGTGGCTCATGGACCAAGTCAACGAAAAGCCCGGTCTGCTTGTCGACGCCATCACCCAGGGCGTGAAGGACATCCGCCGCGCCGCCGCCTGGCTGGCCGTCCGCCCCGACGTGGACCCCGCACGCATCGGCATCTGCGGCATCTCCATGGGCGGCTTCGCGGCCGCCCTTACCGCAGGCGTCGACGGGCGATTCCCTCGCGTCGCCATCCTTCTGGCCGGCGGCGACCTGGCCGCCGTCCTCACTGGCTCGGCACGCGAGGTCCGTCCCTTCCGAGACGCCGTCGCCAAGAGGGGCTGGTCCGACCAGCAGCTACACGACTTCCTCGCCCCTATCGATCCGCTCACTTACGCCGCCCGACTCCGCTCGGCCAACGTGCTCATGCTCAGTGCACGCAACGACGAGATCGTCCCCGCCTCTGCGGCATCGGCCCTGGCCCGCGCCGCCAACGCCACGATCGTCTGGTACGACGCCACCCACTACTCCATGCTCCTGCATCTGCTGGATGTCATGGACCGGCTGGGCAATCACTTCGCCCCCGCCAACTGGACCGCCAACCGGTGAGCAACACAACGCACTGAATGATCCGGCAACGAAGCCCGCTCCGCATCCTGGCGAACCTCGGGAACGGGGATCGGCTTGGCCACGGAGTTGCATCCAGGGCTAGTGGGCAAGCGTCGTCCCCCTCCGTGCGTTTGGCGAGTAAGGACCCGACACCCATGAAAACAACGCCCATTCTGCTGCTGGCCCTGCTCTGCGTCGTTGCCCACGCAGCCGACGAGTCGCCCCGCCTGACCCGCATCCGTTCGACCAAGATGCCCGCCATCACTGCGCCTGTCTTGTTCAACACGCCCCAGGCCGACGCGATCCTGTCGGCCCTGGAGATACTCCCCCCCGACAACCCGTTCAACCAGGACGTCTCCGCCTGGCCGCTTCACCCGCGAAGCCGGGCCATCGTTGCGTCCATCGGGCCCGACAAGCCCTTCCGATACAACCCCGACATGGCCTTCGTGCTCGTGCCGCCCGACCAGCCGCGCGTGCCGGTCAACGTGCTCGAGTATCCCGGCGAGTCCGACCGCGGACCCTTCCCCGTGCCCGACAACGTTCCCATCGAGGGCTGGCCCGGGCACGACAAGCCGCCGCCGCTGGCCGACGTGCAGCGCCGCCCGCCCAAGTACGGCGGCGACCGCCACGCCATCGTCGTCGATCCGGTCAACCGCATGCTCTACGAGTTCTTCACCTTCGGCCGGACGGCCGACGGGTGGGCGGCGGGGCAGGCGTCGGTGTTCGACCTCAAGACCAACAAGCTCCGCCCGGACGGGTGGACGTCGGCCGACGCCGCCGGGCTGCCGATCTTCCCCGCGGTGGTCCGCTACGACGAGATCCAGCGCGGCATGGTCGAGCACGCCATGCGGGTGACGGTGCGGCGGACGCGCCGGGCGTACGTGGCCCCGGCTACGCACTTCGCCAGCCGGCTGACCGACGAAGACCTTCCCCGTATGGGTGAACGGCTGCGGTTACGGCAGGACTTCGACGTGAGCAAGTTCTCGCCGCCGGTCCAGGCGATCCTCAAGGGCCTGAAGACCTACGGCATGTTCGTGGCCGACAACGGAATCGAATGGGCCATCTCCGTCGCACCCGATCCGCGGATCCCCGTCCTTCACGAAGAGTTGCGACGGATCCGCGGGAGGGACTTCGAGGTGGTCGTGGCGCCCAAGTGAACGAAGGGAGACCAGCGTGACGCGACGAGCCCTCTGCGCGGTAGTACTATGCCTGGCATTCGCGGCCGCCGGCTCGGCGAAGGTGCGTGTCGCGAAGGTGTTCGGCGACCGGATGGTGCTTCAGCAGGAGCTCCCCATCGCCGTGTGGGGCTGGGCAGACGCCGGCGAGCCGGTGACGGTCGAACTGGCGGGCAAGTCCACCAAGGCGCAGGCGGGCGCCGACGGGGCGTGGCGCGTGGACCTGCCGCCTCTGAAAGCCGACGGTAAGGAGCACACGCTCACCGTCCAGGGCCCGACCAACCGCAACCAGTTCAAGAACATCCTGCTCGGCGAGGTATGGTTGGCCAGCGGACAGTCCAACATGAGCCGGAGCGTCACCATCAAGGACTCCACGCCCGGCGTGCGGGTGTTTTTGCGGTCGGAGAACGAGCGGCGCGAGGCCATCCCCGTGCGCGACGACTACGACGACGGCATCCAGTGCACGTGGACACTCGCCGACCCGAACGCACTGAAGGCCGCCCCGCAGACCATGCAGCGCGGTGACAAGCTTGGCCCGCACACCGGATACGGCGAGGTGGCGTACGTGTTCGCCCGCAGCCTGCACGAAGAGCTCAAGGTCCCCGTGGGCGTGCTGAACATCGCCGTCGGCGGCTCGACCGCCAAGGCGTGGACGCCTCTGCCGGGCATCGAGAAGGCGTTCCCCTTCGGCCAGCAGGCCGAGGGCCGCACCTCGCACGAGCCGGGCATGATGTATCAGTCACAGCTTCGCCCCGTGGTGCCGCTGACTATCCGCGGAGCGATCTGGTACCAGGGCGAGGACGACGGGCGGAACAACAAGTACGCCGACGATCTGGCCGCCCTGATCGCCTCGTGGCGGACGCTATGGAAGCGGCCCGATTTGCCCTTCTATTTCGTTCAGATCGCCCAGACCACCTACGCCAGCGGGATGCTCGGCGTCTACGAAGCCCAGGTCAAGATCATGCACACCGTTCCGAACACCGCCCTGGCCGTCAGCAATGACATCTACGACAACTCCGACAACCCCAAGGCCATCCGCAACTACGAGGCCAAGGATCCCTCCGACCCCGCCGCCGGACTACCCATCGCCGGCAACAGCAACCCACACCCGCCGAACAAGCACCTGGTCGCCCGGCGCCTGGCCAACATCGCGCTGGTCAAGACGTACGGCCAGCCGGACCGCCCGCTCTTCGGGCCGATGTACGACTCGCACAAGATCGAGGGCGACAAGGTCCTCGTGAAGTTCAAGTATGCCTGCGACGGCCTGAAGGCCGCTGACGGCAAGGCACTCAACTGGTTCGAGCTGTCCGACGGCACGCTGGCCAACCGCAAGCTCGTGTATATCAAGGCCGAGGCGAAGATCGTCGGCAAGGATACGATCGAGGTCTCCTGCCCGCGGATCAAGACCCCCAAGTTCGTCCGCTTCGCCTGGAACTCGCTGGCCAGACATAACCTAGTCAATTCCGGCAACCTGCCGGCTGTACCTTTCCGGACCGACCCGTAGCCGGTAGCCTGTAACCAGTTATCAGTCCTTGACCAGTGTCTTGAAGGATGACGGCGGGAATGATGCCTTCAAAGAAGTCTTACCGCGTACGCACTCTTGTCGTGGCAGCCCTGGCGTTTCTGCCGGCGCCCCGCGCCGCCGCTCAACAAGACGCCGGCATCGAGCAGCGAACGGTCGCCGCGATCCGTGATGCCGCACTGGCGCCGAACGAAGGCCCGCTGGGCCGGCCGCTGCCGCTTGTGGCCCACTGGCACCGCATGACCATGCCGCCCGAGTGGCAGGTCGAGCAGATCCGCAAGGGCCGGCACATGTTGCCGTGGATCGACTACAACCGGAATCGCAGCGCCCAGGGCGCCGACCAGCACACCGAGGCGGTCAGGCAGTTCGCCCGATGGAAGCTGCCCTTTGTCCTGCTGACCGGCGGGCAATGGGAGGCCGACTTCTACGGGGAGGAATACAAAGACGCCCCGGCTGAGCAGACCGGCGTGGGCGTCAGCCTCAAGGGCAACAAGATCAAGGCCGTCAGCCCCTTCAGCCCTGTGGAGCCATGGGAGAAGCTCGGGCGAAAGTGGACCGACAACCCCGTGTGCAGGCGGATGCAGGAGCTCTATCCCGATCCGCCGCTGGTGCTGTTCGTGAGCAACAACGAGGCTCACGACATGCGCTGGCATGCGGCGGAGAAGCTCAAACGCTACATGGACAAGTACGGCGAGGGGCGCGACGACAACTTCAAGCGGAAGGTCTTCTCCGATGGGTGGATCGCGCGATACGGCGCCCTCTTCAAGGGCATGCGGGCCGGCCTGGCCAACGAGACCTGGCGCAAGAACGTCCGTTTTGCCGGGTACAACGCGTTCGGCCCCGACCACTTTGCCCGCTGGGGCGACTGGGTCAAGTACAGCCTCCACACCGAAGATCGCATCGCCTGGGAGCCGTTCGCCTGGGACGGGGGGATCCCCGAATCGTACGACAACCACTGGGAGCCGCAGAAGAAGGCCTACAACGTCTGGTCCATGCAGGCCGAGATGATGAACCTGGTGTTCATGAAGGACGAGGCGTTCAAGGCCAACCCGGACTTCTGGCACGAGGTGATCTTCTGGGACGGCTACCTGCCGGACAAGGACAACAACAAGCGAAAGCAGTACGAAGAGGACGGCCACCCCTGCACGCCCGCGATGTACCGCGGCTGGACGCAGTACGTGATCTGGACGCTCGTGCCGCGGGTCGCCCGCGAGTGGCGCGGCAGTGCGTTCAAGAAGGAGAACTGGGAGGAGTACTTCGACCAGATCGTCGCATCCGTCGAGCTTGTCCACGCGGACGCGACCCTCGCTCGCTTCTGGCGCCTAGGCACGCTCGTGCCCAACCGCGGCCGCAAGCACCCCTTCCAGACCGGCGTTCCGGAGAAATGGAAAGACGTCGACCGATGGTTCCACCTGACGACCAACCTGGACCCGCCCGAGCTGAAGCTCGACGCGAAGATGCCCGTCTGGACGTTGGCCCGTGTAATCGGCAAACCGCCCCGCCGCGAGTGGCTGCTCTACGCCCACGCGCCGATGGGCGCCAGGCAAGGCGTCGAGGTCGACGTACCGGAGCATCACAAGGTCAAGATCGACGTGCCGGTCGAGGGAGCATTCTATCTCCTCAAAGAGTCCGACGGGTCGATCACCCCCGTCGGCAAACGCGAGTGATGCTCTTCCCTGCGGCCTGGAGGATCCGCAAGAAGCCCTATGGCCTTGGGGCCTTCAGGATCACCACGACCGCGGCGGGCTTGGTCTTCAGCGTGATGGGCAGGCCGGCGTCCATCAGTTCCCGGCCGGTCAAGCGCGTTTCGCCCTCGACCGGCTTGCCCTCGCCGCCGTCCAGCAGCGTAATCGTGTAGGTTGCGTCGGCCTCCAGGTCGCGGAGCTTCAGGCGGGTCTGCTCCTGGGCGCACTCGGCGCGGCGGAACGCCTGCACGGCGGCCTCACGTCGCTCGGGCGAGTTGAACTGCCAGGCCATCCAGTCGCGCTGCTCCTGCGTGTAGGGAACGAGCGGATAGAAATCGTCGTAGTAGAACCGCGTGAGCTGCCGCCAGGCCGCCAGCAGCCGCCGCAGGGCGTCGTAGTCGATCTCCCGCACGCGGATGTCGATCCCGCTGCCGAAGCCCGGCGCGGTGTTGCTCCAGAAGGCGTACGGCTCGACCGGCGTCTTGCCGCCCCCGTAGTAGCCCGCGTTGGCGCAGGCCACCGTGCCCGTGCCGTGGTACGGCAACCACAGCGACAGCCCGTAGGTCATGCCCTGGTGCCCGATGGGCTCGAAGGCGTAGTCGCTGCGCCACAGCGGCACGGAGCGGCGCATGGTCTCCAGGTCGTTGCGCCGCCCGCCGCTGGCGCATGAGTCGATCAACATCGTGGGCCGGCGTCGCCGCAACTCGTCCCAGTACGCCAGGTAGCCCTGCACGTATCGGTTCTCCGTCATGCCCTGCCGGTCCTCGGCGTCGGCCGCCCGCCAGAACGCCAGCGGGTCGATGTTGAAATCCTGGCGGTACAGGTCGATCCCTTGGCTGTCCAGCAGGCCGGCGACGTGCTCGGTCAGCCACGAGCGGGCTTCGTCGTTGCCCAGGTTCAGCAAGCGCATGTCGTCGCCGCCCGCGGTCCGCGCCCTCTCGTACAGTTGGAACGTCCCCGCGTGGGGGGCCGGGCCGGGTTTCAGGTGCCCGTAGCTCCACGCCCCGGCCGGGTTCTTCTCCGGATTGAAGTCCTTCGCCGCATCGTACGCCCGGCCGTCCGCGGAGGTGATCCGCACGTCCAGCCCCGTGCTGTCGCAGACGTAGCTGCCGTTTCCGAAGCCCACCACGAAATCCACGGTTTCGCCCTGCTTGAGTTCAAGCTTGCCCGCGTAAGCGCTGGTCCGTCCCTGTCCGTGCAGGTCGATCCACTCGTCGTGGACGGGCCGCCCGCCGGCCAGCACATGCACGTCGGTGGTCGTCTTCTTGTCGATGGCGGCGAACTCGGCCCGCACGTCGTACGTGCCGGCCCCCGGGGCCGTCCAGCGGACCGCGCTGTACTCGCCCTTGGCACCGGGGTGGAACGACAGCCTCCCCGGCGGCCAGACGATCTCCGCGTACGTCCGGTCACGCCCGGTCGGGTTGTGCGTGACCGCCGGCTCGCCCGAGTCCTTTCGGGACCAGCTTCGCAGGCCGTCGGTTCCGCCCGCATGAGGCCCGCTTCGCAGCAGCCACTGCGGGCGGTTCTCGTGAAGCCACGTCCCCGGGGCCACCCGCTCGGGCTCGAACCACACGATGATCTTCACCCCGCGCCGGTGGGCGTGGTCGCTGATGGGCTTCAGCCCGCGAGGGAAGCGCTTCGTGTCCACCTCCCATGTGCCCACCTGCGGCCACCCTCTCTGCTGGACGTACCAGCCGGCGTCCATCCACCAGTAGTCGATGCCCAGCCGCTCCTCCAGGTAGCGATCAATGTGCATCATCTGGTTGGCCTCATTGGCCTTGATCATCTCCTCGTAGGCCCGCGAACTGGAGGCCGCGAACTGCGGCGGCGGGAGCTTGCCGCCCGGGCGGGGCATGGCGTGGGCGGCCATCCAGCGCCGCCACAGGTTCTGCGAGCGGTATCGCTCGCCCCGGTAGAGCAGCACGGTCATCCGCGGCGTGCGGAACGTCTCGCCCGGTCGCAGGCGAGTCCGCACGCGTTCCTGCCCCACCGCCAGGGCCAGCGACCGGCCCGCGTCGCGCATGAACTGGGCGAACCACTGCCCGGGCCAGCCGACGGAGACGATCGCCCCGCCATCGCCCCAGGCGAGGTTGAAGTACGACCAGTCCGCGTTCGTGGGCCGCCCGCCCGAACCGCCAAGCCGCTTGGCCCCCTTGGGCGGCAGGTCCGTCCGTCGCGGGGCGTAGTCGGATCGGTTTGCCTGCGAACCAGCCGCGTGATGCAGCACGAACTCCCCCGCGCCCTCCGCCCGCGTCAAAGCCAGGTCCATCGACAGCACGTTCTCCAGGATGGGCGTGTCACCCGGGCCTTCATTGCGGAACTCGACGACCCATTCGACCACGGGGAACCGCTCATAGACGACCGCCTCGCACCGCACCCGCAGACCGCCTTCGGGCGGGACGTACTCCAGCACCGTCGTTGTCTGCCCCTCGCCGGCCGACACCTTCGACGATCGCCGCCACGTCTTGAGCAGCTCATTCGACGCCCGCCCGTCCAGGACAAACGAGAATACAGGCTTGGCCTGGTCGCTCAACAGGACGTCCCGAACCCACTCGCGGGCGTGTTGCAGCTCTTCAGGGGAGGCCTGCACGCCGGCTGCGGCACACGCGAACAGCCCCAACCCCGCGGCAACAAGACTCATTTGGCGCGCTCGAAACATGTCGTTGCTCCCAGTCTTCAGGCAGGTCAGCGGTTTGCCCGCGACAAAGTCCCGGTGTCGCGAGGGTGCCGGCAAGGACTGCAAGGTCATCCCGCGGTGACGTCGCCGGGCCGGGGCGCCGACTCCGGCCCGCCGCAAGCGAAGAAGTCCTGCAAGATGGCGGCGGCCGCAACGGCGTCCTGGCGGGCCTTCTTCTTCTTGCGGGTGTACAGCCCGGCCAATTGCTGGTCGGCGGAAAAGCTGCTGAGCCGCTCATCCCACAGCCGCACGTCCAGGCCGGTGCGGCGCTCCAACTCGGCGGCCGCCTCCCGGGCGAGCTTGCCCTGGGGCCCCTCGGTGTCGTCCATGTTGAGGGGCCAGCCGACGACCAGGCCCGTCACGTCATATTCGGAGATAAGCGCGGCGATCTGCTCGAAGGCCCGTTCGGGGGGGGTGGCATGGATCACGTCCAGGGGCGAGGCGATGCCGTCCCGGCTGTTACCCAGCGCCAGCCCGATCCGCACCGTGCCGTGGTCGATGGCCAACCAGCGCCCCATGCCAGCATCCCTCACACGTACTTCTTGCCGTACTTCTCGGCCAGCATGTCCACCAACTCCTTGAGCCGCTGGGAGTCGCTCTTGTTGCACACCAGCGTGGCGTCCTTGGAGTGGACGACGATGCAGCCGTCCATGCCCATGACGGCGACGAGGTGGTCGTCCTCGCTGACGATGACGTTGCGGTAGCTGTCGACGACGATGGAGTTGTCGGCGATGACGACGTTGCCGCTGCCGTCGGTCTCGGCCACGCTCTCCAGGGCGGGCCAGGCGCCGACATCCAGCCATTCGCAACTCAGTTCGACCATGAGCACGCGGTGGGCTTTTTCCATCACGGCGTAGTCGACGGAGATCTTCTCGAGTTGCGGATAGATCTCGGCCAACAGCTTGCCGACGTCTCCGCCTTTTCGCGCCGCGTCGGTGACCGGGCGAAGCTTGCGGATGGACTTGGGCAGGAACTCCTCCAGGGCGGCGCGGATGGCGGGCAGGGTCCAGATGAACATCCCGCTGTTCCAGTAGTACTGCCCGCTCTCGACGTATCGCCGGGCGGTCTGATGGGTGGGCTTCTCCTGGAAACCCTCGACCTCGTAGAGGGCATCGGCGAGGTTCTCGCCCGCGTGGATGTAGCCCAGTCCGGTGTGAGGCCAGGTCGGGCGCACGCCGAGCGTCAGCAGGGCGTCGGGATGCTTCTCGGCCGCTTCCAGGGCCTTGCGAACGGCGCTCTGGAAACAGTCGACCGGGCGAATGACGTGGTCGGCGGTGAAGACGGCCATCGTGGCCTTGTCGTCGCGGGCGCCGATCAGGGCCACGCCCAGGGCGATGGCGTTGGCGGTGTCGCGCCTCTCGGGCTCGCCCACAATGTTCTCACGCGGAAGCTCGGGCAGTTCCGCGGCCACCAGGTCCGCGTATTCGGCGTTGGTGATCACGCAGATGTGCTCGGGGTCGAAGAGGCCCTCCAGGCGATCGACCGCCAGCTTGAGCAGGCTCTTGCCGCCCAACAGGGGCAGAAGTTGTTTGGGCCGCTGCGCCCGGCTCAACGGCCACAGACGCTTGCCGGCTCCGCCGGCCATGATCACCGCATAGCGCATTATCGCTCTCCCGCGGGGCCCGCACGGCCCCGGCCTGACGTTCCATCGCGAAGTATATCCGGCCCATTGCACCGAATTGGCGACCGATTGGCAAGAGGCAAGGCGAAAAAGCGGACAGAAACCTCCGCGTCAGAACAGGTTTCGCCTAAGTCTGCCGGCGGCCGCCAGCAGCAGGCCCAGCGACACCACCGCGTAGCCGCCCCCGCAGGCCACCACGCGCGCCAGGGTCCCGTCCGCGGGAACCCTGGGCGCGTTCCAATACGACATGGACCAGTCATAGCGACAGTTCTCAAACCCGCGATACCGCCCCTCATGGCTGGGCCCGCCCGAGCCGACCGTCAGGATGCCCGCCTCGATGAAGGGGTTGGTCACGTTGATCGCCTCGGGCAGGCGGTCCACCTCCATCAGCATGGATGTCAATGGGACCACGCCCCAGATCGTCACTCCGACCAGCAGGTTGAAGATCACCGCCGTCGTCGTCTTCTTGAACGTCGCGCTGAAGTACAGCCCCGTCCCCGTCAGAAAGAACGTGTAGCCCCCGATCATCAGGAACAAGAACACCAGCAGAATGGGGTGCAGCACCCCGCCCAGCACGAACAGAGCGGCGTGCACCATCAGGAAGCTCCAGCCGATCATGCTGCGCCGGATCACACCGACGGCCTTGGCCCAGACGATCTGCCAACTCTCCAGCGGGGTGCAAAGCAGGATGGGCAGCGACCGTGACTCCTTCTCGCTGCTGATGCCGGTGGCGGCCAAGACGCCCACCGCCACCAGGCCGATCAGGACGTAGCCCTCGATAAACGCGACCTGAAGCTCGGCGTGACTGAAGGCCCGCGACTCGGCACAGGCGATGGAAACATACAGCAGGCCCAGCAGGGCGACGAACACGATCAGGAGGATCCGCGTGCCCCAGCCGCCCTGGACGAGCCTGCCGTGCAGTTCGCGCCACAGGACGGGCGAGTTGCTCACGCGGCGCACGCCCAGGCGCGCGAGTTCCGCTTCACCGGGCGGCGCCGGCGGGGCGGGCCTGGCGGGCGTCTGGGCCTCGCCGTCCCTGGCGGCCCCCGCCGGCGGAACCACCAGCGGAGCAACCTGCGGGGCCGGTTCGTGCGCGCGGTCCTCGCCCGTACCGGCCCGCCGACACGCCCGGCGCACCAGTGCCACGCACGGGACCAGCAGTCCCAGCGACGCACCCAGCATGATCAGGCAGTGCACCCACCAGGTGAACGACAGGCCGCGACCGTACCGGTGCCCGCCCCACAGCAGGTTGTAGGTCGTTGCCGACATCGCCATCGGCGGGTTGGCGTAGGCGAAGAGCTCCGGAGAGTCCGGGCCGGCCCCCGCGCTGTAGAGCATCAAGGCAATCGCCAGAGGCAGCAGCAGGTAGAGCACCAGGCCCGTGCCCAGCGTCAGCAGGATCACGACGTACGCCCGCCGGAAGAGGACCGAGTAGAACAGGCTCACCGTGCCAGCAAACAGGCAGGCCGTCAGCGTGATGCACGTCGAAGCGAGCACGAACTCCCACGGCACGCCCCCGAACACGCGGATGACCGCCAGCAGCGGCAGCGTCGCCGCCAGCAGCAGCACCAGGTGGACCAGACGGCTGGCCAGCTTGCCCAGCACGATCTGAAGGCTCGTAATGGGCGTGGTCAGCAGCGAGTGAATCGTCTGGTGGTAGATTTCATCACTGATGGAAGTGCTGGCCGCCACCACCGCCACCAACTGAAGCACGATGAACTGGAACCACGCGATGGTGACGACGATCGCCTGCCCGACCTGAGGCATGGAATACGTGGCCGTACCGGCGCCCAGGTGCCGCACCGAGCGCATAGCCTGGTTCCAAGCCAGCGCGGCAAAGAACGTCAGCAGTGCCAGATATAGCAGGCGGGTGAGGTAATTCCGGAACCGCCGGCTGGAAACCCGCAGTTCCTTAATGAAGATCGGCCCGGTCAGCCGGGAGGGGTTCAGCCGACTCAGCATGCTTGCCACCGTAGCCCGGCCCATGATTGCTCCCTTTCACTCAACTCAGAACGCGCAGGCCCGGAACCGCCGGGCCGCCCGCCACCCCAGCAGCGTGCCCACTCCACCATACAGCAGGAAGAACTCGAGCGTCAACCACGCAGCCGTCGGCCAGTCCAGGCCGCTTGCCTCCAGGCCCAGGTACCGCGTCGGATGATAGAAAGGCAGGAACCCCTCGACGGCCACTGTGGCCTGACTCACCGGGTTCAGGAAGGCCAGTTCGACGTCCATGCCCCGCTGCTGCAGCGCATACCATAGGGGAGTCAGCACAGCCGGCAAGACCACCCAGATTCCCCCCGCAACGCCCAGCACCACCAGCAGCGCGATCGAGTTCTGCGGCGTCCGCGTTCCCACGTACATCCCCAAGCCGGTCAGAAACACATGGCAGCCGATGATGATGAGCGCGATCAGCGGCACGGTCTGCGCGCACAGCACGCCCGCGACCGCAAACGCCGACAGGTGCACCAGCAGGGCCAGCCACAGGTAGCGCACCCGCCAGAACACCGCCAGGCTCTTGCCCCACAGGATCTGCCAGTCGGTCAGCCCGCTGGTCAGCAGCGCCGGCCACATTCGTGCCTGACGCTCGGCGGAGATGGTCGTCGCCGCCAACAGGGCCGTCAGCAGCAGGCCCGCCGACATCGCCGGCACCACCACGCCCCACAGGTGAGCGCCGCGGCTGGAGAATTTGCCCTCCAACAGCACGGCCGCGTACAGCCCGAGCCCCACGGTCAACGGCAGGACGACCAGGAAGATGTGCAGCGACTCGCTCCGCAGGAGCGGCCCACGGCAGTCCTTCCACACCACGGGCGAACCCAGGCGTTCCCCAAACTCCTTCGGCCGCCGACGCCGACGCAGCCACGGGCGCGGCGTTCGCGCCGCACCCGCATCTGGGGCCCCCTGTCCCCGTCGCACCGTCCTCCGGGCCGCCGGGCCCAGCACGGCCTCGGCCAACTGCTCCATCTTTTCCGCCGCCAAGCCCTCCTGTCCGAAGAGCACCCCGCCCCGGGCACGGGCGATCGAGCCGCATGCCAGGCGCGCCACCAGGGCCGCCATCGCCACCTGAAGGGCCAGCACCACGGCCGCCGCCGGGACGGCGCCCGCCCCGCCCCGCGTAATGGCGGCCATCGGGCTGGCGTACCGCGTCGCGTATGCCGTCAGGTACACCGCCCCGCCCAGTACGGGCAGGAAGCTCAGGACCAGCAGCAGCGACACCGTCGCCTGCCCCAAGGCGCGCAACGTGCCCGCCGCGGGTTTGTCGACCCCCATCCTCCGGTTCAGCCACGCCAGCGCCATCCAGTGCACCAGCACGCTCACCCAGATCCACGTGATGGCGTTGTACACCGCGAGCGCCAGCACCGACAGGGCCATCACTGCCAGCGGCTGGCGAATCACCGTCGAGAGGTAGATGGCGATTGCCCCGGCCAGCAACAGCGAGCCCAGCGTCACCATCGACCCGCCTACCACCTGCTGCCAAGGCACGCCCCCGAACACACGGGCGACAGCCAGGATCGGCACGCCGCACAGCAGCAGCATGAACGCCTGGAGCACTCCCCCGCCCAACTTGCCCAGGACGATCTGCCCCTCGCGGATCGGGCTGGACAGCAGGCTCGTCAGCGTCCGCCGGTCCACCTCGCTGCTGAACGCCCCACTCAGCAGCACGACCGCCACCACCTGCAACACCACGAACTGGAACAGCAGGATCGAGCCCACCATGTGGCGACCCGCGTCGGCCATCCGCGATATCATCGCCGCCGGCGCCACCCCGCGCGGGGCCACCTCCAACCACACCAGCAGCATGAACAACCCCAGCGCCAGTACGTACCCCGCGCGCAGGAAGTACGTCCGCCGCCGCCGGCTCGCAACGCGACGCTCCTTCAGGAAGATCGGCCCTGCCCAATCCCGCACGTCCAACCACGATGTCGCGTCATCACGCACGCCCAACAGCATACCGCCCGACCCATAGTTCCGGAAAGACATCCCTGACAGCTCGCTGGACCGCCCCCCTGGCCCTTGCGTCCCATCCGTCCTTCCGTACGCGGCTTCGCGAAAACCCTCCTTCGCGGACAATCCCGTTGATTCCCCCCTTCCCCTGTTCGACAATGCCCCCATCCGCGTCAAGGAGCCCGCCATGACTCGACTGCTGCCCGCCGTCGCCTGCCTGGTCCTGTGTGCCCGCCTCGCCGCTGCCGCACCCTCCCTGCACCTGATCCCCACCCCCAGCCAGGTCACCCTCGGCCAGGAACGCTTCACCTTCACGCCCGCAACCCGCCTGTGCCTGGGGCGCCCCCAGGACGCGCAAGACCTGTTTGCGGCCGGGCAGCTCGTCGAGGAAGTGCACGCCAGTTTCGGCTTTCGCCCGTCGATCAGCTCACCCGTCCGCGATGGGAAGAGCCACGTCCTGATCGTCCGGCTCGGCCGCGACGACGACGCCGAGGCCGCCCTTGAACGTCTGAACCTGCGCATGCCCGACAAGCTGAACGGGCCATACGCCCGCGACCGGCTCGACCAGGGGTACGTGCTGTCCGTCGAGCCCGGCGGCGTGCTCCTGGCGGCCCGCTCGGCCCGGGGCGCGTACTACGGCGTCCAGACGCTCCGCCAACTCGTCCGGGCCAATGCCAGCGAAAAGTCCATTCCCGCCTGCCGCATCGTGGACTATCCGGGCCTTGCTTACCGCTGCTGGCAACTCGATGTAAGCCGAGGGCCCATCCCCACGCTGGACTTCCTCAAACGTACCGTCCGCGAACTCAGCGCGATGAAGCTGAACGCCATGACGATGTACACCGAACACGTGTTCAAGAATCCCAAACACCCGAAGATCGCCCCGAGCGACGGCATCACCGCCGACGAGGCCCGGGAACTGTGCGCCTACGCCAAGCGCTACCACGTGGAGGTCCTCGGCAACCACCAGGCGTTCGGACACTATGCGAAGACCCTTCGCCTGCCCGAGTACGCCCACCTGGGCGAGAACGGCTCGGTGCTCAGCCCCGCCAGGGAGGGCACCTACGCCCTGCTCAAGGATATCTTCGACGTGATCGCCCCGGCCTTCGACAGCCCCCTCTTCGTGATCAACTGCGACGAAACGTACGGCCTGGGCGAGGGGCCCGCCAAGGACATGGCCAAAACGATGGGCATCGGCGGCCTCTACGCCTACCACATCAACCGCCTGGCCGACCTGCTCAAGCCGCACCGCAAGACGCCGCTGATGTGGGGCGATATCGCCCTGCACCACCGTGACATCGTACCGCGGCTGCCCAAAGACCTCATCGTGCTGTCGTGGGCATACGATGCCCGGCCGCTGTGGGACGCCCAGATAGTGCCCTTTACCGAGTTGGGCTTCCGCTTCTGGGTCTGCCCCGGAGTGAGCAGTTGGGTGTGGATCTGGCCGGACCACCGCACAGCCGTCACCAACATCTCCAACTACGTTCGCGACGGCGTCCGCCACGGCGCGATGGGAATGCTCAACACCACCTGGGGCGACGACGGCGAGCAACTCTTCGGGTACACCTGGTTCCCGCAGATCTGGGCTGGTGAGGTGGCGTGGAGACCCGCCCTGCCCGCAGTTGCGGCGTCCTCGCCGGATACGGCCGCGACGAAACCCGATGCCGACTGGCTGAAACAAGCCGAAGCCGAGCGAGAATCCCGGCTGGAAGCGTTCAACCAGGCCTTCCCACGCTTGTTCCTGGGAATCGATGACGACGCCGTCAGCCGGTTCGTCTGGACCATCGAAGACGTCCGCAAGAGCCCGCTGCTGGGCGGGCTTCGCGATCAGGCCTACTGGCAGGACCCCCTCGCCTTGCCGCGTCTGTCCGCAGGGCGGATCGAGACGCTCGCGCAGGAGGCGATCGACAAGCTCAACGCCGTCTCTCTCAGCACGATCGCGCCCCGCTTCAACGCCGACTACGTCCGCCACACGGTCCTGGCTCGCGAGCGCATCCTGACGGTCCTTCAACGTCAGATTCTGCTTGCCCGAATGCGTCAGGGGTACGCCAAGGCCGCGGATCGACCCGCGGAGGCCGCCAAGGTCCTGCGAGAGACAGCCGATAAGCTGGCCGGCCTGGGTGCGTCGGTTCAGCACACGCATGAACTGTATCGCGAACTGTGGGCGAAGGAGAACCGGTCCGACTGGCTGAAGACGGTCTCTGCCCGGTATGAGTCGCTGCATGCCCGCATCGAAGCGGCCCGCAAGCAGTTGACTGACGGCGCTGCGATGCTGGAGAAGAAGGAAGTCTGGCCGGACGCGGTGAAGCTGGGGCTCGTTGCGCCCCCCCCGCCTGGGCGGGCCGTCGCGCCCGCCGCCCTTCCGCCCGACAAGAAGCTGTCAGCCATCGCATGGCACGTGAGCAATGCCACCTGGCGTCAGGCCATCGTGTGGGACGCGGGCAAACGCGACCGCCAGGACGTTCCGCTCGAAGTCGTCCTGGCCGCACCGGCGAAGCTTCCGCCCGGCGCCCGTTTCGCCCTCACGGAACTCAAGGCCGACGGCTCGCAGGAATCGCTGCCCGCCCAGATCGACCGCCTGGCGGGTGGCAAATTGGGCCTGGCCGCCATCGCGCCTGGGCTGACCAGGGCGGGACAGCGCCGAACGTTCTTTCTCTACGCCGGGCCGGTTGACGCGACGGACCCGTTCAGCGCCCGCAGTGAACAGGCCGTCCGGGCCACGCCCGACGGTCAGGGCGGGTTCTGGATCGAGAACGCCTTCTACCGCGCGCGACTCATGCGAGAGGGCGCCCACCTGTACGAGTTCCATCTCAAGGCCCTGAAAGGGCGCGACGTGACGATCCCGGGGCGGTCGGCCCACCACGGCTTCAGCGACCTCGGGCGCTCCGAACGGGCGGCCAAGTTCGAGTTGACCCTGGAGGCGGACGGTCCGCTGCTGGTGCGGGCGCGATGCGTCAGCCCGGACGGCGTGGAAAAACGCATGACCTTCTGGGCGAATCGTTCCTGGTTCGAAGTCGCGCTCGACCGGCCGGTGGGATATTACTGGGACTTTGACGACGACGCTCTGATGAGCGCCGGTTCCGCCACGCCGGGGCGGGCCACCTTCAGCGACGGCCATCAGGCCGACGTGGGCAAAGCGGGCGAGCTAAGCCTGGCCCGCCCGGGGACTACCTGGGGCTTTAAGCGTCGCGAAGACGGCCTGACGCTGGCCCTGATTACGCCCGGCGCAGGCTGCACGCACCGCGTGGGGCCGGGCGGTGGCATGGGCGGCGTCGGCGTGGAGGGCGGCGGCGAGGCCCAGCACTTCGTGACGCTCTGTGACGTGATCGGTGACGACCCGGCCGGGCGTTGTCGTTCGCTGGATGCCACGCTCGACCTTCGCAGCCCGCCGAAGGTCTTCGCCCCGCCTGCCGAAGAGAAGCCTTAGGACGCCGGATGCCACAGGAGTAATGAAGTCGACTCTCCTGGCTTCACTGCGCCCGTGGCTTGCGAGACCTCGTCTTCACCGACGAACGTCATAGCAGACCAGCGCGTCGTGATATCGCAGATACAGGCGACCGCCGCAGATGACCGGGTGGGCCCACACGTCTTTCTTCGGCTTGTCGGTGAAGGCGAAGCGGCTGACGACTTTCACCCCTTCCGGCGTGGGCGCCAGCAGGGCCATCCGCCCGTCCTGGCACAGGGCGTAGATCCGCCCGTCGGCGAACGTCGCGCAGCCGGTGGTCAAGTCCTCGGCGTGCTGAAGCACTTTGCCGGCTTTCAAGTCGACGCAGCCCCACGCCTTGAGCCTGCCCGAGGCACCGTAGATACGGTCGCCCACCACCAGCACGGCCCCGTGGTAGAAGTCCAGCGGGGTCTGCAAGGGCTCGTGGGGACTCACCGCCTCGCGGGCAACGTCCACGCGGACCAACGGGCCGTTCATCCCGAACACCAGGCTCTCCCCCCAGCGGGCCGGCATACATGCATTGACCTCGTAGCGCGGGTTCATTTCGTGCGTCCACAGGAGCTTGCCGCTTGCGGCGTCCGCGCAGTAGAAGTGCCTCCCCGAGCAGCCCCCCACCACACGCCGTCCGTCCGCCTCCAGCAATGTCAGCGACGCATAGCCGCTCTTGTCCGTATCCGGCTGGGGCGGGTCCACTTCCTTGCCCCCGAACGCGTGCGTCCGCATGAATTTCAGCGGCTCGCCCGTCCAGACGGTCTGCCCCGTCTGGCGGTCCAGGGCGGCGGCCATGCACTTGGGCCCGCCCGGGGCCACCAGCACCTGCGAGCCGTCCACCAGCAAGCATTGCGACTGGCCCCACTGGGGGTTCTTGGCACCGAACCGCTCCAGCACGTCCACCGCCCACAGCTCGCGACCGTTCGCCGGGTCCAGGCAGACCGTCCGCCCGTGGGCGTTCATGTGGAACAACCTCCCGCCGTCCCACGTGCAGCTCGCCCGTGAGCCGGGCCATGGCCCCGTCCACGCCTTGCCGTTGGCCACCCGCCACCGCACCTTGCCCGACAAGTCCATCGCGAAAATCACCAGGTCCTTCTTGTCCACGTCGCCGGTGATGTAGAGCGTGTCGCCCACGATGATCGGCGACGAATACCCCATGCCCACGCCCGAGACGCTCCACAGCTTCTTCGGTCCGCCCTCGGGCCAGGCCTGGAGCAGCCCCGTCTCGTGCGAGACGCCGTCGCGGTTGGGACCGCGAAACTGGGGCCAACACGGCTTGGCGGGGTCGCCCGACGCGACTGGCTCCGCGCTCCAACCGACGCGAGCAAGCACCCCCATGCCGGCCACCATCGCAACAACGATGAACTTGCGGATCATGCTCAACTCCTGGGCCGCCCATCGGGCCAACCAGACGCCATCTTACCAGAGAGGCCCAACGGGTCAACCGCAACGGCGGCTCAGACCCGACCCAGAAAGCGAAGCAGGGCATCCAGGATCGTCAGCGGATGCGGCGGACAGCCTGGAACGTACAAGTCCACGGGCACGACGGAAGCGGCCCCGTTGTGCTGCTCGGGATGGTCGGCGTAGGGACCGCCCGCGATAGCGCATGCCCCTACCGCGATGACGACCTTGGGATCGGGGACGGCCTCATACGTCTTTCGCAGCGCCAGGTGCATGTTCCTCGTCACCGGGCCGGTGATGAGCAGGCCGTCCGCATGCCGGGGCGAGGCGACGAACTGGATGCCGAAGCGTCCCATGTCCCACGCCAGCGTTCCTAACACATTGCTGTCGGCTTCGCAGGCGTTGCACCCGCCCGCCGATACCTGCCTCAGCTTCAGCGACCGCCCGAACAGCTTCGCCGCCCGCTCGCACAGCGCTCCCGCGGGGTCCGGCGAGCCTGCGCCCACGACCAGGTCCTCGCGCCGTGTCGCGGCCAGGCGATACTCCTTGCCGAAGCAAATGGCCCCGTATGGACAAGCCGACTCGCACGCGCGGCAGAAAAGGCACTTGCCCGTGTCAATGCCCGGTCCGGACGCCCCCCCCGCCGTGATCGCCCCCACCGGGCAGGCGTTCGCACAGATCCGGCAGCCGGCTGCGCAGGCGCCGCTCCGCACGACGGGTCGGCCCGCGAACCTCGCCGGCAGGTCCGGCGCCGGCCCGTCGGGCCAACGAATCGTCCGGTGCTTCTGCTGGATGCGAGTCTTCAGGATGTCGAACATGCGATCCATCTCCGGGGCGACCTACAGGTCGTGCCCGCAATAGGAGAGATTGAAGCTCTTGTTGCACAGGGGGAAATCCGAGATTTGCTGATCGCGCAGGGCACAGGCCAGGCCGAACCAGTTGTGGAAGGACGGGTCAACCACCTTGTAGGCGGCCAGCCGCCCGTCAGCGTCGGTGAGGGCGACGTGACAGATTTCTCCCCGCCAGCCCTCGCTCAGACTGGCGACGATCCGCCCCCCCTGAGACGGGCGAGGCTCCTGCCGCATCGGCCCGCCCGGTAGCGACCGCATGTGCTCCCGGATGAACACGATGGACTGCCGGATCTCCAGCCACCGAACGTAGGCCCGGGCGAAGCAGTCGCCCGATTGCCACGTACATACCGGCATCTGCGTGAACTGGTAGAGCCCGTAGGGGAACTCGTGGCGGACGTCGCAGGGCAGTCCGCTAGCCCGCGCAGCCAAGCCGACCATCCCAATCCGCCGGGCCAGTTCCTCCGGCACGATCCCCGTGCCTTCGAACCGCGACAGCACCGACGGCGTGTCGAACATCAGTTCGATGGCGCCGGCGGCGTCTTTCTCGATTCCATCCAACCGGACGAGGATCTCGTCCTCCAAGGCGGCGTCCACGTCGTAGCCCACCCCGCCGACGACGACCATCCCGCGTCCGAACCGGTTGCCGCACAGCAGGGCTGTCAGATTCAGGGCGTCGCCTCGAATCCTACCGCAATAGCTCATGGTAGGCAGGAAGCCCACGTCGCCCGCCATCGCCCCCAGGTCGCCCAAGTGGTTGGCAATCCGCTCCAGTTCCGCCGCTATCGCCCGCAAGGCCTCCGCCCGCGCCGGCGGACGAGCGTCCGACAGGGCCTCCATGGCCCGACAATACGCGGTCATGTGACCGACGGTCGTGTCGCCAGCCAGCGTCTCCATGTAGTGCCGCGCGCGTGGTGTCGCGCCCCCTGCCATCGCCCGCTCCACGCCGCGATGCTGATATCCCAGCGAGATCTCCAGATGGTGCACCGTCTCGCCCTGGCACTGAAAGCGGAAGTGCCCCGGCTCGATCACACCGGCGTGAACGGGACCCACGGCGACTTCGTGAATCTCCTCGCCTTCCATCCGGAAGAAATCCATTACGCCCACGTCGGCTGGGCCGCCCGCGACGAAGCGGATCGGCTTGAGCCACGGGTGCCCCTCGGGGCGAACCCCGCTTTGTTCGGCGATCTCTCGCTCGAACCAGTGGGCGGCTGGGCAACTCGGCGTGAGAGATGGGTATGAATCGCCCACGTCGCAGGCCAGCAGGCCCAGATTGCCCACCAGCGGGCGAGCGATGACAGCCAGCAGCCGCCGCGGCACCCTTGGCGGCGCAAGGACCAGCAGGGCCGACAGCCTGGCTCCGCCGGCTACCTCTTCCGTAACGACCTGGCGGAAGCGATCGACCGACAGGGCTGGCACCGCGGAGGAGTCCACGGCCTGGGCGTTTCGCACCATGACGGGGGCATCGGTGGCCATGTCAATGCGCTCCGATCGCGGCGGCCGCCTGCGACAGAACGTCCCACAGCGACTGCGGCACAAACAGTCCCAGGGCCAGGGCCAGCATCGCCAGACCCAGCGGCGGCAGGATCGCCCACGCGGGCTCGCGGGGCCGGGGTGTCGTCTCCCCGGCAGCGAGGCTCGCGGGCTCGCCGAACGCCATCGGCAGGACCAGGCGGGCCATTGCCACAAAGACCACGCCCAACGCCAGCAGGTACAGCACCGACGCCGCCCAATGCCCCCCATCCATCGCACCCTTCAGGATCGTCAACTCACTCTGGAAGAGCCCAAACGGCGGCGAACCCGTGATCGCCAGGAATCCCGCCAGCCAAAGTGCGCCTGTCACCGGCGTGTTCCTCAGCACCCCGCGAACGTTGCGGATCGTCTTGGTGTGATAGGTCGCCAACAGGTTGCCAGCCGCCAGAAAGAGCAGCCCCTTTATAATCGAGTGATTCACCGCGTGCAGCATCGCGCCGGGCACAGCCAGGCCACCCAGACCCACTCCCAACGCCACAACGCCCATGTGCTCGATGCTCGAATAGGCCAGCAGCCGCTTGTAGTCGCCCTGGCGGATCATGAAGACGGCCGCCGCCCCCATGGACAGCAGGCCCAGCACCACCAGCAACTGTCCGCTAAAGCCTCCCAGCCCGGCTGCCGCCAGGACCGAATGTCCCCTGAGCAAGGCCAGCAGCGCACAGTTCAGCAGCGCCCCCGACAACAGCGCCGATACCAGCGACGGCGCCTCACTGTGTGCGTCGGGCAGCCACGTGTGCATCGGGGCCAGGCCCATCTTCGTGCCGTACCCCACGAGCAGCAGGATGAACGCCGCCTTCAACCATGCGGCATCCATTCCTCTGGCCGAGGCCAGCAGGCTGTGCAGCGTCAGCCCGTGCGTCTGCCCTCGTCCGGCGGCCGCCAGGAAGAAAACTCCCAGCAGCGCCAGCGCGATGCCCACCGAGCAGATCAGCAGGTACTTCCACGTCGCCTCCAGGCTGCGGTGGTGGCGGTGGTAACTGATCAGCGGCGCGCTGACCAGCGTCGTCGCCTCGACCGCCACCCACAGCAGGCCAAGGTGCTGGCTGACGCACACCAGGCTCATCGCCGCCAGGAACAGCAGCAGGCAGCCCGCGAAGACCCCTTCCGGCTCGTTGCGGAAGAGGAAGCCCTCCTCCGCGTCACGGGTGGTCCGCCCTTGCTCGGTGCGGAGATAGCCCACAGCGTAGGTCGCGGCCACCAGGAACAACAAGCTGGTGACCGCCAGGAACAGCCGCCCCGGCGCGTCCAGGGCGATCCAGGCTTCCGATTCGTACGCCGGGGGACGAAGGCACACAGAGGCCACAACGACCGCGTGCGCCAGCGCCCCCAGCAACAGGAGGGCCGGACGCGCTCGCCTCAGCGGAGGCGCCAGCACCGTCAAGCCGACCGCAGCAGGAATTCCAACGACAGCCCAAAGCATCCGGTTCAGTCCTTCAGCACCGACAGCCGGTCGGTGTCAATGTGGTCGAACTCGCGGTTGATCTGGTAGATCACGATCCCCATCACGAACACCCCCACGAAGACGTCCAGCAAGATGCCCAGTTCGACCAACAGCGGCTCCCGGACCGCCAGCGACGCCCCGAACACGTACACTCCGTTCTCCATCGTCAGATAGCCCAACACCTGGGTCAGGGCCTTGCGCCGCGAGACGATCAGGAACAACCCGCTCAGGGTGGTGAACATCGCCCCGGGGATGAGGGTCTTTCCGATGCCTGCCGGCGCGGAGGCCTGGAGCGGCCGGGAGATCAGGAAGCAAAGCCCCAACAGAAGGGCCCCGACGATCGTCGACGCGGTGAAACCGACGATCGGTTCCACCTCGCGGCTAACGCCCGCACCGCGAACGGCGCGACGGAGCAGCCAGGGCAGCAGCACGGCCTTGACCGCCACCGTGGCGAGCGTCAGGGCAACCAGCTTGATCGAGAGCGTCGCGGGAGAAACGGCCAGCGCGATGGCCCCCAACAGCACGCCCTGGATCGCCACCGTATGAATGCACGCGCCGATCCGGCTGGACGAGAGCAGCCGCAGGTTCGTCAGCACCAGCAACATCACCAGCATGTCGGACAGGACGTCCACCGCCTCACCTCAGGGCCCACAACAGGGCTGCTATCGCCAATACCCCGCCCACCACGAGCATCTGGGGCACCCGGACCAGCCGCAGGCGGGCCATGCAGGACTCTACAACCCCCACCACAACCGCCACGGCGAACACGCCACCCACGCCCAGAGCGAGGTCCGCGAACGCCACCCCTGTTCGGCAGGGCGCCGCCGCGCCCACAAGCAAGGCGGAGAACACCCACAGCTTCACGCCCGCGCCGTACTGGATACAGGCCAGGTCCACCCCCCCGTGGTCCAGCACCATGACCTCGTGGATCATCGTCAATTCCAGGTGCGTGTTCGGATCGTCAACGGGGATGCGAGCGTTCTCGGCCAGCAGCACCAGCAACAGCGCCGCCGCCACCATGGCGGCTGTAGCCGCCACGCCGCCGGCCCCCCCGGCGAACAGGCCGGCGTAGATATCCGACAGGGCGAGGCTCCTGGTGCAGACCCCCAACGCCGCCAGGCTGAGCAGCAGGACCGGCTCGGCCAGCAGCGAGAACTGGACCTCTCGGCTGGCCCCCATGCCCTCGAACGCCGAACCGGTGTCCAGGGCGGCCAAAACCGTCATGAATCGCGTCGTGCCCAACACGTACGCCAACACAACCAGGTCGCCCGGAAACGCCAGCAGACCCGGCAGCCCGCCCAGCGGGACAAGGACCACCGCGACCATCGCACCGGCCAGGCCCACGACCGGGGCGGCCCGGAATATCCACGTGGTGGTGCGGCTGTAGACAGCCCCCTTGCGGAGCAGCTTGGCCAGGTCGAAATACGGCTGGAACAGCGGCTGGCCCTGCCGGCCCGCGAATCCGGCCTTGACGCGGTTGATCACACCGATCAGCAGCGGGGACATCGCCAGGGCGAGTATGACGTGAAGGATCGACACGATGGTGGTCATGACGCGATCCCCAACTTCCAGATCAACAGGACCAGCAGGGCCAGGGCGATGTACAGCACGTAGAGTTGATTCTGCCCCTGCTGCACCCAGCGCAACCGGTCGGCCAACCAGGCCACCCCCGCAAAGACGGGCCCGTACACTCCTCGCTTGAAGATGTCGTCGGCGTGGGACTCGAACCGCCCCTGCCGCGGGAACAGCCCGGACGGCGGCTCGCGGTGCACGCGCGGACGCACGATGAAGCGGAACATGTCCAGGATGGGCCAGGCGAACGAGGAGGCGGTGTATTGCATCCGGGCGGTGGGCAAGGCGTATCCGCAATCCCAGGTGCCTGCCTGCGCGACGCTCCGCCCCGCCAGCAGTTTTCGCCGCACCATCCACAGCCCCACCGCCAGCGACAGCAAGACGACGCCCACCAGGCTTACGCGCCACAGCAGGCCGCTCGCGTCCGCCACGCCTGCCGAAGCCGGACCCAGCCCGCTCGCCGCCACCTTCACCGCGGTCAGAACCACCGGGCCCAACAACCCGATCGCCGCGCACAAGGCCGCCAGAACGACCATCGGAAGGACCATGCTGGCCGGGGCTTCGTGCGCACCCAAGGCCGCCTCGCTTCGGCCCTCGCCCAGGAAGACCACTCCGTACGCCTTGGTGAAGCACGCCACCGCCAAGCCGCCCATCAGTGCCAGCGAACCTATCACGACCAGCCCGGCGACCGCTGCCTGGGTCGTCCCGCCGTGCGCGACGGCCTGGAACGAGCCGACGTAAAGCAGAAACTCGCTCACGAACCCGTTCAGGGGCGGCAGACCGCAGATGGCGGCCGAGGCGATCAGAACGGCCAGGCCCGTCCGCTTCATCTTCTTAAGAAGCCCGCCCAACTGCTCGATGTCCCGCGTACCGGTGGCGTGCGCCACGGCGCCGGCCCCCAGGAACAACAAACTCTTGAAGATCGCATGGTTCCACACATGCAGCAGCCCGCCCAGCAAGCCCATGGAGGCCACCGCGGCCAAGCCGGTGCTGCCGCCAAGCAGCCACAGACCCATGCCTATGCAGATGATCCCCACGTTCTCCACGCTGTGGTAGGCCAGCAGGCGTTTCAGGTCGTGCTGGGCCAGGGCGAACAGCACCCCCCCAATCGCCGAAGCCGCCCCGACGGCCAGCAGCGTCCATCCCCACCAGGCGGGCCAACTCTCTGCCGGGCCCAGGAACGTCATGGTCCGCAGCAGGCCGTAGATGCCCGTCTTGATCATCACCCCGCTCATGACGGCCGACACGTGCGACGGGGCGGCTGGGTGCGCCTCGGGGAGCCAGACATGCATCGGCATCAAGCCGGCTTTCGTGCCAAAGCCCACGAGCGCCAGCAGGAACATTGCCCCGCCAGAGACCGTCCCGGCCCCCAGCCCGAGCCGGTCAAAATCCAGCGTCTGACTCTGCCGACCCAACAGGACGAACAAGGCCAGCAGGAACGCCGTCCCCAGGTGTGTGGCCGCCAGATACGTCCAGCCCGCCTCCCGTACCTCCGCCCGCTCGTGCTCGAACATCACCAGGAAGAACGATGCCAGCGACATCAACTCCCAGGCGACCAGGAACAGTACACCGTTGCGAGCCACAACCACCAGCATCATGCTCGCGGCCAGCAGATTGTAGAAGAACCACGACGCGCCCAGGTTCTTGTGCCCGCCGTAACGCTTGAGGTAGGAGAACCCGTAGATCGCCGCCAGGCCACAAATGCCTGCGATCGCCAACAGGAAGAAGCCCGACAGGGGATCGACAGCGATGCTGAAGGAGCCCATCGGCACGCTCCACGCCGCTCGAAACTCATCGACGGGCCCGCCGGAAAGCACAACGGCCCCGGCCGCGAAGGCGGGCAGAGTACCCACCAGGGCCGCACTGCTTCCCAAACGGTTTGCCCCCGGGCGCTTGCCCAGGAATGCCGCCACCGTCCCGCCGGACACCAGTACGCCCAGCGAGATCAACAGCAGGATGATGCTCATGCGGGGCTACCCTCCGCCTGGCCCGTCATCGTCTCGATCTGGGCGTCCAGTTGGGTGGCGGCTTGGAAGATCTCCTCCCGAGAGGCCCGCCCGGCTACGGCCTCGGCGAAGGGCGAACCCTTCAGCCCGTAGGCCAGCTTCGACAGCAGATTCAAGTGTGCCCGGATCGTCGGACTGATAATCGTGAACAGCGTGTGCACGGGCCGGCCGTCGATCGCCTGGAAGTCGATGTCATTCTCCAGGAAGTTCAGGGCCACGATGGGCTGGGCGACGTGCAGCGTAATGGGGTTGCGAACGTGCGGAATGGCGATGCCCTCACCAATGGCCGTCGAACCGACCGACTCGCGGGCCAGCAGGACCTGAAGCAGAAACTCGCGGTCGACTTCCTCCGGCAGAGGCAGAACCTCCACGACACTCCGAAGGGCTGAAGGCTTGTCGCTGCCCCCAACACGATAGTGGATCCCGCCCGCCCGCAACGCGTCGGTCAGGGATGGTATCTGGGCGTCGTCCGGCTCCTCCAGCATCTTGGGCGAGACCGGAATCCGCTGTGCGGAGGCCCATTCCAGCAGTTCCGCACGATTGAACCGGTACTGCTCGTTCACCCGGTGGACAGGCAGCAGTTTCTGAGCGATCCACCTGTAAATCGTCTTTTCCGAGACGTTTAGGAGTTCAGCAGCATCTCGCACGCGCAATCTCATGTATCTCTTCCTGTCGCATAGCTATATTTGCTTGGACATTTATGGACATAGATTCTATTGCTTGGACAGCGATGCCGTCAAGCGTAAAACACCTTTCTCGACTTTCTCTCCCCCCGCCCGTAATCGTTTCCCGCTTCACCACGTTAAACTCAAAGTCCGGCAGTCTTCGAATCCCCCGGCCCGCAAGGAGACGCAAATGGCCCACTCGCAGCGATTCAACCGTCGCGGCTTCCTCTGTACTGCATCTGCTTCCGCCATCGCAGTCCCGTTGATCGTGCCCCGGCATGTCCTGGGCGGGCCGGGTAACGCGGCGCCCAGCGAGAAGGTCGCCGTCGCCTGCATCGGGCCCGGGCGTCAGGGCGGCGGGCTGGTCAGTGGCGCCAGCCGCATCGGACGAATCGTAGCGGTGGCCGATCTGAACCTCCCGCGGGCGGAGTCCGTGGCCAAGCGGTACAACTGCAAGGCGTACCAGGATTACCGCAAGATGCTCGAGCAGAAGGACATCGACGCGGTCATCGTCGCCACGCCCGACCACTGGCGGGCGCTCTGCTGCATTCACGCCTGCCAGGCCGGCAAGGACATCTACGCCGAGAAGTGCCTCACCCTCACCATCCGCGAGGGGCGGCTGATGGCCCAGGCCGCCCGCAAGTACAAACGAGTCTTCCAGACAGGCAGTCAGCAGCGTTCGCAGGGGCCCAACAAACTCGGCTGCGAGTTGGTCCGCAGCGGTCGGATCGGGAAGGTCCACACCGTGATCGGGGCCAACTATCCCAGTCCGTGGGAGTGCAAGCTCCCGGCTGAAGAAATCCCCAAGGGCCTCGACTGGGACATGTGGTGCGGGCCCGTCGAACCTCTGGCATACAACAAGAACCTGTACGCACCACGGGCCAATCCTGGGTGGCTGTCGTTCCGCCCGTTCAGCGGCGGGGAGATGACCGGCTGGGGCAGTCACGGCCTGGACCAGATCCAGTGCGCTCTGGGCATGGACGAGTCGGGCCCGGTCGAGGTGTGGGTCGAAGGGCCGAAGTTCCCCGCCATCGTCTACGAACAACCCGAATCGCGAGGGCGCGGCGACAAGGCCTGCCGCCAGCCAACGATCTTCTATAAGTACGCCAACGGCGCGGTCCTCAAACTCGACAACGGCCCCGGCGGCGGGGGTGTGTTCAAGGGCGAGAAAGGCACCATCACGATCAACCGCGGCAAGTGCGACTGCGACCCCAAGGACCTCATCAGCGACGAAGAGCGCAAGAAGTTCCCGAACACCAGCCACATGGGAGACTTCCTGGAGTGCGTCAAGACCCGCAAGACCTGCATCGCCGACGTGGAGGTCGGCCACCGCTCCGCCACCGTCTGCCACCTGGGTAACATCGCCCGCTGGCTGGGCCGAAAGCTCCAGTGGGACCCGGCCAAGGAGGTCTTCGTCGGCGACGACGAGGCCAACACGTACCTCGACCGCAAGCGGCGGAAAGGCTACGAACTGCCGGAGGTCGTTTAGTCGTTGATTCTTGCTTGTTCGTTGTTGCCTCTTGGTACTGCGTCATTAGAGCCGCGGGAGTTGTGGGAGCCATGGGATGTTCTTCCCGCGGCTCCCATGTCGTGTACTACTCCCATCACTGGTCAACACCCGATACCAACAACCAAGAACCAACAACCAGCAACTACTTCTTCAAGCCGTCGATCTGCACCTGCCAGCCGCGGGCGGCCAGGTCGATCTTGTACAGGCCCGTGCGGGCGGTGATGTAGAGCGTGGAGACCTTCGGCCCGCCGAAGCAGCAGTTGGCGGGCACTTCGGGTACGGGGATGACGCCCAGTTCCTTGCCGGCCGGGTCGGCCACCAGGATCCCCTTGCCCGTGGTGATGTAGAGGTTGCCGGCTGAGTCGACGGCCATCCCGTCCCCGCCGCGGCTGGGGCAGAGCGTCTTGCCCGCGCCGACCGACCCGTCAGCCGCCAGGGGATAGGCCCGCGTCACGCCCGCGCCGTTGTCCACCACGTAGAGCGTCTTGCCGTCGGGCGAGACGGCGATGCCGTTGGGCTTCTTGCAGTCGTCGATGATCCGCGCGACCTTGCCGTCGGCGTCGATGCGGTAGACGGCCTCCTTGTCCTGCTCGACCGGCCCGCTGCCTTTGCCGTACCGCGGGTCGGTGAAGTAGACCTGCCCGGCGGAGTCAATCGCCAGGTCGTTGGGGCTGTTGAGTTTCTTGCCGTCGTAGCTGTCGGCCAGCGTTTCCCACTTGCCCGGGGCGGTCTGACGCGAGATCCGCCTCGCCCCGCCCTCGCACGCGACCAGTTGCCCCTTGGCATCGAACATCAGCCCGTTGGACTCGCCGCTCTGGTCGCGGTAGACGCTGGCCTGGCCGTCCTTGACCTGAACGATGTGCTTGTTGGGGATGTCGCTGAATACCAGCAGCGACTTGTAGTCCCAGGCCGGGCCCTCGGTGAACTTGAATCCCCCGGCCACCTTCTCCACCTTGGCCTGTCCGACGATCTGGTCGAAGGTCAAGGGCGTGCTTTCGGCGGCGCAGGCGGGCAGGACCAGGGCAACACAGCAGACGGCGATCATAACGAGCGTGCGGATCATGGGCGGCTCCTTTCCGTAGGCCGGCGGGTGGGCCGGCGCGCGTATTGTAGCACCTGCGGATAGCCAGCAAAACAGGCTATCCAGGCAACGCGTAACCGACGCCTTGCGGCAAGGCAAGCCTGTAGTGTCTAATATGCAGGTTCAACTTGCGCCACACTCAGGAGAAGGCTATGTTCCGACCGCTGACTGTATTTTTGACCTCGTTGGCCCTTCTGGCCACCGCCGCGCCCGCCGCAGACAGCTTCGTTCCGTTCGCCATCCCCCACCAGCAGGACGAGGGTTCGCTGATCGCCCTGCCCTCGGCGCCCATCGACGCCGCCGCCCGCATTCGCGTCCAGGGCCAGCGGTTCGTCGTCGGCGACGGACCGTCCGCAAAGGAGTTCCGCGTGTGGGGCGTGAACATGTGCTTCGGGGCGGACTTCCCCGACCAGGAAACCGCACGGCGCATCGCCCGCCGCCTGGCCGCCGCGGGGGTCAATTCCGTCCGCTTCCACCACATGGACACCAGCAACTGGCCCAGTGGCATCTGGACCGACCGCACCCACACCAAGCTGTCCGAGGAGGCCCTGACGCGCCTGGACTACTTCATCGACCAGCTCGCGCGAAACGGCGTCTACGCCAACATCAACCTTCACGTCGGGCGCAGGATCACGCCCGCTCTCGGCCTGCCCACCACCAGCGAGAGCTACGACAAGATGATCAACCTCTTCACGCCCGAGTTGATCGACAAACAGAAGGAGTACGCCCGCGACCTGCTTGGGCGGGTCAACACCGTCCGCAAGGTCCGCTACGCCGACGACCCCGCCGTCGCGTTCGTCGAAATCACCAACGAGAACAGTCTGTTCATGTGGTCGGCCCCGCGGGCGCTGCCCAACCTGCCTGACTACTACGCCGCCCTGCTCCGCAAGCAGTACGCCGCGTGGCTCAAGGCACGCTACGGCTCCGATGACAAGCTTCGCCAGGCCTGGTCGGCCGGGGCCCAACCGCTGGGCGAGAACCTGCTGGCCGACGCGGACATGAAGCTCGCGGACGACGGCGAGGACCGCTGGCGGCTCGAGGTGCACGGGCAGGCGAAGGCCTCCGCCGAGCCCGCTGGCAAGGGTGTCGCCCGCGTCAAGATCGACAAGGTCGACGACACGAGCTGGCACGTGCAGTTCCGTCACGGCCACGTGAAGCTCCAGAAGGGCAAGTACTACACCGTCAGCTTCGCCGTGCGGGCCGACGCCCGGCCCGGCAAGGCGCTGGGCGAGATCGGCTCGGGCGCCACGCTCAACCACGAGCCATGGGGCGACGCGGGGTTCTACCGCGGCGTGCGTCTGACGGGCGATTGGAAGGAGCACCGCTTCGGCTTCGTCGCCAGCAGGACCGACGACGACTGTCGCGTGAGCTTCTCGATGGGCCAGTCCAGCGCGTCGGCCGTCGAGTTGCGGAACGTCTCCATCCGCAGCGGCGGGCGCGAGGGGCTGGCGGCGAGTGAATCCATCGCCGCCGCGAACATCCTGGTGTACGGCCCGGCCGAGACGCCCGCCCGCTCGGCCGACCGCTATCGCTTCCTGGCTGAAACGGAGAAGAAGTTCTTCGACGGCATGTACGCGTTCCTCAAGAAGGATCTGGGCGTCAAGGCGCTGGTGACCGGGACGATCGTGTTCGGCCCGCTGGGCCTGTACGGCCAGAGCGGCATGGACTACATCGACGGTCACTCGTACTGGCAGCACCCGCGGTTCCCGGGCAGGCCCTGGGACTCGGGCAACTGGCTGGTGGAGCAGCAGTCGATGGCCGACCGCCCGGAGCGCGGCACGCTCCAGCGGCTGGCCTGCGAGAGCCTGGCGGGCAAGCCGTTCACCGTGAGCGAGTACAACCACCCCGCCCCGCTGGACAGCCAGGCCGAGACCGTCCCGATGATCGCCTCGTACGCCGCCGCCCAGGGCTGGTCGGGCGTGTGGCTGTTCGCCTATAACCACAATCCCAACAGCAGCAACGCCGAGCAGATCACCGGCTTCTTTGACATCCACTCCAACCCCGCCAAATGGGGCTTCATGCGGGCCGGGGCGGCGATCATGAACTCGCCCAACGCCCTGCCGCCCGCCCCGCCGGTGGCCTTGTGCAAGGCGGACGACCCACTGGCCGGCCTGGTCGAGCTGTACCAGAAGTACGAGCGCGGCCTGGACCGTGCCATGGCCGACGCCGTGCCGGACGCAGCGAAGCTCCTGTTCACCCGCCAGGTTCGGATGGGGCTGGGAGGTGCAGGCCGACCTGCCGGCTCGGACGACATCACCACTCGCCTGAGTTGGACGGGCAGCGGCAAGAAGGACGGGGCCTACCTGATGATTTCGTCGTCATCCCTCGCCGCCGCCGGATGGGCCAAGCATCTTTCCGGGGCCAACAAGGCCCTCTGCGAGGTTGTCGCGCCGGACTTCGTGGCCCTCACGATCACTTCGCTGGACACCCCATCCATCAGCGACTCCAAGCGCGTCCTGGTCACTGCCTGCGGGCGGGCGGAGAACGAGGGCATGGGCTTCTCCGCCGACCGCCGCACGGTCGGGCGCAACTGGGGCAAGGCCCCCGTCCGGATCGAAGCCGTCGAGGCGACCCTCCGCGTTCCCGGCGGCCAGTGGCGTTGCCGCGCGCTCACGCCGGCCGGCACGCCCGCCGCCGACGTGCCCCTGGACAAGGACGAGAACGGCCGCCTCCTGCTGCGCCTCCATCCGCGTTACAAGACCATGTGGTACCTGCTGGAGAAATGAGCACAACGGGCAACGTCCTTGTCGCCATGAGCGGAGGGGTGGATTCCTCCGTCGCCGCCGCGAGCCTTCAGGCCCAGGGCTGGCACGTCACGGGCGTGTTCATGTGTCTGGGCTCGGCGGGCGGACAACCGGAATCCCGCGGGTGTTGCTCGCCCCAGGACGCCGCCGACGCCCGGCGCGTAGCCCAGCAACTGGGCATCGACCTCTTCGTGCTCAACCTCCAGGACCACTTCGAGCCGATCGTCGACTATTTCATCGACGAGTACCGCTCCGGTCGGACGCCCAACCCGTGCGTGCTGTGCAACTCGCGGGTCAAGTTCGGCTGCCTCATGCAGAAGGCGAGCGCCCTGGGCATCGGGCACGTGGCCACCGGCCACTACGCCCGCGTCGTCCACGGACTTGACGGGTCGGCCATCCATCGAGCCGCCCACGCCGCCAAGGACCAGTCCTACGCCCTGTTCGAGGTGGACCGCTTGGTCCTGCCTCGAATGCTCCTGCCCGTGGGCGAGATCGCCGACAAGGCCGAACTGCGCCGCATCGCCCGCTCGCTGGACCTGCACGTCCACGACAAGCCGGACAGCCAGGAGATATGCTTCGTCGAGAACGACGACTACGTCGCCTTCCTGGCCGCTCGCTGTCCGCAGGCCCTGCGCCCGGGCAAGATCGTCGACTCCGCGGGCCGGGTCCTCGGCGAGCACGATGGCTACGCCCGCTTCACCGTCGGCCAGCGGCGCGGCGTCCGGGTGGCGGCCGGCGTGCCCATGTACGTCACGCGGATCGACCCGGCCAACGCCACCGTCACCATCGGTCCGCGAGAGGAAACGCTCAGCCGCCACCTGCGGGCCGAGCGGGCCAACTGGCAGGCGGACGTGCCGGAGGAGTTCGACGCGACGGTGCAGATCCGCTACAACCACCGCGGGTGCGCCGCCCGGGTCCGCCGCACAGGACCGGACGCGTTCGAGGTCGATTTCGCCGAGGGCGTTCCCGCAGTCACGCCCGGGCAGGCGGCCGTCTGCTACGACGGCGACCACATGCTCGGCGGGGGGTGGATCGCCTGATGGGTGATGCGACGGACAACGCGCAGCCGGAGGACCCCACTCCGGACTCTTGGGGCCGGTCCTTCGGTCCGCAATCCGACGTGCTGGCCATCCACCCTGGCGCGGTGGGCGACGTGGTGCTGCTGGGGCATTTGCTGGCCCGCCTGGGCGGACGGGCAGCCGTCGTGGCCAAGGGTCAGCGAGGACGGCTGCTGCGCGAACTGACGTTCACCCCGCCTGATGAGCCGGGCGCGAAGTATCCCCTGGCTGAGCGGGTGATCGACTTCGACACGTGGCTCATGAACGGACGAGTGGTGCTGCGTTCCAGCGGGCGCCGGCCCGAGGACTTCCTCGGACACTGCCACCGCCTGATCGCCTTCTATCCCCCCACCGAGACGGAAGTCCGCCGCCTGGCCCGCGCCACACAGGCCCACCGCCATTGGCTGTTGCCCATTCGCCCTGACGAGGATTACCCCCACCACCTTCTGGATCTCTGGGCCCAGAAGATAGACATGAAGCCGCTGGTAGCTCCCCACGAGGGCCAGGCTGCGGGCGCCCTGCCGGTCTGGCAAGTTCCCGCCGAGCATCAGGCCTCCGCTCGATGCGCCGCGGCCCGGTTGGGCCTGGGTGAGGAGCGACCGTTTGTGCTCATCCATCCCGGCTCGGGCGGGCGGATCAAGTGCTGGCCGCTGGAGAACTTCGTCACGCTTGCTCGCCGCCTGAGCGACCGGGGCGACGTGGGCGTTCTCTTCGTGGTCGGCGAGGCCGAGATCGACCGATGGGGCGAGGACGCGCTTGGCCCCCTCGCAGAGAGCTTCCCGCTGCTGCGCTGCGGCGAGTTGGTCCAGTTGGCTGGCCTGCTGGCCCAGGCCAAGGCGTACACGGGCAACGATTCCGGCCCGTCGCACCTGGCCGCAGCTCTGGGCACGCCCACGCTGGCCCTGTTCGGCGCGACCAACCCCGTCCACTTCGCCCCGGTCGGACGGACCGTCCGCGTCGTCCAGGGCGAGACGATGGCGGCTATCGAGGTCGAGACCGTCCTGGCCGGACTGGACGCGCTGCTGCGTCTGTAAACCCGGCGCACGCAACCACCCAGGGGCGCCGAATCCCGCCCCTCACAGCGGGCGGTTCTGCCCCAGGATGAGCCAGAGGTACACCCCGTAGAGACCCAGCAGGATGGCGCACTCCCACCGCTCGAGCTGATGGTAGCGAAAGCCCAGCTTGGCGAACACGAACAACAGCAGGCTCGCCAGCACCACCGCGCCCACGTCGAAGTTGGCGTACGCGCCCATGGGCAGGGGGTGCACCGTCGCCGCCACGCCCAGGATCAGGAAGATATTGAAGATGTTCGAGCCCACGATGTTGCCGACGGCCACGTCCGCCTTCTTCTTGAACGACGCCACCGCCGAGGTCGCCAGTTCCGGCAGGGATGTGCCCGTGGCCACGATGGTCAGCCCGATCACCGACTGGGCCATCCCCCATTGCGTAGCCAGTTGGACGGCGGAGTCCACCACCCACTTGGCCCCCAGGGCCAGCCCGCCCGCGCCGAGAACCAGCAGCCCCAGGGCCATGGGCATCGAGAGCAGCCGCCCGGCTTCGCCGCTGCGGTCCTGGCGGGTCTTGCCCGCCATCCCAACCACGTAATACAGGAAGATCACGAAGAAGCTCAGCAGGACCAGCCCGTCGCCGCGGCTGAGAACCGAGCGATCGGCCCCGTCGATCAGCATGTCGTTGCCCAGGATCGCGATCAGGACGGCGGCCAGCAGGCCCAGGGGGATCTCCTTCCACACGGTGGACTGCTGGATGGACAGCGGGCGGATCACCCCCGACAACCCCAGGATCAACAGGATGTTGAACAGGTTGCTGCCCAGGGCGTTGCCCACGGCGATGTCAGTGGTGCCCTGCCCGGCCGCCACCACCCCCACCAGCAGTTCCGGCGCGGAGGTCCCGAAGGCCACGATCGTCAGGCCGATCACCAGGTCACTGACGCCCAGGCGCCGAGCGACCGACGAGGCCCCGTCGACCAGGAAGTTGGCCCCCAGGATCAGCAGCACGAACCCGGCGATCAGAAATCCTATAGTCATGCTTCGTCTATACGCCAAGGACCTGCGCGATTCCAGAAGAAACGCACTGCGGAGCGTTCACGATTCTCCGTTGATGCCGCTCTTCAGCACTCACGCCCAGGGGCGGACCCTCTTCACCGCCAGGGCCGCCAGCAGACCGCCCGGCCGAAGGCCGGGTGGGAGAATCAGATGACGTATGGGGCTCGCATCGCCTGCGACCGCATGCGGTTGGCCTCGGCGTCTCCGACGAACTCGGCCTTGCGCAGGTCGAACTTCAGGTTGCGTTTCAACAGGTTGCAGATGTCGGCGGCCAGGCAGATGCTCATCGAGCGGAACATGACTTCGGGATTGGCCACCGGCTGGCGGCGCGAGCGCACGCAGTCGAGGAAGTCCCGCACGTGATTCATCGGCCGGCGCGTCCTGGCCTCGTAGTCCGCCAGCACGGTCTTGTATTGTCCCAGCATCGCGGGCGACGAGACGTCGGGCTTGGAATAGCCGTCCGCGGCGCCCGCCCAGCCCTCGGGCCCGTCGAACCGCTCCCCGCACGAGCCGTGCCAGTACTCGCACTTGGCCCACACGTTGCCTGCGACCCTGTAGAGGACCAGCTTCACCCCGTTGGACAGTCGCGTCATCATGGTGGCGGTGGGCTCGGAAAACTCCAACTCGACGGTGGAGACGTCGGTCATGTCGAGCCCGGCCAGGGCCTGGGCGATGGTGTGGGCGCCCCACATCGCCATGTCGGTGGCCAGCCCCTCGAAGTTGTACCATCCGTTGCCGTTGGCGTACCCGGCGTTGTACGGCCGCCACGGGCAAGGCCCCAGCCACAAGTCCCAGTCGAGTTCCTCTTTGGGCGGCTCCGGCTGGGCCGGCAGCCACTCGGTGCGATATGCGCCGCGCCAGCGGCAGTCGGCATACACCGTGTGAATCGGGCCCAGCTTACCCGTTCGCGCCATTTCGATGGCGAACACGTGGTGCGGCTCGCTGAGCCGCTGCGCGCCGGTCTGATAGACGCGGCCGTACCTGCGGGCTGTCTCCACGACCGTCTGTCCCTGCGCGATGGTGAGGCAGGCGGGCTTCTCACAGTAGACGTCCTTGCCCGCCCGCATCGCCAGGACGGATGCCGGCGAGTGCCAGCGGTCGCCGGTGGCGATGACCACGGCGTCGATGTCCGGCCGGGCGAGCAGTTCCCGCAGATCGCGGTAGACGGCGCAGTCCTTGTTGCCGTACTTGGCGTCCACGGCGTGCTTGGCGGCGTCGCGCCGGACCTTGCGGACATCGCACACGGCGACAAACTGGATGTCGCCCTGGCTGAGCATCCATCCCAGATCATGCGACCCGCGCCCGCCGACGCCGATGTTGCCCACCAGGATGCGGTCGCTGGGGGCGACCGCCCCGCCGCGCCCCAGCGCGGTTTCTGGGACATAGTAGGGCACGGCTGCCGCACCCGCCGCAGTCGCCCCCCACTTCAGGAATCCACGCCGTGTGACTGTCCGGCTCTTCTGATTACTCATGGGTAGTTGCCTCTCAGGTTGGAGTCCACAATCCGGTCTTGGCCTCAGGGCTTGGGCCATACCTTTACGGTCCGGGTGCCGCCGTCGGTGACCTCGAACGGACCGGGGAACGGGTTGCCCGCGTTTCGCGGCCGGCCGAAGTAGTCCGTGTCGATCTTTACCGCCGTGCCGTCGGCGTTCTCGCAGGGCAGGTCCGGTATCTTCGCCTTTCCCAGGAGCGCGGTGGTCACGAGTTGGCGCTTCACCTGGTCGCGCCAGGCCGTGTCTTCCGTGACGGTGAGGAACCACCCGTCCGCCCGCTGCTCCAGCTTCACGCCCGGGTCGAAGTCGGCCTTGACCAGTTCATCGCGGCCGAACTTCGATGGCTGGGCGCCCTTGGTGAAAACGTTCCCGCCGGCGCGGCACGGCAGACGGGCGTTGTCGAAGGCGTTGAGATTGCAGGACCCGGTGAACAGGTTGTTGTAGAACCCGTGGTCGCCGCCGGCCGCATCCTGCAACCCGGCGACCTCGGTGGAATGGGCCTTGTGGAACGGCGTCTTTCGCCCGTCGTACGGGATGACCTGGAACGGACCCCGCAGCAGGTTGTGAGCGATCGACATGCCCTTGGCGTTGATCAGGAACGACCGGTTGGACAGGAGAAGGTTGTTGGCGATGAGCAACGGCCCGTGCTGCATCTCGCTGAAGATGTCCCGGCTGAGGTTGTCGTGCAGGAAATTGCCGGTCACCTGGGCGCCCTGGGCCATCCAGTCGAGCCAGATGCCGGCCACCTCGCCGCAACGGTAGATGTGGTTACCGCTGATGACCACGTCAATCGCGCCGTGAAACTTGATGCCGCCCATCTCCGCTCCGCCGAAAAGCCGCTGGAGGTGGATGTCGTGGATCTCGTTGCCGGTCACCGTGCTGAACGAGCAGCCCAGGCTGCCGACGATCCCGGTCTGTTCGCAGTGGTGAATGTGGTTGTTGCGGACGACGTGGCTGCCGACGGTGGCCTTGTCCCACCCCTTGGCCAGCGCGCGGGTCAGCGTGCCGACGTAGCCCTCGGCCGATTCCGCGCGGTTGTCCCACTCGTCGCTGTACTTGCCCAACGCGACGGCGGAGCACCTGGAGTAGCCGATGTCGTTGTTCTCGATGATCCACCCTTTGCACCAGTACGCGGAAATCAACCCGATCTGCCCGGCCGTCGGCGGCGCCCAGGGGGTGGCGGCGTTGCGCAGGGCAAACCCGCGAACGGTGATGTAGTTGACGCCGGTCTCCTCAGGCGTGAACACGGTCCGACGGACGTTGATCTCCACGTTGCCTTCGTTTGGATTCGCGCCGGGAAACTGTGCCCAGATCGTCGTGCTGTCGCCTTCGGCCCGGCCGAACCACAGCGCCGGCGCCCGCCGGTTCGACTTGAACACGACGCAGAGGGTCTTCACCCCGCCGGTCGGCTTGATCTTCGCGCTGAACGACGCCCACGCCTGCCAGTCGCCCGTGTCCTCGACCGTGCACGTGCCCAGGAGTTCGCCGTCGGGTTTGTCCAGGCGCAACTCGATGTCGCCGCCGCCGCTGACCGAGGCGGCGCGAAACTCCACGCTCTGGCTCTGCGTGCCGAAGTCCACCTTCTCGTACCGGGCCCAGTGGCCGTGCTCGATGAACCCCAGGCACTGGCCGCCTTCGGAGCAGGGCGCGGTCTTCATGCCCTGTTTGCCCGCGAACCGGTCCGCGGCGGTTCGCTTCGTGCTGCCGGAGGGGCGAATCCAGGCGACGTTCAGCAGGTATTGGCCCGCCGTGCCGACACGACCCCCCGCGGGGCGCAGCACGTCGTCCAGTTTGGCCGCCTCGATCAGCCAATCGCCGTTGAGATACACCGCGCCGGTGTGATGCTGGCGGCCCTTGGGCGCAAACCAGTCGCCGCGGATCAGGTCGGCGTAGGGGTTGAACCGGCCGAAGAAGCTGTTGGGGATCGTGACCTTCCACGTATCCTCGCCGGCCTTCTCCCAGTTCTTGACGATCTCCGAGCCGGTGATGACGACCTTCTCGCCCGGCGCCGCCTGGTAGGTGATGCGTTTCGCGTCGGACTCGCCGCCCCGCGGCGGGTTGACCCGCTCGCGGTACACGCCTTCGTGCACGGTGATCACGTCGCCCGCCTGCGCCAGGTTCGCCGCGCGCTGGATCGTGCGAAGCGGGGCGGCCTGCGTGCCGGGGTTCTTGTCGTCCCCCGTAACCGCGACGTGGAACTCCGCGGCCTGCACCGCAACACTGCCAGCCAGAAGCAGGACAGCGATCAGCAGGACTCGTGATCGTTTCATGTTCGTGCCGCCTTTCTACTGTTGTCGATTGCCTGCGCCCTCCCACGCCGACATTGTATGGAACGCGGGCGGGGCTGTATACGTTGCGAAGAACTGCCCGGGAAGCGAACTGCACCCGCTACCTGGGCAACGCCCGGCGGAGGAAGCGGCGCAGGTGGTCGATGCGATCGTCGAACTGCGGGTGAGTGCCGAAGTACTTGCTGAAGGCTGACTCGTGACGGGGCACCACCTCGCGGAGGTGCTCCAGCAACCGGACTGCCCCCTCCGGCTCAAACCCCGCCGCCCGCATCAGGCGCACGCCCAGGATGTCGGCTTCCAGTTCCTGGTCTCGCGAGTACGACCGCTGGACGTAGGTGGCGGCGGCTGACCGGATGACGCCGGCCACCGGCCCGGCGACGCGGACGGCATTGGATGCGGCGTTGACCAGCGTGCCCCAGATCATCCGGTCCAGCACGTGCCCGCGCACCACGTGGGCCATTTCATGCCCCAGGATGAACGCCAACTCGTCCTGTCGCCCGAGGCACATCTGGACGATCGGTCGGCTGAGGAAGATGAAGCCGCCCGGGAGGGCGAAGGCGTTGACGTCCGGGGCCACGTACACCTGGAACGAGAACCGCCGCTCGGCATGGTTGACCCACTTGGCCAACGCCCGCCCCACGCCCTTGACGGGCGTGCCGGTCTCGGCGTCCTCGTCCATCTGGAGTTGGCTGCGGGTCTGCTGGGCAAGGTCGTAGCCCACGGCATACTCGGCGCGTGCGGCATCCTTGTCATCGCCGGCCAGCGACTGGTAGATCCACTTGCCTTTTCTGGCCGCCCGCCCGGCCATCCGGCCCAGTTTCTCGAACAGACCCATGCGAGCATTGTAACCGTTCACCGTGCCGCCGCAAGGCGGTCCGCCCGTTCGCAGTCCCGCGGCAAAGCGGTTCGTGTGAACGAAGCCCATCTAAGGCTGCCTCGCAGGGGCAGTTCCATGGGCTCTGGCATTCGGACGCGTCTGGACTGCTTGACTACTCTGCCAAACCAGCAGAGAGGGCGGCCGTGGTGGCAGGGTCCGGCAGGAAATCCGCTATCATCCCAAAGACCTTCTTTCCCACAACTACATTCGCAATAACACTTTAGTCTTCATGGCATTGTCCTTGCAAACACCCTGGTGCAACCGGATGCGCTCCCGCTGGGCGCAGACGAGTGGCAACAGGAGTCCGGACCAACGTGGTTCTTGCTTTTAAGCGTTGAGACTGCAAATGGTTGCAATGCGGAACCTACTGGACAGGCCCTTCAACCTCGTCGTGACGGGCGAGGCGGAATCCTGGCTGCCCGCTTTGGACAAGATCGTCGGGCGGCGCTGGCTGGTGACCCACCGGGTCAGCAGCGACGACGAGTTGCTGGAGGCGGTGCAGACCCGCGAGGTGGATGCCGCGGTCCTGGACGACGCCGCCCAGTGGTCCCTGGACATCCTCAAGTTGCTGCGGATGATCCGCCGCCTGGACGCGGTGCTTCCGGTGGTGGTTATCACCGGGCGATGCGACCGCCGCTGGCTGGAAGACGCCCTCCGCCTGGCGGCTTTCAGCGTGATCAGCCGCCCGCTGGAACTGTAGGAACTGCTCCGCCAGATCCAGCGGATGATGGTCCGCCTGGACCGGATGCTGCGGGGCGAAATGCCCTGAATGCGGGCAGCCTCGGGAGAAGGTCCCGGGCCGGCCGACTGTGTGCGATTCTATGAGTCCGCGGGTGCGGGCTGTTACCTATGCTACGGAAGCGCCAACCAAGGCAAGATTGACAAGGAGTCATGACATGGCGAAAGCTGCGGCACCGAAGATTCGTCCCCTCGGCGAGAAGGTCCTGATCAAGCGTCTGGAGGCCGAAGAGAAGACCAAGGGCGGCATCGTCCTGCCCGACACCGCCAAGGAGAAGCCCCAGAAGGGCACGATCCTGGCCCTGGGCGACGGCAAGCTCCTGGACGACGGCACCCGGGCTGCCTTCCAGGTCAAGGTGGGCGACAAGGTCCTCTTCGCCAGCTACGCCGGCACCGAGATCAAGGTCGAGGGCACCGAGTACATGCTCATGGACGAGTCGGACATCCTGGCTGTCCTGGACTAAACCAACTCATGGCACGCCCCGTCGGTACATATCTTGGTGTTGAGGCCGGTTGGTACGAGAGCTTCCCGCTGGATCGGACAGCGCTCGAGCGCGTCTTTGACACGATTCGACAGGATGCGGCACAACAGGGTTGTAGTAATTTCCCGTCACGAGATGACTTGGCAGCAAACGACAGACTCTTTCGCGAAGTACTCGATCGGTATGAAGAAGCCACGGGTGACGAGGTAGATCGCATTTGGCATCCCGAGTTCAGAAGATGGATACTGCTGCTCTACAAAGCCGGCGGCACACCACAATAACCAACGCAAGCAAGGAGCATACAGAAAATGGCAAAGAAGAAAATCGCATTCGATGTCGAGGCCCGCGAGGGCATTCGCCGCGGCGTCAAGAAACTGGCCGCCGCCGTCAAGGTGACCCTGGGCCCCACCGGCCGGGTCGTCGTCCTGGAGAAGTCCTTCGGCGCCCCCACCGTCACCAAGGACGGCGTGTCGGTCGCCAAGGAGATCGAGCTGGAAGACGCCAATGAGAACATGGGCGCCCAGATGGTGAAGGAAGTCGCCTCCAAGACCTCCAACGTCGCCGGCGACGGGACCACCACCGCCACCATCTACGCCGAGGCCATCTTCGACGAGGGCCTCAAGAACGTCGCCGCCGGCGCCAAGGCCATGGAACTCAAGCGCGGCATCGACAAGGCCGTCGAGGCCATCGTCGACGAGCTGCACAAGCTCTCCAAGCCCGTCAAGAGCTCCAAGGAGATCGCCCAGGTCGGCACGTGCGCAGCCAACCAGGAAGCCGAGATCGGCAAGATGATCTCCGAGGCCATGGACAAGGTCGGCAAGGACGGCGTGATCACCGTCGAGGAAGGCAAGAGCCTCGACACCAAGGTCGAGCTGCTCGAAGGCATGCAGTTCGACAAGGGCTACATCTCCCCGCACTTCGTCAACAAGGTCGAGACCATGGAGTGCGACGTGGAGAAGCCCCTCATCCTCATCCACGAGAAGAAGATCTCCGCCATCAAGGACCTGGTGCCCCTGCTGGAGAAGATCGCGCAGTCCGGGCGCCCGCTGATGATCATCGCCGAAGAGGTCGAGGGCGAGGCGCTGGCCACCCTGGTGGTCAACAAGCTCCGCGGCACGCTGCAGTGCGTGGCCGTCAAGGCCCCCGGCTTCGGCGACCGCCGCAAAGAGCTGCTCCGCGACATCGCCATCCTCACCGGCGGGCGGGCCATCATGGAAGACATGGGCATCAACCTGGAAAACATCCAGATGACCGACCTGGGCACCGCCAAGCGCGTCCGCATCGACAAGGACGCCACCACGATCATCGAGGGCGGCGGGAGCGAGGCCGAGATCAAGGCCCGCATCGACCAGATCAAGAACGCCATCGAGACCACCACCAGCGACTATGACCGCGAGAAGCTCGAAGAGCGGTTGGCCAAGCTGGCCGGCGGCGTCGCCTCCATCCAGGTCGGGGCGGCCACCGAGGTCGAGATGAAGGAGAAGAAGGCCCGCGTCGAGGACGCCCTGCACGCCTGCCGGGCGGCCGTCGAAGAAGGCATCCTCCCCGGCGGCGGCGTGGCCGTCCTGCGGGCGATGAAGGTCCTGGACAAGGTCAAGACCGTCAGCGACGACGAGAAGACCGGCGTGGACATTGTCCGCCGCGCCCTCTCCGCCCCCATCAAGCAGATCGCGCTCAACAGCGGGCTCGAAGGCGCCCTGGTCGCCTCCAAGGTCATGGAGAGCGACGATGCCAACTTCGGCTACGACGCTTTGGCCGGCAAGTACTGCGATCTGGTCAAGGCCGGCGTGATCGTCCCGACCAAGGTCGAGCGGACCGCCTTGCAGAACGCGGCCTCCGTCGCGGGCCTGCTGCTGACCACCGACGCGGTCGTCAGCGAGATCCCCGAGAAGAAGGCCCCCGCCCCCGGCGGCCCCGGCGGCGGCATGGAAGACATGTACTAAGCGACAGTAGCTGGTAGCCAGTCCGCAGTAGTCCGTTTCACTGGCTGACCTCATGCATGCGGCGGGTCGG
>JAKJER010000084.1 GCA_022705325.1 Planctomycetota bacterium | reverse complement strand
GCGGATGCGACTGGACCCCATGGGCGTCCACTACGACGCCTCAGCCGTCCAACGGGCCGTCTTCGGCCAACTGGCCAGATGGCACCTTCTGGGAACTTACACACAATAGTTGACAGCACCCGTCGCGGGAAACTTCTGGCCCGTTGGGGCGTCTGAGAATACAATTGGATCAACTGGGAGTCTCCCTATGCCCGCAGGTCCGGCAGGCGAATCATCTCGCGAGGACGCGGCGCGCCGCGAGGAGCGAGAGGCGGTGCGAACGACGATTGTCGGCGGCAGGCCCCCCGGCAGCGGCACGTCGATCGGCGCCATCCCCCGCGGCATCGAGGTGCTGGTGAAGAAGGCGGCCGTCGATCCGGCCTTCCGCACGCTGCTGCTGGAGCGGCGGGCCCGCTCGGCCGACGCCATCGCCCTGACGCTCACGCCCGCCGAGGCCGCCATGCTGGCGGCCGTGCCCGCCGAGCAACTCGATGCGATCATCGACGCCGCGGTCGTGCCCGATTCCAGCCGGCGCGCGTTCATGGGCGCCGCGGCGGCGGCGATGCTGGCGGCCCTGGGCGTGACGCAGACCGGCTGCCCGGTCGTCACCGGCAGCCGTCCGCACGATCGCTCGACCACGCAGCCCGCCCAACCGCCGGGCGACAACGCCCGCCCGCCCGTCGTCATCACCGGCATCGTGCCGAACGACCCCGCCACCCAGCCCGCCACGCAACCCGCCCAGGCGCCGATCGACAACGACCGCCCGCCCGTGGTGGTCCTGGGCATCATGCCCACGACTCGACCCTCCACGCAGCCCATCCGCAGCGCCGGCGTCCGGCCGGCCACCCCCTGAGGTGCATCATGGACAGGCCCAACGCTTTCTCCGGTTTTCCTCGCGGTCTGGAAGTGTTGTTGAAGAAGGCGGCCGTCGATGGCGACTTCCGCCGCCTGCTCATCGAGCGCCGCGATGCCGCGGCCGAGGCGATCGGCCTGTCGCTGACGCCCGCCGAGCTGGGCATGCTGCGGGCCATGCCGCAGGCCCAACTGGAGGCCATCATCGCCCGCACGGAAGTGCCCGAGGCCAATCGCCGCGCGTTCCTGGGCCAGGCAGCCGCCGCCATGCTCGCGGCCCTGGGCGCCGTAGCCGGGGAGGTGTCGGCCGGCACGGGCCTCGACGGCGGGACGCGCCCGCCCGTGGGCACGTTCGGCATCCAGCCCGACGAGCCGGTCCGGCGAACGCCGCCGCCCCCGCCCAGATGGGCCCGCGGCGACGAACCGGTCAAGCCCGTCGAGGAGTTCACCGCAGGCCAGGACAAGCCCCCGCTGGCGCTGGAGCTGGTAAACCTGCCACCCACGGTCCCGGTCGCCACCCGCATCACCCTGCGGGTCCAGATCGCCAACCCCTCGGCGAGCGAAGCGGTCCCGCTGGTGACGCTGTTCAATCGTCCGGGCGTCTCGGCCGGCACGGGCATCGGCATCGAGTTCCGCCTCTCGGCCCCGGCTGCGGCCCCCGCGGGCGGCGGACTCGGCGGCATTCTCGACGCGTCCGAGCCGCCCAGCCCCAAGGCCAAGCCCGAGCCGACCCCCGCTCCCGATCCTGATCAGGTCCCCGTGCCCGAGAAACCCCCGTTCACCAACCGGCCCGACGACCTGAACGTCGTCCTGCCCATGCCTCAGGTGGCCGCCAAGGCCCGCGTCGTCCTGTCGATCATGCTGCGGCTGCCCGAGCAGCCGGGGACGTACCAGGTCCGGCCCTTCCTGCGGAGCTGGGCCTACGCCGCGCCCGACGCCAAGACCCCGCTCGACGCCGAGCGGGTCCGCAAGAACTTCATCCGCCGCATCGCCGGCGAGGTCAAGACCATCGAACTGACGGCCGCGGGGCAGGTGCAGGAGCGCCCGGTTCCGGAGTCTCGCACGACAGGCATCCGACCCGATCGAATCCCCGCCGCCGGCGGAGTCAGACCGTGAGGTAACCATGGACACGCCCAAGCATCCCGAACAGGAAGCCATCGTCACGACCATCGTCGGCGGGCGCCCGCCTGGCTGCGGCACCAGCGTGGGGCAGATCCCCCGCGGCATCGAGGTGCTGGTGAAGAAGGCCGCCGTCGATCCCGAGTTCCGCACGCTGCTGCTGGAGCGCCGGGCGCAGGCGGCCGCGGAAATCCAGCTCGAGTTGACGCCCGCCGAGGCGATGATGCTGACGGCGGTGCCCGCCGCCCAGCTCGAGGCCATCATCGACAGCACCGAGGTCCCCGACGAGACGCGTCGCACCTTCCTGGGCAAGGCGGCCGCCGCCATGCTGGCGGCCCTGGGCGCCGGGCCGATCGCCGCCCAGGCCGCCGACGCGATCACCAAGGGCGACCGACCCGACCCCGTGCCCACCTCTCGCGGCGTGCGCCCGGACGGCCCGCCGGCCCCCACGGGCATCCGCCCCGACCCGCCGGTGTCCAAGGGCGTGCGGCCTGACGTGCCGCCGACCCAGCCCGCGGCGCCAAGGCTCGTCTGCACGGTAGGCAACGTGCCCCCGCGCGCCGCCGCCGGCGGGACCTTCGCCGCCACCATCCTCATCTCCAACCCCGCCCACCGCCAGCCGGTGAAGCTGGCCACCTGGACCATCGACAAGGACAAGGGCATCGCTACCGGCACGCTCGTGCGCGTTCAGGCGCGAACGAACGTCCAGCCGATCCAGAACGTGTACGGCGCGCGGGCGGTGCCCGACGGCCAGCCCTGGCCGGCCATGACCCCCGGCGACCGGCGGATCGACAACGTGCTGGTTGTCCAGGCGGCCTTCGACGACAAGGCCCAGGTCCTCAAGGCCCTCGCCCGCCCGGGCGACGCCGTCGAGCCCATCCTTCTCGACCAGGACGAGATCAGGTCCGGGGCCATGATCCGCCTGCCCGTGCAGATGCGCATGCCCAAGCAGGCCGTCTTCCAGGTCGAGTTCCGCGCGGTGGTCGAGACCTTCGCCGTCGTCCGCGACGGCAAGGCCCGCCAGGCCCTCGATCTGCCCGCCCTGGCCAGGCAGGCCGTCCACGTAGAAGGCCCGCCGGCGGCGGTGCTGGCGGTGATGGATCGGCCGGACCTGCGACCCACGCGCGGCGTCCGCCCGGACATCGTCCAGCCCGTCGACGGCATCCGCCCCGACCGCCCGCCGAACCCCCAGACGCCCCTGGGCGGCAGCAGACCCGATTACCCCGGCACCCCTCGCGGCGGCAGCAGACCGGACGTCCCGCCGGGAGCGGGGCAGGGGGGATAGACGAATGGCGGGCGCCAAGCAACCACCCAGTGCCTTGGAACGCGTGCTGTACAAGGCCGCAGACGATGCGGCATTCAGGCGCGAGTTATTGGACCATCGCTCGGAGGCGGCGCGCCGAATCGCCCCCGACCTGACCCCTTCGGAAGCGGCCATGCTGGAGGCGACCCCCCCAGCGCAACTGGAATTGGTGATCCGCAAGCTGCGAGGCGTCAGTTCGGCCAAGGTCGTTCTGGGAACCACTGCCGCAGTTGCCGCAGTTGCCGCCGCCGTTGCTGTGATCGTGCCTTCGCAAGTCACCATGGGCTGCCGAATCGACCGTCCGCCGACCGCCATTGAGGCGGTCGAGCAATCGCCGGCAACCCCGCCGATTGATCTGGTCAACCAGCCGACCAGCCAGCCAACCACCGAACTAACGAGTCCACGAATCAACGAATCCACGAATCCACGAAGTAACGAGTAACCAATGCCCGACCTGACTCTCGTCAACCTGAACATGCTCTTCATGCGGTACGGCCAGGAGATCGAGCGCGAGCTCCACGTGCCGCTGGGCTGCCTGTACCTGTGCACCGCGCTGGAGAAGCTCGGCTACGAGGTCGACTTCCGCGACTACCAGACCGTGCCTTCCGACCAGCCGTTCGACATGGAGGTGTTTCTCGACTTCCTGGCCGAGCCGGCGCCGGTGATCGGGCTGTCGTGCATGGCCAACCTCCTGCCGTTCACCATCCTGGCGATGCGGGCCCTGCGAGAGCGGTTCCCCGACCGCAGGCTCGTGCTGGGCGGCGTGGGCAGCAAGGCCGTCGAGGACCACCTGCTGGCCCGCTTCCCCTGGATCGACATCATCTGCCGCGGCGAGGGCGAGCGGACCGCGCCCGACCTGCTCGACGCCATCAAGACCGGCCGCGACCTGAGCACCGTCGACGGCATCTCCTTCCGCCGATCCGACGGCACGATCGTGCACAATCCCGACCGCGAGCGGATCCGCGACCTGGACTCCATCGGCTTCCCCTCCTGGCGCAAGATCGACCTGCCCCGCTACGCCGGCTACGGCATGATGACCAGCCGCGGCTGTCCGTACCCCTGCACGTTCTGCTCGGTGGCCCCGGTGTGGAACCTGGAGAGCTACTCGCGCAGCCCGGCCAACATCGTCGCCGAGATGGTCCAGCTCAACCGCCAGGCCGGCGTGGACCTGTTCCTCTTCCAGGACGAGTTCTTCGTCTCCGGCAAGCGCCACGTGATGGAGTTCTGCCGCCTGCTGCGCGACAGCGGGCTGAGCGTCCAGTGGAAGGCCTTCGGGCGGGTCAACCTGATGGACGTGGAGATGATGCAGGCGATGGCCGACAGCGGCTGCGTGGAGCTGCGGTTCGGCATCGAGTCCGGCTCGGACCGCGTCCTGGAGCGGATCCGCAAGGGGTTCACGGCCGCTGCCACGCTGGAACTGATCCCGCAGGCGGTCAAGCTCTTCCCGCGGGTGGACACGTTCTACGTGTGGGGCTTCCCGTTCGAGACGATGGACGACTTCAACCAGTCGCTCTTCCAGATGGTCTCGTTCCGGATGATGGGGGCCCGCATCCTGCCCAGCCTGCTGAGCCTGCTGCCCCAGACGCAGGTGTACAGGGAGATTCTCTCTGAAGGGCTCGCGCTGGAGTTCTGCCCGTATCTGCTGCCGGAGTTTGTGTTTACCGGCCACGAGATCACCCGCGGGGGCGAGATCGAGATCCCCCCGCAGTACGCGGAGTATTTCGGCCTGATCCAGTCCAACCCGGACGTGTTCCCGGGCTTCTTCCACGTGGACCTGGTCCACAACGTGCTGCCCAAGCTGGCGCTGCTGCGGCAGTTCGGGTTCTATCCCGAGGCGCAAGTGCAGGCTGAACAGACAGATACCGAAAGCTGCGGGGCCCACTCGCCGCGAATCGCCCCCCAGGAACTGGCCACCCGGGCCCAGTGACCGGGGGGCCATCGCCAGTTCGCCGCGAACGCCGGCCTGCGGTGCGGCGTATAATGCAGAGTAGGCCATAGCGGCGGGCTGGACGGCCCGGGCGGCGGAAGCACTTGTCCGGGGGCGGCCCGGGCGTTGCGGAATTACTTCAGGCCCGCGCCAGGCGAGCCGAAGAAGATTTTGTCAAAAAAGCGTCAGTAGGGTATTGACGCTCGAGTTCGGCATGGTAGAATGCCGGTCCACGTTTGGGCAGAGCCCAGGCGGCGCCCGCTGAGAATGGGGCGGGCGAAGGCAGCGAGGACAGCGGCTATCGTCACAGCAATCGCAATCTTGACGGCAGGTGGAGACCTGAGCGGATGACGCCCTGAGTGAGATCGGGATTCGCCCAGGAGACCACCGGAGATTGCGGTGGTTTTTTTGTGGCCGCACGCGACCCGGATAGGGGCCGCGAGGCAAATTGAAAATCGAAAGAGCCAAGGAAGCAGGACCTAGGGATCAGCGACTGTACAGGCGGCCGGCGCCGGAGTATGTCTGAGGCGCGAAGACGCCCGCAACTCTAGGCATCGCGGACGGGCCTGTAGCTCAGTTGGTTAGAGCGTGCCCCTGATAAGGGCAAGGTCGTTGGTTCGACTCCAACCAGGCCCATTTTTCTGGACGCGCCGCCGGCCCGAACGGGCCGTGCCCCCTGGGGACGTAGCTCAGATGGGAGAGCGGCTGGTTTGCAACCAGCAGGTCGGCGGTTCGATCCCGCTCGTCTCCATGACTGGCGGGGGCGCTGGCGGGTCGCCCTGACCGGCCAGGCGAAAAAAAAGTTCAAGATGATCGGTTTTGTGTTTGACCGGCCTGCTGGGAATGATACAATGCGGGACCCTCGACAGTGAAGCCCCTATGGGTGGAACGTGCCGAGGGACGCAGAGAGAAGCGCCGCCGAAGGCCGCTAGGGCCCGAGGCGGGTGAATGCGAGACGGCTCTTTGACAATCGAATAGGGGCAGCAGAAAGCTGCAAGAATTCACTGAATCTTAAGCGCCAAGGCGTGCTTGGGACAGATGTCGCGACGTTCGTTGTATGAGGGCGGGCGACAAATGTGATCAAGCTCCTAAGGGTGCATGGTGGATGTCTAGGCGTGATGAGGCGATGAAGGACGTGGTAGGCTGCGATAAGCCCAGGGGAGCTGTCAAACGAGCTTTGATCCTGGGATGTCCGAATGGGGAAACCCGGCGTCACAGTGCAAGCTGATGGCGTCACCGCCGACTGAATGCATAGGTCGGCGGGGCGAACGCAGGGAACTGAAACATCTAAGTACCTGCAGGAAAAGAAATCACCGAGACTCCGTAAGTAGCGGCGAGCGAAAGCGGATCAGCCCAAACCGGGCTTCGGCCCGGGGTTGCGGGCGCCAATCAGGAGTTACAAAGGCAACGGTAGCTGAAGAGTCTGGAAAGGCTCACGATACAGGGTGAAAGTCCCGTAAGCGACGCCGCAAGCCCTCCGTTACGGTTGGCGTACCAGAGTAGCACGGAGCTCGTGGAACTCCGTGTGAAGCTGGGGAGCCCACTCTCCAAGGCTAAGTACTACATCACGACCAATAGTGGACAAGTAGGGCGATTGAATGATGAAAAGCACCCCTTTTAGGGGAGTTAAAAGTACCTGAAACCATGTACCTACAAGTCGTCGAAGCCCTATGCCCCGCAAGGGGAATGGGTGACGGCGTGCCTTTTGCATAATGAACCGGCGAGTTATTGTCTACGGCTTGGCTAAGCCTCTCCGGGGCGGAGCCGAAGGGAAACCGAGTCTTAATAGGGCGACATTGTCGTAGGCGATAGACCCGAAACTGAGTGATCTACCCATGGCCAGGATGAAGCGACCGTAAAAGGTCGCGGAGGTCCGAACCCGTTACCGTTGAAAAGGTATGGGATGAGCTGTGGGGAGGAGTAAAAGTCTAATCAAACTCAGAGATATCTGGTTCTCTCCGAAATAGCTTTTGGGCTAGCCTCGAGTCATTGCGCAGCGGGGGTAGAGCACTGGATGAAACGTCGGGCCCACCAGGCTACGACCTTCAACCAAACTCCGAATACCGTTGCGTGTACCTCGGGAGTCAGTCTACGAGGGATAACCTTCGTGGTCAAAAGGGAAACAACCCAGATCGCCGGCTAAGGTCCCAAAACCATGCTAAGTGACTAAGGAAGTCGGATTGCTGTGACAGCCAGGATGTTGGCTTAGAAGCAGCCACCATTTAAACAGTGCGTAATAGCTGACTGGTCGAGCAACCCGGCGCCGATAATGATCGGGACTAAGCATGGCACCGAAGCCGCGGATTCGTCGCAAGACGAGTGGTAGGAGAGCGTAGCTGTCGGCGTCGAAGGCGTACCGTAAGGAGCGCTGGAGCGGCAGCTAGTGAGAATGCCGGTATGAGTAACGATAAAGCAGGTGAAAATCCTGCTCGCCGTAAGCCTAAGGTTTCCTGGGGAAGGGAAATCCGCCCAGGGTTAGTCGGGCCCTAAGTCGAGGCCGAAAGGCGTAGACGATGGATAGCAGGTTAATATTCCTGCACTATGCGTGGCGGTTGAACTGCGAATGACGCATCTACACACCAGATCCACCCGGTAGTCGTGGTGGTTGGGGCTGCCGCAAGGCAGTAGCTCGAGGCCGATTGGTTGCCGAAGTCTGGAACGTAGGTGCCGAGAAAAGCTTCGCGGGGACAATACGCGTATCCGTACTAAAACTGACACAGGTAGGCGAGGAGAGTATCCTCAGGCGCTCGAGAGAACTGTTGTTAAGGAACTAGGCAATATGACCCCGTAACTTAGGGATAAGGGGTCCCTCCCAAACG
>JAKJER010000006.1 GCA_022705325.1 Planctomycetota bacterium | reverse complement strand
GACGCTGCGGATGCGACTGGACCCCATGGGCGTCCACTACGACGCCTCAGCCGTCCAACGGGCCGTCTTCGGCCAACTGGCCAGATGGCACCTTCTGGGAACTTACACACAATAGTTGACAGCACCGGCGGCAAGAGCGGGCTTGACAGGCCAACGGGGCGAAGCTATCATCCTCTGGTTTGTCAGAGGCTCGGGTTTCCAGAGGCTCATTCGCAACCTGGCGGGCGGAAGCATCGGTCCGCCGCAGGAGCACTACCGTGGGCAAGAGGAAGAATTCGATCGCCCTCTACGAGGTGATCACCAAGAACAAGAAGCCGGGAGCCGAGCCCAAACTGACCGTGCCGTCCTGGGCGGGCCATGATGCGACTGCCGCAGTCGGCCCGGCGGATCGCCCGGTCCAAGAGGACCTCCCGGCCGCTGCCGGCAGCGAAGGGTCGGCGGCGAGTCCTCCGTCGATCTTCGACGCCCCGGCCCCGCGCGAGCCCGCGCTGGTTCGCGAGGGCAACCGCGTGCGCCTGACGCTGAGCCCGTTGAACTGGGCCCTGCTGGGCCTGGGGCTGGTGGTCCTGCTGGCCGTCGCGTTCCTGGTCGGACGCTCCAGCGTCACCGTCCAGCAGAACCTGGCGGCCCTGCCCGGCGCGCCTGGACCGGTCTCGCAAGGGCCCGTCGTTCAGGGCGGCGCGGGCGTTGATCAGGGCCAGGTCCCGGCGGCTGTGCCCAGCCGGCGAATCGCGGGCAAGTACTACCTGGTGATCCAGGGCGGGCTGAAGGACAAGGAAGAGGGCGATCGCATCGCCCAGTTCTGCTACGAGAACGGCGAGCCGTCGACGGTGTCGAGGTACTCGCAGTCCAACCAGTACTTCGTGCTGTCGATGGCGCCGCAGGACGCGCCCGACAGCGCGGCGGCGATACGACACGCCCAGAAGATCGAGGAGTTGGGCAAGAAGTATTTTCAGAAGCACCGAACGTATGATTTTCGGCAGCGGAACCGCGAGAACAAGTTTCAACCGACGTTCCTGCTGCACCGCGAGAACGATTGATTTGACGGAGAGTAGATACTCATGACGATGGACAGAAGCCTCAAGAGCGCCGGCAGCCTGGCCGGCACCCGTAGCGTGCTGACCCGAGCCGAGCGCATTGCCCGCCTGAAGGACGAGGGCAAATTCGACCCCCAAACCAATTCCCCGCTGGGCCTGCCCAAGACCAAGGTCCGCCACTCCAAGGCCGGCTCCAAGGCCAAGAAGGCCGCGGAAGAGGCCGCCCCCGCCGCGGGTGAGGCGGGCGCCGCGAAGGCCGAAGCCCCGGCCGCCCCGGCCGCCAAGGGCGCCGCCCCGGCCAAAGGCAAGAAATAATTCGCCGCCTGCCCGCAGCCGCATTGCCGCGGGCACAGAATGCGTGCGCCCAGGGAACAGCCTGTCTGTCGGCAGGCAGGCCCGCGGACCTGCCTGGCCCAGGCGGCTTCCTGCTCGCGCGTCGGGAGCTACCCAATGACACGTCCCAGCCACCGTATCGCCGACCGCATGAGCCAGCTCGACGCCTCGGGGATCCGCAAAGTCTTCGACCTGGCCGCCAGGCTCAAGGACCCGATCAACCTCTCCATCGGGCAGCCTGACTTCGACGTCCCCGCCTCCGCCCGCGAGCGGGCCGTCCAGGCCATTCGCGAGGGCATGAACAAGTACACCCAGACCCAAGGCACCGCCGAGCTCCGAAACGCCATCGCCCAGGCCTGCAAGGCCGAGTTCGGCTGGGATGACGGGCGCGACTACCTCATCACCTCCGGCGTCAGCGGCGCCCTGCTGCTGGCCATGATGACCCTGGTCAATCCCGGCGACGAGGTGGTCTTCGCCGACCCCTACTTCGTGATGTACTCCCACCTGATCAACCTCTGCGGCGGCAAGCCCGTCCCCGTCAGCACCTACGATGACTTCCGCCCGGACGTCCAGCGGCTGGCCGATGCCATTACCGACCGCACGAGGATGCTCATCATCAACTCGCCCGCCAACCCCACCGGCGCGGTGTACTCCCAGGCCGACCTCCGCCAGATCGCCGACCTGGCCGCCAAGCGCGACCTCCTGGTCATCAGCGACGAGATCTACAACTTCTTCTGCTACGACGAGCCCTTCGTCTCCATGGCCTCGCTCTACGAGAACACGCTGCTGCTGCGGGGCTTCTCCAAGAGCTACGCCATGACCGGCTGGCGGATCGGCTGGTGCACCGGGCCCAAGACGGTTCTGGACAAGATGACCATGCTCCAGCAGTACAGCTTCGTCTGTGCCCCCTCGATGGCCCAGGCGGGCGCGCTGGCCGCCCTGGACCTGGACATGACCGCCGAGGTCGAGGCCTACCGGCGCAAACGCGACATGGTGCAGGCGGCGCTGGGCCCGGCCCTGGGGCTGGTCAAGCCCGGCGGCGCCTTCTACGCCTTCCCGCCCGCGCCGGGCGGCGACGCCAACGCCTTCGTCACCAGGGCCATCGAGCACAACGTCCTGATTATCCCGGGCAACGTCTTCTCCACGCGGAACACGCACTTCCGCATCAGCTACGCCACCACCGACGAGAAGCTCGCCCAGGGGCTGGAGATCCTGGTCAAACTGGCCAGGAGTTGATCGGTCCCACACGAGGTCGCCCCAAGCCCGCGGACCCGCCTTGCCTCCGGCAGCCTGCCTGCCGGTAGGCAGGACAGGCTGCCGCAGCTTTCCTTTCCGAGCGCCGCGAGACGTAAGGGCCGCGCCTGCATTGTCCGCCCTTGTGTCGCGTTGATTCAAAGGTAGTCGCGGCCGGGGCCGCCTCGCTCTCCCTTACTCCTGGGGCGGCCGGGCGCGTTCCGCAGCCAGGAGACCACCATGAGCAGAGTCGGCGCGTTCTTCGTCTTTGTCGCGCTCGGATCGTTCGCCGCGGGCGATTCGTCCATCTCCTTCGTAGACCGCACCCGCGAAGCCGGGCTGGTCGATCCGCTGGCCGGTCTCATGGGCCACGGCGGCGCCTGGGGCGACGCCGACGGCGACGGCCGGCCGGACATCTACGTCGGCGGGTTTTGCGACCGTCCCAACGCCGAGTACGCACCCGCGGCCGGGCCGGTCAAGAACCGCCTGTTCCGCAACGCGGGCAACGGCAAGTTCGAGCCGATCAACCAGCCCGCCGTCGAACTCTTCGGCCGCACCAGCGGCGCCCTCTTTGCCGATCTGGACAACGACGGCGACCTCGACCTGTACGTGGCCAACAACGCCCAGTCCAAGACCCGCAAGACGGACGAGCCGCAGCGGACCGCCCAACTGGCCCTCAGCCGGCTGTTCCGCAACGACGGCGGGACGTTCGTCGACGTCTCGGCCGCCAGCGGGGCCTGCCCGCCGACGCTCTACAAGGCCCGCAACGTCGGCGTGCTGGACTTCGATGGCGACGGGCTGCTCGACCTGCTGGTCGTCGAAGACCGTTTCACGCCTAAGCCCCGCACCACGCTCTTTCGAAACAAGGGCAAGCTGACCTTCGAGGACGCCAACAAGGCTGCCGGCCTGGGCGACGACGTGTACGGCCTGGGCCTGGCCGTCGCCGACCTCAACGACGACGGACGCCCCGACTTCTTCGTTCCACTCAGCAACCGCTTCTTCGTCAGTTCGCCGGGGGGCAAGTACGTCGAGCCGCCGCACCTCCGCGAGTTGCTGGCCTGGAAGCCGCTGGACAACGAGGACTGGCCCTGCGGGGCAGCTTTCGGCGACCTCAACCGCGACGGCAAGCTCGACCTGGTGCTGGCCATCCACGGCATGACCGCCCGCAACCGCGTCTACCTCAACACGGGCGTCAAGGACGGCTCACCGCACTTCCGCGACGTGACCGAGCAGGCCGGCCTGACGACGCCCGTTCCCGTCCGCTGCCCGCACGTGGAAATCCAGGACTTCGACAACGACGGCTGGCCGGACATTTATCTCTCGGCCGCGTGGAAGGACGCCGACGGCAAGATCACCCCGTTGATCTATCGCAGCGCAGGCCTGAGCGACGCCGGCGCCGCCCGGGCCGACGCCGTCCCACGCTTTTCGTCCCCCCGGCCGATTAAGGGCCCCATGGTCTACTTCCCGGCGGCCCCGTCGGCCGACTACGACCGTGACGGGCGCCTGGACCTCTTCGTGATCAACTGGTTCGCCGGCAACCATTGCCGCCTGCTCCAGAACGCCTCGCCCCCTCGTTCGTGGCTTCAGGTTCGCGCGGTGGGGCGGGCCGGTCCGGCCGGTGGAAAGGCCACCAACCGCATGGGCATCGGTACGAAGATATGGCTCTACCCCGCGGGCAAGCTGGGCCGGGCCGACGCCCTGTTGGGCTGCCAGGAGATCGCCGTCGGCTACGGCTACGCCAGCGGGCAGGAGGCGATCGCCCATTTCGGCCTGGGCGATTGCGACAAGGTCGACGTTCGCGCCCGCTTTCCGACCGGTCGCAGCGTCGAGCTTCGAGACCAGGTCGTGAACAAGTCTCTGACCATCGAGGAGCCGGGGCAGTAGCTTGGCCACTTCGGTGGCCAGGAGGCAACGAGAATAAGGAATCCGCCATGATCCTCCGTTCTGCATTGTGCGTTCTTGCCGTGGTGGTCTTCGCCGCCTCCGCCCCGGGTGCGCCGAAGGCCAAACCCAAGGAGCCGGAGCTTCCGTTCCCGCCCACGTTGCCGGAAGCCAAGACGATGGTGACCGACCGGGCTGGCGACTTCCTCAAGCCGCCCGCCACCCTGCGCTCGGGCGTGGCCGTCGCCAGGGAAGCGCCCACGGTCGACTTCATGTACTATCCCGGCCAGGACTACCCCGGCAAGCCCTGGTCCGTCTGGGGCGACGGCGTCTGCGTCGGCAGAAAGTACTACTCCGCCATCGGCGACCACCTCGCGCCGTCCGGCACGGCCCGCGTCTTCGAGTACGACCCCGAGACCAAGGCCATTCGCCGACTGCTGGACGTCAAGAGCCTGCTCAAGCTGCCCGAAGGGCATTACGTTCCGGGCAAGATCCACAGCCGTCTCGACGACGGCGGCGACGGGTGGCTGTACTGCGGCACCCATCGCGGTTCGTCGAGGACCACCACCGACGCGTATCACTACACCGGCGACTGGATCCTCCGCGTCCAGCCCTCGACGGGGCGGGCGGAGGCCGTCGTCCGCGGCCCGGTGCCCAAGCACTGCCTCCCGTGCAGCGTGACCGACGGGAAGCGGGGCATATTCTATGGAGGGACCGCCGCCGGCTCGGACGCCAAGGACCAGGGCATCCAGTTCTTCGCCTACGACCTGCGCAAGGGCAAGCTGCTCTACAGCGGCGGCGACGGGCCCGAGCGGTACATGATCCTGGCTGCCTCGACCGGCCGGGTGTACTTCGTCCCGGGCGGGGGGGGCAACGGCCCGCTGGTTCGCTTCGATCCTGCCAAGCCGGGCAAGCCCATCCAGATTGCCCAGAACTTCGGCCTGCGCGCGGCCACCACCGAGACCGCCGACGGCATGGTGTACTCCGTTTCCAAGGCTGGGCGCGAGACGGCCACCATCTGGGCCCTCAACACCCGCACGGAGAAGGTCGAGGAGATCGGCCCGGCCAACGTGGGCGTGCAGGGCTACATCACCACGCTGGACGCGGATCCGACGGGGCGGTTCCTGTACTACACGCCCGGGGCCCACGGCGGCAGCGAAGGCGACGGCACGCCGATCGTCCAGTACGACCTGAAGCTCAAACGCCCCAAGGTGCTCGCCTTCCTGCACCCGTTCTACCAGGAACGCTATGGCGCGACGCTCAAGGGCACATTCAGCGCCGCCCTGGATGCAACCGGCGAGCGGTACTTCACTACGTGGAATACCTCGCGCGGATCGAAGGCATGGGACTGCTGCACGTTGACCGTGGTGCACATCCCCAGGAGCGAGAGATAGCGCAGCCGAACGCCAGGGCTACTTGTGCTCCGGAAAGTCCTTCCGGTAGCGCTTCAGCAGGGCCTCCACGTCGGCCGGCACGATGTACAGCTTGCCGCGGATGGACTTCTTCTCGCCCGGCGCCAGGCCGCCGATGCGGAAATCGCTGTGGATGCACGTGATCACCCCTTGGAACAGTTCCTGGTACGGCTCCCAGGCGGTGGCCAGAATCGTCTTCTCGTCGGCCGAGAAGCAACCGATCAGGCCGTTGTCGGGCGTGAGCGGACTTAGCGGGCGGGGGTTCACGTCGTCGCGGCTGACCTTCGGGGCGGCCCACGTCTGGCCGGGCGTGTACATCGCCTTGGTCGACCAGTCGCGGGTGGGCATTCGTGTCAGCTTGCCGTCCAGGAAGATGAAACACTTGTCGAGGTAGTCGCCCTGGCCTCGCCCGGTGAACTCGCCCACGCGGATGCACGGCTGGGCCCAATGCGCCTGCGAAGGCTTGTCCGTCGGGTTGTGCGCGATCAGGCGGAAGTCCACCTCGTCGGCCCCGGCGCGGATCTCGTGCCGCACCTTCACCCCGTCCTTCAGCGTGCACTCCAGCACCACTCGGCGTCCGTCGGCGTCGGCCTCCAGCAGCTTCGTCTCGTGGCCGATCACCGTCTGGTCCCACTTGCGGTCGGTCGATCCGGGGCGGCAGTACGCCTCCAGGTACCACACCTTAAGCTGGCCTCCCGGCAGCTTCGGGCCGCTGACGGTGAGGAGGTTCTTGTCCCATGCGATTTTCAGGCCCTTGTTGCCGTCGCCTTCCTCGGGGCAAACGGGCTCAGCCGTCAGAAGCAACACCAGGAAAGGCAGGACCAACAGGGCCGACGACGTGTGCAGTGTCTTCATGGGCGCCTCGCGAAATATGCGTGCATTCACCGTACCACCCTCCCAGAGGCTTTGCAACCCGCGTGGTCTCGCGACCGGCAGCCAACAAGCGATTTGCCCCGGACGCCCATGCCGTGGTACAACATGTTCACCCAAAAGCCACGGAAGGTGCCATTGTGAGCCACATGCGACACTTCGGATTCCTTCGCCACTACGCGTTCTCGATTCTGCTGCTGCTGTCCATCGCCGTCGGCATCGCGCTCGGGCTGGGACTGGGCGAGCGGGCCCAGGCGCTCGAGCCGCTCGGGCAGGTCCTGCTCAACCTCCTGTTCACCGCCGTCGTGCCGCTGGTGTTCTTCTCCATCGCCTCCGCCGTAGCCGGCATGTCCAGCGCCGCCAGGCTGGGGAAGATCCTCGCGATCATGCTGGCCATCTTCCTGGCCACCGCGATCGTCTCCTGCCTGCTCATGCTGATCGGCGTGCTGAGCTGGCCCGTCGGAGTGCAACTTCCCATGGACGCCCCCAGGGAACTGGGTCAGAGGTCCGGCGGGATCGTCGAGCTATTGACGGCCGGCGACTTCGTCCAACTCCTGTCGCGCCGGAACATGATGGCCCTGATCGTCTTCGCCATCCTGGTGGGCCTGGGGGCGTCGGCGGCGGGCGAGCAGGCCGAGCCGTTCGTCCGCTTTCTCCGCTCGGGCAGCGCGGTCATGATGCGCGTCGTCCGCTTCATCATGTACTACGCGCCGATCGGCCTGGCTGCCTACTTCGCCGCGTTCGTGGGCAAGTACGGCGGCGAACTGCTGGGGGGCTATGGGCGGGCGATGGCGGTCTACTATCCCATCTGCCTGGGCTACGCGGCGATTGGGTTCTCCCTCTATGCCTTCCTGGCCGCCGGCGCGGGCGGCGTGAAGCGGTTCTGGAGCAACATCATTCCCGCCATGACCACCGCCCTGGCCACCGGGTCCAGCGTGGCCACCATCCCCTCGAATCTGGCGGCCGCCGACCGTATCGGCACGCCCCGCGAGGTCAGCGAGATCGTCATCCCCGTCGGGGCCACCGTGCACATGGACGGCTCGTGCATGGCGGCGCTGCTCAAGATCGCCTTCCTGTACGCCCTGTTCGGCAAGCCCTTCGCCGGCGTCGACACGCTGGCGTTCGCGGTGGCCATTTCCATCCTGACGGGCATGGTCACCAGCGGCGTGCCGGTAGGGGGGTTCGTGGGCGAGGCGTTCCTGGTCGCCGTCTACGCGGGGGAGTTTCCCCAGGCGGCCGCCGCGCTGCCCCTGCTCCAGACCATCGGCGTGCTGGTCGACCCTCCGGCGACCATGGTCAACGCCGTCGGCGACAACGTCGCGTCGATGCTCATTGCACGGGTGGTCGGCGGGAAGAGGTCGACCTCAGGGAATGGGTCCGTAGAGATCAAGGAAGAGGGAATAGGGAATAGGGAATAGGGCATTCCGCAATCCGCATTCCGCAACCTGCCTGCCGGCAGGCAGATCCGCAATAACGAAAGCGGGCGCCGCCCATAGAGAGCGGCGCCCGCCGTGATTCGCGGAAGCCTAAGCCTTGCGGACGTTGACCGCCTTGGGGCCCTTGGGGCCTTGGGTCATGTCGAAGGTGACGGACTCACCCTCGGCGAGGCTCTTGAAGCCTTCGCCCTGGATGTCGCCGTGATGCACGAACGCGTCCGTGCCATCGTCGGCCGTCACAAAACCGAAGCCCTTGGAGTCATTGAACCACTTCACTTTGCCGTTTGCCATGTACATGGCTCCTTACGGTGTCAGCAGATGGGATTCACAGTCGTAGCGAGCCGAGCCAAATTCCCGCGGCGGTGAAGGGATCTACAATCACAGGTGCGGATACGCTGGGTGCAAGCTGCAAAAGAACCGTTTGCCGGGCGGTTCGTTGGCGACGATGGAGACCTTCCCCAAATGTCACCAACCCATTCAGACTGCAGGCATCATCGACAGTTTTCGCCGTAAAGTCAAGATATTTCCGGATTTATTATTCCCGAGCCCGACGTCTTGCCGCGGACACAGTGGAAAAGGGGACCAGGGATCAAGGAAGAGAAGAGGAATCAGGAGCCACGAAATAAGAGACGTCCCAGGTACTTCGTCTCTCGTCCCATCTGCTGAACGCTACCTTTGTTTCTGTGGGTTGCTGTTCTTGGGCCCCTTGGGCCGAGCCGGCGGGCGAACGGGTTCGGGGCGGTCGCGCATGGGGCTGGGCGGCAGCGATTTCTGCCAGTTGATGGCCTTCTTCGCCAGGCGGTCCACCACGTCCGGATGCTCAGAGGCCAGGTTCTTCGTCTCCGACGGATCGACCGGGATGTCGTACAGTTCCACCCGGCTGCGATCGGGATTGAGCAGGAGCTTCCACTTGCCGTCGCGAACGGCGAGTTGGGGCGAGTGGTAGGGCTCCTCATTGAAGATGCGGAACAGCCACTCCCAGTGGACGGGCTTGGTTCGCTCGCGGGGGCGCCCCTGGAAAATGTCGCTCACGTCCTCGCCGTCGCAGTTCACGCCCGCGGGCACATCCACGCCGGCCAGCTTGCACACCGTGGGCAGCAGGTCCACCGACGACACGACGGACGTCGCGTCGACCTTGCCCGCGGGTACGTGCCCGGGCCAGCGGACCAGGCCCAGCGTCCGCACGCCGCCCTCGTACAGGCTGCGCTTGCGTCCCCTCAGAATTCCGGGCGAGCCCACGCCCGCGTTGGCCGCGTTGCCGATGTGGTAGTCCTCCGGCCCGTTGTCGCTGGAGAAGACGATGACGGTGTTGTCGGTCAGGCCCAACTCGTCCAGGGCGTCCAGCAGCCGCCCGATCTGCGTGTCCAGGTCGGTCAGGGCGGCCAGGAAGACCTTCATCTGCTGGGGCAGGTCCTTGGCGGCGGCCATGTACCGGCTCGTCCACGGCTTCCAGACGTCGTGGTCGGCCTTGGGGTCCAGGCCGTCGTAGACGGCGAGCTGCTCGGGCGTGGGTCTCAGCGGCGCGTGGGGCAGCAGCGTCCACAGGTTGACGTAGAAGGGCTTGTCCTTGTTGGCCTTGATGAAGCGGATGGTCTCGTTGACCATGAGCGTGGTGGCGACGGCCATGAAGTGCGGCTGGCCCTTCGGGGCCTCCTGCATGAGACGCGGCGCATCCTCGCGAATCTGCTGGCCGCTGGAGACGGCCGTCCGCTCGTCGTCGATGCCGTAAGCGGTTGGCGGCGGCGCGCCGGCGCCGTGGCCGAGGTGCCACTTGCCGAAGTGCCCGGTGGCGTAGCCGGCCTGCTTGAGGATGCTGGTGACGGTGGGCGTCTTGGGGTCCAGGAAGTCGGGCATGTGCCTGGCCTTGTTCTGCTGGGGCGAGGCGAAATGCCCGTGAATGTGGTGGCGTGCGGGGAAGTGCGAGGTCATGAACGCGCAGCGGCTGGGCGAGCACACGCCCGAGCAGACGTAGAACTGCTTGATGAACAATCCCTCGCGCGACAGGCGGTCCAGGGCGGGCGTCTTGACGTACGGGTGGCCCTGGAAGCGGGCGTCGCCCCAGCCCTGGTCGTCGGTGAGGATGAAGATGAAGTTCGGGCGCTTCGCCGGGGGTTTGGCTTGGGCCTGGGCCCGAGTCTGCGGCCCAGCCAACCCCGTCCCCGCAAAGGCCGCCGCCCCGGCCGCTGCGTTCAGAAACTCCCGCCGACTCATCCGCGCGCGTCCGCTCATGTCGCTTCTCCTTCGAGAAGGGATTCTACCGCAACACGCTTCCGTCCGCCAACGCCGCATTGTCGTCACTCGCCGTGGCACGGTATAATTCGACCTCATGAAGGTCCCGTGGGGATTCCTGATTTGTCTCGCACTGACGGGCTTGGCCGTGCAGACCTGCGTTCGTATCGAGATTCTAAACGTTCAGGCCGGCGGGGTTCTTCCCCGCAGTACCGAAGGCATTGGAAACCCGAAGTGGCGGGCAATGAGCGGATCGTTTTATCAGAAGATCATGGTGGAGATGCTACAGTCGGAGGCGGAGAGAGCCGGCAAGCCTTTCACTCTAAGCGAGACGCAGAAAGAGGAAATCGCCGAGGGCATGAGACGATTCGATGCGAATTGCCGGCTGCGAGACCTGGTGGGATCGTGGGGCCTGCTCCAGTATGTGGTGGCCCCTGCGGCATTCTGCCTCGCTCTGATGATCATCCTGAGCAAGAGGCAGCGTCGGCGTATCCGTCTTGCCGCCTATGTTTTGGCCGATGTTGCGGTGGTCTGCATTGCTTTCATGTTCGCCCGCGCCTATTTCACATCCTTGGGCTGGTGAGAAGAGGACCGCGGACCCGCGCCCGTCTTGCCCTGCCCCATCATCCCGCGGATCATCTGCCGCATGGCTTCGAACTGCTGAGGGGTCATGCCGGCCTTGGATGAATCGGCCTCGAACGCGGGTATCCAGAACACGCCCGCCGGGCGGTAGCCTAACTGCGTGACCAACTGCTTCTGCAGGCCGTCCATGTGTCCGGCCCCGAAGAAGACGGCGATGGACTGTCTCATCGGCCGCTCGGCCAGCGCGTTCTTCAGCCCGGCCAGCACGATCGCGTTGCGATCGTGAAGAACGACTTCCAGGAACGGCCCGAGCCCCGGAGCCAGGCGGGCCAGGTTGGAGATGTCGCCGCTGACGGTCTCCATGATCATCAGGCGCATCATTTCCTTCATCTGCGGCTGGTGGCGGATGAGGGCCAGGCCGAACCTGGCGAAAGCCATCATCGCCCCCTCGCCACGAAGCATCTGGAGGACCTGGTCGCTCAAGGGGTCGCTCGCCTGATCGTCGCCAGGGCGCGTCGTCGCCTTCCGTCCGGCGCGCAGCGCCTGGTGCAACTGTTCCATTGTCATGTCGCTGTTGCGGAAATTCGGGCCGGAGGTGTCCATGGCCTCAAGCTGGAAGACCAGGCCCAGGGCGTCAGCCAACTCCGACTGGATGCCCTTGGGCGGCTTGACCTCCTTGGAGTCCAGGGGCGGCTGTTCCTTGAAATCCATGTCCGCCGCCGCACCCGTCCCTCCGGGGCGACCGTCCCCGCCCAGACTGGAGAGGCTGAAAGACTGCTCCTCGGGCTTATAGCACAGGGGGCGGCCCCATCCGTCGACCATGGCGGCGCGCATAGCCCGGACCTGCCGGGCCGGTCGGCCCTCCAGCAGGCCCGCCAGGGCGCGCGGGTACGCCTTGGTCCGCAGGCGGTGCCGCTCCAGGGCGACCGCCACCGTCCGCATGGCGGAGGCGGTTTTGGCCCGCGGGTCGGCCTTGGTGCGAACGTGGTCCGGCGCGCCCACGCCCTCGTACAGCACCAGGTCCTGGGAGTCCAGGAAGGTCTGCACCAGGTCGTAGCACGAGCGGTTGGCCACGTGAATGGCCGAAACCAGGCTCACCGTGGGGCCCGCACCGGTCTTCGGCACGTACAGGCGCACGGCCAAGTCCAGCCGCCGGACCGAGTCGTCAACCTTCACCACCCGGAGAAAGTCGTTTCCGACAGGACGGCTGTCCGCGCCGGGGGCGCCGCCCCAGGCGGGCGCAGGAGCCATCTGCCCCACAGCGAAGCCAACCGCGAAAACCAGCACCGCCGCCCGCAGGCGCCCGTGAACCCCGGAGTCCTTCATTGTGGCACCTTTCTGGAATTGTCCGGTCGCGTGAAGAACGGACTGGACTTGCGGCTCAGCATACCGACAGCCGCACGACATTGCACGCCTCGCCCGGTTCCATGCGGACCGGGCGAGGGACACGTACGGGCGCGGGGTGGACTGCAATTGCCGGCTGTTACTTCTCGCCCAGCGTCTTCCGGAACTGCTCGTAGAGCTTGGGCTCCTTCCGCTTGAACTCCTCGCGGTTCTTGAAAGTCATGGTCACCTGGTCGCCGCCCTTGCGGATGATCACCTCGACCTTCCCGTCCGGGTCGAGCTTGAACTCGCGTCCGGCGGCGTCCCAGCCGAAGCCCTCGCCTTCTCTGCCAAACCCGTGCACCCACACGCGCGGCGTCTGGAAATGGAATCGCCGATGCATCTGTTCGGACATTTCGCGGGCCTTGTCCTGGGCCTCGCGGGCCTGGCGCTCGGTCTGCTCTTGAAGGTCGCGGACCTTCTTCTCGATCTCGACTCTCAACTCTTCCGCTATCGGCTCGCTCTGCCCGAGGCCGTGCACCCGCACCTTGACGTTCGCCCGCGTCTCCTTGAGCAGTTTGGCCGCCTCGGGATCATCCTTGGCCAGGGCCTCCAGCGACTCGTAGGTCTTGGTCTTCTCGGCCTGGGCGTCATTTCCCGTTGCGCTGCGCGTGACGGTGATCTTCCCCTGCTCGTCCTGTTGGATGTCGATCCGCTTGCCGTCGTCGTTGCGGCTGACGTGGACCCGGGCGTTGTCACCGGCGATGGAGATGGACATGTCGCACCCGCCGCCGGGGATGCCCGCCCCGCGAAGCATTTCGCGGATGTGCGGCATCATCTCTTGTGGGGCCACCTCGACCATCTTGCCGTCCGGTCCCAGTCGCATCATCCGCGTGCGGAGATTGAACTGGTCCATCCACTCCGGCGGCAGGTCGTCATCGGCGTACTTCATGGCCAGTTCTCCCGTCGGCGCCGTCCCCAGCATCGCCTCGACGTCCTTCTTGCGGCCGCGGTGATATATCGTCAGCCGCACCGGGTCGCCGGGCTTCTTGGCCTGAATGGTCCGGGCGAACGGGCCGGGCTCGCCCTCGACCGCCTGGCCGTCCACGGCGACGATCAGGTCGTAGCGGTCCAGGCCGGCCTTGTCAGCCGGGCTGTCTTTGATCAGGTTGGCGACCATAAGGCCGCCCTCGATGTCCAGATGTCGCCCCAGCACCGCCGGTACGGGGCTCAGGCGAATGCCCAGCCAACCGGGGGCGTCTTTGCGCGGGACAGCCGGCGAACGCTTCGCCTTGCCCTTGTCCGGCTTGGCGGGCTCTTCCGCCTTGGCGGCGGGGGTTGCCTTCTCGACCTTGGGTTGGTCGGGCTTGGCCGCTTTCTCCGGCTTGTCGGCTGCCTGTACGAAGCCCGACTGTACCCACAACAGCCCCACCAGCACGATCCATGTCCAGTGTTTCATGTCCGTCTCCTTCGTTTGTTCTTCAAGCATCACGAGTCAGGAATCCATCAGAAGTCCCATTCCGCCCGGCGGGCCTGGGTCTGGATCTGATCGACCTCGAGGACGTACACCTCGTTGGCCTTCTCGTCCAGCACGCCGAAGACGTGGCGGTTGACCTGGCGCTGGCCAAGTCCGCCCTTGAAGTCGGCCGGCGGGCCCAGGCGGACATCGAGAGGGCGGGAGGGGAAGTCCCACAACTGCGCTTCAGCCGGCTGGCCTGCCTGGCGGCTGGCGGCCATGGGGCCGTCGCCTCCGATCGGGGCGGGACCGTCCTTCAGATTCGGGCGGATGAGGACCGCCAGCACCACGACCGCCGCCACCGCCGCCGCCGGGCGCAGCAGGCGGTAGATCATCCGCGACCGAGCCCAGGCCGCTCGCGCCGGCGCCGGTTTGGCCCGCGGACGGTCCAGCAGGTCCAGCAGGGCCTCGCCCGCCAGCCGATCGACCGTGGCGTACTGCTCCAGCATCCGCCGGGCGGCGGCGTCGCGGCGGAGCCGGTCAACCAACTCTCGCCGTTCGGCTTCGCCCAACTCGCCGTCCAGGTATCTCACGATGTCGCGTTCGAGTTGTCGTTCAGGCGGTTGCATGATTGCGGTTTCCCATCAGTTTGCCTCGCAGCAGACGCCGTGCCCGCACCAGGCGCGTTTCCACACCCTCTTCGCTCAGGCCCGTCGCCTGGGCGATCTGGGCATAGCTCAGCCCATCCAGATGCCGCATCACGAAGACCTGGCGGTAGGCCTCACTCATCGAGCCGATCGCGTCGAGCACCCTCTGGTGCTGCTCGCGGGCGATCAGGTCGCGGTCGACAGGCGGGGCCGAGGCCGGCGGCCTGAGGTACGCCTTCACACGTTGCCAAAGCCTGCGGCGCTGCGTCTTGCGTCGTCCGGCGTCGAGGGCCACGTTGCGGGCCAGGCGGTACAGCCAGGGCCGCCACTTCCCCGCGTCCTGGAGCGAGCGGCTGTTGCGCCACACGCTGAGCCAGACCTGCTGGCAGACGTCGTCGAGGTCGTCGCGGTCGCCCAGGACCGAGAACACCACCCCGCGGACCCACCGGGCGTGACGCTCCATCAGGGCGTGCAGCGCCTGCTCGTCGCCGTCGATCAGCGACTGCACCAACTTCAGATCGCTCTGCGGTGCCAGGGTCAAGCTCTCTTCCATATCCTTAGGAAAGACGCAGGTGACGCAGAAAACCTGTCGAAATTCCGCCAAGAACCCGTACCTGCCCCTTGGGGGAGGCTTTCCGTGCGCGTCTTGTTCCGTTATCCATTGATACGACTCGCCTCGCCGTCTGGTGCGGGGGCGGCCTGTAGTTGTTTCTCACGTCGCGGCGGCTCGGTCCCCTTGAATGCGGTGCGTACCTGTGCTAGGAATGAACGTAATGGAATCGCTGCGGGAGAATGGTTCGCAGCCGTCGGGGCTGGCGGAGGTGTTGCAGCAGGCCTGGCCGGCAGCGCTGACCATGCTCATGCCGACCGTCACGCGCTTCGTGGACGGGTTGATGGTCTCGCACATGGGGGCCCAGGCCGGGGCGGAGGCCCTGGCCGCCCAGTCGATCGCGGGCATCGTCGCTTTCGTTCCCGAGAGCCTGGCCATGGGGATGCTGACGGTCGTCAGCACGTACATCAGCCAGAACGTGGGGGCGGGCCGAGACCGCCGCTGCGGACAGTACGTCTGGGCCGGCATGATCCTGGCGATCGGCTCGGCGTTCCTGATCGCCCTGACCGCCTTCAAGGCGGACTGGCTGTTCTCGTTCTACACGAACCACACCAGCGAGGTCCGTCGCATGGAGGCGATGTACTACCGCTACATGGTCGTCGGGGCGTTCTTCTCGCTGCCCACGCGGGTACTGGACCAGTTCTTCTTCGGCATCCACCGCCCGCGAATCGTGTTCCGCGTTTCGATGGGATCGGCGGCTGTTAACGTCCTGGGCAACTATGCCCTGATCTACGGGCGGCTGGGGCTGCCGGCGATGGGCCTGGAGGGGGCGGCGATCTCATCCGTGGCAAGCTGGGGCGTGAATCTCGTCCTGCTGACGATCGTCTTTCTCCGGCCCACGTTTCATCGGCGGTTCCTCACGCGGTTCTGGCGGCTGACCCGGGGGCGCCACGTCAAGGACATCCTGGCGATCGGGTACGCGAGCGGCCTGCAGTTCTGCAACGAGATCCTCGGCTGGAGCGTGTTCATGGGCTACCTGGTGGGCAAGTTCGGCACGGTTCATCTGGCGGCCTCGACCATCGCGATGCGGTACATGTCGATCTCGTTCATGCCCGCGGTGGGGATCAACATTGCCGCGACGGCCATCGTGGGCAAGTACGTCGGGGCGGGTCGGCATGACCTGGCCCGGCGCCGCGCCCACACCGCCGTCAAGGCGGGCATGGTCTACATGGGCACCTGGGCGATCGCCTTCCTGGCTTTCGGCGGGCCGCTGGTCCGCCTGTTCACCGTCCAGGCCGGCGAGGCGCCCGAGCTGGTGGACCAGATCGTCAGCACCGGGCGGCAGATCCTGATCTGCGCGGCGGTCTTTCAACTCTTCGATGCCCTGGGCATCGTGTACGTCGGGGCCCTGCGGGGCGCGGGCGACACCCGCTGGCCGATGGTCGCGACCATCCTCATGAGTTGGGGCGTTACCGTGGGCGGGGGGCTGGCGATGGTCCGCCTGTTTCCCGCCCTGGAGAGCCTGGGCCCGTGGATCGCCGCCAGCGTGTACGTCAGCGCCCTGGGGCTGCTGCTGGCGTGGCGCTTCGAGAGTGGGGCGTGGGAGAACATCGACCTGTTGCAGCGACAGGCGGTGGAGTCCAGCCCCGCCCCGCAGGAGGTCGCCCCCACGCTGCCCGAGTCGCTGCCGGCGCCCAGGCCTAAGGTGCCGGGCGCCAAAAGTCCCTCAACCGATCTCGGGCACTGACAGGGAGCGGCAGATCTTGCGGACCGGCAGATTGGGTATTTCGGTGTGACGCGGCACGGCTTCGGTGTGCCCGGTTTTCCGGATTGGTCCACAGAGAATGCGACCCGCCCTCTCGCTTGAGATAACATCCGTGGCGGCGCAGGTGCCTGAGGAGGTCCTTTCGCTTCATCCCACCTGTACCCGTTCGTGCGTTGCGGACCGGGGAATTCCCCGCATCCCGTCCTTGCGCCGGTCCTCCAGGATCAGCTCAATCGCCTGGCCCAGGTTCTTCAGGCACGAAGCCTTCGTCCGCCCTTGCCCGTTGGCCCCGGGAATCTCGGGACAATAGGCGATGTACCACTTGCCGTCCTGCTCCACGATCGCCCGGACCGCGTGCACGTGCGATGGGCCCGTGAATTCGGCGCAGCGGGGCGCGGGAGTCTTGCAGTTGCAGGGGGCTACGACTGGGCGGGCGGTTCCTGGCGGGCGCCTTGGGCGGCGTCCGGGCGGACGCGGCGCCAGAAGGCGCCCCACAGCCCCGACAGGGCGAATCCCAACGCCAGGGCCGCCGTCGCGACGAAGATGTCCAGCACGGCCGCCACCAGCAGAATGGCCAGTTTGACCAGGAACTCGAAAGGCTTCTTGCGCCGCAAGTACTGGTTGATCACGTGCGGGTAGCGGATGCGGGTGACCATCAACAGGCCCGACAGCAGCGTGGCCATGGGCAGGGCGACCACAACGAAGACCGAAACCCACGGAGTGGACTGCCAGCCGATCCGGTCGGGATTGACCAGGTGCTGGAGCAGCAGGACCAGGGAGGCGACCACGGCCGCCGCCGCAGGCGAGGGCAGGCCCGCGAACGACATGTGGGCCGACTCGTCTGGCTTGTTCTCGACGTTGAAACGGGCCAGGCGGAGGATGGCGCAGGCGAAATACACCGCCGCAATCGCCCAGAACAGACGATCGATGGGGGCGCTGCTGTGGAGGAACTCGATCCGCTCCATCTTGCCCCCGAACGCGGTGGCCACCGTGTGGAGCATGAGGACGGCCGGCGCGATGCCGAAGGTGACGGCGTCGCAGAGGCTGTCGAGCTGGGCCCCGAACTCGCTGGTGCGACGGGTCAGGCGGGCCACGCGACCGTCGAGCATGTCGAAGAGCATGCCCACGAAGATCGCCCCGGCTGCCTGGGTGAGCTTCCCCGCCGCCGACCAGTAGATGGAGGCAAAGCCGGCCAGGCCGTTGAGCAGGGTGCAGATGGCGGGCAGGGCGGCCGTCCCGCGGAGAATGCGTCGCCGAACGCGCCCGCGCCGGCGGTGAGGGACCTGCTCGGATTCAGTCATGTCGTCGTCTCCGTCGGCGAACCGGCTGCGGGGGCCGTCTGGACGCCCTCGCCGGCCGCCTGGGTCTCCGGCGCCGGGGCGCTGGCCAACAGAGACCGTCCCGCCTGGACCCGCTGGCCGAGACGGACCGCGATAGCGCCCGCCAGCTCGCAGGGCAGCAACAGTTCCAGACGCGAGCCGAACTTGATCATCCCGATCCGCTGCCCCGCCGTCAAGTCCTGGCCCGGCTTCAGGTCGGTCAGGATCCGCCGGGCCACCAGGCCCGCCACCTGGCGGACGACCACCGGATACTCCCGCCGGTCGCGCCGCACCCGGAGATGGATGGTGGCGGCCTCGTTGCGCTCCCCGGCCAGCGGGTCGCGGGCATCCAGGAACGCCCCTTTCTGGTGGTGGATTGACTCCACGCGCCCGTCGCACGGACTGCGGTTGACGTGCACGCTGAAGATGCTCATGAAGATGCCGATCTTCGTGCCCTCGCAGCCCAGCGGGCTGTCCGGGCCGACCGGCGTGATGTCGCTCACCGTGCCGTCCGCGGGGCTGACGAACCCTCCCTCGCTGCCCGGCGGCGCCGTGCGCTCCGGGTCGCGAAAGAACCACAGGACCCAGCCGTAGACCGCCGCCGGGGCGGCCAGCACCGTCAGCCAGACTGCGTGGGTCAGCGCAGCCAACACGCCCAGGCCCAGGCAGGCCAAGGCGAAAATCGCGGTCGAGATCACCAACTCCCGCCGCCCGTACGCGGTGAGTCCGCAGCAACCCATGGTTCGACTTCCTGAACGGACGAAGCTACAAAGCCCGCCGCGACATGTCAATGGCGACCGCGCTGTCCTTTGCACGAGTTCGAGTACGCGATGAGCAAACGAGCTCTCGCCCCGTTGTAACAGTGCCGGCCTGCCCGGAGTATGCACTACCAGAGCGCGTGAGTGGCCGACTGATCGAGGTCTGCGATCGTGGCGCCGGTCATGAACCTCGCGAACCTCGCGCTGCCTGGAAACAACCTGTCCGTTCAGAACCCGGGCCTGCGCAAGATTGCCATTGTCTTTCTGTCGCCCGGGGCCTAATATCGCGTTGTCGGTGTTGAAAGGAGAGCAGAGGTCCTCTTTGATTCGATCGGGTCGGTCCGCGAAGAACGGGGAAGGAAAGAAGGCCGTCCGCCGGACCGGCGGGCGGAAAGTTGTTGCGCCCTCCCGTGCATTGTCGCCAAGCCCGATCGTGCCCATGCGGGAATTGCTGTTGGCCTTCGAACTGACGACCGTGGGGGTCTGGCTGTGGGATAGCCGCACCAACGAGAACTTCACCAGCCCTTCCTATGCCAAGATGCTGGGCTACAGCCCCGGCGAGTTGGCCCCCCGGCTGGACACGTTCTTCGAACTGCTGCATCCGGATGACCGTGAGACAGTCGATCGCACGGTGACCGGGCAGCGCCCCGTTCCCGAGTCGTTCGAGATGGAGTTCAGGCTTCGCACCAGGGACGGGCGATGGAAGTGGATCCTCTCCCGGGGGCGAGTGGTCGAGCGGGACAAGAAGGGCCAGCCCGTGCGCCTGGCGGGCATTCACCTGGACATTCACGAGCGCAAGCTTGCCGAGCAGGCCCGCGCAGAGATGGAGAACCGCTACCGCACGCTGGTGGAGAATCAGCCCGACGCAGTCTGTCGCTGGCTGCCGGACACTACGCTCACCTTCGTCAGCGAGGGGTACTGCCGGTTCTACGGCCAGAGCCGGGAGCAGCTCTTGGGCCGGCCCTGGTTGGAACTGGTTCCCGAGGGGGCCCTGGCGGAAGTGAGGAAGAAGCTCCGCAGCCTGCGGCGCCGCCCCCGGGTGGTGCGGTACTCGCACCAGGCGATGGCGGTCGACGGGCGGGTGCGCTACCAGGAATGGGTGGACTGTCCGCTGTTCGATTCGCAGGGCCAATTGACGGAGTTCCAGTCGTTCGGGCGGGACGTTACCGGGCAGCGTCTGCTGGAGGACGCCCTGCGCCGCCACCAGGAGGACCTGGAGCGCCAGGTCCGTGAGCGGACAGCCAAGCTTCGCCAGTCGCTTCGCGATCGCAGCCGCCAGAACCGGCAGATCACGGAATATCAGAACCAGTTGCGGCTGTTGGCGGCGGAGCTGTCGCTGGCGGAGGACCGCGAGCGCAGGCGAATCGCCGCGGCGCTGCACGACGGGGTGCAGCAGAACCTGTTCGGCTTGCGGACGAAGGTGGACCTGCTTCAGCGCCTGCTGAAAGGCCGGCTGCAAGCCCAAACCGATGACCTGCTGGACCTGATCGGGCGGACGATGGAAGACGCCCGTTCGCTCACGCTGGAGGTCTATCCGCCGGTCTTGCACGAAGCGGGGCTGACAGCCGCCCTGGAGTGGTTGACGTCCCGCTTTGAAGCCGAGCAGGGCGTTTCCTGCCGCCTGGAGCACGAGGGCGCGGTGGAGTTGGCGGTGGACGTCCGCGGCATCCTGTTTCAGCACGTCCGGGAGCTGTTGAACAACGTTCGCAAGCATGCCCACGCCAGGCAGGTGGTGGTCCGCGTGCGGCGCGAGGGCGGGACGATGCGGATCTGGGTGCTGGACGACGGGAAGGGGTTCGACCCCGACTCGCTGGACAAGCAGGCGGACCACTTCGGGCTGTTCAGCATTCGAGAGCGGTTGAGGTCTCTCGGGGGCCGGATGAAGATTCTCTCCCGTCCGGGTTGCGGGTGTCAGGTGTGCATGAGCGTTCCGTTGCGGGCCAACCGAAAGAGGACTTCCAGTCGAAAGAGGGTGTCAGGTACATGAGCACGCGAGTATTGCTGGCAGATGATCACCAGATTGTCCTGGAGGGGTTGGGCGGGTTGCTGAGAGTCCAGGACGGCTGGGAGTTGGTGGGGACGGCCACCAGCGGACGCGAGGCGGTCGAGCTGGCTCGTCGGACCAGGCCGGATGTGGTCGTGATGGACGTGACCATGCCCGATCTGGACGGGGTGACCGCCACGCGGGCCATCCTCAGCGCCCGGCGCTCCACCCGGGTGCTGGCGCTGTCCATGCACTGCAGCGGCGAGATCGCCCTGCGGATGTTCCGCGCGGGCGCCCGAGGGTACGTGGTCAAGAGCAACTCCATCGAGGACATCCTCGTCGGCATCCGCGCCGTCGTCGATGGGCGGCGATACGTATCCCCGCTGCTGGCCGGAGAGCTGCCCCTCGAGCGACTGGAGGAACTCCTCCAGCAGGAATCGCCTGCTGACGCCCTGAGCAGGCGCGAACGAGAGGTTCTCTGTCTGGTCGCCCAGGGCATGAGCACCAAGCAGATCGCCGCCGAACTCCACGTGGCCAAGCGCACCATCGACTGGCACCGTCGAAACATCATGGACCGCGTGAACATCCGGACGGTGGCCGAGCTGACCAAGTTCGCCATCCGCGAGGGACTGACCACGCTGCAGGCGTAAGCGGCGCACGTGAAGTCCCCCTCGCGAGCAAGACTCTCCCCGGGTACGCCGGGGCCCGTCAGGCGGGATAGTGCTCCTCCACGACCGCCCGCCAGTCCTCTGGCGACTTGACGTCCACGAACGCCATCCGCACCTCCTTCGGATGCGGGTGCAGGCGGGCGTACTTGATGCCGAACTTCCGCATGATCCGCGGGCCTCGAAGCCGCCCGTACAGCTTGCACGCCGCATCGAGGTGCTCCAGCAGCAGTTCCCGCTGCTCGGCCAGGCTCGCTCGGTAGGGCTCCCGCCCGGCGGCCAGATCAGCCGCCTGGCGGAAGAACCACGGATTGCCCAGGCACCCCCGCGCGACCGCCGCCGCGTCCACGCCCGTCTGTTCGAGCATGGCCAGCGCGTCGGCCGGGCGAAGCACGTCGCCCGAGCCGATGATCGTCTTGTCCGCGAAGTGCTCCTTCACGCGGGCCAGCAGTTCCCAGTCGGCCCGTCCGGCGTACTTGGCCTCCACGCTGCGGGTGTGCAGCGTGAGGGCGTCGGCGCCGGCGTCGAAGGCGCCTTCGGCGATCCGCCAGAAGGCCTCGCATTCGTGGTCGGCCTCGTCGAAACTGCGCCGCACCTTCAGCGTCACGGGGCAGTCCACGGCTGCCCGCACCGCCCGCACGATCCGCAGCACCTGCTCGCTCTCGCGCATCATGTGCCCCCCGCGGCGGCGTGACAGCGCCTTGTGCACCGGGCAGGCGAAGTTCAGGTCGACCACGTCGAAGCCGATCTGTTCCATCGCCCGCGCCGCCTCGGCCATCACCTCCGGCTCGTTGCCGATCAACTGCCCGCCCACCGGATGGTCGCCCGGGTCCAGGCACAGCAGGCGGCTGCGAAGCTTGCCGTGGATCAGCGCGCAGCGGTCCAGCACCATCTCGCTGGTGCAATACTCCGCCCCCCTCTGCCGGCAGATAAGGCGGTAGGCCAGGTCGGTGTAGCCGGCCATCGGGGCCAGCACCACCGGAAAGCGCACGCGGACCGTGCCTATGCTAAATGGTCTCAACTCGCTCGCCATAGCCCCATCAGTATACCCGCGCGTCAGGTCGGGAGAAACGCGCGATCCGGAAACTCGGGCAGGATCGCCTGAGCCGCCGATCGCACAAGTCACCGGGGCTCGAGGCGCAGGTTGTCGATGTAGAACACGCTGCCTGGCTTGCCCACGCTGGAGAAGCCGAACCAGGTGAGGCGGCTGAACCGCTCGTCAGCGTAAGGAAGGGCCGTGAACGCTTGCGGCTTGGCGCCGGCGATCGTTACCGTCAGGTCGTACGTCCTGGCGGGGCGGGTAGTCGTGGCGGAGGCGGCCGGCGGGTCCATGTCCACCAGGAACTCCATCCGCACCCACGTTCCAGGCGGGACTCTCGCCAGCGTCTTGCCCCCCGCGACCAGGTCGCCGCTCTCCAGGACCCGCACAACCGGCCCGTCGGCATACTCCCGCCCGGGCACTTTGTAGTCGCGCAGACCCACGTACACGTCGGCGGGGTGAGCGGCGCTGCTCATCAGTTCGCAGACGAATCGTGCCTTGCCCCCCGTGTACCGCTGCGTTCCGTAGTAGACGTGCGGCTGGAAGCCGTGCGGCAGGTTGGGCGTCTTGGTCATCTTCAGCGACTGCTTGCCGCCGCCGGCCGCCTCCGTGCATACCTGGATCGCGTCCGGCCGGTCGCCCGGCGAGAGGTGCAGCGTGACAGGCGTCTTGCCGGCCTTGGTGGACTCGAAGTCCTCCACGAGCGGGCGCGGGGGCGGGGGCGGGGGCAGTTGCCCCGGGTCGAATATCGGCTGACGCGTCACGGCCTTCGGCCGGGCCGTCCAGGCGGGCTCTCCGTACAGTCCGGCCTTTTCGATTTCGATAGGCCGAAAGCCCATGGCCAGCGCGGGCGAGCCGGCCTTGAGGGCGAAGTCGCGCTTGGCTACATCGACGAAGAGCGGGTCGGCGATTCGCGAATCGGCGTCGCGGCCGGTCTTGCGCCACTCGTCCCAGCTCACGCCGCCAAAGAGCGGCGGCTTGGCGGACGTGTCCCAGTAGACGTTGCGATTGAACGCGGTCTTCGCGCGCAGCGGGCTGTAGTGGTCGCTGGTGATCTGCCCCTCGTCGCTGAGGACGATGTTCCCCTCGAACGTGTACGACAGATGCTCCTCGATTCGGCAGCAGCAGACCACGTGCTTGCCGCCGAAGGCGAAGATGTTGTTGCGGACGACGTTCTCGCGCCCGTAGTGCTGGGTGAACGCGCCGGCCCCGACGTCGTGGACGACGTTGTTCTCGACGAGAATGGTCGTCGAGCCCTCGTCGAGGTAGATCCCGCAGCCGCCGATGGGCATCTGCGGCGTGGGCCGCACGTCGTGCACGTGATTGTTGCGGATCATCGTGCCGGGCGAGACGCCCAGCGCGTAGATCCCGCCGCCGTCGCTGAAATAGCCGTTGCAGATGTGGTGGATGTGGTTGAACTCGATACGGTTGTGATTGGCGCTGCTGGGCGCGTAGCCCCACGAGTAGCCCGCCGACACGCCCAGGTGGTGAAAGTCGCTGATCTCGTTGTGGGTCACCTGGTTGTACGATGCCCGCCCGATCCACACGCCCTGGCTGCCGCGGAAGATGTGCGAGCCATCGTGGATGAAGCAGTTGTCGATCACGTTCCGCTCGACCGCCTGCCCCGCGGGCGGCCCGTGCGTTATGCCCACGTACACGCCCCCGCCGCCCAGGTCGTGCACGTGGCAGCGACGGATGACGTTGTCGGTGCAGCCGGCGCCCAGCCACACGCCGTTCTCGCCCGCGTGGGCGATCTCGCAGTTCTCGAAGGCCGCGTGGCGCAGTCCCTGGGCCTCGATCAGGGGCTTCTGCCCGGTCGCGCCCTGGTGGTCCACGGGCATGTCCGGCGCGATCAGCGCGTCGGTGTGCTGGAAGGAGACGCCCTCGAACCGCAGGTGCTCGACGTGCTTCTTCGCCGCGGGGTCGCCGCGAAAGGCCACCAGTGTCTGGCGCACGAATGGGGCGACAACCTCCGCCCTGGTCATGTCCTCGTCCGGCAGGGGCCAATACGTCAGCTCGCCGCTCTCGCGGTCGAGATACCACTCGCCCGGTGCGTCCAGGGCCTCGCCCACGTTCTCCACGTGGTAGCGGGTGTTGTACTCCCACCAGTGCCCGATGGGCCAGCCGGACCGCGGCGCCAGCCGCACGGCCCGCTCCCGCTCGTCCAGGGCGGTGATGAGATGGATCGACGTGGTCCACGAGTGATAGACGACGATCATGGCGTCGTCGAAGTTGCTCCAGCGGCGGATGTCGCCCGGGCGGTAAAGGAAGCCGCGCTTGGCCTCGATGTCGGCCGCCCACCACTTGGCCCGATCGTACGGGGCGAGGATGCCCTCGGTGTAGAAGAAGCCCTGGTTGGGCGTGCGGGCCCGCGTGCGCCGCTGTCCGTTCACGAAGAGTTGGTGGAAGTACCAGCGGCCCTCCTTGACGGCCGGCACGTTCGCCTTCCACCGCGCCCCGTCCGCCTTGCTCCAGCCCGTGACGGGTCTCCCGCCCGACAGCACGGGCCGCTGACCCGGGGCGGCCCTGTAGGTGATCGGCGCGTCGGCCGATCCGGAGTCCTCCGGGCCGAACTCCAGCGTCTTGTCCAGCCGGTAGGTCCCGCCGGCCAGCACGACCGTGACCGGCCCGGTGAGCGGACCCTTGGCCTTCATCGCCCGGACCGCGTCGCGAGCACGCTCGAGCGTGGCAAACGGCTGATCCGCAGTGCCGGCGCTGGTGTCCTTCCCGCTCGGGGCCACGAACAACCGAACGTTCTCAGCCGCGCCCGCTGCGCTCGGCAAAAGCAGCGATGCAAACAGGAATGCCGACGCGTTTCCCATTCTTCCCATGGAGTTCCATCGCTTCCGTGACAAACAACGAATAGCGAACAACGAACGACGATCACGGCCACATGGAGTTGATCGTCTCCACCGTCTTGTCGACGAGCACCTGCCCGCCCTCGGGCCCGACCTGGCTGGAGTGCACCACGGCGCTGTAATGCCCGCCGGCCACCGCCCGCTCGGTGGGCAGGTAGCCGCTCAATCCGCCGGTCAACTGCACCACGAACGTCTGCACCGCCTTGCTGCGGGCCTTGATCCGGATGCCGTAGTCGGTGAACAACTCAAAGGGGTTCGTGCAGATCGCGACATCGCCGATGCGAAGCACGTGCACCTCGATCTCCAGCGTCGGATGGGGCTCGCTCTTTTGGGCCTCGAAGCGGTCGACCGTCTTCTGGTACCACTCCATCTTGCGGTGGTGGCGGTCGGCGGCCTTGGGGTCCTTCTCGATCTGCGAAGCCGCCTCGGCGACAGCGGCCTTGGCCTCGGCGTATTCGGATTCGAGCACCAGCCGCATCGGCAGGCGGAGCGTCTGGACGCGGTGTGCGAACGCCACGTTGCTGTGGCTGTCCTGGCCGGCGGCCTCGTACGCCTCCTCGACCGCGCGATCGACCCGCCGGGCGATCTCCTCCAGCCGCGTCAGTCCGCGCAGGCGCATCATCCGCTCGTCGGAGGCCTTGCGGTACATCAGATGGGGCGACTGGTCGCCGGCTGCCCCGATCCATCCCAGGACGCACAACTCCTCGCCGAATCGTTTGCGCAGCAGTTGCCGGGCCGGGTGCCAGTAGTCGGCGTTGAGCGACGTGCGTCCCTCGACTTCCTGGGCCGGGCACGACACGTTCACCGCGGCGGCCAACAGCTTGCCTTGGGCGTCCCACGCCAGCAGCGTGTTCACGTCATGGTCCTCGTAGCCTTCAAGATGGCGGAAGTCCGCTCGGTCGGTCTTGCCGTACATCTGGGCCTTGCCGCTGGCGTAGGACGCCCGGCGGTTGTAGGCCACCACGGCATGGCCCAGTCCCCAGCCGACGCTGCCGACCTTGCGGGCCTTCCATGCCGCGGCCACGCCCTGGGCGAGGCGCTGGGCCAGGATCGCGCCGTACTCGTCCGCCTGCGTCACGCCCTTCGGAATCACGTACACGTTGCGCCGCAGCACCGGGGCGGTGTGCGTGTGGGTGGCCGAGATGAACAACTTGCTCACGTCCAGGTCCGGGACGACCTTGTGCGTTTCCTGGCGGACCAGTTCCAGCACATCCGGCGGGACGCCGACCACGTCGCAGGAGATCATGACGGCGTGGTCGAGGCCCTTGTCGCCCTCTCGCGATTCCAGCACGAGGATGCCGGCCTTGATGGGCGTCTCAGCCTTCTGGGCCACGCGGAGATGGAACTGCCCAGCCAGCGCGACCGGCAGGGGCGGGGTGATGTCCACCTCGATTGCTCCCACGTGCAGCTCGGCGGCGGGGGCGGAGTGAACCAGCAGACACAGCACGCAGGCGGTGAGAAGAAGTGATCTTGTCATGGGCGTTCTCCTGGCCCAAGAGGATAGTCTCACCTGGCAGGAAGATCAATCGCGGGATAGTCGACCTGCCTGCCGGCAGGTTCGCAGTCCGCAATTCGCAATCCGCAATCAGGAACACAGGGGCGCCCCGCACGAGGGGCAGCGCGAGCAGGCGCCGTCGATCTCTTCGAGCAGCGCCTGGCAGCGTGGGCAGAGGGCGTCGAGCTTCTCGGTGGTCATGGGCTGGCCCGTCCGGCAGCCGTCGCGGTAGACGGTCACGCCTTTGCAGCGGAGGTCGAAGGCGAGCTGGTAGACGTCTTCCACGTCCTTGAGGGTGGCGCCGGCGGGGAGGTTGATGGTCTTGGAGATGGCCCCGTCGACGTGCTCCTGGAAGACGGCCTGCATTCGAACGTGCCAGGCGGGGGCCACGTCGTGGGCGGTGACGAAGATCTCGCGGGTGCGGGCATCGAGGCCCTCGATGCAGCCCAGGCTTGTCCGCCCGGCCAGGCGGCGGGCCAGATCGTCATTCCAGATGCCGTGCCGTCGGGCGTAGCGCAGGAAGGGCCCGCAGAGGTCGAGCATCTCCTGCCCGCCCAGCACGTGGCGGTAGAAGGCCAGGGCGTAGACGGGCTCGATCCCGCCGGAGCAGCCGGCGATGAGGCTCAGCGTGCCGGTGGGGGCCACGGTGGTGACGGCTGCGTTGCGCATGGGGCGGTGATGGCGGACATCCCACACGCTGCCGGGCCAGTTGGCAAAGCACCCGCGCCGGCGGGCCAGTTCCTCGTCGGCGGCGAAGGCCTCGCGCGTGAACAACTCCGCCACTCGCCGCCCGAAGGCCAGGCCTTCCTCGCTGTCGTAGGGGATCTCCAGTTCCATCAAGGCGTCGGCCAGACCCATGACGCCCAGCCCGATCTTGCGGTTGCGGCGGCAGATGTCGGTCACGGCTGGGATGACGTAGTTGTTGACGTCGATGACGTCGTCGAGGAACCGGACGCCCAGACGGACGGTGCGGGAGAAGGCGGCCTCGTCGAGCCGTCCGTCGCGGACGAACTTGGAGACGTCCACCGAGCCGAGGTTGCAGGCCTCGTAATCCAGCAGGGGCTGCTCGCCGCAGGGGTTGGTGGCCTCGATCCGCCCGACTTGGGGGGTGGGGTTGTCGGCGTTGACGCGGTCGATGAAGCACAGCCCGGGCTCGCCGGTGGCCCACGCGCCCCGGACGATGCGGTCCCAGACCTGGCGGCTGGTGACGGCGTAGGGCGGGGCGGGGCGGCCGTCGTGGGGCGCCAGGTCGTGGATCGAGTAGGTGGCCACGTCCAGCCCGGCCGGGAGGGTATACCGCTCGCCCGTGTGAGGGTTGGTGACCACGTGCGGACGGTCGCCGTCGCTTCGCAGATCGCACATGAACGCGTCGGTGACCTTGACGGAGATGTTGAAGTTCTCGAACTCGCCCGGCCTTTCCTTGGCCGAGATGAATTTGAGAATGTCGGGGCGGTCGACGGACATCATGCCCATGTTGGCCCCGCGCCGGAACGCCCCCTGCTGGATGGCGCGGGTGGCCTCGCAAAAGACCCGCCAGAAGCTGATGGGCCCGCTGGTCGTGCCGCCCGAGGAGGCCACGTAATCGCCCGTGGGGCGGAGGCGGTCGAAGGAGAAGCCCGTGCCCCCGCCGGCCTTCTGGATCAGCGCGGTGTGCTTGACCGACTCGAAGATGGCGTCGATCGAGTCGTCGATAGGCAGCACGAAGCACGCGCTGAGCATTCCGAGCCGGCGTCCCGCGTTCATCAGCGTGGGGCTGTTGGGCAGGAACTCCGTGCGGGCCATCATCTCGTAGAAGTCGCGCTCGGTTTGCTCGACTTCAGCCGGCGAGGCCCCGTAGGCCGGCTCGGCAGCGGCCACCGCCCGGGCCACGCGCTGGAACATTCCGCCCGGCGTCTCGAGGAGCCGCCCGGAGATGTCCTTCCGCAAATACCGCGCCTCCAGCGCCCGCAGGGCATTGGGGGACAAAATGGGCTCGAATGTCTGCATTGGGTGACGCTTTGCTCTCCGACATTCTAACGCGCGGAATAGTGGACAGTGGATAGTGGATAGGGAAGAGAACAGGACGCGCTTGGCCATCCACTGTGCACGAACCACTATTACTCGTATCGCAGCGCGACGATCGGGTCCAGCCGGCTGGCGCGGAAGGCGGGGTAGAGCCCGCTGACCAGCCCGACGACGGTGGAGATGGCGATCGCCATGGCGACGGCCCACCACTGGAGGGCCGTGTCCAGCGCGAGCCAGTTGGCCACCACCTTGCCGCCGCCGACCATGAGCAGCCAACCCAGCCCCAGGCCGATCAGCCCGCCGCCCAGCGTGATCACCAGGGCCTCGATGAGGAACTGCTGGAGGATGTCGCGGTCCTTGGCCCCCAGGGCCTTGCGGATGCCGATCTCCCGCGTCCGCTCGGCCACCGTGGCCAGCATGATGTTCATGATCCCGATTCCGCCGACGATGAGGCTGATGGCCGCCACCATGCCCAGGAAGAGGGTGAGCCCGAGGCTGACCTTCTGGAAGGTGGCGAGGATCTGGGCGAGGTCGGCGATGGAGAAGTCGTCGGCTTCGTCATGACGGAGGCGGTGGCGCTGGCGGAGCAGGGAGGTCATCCTCTCCTTGACCGGGTCGATCTGGTCCTTCTCGGCCACCGCGACGGCGACGACGGCGAGGTAGTCTCGTCGCGGGGTGAGTTGGCGCATGGCCACGGTGTAGGGGATGAGGATGCGGTCGTCGGGGTTGTAGCCTCCCTGATCGCCGATGCGGGTGGTCAGGCCGATCACGCGGAAGTGCACGGTCTCGATGCGGAGTTCGCGCCCGATGGGGTCCTGGTCGCCGAAGAGGTCGTCGGCCAGCTTGGGCCCGATCACGCCCACGCGGGCCTGGCGGCGGACCTCGGCGTCGGTGAAGATCCGCCCGCGGGCGATCTGGATGTTCTGGATGTCGAACAGCGAGGGGGCGATGCCGACGATGGCGGCCGATCCGCTGGACTTGTTGCCCGCCTTGATGGTCCCGCCGTTCATGGCCATCGGGCTGACCGCTCGCACGCCGTCCAGGGCGAGAACGGCCTCGGCGTCCTCGACGGTCATCGTCTGGATCAGGGCCACCGGCGGCCCGTGCTTCTGGTGCGTGGCCCGCACGAACAGCACGTTGGTGCCCAGCGAGGAGATCTGGCTCTCGATGAACTGCCCGAAGGCCGAGCCCAGCGAGAGCATGGCGATGACCGCTCCCACGCCGATGATCACCCCCAGCATCGTCAGGATGCTGCGCAGCTTGTTGCTCGCCAGCGAGGCCAGGGCAATCTTCAGCGTTGTCCACAACATCCACATGGACTTGATTGTCCGTTGTCAATGGCCGCTTGACAATTGAATCCGCACGAGTCGCTGGTTGCCGCTGTCGAACACGACGGCCCGCCCGCCGCGGGCGGCCAGGGCGGCGGGGGCGCTGAGATGGGCCAGGTCGTCGCCCGCGCGGTCCGTCTGCCCGAACGTTCCCAGTAACTTCCGTCCGTCCAGCGACAGGCAGACGACGCGGTGGCGGGTGGCGTCGGCAACCCACAGCCGTCCCGATTCGCTCGCCAGGCGAATGCTGCCGCCAAGCTTCTCGCCCGGCCCTTCGCCCCAGGAGTTCCAGCGGGCGGTCTCTTTCCAGTCGGCCCCGTTGCGGGCAAGTTCGATGACCTGTCCGTCGCCGGCAGCCACGAGCTTGTCGTCCGAGAGGGCGGCCAGCGACGTCCACTCCTTGACCGGCTTGGCGGTCCTGACGGTCGTGGGGGCTGCGTCGCCTTCAGGGCGCCCGTCGCCGCCGACGCGGAAGCCTGCCAGACGCCCCTGGTTGTCCAGCACCAGCAGCGTGTGCCGGCCCTTCTCCTGGATGGCGGCGACGGCGACAGCCGACTTGGGCAGCGCACTGTTGCCCTCGATCTGCCAGACGCGGATTTCCTTGTCCAGCTTGCCGCAGAAGATGGAGCACTTGCCGTACTTCACGCCGTAGCCGACGACCGCGTCGTCGTCCCGCACGGCCAGACCGAAGACGCTGTCCGGCTCGGGGATGCCCCATCGCAGCGGGCTGGCCGGGCCGTCGTCCCAGTTCCACGAGCCGGCGCGGAACCAGGTCCGCCCCTCGCTGTCCAGGGCCAGCGCGGAACAGGCGCCGGCCGCCCCGATGCGCCGCACCACCTCGAATCGCAGGTCGTCGCCGTTCCAGGCCGCCAGGTGCAGCACGCCCGTGAGCCCGGAGATCGCGAACAGGTCGCCCCGCACGCGGGCCAGGCCGCGGGAGTTGACGATCTCCGCCTGCTCGGCCACGTGCCCGATGAACGAGCCGCTGTTGCCTCCCAGCACCACGCCCGGCGCCGGCTGGAGCGACGCGTCGAACCGCCGCAGCGTGCTGTGCCACGCGCTGCCGTACCAGTAGCCGTCCACCAGCAGCGGACGTTCGCCCGGCACGGGGCCCAGCAGCACCGGCGAGCCGCCGGCGACGACACGATGCAGCTTCCATTCCAGGTCCGCGCAGACGTTGCCCTCGGCGTCGAACGACACGCCCAGGTGCGGCTCAGACGGCAGGGTCGCCAGCGGTTTGGTCTTGCCCTCGGCGTTGACCAGGAACACGTCCTTGCCCTTGGACGCCGCCAGCCATCCGTCGCGGGCGGTCAGCGACAGGCGGTCGGCCGGCACGTTCAGCGGCCGGGCCGGCGTGCCCGGCTTGTCGTCCACGTTCAAGGCGTACAGGCCGTCGCCCAGCCGCAGGACGATCGTGTCGCCCAGCAGGGCGATGACGTCGGAGCCTCGATTGCCCCGCCCGCCGGCGATGGGATACGAGCCCAGCAGGCGCCCGTCGGGGGCATAGCGGTTAAGCGTGCCCGCGCCGCCGCGGTCCCACAGCGTGCCGTACTTGTCGACCACCACGCCGATGCCGCTGGCCTCTTCCGGGCCCAGCCGCACCAGCGTCTTGCCCTGCTCGCCGGAGTTGCCCAGGACGCCGGCGCAGCGAAGCGCCGTCGCGTCGGCGGCCGGAGCTACGGCCTGCAACAGGCCCAGCAGGACACAACCCAGTGTGAGTCCTCGCGTGCTCATTCCTTCACCTCCACCGTCAGATCTCCCCACAGGTTGGGCGAGAGCATGATCTCGCCGGGCACGTCGTTGACCAGGGCGGTGGCCTGGTTGGACCAGTAGTTTCGGTAGACGGTGGCCGTGCCTTCTGCGTCGCCGTAGAGCACGCCGAAGTCGCCCCGCAGCCCGTTGGGGAGGGGCGCCGGCAGGCCCAGGTCGGTCAACGGGACGGCCAGCTCCACCTGGTACGAGTCGCCGCGCCGCTGGACGGCGATGCGGGCGGAGGCCAGGCGGCGGACGCTGTCGACCTTCTCGCTGCGCCAGGGGCTCTGGAAGACCACGCCGTCGCTCGCGCCGCTCAGGCGGTGGCGGTACAGGACCGCGATGTTCTCCTTCTGGAACGGGGCGACCAGCAGCCGCAGGTCGCCCGGCACGGGGCCGCTGCGGCGCGGGTTGGCCCTGGCGTCCGTGCCGAGCTGGATGTCCACGCTGTCGCCCGTCTTGAACACCGCCTGCCAGTCCTTGCCGCCGTTGACCCACGGCGAGGCGTCGCGGACGGTCCAGGCCAGGTACAGCGTCTTGCCGTCGTGACCGGCCCGGACGCTGACGGGGAACCGCTCGCCGCGGTTCCAACTCGCCGCCGGCTCGCCGGGCCAGTCCTCCAGCTTGCCGTCGATGGCGGGCGGCGTGGCCAGATAGCGGATGGTCGCCTTGGCCGGGGCGGCTGCTGCGGCGGCCTGGCGGACCTGGTTGCGTTCGGCGGCTGTCACCTGCTCGGCGCTGACGGTCAACTCGCCGCCGCTTCGCGCCACCCGGTCCAGCCCTTCCACGCGGTAGATGCGGTACTCGATCCCGCCGCCCTGGTAGTAACAGGTTCCCGACTTCTCGTCGCGGCCGAAGGCCCCGCCGAAACACTCGCCGCCCAGGATGCCCACGCCCCCGGCCTGCGGGTTGCTCATCAGGCGGACGTCCGGGAACATCTCGTCGACGTACAGCCCGTCGCTGGTCATGAAGAACGCCCGCCCGTGGTTGCCGTTCATCGCCACCACGTCCGACCGCTCGTCCAGCGGGGCCGCGCCCGTGAAGAACAGCACGCCCTGCAACTCGCCCGCGCTGGGCAGCGGGGCCCGGTGCGAGCCGTGCACGTTCGACCAGCGGTTGGGATAGGTCCACAGCAGCCGGCCGTCCGGAGCGAACGCCTTCATCACCGGGTCGCTGTTGACGATCACGTTGCCGAAACGATCGGTCGTGCTTTCCACGTTGCAGTGGGTCAGGTCGATGGGTACGCCGGCCTTCACTGCGTCGTTCAGGGCGGGGTACCTGGGCGCGCCGGACGGATGCCAGCCGTCGGGTTTCAGTGTCACCAGCACCGTCTTGCCGTCCACCTTGCCCGCCACGCGGAGCGTGAGGTCGTGGAAGTCGTGTCCCCACCCCGAGCCGCCGAAGTTGTCGGCCGCGGTCGAGAACTCGATCTCGTCGGCCTGGAGTTCCCCGTCGCCGCTGCGGTCCACCCACATCATCCCAAAGCCGTGGGTCGGCTGGCCCGAGGTCCCGCGGGTGTACTTCTTGTCGGGGTAGGCCCGCCGGAAGGCCTCAACGAACGCCTCGGGCGGTTTCCAGTCGCAGGCGTAGGCGAACTGGTGGGCCGAGCTGACCATCGCGAGCGGCTTGAGCGTGTTGTCGCTCCGCAGCTCCTGGATCCACGTCGCCTTGCCGCACGCGATGACGAAGGTCCGTCCATCCTGTCGCCAGTAGCGATAGCTCCGCCCTTCCTTGCCGCCCAGGATCGCCAGCGGCTGGGCGGTCCCGGCGGTCATGTCCAGCTTGAACAGCGTCCCCTGGCCGAACCAGCGCGAGGCGTCGGTGGGGTCGAAACCGGCCCCGGACGCCCCGTAGGAGGTGGGGCCGAAGAACTCCTTCCAGACGTTGCCGCTCGCGATGTCGAACGCCGCCAGCCGCTTGGGCGTCCAGCGACCCGATTCGGTGATCCACAGATGCCCGTCCGGCGAGAGTACGAGCCCGGCTGGGTTGTCCAGCCGGCGCGGGTCGTAGGGCCCGCTCTTGATCCCGCCGGCCAGGCCGACTGCGGCCGTCTGCTTTCCGGCGGAGTCGAAGACACGGACGGTGTGCGACTCGGCGTCGCTGACGAAGAAGCGCCCCTCCGTCGCGACGGCCAGACCCGCGGGCCTGCCCGGGAGCGTGGCGATCTCTCGGCTGAGGCTTCCCTTGGACGCGTCCAACTCGACCAGTTTCGACCCGGAAAGGGCGAAGAGCCTGTCCCTGCCGGCTGCCAGGGCAACCGGGTCAGGCAGGCCGAACGTCCGCTCGACGGCGCCCGTGGCCGGATCGATCACGAGCACCGCGTTCTCGCCCGCGTCGGCCAGGTACAGCTTGCCGCTCAGCAGCGCCAACCCTGCCAGGGCCAGGCGGTCGAGCCGCTTGTCGGGCGAGCCCGGGCCGACGCTGTAGCGGCGGATCTCGGCGGATCGCGATTTGCCGTACTCCTTGAACGCCCCGGCGGCCAGGTCGACCCGCAGCAGCGTGATTTTGTACTCCGCCTGCCAGTTGGGCTTGGAGCGGTCGACGTGCTGGCCCCAGAAGCTGCCGTCGTAGGCGGCGTAGAGGGACTTGTCGTCGGCGGCCAGGGCGACGCGATTGAGGCCCGTGCCGTGCGGGGCGTTGAAGCCGCGGACCATGCGGCCGTCCGGATCGAGCTGCACGAGCTGGTAGCCGCCCTCGGAGACCGGCGTGCCGAAGAACAGGCACTTGCCGTTGGTGGCGGCGGCGTGGAACGTGCCGTGGTTCGATCCGGGCCCGTCGCAGAAGGACATGACGTACCGGGGCCTCAGGCCCGGGTGGGCCAGGGCCCGCCAGCGGTAGCGGCCGGGGGGCTGGATGCGCCCGGCGTCGTCGGCAGCGTCCCAGACGATGCGGTGGGGGCCCTTGGCCATCGTCCGTCCGCCCATCAGGTTCCGCACGCGATTGCCCCGCTCGTCTTCGATGACGACCGTCGCCTTGCCTTCCACCGGCTGATCGAGGGTGAAGGCGATCTGGAGACGCCGGTCGGCGAGCATCTTCTCGAACTCGCCCAGGTGGATCGGCTGCCAGCGGTCGGTCGAGGCCAGGCCGGCATGAGGAGCCAGCGCGGCGCCCTGGAGGAACGACTCCCGCTGACGGGGCAGGCCGTTCGGCCCGCCGGACCACTCGACGGCCAAGGCCATCCGCAGGCGGTCCCACCCGGCCGGGCCGGCCACCAGTTTGTCCGCCGGCACGGTGAAGGCGAAGAACGTTCGGCCATCCGCCTTGCGGACGCGGGCGTCGGTGCCGCCCAGCCGCACTTCGCGGTCGGCGGCCAGGCCCAGTTCGACGGCCACGCCCTCGTCGACGTCCGGGCGGAACCAGTCCACCGCCACCACCGCTTCCAGGGCGCCGCCTCCGCGGTCCAGTGCGTAGGCCACGCGCGGCGAGGCCGCGGTCGAAACGAGCACCAGGTCCGCCTCTCCAGTCTCCGCACGACACGCACCGGCCCAAAGGGCCGGCAGAAACAGTATCCACGTCAACCGATGGTCCCGCATGAATGCCTTTCTCTGTTGTGCAAGGGGCAAAGTGTACCACGCAGACGGATGGGAAGCATGGGAAGAATGAGCAAGGCCGCACGGGCTGCCGGGTCCCTGCGAGGGTCTCGCAGGCTGTATATTTCGCACGATCCCAAGGCGTACGACCGCCCGGCGAGTCAAAAAAAGACAGGCATTCCGTCCCGCGTACGCGGTACAGTAGGCGGCACATGAGGTCTAGGAACAAGGCCGCGAACGATCCGTCCGCCGCGTTCGGCCCGCGTTGCTCGGGCGGGACCAGGGGCGTTGTCTTGCTTGCGCTGGCGGCGGCGGCCCTGGCAGGGCTGTCGGTATGGGTGCTCACGCAATCGGCCCGGCCGTCGGGGAAGACGATCTCGTCTCCCCAGGCGGAGAGCGACCGGGCTGCTCCCGATTCGGCGCCGGCTGGGTCGTCTCTGCCTGCGTCCCCGGCGTCGGTCGCGTCGGCCGTCTGCGTCGAGTGCCACAAGGTCTTCCACGACAAGTGGAGCACATCCCGCCACGGGCTGGCGATGCAGCCGTTCTCGGCTGACCTGGCCCGGCGCGACCTGACGGAGCCGTGCCCGCCGATCGAGGTGACGAAGGTCAAGTACACCGCCCACGTCGGTGAAGGCGAGGGGTTCATCCAGGAGGAAGGCCCCGAGGGGGCGAAGCGGTATCCCATCGCGCACGTGATGGGCGGCAAGAACGTCTACTACTTCCTTACGCCCTGGACGCGGGGGCGTCTCCAGGTGCTGCCCCTGGCCTACGACATGCGGCACAAGCAGTGGTTTGACACGGCCGCCAGCGCCATCCGCCACTTTCCGGGGGCATCCGACCAGGCCCTGGACTGGCGCGACCCGATGTACACGTTCAACACGTCCTGCCACGGCTGCCACGTCAGCCAGATCCTCACCAACTACGACCTGGCCAGCGACACGTACCGCACGACCTGGTCCGAGGCGGGCATCAACTGCGAGACGTGTCACGGCCCGGCCGGCGAGCACGTCCGCCTGTGCCGCTCCCTTGCGCCCGGGCAAAAGCCCGCCGATCCCCAGATCGTCAGCCCTCTCAAGTTCAGCGTCACCCAGCAGAACGACGCCTGCGCGAGTTGCCACGCCAAGGCGGGGCACATCACCCACGCCTTCCAGCCCGGCGGGCGGTTCTTCGACCACTTCGACCTGACCACCTACGAGAGCCTCGACTACCACGTCGACGGGCGCGACCTGGGCGAGAACTACACGTTCACGAGCTGGCTGCGCAGCCCGTGCGGGCTCTCCGGCAAGCTGAGCTGCCTGCACTGCCACACCTCCAGCGGGCGATATCGCTTCCAGGGCGACAAGGCCAACGACGCCTGTCTGCCCTGCCACGCCGAGCGGGTGGCCGCCGCGCCCGCCCACACGCGACACAAGGCGGGCACGCCCGGCGGGCGGTGCGTCGACTGCCACATGCCCATGACCGACTTCGCCCGCATGCGCCGTAGCGACCACTCCATGCTCCCGCCCACGCCGGCGGCGACCCTGGCCCACAAGTCGCCCAACGCCTGCACCATCTGCCACGCCAAGGAAGGACCCGCCTGGGCCGACGAGCACGTGCGCAAGTGGCACAAGGACGACTACCAGGCCCCGGTCCTGCGCCGCGCCGCCCTGGTCGCCGCCGCCCGACGCTGCGACTGGACCCAACTGGGGCAGATGGGCGAGGAGTTGATCGGCCCCGGCCGGGACCGGATCGTCGCCTCCTCGCTGGCCCGCCTGATGGCGACATGTTCCAGCGACGACAAGCTGCCCGTGCTGTTGGAGGCGATCAAGGACCGCTCGCCGCTGGTGCGGGCGTCGGCGGCCATGGGAGTGGGGGCCTCGGGCGATCCGAAAGTCGTGTCAGCCCTGGTGCGGGCGACCGGCGACGACTTCCGCCTGGTCCGCATCCGGGCCGCCTCGGTCCTGGCGGGCCTGCCCCCGACGTCGTTGCCGCCCGCCGACCGCACGCGCGTGTCGGCCGCCCTGAAGGAACTGGAGGCTTCGCTGCGGGCCCGCAGCGACGACTGGGCCTCGCAGTACAACCTGGGCAACCTTTTCAGCGACCTGGGGCGGCTGGAAGAGGCCCTGACCGCGTACGACCTGGCGGCGCGATTCCGCCCGGACGCCGTCCAGCCGCTGGTGAATGCCGCCATCGTCCAGGCCCGCCTGGGGCGCACCGAGCAGGCCGACCAGGCCCTGGCCAAGGCGGTGGCGATCCAGCCGAAGAACGCAGCCGCCCTGTTCAATCTGGCCCTCCTGCGGGCTGAGCAGGGCAAGAACGAGCAGGCCGAGCAGCACCTCCGGGCCGCCCTGCAGGCCGAGCCGACCATGGCCCAGGCGGCCTTCAACCTGGGCGTGCTGATCTCGAAGGACCGGCCCGCCGAGGCGATCGAGTGGTGCCGCAAGGCCGCCGCCCTGCGACAAGACGAGCCGCGCTACGCCTACACGCTGGCGTTCCTGCTGGTCGAGGCGGGGCAGACGAGCGAGGCCGCCGAGCGGCTGAGGGACCTGCTGGGGCGGCATCCGGAGTACCTCGACGCTTATCACCTGCTGGGTGACCTCTACGCCCGGGCGGGCAAGAAGCAGGAGGCCGCCCAGGTCTATCGCCAGGCGCTGCTGCGTCCGTCGCTGCCGCCGCAGGAGCGGGCCAGGCTCCAGGCACAACTGCGCGCCCTGCAAGGCGGGTGAGGATGCGGCCGCGGGCCGCCAGTCGGTTGACAACCGCCCAGGGCGAAACGACAATCCACATTCACCAGTCGTGTAACAGAGAAAGGACCGCATATGGAGGCCAACCCGGCCCTGGGCGTCATGCTGCACGCGATCGGTGGACTTGCTTCGGCGAGCTTCTACATCCCCTACAAGCGCGTCCGCAGATGGTCGTGGGAGACCTACTGGCTGGCAGGCGGCTTCTTCGCCTGGATCGTCGCCCCCTGGGTGCTGATGCTCCTGCTGGCGCCCAAGGGTCTGGAGGTCCTGGCGCAGACCCCGCCCAAGACATTGTTCTGGACCTACTTCTTCGGCGTGCTGTGGGGGATCGGCGGGCTGACGTTCGGGCTGACCATGCGCTACCTGGGCATCGCGCTGGGCTATGCGGTCGCCCTGGGATTATGCGCGCTCTTCGGCACGCTCGTGCCGCCCATCTTCAAGGGCGAGTTCGGGCAGATCGCGACCAGCCTGGGCGGCCAGATCGAACTGGCGGGAGTCCTGGTGTGCCTGGTCGGGATCGCGGGCAGCGGGCTGGCGGGCATCAGCAAGGAACGGGAACTGAGCCCGGAGAAGAAGAAGGAGTCGGTCCGCGAGTTCAATCTGGTCAAGGGCCTCCTGGTCGCCGTCTTCGCCGGCGTGATGAGCGCCTCGATGTCGTACGGGTTCAGCGCCGGCGAGGACATCGCGAAGCTGGCGGTCGCGAACAACACCCCGGATCTGTGGAAGAACCAACCCGTCTGGGTGGTCATCATGGCCGGCGGGTTCACGACCAACTTCATCTGGTGCGTCATCCTCAACATCCGAAACAAGTCGTGGGGCCAATATGTCGGGCGGGGCTGCCTGCCGGCCTCCGCGGGTGAGCCGGCCGGCACGCTCGCTTCGGTTGTGGTCAACTACGCCCTCTGCGCCCTGGCCGGCACGATGTGGTATCTCCAGTTCTTCTTCTACGGCATGGGCGCGACCAAGATGGGCAAGTACGGCTTTTCGAGCTGGTCGCTGCACATGGGCAGCATCATCATCTTCAGCACGTTCTGGGGCCTGGGGCTGAAGGAATGGCATGGCACGAGCAGACGCACGAAGAAGCTTGTCGCCGTTGGCCTGGCCCTGCTGGTGCTGTCGATGGCCGTGATCGGCTACGGCACGGACCGCCGGACGGTGGATGCGGAGGCGGCCAAGGCTGCCCAGACACAGACCGCAAAGGAGATCCAATGAGCCGCACCGAGACCATGACACCCCGCCAGCGCGTCCTGACCGCCCTGGACCACAAGCAGCCGGACCGCGTGCCCATCGACCTGGGCGGCAACCAGACAGGCATCCATCGCGACGCCTACCGCGAGCTGATCCGGCACCTGGGGATGAACGGCCCGGTCGAGATCATGGACGCCGTCCAGCAACTCGCCAAGCCCAGCGAGGAACTCCTCCAGCGATTCCGCGTGGACACGCGGTACATCGCGGCCGGGGCGGCGGGCGACTGGAAGGGCGGCATCGTCGAGGGCGAGCACGATGGGAGGCGGTGGTTCGACCTGGTCGACGAGTTCGGCGTCCGCTGGTCCATGCCGGCCGAGGACGGGCTGTACATGGACATCACGCACCACCCGCTGGCCAACGCGACCATCGAGGACGTGAAGGCCTACCCGTTCCCCAGGGGCGACGACCCGGGGCGGTTCGTGGGCCTGCGCGAGCGGGCCCTGGAACTGAAGAACCACACGCCCTACGCCGTGGTCAGCGGCATCTGCGGCGTGGTGTACGAGGTCTGCTGGTACATGCGCGGCCTGGAACAGTGGTACGTGGACCTGATGACCGAGCCGGAGTTCTGCCAGGCGGTGCTGGACCAGACGCTCAAGTTCTGGATGGACTGGTTCCGGGTGTTCCTGGACGAGGTCGGCGACGTGGTGGACGTGATCATGATCGGCGACGACCTGGCCGGGCAGCAGGGGCCCCTGTTCCGCCCGGCGCTCTACCGTCAGCTCGTGAAGCCGCGCCACAAACGACTCGTGCAGTACATCCGCTCGCGGACGAAGGCGAAGATCTGGTACCACACGTGCGGCAACTGCACCGAGTACATCGGCGACCTGGTCGACAACGGCGTCGACATCCTCAACCCGGTGCAGATCAGCGCCGCCGACATGGACCCGGGGCGGCTCAAGCGGGAGTTCGGCGAGCGCCTGACGTTCTGGGGCGGGGCGATCGACGCGCAGCGCGTCCTGCCGAGGGCCACGCCGGACCAGGTCCGCGAGCACGTCCGGCGCAACATCGAGCTGTTCAAGCCCGGCGGCGGGTACGTGTTCAACAACGTCCACAACATCCAGGCCGGCGTGCCGCCTGAGAACATCGTCGCGATGTACGACGCGGCGTACGAGTACGGATGGTATTGACGATTGTCGACCTGCCTGCCGGCAGGTTTTCGATTGTCGATTTGAGCAGGGCCTGCCAAGACGGGTGGGTCAATCGACAATCGCAAATCGACAATCGAGAATTGCTTCAAGGAGAGACTATGAAAACGTCGCATTGTCTTGCCCTCGTCCTCTTCTTCTTTTCTTCGCTCGCCTTCGCCCAGCAGCTTCCCCAGGGCGACATGGCCCGCATGGAGCAGCTCTTCCGCGAGCTGCCCCAGGAGGCCAGGCGGCTGACCGGGCCGCTGTTCTGGCTCCACGGAGAGGAGACCAAGGACCGCCTGGAGGAATACATCGCCAAGACGGCCGAGGCGGGCAACGGCAGCTTCACCGCCGAAAGCCGCCCTCACCGCGACTGGCTGGGCGAGGGCTGGTACCGCGATCTGGGCATCTGCCTGGAGGCCGCCAGGAAGAACAACATGGAGATGTGGATCTTCGACGAGAAATGGTGGCCCAGCCAGATGATCGGCGGGTTGGTGCCCGCACAATACGCCACCAAGGTGCTGGTGGCCGAGGCGGTGGACGTCGAGGGGCCCAAGGCGTACGAGGCCGACGGCTTCGTCGGCGAGCGGTACGTCGCGGCGGTGGCGGGCAAGGTGGTCGACGGCGGGGCGATCGACGGCGAGAGCCTGGTGGACCTGGCCGGACACATCCGGGACGGCGCGCTCCGCTGGCAGGCGCCGGCGGGCGCGTGGAAGGTGATCAAGTTCACCCACAAGCAGGGCCCGGGCCTGGGGCAGGGCAACAAGCCCTCCATCGACGGGGCCAGCCAGGACTGCGTGGACTACTTCATCCAGACCGTCTATCAGCCCCACTGGGACCGTTTCAAGGACGACTTCGGCAAGACTATTCCGGGCTTCTTCTACGACGAGCCCGAGACCCGCGGCGACTGGGGCACCGAGCTGAACAAGGTGCTGGCCGAATGGAAGGTCGATTGGAAGAAGGCCTACGTGGCCCACAAGTTCAAGCTGGCGGGCGAGGACGACGCGGCCGCGAAGTTCCAGTACGTCGATGCGTTCGCCGAGGCGTGGGGGCGGACGATGTACGGCACGATGAGCCGCTGGTGCCAGGAGCACAAGGTCAAGTCGATGGGCCACTTCATGGAGCACGGCTACCTGTACCTGCACCCGCAGTTCTGCGCGGGCGACATGATGCGCCTCGAGAAGTACAGCGACATGGGCGGGATCGACCTGGTCTGCCGCCAGATGTACCCCGGCCAGCGCCCGCGCGACATCTACCAGACGCCCAAGCTGGGCAGCTCGATCACGCACGCCTTCGGCAAGGCCGACGACATCACCATGTGCGAGATCTTCGGCGGCTACAACCAGGAGCTGACCTACTCCCAGATGAAGTGGCTGACCGACCAGATGCAGGTGCGCGGCGTGAACTTCCTCATCCAGCATTCGTTCAACCCCAAGGCCCCGTACGACAGGGACTATCCGCCGTACTTCTACAACAGCGGGTTCGAGCCTCGCTTCCCGCTCCATCGCGCCTGGACGGACTACACCAGCCGGCTGGCGCTGCTGCTGAGCGGCGGGCGGCACGTGTGTCCGGTCGCGATCCTCTTCTCGGGCAACCTCAAACGCGTGGGCCGGATGACCACGCCCGAGGACATCACCTCCAGCCTCCAGGACGTCCTCTTCGACAGCGACTGGCTCCCCATGGAAGCTTTTGCCAGTGACACATGCACCATTGCGGACAAGGCCGTCAGGCTCCACCAGGAGCGATACAGGGTCGTGGTGTTGCCCGGCGTGGAGGTCATCCCGCACGAGGTGCTGGCCCGCCTGAAGGCGTTCTTCGACGCCGGCGGGATCGTCATCGCCTGCGGCGAGCTGCCGACCCGTTCGGCGACCGTTGGCAAGACCGCCGCCGACATCGCCGCCCTTCGCGCAGCCGTCTGGGGCGAGACTCCGCAGGTCGGCACGAAGGCCTGCAAGACCAGCCCGGCCGGCGGGCGGGCCTACTTGCTGGCCGAGAAGCCCGCGCCCGCCGACTTCGCCGCCGCCCTGACCGGCGACGCCGCCCTTCACCCCACCCTGGAGGTGCTCCAGGGCGAGACCAACAACTGGCTGCACGTCCTCCACCGTGTCAAGAGCGGGCGCGACGTGTTCCTGGTCTGCAACCAGAACCACGAGGGTCCGGCCCGGAGTTTCCGTTTCCGCGTCACCGCGGCCGGCACGCCCGAGATCTGGGACGCCATGCGGAATGAGATCACCTCCGTGCCCTTCGAGCGCAAGGGCGACGCGGTCGAGCTGGAGCTCACGCTGGAGGCCAACGAGAGCGTGCTGATCGTCTTCCGGGAGCAGGCCCGTCCTCTGCCCGCGCGCCTGCCCGCGCAGCTCCAGGCGGCCCGCCCGCCCATCGAGGTGGTCCGCCAGCCCACGCCCGAGTCCATGATCGTGCCGTCCGGCCCGCCCGAGCAAGCCCCGGCCTCCGGGGGCCGGCGGCTTTCCGTCAAGTCGGGCTCGTGGATCTGGCACAAGTCGGGCGAGGACAAGGCCGCGGTCCGCTACTTCCGCGGGCGGCTGGACCTGCCCGAGGGCAGGCCCGTCAAGTCCGCCACCGCCGCCATCACCTGCGACAACCTGGCCGTGCTGCACGTGAACGGCAAGAAGGCGGGCAAGACCGACGACGAACTCAACGCCGGCTGGCGAAACGTGCAGCAGGTCGACCTGACGGGGCTCCTGAAGGCCGGGCCCAACGTGCTGGCTGTGCGGGGCGAGAACTTCGACTCGCAGACGGCCAACCCCTGCGGGATGATCGCCGTCATCCGCGTCGAGTTCGAGCGTGGCCAGCCGCTTGTCGTTTGCACCGACGCGTCGTGGAAGTCGTGCGACAAGGAAGTGCCCGGCTGGACCGCGCCGGAGTTCGACGACTCCTCCTGGACGGCTGCCAAGGTCCTGGCCAAGTACGGCGGCGGGCCGTGGGGCGACTTCGAGGGCAAGGGCGGCGGCGCCCGGCGGCTCACGCGCAGCCCCGCTGTCAGCGACCCGTTCGTCGGCACGGTCGAGTTGCCCGCCGAGGTGGACCTCAAGACCGCCCGCGTCTACCTGGAGATGGACGAGTTGCCCGATACGGCCGCCGCCGTGCGGGTCAACGGGCAGTTCGCCGGCGGATGCATCGGCCTGCCCGCGCGCGTGAACGTGACCGCCCAGCTCCGGGCGGGCAAGAACGCCGTCGTGATCCTGCCCCAGGCGCCGAAGGCCGCCCGACTGGTCGTCGTGCCGGGCCGTCCGTGAGCCCGCCGCCGCAAGGAGACATCCGCGTGACCAGTCAGCCGCCCTACGACCCAAAGCTGAGCTATCTGGAAGCCAGTAGGTCCATCTCCGTGCTGGGCATCAAGAAGGCCAACACCCAGCCGTGGCAACTCTTCCTGCTGGCCATCCTGGCGGGCCTGTACATCGCCCTGGGCGGGCACGTGTACCTCGTCGCCATCGCCGAGGGCCTGGGCCGAATCGTCGGCGGGGCCGTCTTCGGCGTCGGGCTGGTCCTGGTGGTGGTGGCCGGGGCGGAGCTGTTCACCGGCAACATCATCATGATCGTCGCCGCCATGTCGTCGCTGGTCCGCATCGGCCGGCTGCTGCGGAACTGGGTCATCGTCTACCTGGGCAACTTCGTCGGGTCGTTCCTGGTGGCCCTGCTGATTTACCAGAGCGGGTTGCTGGGCTCGGCCGGCTCCCCCAACGCCCTGGGCCAGCTTGCCTCCAAGGTCGCCGAGGGCAAGATCGCGCAGTCCTTCGGCGAGGCCTTCCTCCGAGGGGTGTTCTGCAACATCCTGGTCATCATGGCGATCATCCTGGCCACCATCTCCAAGGACGTGATCTCCAAGATCGTCTGCTGCGTCCTGCCGATCATGACCTTCGTGGCGTGCGGCTTCGAGCACTGCGTGGCCAACATGTTCCTCATCCCCCTGGGTCTGCTGGCCAAGGGCACGTCGCTGGGCGGGCAGTACGTGATGTTCCGCAACATCCTGCCGGTCACGCTGGGCAACATTGTCGGGGGGCTGGCCATCCTGCTGATCCATCCCAACCGCATCCGCCAGTTGATCGTGCTGGCCAGCGGAAGGGCGTCGCTGCACAAGGCTCAGCCCCAAAAGGCGGAGCAGGAATTCCGCGAAGTCTGAGGCGGTCCGAGCGTTTGGCCAGACGACCGCCGGACGTGTCGGCGAAACAAGGGTCCAGTACATGAACCGAATCGTGGGCTTCTTCTGCGTCCTCTTGGCCGCCGTGCCGCTCTCCACCGTCGCCCTGGGCGAGTCATACGATCGGGAGGTCGCCGCGGACAAGCCGCTCGCCTGGTGGCGCTTTCAGGAAAGCGATTCCGCCGACGGCTCAGCCGTCAAGGACGAGATCGCCGGCCATGCCGGGCTCTACAAGGGCAGCGTCTCGCTGGAGGCGGGCCCAACCGGCGTCAAAGGGCGGGCGGCGGCGTTCGAGGGCAAGGGGCTGGTCGAGATCGCTCACCACAAGGACTTCGATCTCAACGAACTGAGCGTCGAGTTCTGGTTCAAGTCGACCCAGGCGTGGACCTCGCCCTACTGGCCGGGCAGCGCGACGCTGGTGGCCAAGTCCACCGTGGGAAACGCGTCGAGCGACTGGACGATCCTGGGCGGCTCGGCGCGGGCTGGCGGGCGGCAGGGCTGCGTGCTGGCCGGGTCGGGCCCGGTCGGCGGGCGGGACGAGCCGACGGAATCGTCCGGCAAGCTCAACGACGGCGCCTGGCGCCACGTCGTCTGGACGCGGTCGGCCCGGGGCGAGTGCCGGCTGTACGTCGACGGCGGGCTGACCGCCACGCTCCATGACGGAGGCGGCAGCATCGCCAACTCCAATCCCTTTCGCGTCGGCGGCGACAGGGTCGAGCCGGGGGCCAAGTTCCTGGTCGGGTCGGTCGCCGAACTGGCCGTCTACGGCCGCGTGCTCGACGCTCCGCGCGTGGCCGCCCACGCGACCGCGGGCGGACTGACGCCCAAGACCTGGCCCGCGAATGTCGCCTCTCATGCCGGGTCGCAACCGCCCGCTTCCACCTCCGGGCCGCAGACCACGGCGGGATGGGTCAAGCACGCGGGGAACCCGGTGCTGGGGGGCGAACTGGGGACGTGTTTCGACGTCGCCGTTCTCCGCGAGGGCCAGCAGTGGCGGATGTGGCTGTCGTGGCGGCCCAGGAAGGCCATCGCCCTCAGCGAAAGCGCCGACGGCGCAACCTGGAGCAAGCCGCAGATCGTCCTGGCGCCCAATCCGGACAGCGGCTGGGAGGACGACATCAATCGCCCGGGGGTCGTCCGTCGCGACGGCGCCTATCACATGTGGTACACCGGCTTCAACGCCGAGGGCTCCGCCATCGGCTACGCGACCAGCGCCGACGGGCGGACCTGGAAGCGCGTGAGCGAGAAGCCCGTCCTGAAGGCCGACCAGCCCTGGGAGAAGACGTGCGTGATGTGCCCGCACGTCAACTGGGACGAGCAGGAGGGGCTGTACAAAATGTGGTACAGCGGCGGGGAGCGCAACGAGCCGGACGCGATCGGCTACGCGACCAGTCGCGACGGCGTGGCCTGGACCAAGCACCCCGCCAACCCCGTCTTTGCGCCCGACCGCAAGCTGGAGCACGAGAAGCGCAAGGTCACCGCCGCCCAGATCGTGAAGACGAAGGACGGCTACGTGATGTTCTACATCGGCTTTCGAGACGAGCGTACCGCGCAGATCTGCCTGGCCCGCTCGGCCGACGGCATCGGCGGATGGCAGCGCCACTGGGCGAACCCGGTGATCCGTCCCGGGCAGGACCAGTGGGACCACGATGCCTGCTACAAGCCCTTTGCCGTCTTCGACGGCCTGAAGTGGATGCTCTGGTACAACGGACGGCGCGGCAGCCTGGAACAGATCGGCCTGGCCGTTCACGAGGGCGAGGACCTGGGCTTCGACTCGCAGCAGGTGGAGATGGAGGCGGCCGAGGCGGACGCCACAGCGCCCGCCGCGAGCGCCGACTGGAAGCCCGGCCCCGCGGACTGGACGCGCTTCCGCGGGCCCCGGGGGGACAACATCTCGCCCGCCGAGCCTCCCGCGGAGCTGACCGACGTGGCCTGGAAGCTGCCCGTCGGCGGGCGCGGGCACAGCTCGCCGGTCGTGCTGGACGGCAAGGTCTTCCTGACCGCCGCCTACGAGCACCCCGAGGACAAGGAGATCGCAAAGGTCCGCCTGAAGGGGCACTCGCAGGCCCGGGAGATGGACCTCTGCTCCACGCTCCGCCTGGCCGCGGTGTGCGTGGACCTGGCCAGCGGAAAGAAGCTGTGGGAAAAAGAGATCTTCCACTGCGAGAAGCCTGACCCCACGCACCAGATCAACAGCTTCGCCACGCCCACGTGCACCGTCGAGCCGGGCCGGCTGTACTGCGACTTCGGCGAGATGGGCACCGCGTGCCTGGACTCGGGCACGGGCAGGATCCTGTGGAAGCGGAGGCTCAAGATCTCCCACATGGTCGGGTCCGGCAGCTCGCCCATCCTGCATCGCGACCTGCTCATCCTCGTCCGCGACGGGTGCGACCAGCAGTATATCGCAGCCCTGGACAAGCGGACCGGCAAGGACGTGTGGAAGACGCCGCGCCCGGCGATCCAGGCCCGCCCCGACGCCAGCAAGTCCTTCATCACGCCGCTGATGATCGAGACGGACGGGAAGACGCAGATGTTGGCCACCTGCGCCCAGTTCATGGTCGCCTACGACCCCGCCACCGGCAAGGAACTGTGGCGCCTTCGTCACAGCAAAGGGTGGTCCATCGCTCCCGGGCCCGCCTGGGCCGATGGCGTGGTCTACTTCTGCACCGGCTGCCTGCCGTCGCAACTGCTCGCCGCCCGCACCGACGGGCAGGGCGAGCTGCCTCAGAGCCACGTCCTCTGGCGGCGCACCGAAGGCATTCCCACCATGCCCTCGCCCCTGCTCAAGGACAAGCTGCTCTACGTCCTGAGCGACACCGGAACGCTCGTCTGTCTCGATACCGCAACGGGCGAGCCCCGGGGCCGCTGCCGGTTGAGCGGCAAGTTCCTCGCCTCGCCCCTGTGGGCCGCGGGGAGACTGTACCTGGCCAACCGGGACGGCGTGGTGACGGTGCTCAAGGCCGATCCCTCGGTCGAAAAACTATCCGAGACGAAGCTCGACAGCGCCATCTCCGCCTGCCCGGTCGCCATCGGCCGGAGCCTGATCGTGCGAACCGAGAAGCACTTGTATCGCATCGGAAAGTAGGACCTTGCCTGCATGACAAGACGCGGCCCCAACCCGGCCCGGCGAACCTCCCGCAGAGCGTTTCTGCGCGACGGCGCGATCCTGCTGACCGGCGCGGCTGTGCTGCCTGGCCGGCTGGCGGGCGAGAACCTTCCCAAGCCCGACCTCCGCCTGGGCCTCGTGACCGACATGCACTACGCCGACAAGGACGCCCGCAGCAAGAGGCACTACCGCCAGACGCTCACCAAGTTCGCCGAGGCAGCCGGGCAGTTCGAGAAGGAGAAGGTCGACCTGGTCGTGGAACTCGGCGACATCATCGACGGCGCGGACTCCGTCGAGACCGAGAAGGCCTGGCTCCGGCGGATCGTCAAGGACTTCTCAACCGGGCCGGGACAGCATCACTACGTGCTGGGCAACCACTGCGTCTACAGCCTGACCAAGGGCGAGTTCCTTGAGATTGTGGGCCGCAAGGAATCCTTCTACTCCTTCGACGCCGGCGGGTGGCACTTCGTCATCCTCGACGCCTGCTTCCGGGAGGACGGCGAACCCTACGGCCGAAAGAACTACGACTGGACCGACGCGAACATCCCGCCCGCGGAGGCCAAGTGGCTGCGGGAGGACCTGGGCAAGACCGCGCACAAGACCGTCGTGTTCGTGCACCAGCGCCTGGACGTGGACCCGCCGATGGGGATCAAAAACGCCCCGCAGATTCGCCGGATCCTGGAGGCGTCGGGCAAGGTGCTGGCCGTCCTTCAGGGCCACCATCATCAGGGCGGCTACAGTGAGATCGGCGGGATCCACTACTGCACCCTGCGGGGAATGATCGAGGGCTCCGGGCCGGACAACAACAGCTATGCCGTGATGGACCTCTTCCCCGATGTTGCCGCCCGCATCACCGGATGGCGAAAGCAGAAGAGCTATCCCTCGCTGAGGGGGCAGGCCGCGAAGCCCGCCTCGCAACCGGTTCGGTAGGTCCGATGCGGCGGCCGGAGGCCGGGGCGCGTCACGAGGACTCGCCCCATGAAGAAGCCCCGCAAGTTGCCGTCCTTACGGGGCTTTCAAGTGGGCCGTACTTGACTTGAACAAGTGACCTCCTGCGTGTCGAGCAGGCGCTCTAGCCAACTGAGCTAACGGCCCATCGTAGACCCTCTACTGTATACGGGGCATGGCAGGAGTGTCAAGGTGGGGGGCCGAGATTTTTTGCCCGGCCTGCCGTGTCAGTTGCGACGACATCGCCTAGCCAAGTTCCAGGGTGGGCTTCCTGGGCAGGCCCTTGACGTGGAGGGCGGCCTGGCCGCGAAGAAGCTCCACCAGGCGGTCCCCGGCGAAGTGTCGGCGCCAACCGGCCAGGAGGTGCGGCTGATCGGCGTCGGCGGGCGCGTCGCTCTTGGGGGAGCGGCGGACGAAACGGACCAGTTCCGCGTAGTCGCTGCGGCTGGCCAGCAGGGCGTGGTTGAGCTGCCCGCTCAGACACAGCGACTGCCCGGCGGCGCAGGCGAGGTCCACCAGCATCCGGTTGGCGGGGTCATCGTCGTCGTCGCGTCCGGCGCGGGGGTGCAGGTCGCTTTGGATCTGTTGACCGGCGCGGACGGCGTCGAGGATGGCCTGGCCCATCTGGCGGACCAGGGGCGTGGGGAAGCCGCGGACCTCGTCGAGCTGATTGAGCGTCTGGGGCATCTGCCGGGCGATGGCCACCAGCACCTCGTCCTTGAGGAACGTGCGGACGGGCAGATCGGCCTTCCGGGCCCCCTGGTCGCGCAGGTCCACCAGTTCGCGAAGGACGGCCAGCTCGCGCGGGCGCAGACGCTCGTGTCCCCGCACGCGGAGGTACGCCAGCCGCGGGTCGACCTCGTAGGTGGCGGGCGACTCCAGCGGCTGCATCTCTTCTCGCAGCCAGTCCAGGCGGGCGAGTTTCCCCAGTTGAGCGCGGAGCTTGTCATAGGCGCCCAGCAGGTGGGCGACGTCGGCGATGGCGTACTCGATCTGCCCGGGCGAGAGGGGGCGGCGCGACCAGTCGCTGACGGTGTGGTCCTGCGGCGCCCGGACGCCGAGCAGGTTGTGCACCAGCTTGCCGTAGGGCAGCGGATAGTGCAGCCCGGCGAGGGCGGCGGCGACCTGGACGTCGAAGATGTTGGCCGGCACGAGTTGCGTGTGGAGGTAGCCGATCTCCAGGTCCTGGTTGCCGGCGTGGACGACCTTGACGACGGCGGGATCGGCGACGAGCTGCCAGAACTCGCGGGTGTCGACGCGGAAGGGGTCGACCAGGTCCACGCGGCTTGGCGTGGCGACCTGGAGCAGGCAGAGCTGCGGGCGATAGCTGCGCTCGCGGATGAACTCCGTGTCGAAGCCGAAGGCGCCCGCCTCGCGCAGGGTCTGGCACAGGGCGGCGAACTCCCTGCTGTCGGTGATGATCGGGGCGACGGCCTTTCGAGAGGAAGACATAGTCGCAGCATGATACCCGCCTCCCGGCTGGCAGGCAAGCCGTCCGCGCCGGGGCGCAATCACCAATCACCTGGCGGGCGGAGAGGTTCAGCGGCTGATCGGAGGCCCCGGGCGGAGAATCCTCACGTCGTCGGGAAGGAGCGTGAGCCGGGTGGCTCGCCCGACGTGAACGACCAGGCTGTCGTCGCGCATCTGGCGGAGGTTGAAGTAGACGGGCCAGAGGGGCTGGTCGACGCTCCACTGGACGGTGCGGCGCGAGGTCAGGACGTGGAGGGAGGAACCGTCGCGGGCCACCTCGCGATGGACGACCAGCGGGGCCTGGTCCAGAAGCAGCCACGTCCCCGCGCCGGCCAGGGCGGCCAGGACGATCAGCAGGAGCGACCGGGCGAGCGGACGGCGGACCAGGAGCAGGCCCGTGCAGGCCAGGGCGAACAGGGCGGCCGCCAGGAAGACGTTGCGCAGCAGGGGGGCGGGCCAGCGGGGCAGTTCCTGGTAGGGCTCGTACTGCCAGGGGGCGAAGACGGCGTCGCGGTCGAGGATGTCGGCCGGCCAGGACAGGGCGACCTGCCGGGCGGGAAGAATCGCGTTCGCGTCGTCCCGGTCCTCCGCCAGCAGTTCGACGCGATAGGCGTGCTGTTGGGACCAGGCGGGCAAGGGAACCAGGGCGGTCTGGGTCGATTCCGGCGGCACCGTCAGCGGTTGAAGGATCGTGGGGCCGCCCTGGGCTTCGCGGAGTCGCACCGCCCGCACGAGCGGTTGGCCGGCCGGCACGGTCACGCGAAGGAGAGCCAGGCGGTAGGGGGCGTTGCCGGCGACCTGGGTGGGGGCGACGGAAAGCTCGATGGCGGCGCCTGCGGGGCCGCTCTGCGGCTGGGCGGTCCGGGCACACAGGCACAGCAGGACGGCGCACACGAGCCGGCCCGCCCGCCGAACGGCAGGCCCGGCTGCAACGCGGTCGCGAGCGGTGAGGTTCATGTCTTCAAGTTCCGCTGCGCCTGGCGGACCAGGAGCTTGGCCCGCAGGACCTCGGCCACCGACCAGGCCTGGGCGAAGCAGCCGGCGGGATGGTGGGGCGGGTCGCCGTCGAAGATCTCGCTGACCTGTCCCAGCCCGGCCTCGTGGAGGTGGCCGGCGAAGGCGACAAGCATCTGGCGGGCGTTCTCGACGGCCTCGGGGCCGGTCTCGACCTTGAGGTAAGCCTCGATGAAGGCCCCCATGAGGTGGGACCAGACGGTGCCCTGGTGGTAGGCGCGGTCCCGGTTTTCGCACGAGCCGCCGTAGCGGCGTTTGTAGCGGCGGTCCTCCGGCGCGAGGGTGCGCAGACCGCAGGGCGTAAGCAGGCGCTGCGCGACGGCGCGGACGATCGCCGCCTGCTGCTCGTCCGACAGCGGGCTGTAGGGCAGGGCGACGGCGTAGATCTGGTTGGGGCGGAAGGCGTCGTCGGGCCCGGTCTCGCTGATGCAGTCGTACAGGCAGCGGAAGGCCGGGTTCCAGAAGGCGGCGCGGAAGGCGGTCTGGATGAGGTCCGCCTGGTGGTCCAGGGCGTTGGCGGCGCCGGCGTCGTGGCCCCGCGTCCGCTCGGCCAGGATGCGGTGAGCGGCGTACCACAGGGCGTTGATCTCGACGGCCTTGCCGTGGCGGGGCGTGACGACTTCGTCGCCCAGGGCGGCGTCCATCCAGGTGAGCTGGGTCTTGGGCGATCCGCCCATGAGCAGGCCGTCGGCGTCGGCGTGGATGTCGAAGAGCGTGCCGTTCTGGTAGGCCTGGAGGATGGCGTGGGCGGTGGGGCCCAGCAGGTCGTCCCAGAAGGCGGTGTCGCCGCTGGCGCGGACGTAGGCGTCGGCCGCCAGGATGAACCACAGCGAGGCGTCGATGGAGTTGTAGTGGGCGGAGAAGGAGTAGTCGTCGAAGCGGTTGGGGATCATCCCGCCTTCGAGATGCAGCGTGAAGGTTCGGAAGACCTGGCGGGCGAGGTCGAATCGCCCGGTGCACAGCAGGAGCCCCGGCAGGGCGATGAAGGCGTCGCGCCCCCAGTCGGCGAACCAGGGATAGCCCGCGACGATGGTGGCCGACGACGGCGCGTTGGGGAAGCTCCGCTGGACCACGAAGGCGTCGGTCGCGACGGCCAGGCGGCGGGTGGTCTCGTCGGCGTCGGCGCCGACCGAGGCGGCCAGTTCCTCCAGCCGGCGGCGGCGGAGGTCCAGCGTGGTCGCGAAGCCCACCGGCACGGGCTCGGCGAGCGAGGCGTTGAGCTGGCAGGACTGCCCGTCGGCCAGTTCGATGCGGAAGAACCCGGGCGTGTAGAGGTCTTCGAAGCTGTCCTGTCCCCGGCTGGCGTCGATGCGGTAATGGAACTGGTACCACCACTGCGGGCGGCCTTCGAACTTCGCTTCCTTGCTGGTCAGGTGCAGGGCGGGCGAGTTGCGGATGCGGTCCTGGACGACCAGTCCGCCCTCGGTCAGCTCGAACATCATCTGGTGCGGCTGGTGGACCTTGCGGAGGTGGTGGAAGTCTCGCAGGGGCGTGAAGGGCCACAGGGACAGGCTCGCCTGGCCGCCGCGGAGGGTGTAGCGGACGGCCACGGCGTTGGCGGCGTCGGCCAGCAGGATTTCCTTGGTCAGCGTGAGCGGCCCGGCGCGGTAGATGAACGTGGGGGCGACCTCGTCGCGGTACTCGACCAGGTGCACCGCGCCCAGGGGCGAGAAGGCGCCGGAGAACTCGTTGGTGGCCAGGTGGTAGGTGGTCTGCCCGCAGGTGAGCTGCTCCATGACGGTCGACAGCATGACCATCCGCCCGACGGGCGGGGCGGTGGCGGCCACCAGCAGCGCGTGGTAGCGACGGGCGTTGCACCCGGCCGCGGTGGAGGAGGCGTACGCGCCGAGCCGGTTCGCGATCAGCCACTCCTTGCTCAGCAGGCTGTCGAGGCTTTCCTGGCCGGACACGACGATCGGCGGCGGCAGGGCCGGGAGCGATTCTGCGGTCATGTTCTCTCCCTGTCAGGCGGCATGCTGGTAGTATACGCCAGAGACAATCCGGTAGCCAGTAGCCTGTAGTCAGTAGCCTGTAGCCGAAGGGTTGTCCGAGAATCGCCTCGTTGTTTGATCCCACCGCCTTCATGGCGGCGGAGAAAGGGATTGAGCGGCTGGCAAGGGTTGCGCCCTTCCTGCGACCCCACCGACCTTATGCCTGCCGGCAGGCTACAGACCACAGGCTACCGGCTGGAGGCTACCGGCTGCTTCGCCACCGCCCACAGGTACTTCTGCGAAGCGAAATAGAGCGTGCCGTTGGCCGCGATGGGGGTGCTGTAGATGGGCGAGCCGAGATTGATGCGGGCCAGTTCCTTGGCCTCCTTGCCCGCGGCGAGCACATGCAGCGCCTTCTGCGTGCCCTGGTAGACCTTGCCGTCTGCGACCATGGGGCTGCCCCAGGTCTCGGCCTTCATCTCGTGCACCCAGTGCGGTTTGCCCGTGTCGGCGTCGACGCAGTGGAGTCTTCCGGCGATGTCGGGGATGTAGACCAGTCCGCCGGCGACGACGGCGTTGGCGATGGTGCGGTCCAGGCCGTCGTAGGTCCACACGCAGCCGGTCTTGGTGATGTCGCCGGTCTTGGAGGCGTCGATGCAGTGGAGCAGGCCCCTTCCCCGGCCGTGGAGGGGGTCCTGCCCGATGGCCACGTAGACGCGCCCGTTGGAGAAGGCGGGCGTGGCGATGACCTCGCTGGGGCCCAGGTAGGTGCCGTCGTTCTTGTTGGGGCTGGTCTTCTTGCGCTTGTCGCCGTCGAGGTAGTTGATGCGCTTGCCGTCGCGGAGGCGGTACTCGGGGGGGTTGCAGTCGTACTGCCAGACCTTCTTGAGCTTGGCGGGCGCGTCGGGCATCTTGTCCAGCGGCTCGAAGGCGTAGCAGAAGCCGTCGGTCGCGCCGACCACCACCAGCGTCCGCCCGCCCACCGTCGCCAGGCAGGGCGAGGACCACTGCGTGTGGAACATCCGCTTGCTGATCCCCTCGTCCTCGACGGCCGCCAGCTTGCCCGTGTGCTTGTTCAGCGCGATGAACGCCGGCGCGTCGGGCGACAGAGGCTTGTCGTGGGCGTGGTTGACCCCGTTGGACGTAGAGAGGTAGACGAAGTCGCCATGGACGACCACCGAGCAGCTCGCCACGTCGTGGGGGATGACCTTCAGCTCCTCGTTGACGCTGAAGCGCCAGATCACGTCGCCGTCGGTGGGCTGGAGCTCAACCGGCTTCTGGTCGGCCTTGACCATGAGCTTGGCCTCGTCGGTGAAGGGCCCGTCGTTGCCGTTGGCCTGGCCGCGGACGTCCAGACAGAGCACGTCGTTGGTGTGGGAGACGATGTAGACGCGGTCGCCGTCGACGGTGGGGGAGGAGCAGACCCCGAGCTTCTGGAAGCCGTAGTGCCATTCCTTGGGGGTCTTGATCGGGGCGATGGGCAACTGCCACAGCAGCTTGCCCGTCTTCTCGTCGAAGCACTTGACCATGCCGGCGGTGTTGGGCCGGCCGAAGCGCTCGTCCTCGCGAAGCGTCTGGTCGTCGGTGCCGGCGAAGACGCGCCCGTTGGCGACGGTGGTGTTGCCGTAGCACCCGCCCCCCAGGCGGGCGGACCACTTGACGTTGCGGGTGGTGTCGGCGCGGATCTCGCCGCTCTTGGGGTCCTTGTCGCCCGGCTCGAACGACTCGGGCAGGTTCTTCTCGCCCGAGCAGGCGTTTCGCGCATTGCCGCCGCCCCACTGGGGCCAGTCCGCCGCCCGGGCCGGCCGCAGGGCGGCCGCCAACGCCGGCAGGCAGGCGCACACGAGCACGAAACGAAAATACCCCAGCCCTGAGAAGCGAACAGGCGTCATGAAACCGTCTCCAGAAGAAGATAGACCCAGGCCGGCGCCACCGGCGGGCGACCTGTCACAATGAACGCAGCAGAGAGCGGGGCATTACAGGACCTGTCGCTCCCGGTCCTCTCGAATCATCTCCGCGCTGTCCGGGAAACGTCGCCCGTCGAATCGTCTGTCCCAGCGGTCGAACATGGCCTTGATCTCTTCAGGGGTGGGCCCGGCGGCCTGTTCCAGCAGTTGTTTGACTTCGCTCTGAAGCGAGCGGTTGTTGCGCTTGGCTCTGGCCTTGAGGCGGTTCAGGGTTCGCCCCTGCAACCCTTGAATCAGTATGTCCGCCATGGTCGGTCCTCGAGAAAGTCCCTTGATACCCAAAGCACAGCATTGTCCAGCAGGGTCTTATTCCGGCGGCAAGTCTCCTCCGCAGTGGGGGCACCTGCGCGGGGGGGCGTTCTTTCGGCGCATCTCGTCGGTAAAGCCCGCCCCCAGGATGCCCGTGGGCACCGCGAACATCCCGATGCCCAGGATCGCGATGAACGAGGCCAGCACCTTGCCCAGCGGCGTGATCGGACAGGCGTCGCCGTAGCCCACCGTCGTCATGGTCGTCACCGCCCACCACATCGTCGCCGGGATGCTCGAGAAGCTCTCCGGCTGGGCCTCGTTCTCCACGTAGTACATCACCGTCGCCGACAGGATCAGCAGCAGGCCCATGGCAAAGGCCGTCACCAGCAGCTCGCTGCGGCGGCTGGCCATCACCCGCCCGATGGTCTGAAGCGCCGTGGAGTAGCGGGCCACCTTGGCCACGCGGAAGACCCGGAACAGCCGCAACGATCGCAGGAACCGCAGGTCCACCGCGAAGAAGGGCAGGTAGAACGGCAGGATCGCCAGCAGGTCGATCAGCAGCAGCGGCGACAGCGCCGCCCGGATCCGCCCCGCGACCGGGCGGGCGTAGCGCGGCTCCTCCACGCAGGTCCACAGCCGCAGCACGTACTCCGCCGTGAACACGCACACGCTGAACATCTCGAACCGCCAGAAGGTCCGCGCGTACGTCTCCCGCAGTTCCCGCACCGATTCCAGGACGATGCTGGCGACGTTGAGAGCGATGAGGGAAAGGATGAACAGGTCGAAGAGCCGGCTGAGCCAGTCGTCGCCGGCGGCCGGCTGGATGATCTCGTGGATCCGCTTGCGCAGGGTCATAGGCGTATACCTCGGGTGTCGCCGACATGTTCCCCGCCGGCCCGCGCGGCGTCAAGATGGATCAACCGCGGCAGAGAAGAGGAGAAGGTCCAACAGAGGAACGTTCAATGGCCAATAGTCAATGGTCAATGATCGTCCGGAGGCTGACGTCGTCCGCCCACACCGTTCCCGGCCCCTGGACCCAAAGGGCGAGGTACTTGGGCTTGGCGTCCTCCTTGGGCCAGACGCGCAGCCACAGACGCTGCCAACCGTCCGGGCCGGGCTCGTCCTGACCGGACTGGGTCTTTGCGGTGGCGCCGTCCGGGAGGGCAACGCGGAGCTGCGGCGGGAGTCTCGCGGGCGCATTGACCCAGGCGGAAAGCTCGTATCCGCTCCCGCCGGCCAGCGTGCGGGTGAAGGGCTTGGGACCGTAGCCCGGCAAGACCAGGACGGTGACGGCCGTGCTGGGCTGGCCGGCAGGGATGTCGATGCGGACCGACTGCTTGCCCGCGTGCGGCTGGCGGTCATCCAGGCGGTGACTGCTCTTGCCGTTCCACGCCTCGACGCGCCAAGGTTCCAGGCCGGTCTCGAAGCCCACCTGGGGCAGGAGTTCCTCGCCGAGCTTGACCGGCTGGGCGGCCGACGCCCAGGGGTGGTCGAAGGGCGAGCGGACGAGTTCCGGCAGGGGCGCAGGCTTGCCCTGCGGCGAGAGCTTGAGGATGTGGTCGACCGCCTCGCGGCGCCACTGGTTCATGCGCGCCATGGTCGGCGGGGCGGAGCGGTCCTCGGACCGAAGTGGCTGGACGTTCCAGTCGATCGTTGCGAGCGTCGCCCGCAACCATGCCTGGGCGTCATGGACGGCCTGGGGTGCGGCGCCGCCGTGCAGCGTGGCGGCGACTACGAATTGGGCGAGGAGTTGCATGTAGCGGAAGTCGTCGACGCCCTCGCGGACAGCCTCCCACATCAACGTTGGCACAGGGCCGTCGGCGGCGCGGTAGACGAAGCCCTCATCCTCCTTGCGCAGGCCGTTGCCGGCGAAGGGCGAGTCGCCGAAGTGGTAGCACCACTGCGAGACCTGGGCTGCCGCCGTCTTCCACCCGTAAAAGCCGAAGAAGAAGCGGGCCTGCTCGGGGGCGTGGCCCGCCCCGTTATACACCCCGAACGCCTTGCCACGGCCTACCAACCGCCGGGCGACCTGCGGCGTGAAGCGGTTGGTCGCGAAGAAATCCACACACTTGTCCAGCGGCCCCAACTCGTCGACGCCCATGGCCAGCCCGCCCCCGATCGTGGTCCACGTCTCCATCTCGGGCAGGCGCTGCTTGACCAGGGCGTAGCTCCGCGCAGCCTGGTCGAGCAGGTTGTGAGCGGCGGCTTCGTCGGCCAGGTAGATCCGCGTGCGTGCGGCCCCGCGGTCGCGGGCCAACTCGTCCAGCAGCCGGCAGGCAGCCAACAGGTCGGCCTCGATCTGCGGCGTGTGCGGCCAATACTCGAACCAGTTGGTCCGCTGGTTCCAGTAGTAGGCGATCTGGTGCCCGGCCGCCGCCAGGGGCGGAAAGCGCGGCGGCCCCAGGTGCTCGCGCACGGCCCGCAGCATCCGCTCGGCATGCTCGCGGGTCGCCCGCATGTCATCGGCGCTGAACTTCCGGTCGCGTGTCTTGATCACCGCCTCAATCGCGGGCAGGATCGAGTTCATGCCGTGCTCGCGCATGTCGATCAACTCGCGGGCGAGTTGGGCGTCGTCGGCCGGCGGGCGCGGGTAGTACATCGCGAACTCGACAGCCGGCGGGGGCAAGGAAAACGGCAGGATGCGGAGGATCACCTCCAGACTCGTCGCGGCGTCGTTGGCCGCGACCTCCAATCTGCCGCGGTGCTCCGCCACCTCGTCCGCCCGCAAGGTCAGCCAGACTCGCACCCGCTCGCCGGCGGCGAGGGTCAGCGTCGGAAGTTTCTCCAGCACCCAGTCTTCCTTGCGGTACGTCTTGGCCTTGGCGTCCAGCGGGAAGGGTATGGCGCGGGCGACGCGGATGTCGACGTTCGCAGGCGAGAGCGGCCAGCCAGCCGACGCCGGGTCCGTCTTCTCGACGCCCGGCCCTCCTGGCGGGCCCGGCGGTTCGACGATCCGCAGCGTCACGCCCTCCAGTGGCCGCAGTGCGTGGAGGACGAAGCTGGCGCTCTCGTACTCGGCGACCGCGGCTGAGAGGTTAAGCGCGGTGATCGGCCGCAGCTCGCCGTTGGTCGATCCGGAGTCACTGAGGATCTGGAAGCCTCGCTTGCGGTCGAGCTCGGTCGGCGGCGGCGGGGGGGCGGGCGATGGTTGGATGAGTCTCCAGCCCGCGGGCACGGGCTTGAGCGGCCCGCAGGTCGTGCCCCAGGCTGCAAACTGCGCCGGCGGGGCGGCGGAAAGTGCGGAAGCGAATAGGGGTTCCAGAGACACGAGCACGATAAGGATGTGCCTTCTCATGGGAGATATCTTCCCGCCGCCCGAACAGGGCGTCAAGGGCACTGATGATCAGACCCGCAGCGGGGCGGCGGAGGCGCAGGTGATGACGACGTTGTCCCAGACGATCTTCTGGTTGACGTTGCGCCACAGGAGCGTCTCGTACTCGCTGAGCTGCTCGATGGCGTCGGCGAGATGGGTGGGCGAGAGACGCCTCGCGATGGCCTCCACGCAGCGTCGCTGGTCGGCGTGGATGACGGGCAACTGGGCGCCGCTGGCCAGGCAGAGCGCGTCGCGGAAGGCCGAGCCGATGATCTCCAGCAGGGTGGCCGTCACCTGGCGCTTGGCCAGGTTCATCGACAGGTCGCCGCCCGCTTCGGCCTTGGCGCGGGCGACGGCGTCGCCGGCCAGCTTCTCCATCAGCTTGGCCAGGTACTCGCCCAGCTCGGCGTCGCCCGCAGGCGTGAGCTGGCCGACCCGCTCCAGGATGTCGCACTTCACGTCGTACATGCCCTGCTGGTCCAGGCGCAGGGCCTGGCCCAGCGAGCCGCCCGTCAGGCCCGCCCAGAACTCCGCGCGGGCCGGCTCGACGCCTTGTTCGGTCAGCCGGCTCACGACGAACTCCCGCGGCAGGGGGCCGAAGCGCACCACCGAGCAGCGGCTGATCGTCGTGGGCAGCAGTTCCTCGACCTGCTGGGCCAGCAGGATGATCGTCGTGCCGGGAGGCGGCTCCTCCAGCGTCTTGAGCAGGGAGTTCTGGGCGGCCGTGCTCAGCAGGTCCGCCTCGCAGACGACGAAGACCTTCTGATCGCCGCGGCTGGACGACCGCCCGGCCGGGGCGATCAGGAAGCTGCGGATCACGTCGATGCCCAGTTCCTGCATCACGCGGTTGCGGACGTTGGCGTCCTCGTGGTACTGGGCGAGTTCCTTGTAGACGAGTTGGAGGTCCGGGTGCGAGCCGGCGGCGGCCATCCGACAGTCCTCGCACTGCCCGCAGGCCTGGGCGAGGGAAAAGTCGCGGTCCAGCCGCTCGATCCTGCCGTCGTTGGGGCGGCGGACCGGCTGTTTGCACAGCAGCGTGCGGGCGTAAGCCAGGGCCGTCGTCCGCTTGCCCACGCCGACGGGTCCGACGAACAGCCACGCGTGCGGGCGCCGCTGCCCGCCCAGCCCGCGCTGCAGGCGGGCGAGCGCTTCGTCCTGGCCGACGATGTCCAGCAGCTCGGTCACCGCTGGAACTCCCACATCTCGATCGCGTCGCGAAGCCGCTGCTGGACGTGAGCGACGGTGTCGTTGGCGTCCAGGATCATGAAGTGGCGCGGGTCGCGCTTGGCCTGCTGGAGGAACAACTCCCGCACGCGCCGGTGGAAGGCGAGGTCCTTGGACTCCATGCGGTCGCGGGCCCGGGCCAGGCGGGCCAGCCCGGCCTCCGAGGGCAGGTCCAGCACGACCGTCAGGTCGGGCATGGTCGAGCCGACGGCGATCTCCGCCATCGCCAGCACCTGGTTGGCCGGCAGCCCGCCGGCGCCCTGGTAGGCGACCGTGGACGATACGTACCGGTCGCCGAGCACGCAGTAGCCGCTCGCCAGCGCCGGGCGGATCACCTCGGCGGCCAACTGCGCCCGGCTGGCCATGTACAGCAGCAGCTCGCAGGGCACGCTCATGCGGTGGTGGGCGGTGTCCAGCAGGATGTGGCGGATCTGGTCGCCGATCGCCGTACCCCCCGGGTCCCGCACCTGGCGGACGGGGATGTTCCGCCCGTGGAGGTGCTCGGCCAGCAGCTTGGCCTGCGTGCTTTTGCCGGCCCCGTCGGGGCCGTCGATCACGATAAACTTGCCGGAAAGTCGTTTCGCCAGGTCGAGCATGGCCGCGAGTATCGCCGATGCGGACGGACAATTCAAGTCGCGCCCGGGCACTGGTGCACTCCGGGCCCCGGCGCCGGGTCGCCAAAACGCGTAGCCTTTCGGGCCGGCTCCTGTATAATCCGCCGTCAGCCGCCGCCCGAGAAGGCACAAGACATGGAAAGCGAAACCAGGAAATTCGGCACGTTCCTGGGCGTCTTCACGCCCAGCATCCTGACCATCCTGGGCGTGATCATGTATCTTCGTTTCGGGTGGGTCGTGGCCAACGCCGGGCTCGTCGGCGCCCTGATCATCGTCGTCCTGTGCAGCTCGATCGCCCTCATCACGGCCCTCAGCGCGTCGGCGGTGGCCACCAACATGCGCCTGGGCACCGGAGGCGAGTACTACCTCATCAGCCGCAGCCTCGGGCTGACGATCGGCGGGGCCATCGGCATCCCCCTGTTCCTCTGCCGCACCTTCAGCGTCACGCTCTACTGTTACGGGCTGGCCGAGGCCATCGCCATGTTCTGGCCCGCCCATTGGGGCGCGCCGCCGGTGCCCTGGCTGGCGGCGGGGTTCGTCCTGGCCACCACCGCCATCGCGGGCAAGAGCGCGTCGTTGTCGCTCCAGCTCCAGCTCCCGCTGATGGTCCTGGTCGGGCTGTCGCTGGTGGCCCTGGGCGGGGGCGTGCTGGGCGGGCCCCTGCGGACGCCCCAGTGGCTGGGCGACGCGGACCGCCTCGTCGCGGCGGGCGGGTTCTGGACGGTGCTGGCCGTCTACTTCCCAGCCGTCACCGGCTTCACCGCCGGCATCGGCATGAGCGGCGACCTCAGAGACCCCCAGCGGTCCATTCCCCTGGGCACGCTGTCGGCCGTGGGCGCGGGGGCGGCGATCTACATGCTGGTGCCCGTTCTGCTGGCCGTCAGCGCGGTGCTCAACCCCGAGCTGCTGGGCGACATCAATCCCCAATCGCCCCCCGTGTGGACCCGTGTCGCCTGGCTGGGCGCGGTGCTCATCTACCCCGGCATGTGGGCCGCCATCCTGTCCTCCGCCTTCGGCAGCGTCCTCAACGGCGCCCGCGTGCTCCAGGCCCTGGCCCGCGACGGCCTGGCCCCGCGACGGCTCGAGCGGACCTCCCGCACCGGCCAGCCCACCGTGGCCACCTGGGTCGGCGGGGCGATCGCCCTGTCAGCCGTCGCCCTGGGCAACCTCAATACCGTCGCCACCGTCGTCACCGTCTTTTTTCTCACGCTGTACATGATCATCAACCTCGTCGCCGCCGCCGAGAGGCTCGTCCGCGATCCGTCCTACCGCCCGACCATCCGCGTGCCCTGGTGGGTCTCGCTGGTCGGCGTGGGCGGGGCGATGGCCGTCATGTTCCTCATCAATCCCGTCGCCTGCGTCGCCGCCCTGGTCCTGGAGCTGGTGCTCTGGCTGTATCTGCGGCGGCGGGTCTACCAGGCCAGTTGGGGCGACGTCTGGACCGGCGCGTGGGCGAGCCTGGTGCGGCTGGGGCTTCACCAGCTCACGCAGCGCATCCGCTCGCCGCGGAGCTGGCGGCCTCACATCCTGCTCTTCGCCGATCGCCTGGAGGAGCGCCTGGCCCTGGTCCGGCTGGCCTCCGCCTTCAACCAGGAGCACGGGCTGCTGACGGTCTGCGAGGTCATGACCGGCCGGCCCGAGGACCGCCGCCAGGCCGCCGAGCAGCGCGAGCAGACAATGGCCGACCTGCTCGGGCAGGAAGGCATCCTCGCCTTCGCCGAGGTCGACGTGGTCGAGAAGTACGAGACCGGGCTGATCGACATCGCCCAGGCCAACGGCGTGGGAACGCTGCGCTCGAACACCATCGCCTTCGGATGGCCCGGCGACCTGGCCCGCACGGAGGCCCAGCTTCGCGTCCTGCGGACGCTCGACCGCCTGGGCAAGGCCACGCTGATCATCCATCCCGGCCCGCACCCGCCTCGCCACCAGCGGATCGACATCTGGTGGCGCGGCAAGCAGCGAAACGGCGACCTCATGCTCCTGCTGGCCCACCTGCTCCGCCTCAACCCCCTCTGGCGCGGCGCCGAGATCGTCCTGCGGTCCATCGTCATGCGAGAGGACTCGCGCGAGGACATGGAGCGAAGCCTGTCCGATCTGATCCATTCGGTCCGCATCCAGGCCCGCGCCAGCGTCCACGTCCGAGACGACGACAAGCCCATCAGCCGCATCGTCCAGGACACCAGCCGCCACGCCGACCTCGTCTTCATCGGCCTGCGGACCCCCGCCGAGGGCGAGGAGGCCGCCTACGCCCTGAGCCTGCACGAGCTGGTCGGCGAGCTGCCCACCACCGTCTTCGTCCGCAACAGCGGCCCCTTCCAGGGCCAACTGATCTGAGAACTTCCAGGCCCACGCCCGGCCTGGCCTCCGGCGCGACAGAGCCGAACGTCCCAATGTCCCATTTAGGGTCTGAATGTCCCATTTTTGCGCCGATATTTCAGGGTAATCTTGTTTTTACGCTTTCGAAGAGGCGACTGTAAGTGCCGTACGAAGGGTCGGTTGCAGTCTGTCTTGCCCTCCCAATCCGTCAGGACAACTTCCGAAAAAATGGGACATTGAGACATTCGCCGTTCGGTTCTCGCCGCCCGAGCGTTCTGCGCTCCCGCGGGTCCGCGCGCGAAGGCTTTAACTGGCGAGCCTCGTTCGATTCTGTTATCGTGCAGGAGCGATGGCGCACGACGTCTTCATCACGTGTCCGCTGCGGCAGTCCGACAAGCGCAAGGCCGTCTGTGAGCAACTGGAGGCTGCCGGCCTGCGGTGTTGGTTCGCCCCCAGGGACCTCCCCGAGGGCGCGGAGTGGTCCACGTCCATCCTGGACGCCATTCAGTCGGCCCGGGTCGTGGTCTTCCTGTTCAGCCAGGAGGCCAACGAATCGCGGCAGATCATCCGCGAGATCGAGTGTGCGACAGCCCGCGGCAAGGTCGTCATCCCGTGCCGCCTGGAGAAGGTGCAACCGCGCGGCACGCTGGAGTATCTGCTGGGCAACGCCCCGTGGATGGACCTCTTCCCGCCGCCCCTGGCCAAGCACGTCGAGCGGCTGATTGCTATTCTCCGCAAGCTTCCGCCATCGACGTCGGCCCCCTCAAGGCCGTCCGCGACCCCACCGCCCGTGCAGGCGCCGGCCCGGCCGCCTGCTGCTCCCGCGCCGCCAAGCCCCGCCGCCCCCGCCCCGCAGGGCAGCGACGTGTTCATCAGCTATCGACGCCGCGAGGGCGGCCAGACCGCCCGGCTCATCCGCGCGGAACTGCGACAGCGCGGCTTCAGCGTGTTCCTCGACGTGGACGACCTGTCCACCGGGCACTTCGACGAAGCCTTGCTCGCGGAAATCGCCTACGCGCCGAACTTCCTGCTCATCCTGTCGCCCAACTCGCTCGCCCATTGCCGCGACGACGAGGACTGGGTCCGCAAAGAGATCGCCCAGGCGATCCGCGTCAAGAGCAACATCATCCCCCTGATGATGCCCGACTTCGCCTTCCCCCAGGGCGGCGACCTCCCGGAGGACATCCGCCCGCTTCGGCTCCACCACGGCGTGACCTACTCCCACGAGTTCTTCGACGCCATGATGGACAAGATCGTGAAGTACCTCCGCCCGCAAGGGTCCCGCCAGGGTTGACCCCCGACGAGCAGCCGGCGCGACCGCCCCCTGCGACGAACAGGCCCGTTCGCTACCGTCCCTCCAGGTAGGCCCGGATCGCCCCGGCCAGGCTGCGTCCGAACTGGCGGGCCGCGTCGCCCGTGACGACCCGCCCGCCCGCGTTGGCGTAGGGGATCTCGAACGAGGCTGCCAGCCGCACGCCTTCCAACTCGCTCGCCCACAGGGCGAAGCTCTTGTTGGCCCCGGTGTTGGCGCCGGTGTTCCACGCCTGGCCGAAGGGTAGATTGTCCGCCGCCTTGTACGCCAGCGGGCCGCTCTGGAGCTTCTCCAGCAGCTTGGCGAACGCCTGCTGCTGCTCCCAGATCTTCGCGTGCCGGCTGCCCACGATGTAGATCACCTCGTTGTGCGGCCCGCGGATCCACGGGCAGTGCAGGTCGAACGCCGCCGCCAGCCGGCCCCCGGACCACCTGGGCGCAAACTCCCGCATGGCCGCCACCTCCGGGTGCACGCTCGTGCCCGCGTAGTCGCGGTTGTGGTCGCGGGGCTTGCGGTTCTTGCCCTGGTCGCCTTGCTCCACGCCGTCTTTGTCCATGAACGGCACGGCCGCCAGCTCGACGTTCTCGCGGAACCACCGCCCGTCTTCGCTGTCAGCCAGCACCGCCTCCAGCAGGCCCTCCATCGCGTAGGTGCCCATGGACTCGCAGGCGTGATGTCGCGAGGTCGTCAGCACGCGGAACCGCGGCTCGCCTTCGAGCTTGCCCGCGTGGATCCGCTCGACGCTGCGCCCAGCCTTGCTCTTGCAGTGTTCCCGCACGGCCAGGTGCTTGTCGCCCTTGTGGCGATCCAGGAACTCCTTCAGGTCCCGCTCCAGGTAGGGGATGGCGAACGAGAAACGCACCTCGCCCGCGCCGGGCCCGAAAGCGTACGTGAACGCCGCCCCCTTGACCGTCTCCGCGCCCAGCCACGACCAGCTCTTACCCCCGTCGACGCTGACGGCCGGGCCGCGAACGCCGATCGGATTGTTCCCGCTGAAGCGGAAGGTGAGCGTCCGCCCAGCCGCCCCGCGCACGCGGAAGTTGAAGTAGAACCACCATCCGTTGGTGTCGCGCAGGTCCGGGCGAAGCTGCACCACGTCGCCTTCGATCTTCTCGACGATCACGTTCCCGCCGCCGTAGTCGGCGTCGATGGCGACCGCGGTTGCCGCCGCCGGCCCCTGCGCCGCGCCCAGGGCCGCCGACACACTCGCCACCGCGACCAGGGCTGGGACGAACAGACGTGAAAGAGAGGACTTCGTCATGGCGATGCTCCTTGAAGGCGTTGAGCGCACCACGATACCCGAAAGACACGCCGGCCGGAAGACGCCGCTCGTGCCACACCCAAGTCGTGGAAGGGCGTCGGAAATCGCGCGATCACCTGGCCGGTGGGGGCCGTACGGGCGGCCCAGGATCACCGCTTGCCCCCAAGGGGCCGCCGCAAGGGCGACGGTGGGCGGGAATAGCCCCCAGGGGGCGTCTCGGAAAGCCCAGGGCGACCGCGGAATTCCCTTTCCCTGAATTCCCCGTACGCCGTCGGCTTGAGCTCCGAATGCGGCGCTCGTAGTCCCGCCGTAAGGCGGTCTTCGGGATGCCCACACGCTTACGGTCTGCGATGCCCTCACGGGCACACTACAAGCGACGCACCCGTACGCCCCGGCTACCTGCTTTGGACCCTTCGGGTCTCTTTCGCTTGCTGCCGCTTGCCTTTGCCCAGAACCGTTTCTGCTTCTCAACGTGCTCGCCGGGGGATATCTTAGCGTCATCCGAGGCCGACGCATGGCAACGTTCGGGCACAACGCGCGTCTCTGCCGCAACTATGGTACGACAGCCGTCCCGCCTGTCCTCTTCCGCGTTGGCACAGGCCCTTTGCCCGTAGCGGCTCCGTCTGCGGCGGAGCGCCCGCCCACCAAAGGAAGGGGAATAGGTATGGTATTCCCCGATTACGGCCGGTAGCGGCCGCCGACATTCACCGGGCGAGCCGTCATGGCGCGAAGGTCAGGCGGTGGGGCTTGTTCTGGCCGCGGAAGTGGCGGATCTCGAAGCTCTGCGTCTTGGCGCCGTCGCTCGCCTCCAGCCGGTACGTTCCGTAGAACCCGCGGAAGGAGGCGGCCCCTTTGGGGTCGCTGCGGAGGTCGGCGGTCGTCTTCCATTCCTTGTTGATGAGTTCGTCGAGAGCGGCGTAGGCGGGCTTGGGCTTCAGCTCCTCGTCCAGCAGGCCGCCCTTGGCTTCGTTCTCGCCCTGCACGGCCGTGCCGTCGCCCAGGTTCCACCAGGTGATCCCGGCCATCGCGGGCGCGGCGAACCACAGGCGGTAGTGGTCGCGGACGACGCGGGCCTGGAGTTCGTCGCCGCCCTCGCCGCTGGAGGGGATCGTGATCTCGGTGATGTAGAGCGGCAGGTTCAACTCGCTGAACGCCTCGTAGAGGTCCAGCAGCTTGTCGGGGTCGCAGTTGGGCCCCTTCAGGTAGGCGTCCAGGTGCGGGCGCCGGAAGAAGTGGAACTGCAGCCCCACGCCGCGGACCTTGGCCCCGCCGGCCAGCAGGGTCTTGACCTGCGCGAGGTAGGCGTTCCGCCCGGCCGGCTGGAAGTTGAACGAGGTCACCTCGTTGATCATCATCACGTTGCCGGGCGGGAAGAGCGGCACGGCCTGCGCGAACGCCCACGCGACGTACCCGCGGTCGGGCGTGTACAGCGGATAGGTCTTGGGGCAGACGAGCGACTCGTTGACCACGTCCCAGATCGGGACGTGCCTGCCGAACCGCTCCGCCAACTCGCCGAAGCGTTTGCGGTAGAGCGCGCGGAGTTCGTCGGCGTCCTTGGGCAGCCAGGACGGATTGTGCGCGTGCCACAGCAGCGGGTGGCCCTTCAGCGTCAGGCCGTGCCTGGCTGCGAATGCCACGAACCGCTCGCCCGGGGGCCTGCGCCAGATGTCGCGACAGCCCTCCGCGTAGCGCAGCTCGCCGCGGGCCGGCTCGGTGCCCGCCCAGTAGAAGGGCACGGTGGCGAAGTTGCACACCTTCAGGAACGCCTCCTCGTATCGCCGGTTCATCTCAGGCGTCTTGAGCTGGCCCAGGACGAAGGCGTTGCAGCCGAAGAGGAACTCGTGGCCGGTCTGTGTGGCCGTGATCCGCAGGCCGGGCAGAGGCTTGCCGGCGGCGTCGACGATCTCGACGGCGGCCTCGCCCTTGCGGTACTTCTCGATGTTCTGGTCGATCCGTTTCTGCAGGGCCGGCTCGCGCCACAACTTCTCCGACGACGTCTGCGCCTGGGCCCGGGCGCCGCCCGCCAACGACAACAGGACGCATGCCCACAATGCAAAACCCGCAAGCCGCACGCGTGCGTTCATGTCGATTCTCCTTGCGCCCGTATGATGTCGCCAACGGCCGCCGCTATCAACAGGCAAATCGGCCGGGGCGACGACAGGGGGGATGTGTCGACCAGCCGGCAAGGACTGCTCGGAGATGGGCGGCAGACACCGAATCGGACTGCTATCGGATTCCGCCCTCGGCGATGAGCACGTTCAGCAGCGTCCGCTGGAAGTGCAGGCGGTTCTCGGCCTCGGCGAAGATGGTCTCGGCGTGGGCGTCGAAGGCCTCGGCGGTGATCTCGCAGCCCTTGTAGGCGGGCAGGCAATGCATGACGACGGCGTGCGACGGGGCGGCCCGCAGCAGTTCCGCGTTGATCTGGAAGGCTGACAGGTCGCTCTTGCGCTTCTGGCCTTCCTTCTCCTGGCCCATGGAGACCCAGGTGTCGGTGTAGAGCACGTCGGCGTCCTTGACGGCGCGGGCGGGCTCGCGGACGAGGCTGTAGCAGCCGCCCGGCAGCGAGTCCACGAAGGCCTGTTCCAACTCGTAGCCCTCGGGCGCGGCCAGGATGAACCTCATGCCCAGGGCGGCGCAGCCCTGGGCCAGGCTGCGGGCCACGTTGTTGCCGTCGCCCACGAAGACCAGCGTCCGCCCCTGCAGCGGGCCGAAGTGCTCCTGGGCGGTCATCAGGTCCGCCATCGCCTGGCAGGGGTGGCTGTAGTCGGTCAGGGCGTTGATGACCGGGGTGGGGCTGGCGGCCGCCAGCCGCTCGACCATCTCGTGGCTGAAGGTGCGGGCCATGATGGCGTCGCACATCCGCCCGAGGACGGCGGCGGTATCCTCGGCCGACTCACGCTTGCCCAGCCCGATGTCGCCCTGGGTCATGTAGATGGCGTGCCCGCCGAGGTGCGTCATGGCCGTCTCGAAGCTGACCCTCGTCCGCAGGGAGGGCTTCTCGAAGATCATGGCCAGCGTCTTGCGCTCAAGGGTGGGCTGGAGCTTGCCCTGTCGGAAGAGGGCCTTGTCCGCGATGGCCCGATCGATCAGGTCCTGCAACTGCTCGCCGGAAAACGGATCGAGATTCACGAAATCCTTCATCATGGGTCACCCGGCTTTACTTCTGAATGAGCGTGCCGACGCCGCCGTCGGAGAAGATCTCCAGCAGCAGCGAGTGGGGGAATCGTCCGTCGATGATGTGGGTCCGCTGGACCCCGCCGTCCAGCGCCCGCAGGCACGCCTCGACCTTGGGCAACATGCCCGAGGAGATCGTCCCGTCCTGGATCATGGCGCGGATCTCGGCCTCGCTGACCTGGGCGATGAGGCTGGCGGGGTCCTTCGGGTCGCGCCGGATGCCGTGCGTGTCGCTGACGACGACGAACTTCTCGGCCTTCAGCGCGGCGGCCACTTCGCCCGCGGCGGTGTCGGCGTTGCAGTTGAGCTTGGTGCCCGTCCTGTCGCGGGCCAGCGGGGCGATCACCGGGACGGTGTCGGCCTGGCAGAGCAGCTCGATCAGCCGGGCGTTCACGCTGGTGACCCGCCCGACGAAGCCCAGGTCGATCTTGCGCCCCTCGGACTCCAGGAACAGCTTCTCGCCGAACAGCACCGTCGAGCTGAGCGTGTGCAGGCCCATCGCGCTGGAGCCCATGGCCTCGATCATGTTCACGAGCTGGCGGTTGATCTCGTTGCACAGGACGTGCTCGACCACCGTCAACGTCCGCTGGTCCGTGTAGCGCCGTCCCTGGACGAACTCCACCTGGAGCCCGCGGGCCTCCATGGCGTTGTTGATGGCCTTGCCCCCGCCGTGGATGATCACCGGACGCATCCCCACCGTGTTCATGAACACGATGTCGGTCATGATGTCGCTCATGGCGCGCTCGTCGTCCATCACCGAGCCGCCCATCTTGACCACGATGATCTTGTCCGAGAAGCGCTGGATGTACCCCAGCGCCTCGACCAGCGTCTGTGCTTTCGCGATTGCTTCTTCCATATCCGCTGTGCCTTGTGCAAAAAGAGAAACAGCGCAACATACCCGCCGAGCGACGGGGGGTCAAGACGACACTGAAAGAAAAACATCGAACGGCGAATAGGGATGAGGGACGAGGGAACAGGGACTAGGGAACAGGGAATAGGGACGAGGGACGAGACACGAGTGAACCGGCGCCCCAAGACGAGTCTTCAATGGTCAATGATCAACGGTCAATGTTCAATGGTCGCTGGTCAATGTCCGCGTTCGCTCCAGCAGGGCGGGCAGGTTCTCCTTCTTGTCTCCGCGATACCAGTTCGCCCATCGGCCGGCCTGGGCCTCGTTGCGGATCGCCAACAGGGCCTCCAGTTCCTTACAGGCGGCAGCCAGGCGGGAGCGGTCCTCCATCGCCATCGCCAGTTCCCGCAGGTAGGCGTAGTACTGGCGCAGCATCAGCGGCTGGGTGTGAGTGTAGAACCTGTCGGCGGCGCCCGCGTCCGCCTGCTTGACCAGCGCGTCGAGCTTCTGGATGCAACGGTCCAGGGCGGCGGCGAAGTCCCCGGCAGTGGCGGCGCCCGCGGGCAGGTAATCCCTGGGGAAGGCGGTCTTCTTCCTGGCGAGCTGGTCCAGCAGCTTGCGGGCCAGCACCCAGGCCGTGCCGTCCTGCAACAACCGGTCGCCGGGCAGCTCCAGCAGGCACTCCGGCAGGGCGACCTGCCGGGCCGGCCAGCGACCGATGAAGCCCTTGCGGTCCCACGAGCGCCCGTCGCGGAGGATCTCCATGCCGGCGGCTGCCCCCAGCACGTGCTCGCGGATGTTCGAGACGTTGAAGACGGCGTAGTGGGTGTCGCCCTTGTCGATGACCTGCCCGAGCTGGTCGGCGAGCTTGCCGATCCGCGTGCCGGCCACCAGGTGCGGGCCGCGAGACCAGAACGCGATATGGTAGTACAGCCCATACGTGTGGTCGGCGGCGCGGGGCGTCTGGCGGAAGTCGTCCTGGAGCGTCTGTGAGGAGCCCTCGTCGGCGAAGACGACGGTGACGCCCGTGGGCAGCTTCAGGCTGCCGCGGGCCATCAACTGCGAGCCTTCCATCCACAGCGTTACCGTCGTGGGCGGCTGGTCGCGCTTGTCCACCGAGCGGACGATCCGCCACTGGTCGGCGATGGCGGCGGAGATAATCTCGCCCGCCTTGTCGGCCGAGACGGACTTGTCGCTGGACCAGACCGGCATGTCGCCCCGCCCGCGCAGGCCGAGCTGCCAGATGACCTGCTCGCCCGCCAGTTCCGCCCAGCGGCGGGCGAAGGCCGTCCACGTCTCCCGGACGGCCTGGGGGTCGCTCGCGTAGGACATCCGCACGGTCCTGCCCTGGCGCTTCCAGAAGTTCTCGAAGCCGAAGTGGCTCACGCCCAGCGGCTCGATGTGGTGCTGAGTCACGTACAGCCCGCGGCGCACCGCCCGGCGGACCAGTTCGGCTTCCGGCTCGTTCATCACGTCGACGAACGACGCGGGGATGACCAGGTTGCCCTCGCATCGCAGCAGGGCCTCGAAGATCCGCTCGGCGATCTCCAGCGAGATGACCTGCCCATAGAACGGGTAATCGATCGACCGCTTGCCGCTGGGTGCCAGCCACTCGCTCAGCAGGTCCTCGTCGTTGATGAACCAGCCGCGGTAGCGGAACGCCGGCCGCTGCGAGCGAATCGTGCCCGCGGGCAGCACGATGCGGTCGCGGCGGTCGGTGGGGGCGGCGTGGCCTTTCCAGAACCACAGCGGGTCGACGCCGAGGAACTCGCGGCTGAAGCGGTAGACGCCGTAGACCGCCCCCAGCCGGTCGGCCCCGCGGATGGTCACGCCGTCTTTGGTGACTTCGATGGTGTAGCTTCCCGGCTCGTTCAGGCCGCCGTCGATTCGGACGACTATGTCGGCGCGGGCGGCCTTGGCCGCTTCCGGCGGGGGCAGCACCTCGGCCTTTCGGCCGAGGGCGGCCTCGACGTCGCCGGCCAGGTCCTCCATGGCCAGGCGGACGGCGTCGTCCTGCTTGGGCCCGGCGATGCGGACCGGCCTGGTGAGCACAAGCGTGGCATGGGCGTCTCGCCCCTGCGTCGCAGGGCCGTCCCGGCCCTGGCCCACGGGCGGGACGCCCGTGGGACGCACGGGCAGGATGCCCGTGCCACGCGCCGCTGCCGCCGGCGCCAGCGGCACGAGCGACTTCTCGGCGATCACGACCGGCGAGTCGTAGACGGGCACGCCCTGGAACGAGCAGCCGCCCTCGCCGGCCTTCCAGCGGTCGGCCGGGATCGCCCGCACCTCGCCCGTCCGCAGGTCCACCCAGAGCGGCTCGGTGAACTTCACGCCCGTCAGCGTGAGGTTCGCGGGCGTCTTGTCGCTGGCGTCGGCGGGGACCCTGCCGCTCAGCCAGAGCGTCGCGGCGCACGCCCCGTCGGCCCGCTTGTAGGCGTAGGCCGCCAGCGGCTGGTCCAGGTCGGCCTTGCAGGCGAAGTCCGCGACGCGGGCCAGCGTGCTGTCGAAGATCGCCGTCACGTTCTGCACGGCGTAATACGCCTGCTTGGGCCTCTCCACGGTCATGTCCGGAGCGGCCTTGAGGATGCCCTTGGTGTTCCATCCGTCCATCCGCCCGCCGCGGTAACGAAGCTCCATCAGCGTGAAGACGTTGGACTCCATGTCGTGGCCGAGATCGCCCATCATCCGGCGCAGGTCCCACTTGGCCTGGACGGTCTCGGACGTCTTGAGCTTGGACAGGGCTCCGACGGTCTTCGTCGACGGCGCCCCGTTCTCGCCCTGGCGCAGCGGGATCTTCGGGTCGTACTTCCGCACCACCTTCAGCAGCTTGGCCAGGGTGGGGTACGACGAGTCGGGGTTCTCCGGGTACCCGTGCACCGTGATCTGGTCCACCAGGTGCAGCTTCTTCTGATCGGCCAGCGGCTTGAGGAAGCTCTCGACGTAGGCCGTGTTGCCGATCCCCGCGATGGCCAGGGCCAGCAGCCTGGCCTTGGGTTGCTCGCGGCGGATGATCTCGGCCGTGCGGATGTAGAAGGCGGCGTAGTCGGCGGCGGTGTTCTTCTTGTTGAGATCGGGCTCGTTCCAGATCTCCCACTCCAACACGCGGTCACGGTAGCGCCCGACCAGGGCCGCCACCCACGCGTCCCAGGCGGCCAGGGCCTTCTCGCCGGTGGGCAGGCCCCCGCCGAGGCCGGCCCCGCCGCCGCCTTCGTAGATGGGATTGCCGTACGACGTCTCCAGCCAGGGCGCCACTCCCTGGGCGAGGGCATCGTCCACCACCTCGTCCAGCCAGGTCCAGTCGTACCGGCCGGGCTTCTTCTCGCACTTGGCCCAGCCGGCCTGGAGGCGGATCTTCTTGACCCCCAGCGGCCCGAGGTAGCCCTTGTAGTTGGCGTAGATCGCGTAGTCGCGGTCGAGCGTCTCCCCGCCGACCGACCAGGGCGAGGCGGCGATCTCCCTGGCATGCCGCGGACGGACCTTGCCCAGCAGGGGGTAGCTTTCACCCGCCCTCGCCGGCGACGCCAGAGCGAGGACCCATACGACCGTCGCGACGCCCTTCAACCTTGTCATCATGTCGATCCTGTCCTTCGGGTTCCCAGTGTCCTGACTCTCATGATCTGCCCAGCGCCCGTGGTCCGGCGGGGCCGGGCACACGCCGGCCCTGCCCTGCGCCGCGAGGGGCTTCCCTGCGGGCACAGGATACCCCGAGGGGCGGCGATCCGCAACACGCGGTCTCGGCGCGGCGAATCAGCCTTTCCTGCGGGCAAAAATCTTGGAGGCGGGCTTGAAATTTCTTTTGACAGGATCATTTTGGGGCGTATACTAGCCGGTCTATCTCAAAGCCAAGGTCGCAGTGCACCCTCAGTCAGCCGGGCCCCGGGCCGGTGTGATGGGGAGGGGCTTTGTGGTCAGTTTTTCTTTGCGCTGCTGTAGCTCAGTGGTAGAGCGCGTCCTTGGTAAGGACGAGGTCGTGGGTTCAACCCCCACCAGCAGCTCTGGTGGCCCAGGGGCCGCCGAGCCGGATGGCGGACAGGCCGACGCTTGGCCGGCCCGGCAGGATGGGCAGCAACGCGGTGTCAGCGATAGACAGGAAGCCCCAAAACAAACGCAGTATTCAAGAACTCGTACAAGAGGAGCGTTACTGATGGCCAAGGAAGTATTTTCGCGAACCAAGCCGCACGTCAACGTCGGGACGATCGGACACGTCGACCACGGCAAGACGACGCTGACCGCGGCGATCACCAAGGTGCTGGAGGCCCAGGGCCTGGCGAAGTTCAAGAGCTATGACGACATCGCCAAGGCGTCGGAATCCCAGGGCCGGCGCGACCCGACCAAGATTCTGACCATTGCCACCGCGCACGTGGAATATCAGAGCGAGAAGCGACACTACGCCCACGTGGACTGCCCCGGGCACGCCGACTACGTCAAGAACATGATCACCGGCGCCGCCCAGATGGACGGCGCGATCCTGTGCGTGTCGGCCGCCGACGGCCCGATGCCCCAGACCCGCGAGCACGTCCTCCTGGCCCGCCAGGTCAACGTGCCCGCCCTGGTGGTCTTCCTGAACAAGGTCGACCTGGTCGACGACCCCGAGCTGCTGGACCTGGTCGAGCTGGAAGTCCGCGAACTGCTGAGCAAGTACGAGTTCAACGGCGACGAGGCCCCGGTCATCCGCGGCTCGGCGACCAAGGCCATCGCCGATCCCGGCGGGGCGGACGCCAAGCCCATCATGGACCTGGTGGCCGCGCTGGACAGCTACATCCCCGAGCCCGTCCGCGAGGTGGACAAGCCGTTCCTGATGCCCATCGAGGACGTGTTCTCGATCAAGGGTCGCGGCACGGTCGGCACGGGGCGTATCGAGCGCGGGCAGATCAAGGTCGGCGAGACCGTCGAGATCGTCGGCCTGGGCGAGACCCGTTCCACCGTCGTCACCGGCGTCGAGATGTTCCAGAAGACGCTGGACCAGGGCATCGCCGGCGATAACGTCGGCTGCCTGCTCCGCGGCGTGGAAAAGAACGAGCTGGAGCGCGGGCAGGTGCTGGCCAAGCCCGGCAGCATCACCCCGCACAAGAAGTTCAACGCCGAGGTGTACGTGCTGACCAAAGAGGAAGGTGGGCGTCACAGCCCGTTCTTCACCGGCTATCGTCCGCAGTTCTACTTCCGGACCACCGACGTGACCGGCACGATCAAGCTGCTGGGCGGCGCCGAGATGTGCATGCCCGGCGACAACATTCAGATGGAGGTCGAGTTGCTGAACACCTCGATCGCCATGGAAGAAGGCCTTCGGTTCGCCATCCGCGAGGGCGGCCGGACCGTCGGCGCCGGCGTGGTGACCAAGATTCTGGAGTAAACGATGGCCAAGGCCAAGGCTCGCGAATACGTGTGGCTGCAATGCACCGAGTGCGGCGACCTGAATTACCGCATCCAGGTCCGCACCGCCGGCGGTACGCCCAAGCTGACGCTGAAGAAGTACTGCCCCCGCTCGCGCAACCACACGGAGCATAAGCTCAAGCGGAAATAACAGCAGCGTGCAGACTCGCCCGCGGGACGGAACCCCGCCCTCCCGCGGGCGGCACACGGCAGTAGCTCAATTGGTAGAGCAGCGGTCTCCAAAACCGCAGGTTGGGGGTTCAAGTCCTCCCTGCCGTGGTGGACGAGCAACAGGCGGCCCGGTCGGCGGGCTGTCGCCGGATCAAGCGGCTGTGCGGTGAAACGTGAAAATTGAAATCTACAAACGCGGTCAAGGCAAGTACACCCGGATCATCACCGCGGTGACGATTTTCGGACTGGCGCTGGCCGGCGCGGTGGTTCTGAGCGCCCAACTGGGAGCCATCGGCGGCCTGGGGGCGATGAAGACCTACGTCCAGTTCGGCATCCCCACCTTGGTGGTGCTGGCCTTCGGCCTGTTCAGCTTCTGGATCGTCAATCGGCCCAGGACGGCGGACTTCCTGATCGCCACCGAGGGCGAGATGAAGAAGGTCTCCTGGTCCAGCCGGAAGGAAGTCGTCGGCTCGACCAAGGTCGTGATCGTGACCACGTTCATCCTGGCGGTGATCATCTTCGGCGTGGACCTGCTGTTCGTGGTCCTGTTCCGGTGGCTGGGCGTGATGGGCTAGAGCCCTAAAGGACGGTCATGGCCAAGCAATGGTATGTGCTGCGGGTGGCGTCGAACAAGGAGGACGAGGTTCGCCGCGCGCTGGAGCGAAAGGTGAAGATCGAGGGTCTGGAAGACCGCATCGGTCGCATCCTGGTGCCCACCGAGCGTCGTCCCAGCCCCCGCGGGCGCGGGGAGAAGAAGTTCGTCGAGCGCAAGATGTATCCCGGCTACGTCTTCATCGAGATGGAACTCGAGAGCGACGGGACGATCGGCGACAAGGCCTGGTTCCTCATCAAGGAAACCACCGGCGTGGGCGACTTCATCGGCGCCGCGGGCAAGCCCTCGCCCATGCAGCAGGCGGACGTCGACAAGATGCTGATGCAGGTGGAGAAGGCCGAGGAAGGCGGGCCCGTCAGCGTCGAGTTCGAGAAGGGCGACAGCGTAAAGATCAAGGAAGGGGCCTTCGAAAACTTCGAGGGCACGGTGGACGAGGTGCTGCTGGATCGGGGACTGATCCGCGTCATCGTGACAATCTTCGGGCGCGCCACACCCGTCGAACTGGGGTACTGGCAGGTCGAAAAGGCCTGAGAATGCGAAACCCTACAGACCGGTGGCCGTGAGCCGCCCCGCCCGGACGTTGGCCGTACGGGCGGATAACCCAGGCGACATAGCGGAATCCGGAAAGGTTCACACCCATGGCAAAAGAAATCGTCGCACAGATCAAGCTGCAGGCCGCCGGCGGACAGGCGACCCCCGCGCCGCCCATCGGGCCGGCCCTGGGCCAGCACAACGTCAACATCGGGCAGTTCGTCTCGCAGTTCAACGACCGCACCCGCGAGTACGCCGGCACCCCGATCCCCGTGGTGATCACGGTCTACAAGGACAAGTCCTTCACCTTCATCACCAAGAGCCCGCCCGCGTCCGCCCTGCTCAAGGAAGCCGCCCAGATCGCCAAGGGCAGCGGCACGCCCAACAAGGAGAAGGTCGGCAAGGTCACCATGGACCAGGTCCGGGCCATCGCCGAGAAGAAGAAGGCCGATCTCAACGCCCACGACCTGGACCACGCCTGCCGGATCATCGAAGGCACCGCCCGCTCCATGGGGCTGGTGGTCGAAAAATAACCGTCCGCATCTGCCGGCGCCGGGCGGACGGTCCGCCCTGACTGCCGGCTGCGGGCCGGGCCCCACCACGGGCCCGTCACCAACAACAGTGGGAGTCCCCCGGGACGACAGGAGAAACCCGTATGGGTAAGGAACGAAGCAAGCGATACAAGGCCGACCTGCCGAAGGTGCCGCAAGGCAAGGTCCCCGTCGGCGACGCCGTCGCGGCCCTCAAGACCTTCAAGGCCATTAAGTTCGACATGACCGTCAATCTGGTCCTGCACCTCGGCATCGACCCCAAGCAGGCCGACCAAGCCCTCCGCGGCTCGATCAGCCTGCCCCACGGCATCGGCTCCAGCAAGAAGGTCATCGCCTTCTGCGACGAGAGCGAGATCGAGAAGGCCAAGGCCGCCGGCGCCATCGAGGCCGGCAACGACGAGCTGATCAAGAAGGTTCAGGACGGCTGGACCGACTTCGACGTCGCCGTTGCCACCCCCGCGGTGATGAAGAACGTCTCCCGGCTGGGCCGGGTCCTCGGACCCCAGGGCAAGATGCCCTCGCCCAAGGCCGGCACCGTCGTCACCGACGTCGCCCAGGCCGTGCGGGAGTACTCGGCCGGCAAGATCGAGTATCGCAACGACGCCGGTGGCAACATCCACGTGCCGGTGGGCAAGATGAGCTTTGCCGACGAGAAGCTGGTGGACAACATCAACGCCTTCGTCAGCCACATAAAGCACATCAAGCCCTCCGCGGCCAAGGGAACCTATATCAAGAACGCGGTGTTGTCCGGTGCGATGACCCCCGGCGTCCAGATGGACGTGCAGTAACAGGTGAAACCATGAGCAAACCAGTCAAGGAACTGCTTCGCAAAGAGATTACCGATCGCCTGGCCGGCGTGGATTCGCTGGCGGTGGTCGGATTCACCGGCGTCGACGCGGTCACCACCCACCAGATCCGCTCTCGCCTGCTCCAGAAGGACATCCGCCTGATGGTGGTCAAGAACTCGCTGGCCCGCTCGGCCTTCCGCGAGATCAAGCTCGATGCCGCCGGCGACCTGCTGGACGGGCCTTGCGCCCTGGCCTACGGGGCCGACAGCGTCGTCACCATCGTTCGCGAACTGCTGGACATCCATCGCGAGACGCCCAAGCTGGTGGTCAAGGCCGCGGTCCTCGAAGGCAACCCCTTCCGGGAAGAAGAGATCGAGGCTCTCAGCAAGTACCCGACCCGCCCCGAAGCCATCGGGCAGGCGGTCTCGTGCGTGCTGTCCAGCGGCGCCAACCTGGCCGGCTGCCTGATCGGGCCCGGCGGGGCCATCGCCTCGCTGGTCAAGGCCATCCAGGAGAAGCGAGAGGAAGCCGGCGAGAAGCTGGAAGCCGAAGCTGCTCCGGCCGCCGAAGCCGCCCCGGCCGCGGAAGCTCCCCCGGCCGCGGAAGCCGCCCCCGCGGGCGAGGCTTCGGCCTGAACGAGAGAGAGAAACTTATCCGGCTGCAGATTGGTCCCTCAGGGATTAAATGAGCGCCAACGGGGTGCTCGCCTATCAGGCCGGCAGGGAACACGGGCTGACGATTCCCGTGACGTTTTGGAAGGTTTGGAACCATGGCAGAAGCAAGTGCTGCAATCAAGGAACTGGGCGACAAGCTGGCTGGGCTGACCCTGAAGGAAGCCGTCGAACTGAAGGATTACCTGAAGGAAGCCTACGGGATCGAACCCGCCGCCGGCGGCGCCGTCATGATGGCGGCCGGTCCGGGCGCCGCTGCCGCCCCGGCCGAGGAAGAGAAGACCTCGTTCGACGTCGTCCTCACCGGCGCCGGCGACAAGAAGATCCAGGTCATCAAGGTCGTCCGGGCCCTGACCAACCTGGGCCTCAAGGAGGCCAAGGACCTGGTCGACGGCGCGCCCAAGCCGGTCAAGACGGGCGTGTCGAAGGAAGAGGCCGAGGACGCCAAGAAGCAGTTGGAAGAGGCCGGCGGCGCCGTCGAGATCAAGTAAGACGGGCCAGTGCCTGTCGCGGGCGACGCACCGCCCGCGGCCGCGAAGGCAGGAAAGCTATCGAGATTGACCTACAGCACAGCGACGCATCACCGGCGGTCAGGGCCGCGATCCCGTCCAGGCGAGTTCCCAAGTCTCGCCTGGTACCGGACGGGGTCTTGCCTGCCGGTGATGGTCGCGCGTGGGGTCAATCGACCGGCAGACGGGCCCCTGGCCCGTTCCGCGCCGGTTGTTCGTGCGTGGTGAGTTTTTGGGTTTCGTTCGCCAGACGTCCGCAACACGGGTCGGACCGACTTTTGATACGAGGACATGGTCATGCTGCGAGCCGATAAGGTCAGGAACTTTTCCAAGGTGGGCGACGCCGCCCCGGTGCCTAATCTCATCGAGATTCAGACCGCCAGCTACGCGCGGTTCCTGCAGTTGGAAACCGATCCGTCCAGGCGCAAGGGCGAAGGCCTGGAAGCCCTGCTCCGGGAGATCTTCCCCATCGTCAGCTACGACGAACAGACCACCCTGGACTATCTGTCCTACGAGCTGACCGAGCCCCGCTACACCATGCAGGAGTGCCGCGACCTGCGCCTGACCTTCGGCATGCCGTTCCGCATCCGCTGCCGGCTGACCCGCAAGGACTCCAAGGACGTGCTGGAGGAGTCGATCTACATCGGCGAGATTCCCATCATGATCGGCGGGGGGGAGTTCATCATCAACGGCGCCGAGCGGGTGATCGTCTCGCAGCTTCACCGCAGCCCCGGCGTCGATTTCACCGTGGAAATGCAGGAGTCCGACCGTCCCCTCCACGGCGCCCGCGTCATCCCCGAGCGGGGAAGCTGGATCGAACTGGGCGTGACCAAGAAGGACGCCCTGGCCATGAGGATCGACCAGTCCTCCAAGATCCCGGCCACCACCTTCCTGCGGGCCATGGACGAGCGGTACGGTTCGGACGCGGCCATCATCCGCGAGTTCTACCCGACCCGGAACATCGGCGTCGACGACCTCCGCCCGCAGATGTACGCGGTGGAAGCCATCATCGACAGCGAGACCGGCGAGGAACTGGTGCCGGCCGGCGGTCAGATCGGCGAGGCGGTCACGAAGATCGCGGCCTCCAAGCTCAAGAAGGTCGAGGTGGTCGAGAAGGCCCCCGACCCGCTGCTGCTGAACACGCTGTCCGAGGACTCCGCCGACAGCCATGAGAACGCCCTGCTGCGGATCTACATGCGGCTTCGCCCGGGCAACCCGCCGCACATCGACAAGGCCCGCACGCTGTTCGCCGAGAAGTTCTACGACGAGAACCGCTACCGCCTGGGCAAGGTGGGGCGATTCCGCATCAACCGCAAGTTCCACCAGGACGTGCCGGAATCGGTGATGACCCTCCGCGTGGAGGACCTGATCGGCACGCTCAAGTACATCCTCAAGCTACGCAGCGGCGAGGGCAAGGTCGACGACATCGACCACCTGGGCAACCGGCGCCTCCGCACCATCGACGAACTGGCCACCGACGAACTCCGCAAGGGTTTTCTCAAGCTTCGCCGCACGGTGCAGGAACGGATGAGCTTGAAGGACCCCAAGGAACTGACCAAGATCTCCGAACTGGTCAACTCCAAGAGCATCTCCTCGTCCATCGAGTTCTTCTTCGGGCGGGGCGAACTCAGCCAGGTCGTCGACCAGCAGAACCCGCTGAGCCAGCTCACCCACGAGCGGCGGCTCTCCGCCCTCGGCCCCGGCGGGCTCAACCGCAAGCGGGCCGGCTTCGAGACCCGCGACGTCCACATCAGCCACTACGGGCGCATCTGCCCCATCGAGACGCCTGAAGGCCAGAACATCGGCCTGATCACCTCGCTGGGCATCTACGCCGGCGTCGACGAGTACGGCTTCATCACCACTCCGTACCGCCGGGCCACCAGGGGCAAGGTCGTCGATGAGATCGTCGCCCTCCGGGCCGACGAGGAACTGGAAGCCACCCTGGCCCCGCCCGACGCCCTGGAAAAGACCGCCCGCGGCGAGGCCCAGCGCCTGCCCAAGGAGCACGTGCTGGCCCGCGTCAACGGCGACGTCAAGCTGGTCGACGGCAACGACGTCCACTATGTCGACATCTCGCCCAAGCAGACGGTGGGCGTGTCGGCCGCCCTCATCCCGTTCCTGGAACACGACGACGCCAACCGCGCCCTCATGGGTTCCAACATGCAGCGCCAGGCCGTGCCGCTCATCCGCACCGAGGTGCCCATCGTCGCCACGGGCATGGAGCACGCGGTGGCCGAGAACTCCGGCATGGTCATCCGGGCCCGCAAGGCCGGCGCCGTCACCTACGTCGACGCCCTGCGGATCATCATCGACAACGCCGACGAGTACGAGCTGCGCAAGTTCTGCAAGCTCAACGAGCGGGCCTGCCTGACCCAGAAGCCCATGGTCGTCGAGGGCCAGCGGGTCAAGCGGGGCCAGATCATCGCCGACGGGCCCGCGTGCAGCCGCGGGGAACTGGCCCTGGGACGAAACGTCCTGGTCGCCTTCATGCCCTTCGACGGCTACAACTTCGAGGACGCCATCCTCATCTCCGAGCGCCTGCTCAAGGACGACACCTTCACCTCCATCCATCTGGAGGAGTACGAGGTCGAGGTCCGCGAGACCAAGCTGGGCCGCGAAGAGTTCACCCGCGACATTCCCAACGTCTCGGAAAAGGCCCTGCGGAACCTCGACGAGAACGGTGTGGTCCGCATCGGCACCCGCGTCGGGCCCGGCGACATCCTGGTCGGCAAGGTCGCGCCCAAGAGCAAGAGCGAACTGTCGCCCGAGGAGAAGCTCCTGCACGCCATCTTCGGACGGGCCGGCGAGGACGTTAAGAACGACAGCCTCGAACTGCCCGCCGGCGAGGAGGGCGTCGTGGTCGACGCCGTCCGCTTCAGCCGTCGCGTCCACATGACCGACGAGCAGAAGAAGGACATCCAGCGCCGCATGAGGGACTACCGCGACTCCATGCACAAGCGCATGGTCAAGGTCTTCCGCCTGATGGCCAACGAGATCAACGAGGTCCTCGGCACGCCCATGGTCGACCCGACCACCAAGCAGAAGGTCGGCGCCAGCGACAACGACGCGGTCATCCTCGAACAGATCGAGAGCTTCAAGGCCACCTGGATGAAGTCGTCCAAGGCGGCCGCCAAGCAGCAGGCCGAGTCCCTCCATGCCCGCTACTGGCCCCGGATCGAGGAGATTCGCAAGGAATCCGAACGCAAGCTCGACCACATGAAACGCGGAGACGAGTTGCCCAGCGGCGTGCTGGAGATGGTCAAGGTTCGCGTGGCCACCAAGCGGAAGCTCGGCGTGGGCGACAAGATGGCCGGCCGGCACGGAAACAAGGGCGTCATCGCCCGCATCCTGCCCGAGGAGGACATGCCCTTCCTCGAAGACGGCACGCCCGTCGAGATCTGCCTCAACCCCCTCGGCGTGCCCGGCCGTATGAACCTCGGCCAGATCCTCGAGACCCACCTGGGCTGGGCGGCGGCGGTGCTGGGGTTCCAGGCCGTCACCCCCGTCTTCGACGGGGCCAGCGAGGAGGAGATCTTCCAGGCCGTCCAGGAGGCCAACACCTACGTCCGCGATCGCCGTTCGAAGCTGGACGTGGTCCACAAGGCCGGCGACAGCCGCGAACTGCTGGTCGAGATGCCGCCCGACGGCAAGACCCGCCTGTTCGACGGCCGCACCGGCGAGCCCTTCGAGCAGAAGGTCACCGTCGGCTACATCTACATGAACAAGCTCCACCATCTGGTGGACGAGAAGATCCACGCCCGGGCGACCGGCCCGTACTCGCTGATCACCCAGCAGCCCCTGGGCGGCAAGGCCCGCACCGGCGGGCAGCGGTTCGGCGAGATGGAAGTCTGGGGCCTGGAAGCCTACGGCGCCAGCTACACCCTCCAGGAGTTGCTCACCGTCAAGAGCGACGACGTGGAAGGGCGGACCAAGATCTACGAGTCCATGGTCAAGGGCACCAACTCCCTGGAGGCCGGTACGCCCGTCAGCTTCGACGTGCTGTGCAACGAACTCCGCGGGCTGGGCCTGAACATCCAACTGGAAAAGAAAAAGCTGATCTGATCCCATTCAGCCGGCGGCATCGGGATAGATTTACCTACACGACAACGACGCCAGGAGCGACGGACAATGGCTGAAAGCGTATACGATCGCATCAATGACTACGGGTCGGTGAAGATCCAACTGGCCAGCCCCAACGACATCCGAAGCTGGTCGTTCGGCGAGGTCAAGCGCCCCGAGACGATCAACTACCGCACCTACCGTCCCGAGAAGGACGGCCTGTTCTGCGAGCGCATCTTCGGCCCGGAGCGGGACTGGGAGTGCGCGTGCGGCAAGTACAAGGGCACCAAGCACAAGGGCATCATCTGCGACCGCTGCGGCGTCAAGGTCACCCACAGCCGCGTCCGCCGCAAACGCATGGGCCACATCAACCTGGCCGCCCCCATCGTCCACATCTGGTTCTTCAAGGCCCTGCCCAGCCGTCTGGGCACGCTGCTGAACATGAAGACCGCCGACCTGGAGAAGATCATCCTCTTCCAGGACTACGTCGTCACCGACCCCGGGCAGACCCCGCTGAAGTATCAGCAGGTGCTCACCGAGGAGGAATACCGCAGCGCCTACGAACAGTACCGCGACGACTTCAAGGCCCACATGGGCGCCGAGGCCGTCAAGACCCTGCTGGAAAAACTCGACCTGCCCGCCCTGGCCAACGACCTGCGCGAGGGGCTTAAGAAGACCAACTCCAAGCAGAAGATCAAGGACCTCACCAAGCGCCTCAAGCTGGTCGAGTCCATCCGCAGCTCCGGCAACCGCGCCGAGTGGATGGTCATGGAAGTCATCCCCGTCATCCCGCCGGACCTGCGCCCCCTGGTCCTGCTGGAGAGCGGCAACTTCGCCACCAGCGACCTCAACGATCTCTACCGCCGCATCATCAACCGCAACAACCGGCTCAAGAAACTGATGGACCTCAACGCGCCCGAGGTCATCATCCGCAACGAAAAACGCATGCTCCAGCAGGCCGTCGACGCCCTGTTCGACAACGGCCGCTGCCGCCGCCCCGTCCAGGGCACCGCCAACCGCCCCCTGAAATCCCTCACCGACATGATCAAGGGCAAGCAGGGGCGCTTCCGCGAAAACCTCCTGGGCAAACGCGTCGACTACTCCGCCCGATCGGTCATCGTCGTCGGGCCCGAGTTGAACCTCCACCAGTGCGGCCTGCCCAAGAAGATCGCCCTTGAGCTGTACCAGCCCTTCATCATCCGCAAGCTCAAGGACCGCAACCTGGCCGACACCATCAAGTCCGCCAAGAAGATGCTCGAGCGCCGCGACAAGGAGATCTGGGACGTGCTGGAAGAGGTGATCTACCAGCACCCCGTGCTGCTGAACCGCGCCCCCACGCTGCACCGCATGGGCATCCAGGCCTTCGAGCCCGTCCTGGTCGAGGGCAACGCCATCCGCATCCACCCGCTGGTCTGCAAGGGCTTCAACGCCGACTTCGACGGCGACCAGATGGCCGTTCACCTGCCCCTGTCCGTCGAGGCGCAGGCCGAGGCCCACGTGCTCATGCTGGCGACCAACAACATCTTCTCGCCCGCCAGCGGGCAGCCCATCGTCAGCCCCATGCAGGACATCGTCCTCGGCGTCTACTACCTCTCCTCCGACCGCGGGGCCGAGTCCGTCCAGGGCGACGTCAAGCTGGTCAGGTTCTCCGACGGCAACCGATACCCGGTCTTCGCCCATCCCCACGAGGCCATGACCGCCCACTACCTCGGGCGCATCGGCATGCACGCCAAGATCATCATGCGCCTGCCCGAGGGCAAGGACGTCATCGAGTTCGACAAGCGATACGCCCCCAAGGACGGCAAGGTCATCACCACCGTCGGGCGGTGCATCTTCAACGACATCCTCGATACTCGCATGCCGTTCTACAACTACCCGCTGGGCCAGAAGGGCGCCATGCGGGTCATCAGCGACTGCTACGCTCAACTCGGACGCGGAGCGACCCTCAACCTGCTGGATAAGATGAAGGACCTCGGCTTCCGCTGCTCCACGCTGGCGGGCGTCTCCTTCGGCATCACCGACGCGACCATTCCCCAGCGCAAGGCCCAGATCCTGGCCGAGTCGCAGGCCCGCGTCGACCAGATCGAGAAGGACTTCCACGCCAACGCCATCACCGAGGGCGAGCGGTACAACCAGATCGTCGACGTGTGGATCCACGCCCGCGAAGAGGTCACCAAGGCCCTCCTGGGCGCCCTCAAGGAAGACAAGCGATCCTACGACCCCAACTACCTCAACCCCGTCTTCCTGATGAGCGACTCGGGCGCCCGAGGCAACGTCGATCAGATCCGCCAGCTCGCCGGCATGCGAGGCCTGATGTCCAAGCCCAGCGGCGAGATCATCGAGGCGCCCATTAAGGCCAACTTCCGCGAGGGCCTGACCGTGCTGGAGTACTTCAGCTCCACCCACGGCGCCCGCAAGGGACTGGCCGACACCGCCCTCAAGACGGCCGACTCGGGCTACCTCACCCGCAAGCTGGCCGACGTGGCCCAGAACTTCATCATCACCGAACTCGACTGCGGCACCCTCAAGGGCATCACCAAGTCCGCCATCTACAAGGGCGAGCAGGTCGACGTGCCCCTGCGGGAAGTCATCGTCGGACGCGTGGCCCGCGAGAACATCGTCAACCCGATCACCGACCACACCATCGTTCGCGAGAACGAGATCATCACCATGGAGATGGCCCGCCAGATCGAGGATCTGGGCATGGAGACCATCCGCGTCCGCTCGCCGCTGACCTGCGAGAGCCCCGTCGGCCTGTGCGCCAAGTGCTACGGGCGCGACCTGTCCACCGGCAAGCTGGTGGAAGAGGGCATGGCCGTCGGCATCATCGCCGCCCAGTCGATCGGCGAGCCGGGCACCCAGCTCACCTTGCGGACCTTCCATACCGGCGGCGTCGCCACCCGCAGCGTCGTCGAGTCCGAAGTGCTGGCCACCGCGACCGGCACCATCCAGTATCGCGACCTCAACGCCGTCGATGTGAACCTGCCCGGGACCAGGGGCAAGAGCCTGGTGGCCCTGAAGCGAAACGGCGAGATCGCCATCCTCGACGAGAAGAACCGCGAACTCGAAAAGTACAAGGTGCCCTACGGCGCGTTCGTCCTGGTCACCGAGGGTGCCAAGGTCAAGGCCGGCCAGCGACTGGTCGCCTGGGACCCCCACAGGGTGCCCATTCTGGCCGAGGCCCCCGGTAGCGTCCGCTTCCAGGACATCGAGGAAGGCGAGACCGTCCGCGTCGAGGCCGAACGCGGCAAGGCCGGACGACGCTACATCGTCATCGAGCACAAGGGCGAGATGCACCCGCGCATCGTCATCGAGGACAAGAGCGGCAAGATCCTCGACTTCCACTACCTGCGCGCCAAGGCCCGCATCGAGGTCGAGGAAGGCCAGCACGTCCAGCCGGGCGAACTGCTCGCCCGCCAGCCCCGTGAGGTCTCCGGAACGCAGGATATCACCGGCGGTCTGCCTCGCGTGACAGAGGTCTTCGAGGCCCGCAAGCCGAAGGAGCCGGCCGCCATGGCCGAGATCTCCGGGCGCGTCGAGCTGCGAACCGACAAGCGCCGCGGCAAGATGACCATCATCATCCGCAGCGAGTCGGGCATGGAACGCGAGCACCACGTGCCGCACGACCGCCACCTGCTGGTGCACACCGGCGACTACGTCGAGGCCGGCGACCCCCTGACCGAGGGCCCGCTGGTGCTGCACGACATCCTGGCCATCCGAGGCGAGGAAGCCCTCCAGCACTACCTGCTCAGCGAGGTCCAGGGCGTCTACCGAGGCCAGGGCGTGAACCTCAACGACAAGCACATCGAGATCATCCTCTCGCAGATGCTGCGAAAGGTGAAGGTCGAGAGCGTCGGCGACAGCAGCCTCCTGCCCGGAGATGTGGTTGACAAGTTCCGCTTCCTGTACGAGAATAAACGGCTTGCCTCGTCGCTGAAGATCGTCGAGCCCGGAGACACCGAGTTGGGCGAGGGCGAGATCGTCGCCAAGGACAAGGTCGAGACTGCCAACGCCGAGGTCGAGGCCAAGGGCGGAGAGCCCTGCAAGACGCGCCGGCCCCGGCCCGCTACGGCCAAGACGCTCCTGCTCGGCATCACCAAGGCCTCGCTGCAATCCGAGAGCTTCCTGTCGGCTGCCAGCTTCCAGGAAAGCACCAAGGTCTTCACCGAAGCGGCCCTGGCGGGCAAGATCGACGAACTCCGCGGGCTCAAGGAGAACGTCATCCTGGGCCACCTGATCCCCGCCGGCACGAGCTTCAAGCCGTACCTGGAAATGCGGATCAAGCGGAACGTCGAGTTCGGCGAGCTGCCCCCGCTGGCCCGCGAAGAGCTGACCGAGGCCGAGATCACCCAGGCCGTCCAGCAGGCGCTGACGGGCCAGGAACAATAAAACAACCGATATCAGGAAACACCAACCGGGCGGCCTGAGGCCGTCCCACCATGAGGAACCGAGATGCCGACGATCAATCAGTTGGTCCGCCGACCCCGGCGGGTCCAGAAAGCCAAGAAGAAGAATGTGGCCCTGGAAAACTGCCCGCAGAAGCGCGGCGTGTGCGTGCTGGTCAAGACCGTCACGCCCAAGAAGCCCAACTCCGCCCTGCGAAAGGTGGCTCGTGTCCGCCTGAGCAACGGCAAGGAAGTGACGGCCTACATTCCGGGCATCGACCACAACCTCCAGGAGCACAGCATCGTTCTGGTCCGCGGCGGTCGTGTCCGCGACCTGCCCGGCGTGCGGTACCACATCGTTCGCGGCGCGCTGGACGCCCTGGGCGTCGAGATGCAGCAGAAGTTCAACGCCCGCCGCTCCAAGAGCCGCTCCAAGTACGGAACCAAAAGGCCCAAGTAGACTCCCGCACCGGCGGGTCGAGCGGCAGGGGTCCCGTACCCCGGCCGCCGGGCCGCCGAGCGGGTTACCGTCACGTTACACGCAATCCAGGTAATCAGCAGCACCCCGCCGCTGGGGCGGGAACGGAAAGAGCAACATGGCATACAAGAAGTTCACGGCATCGTCGGAAAAAATGGCGCCAGACCCTGTCTACCACAGCAAGCTGGTGACCAAGTTCATCAACTGCTTCATGTACGACGGCAAGAAGTCCGTCGCCCAGCGCATGTTCTATGACGCGATGGAGCAGATCGCCAAGAAGATGAAGGACGCTCCCCCTCTCGAGGTCTTCGAGAAGGCCCTGGAGAACGTCAAGCCCCTCATCGAAGTCCGCTCCAAGCGCGTCGGCGGGGCCAACTACCAGGTTCCCATGCAGGTCAACAAGAAGCGCCAGCTCTCGCTGGCCATCCGCTGGCTCCGCGAGGCCGTCCGGGGCGGCAAGGGCAGCCCCACCGCCGACCGCCTGGCCGGCGAACTGCTGGCCGCCTACAAGGGCGAAGGCGCCGCCATGCAGACCCGCGAGAACGTTCACCGAATGGCCGAGGCCAACAAGGCCTTCGCCCACTTCGCGTGGTGATTTTTCGCCTTGCTGTTTTTGCAGGGCGCGTAGTATAATCTTTAGCTTACACCCTCGCCGGTGACGGGCCTGGGCCCGCCGCCGGGCGAGGAGAAGCGGTGACGTGTTGAATCGCCTTTGGCGATTGCCGGCAACGGATAGCGGGTCGGTCCCGCGGGACACCGGCAATGCGAGCCCTGGGCGACCCCGGTCCCGCCGACGCGGATGCAGGCGGCGGCGATGTGGCCGGGGCTCAGAAAAGGTCGCTCCGGCCCGGTCTTCACCGGCCGGCCGGGGCCAGGCCGCTTGAGATAGGACAACCGGGCCGGTCTGCTCGTGACTCGCTGGGCTCGCCCCAGATGAGCTCCAAGACCGGCGGAGACGCCCGGAGGCGCTCTCCAGCCTGAACGCGTGGATTTCCCCCCCATCCGTTCGCTCCGTTTGCCTCTCTCTATGCGCCGGCCTGGCGCGTGTCGCAGGTGTTCGTACAGGTGGCCCCCAGCGGGCAAACGCAGAGCGAGATGGCCAAAAGCCTCCAACATGTTCGCAACATCGGCATCATGGCCCACATCGATGCCGGGAAGACGACCGTTACCGAACGGGTCCTCTTCTTCGCCGGTCGTACCTACAAGATCGGCGAGGTGCACGAGGGGACGGCCGTCATGGACTACCTGGTCGAGGAGCAGCAGCGGGGGATCACCATCACCTCCGCGGCCACCACCTTCCCCTGGCGCGACCACGCCGTCAATCTCATCGACACCCCCGGACACGTCGACTTCACGATCGAGGTCGAACGGTCCCTCCGCGTGCTGGACGGCGCGGTGGCCGTCTTCTGCGGCGTGGGCGGGGTCGAGGCCCAGTCCGAGACCGTCTGGCACCAGGCCGACCGCTACCGCGTGCCCCGACTGTGCTTTGTCAACAAGCTCGACCGCACCGGCGCCGACTTCGACCGCGTGGTCCGCGAGATCCGCGAGAGACTCCTGGGCCATCCCGTCGTCCTCCAACTGCCCATCGGCGAGGGCGAGACCTTCCAGGGGCAGGTGGACCTGATCACCCGGACGGCCTACTTCTACGAGCCCGCCGAGATCGGCTCGACGGGCCCCATACCGCCCGAGATGGCCGACGAGGTCGAGCTGTTCCGCCACGAACTGATCGAGCGGGCGGCGGAGTGCGACGACGCCCTGATGGAGAAGTACCTGGCCGAGGAGGAGATCGACGCCGAGGCGATCATCGCCGCCCTCCGCAAGGGTACGGTGGCCAACAAGATTCAGCCCCTGCTGTGCGGCTCGGCGCTCAAGCACATGGGCATCCAGTTGCTGCTGGACGCCGTGGTGGACTACCTGCCCAGCCCTCTGGAGGTCGGCGCCATCGCTGGGCACGAGACGCTCCGCAGCGACAAGGTCATTCGCCGCAAACCCGATCCGGATGAGCCCTTCTCGGCCCTGGTCTTCAAGGTCGTCTCCGACCAGCACGGAGACCTGCACTTCATCCGCATCTACAGCGGGCACCTGGGCGGTGGGACGCGGGTCCTCAACAGCACTCAGGACAAGAAGGAGAACATCTCCCGCATCTGGGAGATGCACGCCCAGCGACGGATCAAGCGGGACGAGGCGGTCGCGGGCGACATCGTGGCGGTGGTGGGGCTCAAGCACAGCCTCACCGGCGACACCCTCTGCGACACCCGCCATCCGATCGTGCTGGAGCGGCTGGAGTTCCCCGAGCCGGTCATCACCATGTCCATCGAGCCGCGATCCAGCGCCGACAAGGAACGCCTCGTGGACGCCCTGAACACCCTGCGGCGGGAAGACCCCAGCTTCCGCTTCCGCTACGACAGCGACACCGGGCAGACCACCATCTCCGGCATGGGCGAGCTGCACCTGGAGATTATCCGAAACAAGCTTATCCGCGACCTCAGCGTGGACGTCCGCGTGGGCCGGCCCAGCGTGGCCTACAAGGAGACCGTACTGGGCCAGGCCCAGGCCGAGGGCCGGTTCATCCACCAGACCGGCGGGCGGGGCATGTTCGCCGTGGTGACTCTCCGCGTGGAGGCCTGCAAGCCCGCCACCGGACAACCGCCCATCACCTTCGAGGACGCCACCCACGGCGGGGTCATCCCGCGGGAGTTCGTGGCTTCCGTCGAGCAGGGCGTCCGCGACGCCGCCGGCAGCGGGCCCCTGGCGGGCTATCCCATGCTCAACGTCAAGGCGACGCTGCTGGACGGCAAGCACCACCCGGTGGACAGCAACGACATTGCGTTCCAGCACGCGGCCGCCCTGGGCTTCAACCAGGCCGTCAAGGACGCCACCCCGGTCTTTCTGGAACCGATCATGCGCCTGGCGGTGTCGACGCCGGAGGAGTTCCTGGGCGCAGTGACGGGTGATTTGCAGGCCCGCCGGGCGGAGATCCACCAGATGGAGACCCGCGGGCGCTATCGTGTGCTGCTGGCGGAGGTGCCGCTGGCGGAGATGTTCGGATACAGTACTCAGCTTCGCAGCCTGACCCAGGGACGCGGGACTTATACGCTGGAACCCGCCGCGTATGCCCCCGCGCCCGCCCAGGTGGCGGAGCAGATCCTTCGGTACGTATGAGGTAAACCGGGAAAAATTGAGCCAAAGAGCGGATTTGAGTTGACAGAGATGAAAAAATCCGTATCTTTACGTAACTCTGCATTTTTCCCCGCGAGCAACGGGATCGGAGACGTTTTCCATGGTGCAAGACAAGATACGCATACGGATGGAAGCATACGATCATCGGGCCCTGGATAACTCGGCCAAGGAGATCGTGGATCACGCCGAACGGACGGGCGCCCGCGTGCGGGGTCCGATCCCGCTGCCCACTCGGATCGAGCGATACACGGTGCTCCGCAGCCCGCATGTGGACAAGAAGTCCCGCGAGCAGTTCGAGATGCGGACCCACAAGCGAATCATCGACATCTACGAGCCCACTGTGCGGACCGTCGAGGCGCTCAACCGCCTGGTCGTGCCCGCCGGCGTGTTCATCAAGATCAAGGCATAGGTGTGCTCATGCAGGCATTGCTCGGCAAGAAGATAGGCATGACCCAGGTCTATGACGAAGCCGGCGTGTTGTCGCCGGTGACCGTCGTTCAGGCCGGGCCGTGCAACGTGCTCCAGATCAAGACGGTGGAGCAGGACGGCTACCCCGCCCTGCAACTGGGCTTCGAGGACGTCAAGGTCCAGCGGGCGGCCAAGCCGCAGATCAAGGTCGCCGCCAAGGCCAAGTGCAAGCCCAAGCGGTTTGTGCGGGAAGTCCGCCTGGCCCAGGACGCCCAGGACGTCGAGCTGGGGCAGACCTTCAGCGTGGACGTCTTCGAGGGCGTGGACCTGGTCGACGTGATCGGCACGACCAAGGGCAAGGGCTACCAGGGCGTCATGAAGCGCCACAACTTCGGCGGCCAGCCCGCCAGCCACGGCACGGAACGCAAGCACCGCAGCCCCGGCTCCATCGGCAGCCACGCGACCACCCGCGGCTGGGGCGGCGACATCAAGAAGGGCAAGCGGATGGCGGGGCACATGGGCAGCGTCCGCAGCACCAGCCGCAACCACCGGCTGGTCCGAATCGACAAGGAAAACAACCTGTTGCTGATCCAGGGCGCGGTGCCCGGAGCCAACGGCGGGTACGTCTTCATCCGAGCGAGCAAGACGGGCAAGGCCGCCCAGTAGGGCCAGCCCAACAGGATATCGTCATGTTGGAAGTACCTGTATACAACATCAGCGGCCAGAAGATCGACACCCTGAAGGTGGACGAGCAGGTCCTTGGAGGCACGGTCAACGCCGCCCTGGTCAAGCAGGCGGTGGTGGCCTACCACGCCAACCAGCGACAGGGCACGGCCCAGACCAAGAGCCGCGCTGACGTGGCCGGGTCGACCCGCAAGCTCTACCGCCAGAAGGGCACGGGCAACGCCCGCAGGGGCAACGTCCGCACCAACGTCATGAAGGGCGGCGGGATGGCCTTCGCCAAGCGAACCCGCGATTTCCGCCAGGCCCTGCCCAAGAAGATGCGCCAGGCGGCCCTCAAGTCCGCCATCCTGGCCAAGCTCCTGGGCAGCGACCTGATGGTCCTGGACGGCCTGAACCTGGACGCCCCCAAGACCGCCCAGATGGCCAAGGTCCTCCAGGCCCTCCAGATCAACCGCTCCTGCCTGCTGACCCTCGCCCAGCGGGACGCCAACGTCTACCTCAGCTCCCGGAACCTCCCGGACCTCACCGTCCGAATCGCCGAGGAGTTGAATGCCTACGACGTGGCCACCCGCCAGAAGATGATTGTCACCCTGGACGCGATGAAGGCCCTGGTGGGCCAGGAGTCGGCCCAATGAAGAACGATATCTACGGCATCCTGATTCGGCCGCTGATCACCGAGAAGGGCACCCACCAGTCGCAGACGCGCAACGCGTACTCCTTCGAGGTGGCCCCGCAGGCCAACAAGGCCCAGATCCGCCAGGCCGTCGAGAAGATCTACAAGGTTCGCGTGGTGGAGGTCCGCACCGCCAACCGTAAGGGCAAGCCCCGCCGGGCCGGGTACAAGTGGGGCACCACCAGCCACTGGAAGAAGGCGTTCGTCGTCCTTCACGAAGACGACCGCATCGATCTGTTCTAGCAGGCGCAAGGCATACTCATGGCGATCAAGATCTACAAACCGACATCGAACGGCCGGCGAAACAGCTCGGTGAACATCCGCGAGGAAGTCACCAGCGCCACGCCGGAGAAGTCGCTGCTCAAGCCCCTCAAGAAGAAGGGCGGGCGCAACTTCCAGGGCTTCATCACCAGCCGCCACCGCGGCGGCGGCAACAAGCAGAAGTACCGTGTCATCGACTTCAAGCGGAACAAGGACGGCCAGGCCGCCACCGTGTTGTCGATCCAGTACGACCCCTGCCGCACCGCCAACATCGCCCTCCTGGAGTACGAGGACGGCGAGAAGCGGTACATCCTGTCCCCGCTGGGCCTGAAGGTCGGCCAGAAGGTCTACAGCGGCAGCCAGGGCGTCGAGCCCCGCGTGGGCAACTGCATGCCCCTGAGCAAGATTCCGCTGGGCCTGGAAGTCCACAACATTGAGATGGTCCCCGGGCGCGGCGGCAAGCTTGTCCGCACCGCCGGCTCGGTCGCCCGCCTGGCCGCCCGCGAGGGCAAGATGGCCCACCTGATCCTGCCATCCGGCGAGATGCGAATGGTTCACACCGAGTGCCGGGCCACCATCGGGCAACTGGGCAACACCGACCACCAGGGCCAGCGGATCGGCAAGGCCGGCCGCAACCGCCACAAGGGCATCCGCCCCTACGTTCGCGGCTCGGCCATGAACCCCGTCGCCCACCCGATGGGCGGCGGCGAGGGCCGGCGCAGCGGCGGGCGTCACCCCGTCAGCCCGACCGGCAAGCTGGCCAAAGGCGGCAAGACCCGCAGGAAACGCAAGGGCTCCAACAAAATGATCCTCCGCCGGCGGCGCAACGTGCGGCAGGGACAGTTGGTGCTGTAACGAGGATTTAAGGCATGACCCGAAGCTCGAAAAAAGGCCCGTACGTTGACGAGAAGCTGTTCCGGAAGGTCCAGAAGCAGAACGAAACCGGCAGCCGGGAGCCCATCAAGACCTGGGCCCGCGCCTGCACGATCGTCCCGGAGTTCATCGGACGGACGTTCATGATCCACAACGGCAAGATCTTCCACAAGCTGTTCGTCACCGAGGACATGGTCGGGCACAAGCTGGGCGAGTTCGCCCCCACCCGCATGTTCCGCGGGCACAGCGGCGGCGCGAAGAAAGAAGCTTAAGACAGGCATGGAGTAATCGGCCATGGCATGGCAATCAACCTACAAGTATGCCCGCATCAGCGCGAGGAAAGCACGCCTGATCGTCGACCTGATCCGCGGGCGGGATGTCCAGGACGCCCTGAACATCCTGAAGTTCACGCACAATCGGGCCGCCGGCATGATCTCCAAGACGCTCAAGAGCGCCGTGGCCAACGCCCAGGAGGCCGAGGCCGACGTGGAAAGCCTCATCGTCCACGAGGCCCGCATCGACGAGGGGCCGGTCATGAAACGGTTCCAGCCCAAGGACCGCGGTCGGGCCCACCCCATCCTCAAGCGGACCAGCCACATCGTCGTGTCCGTTGAAGAGTTAGCATAAGGACAGCGCGCAATGGGTCAAAAAGTATCTCCAATCGGGTTCAGGACCGGCGTGACGATCGGCTGGAAGAGCCGCTGGTTCGCCCCCAAGAGCAACTTCGGCGAGTTCCTCATCGAAGACGAGAGGATCCGCCGCTTCATCGACGACAACCTCAACCGCCAGCCTCCCTACGCGGCTATCAGCTCCATCGAGATCGAGCGTACCCGCGAGGAGGTCAAGGTCATCCTCAAGACCGCCCGCCCCGGCCTGGTCATCGGGCCCAAGGGCGCCGAAGTGGACAAGCTCAAGAGCCGCCTGGAAGAGCTTACCGACCGGCGGGTCAACCTGAACATCGTCGAGATCAAGAACCCCGACCTGGACGCCAAGCTGCTGGCCGAGGGTATCGCCGACCAGCTCAAGCGCCGGGCCTCCTTCCGCCGGACCATGAAGCAGCGGGCCGAGATGGCCATGCAGGCCGGCGCCAAGGGCGTGAAGATCATGATCGCCGGGCGGCTGGGCGGGTCGGAAATCGCCCGCACGGAAAAGCAGATCATGGGATCGATCCCGCTGCACACGCTGGAGGCGGACGTGGACTACGGCGTCGCCACCAGCTACACCACCTACGGGACGATCGGCGTGAAGGTGTGGATCTACCGCGGGATGTTCGGCGAGCAGCCGAGCGAGGAAGAACAGGCTGCCGCCGCCGCGATGACGCGTGCCCGTCGTCGGCGTGAGCGCACCGATCGCGGCGACCGGGGCGGCCCGGGCGGCGGTCGGGGCGGCCGAGGCGGCGCTCGAGGACACGGTGGGCCCGGGCAGGGCGGGCCGGCCTAACAGGAATCTCTCAGCAGACGAAGTGACAGGTGCTTTATGGCGATGATGCCCAAACGAGTCAAACACCGCAAGCAGCAGCGCGGCAGGATGCGCGGGCTGGCGACCCGCGGCAACACCGTCTCCTTCGGGGAGTTCGGATTGCAGAGCCAGGATTCGGCCTGGATAACGGCCAAGCAGTTGGAAGCCGGCCGCGTGGCCGCCACGCACTTCCTGCACCGCGAGGGGCGGGTGTACATCCGCGTCTTCCCGGACAAGCCGATCTCCAAGAAGCCCCTGGAAGTGCGAATGGGCAAAGGCAAAGGCGAGACCGAGGAATGGGTCGCCCCGATCAAGCCGGGCACCATCCTCTTCGAGATCGGCGGCGTGGACGAGCCGACGGCCAAGGCGGCCCTGCGGCGCGTGGCCCACAAGATGCCGGTAACCTGCCGCATGGTCTATCGGCGGCACGGGCTGTAAGGCGGACCAACCATGAAGATCAGCGAAATTCGTGAACTGACCGACGAGGAACTGGCCAACGAGCTGGAGCGCCTGCACCGCCACCTGTTCGACGTGCGATCGCAGGCGGTGACCGAGAAGCTGGAAGACCCCTCGATGCTGACCAAGACCAAGCGGGACATCGCCCGCCTGTTGACGGTCAAGCGCCAGCGGGAACTCCAGGCCAGCCAGAAGTAATCTCCGGGCCGGGCGACCGGGCCCCCACTTGGAACTGAAGCGATGACAAACGCAGGCAAGAACGTGGCAGACAAGAGGCAGACGCGATGGACCGGCAAGGTCGTCAGCGTCGGCGGCGACAAGACCATCCGCGTGGCGATCATCAACCTGGTCAAGCACGAGCGGTACAACAAGTACCTCCGTCGCCAGACCAAGGTGGCCGCCCACGACCCTGCCAACGCCGCCAAGATGGGCGACGTGGTGGAGATCGTCCCCTGCCGGCGGATGAGCAAGAACAAGAGCTGGCGGCTGGCCCGGATCATCCGATCGGGCAGCATTCTGGAGCAGGCCGGGCAGACCGTCGCCGAGGACGTGACGCCCGCTGACGCCTCCGTGCCGGCTGAACCCCAGCTCTCCCAGGACTGACCAGACGAGGGTAGTTCCGTGATTCAAGCAGAAACCAGACTTGACGTAGCCGACAACACCGGGGCCCAGATCGTGGGCTGCATCCGCGTGGTCGGCGGGATGACCCGGCGGGGCGGCTTCACCCGCCTGACCGCCGGCCTGGGCGACATGATCATCGCCTCGGTCAAGAAGGCCACGCCCGGCGGGGACGTGAAGGCCGGCGACGTGGTCCGCTGCGTGATCGTCCGCGTGGCCAAGCCCGCCCGGCGCAGCGACGGCAGCTACGTCCGCTTCGACCGCAACGCCGCGGTGATCATCGACGACGACGGGAACCCCAAGGGCACCCGCATCTTCGGCGCCGTCGCCCGCGAGCTGCGAGAGAAGAACTTCATGAAGATCGTGTCCCTGGCCAGCGAGGTGGTGTAGTCCTATGGCAATGCACGTGAAAAAGGGCGATCGCGTGATGGTGATCGCCGGTGACGACAAGGGCAAGATCGGCGAGGTCATTCGCGTGGACGCCGACCGGCGCAAGGTGCTGGTGCAGGGCGTCAACCGCGTATTCCGCCACCTGCGCCCCTCCCGCCAGCATCCCCAGGGCGGGCGAATCCAGAAGGAGATGCCCGTTGACATCTCCAACGTCCTGCCGGTCGACCCCAAGACCAACCAGCCCACGCGCGTCGGCTTCAAGACCTCCCAGGACAAGACCAAGGTCCGCCTCGCCCGCAAGAGCGGCGAGACGCTGGGCACCCTCAAGAAAGGCTCCTAATACAGGTTGATTCCCATGGTCGCACGCCTGCTGGAAAAGTATAAGAACGACGTGATGCCCGCCCTGAGCGAGCGCTTCAAGTACCGCAACCCGATGGCCATCCCCCGCCTGGAGAAGGTCGTGATCTCCATGGGCATGGGCGACGCCCACCAGGAACAGGCCAAGCTGGAAGCCGCCCAGAAGCAGCTGGCCCTGATCGCCGGTCAGCGTCCCGTGGTCACCCTGGCCCGGAAGGCCATCAGCAACTTCAAGCTCCGTGAGGGCATGAAGGTCGGGCTGAAGGTCACCCTCCGCGGGGTGCGGATGTACGAATTCCTCGACCGCCTGATCGCCCTGGCCATCCCCAGGGTCAAGGACTTCCGCGGGCTGAGCCCCTCGGGATTCGACGGGCGCGGCAACTACAACATGGGCTTGGTCGAGCAATCGGTGTTCCCCGAGATCGACCCCGCCAGCGTCACCTTTACCCAGGGTATGAACATCGCGGTCCAGACCTCGGCCAAGACCGACGAGGAAGCCCGTGAACTGCTCAACCTGCTGGGCATGCCCTTCCGGAAGGAGTAAGGCGCAACGATGAGTACGAAGGCACAGGCATTGAAGTCCAAACGCACGCCGAAGTTCAGCTCCCGGACGACACGGCGCTGCCAGTTGTGCGGCCGCCCGCGGGCCGTCTATCGCAAGTTCAAGGTCTGCCGCATCTGTCTGCGGCAGTTGGCGCACGAAGGAAAGATCCCGGGTCTGAAGAAGGCCAGTTGGTAGAGGAACGAAGATGAGTCTGTCCGACCCCATCGCCGACATGTTGACCCGAGTCCGCAATGCCCTGCGCAGCCGCCACGAGATCGTGACGGCCAAGGCGTCCAAGACGTGCGAAGGCATCTGCCGGGTCCTGAAGGAAGAAGGCTACATCGCCGACTACAAGCGGATTGAGGACGGCAAGCAGGGCCTGCTGCGGATTTACCTGAAGTACGGCAGCCAGGGCCAGGATGTCATTACCAGCATCCAGCGCGTCAGCAAGCCGGGCATGCGGGTCTACCGCGGCAGCGACGAGCTGCCCCGCCCGCTGGACGGGCTGGGGATCTCGGTGGTCTCCACCTCCTCCGGCGTCCTGAGCGACCGCCAGTGCCGCGAGAAGAAAGTCGGCGGCGAAGTCCTGTGTACCGTCAGCTAACACGAGGGTGATTGCCCAATGTCGCGTATAGGAAAACTGCCGATCGCCATCCCCGACAAGATCAAGGTCGCCGTCAACGGCCTGACCGTCAGCGTCGAGGGGCCCATCGGGAAACTGAGCTGGACCCACCGCAGCGAGATCTCGGTGCAGGTGGATGAGGCGGGCAAGAAGATCATCGTCGCCCGCAACGACGAGAGCCGCCAAAGCCGGGCGCTGCACGGCCTGACCCGCAGCCTCATCCAGAACATGATCGAGGGCTGCTCCAAGGGCTTCAGCAAGAGCCTGGAAGTTTACGGCGTGGGCTACGGCGTGGCCCTCCAGGGTAACAAGTTCACGTTGACCTGCGGGCTGAGCCACCCCGTCGTCTTCGACGTGCCCGCCGGGCTGAAGATCGAGGTCAAGACCGCCCAGGCCCGTGGCGACAGCGAGCCCGCTCGCTTCACCATCAGCGGCGCGGACAAGCAGATGGTGGGCGAGCTGGCCGCCCGCGTCCGTAAGGTCCGCAAGCCCGAGCCCTACAAGGGCAAGGGCGTCCGCTACGCCGGCGAGCACGTCCGACGCAAGGTCGGCAAGGCCTTCGCCGGAGCCGGCGGCTAATCGCACCGTTTATCCATCAAGGTTGAGGCAAACCTATGAAGCCGATCGAGAAGAAAATCCTGCAACGTCAGCGGCGAAAACGCCGGGTCCGGCGGAACATCACCGGAACGTCCGAGCGACCCCGGCTGACCGTGTTCCGCAGCCACAAGAACATCTACGCCCAGATCATCGACGACCAGGCCGGGCACACCCTGGTGGCCGCCTCTTCCACGGATCAGGCTGCCTCGGAGGCCCTGCCCAAGGGCGGCGGCAACAAGGCTGCCGCAGCCGCCGTGGGGCAGTCGCTGGCCTCCAAGGCCGTCGAGCGAGGCATCAAGAAGGTCGTCTTCGACCGCAACGGGTATCCCTACCACGGTCGCATTCGCGAACTCGCCGACGCCGCTCGCAAGGCCGGCCTGGAGTTCTAAGGACAGGAGCTTACTGTGACGTTTCAACGATCCACTGCCGCATCCGACAGCTACGACGGCGAGAAGTCCTTCGAGGAAAACGTCGTGCAGGTGTACCGCTGCTCCAAGGTCGTCAAGGGCGGGCGCCGTTTCAGCTTCGGGGCCCTGGTCGTCCTGGGAGACCGCCACGGGACCATCGGCATCGGCTACGGCAAGGCCAATGAAGTGCCCCAGGCCGTCGACAAGGGCATCGCCGAGGCCAAGAAGGACCTCCACCACGTCAGCCTGCGGGGCAACACGATTCCCCACCGGGTCCTGGGACGCTGCGGCGCGTCCAAGGTGGTGCTGATCCCCGCCAGCGAGGGCACCGGCGTCATTGCCGGGAAGAAGCTCCGACCCCTGCTGGAGCTGGCCGGCATCCACGACGTGCTGACCAAGGCGTACGGCTCGACCTCTCCCAAGAACCTGCTCAAGGCCGGACTCGACGCCCTCCGCAAACTGCGGCAGGCCGACACCGTCAAGGCCCTGCGAGGAGTGGAACTGCAATGAAGTTGGATGAGATCCTGGAACTGGCCGGCAAACACCCGCGGCGCAAGCGCGTGGGGCGAGGCATCGGCAGCGGACATGGCAAGACCAGCGGACGCGGCACCAAGGGCATGTACGCCCGCAGCGGCGCCAAGCAACGTTTCGGCTACGAGGGCGGGCAGAACCCCATCCTCGCACGCGCCCCCAAGCGCGGCTTCTCCAACGCCGGGTTCCGCACCTCCTACCAGATCGTCAACGTGTCCGACCTGAAGGACTTCGACGACGGCGCCCGCGTGGATCCGCAGGCCCTCGTCCAGGCCGGCCTTATCGACAACGTCCAGGTTCCCGTCAAGGTCCTGGGCAACGGTGAACTGTCCAAGAAGCTTACGGTAGTGGCCCATAAGTTCTCCGCCTCGGCTAAAGACAAAATCGCCGGCTGCGGCGGTTCGGTCGAAGAGGTCCAGGCGTAGGGAACCAGAAGGAAACCCACGAAATGGTCTTCCGGACTTTCCGATTGGTGGTAGGCGTAATCCTGGGTGCCGTGGCCCTGTGGATGCTGGGCGACGGGTTGACGACCTTGTTGTCGGGCGCCAAGACGGCCGACCTGGTCGAGCCCATCCTCAAGATCGTCGGTGCCCTCGTCATCGCGGGCATCTACTACTGGTCGCTCTGGGCGGAGTCCGCCATCCGCACCAACCTGGAGAACATCTTCTCCATTCCGGAACTGATCGGCAAGATCGCCTTCACGCTGGCCCTGTTGTGCATCTACCGCATCGGCTATCACGTGCCCCTGCCCGGCCTGAACCAGGCCGAGATCAGCAAGTTCATGAGCGGGCAGGCCACCGGGACCTTCGGACAGGCTCTCGAGTACTTCGGGATGTTCACCGGCGGAAACCTCCAGCAGTCCACGCTGTTCGGGCTGGGGATCATGCCCTACATCTCGGCCTCCATCATCCTCCAGCTCCTGGTCACCGTCTGGCCCGCCCTCCAGAAACTCCAGAAGGAAGGCCCCGCCGGGCAGCGCAAGATTCAGGAATACACCCGCTACGGAACCGTCTTCCTCTGCCTGGTGCAGGCCATCTTCTGGATGAAGCTGATGAACAGCCAGAACCTGCTCTACGCCAAGTACCAGGGCGACGTGCTGACCTTCGTCACCGGCGTGATCGGACTCACCGCCGGGACCATGTTCCTCATGTGGCTGGGCGAGCAGATCGACGCCTACGGCATCGGCAACGGCATCAGTCTGATCATCATGGCCGGCATCGTCGACCGGTTGCCCTGGGCCATCCGCGGCCTGGCCCAGAACGCCGACCTCAGCCTGGGCGGCCTGGGCTCCACCACCGCCATCGGCCTGGACAAGATCGTCTTCCTGATCGCGTCCTTCCTGTTCGTGGTCGCCGGCTCCATCCTGATCACCCAGGGCCAGCGGCGCATCCCGATCCAGCAGGCCAAGCACACCCGCGGGCGGCGCGTCTATGGCGGGCAGCGCCAGTATCTGCCGCTCCGCGTCAACCACGGCGGCGTGATGCCCATCATCTTCGCCTCCTCCCTGATGATCTTCCCGGGCGTCCTGTTCGGCTACCTCTCCCGGTCCGTCTTCCCCAACAGCGACTTCTTCCGCATCCTCAACAGCGCCTTCAGCCGCGAGAGCTACACGTACATCGTCTGCTACGTCGGCCTGATCTACTTCTTCGCGTACTTCTGGACGACCGTCCAGTTCCGCCCGAAGGAGATGGCCGAGCAGTTGCGGGACTACGGCACGTTCATTCCGGGGCTTCGCCCGGGCAAGCGTACGGCGGAGTACCTCGAGCGCGTGATGGAGCGGATCACCTACTGCGGCGCGGGTTTCCTGTCGGTGATCGCGGTGATCCCGATGGTGGTCAGCGCCTGGCTGGGCATTCCGTTCAACATCTCCGCGTTCCTGGGCGGCACGGGCCTGCTGATTATGGTCAGCGTGACGCTGGACCTGGTGCAGCGGATCGAAGCGAACCTGGTGATGCGCAACTACGGCGGGTTCCTCGGCGGCAGCACCCGAATCAAGGGAGCCTACGCATGAGGATCATTCTGATGGGACCCCCCGGAGCCGGCAAGGGCACCCAGGCCAAGCGGCTGGTGGACAAGTTCGGCATGGCCCACCTCTCCAGCGGCGACATCTTCCGCGCGGAGAAGGCCGGCGGATCGGCCCTGGGACAGAAGCTCGCCGAGTACATGAACGCCGGGCAGCTCGTTCCGGACGAGATCGTGGTCGAGATCATGGCCAAGGCCATCACCTCCTGCGATTCGCCCGCCGGGCTCCTGCTGGACGGCTTCCCCCGCACCGTCGCCCAGGCCGAGGCCCTGGACGCCCAACTCGACCAGGCCGGCAAGAGCCTGGACGGCGTGGTCGTGATCACCGCCGACGAGGACGAGATCGTCGAGCGCATCACCGGGCGGCGAAGCTGCTCCGACTGCGGCAAGGTCTACCACGTGAAGTACCTGCGCCCGCAGAACGACAATCTTTGCGACAAGTGCAACGTCCAACTGGTTCAGCGCGCGGACGACACCGAAGGGGTCATCCGCCAGCGCCTGGCGGCCTACAACCTCCAGACCGAGCCGGTGATCGCGTACTATCGCGGCCGACCCAACGTTCAGACGCTGTTCGTGAACGGCACCCAACCGCCGGACAACGTGACGGCGGACCTGGTGCAGGGCCTGGAGCAACTGAAGACGGAAATGTGACCGCGGGCCAATCGTGGCGATCCAGTACAAGACACCCGAGCAGATCGAGAAGATGCACCAGGCCGGGCGGATCGTTCGAAAGGTCCTCAACCGCCTGGGCGAGATGATCGCCCCGGGCGTGACAACGCAAGAGCTGGACGCCGAGGCCGAGCGGATGTGCCTGGCCGCCGGGGCGCAGTGCCTGTTCAAGGGCGTGCCCGGGCGGGGACGGGCCGGGCCGTTCCCGGGCAGCATCTGTGCCTCGCTGAACGAGGAAGTGGTGCACGGCATCCCCTCGCGGCGGCGGATTCGCGAAGGCGACATCGTGAGCATCGACTTCGGCGTCCGCTACCAGGGCTGGTGCGGCGACGCGGCCGAGACGTTCGCGGTCGAGCCGGTCGGCGAGAAGGTGCGCCACCTGGTGGCCGTCACCCGCAACGCCCTGGAACTGGTCGTGCGGATGTGCCGCCCGGGCGAGAAGTGGTCCACGGTGGCCTCGACGATGCAGGAGTACATCGAGGGCGAGGGCTTCTCGGTGGTGCGGGAGTTCGTCGGGCACGGGATCGGCGCGAGCATGCACGAGGACCCGAAGGTCCCGAATTTCGTCTCGCCGGAGTTGGTGCGGCGGGACATCCTCCTGCGGGAGGGCCTGGTACTGGCCGTGGAACCCATGGTCAACCTGGGCCGAGAGGCGGTTCGAGTGACAGGTGACGGGTGGACGGTGGTGACGTCGGACCACTTGCCGTCGGCCCACTTCGAGCACACGCTGGCGATTACGGCCGGCGGGGTGCGGGTGCTGACGGACGCGGAGTGAAGTCAGCCCGCAAGACAGAGAAGGTGCAGACATGAAGGTGCGAAGTTCGGTCAAGAGGATGTGTGAAAACTGCAAGGTCATCCGCCGCAAAGGCGTGGTGCGGGTGATTTGCACGAACCCCAAGCATAAGCAGCGCCAGGGCTGAGGTCGGCGCAAGGAGATCGTGAATGCCTCGTTTGGCAGGTGTGGACATTCCGGGCGAGAAGATCACCGTCGTCGCCCTCCAGTACATCCACGGCGTGGGCGCCAAGATCGCCAAGGACATCTGTGAGAAGGCGGGCTTGGACCCCCAGGCCCGTTCCAAGGAACTGACGGAAGACCAGTTGTCGAAGATCACGTCGATCCTGGACAGCGAGTACGTGATCGAGGGCCAGTTGCGGCGTCAGGTGCAGCAAAACGTCGCCCGCCTCAAGGACATCGGGTCCTATCGCGGGCTGCGCCATCGGCGAGGGCTGCCCGTCCGCGGGCAGCGGACCAAGACCAACGCCCGCACCCGCAAGGGGCCCCGCAAGACCGTCGCCGGGAAGAAGTCGGTCAAGGAGATGCGCTAAGTCATGGCCAAGAGCAAGAAAGTCAAGCGGAACATCGCCAAAGGCATCGTGCACGTCAAGGCGACGTTCAACAACACGCTGGTGACCATCACCGACCCCAACGGCGAGACGTTGTGCACCGAGTCCGGCGGGACCATCGGGTTCAAGGGCTCGCGCAAGAGCACCCCGTTCGCCGCCCAGCGGGCCGCCCAGTCGGCGGCGCAGAAGGCCCGCAAGATGGGCGTCAACGAGGTCGAGGTCCTCGTCAAGGGCCCCGGCAGCGGGCGGGAGTCGGCCGTCACCGCGCTTCAGGCGGCCGGGCTCAAGATCGTCTCCATCGAGGACGTCACGCCCATTCCCCACAACGGGTGCCGTCCGCGCAAGAAGCGGCGCGTCTAGCCACGAGCAACCCTCACAGGAGCAGAGATAGACATGGGACGTTATACAGGACCCGTTTGCAGGCTGTGTCGGCGCGAGGGCATCATGCTGATGCTCAAGGGCGCCCGGTGTGAAACGGCCAAGTGCCCCATCCAGCGCCAGTGGCGCAACTTCCCGCCGGGCCAGCACAACTGGCGCCGCGGGCGGGGCAGCGAATACCGGCTCCGCTTGCGCGAGAAGCAGAAGGTCAAGCGCTTCTACGGCATCTACGAGAAGCAGTTCATGAAGTACTTCCGCCAGGCCGAGCGACAGAAGGGCAACACCGGCGCGGCCCTGTTGGGCCTGCTGGAGCGCCGACTGGACAACGTGGTCCACAAGCTGGGCTTCGCCCCCTCGCGGGCCTCGGCCAGGCAGTTGATCTCGCACGGGCACGTGTACGTCAACGCCCGTCCGGTCAGCGTGGGCAGCTACATGGTCCGCGTGGGCGACAAGCTCACCATCAAGCCCGCCGAAAAGTCGCAGAAGCGAGTGCGGGCCTGCCTGGAAGAGCTCGGCGAGCCCCACCTGCAGAATTGGCTCCAGTTGGACATGTCCAAGCTGGAAGCCCAGGTCATCGCCATGCCCACGCGCGATGACGTGACGATCCCTGTGGAAGAGCAGCTCATCGTCGAGCTGTGCAGCCAGTAAGGCCACCGTACGAGCGGCCCGGAACAGAAGACCTTTTTCGATCCGAAAGGACGGAGGCAAGGTAATGCGAACTAGGTGGCGCGGCTTGGAATTGCCCACGCGGGTGGTGAACGACCAGGACGTCTCGACCCCGACTTACGGACGGTTCACCATCGAACCGTTCGAGCGCGGCTTTGGGACCACGGTCGGCAACGCCCTGCGCCGAATCCTCCTCAGCAGCCTCGAAGGCGCGGCGGTCACCAGCATCAAGATCACCGGCGCCGATCACGAGTTCACCTCGCTGAACGGCGTGATGGAGGACGTGACGGACATCATCCTCAACGTCAAAACCCTGATCGTCAAGAGCCATGCCGAGGGCACGCGCGCCCTGCGGGTCCACAGCGAAGTCAAGGGCCCGGTCAAGGCGTCGATGATCGAGTGCGGGGCGGCCATCGAGATCGTCAACGGCGACCTCGTGCTGGCCACCCTGACCGACAACGTCCCCTTCGACATGGAAATGGTCGTTCAGACCGGGCGGGGATACGTACCCGCCGAGGAAATGATCGACCCCGACGCCGACCAGGAATTCGGACGCATCTTCGTCGACGCGTCCTTCTCCCCGGTCACCCGCGTGCGGTACCGCACCGAGGACACCCGCGTCGGGCAGAAGACCAACTACGACCGGCTCATCATGGAGATCTGGACCAACGGAACCATCACCCCCGAGATGGCCATGGTCGAGGCGGGCAAGATCCTCCGCAAGCACCTCAACCCCTTCGTGCAGTATTTCGAGGTGGGCGAGCAGATCATCGAGTCCAAGCCGGTCGAGGCCGCCCAGCAGATCGACAGCGAACTCCAGCGAAAGCTCTCCATGAGCGTGCACGAGTTGGAACTGTCCGTGCGATCCAACAACTGCCTGGAGGCCGCCAAGATCGAGAGCGTCGGCCAACTGGCCAACATGACCGAGGCGGACCTGCTGAAGATCCGCAGCTTCGGCAAGACCTCGCTCCGCGAGGTCAAGCGCAAGCTCCAGGACCTGGGCCTGACGCTCAACATGAACGTGCCCCTGCCCCCCGAGGCCGAGAATCCTTCCGGCGGCGAGGAATAGCTTAACCCGCAGCCAAACAACCTAAAGGTCGTCCCCATGCGTCATCGAATGTCCGGTAAGCAGTTGAGCCGCAATACCGCCCACCGGCGGGCCCTGCGGCGGAACCAGGCCGCCTCGCTGTTCCAGCACGGCGCCATCAAGACCACCGAGGCCAAGGCCAAGGAGCTCCGCCCGTTCGTCGAGCGGCTCATCACCATCGCCCGCCGCAACACCCTGGCCGCCCGACGTCAGGTCATCAGCCTCCTGCGCGACCGGGACATGGTCGACAACGAAGGGAAGCTGGAGGACCAGAGCGTCATCCAGAAGCTCTTCAGCGACGTCGCCCCCAAGTACGCCGACCGGCCGGGAGGCTACACCCGCATCATCCGCCTGAGCGATCGACGCATCGGCGACGGCGGGGTCCAGGTCATCCTCCAACTCGTCGAGGAGTCCAAGGCCGCCGCCCCCGCCTCGCCCGCGCAGTCGCGCCGGCGCCGCCGGGCCGCCAAGAAGATCTCCGCCGCCGAGGCCGGCGCCCCCGCCGCTGACGCGGAGGAAGCCGCCGGAGAGAGTCCAGCCGACCAGCAGGCTGAGTAACCGTCTGCAACATAAGCTCTGCGAACGCGAAGACCCACGCCCCGGCGTGGGTCTTTGCATGTGGCGCCCCCGTCCGGCGGCGCTTCTGCCGCGTCAGGGCTTCGGCTCTCCGGGGGCGGATTCGTCCCGCACCCCCGTGTACGGGTGGGACTTGACGACCGTCCAGATCGTGTCGTGGACCTGGCGGGCCAGCTCTTCGGTGATGGGGCACGGTTCGCCCATGTCCGGTTTGTGCGAGTAGAACCGCGTCCGCTCGGTGCATTGGAGGTAGGCCTCCGGGTCGTTGTAGACCTTCCAGTCCAGGCCGTGGGGGCGGTCGCGAAACAGCACCGAGTAGAAGGTCGCCGCGATGACGTATCGCGGCAGGCCCATTCGCTGGTGGACGCAGTCGGTGTAGAACCAGGCGATGCCCTTGTGGCCGGGCAGCTTGCCAGCCCGCATCTGCTTGTCCAGCTCGTTGAACACCTCGGCCACCGGGATGTACCGCAGCCGTCCCTGCTTCCAGTGCTCGGGAAACCGCCCCTTCAACTCCTCCATCAGCTTGTGGAAGTAGTCCCGCGTGCGGTAGGTGTCGCCGTCCCACTTCCTGGCCGGGTCGTAGCGGACCGTCTCCCACTGCTTGACGTAGTCGAAGGCCTCGCGATCGGGCACGAAGTCCTCGTCGCCCTTGCCGCCCGGCCCCGGCGTGGGCGCCTTGAACGGCTTGCCGTCGGGCCCGCGCTTGCGCTCCATCGAGGGCCACTGCTCGTAGATCAGGCACTGGCCCTTGGGATGCCACTGGAGGAACTGACCGAAGATGCGGGCGGCGCTTTCCACGTCGCCGATGTCGTCGCCGTACTCATCCTGTTTGTCCTTGGGGATCCACCCGGCCAGGTCTGTCTTGCGGCGGTGCAGCCCGGGCCAGGCGAACGGCTGGACGACCACGGCGTCCCACGATTGCTTCTGGAGCACCTCGCGCGCCTGGCCTGGGCCGCGGCTCGACCAGACATACCGGTTGTGGTCCAGCGCGTGGACGTTCATGAAGATCGTCCAGCCGGGCCCGACCATCGCCCCGGTGTTCCACTCCCGGCCCGCGCTTCGGCCAAGGGCGACCTGGAAGGGGGGCATCGAGTTCTCGCTCAGGCTGTTGCCGAAGTAGAACACCGCAAGCCCGGCGGGGCGGGACCCCTGTGCCGCAACAGACCCGCAGACCAGCGACAGCACCCAGACGGGAATGACGAATCGTCGAAACATGCCGGACTCCTTCTTGCACCCCAGGCGGGCCGTGACTGTGCCTTGAGCCTTCGCCGGGCAGCAGGTAGTATGGATTCAAACGTGCGAAGGGAGCCGATTCATGCGACGACGAGAGTTTTTGAAGGCGGCGACGGCGATGGGGGCTGCGTGTGCGGCCGGCGGGTCGATGGCCGCGGGGGCCGACCGCCCCCGCAAGCCGAACATCGTGCTGATCATGGCCGACGACCTCGGCTGGGCGGAACTCGGCTGCTACGGGCAGAAGAAGATCCAGACGCCGAACATCGACGCCCTGGCCGCCGCGGGCATGCGCTTCACGCAGTTCTACTCCGGCTCGGCTGTCTGCGCCCCCAGCCGGTGCTGCCTGATGACCGGTCGCCACGGCGGCCACGCGTACATCCGCGACAACGGCGAGATCAAGGACCCCGACCCCAGCGTGTTCGGCGGGCAGACGCCGCTGGTCGCCTCCGAGCCGACCATCGCCAAGACGCTCAAAGCCGCGGGCTACGCGACCGGATGCTTCGGCAAATGGGGCCTGGGGCGGGCCGGCAGCGAGGGCGACCCGCTCAACCAGGGCTTCGACCGCTTCTACGGCTACAACTGCCAGCGCCACGCCCACAACCTCTACCCGCGCTACCTGGTCAGCGACCGCGAGAACATGCCCCTGCCCGGCAACACGGGCAAGGGGCCCACAGGCCAGACCTACGCCCCGCAGTGCATCGCCGACGAGGCGATCAAGTTCGTCCGGGCCAACAAGGACCGCCCGTTCTTCCTCTACTATCCGACGGTCATCCCGCATTTGGCCCTCCAGGTGCCCGATGCGGACCTGGCCCAGTACAAGGGTAAGTGGCCTGAGACGCCCTACACGGGCAAGGCCTACCAGCCTCACCCCACGCCCCGGGCCTGCTACGCCGCCATGATCTCCTTCCTGGACCGCCAGGTCGGCCGGCTGGTCGCCTTGCTGAAGGAACTGGGCCTGGCCGACAACACCGTCATCCTGTTCACCTCGGACAACGGCACGACCCACCTGGGCGACGAAGTGGACTATGAGTTCTTCCAGAGCGTCGGTCCCCTGCGGGGCCTGAAGGGCTCGCTGCACGAGGGCGGCATCCGCGTGCCGCTGGTGGCCCACTGGCCCGGGCGGATCGCGCCCGGCGCCACCAGCGACCTGCCAGGCGTGAACTACGATCTGGCGGCCACGCTGGCCGAGATCGCCGGCGTCGAGTACGCCAAGGGCGCCGACGGCGTGAGTATCCTGCCCACGCTGCTGGGCCAGGCCGAGCGACAAAAGAAGCACGAGTTCCTCTTCTGGGACTTCGGCGGCTACGGGGGGCAAACAGCCGTCCGCATGGGACGCTGGAAGGGCGTCCGCAAGAACATCCGTCGCAAGGCCGACGCGCCCCTGGAGGTCTACGACCTTGAGGCGGACGTGGGCGAATCGAAGGACTTGGCCGCCGAGCGTCCGGAGATCGCCAAACAGATCGAGGCCGTCATCCGCCGCGAACGCGTCCTGCCCGTGCTGGAGAAGTTCCGCTTCGGGACCTACGCCGGTTGAGAATAAGCGGCTGACCGAATGGAAAGGCCCCTCGGCCGTTAAACCGAAAGATATTCTGTCGTCCGATCTGACGGGAGAGCGAAAATGAACCGACCGGATATGCGGACTGGGTTGGTCGGCGCGTGCGTGCTGCTGGTGCTGGCCGGGTCGCTGTGGGCCGGGCCTTCGCCCGAGCGCGCGGCGCAGATCGAGGCCGACTGGCTCCGCCAGGAGGCCCTGCGCGAGAAGCCCGGCGCGGCCAGGGGAGGCAATCCCAACGTCACGACGGCGGACGACGCCGCAGGCGGAGTCGACGGCGTCAAGACGGGCAAGTGGGGCTTCCACACCGCCATCGAGAAAGACCCATGGTGGCAAGTGGATCTGGGCGAGGCGATGGCGATCGACCGGATCGTCCTGTGGAACCGCTGCGACGCCTGCGGCGAGCGAAACACGCGGATCATCGCCCAGCTCAGCGACGACGGCAAGACCTTCCGCCAGGCGTGGCAGAACGACGGGAAGATGTTCTACGGCCAGACCGACAAGAAGCCGCTGACCGCCTCGCTGGGCGGTCAGAAGGGGCGGTTCCTCCGGCTGACCCTCAAGGCAAACATGTACCTGCACCTGGACGAGGTGGAAGTGTTTGCCGCGGGGCGGAAGGAGAATGTAGCCCTCAAACGTCCGTGCGAGCAGAGCAGCACCAGCGAGTGGTCAGCCAGCCACCTGAACCTCACGCCCCCGCCGCCGAATACGTTCTCGACGCCGAAGGCCATCGAGCGCGGGCTCATGCTGGCCGATAACCTCCGCGCCATGGGAGTGGACGTACGCGAGGACGTGAAGGTTCTGGAGGCGGTGCGGCAACAACTGGAGGCGGGGCCCGCCGATGCCGAAGCGGCCAAGAAGCTGTTCCTCGATGCCCGCTGGGCGGTCCGCCGCCTGGCGTGGAGGAATCCGCAACTGGACTTCGACTCGATCGTCTTCGTCCAGGCCGCCCCGGGCATGTTCCCCCACATGAGCGACCAGAACTACGGGTGGTGGTCGCGGCCCGGCGGCGGGGTGTACGTGCTGGAAGGACTCAAGAGCGATCAGCCGCGCCTGCGCTGCCTGACGGAGAAGTTCGAGCCGGGCAGCTACAACCGCCTGGACCTCTCGTACGATGGCAAGCGGGTGCTGTTCGCCTACTGCAAGCATTACCCCAAGCTGGCTGACCTGCGCGACAAGGCGTCCAAAAAGGACGTGCCCGAAGACGCGTTCTATCACCTCTACGAAATGAACCTGGACGGCACGGACTGCCGCCGGATCACCCGCGGGCGATATGACGACTTCGACGGGCGATACCTCGGCGACGGCGACATCGCGTTCCTGTCCACGCGAAAGGGGCGGTTTCTCCAGACCAGCAAGGCTGCGTCGGCCGGCACCCTCGACGCCGACCTGGGCGACAGCTACGTCCGCTGCGGCGGCGACAACTACCGCCCCGTCCCGGTCTTCACGCTGCACCGGGTGAACCACAAGGGCGAGATCCTCCCAATCTCGGCCTTCGAGAACTTCGAGTGGACGCCGTCGGTCAGCAACGACGGCTATCTGCTGTACGCCCGCTGGGACTATATCGACCGCTTCAACGGGCACTTCTTCAGCCTGTGGTCCACCAACCCGGATGGCACGAACGCCCAACTCGTGTACGGGAACTACACGGTCCGCCCGCAGGTCGTCCTGGAGGCGCGATCGATTCCCAACTCGCACAAGCTGATCTTCACGGCCTCCGCCCACCACTCGATCACGGGCGGCTCGCTGTGCCTGCTGGACCGCAGCCGCGGCACGGAGGCCGATCACCCGATCGCCCGCCTGACGCCCGAGGTGCCGTTCCCCGAGACCGAGGCCTGGGCGGAGATGTACTACGCCAACCCCTGGCCGCTGTCGGAGGAGCACTATCTCTGCGCGTGGAGCGACCGGCGGCTGCCCCCGCACTGCCGTGTCGACAGCAGCGACCGAAACCCACGCAACGCCCTGGGGCTGTACCTGTATGACGCCTTCGGCAACCTGAACCTGATCTATCGCGACGCGGAGATCTCCAGCCAGAACCCGATCCCCGTCCGCCCGCGGCCTCGTCCGCCGCTCTACAGCAGCTCCCTGGCCCTGGACGGGCCCCAGGAAGGGTCGTTCCTGCTTCAGGACGTCTACGAGGGTCTCGGCGGGGTGGAGCGGGGCACGGTCAAGAGCGTCCGCATCGTGGCCGTCCCGCCCAAGTGGCAGCCCCACATGAACAATCCCAACCTGGGCGTGTCCAGGGAGGACCCGGGTAAATTCGTGCTGGGCACTGCGCCGGTCGAGGCGGACGGATCGGCCTACTTCCGCGCTCCCAGCGGCGTGCCGGTCTTCTTCCAGGCATTGGACGCCGAGGGGCGGTCCGTCCAGACCATGCGAAGCCTCACGTACGTCCAGCCGGGCCAGACGCTCTCGTGCATCGGCTGTCATGAGTCTCGCGACGCGGCCCCGCCCCCGCGACCGCTCGTGCAGGCCGCCCGTCGGGCCCCCTCCAGGCTGCAGCCGGGCCCCGACGGCTCCTGGCCGCTCCGCTACGACACGCTCGTCCAGCCCGTGCTGGACAAGCACTGCGTGTCGTGCCATCAGAAGGGGTACAAGGACGCCAAGGCGGCGGCCTTCGACCTCAGGCCGCCCGCGTCGTACGACGCTCTGCTCAACTACGCCGACAAGGACCTGAACAAGCTGGCGTTCGAGAAGGACATGTCCCATCCGCTCCAGACGCCGTCATACCGGAGCAAGCTGTGGGCGATGCTGTCCGCCAAGGGCGGGCACGAGGGCGTCCGCCTGGACGCCGACAGCCGGGAGCGGTTCCTGACGTGGATGGACACCTACGCACACCGCCTGGGGCACTTCACCCCGCAACAGGAAGAGGAATTAAAGCAATTGCGCCTTCACATGCGGTCGATATTGGTTGAGACGGCTCGCAAGGAGTGAGCGGCGGCTCCGCCCGGGCGACGGGTTTTGAATCGATCTGCCGGCGGGCGCGAGACGTAGAATACTATAGGCCGGGGGCGATGACGTATCCCTCGGCAGGAGCCGATAGTATGTTACGAGTTCGACGAAAAAATCACACGGCGGGGCCGCACCGCCGGCCTAAACCCCGTCACGGCGGGACGCCCTATCGGACGCAGTGGCGCAGTCCGTTTGGCGCCGACGAGTTGTGCGGTCGGGCGAGGCTGTTGCACGAACAGGAGTCGCAGGTCCGGACGGAGCCGGAAGGGAACTAGCGGCCTGGCCCGCCCCGCGCCTTGGGCGGCGATCTTGTGAGCGAAGATGATCGCGACGGCACGAGCGATAACCTGTGCGGTGGTCCTGGCTACGGCGTCGGCCGCCGGGTCGCAGGTCGTTCCGATCGGCGGGGGAAACGCGCTGGACGCGAACATGGGCGTCGGCAGCGGCGGGGTCAATTCTCCCGTTGCGCCCGATCTCCGGCTCAACGGACAGCTCTACATCAACGGCCAGGTGACCGGGCTGGGCCGCTTCCACGGCCGCGTGGGCTACTTCCCCTCGGACCAGCTTCGCTTGCAGTTGCCCTCGGCGGGGCTGGTCGGTTTTCGGCGCGAGTCGGTGGGGCTGAGCAACGTCCTGTCCGGACCGACATACACCGCCAGACCGTACTACGACCGCAGCGTGACCGCGCTGAACGCGGGGGCGATCGCTGCCGGGCTGAACGCGCCGGGCACCAACGTGCCCCCAAGCGCCCTGGGCTCGCCCCAGGCCCGCCAGTTGTACGAAGAACTGGCCGCCGAATACAGGTCCGTCGCAACGTCCCAGACGGTGGTTCCGTCGCTGGCGCCATCGGCGGGCGTCGTCGGGACCGGGCGCGCGCCCTCTGTGGGGGGGATGGACCGGGGCGAGCGAGCGGCCCCTGGCGGGCCCGTTAGGGACGAGTTCGGGCGCAGCCGTCTGGAAGACGAAGACGCGCTGGCCCACGACCTGTGGCAGTTCCAGAGGCTGAACCGTCCGATGGACGAGCGCCTGAACCTGCGGATCGAAACCCTGCTCGACCGTCCCGGCGAGAAGAACCCGGATGAAATCGGCCGGAATGATCCGCCGGCGGAAGAGCGTGGCGAGCCTTCGGGCGCGGTCCGCCGTGCGGGGCGGGGTGAGCCGGCGCTGCCGGGCACGAACGCGGACGCCTTCCTGGACGTGATGGCGGCCCTGCGGCGCAGGCGGGAAGAGACGAAGACGACACTGACGGTCCCGCAGGCGACGACCACGAGGCCCGCGGCGCGCATCGTGGAAGCCGACGCCGCCGGCGTGGTCATTCACTCGCTGGCCGGACTGGGCCGGGGACTGTTTAACCTGCACATGGCACGGGGGCAGGAGCGGTTGAAGGCGGGACGGTACTACGACGCGCTGGATGAGTTTCATCTGGCGGCGGTGGCCGAGCCGCGAAACCCGCTGGCCCTGGTGGGCATGTGCGTGGCCCGGCTGGGCGCGGGCGAGCCGGCGGCGGCGGGCGAGATGCTCTATGGGGCCATGCGACTGTTTCCGCCCCTCATGGAAACTCGCCTGGACCTGCTTCGCCTCGTGGACGGCCGGATGATCGAGCGACGGATGGCGGAGTTGGACAGCCTCCTCCAGGAGGAGAAGGACGATGCCCATCCCAAGCTGGTCCTCCTGGCGGCCTATGCCCGTCACAGCCTGGGCCAGGAGTTCCTGGCCAAGACGGCGGCCGCGAAGCTGCGTCGCTCGGCCGGGGGCGACAAACTGCTGCTGGCGGTCGCGGAGTTTCTCCTGACCGGGCGGCGGGCCGGACGGGACGCGCAAGCCGCCTCGGAGAGATCCGCCACTACAGCGCCGGCTCGGTAAGTTCGCATTCGGGCCTTCCGGCGGGCGTGCGACCCACATTGTTGATCATCCCCAAGCCGTCATCCTCCTCGTTCGTCTCCATCTCATCGTCCCCCGCACGGAAAACGAAACGGGCGGCCCGTCGGGACCGCCCGTTGTGAGGATCGTGCAGTCGGCGGCTACTTCTTGGTCGCCGTGTAGCCGACCAGGGCCAGGAACCGGTTGGTGTTGAGGATGGGAATCTGCATCTTCGCCGCCTGTTCGCGGACGTCCTGGTAGTGCTTCCATTCCTTCAACTGGTCATCGTAGACCTTCTTGGCCTGTTCGCTGGCGGCCTCGGTGGGTTTAGGGGGGCGGGGCGGCTCTTCGCCCATGACCACGAAGTCGGTCTGGGGGGTGACCGCGTCGGCGATCGTGCCGCGGTACTTGCGGACCAGCGCCTTGATCTCGTCAGCGCCGGCCGCCGACGGCTGGCCCGTTCCGAACAGGTCGAACTGGCCTTCCACCACGAACGCATAGGTCCGGTTGGGGTCGTAGACCACGTTGGCGACGATGTCGGTGGCGATGACGGGGTTCGTGGGACTCTGGTTGTCGATGCGGCAGAGGCTGATGGTCTCGCTGACTTCCGTGACGGTCACCTTGGCCTTGCCCTCGCCGGTCTCGGGGATGCCGCTGGAGGAATAGACCGAGAAGGTCAGGCCCGGGATCACCCGGTCCATGCTGCCCAGGCTGATGTAGCAGAGGTTCTGGCCCTCGAGGACCTTGACGACCTTGCCGTCGGCCTGGGGCATCAGCTCGATGTTCTTCTGCGTCACCGGCTGGAGCCGCTTGACCTCCTGCTCCAACTCGCGGATCTTGTTATTGAGCTGCTTGTTCGTCGAGTCCATCTTGGTCGACTTCTCGGTGAGCGAGGCGATGGTCTTGTTCAACTCGTCGCGGGCGGAGTCCCAGGACTTCTTGATGTCCTCGACTTTGGCCTCATGCTCGGTCTGGTACTTGCTGATCTGGGTGGAGAGCTGTTCCTTCTCCTTGGCGAAGGCCGCCCCCATCTCCTCGACCTTCTTGGCCAGGTTGATAGCCACCTGCTCCTGGTCGCGGAACTTCTGGTTGGCCTCGTCCCGCTCCTTGGTGACGGCCTGGAGTTGCTCTTCCTTGGTGTCGTGGAGGGCCTTGAGGTTCCGCATCTCCTCGAGCAGCGGCTGGCCCGTTCCGCCCACCTGGGCCCGCGTGGCCTTCACGCGCTCGCCGACGTCCTCGACGGTGGTGGCGGCCGAACCCACGATGTGGTTGATCAGGGCCTTCTTCTCTTCGACCAGGCGCTCGACCACCGTCATCTGGTCCGGGCTCTTCAGCCAACTCGCGATGTCGCTCTCCAGCAGGTTGCGGGCGCTGGCCAGCTTATCCTTGACCGCGCGGACCTCCTGAAGCTGCTTCTCGACCTCCTGCTTCTGGTTGAACGTGAGCACCATAAGGGTGGCCGCGATCAGGAAGAGGAAGATGAAGACGATCAGCAGGTAGGGGGGGCCTTTGGGTTTCGTGACCACGCGTGCCATGCACCAAACTCCTTAAATAGCCGTTTCGCCGCTACGGGCACGCCCTGCGGAAAACGGCTCCGCCGGCTGGGGCGCCCGGATTGTTCGTGCCCTATCCGCCTGCCCGGTCCGTTGGTCGGCCCGGGAGTCCAATGTGGCAACAGTATCCGCGAATCCGCCAGGCACAGTCAACAGTTTTCCGATCTTCACAGCCCAAGTTTTTCCTGCAGAAGCTTTTGGACCGCCGCCGGGGCCGCCGCCCCCTTGGATCGCTGCATGACCTGACCCATCAGGAAGCCGAACGCCTTCTTGCGCTTCTTGGGGTCCTCCGACCGGGCGTCGTCGGCCGCCTGGGCGTTGGCCGACACCGCCTCCTCCACCCACGCCGCCAGGGCCGACTCGTCCCGCACGGCCAGCAGACCCTCCGCCTGGGCCAGTTCCCGCGGCGAACCGCCCTCGGCCGCCAGCTTGTCGAAGAGCTTGGCGGCCGCCGTCGCGTTGATCTCCCCCGCATCCGTCATTTTGGCCAGATCGGTCAACTGACCGGCCGACAGGCCCACCTCGGCGATCGAGCAGCCGCGCTCGTTGGCGATGGCTGCTCCACGACCCAACAGCAGATTGGTGCAGCGTTTGGCGTCGGCCCCGGCCGCCACCGCCGCGTCCAGCAGGTCGCCCGTGGGTGCGTCCTGCGTGAGGGCGTCGGCCTCCTTGAAAGTCAGGCCGTACTCGCCCATGTACCGCGCCCGCCTCGCCAGGGGCAGCTCGACGATCTGCCCCCGGAGCCGCTCGCGCCACTCCGCATCCACCAGCACGGGCACCAGGTCCGGCTCGGGGAAGTAGCGGTAGTCGTGGGCCTCTTCCTTTTCCCGCTGGAAGACGGTCTGGAGCCGCACGTCGTCCCAGCCTCGGTTCTGCTTTCCGCACTTGTCCAACGTGTAGTCCGGGTTGCCCAGCCACTCGCTGTACTGGCGGTTGATTTCGTAGGCGACCGCGCCTTCCAGGCTGCGGAAGCTGTTGAGGTTCTTCACCTCCACGATGGGCGTCTTGTACGTCACCCCGCCCCGGGTGATGTGGAGGTTGATGTTGGGCTCGAAGCGCATGTGCCCCATCTGCATGTTGGCTTCGCTGGCGCCCAGCCAGCGGACCAGGCGCTGCATGGCCCGCCCGTAGGCCCCGGCCTCCTCGGGCGAGTTCATGTCCGGCTGGGAGACGATCTCCAGCAGGGGCACGCCGGCCCGGTTGAGGTCCACGCCCGTGTGGGCGGGGTTGTCGTGGACGTTCTTGCCCGCGTCCTCTTCCAGGTGGGCCCGCAGGATGCGGACCTTCTTGATGCTCCCGTCGGCCAGCGGGACCTCGATGTGCCCGTCGACGTTCAGCGGCAGGTCGTACTGGCTGATCTGGTAGTTCTTGGGCAGGTCGGGGTAGTAGTAGCTCTTGCGGTCCCACTTGGTGAAGTCGGGCACGGTGCAGTTGAGAGCCAATCCGACCTTCATGGACAGCTCGACGGCGACGCGGTTCATCACCGGCAGCACGCCGGGCATGCCGATGCACACCGGGCAGACGTTGGTGTTGGGCGGGTCGCCGAAGTGGTTGCGGCAGCGGCAGAACATCTTGGTCGCCGTCGCCAGCTCCACGTGGATCTCCAGCCCGATGATGGGCTTCACGATGTCGTGCGATTCAACCATGTTCAGAATCCAATCAAATCAAAGTCGCCAAAGGCGGTCAAATAAGCCAACAATGCGCAAAGGCCTGCGACGATTGCATAGTGCCAGATGAATCTACCCCTCCAACCTGGGATGTCCTTCTTTCTCAGGGCTATCGCGAGAGCCCCAGATCCCGCTACCATGCAGAACAGAGAAAACAGCAGGAATCTCGAGTCGATCGCCATGTGCGAGAAATATACCGTAGTGGGCGTGAGGAAGACAAAGACGATCGCAGCGTCCAGCACCACTGCCTGGATGATCAGCCACTGCCTACCGGCCGTTACGGCGACGAGGATGTTGACTAGCAGGAGCGATAGTAACACCGTTGAAGTCACCATTCTGTCCTGCCTGTCGCCCTTGCGGCGCACTCCTTTGCGGGTCTTCCTGTGCGTGAGGACTGTGCCCCAAGCGGGCGCAGGACCGCTAGTACCTGCCGCATTCGCCCCGAAGGGGCGTCGGATGGTAGCCGGGGGTGAGCGCAGCGAGCCCCCGGAACCGAAGCTCCCGAGCAATCAGCCCCGAAGGGGCGGCGGAAGTCAAAGTAGATATCGCTCATCAAACCCGATCCCGTGGTTCTTCAGGAGCCAGATCAGTTCGTCCCGGAAGGACACCTTCTTGTGGTGCTCCTGCTGCGCGAGGACATAGTTGAGCAGCGGGGGCAATACCGTAGGAGAAACAGTAAAGGCGGCGTAGCCGTCTTGCCAGCAGAAATCCCGCAAGTCCGGAAAGGTGTCGTGGATCCAACTCGTGCAGTTGGACTTGAGGTCGCGGATGAAGTCAGCCACGGTGATGGTCGGGGGAATGGAACACACCACGTGCAGGTGGTCCTCCGGCTCATTGATGAGAATGGGGTGCCCCTTGACCTGGCGGATCATTCCGCCCATGTACTCGCAGATGCGCGGAAGGAGTTCGGGCGATATCCAGGTGCGGCGCTCTTTGGTGCTGTAGGTGATGTGGTATCGAAGGCACGTGTATGACATCGGCTTCTCCGACGCCCCTTCGGGGCTGCTTCGTTTTGCGCCGGTTTCCGGGGGCTCGTTTCGCTCACCCCCGGCTACCGTCCGCCGCCCCTTCGGAACGAGTTTCCAGTCCCTTCAGGGGGAGTCCGACGCCCCTTCGGGGCTACCTTTCTTTGCGCCGCTTTCCGGGGGCTCGGCCCGGAGGGCCTCACCCCCGGCTACCGTCCACCGCCCCTTCGGGGCGAGTTCCCAGCCCCTTCAGGGCGACCGGCGTCTTCTTGCAGCTTCCCTGCTATTGGTGTGAATCCGTCGCCCCTTGGGGCGAACTGTCTCTACGCGCGGCCGACGGCGCCTTTCGAGCCCTGCTACTGCACCATCGGCGGGGCGAGGCGGCTGATGCCGCTGGCCTTCTCGAACATCCGTCCGGCCCGCAGCAGCAGGTCCTCGCGGAAGACCGGACCGATGAGCTGCATGCCGATGGGCAGGCCCGCCGCCGACACGCCCGCGGGCAGCGACAGGCCCGGCAGGCCGGCCAGGTTCACCGAGATCGTGTAGATGTCGGCCAGGTACATCGTCAGCGGGTCGGCCGTCTTCTCGCCCAGGGCGAACGCGGTGGTCGGCGTGGTCGGGCACAGCAGCACGTCGCACTGCTCGAACGCCCGGTCGAAGTCGTTCTTGATCAGCCGGCGGACCTTCAGGGCCTTGTGGTAATAGGCGTCGTAGTACCCGGCCGACAGGGTGTAGGTCCCCAGCATGATGCGGCGTTTGACTTCTTCGCCGAGCCCCTCGGCCCGGCTGCGGGAGTACAGATCGAGGATGTCGTCGCAGGGCCTGTCGGTGCGGTGCCCGTAGTGGACGCCATCGTAGCGGGCGAGGTTGCTGGACGCCTCAGCCATCGCGACGATGTAGTAGCAGGCGACGGCGTAGGAGGAGAGGTTGCCCGCGGCGTCGGTGTCGATGCGGCTGTGGGGCAGCGAAACGTCGACGATGGTGGCACCGAGTTCCTTGTACAGATCGCGGGCCTTCTCAATGGCCGAGCGGATCTCGCCGTCCAGCGCGTCGGAGAAGAACTCGCCGGGCCAGCCGACACGGAGGTTGTGAACGGGCCGGTCGAGCCCGGCCAGGAAGTCGCCCACGGGTCGGTCGATGGAGGTGGAGTCCTTGGGGTCGTAGCCGGAAATCACGTCGGCCAGCAGGGCGGCGTCGGCGACGTCCCGCCCGAGCGGCCCGATCTGGTCGAGGCTCGATCCGTAGGCGACCAGCCCGAACCGGCTTACTCGCCCGTAGGTGGGCTTGAGTCCGACCACGCCGCAGAAGGCGGCCGGTTGGCGGATCGACCCGCCGGTGTCGCTGCCGAGTGCGGCGGCGCAGGTGCGGGCGGCGACGGCGGCGGCGGACCCGCCCGAGGACCCGCCCGGCACGCGTTTCGGGTCCCATGGGTTGCACGTGGGGGCAAAGCCGCTGTTCTCGGTGGACGAGCCCATGGCGAACTCGTCGAGGTTGGTCTTGCCCAGGATGACCGCCCCGGCCTGTCGGAGCTTGGCCACCGCGGTGGCGGTGTACGGCGCCCGGAAGTCGGCGAGCATCTTGCTGGAGCAGGTGGTGTGCCCGAAGGGCGTGCAGAGATTGTCCTTGAGGGCGACGGGCACGCCGGCCAGCGGGCCCATGGGCAGGCCGTCGCGACGCTGGGCGTCGACCTGGTCGGCCTGGGCGCGGGCCTCGTCGGCCAGCACCTCGTTGTAGGCCCGCAGATGGGGCTCGCGGCGCTCGATGGCGTCCAGGTACGCCTCGACGGCTTCGCCGGCGGTCAACTCGCCGGAGGCGACGGCCTCGCGAAGCTCCAGCGCGGACAGGTCGAGTACGTTGTGGCTCATTGGCTGTCCCCGATCACCTTGGGCACCTTGAAGAAGTCGCCGTCGCGGTCGGGTGCGTTGGCGAGGGCCTGGTCGGCGGTCAGCGACTGATGGGGGACATCGTCGGCCAGGGCGTTGTGGACTTCGAGGGCGTGGACCATGGGCTCGACGCCGTCGGTGGGCAGTCCCTGGAGCTTGTCGAAGTAGACCAGGATGGCCCCCAGTTGGGTGGCGAGCGTTTGCGTCTCCTGGTCGGTCAACTCGATTCGGCTGAGTTTGCCGATGTGGCGGACCAGGTCGGACTCGATTGTCTTGCTCATGCGTGGCTCCGCTCGGGCACGACTGCCCGGTCCCTTATCATTGGCCAAGGGCGACGCGGTGTCAAGTGACTCGGGCGGAACGTCCGCGTTGCCCCAGCGAGGGCGGCCAAAAGATTCGCCCGGTGATTGACGCATCCGGAAGCGGATGCTATGATTGCGCGATCAATTGCACCCCGGCCGTCGGGGCGTCCTTGGCAGTTGCAGGAAAAGGGTTACCCAGAAGGTTCTATGCCCAAGAGCGATGTCATTGAAGTCGAAGCGATCGTGAAAGCCGCGTTGCCCAACGCCATGTTCCGCCTGGAGATCGAGACCGGCCAGCGCAAGCACGAGATCATCGGTCACATCTCGGGCAAGATGCGGCGCAACTACATCCGCATCACCCCCGGTGACAAGGTGCTGGTCCAACTCAGCCCGTACGATCTGACCAAGGGGCGGATCGTCTTCCGGCAGCGGTAATCCGCCGGCCCGATCGCTTGCTTCCAGGCCCACGCAGCGCCCCGGCGTGGGCATTTGCATGTCCATGCCCTCCCTCAGAACACCTTGATCGTCCCGCCCTTGCCGACACGGTTGTCGTACCGGCCGCTGAGGACCAGCTCGCGAATGTCGCCCGAGGCCAGGACCGGCTCGTGCGTCTCGATCCAGAACCGTCCGAGAAAGCTCAGGGCGTGGGTGTCCCCTGCGTTGACCAGCGGAAGCCTGTACTTGTCCGCCAGGGCCTTGGCCTTGCAGGCCTGAGCGGGGTTGTGGTTGCAGGTCTCGTATTCCAGGGCGTCGGGCAGCAGGCCGCGCTCCAGCAGCTCGCCGGCGCCCGGCCAGCGGCAGGGGTGAGCCAGGATCGTCAGGTGCCCCTCGTCGCGGGCCTTGTCGAGGATGTCGCCGGCCTCGCCCAGCTCCAGGTAGGACGGGTCGTTGGTGCCCAGAATGACCAGGTGCTGGAGCGGCTCGCGCGAGATCGTCAGCTCCATGCCGGGCAGGATCCGCAGACGGGGGAACTCCTTCTGGAGGGCCTCCAGTTCCCAATGCGTCCAGACCGCGTCGTGCTCGGTGATGTACGCCGCGTCATAGCGGGCGTCGATCAGGGCCTGCATCAACTGGTAGGCCGTCGCCGACGCGCACCCGCTGTAGCGGCTGGTATGTAAGTGCAATTCGACTTTCATGACTCATTCTACGTGGCGGTTGTTGATTGTCTATCGAGGACGGTCTGCCCGTTCGAGGACTGTTGATGCTCCGGACCAACAACCAACGAGCAACAACTAGAAGTCCGCCGACCGCGGCGCGCGGGGGAACGGGATGACGTCGCGGATGTTGGCCATGCCGGTGACGAACTGGACGGTCCGCTCCAGGCCTAGGCCGAAGCCCGCGTGGGGCACCGTTCCGTAGCGGCGCAGGTCGGTGTACCACCAGTAGTCTTCCTTGCGCATGTGCTGGGCGTCGATCCGCGACTCCAGCACGTCCAGCCGCTCTTCCCGCTGGCTGCCCCCGATGATCTCGCCGATCTTGGGCACCAGCACGTCCATGGCCGCCACCGTCCTGCCGTCGTCGTTGAGTCGCATGTAGAACGGCTTGATGGAGGCGGGGTAGTTCATCAGGATGACGGGCTTCTTGAAGGTCTGCTCGGTGAGGAATCGCTCGTGCTCGGTCTGGAGGTCGTTGCCCCAGGCGGGGGGGTAGTCCCACTGGCGGTCGGCCTTCTGGAGGATCTCGACGGCCTCGGTGTAGTCCAGGCGGACGAAGTCGCTGTCGGCTACGTGGGTGAGCGTGTCGATGACGGTCTTGTCGATCCGCTCGTTGAAGAAGGCCACGTCCTGCCCGCATCGATCGAGCACGGCGCGGAAGAGGAACTTGAGGAACTGCTCGGCCAGGTCGGCGTCGTCGGCCAGGTCGGCGAAGACGATCTCCGGCTCGACCATCCAGAACTCGGCCAGGTGGCGCGGCGTGTTGGAGTTCTCGGCCCGGAAGGTGGGCCCGAAGGTGTACACGTTGCCCAGCGAGCAGGCGTAGGTCTCGACCTCGAGCTGGCCCGAGACGGTGAGGTAGGAGGAGCGGCCGAAGAAGTCCTGGGAGTAGTCGATCTGCCCCTCGGGCGTCCTGGGCGGCTGGGCGTGGTCGAGCGTGGTGACGCGGAAGAGCTGGCCCGCGCCCTCGCAGTCGCTGGCGGTGATGATGGGCGTGTGGACGTAGAGGAAGTGGCGCGACTGGAAGAACTCGTGAATGGCGGCGCAGACGGCGTTGCGGACGCGCGCGACGGCGCCGAACGTGTTGGTCCGGGTCCGCAGGTGGGCCTGCTGGCGCAGGAACTCGAAGGTGTGGTGCTTGGGCTGGATGGGGTAGGTGTCCGCATCGGCCAGGCCGACCACCTGCACCTCCGTCGCCTTGACCTCGACCCGCTGGCCCTTGGCGGGGCTGGCGACGAGTTCGCCCCGGACGATCACCGAGCAGCCGGTGGTCAGGTGGGCGACGGCGTCGTAGTTGGGCAGGGCGCTGTCGGCCACCACCTGGATGGTGGCCATGCACGAGCCGTCGTTGAGGGCGAGGAAGCTGAAGCCCCCCTTGCTGGTGCGGACGGTGCGGACCCAGCCGGCCAGGGCGACCTCCGCCCCCACGTCCATGCTCTCCAGGGCATCCTTGATACGCGTGCGCTTCATGGCAAGAATTCTCCGTCGATGCCGGAATCCCTGGACCCCAGGCGGGGCAGAGGTTCGGCTGGTCCACTACTCTACCAGACGGCAGGGGTCGAGAAAAGCCAAGAGAGACCGACGATATCGTCGAGTGTCGCGTGCAAGTCACCGGGGGGCGCCATCGGGCATTCGTCTGTCGGACCTTTCCTCCGGGGCCGCAAAAACGTCGAGGCATTCCGGAGGCGGAGACGATACAGTAGGGGGCATGGTCCGTCTGGTTCGAGGCAAAGGAATGCTGAAGATGCTGTTCATCGTGGAAGCGATGGCCGTGGCCGGCCTGGGGTTGATCTTCTTCCAGCAATACTCGCGGATGGCCGGCGACGCGCCGGCCGGGGCGGCGGAGGTTACGCCCCCGGGCAGGCCCGCGGGCACGGAGATCCGCGTGGAGGGCGGCCTGGGCGTCTTGCGGGAGCCGCGCGTGGTGGTCGAAAAGTCCGCCCGCCGCCTGGCGGTCTACGACGGGTCGAAGGTGATCAAGACCTACGCCGTGATTGTCGGCATGAACCAGGGCGACAAGGTCCGCGAGGGCGACAAGAGCACCCCCGAGGGCGAGTTCTACGTCTGCATGAAGAACCCCACGTCGAAGTTCGTCCTATCGCTTGGCTTGAGTTACCCCAATGCGGAAGACGCCGCACGCGGGCTGCGCGACGGACTGATCACGCAGGCCCAGCACGACGCCATCCAAGCCGTCCTGGCTGACGGCGGCTGGCCCGACTGGTACACCAGGCTCGGTGGAGAGATCATGATCCACGGCTGTGCGGGCGAGCGGGAGGGCACGGCCGGGTGCGTCGCCATGCAGGACGACGACGTCCGCGAGCTGTTCGCGGCGATTCCCCTGGGCACGCCGGTGGAGATACGACCGTAGTGGTCTTTGTTTCCACAACTAGGACTCGCGTTTAGCCATCTTTCTTCAGATGGCATATACTAGCCTCATCGCGGGGCAAGGCCCCTCAAAGGAGCCGTAATGGGATACGCGATAGCCGCAGCAGTCGTCGTGGCCATAGCCGCGTTTCTCTGGTGGCGGTACACGTCAGTGGCACGCGGGGCGCGTGCAGTCGAGGAGAGGCTCCTGGGGGAACTCGCCCCCCTGATGACAAAGCTGGACGCCGGGGAGCAGGTGCGTCCCGATGAGGTGGCGGAGTTGGTCGCACGCCCGCAACTGAGGGGCCTCCTGTATGAAATGCTGAAGTACTGCGAGAAGCTGGATTCCTTCCCCGCGCAGTATCGCGATGTCAAGTCACAGGCCGAGGCCGCTCTTGCCCACTGGTTGATGCATCCGAACGAACTGCAGGACGCGCCGGAGCAGATCGAACTCGTGGAAGAGATCACGCGTTCGCTTCCACCCGATGGGGGGGAAGGGACGTTCTTTGTCTTTCGGTACAAGATGGCCGAGGGGCACTGGGCTGCGAAGGATGGATGGCTTCTGGGCCTTGCGGGCCCGTTCATGGGGGACGTGATTCCGTATACGCAGAACGCCGCCTTCTCGCGGTGCGGCGACAAGTATGGGGAGGTCCAACCGTTTGAATTGGTGGACTGGTATGTCCGAATGGTCACTTCGAAGTTCGAGCGGGTCGCAGGATCTTCTCCTGCCGATACCGAAGACTCCCCATGAGTTCGTTCCGGTGGAGGAAAGACAATGAACATTGCTGCAAAGACTGCCCTGGTGCTCCTGATCGCCGTCTCTCCCGTCGCCGCCGAGCAGGCGGTGCTGGTGGAGGCCGAGGCCTTTGACGACCTGGGCGGCTGGTCGCTGGACACGCAGTTCATGGACCAGATGGGTTCGCCCTTCCTGCTGGCCCACGGTCTGGGCGAGCCGGTGGCCGACGCGACGACGAAGGTCGCGCTGCCCGCCGCGGGCAACTATCGCGTCTGGGTCCGCACGCGGGACTGGGTGGCCCCGTGGAAGGCACCCGGCGCCCCGGGGCGGTTCCAGGTGCTGGTGGACGGCAAGGCGCTGGAGACGACGTTCGGCACGGAAGGGGCCGCCTGGCACTGGCAGGACGGCGGTACGGTCCGGGCAGCCGGCAAGCAGATTACCCTGGCCCTGCACGACCTGACGGGTTTCGAGGGGCGCTGCGACGCGATCGTGTTGTCGGGCGATCCGGACTTCCGCCCGCCGGGGGACGTCAAGGCGCTGGCCCAGTGGCGGCAGAAGGCACTGGGCATCCCGGCGGAGCCCGACGACGGGGGCACGCACGACCTGGTGGTGGTGGGCGGGGGCATTGCCGGGACGGCCGCCGCGATCACGGCGGCGCGGCTGGGGCTGACGGTGGCCCTGATCCAGGACCGCCCGGTGCTGGGAGGCAACGCCAGCAGCGAGGTGCGGGTGGGGCTGGCGGGCAAGATGAACTACGAGCCGTACCCGCGGATCGGCGACGTGGTCCGCGAACTGGACGCCCGGGCCCGCGCCCTGGTCGATCGTGCGGCAAGCTCCGCCGACAAGACGCTCAGCGAAGACGAGCTTCGCGAGAAGATCGTGCGGGACGAGAAGACCATCACCCTGCTGCTGAACCACCGCATGAACGGCGTGGAGATGAGCGACGGGCGGATCTCGGCCGTCCTCGCCCAGCACACGCGCACCGCCCGGCGGGTCCGTGTGAAGGGACGCTATTTCGCCGACTGCACCGGCGACGGATGCGCAGGGTTCCTGGCCGGGGCCGACTGGGACATGAAGCCCACGGGCCGGATGGGCAAGAGCAACCTCTGGGGCGTGGTCGACATGGGCAAGCCCGCGTCCTTCCCGCGCTGCCCCTGGGCGCTGGACCTGTCGGACAAACCCTTCCCCGGGCGCGGCGAGAAGGCGCCCGGCGGCAAGAGTCCGCTGAGCCGGCTGGGAAGCTGGTTCTGGGAGAGCGGCTTCAACCGCGACCCCTTCGCCGACAGCGAGTACGTCCGCGACTGCAACCTGCGGGCCATGTACGGCGCATGGGACGCGCTCAAGAACGTCGAGAAACGCCACCCTAACCACAAGATCAAGTGGGCGGCGTACGTCTCCGGCCCGCGCGAGAGCCGCCGCCTGCTGGGCGACGTGATCCTCACCCAGGACGACGTGGTGAACAACCGTTCATGGGAGGACGCCTGCGTGCCCTGTACGTGGATGATCGACCTCCACCTGCCCGAGCCGGCCTACGTCAAGGGTTTCGAGGCCGACCCGTTCATCTCCTACGCGGGCTACACGCATTTCCGCCCGCCGTACTGGATGCCGTACCGCTGCCTGTACTCCCGCAACGTGGACAACCTGTTCATGGCCGGGCGCGACATCAGCGTCACGCACGAGGCCCTGGGGACCACCCGCGTGATGCGCACGTGCGGGATGATGGGAGAGATCGTCGGCATGGCGGCCAGCCTGGCCCTCAAGAACAAGACCACGCCTCGCGGCGTGTACGCCCACCACCTGGATGCGCTGAAGGAGCTGATGAAGAAGGGGGCCGGCACGCTGCCGCCACTGCCTCCCAGTCCGCCCTACCAGGTCCGCCCGCCCGAGCCGCCCCAGTGGCTGGCCACCGCGGGCGAGAACCTCGCCCTCAAGGCCAAGGTCCGCGTCTCCAGCACGCACGAGAGCGGCAAATACGGGCCGGAGTTCATCAACGACGCCCAGACGAAGTTCGACAACGCCCGTCGCTGGGTCAGCGGGCCGGGAAGGCCCCACCACGTCGTGCTGACCTGGGACAAGCCCCAGACGTTCTCCATGGTGCGGCTGCTGACGGGCTGGCTTCGCGAGGGCTGGATCGTGGGGTTCATGCAGGATTTCGAGTTGGCCTACGAGGACCCCAGCGGGCAATGGCGGGACATCCCCGGCGGGCGGGCCCTGGCCAACAGCAAGCCGGACTGGTCGGTGCGGTTCCAGCCGGTGACGAGCCGGCGGCTTCGGCTGCGCGTCACCAGCGACGACGTGGCCCGGCTGTGGGAGTTGGAGGTGTATCATCCGCCGGCGAAGTAGCCGCCGGCGGGTCCCTATCGCTTCAGGCGGGGGGCGGAGTCGCTGGCGAGGGCCTGGCGGATGATCATCAGCTCGTAGAAGATGCGGGCGGCCATGCGGATGGGGTGGAGGCGGCTGTCGCGGTCGTTGTGCCAGCGGATGGGGAACTCGATAACCCGGTAGCCGCGGCGAATGGCCCGCAGGAGGATCTCCACGTCGAACATGAAGCCTTCGCTGATGCACAGTTGGTAGAGTTCGCGGGCCACGTCGCCGCGATAGATCTTGAACCCGCACTGGCTGTCGGAGATCTCCGCGGGCACGCCGAACAGTCGCATCAGGGCGTGGAAGAACTTCGAGCCCATCCGCCGGTAGAAGTTCTGGGAGAGCTTGATGTCGCTGTGGTGGAGCTTTCGCGAGCCGTGGGCGATCTCGCAATGGCCGCTACGGATGAGGTCCATGCCCCAGAGGATGTACTCGAAGGAGACGCACAGTCCGCTGTCGGCGAACATGACGATCTCGCCGCTGCTGGCCAGGACGCCGGTGCGGACGGCGTAGCCCTTGCCGCGGTTGGGCTGGTAGCGGATGACCTGGCGCTGCACGCCGGAGGGGATGGGAGCGGCCTGCGCCTGGGCGGCGGTGTCGTCGTCGCTGCCGTCGTCGACGACGATGATCTCCCCCTGGATGCCGGCCTGGATCAGGAAGTCCGCCGCCGCCTGCACGTCGCGACGAATCTTGGAGGCTTCCTTGTAGGCCGGGATTACGATCGACAGTTCCATAGACAAAAGGGGGGCGAGTCCGTCGCCCACGGCGCTTACTATAGTCAAACGCATCGGCCGAGGCAAACGCCGAAAAAAACGGCGTCCCCGGGGGCCTTCCAGGGCGTCGTGCGATCCCCTCGCAGGCCCGCTACGAACAAAGCCCGCCGCCGGAGACGTTCTCCGACGGCGGGCAAAAGCGGTCATGCATGCCCCGGTGGGGGCGATTACTTCTTGAGGTCCGTGAGGGTCTTGGCGGTCTCGCTGCTGGCGGGGTCGACCTTCTTGCCTTCGGCGGCAGACTTGGCGTCCGTCTTGATCGCCTCGCCGACCTTGCCCAGCAGGTCGGTTCCGGCCTTCTTGGCATCATCGGTCTTGGCCGACTCGAGGGCCTTCTTGGCGTCATCCGCTGCCTTCTTGGCCGCATCATCGGCCGCCTTCTTGGCCGCGTCGTCGGTCGCCTTCTTGGCGGCGTCGTCGGCTGCCTTCTTGGCGTCGTCGGTTGCCGTCTTGGCGGCATCGTCGGCCGCCTTCTTGGCCGCGTCGTCGGCTGCCTTCTTGGCCGCGTCGTCGACCGCCTTCTTGGCCGCGTCATCGGCTGCCTTCTTGGCGGCGTCATCGACCTTCTGGACGGCGGGCTGAGTCGCAGCCTTGCTGGCCGGGCCCTTGACGTAGTGCAGGCCCAGGGCCAGGGCGACCAACAGGACGCAGGCAGGCAGCAGGAGCCGCAGGGACTTCTGGACGGAGGAACCCTTGGCCATGTTGCCGATTGCCTTGGGCACGATCACGGCGCCCAGCAGGCCGATGGCGAAGATGATGCCGAAGAGGCTGCCGCTGCCGCCGCCGAACTTGCCGAACGTCACGCCGACGGTGGTCGGGAAGGCGGGGGCGAACGCCAGGCCCGACAGGGCTGCCAGCACGTAGGCGATGCCGGAGGACTTGGTGACCATCATGGCCACGATGAGAATGGCCGCCACCACCGCCGCCAAGGCGATCAGGTAGCCGCCCATGGCGGTCACGCCGGACAGGCTGGTGAGGAGCCGGCCGGCCATCATGGCGATGGCGAAGGCCGACAGCATGCGGGCGGCGGAGGCGTCCACGGCGTCGGCGGGCATGTCGGGCTTCTCCTTGCTCAGCACTTCCTTGCCGAACGGCGCCAGCCAGTTGGTGAACGAGGACTCCAGGGCGATGTAGCAGAACAGGACCAGGGCCGCCACGATGGTGGCCGGCTCGGCCAGCAGGGCGACCGCGTCGCCCAGGCTGAAGCTCTTGGCGGCGGGGTACTTGGCGATCAGGGCGAACACCGCGGGGGCCAGGATGATCAAGCCCATGATCGAGATGGCCTTCTCGTAACTGAGCTTCTGGAACAGGAAGCTGATGACGAAGGGCGTCAGGAACAGGCCCAGCCCGAAGAACACGTTGACCAGGTTGTTGGCGGCTGCCCCGTCGCCCTTGAACGCCTCGGTGAACACGCCGGTGCCCAGCACGTTTCCGGTGGTGTTGCAGGCCATGGCGCCGACGCCCAGCAGGACGCTGGCGATGATCGCGGCATTGAAGTCCTTGGCGTTGCCCAGCAGGAAGAACGCGATGGCCGCCGCGACGAAGCCGATGATCGCCACCGTCTGGTAGCCGAGGGCGTCCATCAGCGTGCCGACGGCCAGCGACGCCACCAGGCAGCAGAACATGAAGATCGAGACCATCGTGCCGAACCTGGCCTGGTCGATCTTCATGCGGGGCATCAGCTTGACGGCGATCGAGCCAAGCAGGGCAAAGCACATGCCCAACCCGAACGACCCGCTCAAGCCCACGATCTGGGTCCAGATGTTGAATTCCATACTGCGTTCTCCTTGTTCCTAAAGAAGGTTCCCGTTCAGCAGGAAGACTCTCCTGCATGCAGTTCGGCACAACGATACACGTGACGCCAGTCGTGCCCCCAGCCGCCCTCGAAAGCGAACACTGCGGGGACTCCGCGCGACCGGCCCGGCCGGTGGCGGAGGGGCCGCCCGCCGGCGGGCAAATCGGGGAAACTCTACCACACCAAACAGACCCGTGACAAGACTCCTCTGGCGTCGCCGGGTAATTTTCGCCGGCCGCTCCGGACGGCCCCCTTACGGCTGCGCCAGAGAGTTGACGCTGCACGAACGCGACAGTACAGTGTCGTCATCGGCCTGATGCCGAAGGAAAGGCGCCACGGATGGCCAGGAAGACAAATCGCAAGACGAAGGGGCGGACGGCACCTTCCGCCACGTCCGGCAAACCAGCACCTGCTCAGCGCCCGCGTTCCGCCCGGACCAGGGCGGCGGCCGGGACGACGCCGGCCTCGAAGTCCGGATCCCGGCGTCAGGCGTCCAAGGCCGCCCCTGCCGCGAAGGGCGCGTTGCGATCCAAGGCCGCCCCCGTTATCGAAACGCCGCCCTCCGCGCCGGAACCTCCGCCCCCGCCCATCGAGCCGTCGCCCTCGTCCGCTTCGCCCAAGCCCGCCCGCGAGTACGCCACCGCCGAGACCATGGCCAAGGCCCAGCGGTCCATCTCCGTCAGCGAGTTCTTCGCCAAGAACCGCCACCTGCTGGGCTTCGACAACCCCCGCAAGGCCCTCCTGACCACCGTCAAGGAGGCCGTCGACAACGCCCTGGACGCCTGCGAGGAGGCCGGCATCCTCCCCGTCGTCGAGATCGCCATCGAGCAACTCGGCGAGACGCACTTCCGCGTGGCCGTCCAGGACAACGGTCCGGGCATCGTCCGCAAGCAGATCCCCAACGTCTTCGGGCAGCTCCTCTACGGCAGCAAGTTCCACCGGCTGCGGATGAGCCGTGGGCAGCAGGGCATCGGCATCTCGGCGGCGGGCATGTACGGTCTGCTGACCACCGGCCAGCCCGTCCGCATCACCAGTCGCACCAAGGGGCGCGACCAGGCCCACTACTACGAACTCCAGATCGACACCCGCAAGAACCGCCCCGACATCATCCGAGACACCACCATCGACTGGGAGCCCCGCCACGGCACGCGGGTGGAGATCGAGTTGGAGGCCCGCTACCAGCGAGGCCGGCAGAGCGTCGACGACTACCTCCAGCAGACCGCCATCGCCAACCCGCACGTCACGCTGGTCTACCGGTCCCCCGACGGGCGCGAGAGCCGCTACGACGCCCAGACCCGCCACCTGCCCGAGATCCCCAAGGCCATCCGACCCCATCCTTACGGCATCGAACTGGGCGTGCTGCTCAAGATGTTCACCGAGACCAAGGCCCGCACCTGCCAGAAGTTCCTCTGCACCGAGTTCTCCCGCGTATCGCCCCGCTCGGCCAAGGAGATCCTCGAGAAGGCCAACCTGCCCCCGCAGACCCGCCCGGGGCGCCTCAACGGTGACCAGGTCAAGGCCGTCTACCAGGCCATCCAGCAGACCCGGCTTATGGCGCCGGCCACCAACTGCGTCGTGCCCATCGGCGAGGACAAGCTCGTCGCCGGGCTCCAGCAGGTGGTCAAGGCGCAGTTCTACACCGCCGTCACGCGGAGCCCGGCTGTTTACCGCGGCAACCCGTTCATCATCGAGACGGCCCTGGCGTACGGCAAGCCGGAACAGGCCGAGGACGCCGCGCCCAAGGCCGCCCCAGCCGGCGAACAGGCCGCCCCGGGCGCAGATGACGAAGAGGACGAGGGCGATCAGGAACTGGCCAAGCTGGTCCGCTTCGCCAACCGCGTGCCGCTGCTCTACCAGCAGTCGGCCTGCGCGATCTACAAGTCGGTGGCGGCCATGAACTGGCGGGCATACGGCTTGCAGCAGGGGCGGGGCGCCCTGCCGGTGGGCGACCTCACGGTCGTCGTGCACATGGCCAGCGTGTGGGTGCCCTTCACCAGCGAGTCGAAGGAGGCCATCGCCTCCTACCCGGAGATCCTCAAGGAGATCCGGCTGGCCCTCCAGGAGTGCGGCCGCCGCCTGGGCACCCACATCCGCAAGAACGTCCGCATCCGCCAGGAACTCAAGAAGCGCAGCTACATCGAGAAGTACATCCCGGCCATCGGCGAGGCCCTGCGCGACATCCTGGAACTCAAGGACGCCGAAGTCACCCGCACCTGCCACGCGCTCAAGGACATCCTCCAGAGAAGCCGCAAGATGTGAAGGCGGCGGGCGTCGACCCTCGACCGTCGGGCAACGCTCGACCCGCGGGCGGCTGCTTTTCGATCCGGTGAATTTGGCTTTCCGCAGTCCTCCAGCGGATTCTTCCCTGTTCAAATCCTCCGATGCGCCTTACAATCGACTCCATGGAGCGGAGGAGGGAAGCGTGTCCATGGAGAACGTACGTAAAGAAATATCGACTGTCCCGGTAGCGATTCGCGCGGGCGTGTTCGCGGCCGCGGCGGCCGGCTCGCTGGCCTGGGGCGCGGTGATCGGCACTTCACCGTCCGAGGCGTTCCACCTGGCCGTCGTGCCCGTGCTGGCGTGCTGGGCGCTGCTGTTTCGCCCGTCGTTGTTCAGGCAGATCGCGCCGCGCCACCTCGTCTACTTCACCGTGCTGGCCGTGGCGGTGGGGGGCTATCTGCTGTCGTTCGCCCGCCTGACCAGCCAAGCCCCCGTCTCGTGGACGGAGATTCCCCTGGCCCTGTACTTCCTGCTGGCCCTGCACCTGGTGGTGTACCTGATCGACCGGGCGGTGGTGGCCTTGCTGAAGCTGGTCGCCCGCGAGGCGGGCTCTCGAGGCCGACTCGTTCCGGCGGGCCTGGCGGCGGTGCGGATCGTACTGGTGGCGGCCCTGTCGGCGCCGTATCTGACGGCGACCTTCCTGGTGCACTGGGTCAAGTTCGCCGACGTGACCGATCCGCGCGAGCTGGCCGGCATGGAGTACGAGCCCGTGCGGTTCGACTCCAGCGACGCCTTGTCGATCACGGGGTGGTGGATCCCGCGGCGCAAGGCCGCCTCGGACTCGACGGTGATCCTGGTCGGCGGGCGGTGCCAGTCCAAGGCGAACTTCCTGGTCCACGCCCAGGTGCTGGGCGAAGCAGGCTATCACGTGCTCATGCCCGACCTCCGCGGCAGCGGGCGCAGCCAGGGGCACACCCGTTCCTTCGGCAGCCTCGAAGGGCGCGACGTGCTGGGCGCCCTGCGATACCTCAAGGCCGTCCGTCCCTCCCAAAGCCGGCACGTGTTCGTCATGGGCATCGGCGAGGGGGCGACAGCCGCCCTGGCCGCCGCCAGCCGCGACAAACGCATCGAGGCCGTCGTGCTGGACTCGCCCTGCGGCGGGGCGGACGCCGCCGTGGACCAACTGGCCGGGCTCCTGCCCGGACCCCTGGACGGGGCCTTCCGCCGGGCCAGCCTGGCCGTCGCGTCCGCTGCGCTCGGCTGCGACGTGACGTCCTTCGACGCGGGCGACATGATGGCCCGCCTGCACGACCGGCCTGTGCTGATCATCCAGGGGCTTGACGACACCGTCTCCCCGCCGGGTCGAGCGGAAGAACTCTGCCGCCGCGGCAAGGCTTTCACGGACTCTCCCGCCGGCCTGAAACCCATCCTCTGGCGCGTGCCGTTGGCCGGATACGCGCAGTCCGTCCTGCTGACGCGATTCCACTACGGGCGCAACGTCCGCACGCTCTTCGAATCCGTCCGCCGCGACAGCCCCGAGTTGCTCCGCCTGATCGACCCCGAAGAGTTCTGAGCGTCAGCCAAGCTCGAACGCCGCCGGGCCGGCGCCGGTGGTGAAGAATCGCGCCCCCTTGCTCCGCGCGGGGCAGGCCGACTCATAGGCATGCTTCCACCCTGCCAGCAGCGCGTCCGCCCGCTCGCCGTCGACCAGGGCCCACACGCTCCCGCCGAAACCCGCCCCGAACGCCGACGCCGCCACCGCCCCCAGTTCGCGGGCCTGGCGGGCCAGGAACACCGTCTCGACCACCTGGTTGCCCAGCAGCGACTCGCTGAGTTGCTGCGAGCGGTCCACGGCCCGGCCGAACGCCTCCAGGTCGCCGCGCCGGAGTGCCTCGCCGGCGGCCGGGATGATCTCGCAGTTCTCCGCGAAGAAGTGCTCCGCCCGTCGCAGCAGGTCGGGCGCTGCCAAGCCGTCGCTGCCCGCGGCCTGGCCGGGCGAAGGCGGCGACCCAGCCCGCAGGACGCTCCGCAGGCGGCTCATCGCGTCGTCGGCGCCGGCGAGGATCGCCGCCAGGTGCGGTTCGGCGCCGTCCGTAGCCGCTCGCCACGCCGCCGCCGCCGCGCCGGCTAGCCGTGACGCGCGGTTGTAGCTCTCCATGGCGTTGCCCGTCTTGGCGGCCGTCACGCCGCTGGAGGCAATGGCGAAGACGAGTCCGCCCGGCAGGTCAAACTGCAATTCGAACCGGGCCGGGCAGTAGGCGTACTGGACCAGCCGGCCCGGGCGGGCACAGAGCATGCAGGTGTGGTCTTCGCTGCCGCCGAAGGTGCCCACGCCGCGGTCGCCCTCGAGCGAGCCGAAGCTCTGCCCGTTCTCCACGCAGCCCAGGTACTGGGCCAGCGAAAGGGCGTCGCGGATTTCGCGGCGGTACTCGTCGCGGGCGGGCAGATCGTTGACGGCTGACAGGGCCAGGAACGTGGCCACCATGAACGCCGACGAGCTGCTCATGCCGGCGGCGGGGGGCAGGTCGCTGGCCAGGGCGATGTCGGCGCCGTTGAGGCGGGGCGGGAAGTTGCGGGCCAGGCGGCGGGCCACGGTCATCGGGTAGTTGACCCACCGTCCGGGCGGGGGCGCCAGGTCGGGTGCGATCTCGAACCGTTCGCTCTGGTCGAAGGTTGCGTCGTAGACGTGCACGAGGCGGTCGCTTCGTCCGCAGGCGACGGCGCAGAAGCCGTTCTCGGCGGCGGCCAGGACGCTGCTGCCCCCGGCGTAGTCGGTGTGCTTGCCGAGGACCTCGATGCGCCCGGGCACGAAGAAGGCGTGGGCATCCGCATCGGCGCGATCCCGCATCAGGCGGCGGGCCAGCGAGGCCAGACGACCCGCCTTGGCATCGCAGGCGGCGGCGCTGAGTCCGCCGCCCGCCAGGGCGCGGCGGGCGAAATCGACGTCGGCCAATCGGCCCAGGGGCAGGCTCACAGGTCCACCTCCAGGCGGGTCAGGCGGTGGGCCACCGCGGGGACGTCCTGGCGGCTGGACAGGTCCAGCACGCCCAGGCGGAAGCGCAGGGCCTGGTAGCGTCGAGCCAGGCAGCGGATCGAGTGTTCGACGGCTGAGGCGATCTCGAACTCGCCCCGCGACGAGGGCTGGATGGAGCGGCAGGACTCGAAGAACGAGGGGTCGAACCGCCAGCAATTCATGCTGATGTAGATCTCCTCCGTAGCGTCGAGGGTATGCGGGTCGGGCTTCTCCACGATCTGCCGGAGGCAGCCGTCCGGGTCGATCTGGAGCACGGCGAACCGGGCGATCCGCTCGGGCGGGATGTTCCCTTGCTCCACCAGGGCCTGGCGTTCGAAGGCAGCCAGGCCGGGGCCGTTCAGCCGCCGCAGGGCCTCCAGGGCCTCGACCGGGTAGAGGTTGTCGGAATTGACGACGAGGAACTGGTCGCCGGCGGCGAAGGTCTCGGCGCTGCGGACGGCGTCGGCGGTACCCAGCGGATGGGCCTGGACGGCGAACTCCAGGGCCAGCCGGCGAGGGCGGCACAGGTGCTGATAGCGAAGTCGGACGGCGTCGTGGTCCGGCCCGACCACCAGGCAGACTCGGGTGTAGCCGGCGTCGGCCAGGGCGGTCAGGGCGTAGTCCAGGAACGGGCGGTCCGCCGCGACAGGCATGAGGGCCTTGTGGCCCCGGTCGGCGGCTTCGCGCTGCTGGGGGCTCAGGTCCGTTTCCGCCCCCGCGCGGCGCATGCGCGTTCCCAGACCGGCGGCCAGGACAACCGCTTTGTCGATCTCACCCATGGACGGGATCATACACTCCAAAGGACCCAAAGGACAGAAGGGACCTCTCGCGTTACAATGCGACGCATGAGTACCCGAGCCACTATCCTCGCTCTTGTCATAAGCCTTGTGCCCCTGTGCTCGCCCGCTGCCGATCCTGTCGTCTCCAATCGTCCGCCCAGGAGCGACGAGATCGGCTACCGCCCAGCCGACGGCGGGGAGACGGCGTTGAACCCGCCGTCGTTCGTCTGGCTTCACGAAAAGGAGGCCGACCGCTACGCCGTGCAGTGGTCGCGCCACCGCGACTTCCGCGACGCGACGCCGGTCGAGGACGTCCCCTGGAACACCTACACCCATCACGCCCCTCTGGATGCGGGCACGTATTACTGGCGGTACCGCTTCACGACGGCCAAGGGCGCGCGATCGTCGTGGAGCGCGGTCCGGGCGGTGGTCGTGCCGGGCGACGCGCCCGCGCTGCCCATGCCCACGCGGGCCCAGCAGCGTCAGCGCGTGGGCAACGCCCACCCGCGCCTGTTCGTCCGCAAGGACGACCTGCCCCGCCTGCGCGAGGCGGCTGCCGGCCCGCTCGCCGGGGAGTTCCAGAAGCTGCGCAGCCAGGCCGATCGCCTGCTGCGCAGCGAGCCCACGCCCGAGCCTACGCACCGCGGCTCGGCCCGCAACAAGGACGACCTGGAGGCCATCAAGTACTGGTGGCCCAACCGTCAGCAGGCCGAGAAGGCCTGTGGCGAGGCCGAGACGCTTGCCCTGGTCTACCTGGTGACGGGCGAGGCGAAGTACGGTCAGGCCGCCCGCAAGTGGGTGCTGCACCTGGCCTCGTGGGACCCGGACGGGCCCACCAACTTCGCCCTCAACTGCGAGGCGGGCAAGGTGATGCTGTACCGCCCGGCCCGGGCATACGACTGGGCCTACGACGCGTTCAGCCAGGCCGATCGCGAGAAGATCGCCGCGATCACGCGCCGGCGGATCGCCGACGCCTGGAAGAGCGGCGAGGTCCGCCAGGGAACCGGACACCTGAACTCGCCCTACAGCAGCCACGGCAACCGCACCTGGCACAAGATCGGCGAGACGGGCATCGCCTTCCTGGGCGAGATCGACGAAGCCGCCACCTGGGTGGACTACTCGGTGAACAAGTTTTTCGCCTGCTACCCGGTCTGGTCCGACGACGACGGCGGGTGGCACGAGGGCGTGAGCTACCTGGCCGGCTACATGGCCAAGGCGCCGTTCTGGCTGGAGACGGCCCGCAAGTCGCTGGGCATCGACGTGCACAAGAAGCCCTTCTTCGCCCAGGTGGGCGACTACCCGCTGTACGTCTGCCCGCCGCACTCCCCCAACAGCGGGTTCGGCGACCTGTCGTGCCGTCCGGCCCCGTCGTCGATCGGGTCGTACCTGGACTATCACATGCGAGCCCAGGCGGGGCGGGCGGGCTCGCACGCGCCATACTGGCGATGGTGGTTCGACCAGTGGAAGATGGACGAACCTGGCGGCGTGACGGGCTTCCTGTACCGCGCGATGCTGGGGGAGGCCCCGCCGGCCAAGCCGGTGCGCGACCTGCCCCAGTCGAAGATCTTCCGCGGGATCGGCGTGGCCAGCCTCCACACCGATCTGTCCGACGCCCGCCGCGACGTCCACGTGCTGCTGAAGTCCAGCCCGTTCGGCACGCAGAGCCACGGGCACAACCCGCACAATTCGTTCCAGCTCAACGCCTGCGGCGAGCCCCTGCTGGTCACGTGCGTCTACCGCGACCTCCACGGCAGCAGATTCCACTACCAGTACGCCCACAGCACCGTCGCTCACAACGCCGTCCTGGTCGACGGCCAGGGACAGACCAAGCACACCTCCGCACCGCACGGGCGGATCGCGGCCTTCCGGTTGGGCCAGGACTTCGACTGGGTGATGGGCGAGGCCGCCGACGCCTATCAGGGCCGGCTGACGCGGTTTCGCCGCCACGCCGTGCTGGTCAAAGGCGCCCAGCCCTTCGTGGTGTTGTGCGACGATCTGGAGGCCAAGGCCCCCGCGACGTTCCAGTTCATGCTGCACGCCCTCCAGCCGTTCGAGCTGGACGAGAAGGCCGCCCGGCTTGCCACCCAGCGCAAAGATGCGGGCCTGGAGGTCCGCTATCTGTCGCCCGGTCCGCTCGCGATGCGCCAGTGGGACGGCTTCGACCCGCCTCCGCGCAAGGAGTTCCCCAACCAGTGGCACGTCGAATCGTCCACGAAGGACAAGTCCAAAGACCTGCGGATGGTGACGGTGCTCCTGCCGTACAGGGGCCGGAACGCGCCGAACTGGTCCGCCCGGCGCGAGGAGTCCGCCGATGCGGTGGTCGTCACTGTGACGCTGGGCGAAGAGGACACCATCGTGCGGGTCCCCCGGGTCCAAGGCCAGGCAAGCGTTCAGAGGCGGTAGGCCCGTCCTCCGCGCAAGCAACAGCCCACGCGAGACCTCCCCCCAGGGGAAGCCCGTGGGCTTTGCTTCAGGTGGATTCCGGTTCAAGCTACTTATTGCGGGGCTTGGGGGCGGGCTTGGCCGGAAGCTGCGGGCCGGGCACGACCTTGACCTCAGCCTTGGACGACGGCGTGGCGTCGGCCTTCAGGTCGCCCAGGGCATACTGCGTGCCGGCCAGGAGCTGCTTCATGATCTCCGGGTGCCAGTAGATGTGGTCCTGGTGCCCGAAGGCGGTGTAGAACACGCGTCCCTTGCCGAACTCCCGGATCCAGGCCAGGGCGTAGTCGTTGTCGTCGCGGTTGCCCTTGGCATACCCGCTCTTATCCCAGTCCATGCTCAGCAGGATGCGGAGGTTGTCGCGAGAGTAGGGCTTCTTGAAGGTGTAGATCTCGTCCTTGATCTCGAAGCTCTTGCCCTCAAACATCGCGTTGAGCGGGTGGGCAGGATCTTCGATTTTGACCGAGATGTGCCCGAAGGGGTGGCCCTGGAAGTAGCCGCCCATCATCTCGCCGTACTCGGCCCAGTTGTAGAGGCAGTCGGTGGCGGCGTGGATGCCGACGATACCCTTGCCGCCCTTGACGAAGTCCAGCAGCGACTTCTTGAGCTCGTCCTGTTTGTCCTGAGGCAGGCCCTTGAACAGGTCGCCCGTGCACTGGTCGATGACGACCGCGTCGTACTTGGCCAGGTTGTCCGCGGCGAAGTCCTCGACCTTGTCGGTGGCGACGGCCTTCCACGCGCCGGTCTTCTCGCCCATCATCTCCATGGTCTTGGCGGCCAGCGGGATGCTGCTGTGGCGGAAGCCTTTGGTCATGGTGAAGATGATGATCTTCCGCGGCTGGGCGACCTGTGCGACGGGCTTGTCGGGCAGGGCGGCGGCGACCTTCTCCAGCGTCTTGGGATCGATGGGCTTGTCCGGCTTGGGCTGGGCCAGACAGATGGAGCAGCTTACGGCTGCGACGAGGGCGACGGCGATCCAGTTCAGTTTCATCAGGTAGTCTCCTTCTGAGGGAATATCGCACGAGCGGGCGATTTATGACGCGAGGAGCGGGGCGGTAGAGCGAATTGTTCATCGATCGGAGAATGCAGAGCGTAGACCGCCCCTGGCCACGGATGCGGAGACGCTGCTTTCGTCATGGGCGAGCGTCCTGAAGCCGCTCGCGGGCGGAAATCGTGTCTAGTGCTTGGCCGGGCGGGCGACGTCGCCGCGGGCGATCTCTCCGGCCTTCTGGACCACGTGGGCGACGGACATCTGGGACTGCACGTCCGTCACTTCGATCTCGGCCACCTCGGCCTGGTCGTGCCCGATGACCTGCCCGTCGCGATCGCGGACGGCGGCGCGGGAATGCACCACTTGCAGGCGGGCGCCTTTCTGCATGCCGGCGTTGGAGCCGCGGTCGAGATAGACCTTGTCGCCGATGACGGCCGCCACGCGCACGTCGCCTTCCTGGTCGGCCAGGGCGTCCACGAGTTCCTCGACGGCGTCCTGGATGGCCTCCAGGCCGTTGGAGCCGAGCCCCATGACGCTGGTGACGACGGCGCCGCTGTGCACGTCGTAGACGCTGAGGTAGCAGGCGACGTTAAAGGTCCTCCGCATGGCGTCGCGCTGGCGCTCCTCGCGGACGCGGTTGATGGCGATCATCATCTTTTCGCGGTTGACCCGCCCGCGGTTGAAGATGTTGTCCCACAGCCCGGGCGGGCAGTCAGCGTCCTTGTAGGTGATGCCCTTGTCGAGCGTGTCCTTGAGCGTCTTGTCTTCGTTGAGGCCCAGCGAGCCCTCGATGAGGTAGCGGACGCACAGCAGTTGCCCCTGGTCGGGGGCGGTTTCGGGGTCGGCGAAGGCGGTCTTGCCGAAGTTCACCTCGCGGAGGATCTCCAGGATCCGCTCGCGCTCGACCACGTTGAACGCCTCGGCCTGCACCAGCTCATGCTTGAGCAGGTCGCGGGCCCGCTTGTTCATGAGCGGACGCGCCTGGGAGGGCTCGCCCGTCGGGCCGTCGGGCCCGATGCGGATGTTGACGTTGACGTCGCCCTTCTGGGCGGGCTGGGTCGCCTGGGGCCCGCCCCAGGGCACGCCCTCGACGTTGCCGGTGTCGCCGAATCGCAGAATGGCCACCGTCCACCGCTTGCCCGCGCGGGCCTTGGCGCTGGCCAGCACCTTGTGCGAGTAGTCGTAGGTCCGCAAGGGCGGCGGGGCGGCCGACGGCGGCGGGGGCGGGGCGCTCACGCCCACCGGCACGTTGGAACTTCCGCATCCGGCCTGGCCCGCTACCAGGCCCGACAGCATTATGGCCACGATGATCAGGCTGACAGTTCGCATGGCATCTCTCCCGTCAGGGCTTGTCGAAGGACGTCTTAGCCGGCTTGCGGATGATCACCTGGTAGTCGGCCGCCCGGGTGGACATCGACGTGCAGGTGTACTCGGTCACCGTGCGGGCGTTCAACTCGATGGGCTCCCAGTTGGTCTGCTCCAGCACGTGCTGGCGTTCGTCGAGGAACGTGGTGCGGAACTCCGCCCAGAGGTTCTTCTTGGTCGTGTTGCGCACGGTGAGGATGATGCGGAGCAGCCCGCTGCCGACGCGCTCGGAGTCGACTCGGACGATCTGGACGGTGTACTTGGCCAGGCTGCTCTCAAACTGGATCCGCCCCTGGGACAGGTAGGGGTTGTCCTCGGGGTGCAGCTTGGCCGCCTCGGTGGTGCATCCGCCGGCGAGCAGGGCCAGGGCCAGCAGGGCCGGTGTCCATAGGGCTCTCATGTGGGGTCTCCGTTCATTTCTTGTCGGCGGGGGTCTTGGGGGGCACTTGCCCGGTGACGATCCGGTCGTAGTAGCCGGTGCAGGGGGTGGGCGGGGCCATGCACGAGCCGCCCAGCACGACATGGGGGCTGGCCTCGCACAGTCCGCTGCAATGGCGGTGGCCCGGCCCGGCCAGCTTGATCCCCTTGGCCTGGTAGCGGGCGATGAGTTGATCGAGGGTCTCGCCCTGGCAGAACCCGTCCCGCTGGTACTGGGCGAGCAGTTCATCGCTGGGGGTGCAGCAGCAGGTCCCGCCGTCGATCCACGGCTTGGCGCCGGCCTGGTGCCCGGTGTAGTCGTTGCAGTAGACGATCTTGGCGGACGTGGGCTTGGGCACGAAGGGCCCGGGCGGCGTCTCGCATCCGCAGAGGGTCCACGCGACGGCGGCGAGTGCGATCAGAAGACAGGTCGTTCTCATCAGGTCACCTCTGGAACATGAGCATCATCTGTCCGTAGGCCATGCGGGCGTCGTAGTTCTCCTCTTCGTCGAGGGGGAACTGGTTGTCGGCCTCGGGATGGGTGTGGAGGATGTAGACGTTTTCCCGGCCGTCCAGGACGGGCACGCAGTAATGGGTGAGGCGGTTTCGGGGCAGGAGGTTCCCGTTGGCGTCCAGGCACTGCACGGTGAGGTTGTAGCGTCCGGGGCGGACGCGGGCGGCCAGCACGTGCACCTCGCCCGGCAGGAGATGCCAGAATCGGTGGTCGGCCCGCACGTCCCACATGGCCGCCACCGAGCCCACGTAGGGCAGGCGGCGCAGCACGCCCTGTGTGATGCCCTTGGCCAACTGGGCCCGGTCCTTCTCGCTCGTGCCGCGGGTGTCGGCCTGGTGGAACATGTCCACCAGCCGGACAGCCGGGCCTACCTTGTGGTCGTCCAGGTAGACCACGACGCGGCGCTCCTCGTAGGCGCCGCGACGGATGGCGTCCAGGCAGCCGTTCTCGCCGACCAGGTACTTGACCGGCCCGGCGCCGGTCTCGATGAACAGCAGGAGGTTGACCTCCTTCTGGTAATCGACGGAGAAGAACTCCCTGGGGCTCTGGGCGCAGGCGATGACGGGGCTGGGGTTCCCGCCGCCGTCGCCCAGTTGGGCGGGCAGGTCCGCCTCGGGGCAACAGTTCGACATGTCGGCGGCGCCGGCGACCTTCTCGTCGGTGGCCTCGGCGTAGCTCTTCTTCTCCAGTCGCATGCGCTTCTCACGCTGGCGGGCCTGGGCCTTGCACAGGCTCTCCCACTCCGACTGCTCGTTCTTGCGAGGCACGTGGACCGACGCCTTGGTGAAGGCGACGCGGGCATTGTCCGGCTGGTCCAGGTGCAGGAACGCCCGCCCCAGCCAGTAGTGCGCCAGGGCGAAGTCGTTGCGGTAGTCCTTCATGTCGTCTTCGGTGGTGGCGTCGTGCAGGTCGGCCTGGGCGAAGAAGATGCGCGCGTTGTTGTAGTCGCCGTCCATGTAGTGCAGCAGGCCCAGGTAGCAGCAGAGCATGGCCCGCTCGTAGGGCTCGCCCTTGAAGAGCTTGAGGCTCTCGTTGGACAGGGCGGCGGCTGTTTCCTTGCCCTTGTCCTCGGCCTTGTTGATGTCCGCATGGGCCTTGAGCAGCTCGGCCCTGGCCATGTCGTAGTTGCCGCCCAGCAGGCACAGGCTGGCGTAGTCCATGGCCCACATGACGTAGTCGCGGTCATGGGCGGCGCAGTACTTGTGGATGAACTGGGCGGACTCGTTGACGTTGGGCTGGCGATCCTGGCGGGCGTACATGGCCTGGCACAACGCGATCTGCTCCTTGGAGGGCCCGCAACCGCCCAGCAGGAGCAGAGCCGCCGCGACACTGACGATCAGTACATGCTTCATGGCCGTCTCCTCAGCGGTACATGATGCCGGTGGTGGCGTGCTTCTTGATCTCGTACTCATCTTCCCAGACGACGGCGGAGGAGCCCGCGTCGCTGAGGCGGAAGCTCAGGCGCAGGTACGTGGTGCGTCCCCTGCCAGCGACGCGGTCGATGGAGTCGATCACGCCGGTGAGGAAGAAGTCGGCCCCCAACGGGGTCTGTTCGCCGCTGGCGGTCCGCTTGCCGCGGGCCTTGTCGCGGTTCTCCCGGTCGATCTGGTCGATCAACGCGCGGTCCAGGAACATGATCCGACCCTCGGCGTTCTTGATCAACTCGGTCCGCATCTTCCGCAGGAACGCGTCGCCGTCGATGTAATCATTGGAGTTGTTGACCACTGACGCGAAGGCCACCTTCGGCGGCGCGGTGGCGCTCTGAATCTGCGGGAGCGTCACCAGGCTGCGCGCCATGCGCCCCGCGATCGAGCGGAAGTCCTGGCTGGTGATCCCCGTTCCCAGTTCCGCGTCGCTCATCTGGTCGGGGTCCATTCGCTTGGTCTCGCCCGTGCAGCCGATCATCACTGCCGACGTGACCATCCACGCAACGGCCATCCATCGCATCATGTTGGTCTCCTTACGCGCTCGATGCGCTTGTGTTCGTCTTCTGTTTCAGTCCTGAACCGGGCGAAAGAACGGCCGGGCACAGCGGAAGCCCACGTCGTCCATGCACTCGCCGGGGCGGCAGGCGCCGGCCGTCGAGGCCCGGTCCGCCCGGCCGGGCGGGGTGCGGAACGATCCGCCCAGCACCACCTTCATCGTTCCCTGCTCGTATTCCCGCGGGTCGTCTTCGCGGCAGCGGGCGTAGAGGTCCTTGTCGTGCCAGCTTTGCGTCCACTCGCGGACGTTGCCCGTCATCCCCCGCACGCCGAAGGGCGAGGTGTCCGCCTCGCAGCCGGCCGCCGGGGCCAGCACGGCAAAGCCGTCGGCCGCCCCAGCCAGGTTGCACTTGGCCGCGGCCTGGGCGTCGCCGCAGGGCAGGCGGTGGTCGTCGGCCTCGGCGTAGGCTGCCCGCATCCACTGCAGCATGGTCGGCAGGGCCCGGCCCCGCCAGGCAGCGTAGCGGCGGGCAGCTTCGTATGACACCCCGCTGACGGGAAAGGCCGGATCGTTGTACTGGGCGTGGGCGAGCGTGAGCGGGCGGCATTGGCGGAGGACCTGCGCGTCGGCAGACTTGGCCACCTCGTCCAGGAACGGGCGGTAGTCCGCCACGCTCACCTCGCGGGTGTCGATGAAGAACGGCTCGACCCACAGCCGTCTGGGCCCGGCGGTGGTGGGAACGACAGCGTACCCTCCGGGGACGAAGCGCATGCCCTCGGGCGGGTTGGCCGCCCGGGCCGACAGGTGCAGCAGCGAGTCGTAATAGTAGGCCGGGTTCAGCGGGCCTGCCTTGGCGGCGATGTCTTCGGCCCGCTTCCACAAGGCGGGGAACAACTCCTCCACCTTGGCCTGCACGCACGCCTCGCGGAGCTGGCGGAAGTCGACTGCCTCCGGCCCTGCCGCCACGGGCGGGGGGCTGTCCGTCCCGGCGGGCGGAACGGGCCGGGGCGGGCCGAGCACTTCGTCCACCAGCGAGCGGGCCAGGCCCGCGAACTTGTTGGTCAATCGTGTCTTGCGGGCGGCAAAGACCTTGGTCGCGCCGTCGCCGACCGATACGATCCGAAGCGTGAGGATGAAGTCCGCCTCGATCTTACAGGCCGCCGGAACGAGGATTCGCTCGACCCGAAGCTGCCGGGCCGACAGCGAGTAGGTGCGGACGGCGGAGTCGCTGCCCAGGGCGGCTGCCAGGTCCGTCTCGTCCTGGAGCAGTTGGAGTTGGCGGCGCTCGATGATCTTCAGATCCTGCTTGTGGGCGGTGCAGGCCTGGGCGAGGCCTTGATAGTACACTTCCGCCTCCGCCGACGAGACCGGCGGGGCCTGCTCGACCGGCGCCAGGGCCAGCTTGACCTGGTCCTGTGCCGTGGCGGCCGAAACCGCGAGCAACAGTACTCCGCTCCACCACGAGGCGGACATAGCCACTCCGGAACTTTCTTCGAGTATCTGCCCGTAACGAAATGTCAGCCCCGACGAATCGATTGGCTGCGGGCTAACACCGAGCCGCACCACGTGCGACCTTTCGGAACATCTCTAATTATCTGATTCGGTCTTTCCGGTGTCCAGTCTTTGCCGGTTTTTCGTGGCAGGCTCGTTTTCCCAAGGCGGGGGCGGGCGACCGCGGTCGTCTTTTGCTGGCACGAACGCGACCAGGCAGGTAAGATAAGCTCTACGGGCCGTTAGCTCAGTTGGTTAGAGCGCCTGCCTTACAAGCAGGAGGTCGCTGGTTCGAGTCCAACACGGCCCACTTGGTCGCTTTGTCTGTTGGCGACACCGCTTGTCATTCCGCGACTGTGGCCCGCTTTCCCAACGTTTTCGGGCTTGTCTTCTCTGTGCAATCCGGCAGATGTCAAAGGTTGACCATCACAGACGCTGCTGACTGCTGCGCGTTTCGCTGCGCCCGGCACTTCGATCCCCGCCGCCCTCCGAAAGTCGGCATTGCGGTCCACGCTTGTAGCGTAATGCCTGGCGGCGACCTCGGGGCTGGGCAGCGATCATCCGGCGGGCCACAGTGGCCGGAGACAGTCCCTCGTGCTCTACGAGCCAAGCCCGCCATGCATCGGCGTCAACGGCGGAGATGCTCCACAACGGCCTCCTGTATCTCTGCATCTACGCGAGCACGGGAATCGTGTCGTTGGTTGTGGCGATTCGAACGGGTTTCATGACGTGCAGAATAGGCGTTGTGTATGCATGCCCAAGGGCCGAAGTGTCTTGACGACGTGTTTGCCGGGCGCATGGAACATGCGTACAATAGGATCAGACGGCACCGTTCCAGTTGACAGGCCAACTTCACAGGAGACCCTCCATGAAACGGCTCACGAGCGTCGGACATCAACTCGTCGCCACCTCGCTGCTGGTTTGTGTTTCGGGCTGCGGCATGCTCGACAAACCCACCGCGGAGATCGCAGGCGTGAAGATCCAGAATGTCAGCCTTACCGAAGCTACCATGCTCTTTGACGTGAAGGTGGGCAACCCGTATTCGGTGCCGCTGCCACTGGGCAATCTCGACTATGCCGTCTCCAGCCAGGGGCAGGAATTCGTGAGCGGCAAGGCCGACGTGCAGGGAACCGTGCCGGCGAAATCCAGCAAGAATCTCGGCGTTCCGGTCCGGATCACCTTCGCCAAGCTTCTGAGCGCGGTCAAGGGAGCCCGGCCCGGCAGCACCATCCCGTACAAGGCGGATATGGGCTTGTCTGTGAGCCCGCCGGCGTTGGGCGCGCTACGGGTACCGATGAGCAAAGAGGGCGAGTTGAAGATTCCTACGCCCGAGGGGGCGCTTGACCAGCTCAAAGGCATACTCAGATAGCATTTGCCTTTCGGCGGCACGGCGGGGCGCAGTGGGCAGTGCCCGTCTTACGACCGCTTGTGTGCGGCCCGTCTTCGCTGGCGTTTCAGAGGACGTTTCCCCGCCGGGTTCCGGCTCAGTCTGCCCAGCTCCAAACCATCTCTTCGAGCTTGCGAAGAGGATAATAGACCGTGTCCAGCCAGTGTCCCTTCTTGTCCTCGGACCGATAGGATTCAACGAGCTTCTCGCCGATCTTCCGGAAGTCGCTGAGGCGGGTGGTGCTCTTGATCGCGCCTTCGACCACGTTCTGGGAGTCCGGCGGGGGCGCTTGGATGCGATGGCGGGGCTCGACCACGGGAACGGGCGCGTAATGCACCAGACTGCCCGCTACGCGCAGCACGCCGTAACTCCCAACGTAGACCAGGATCAGCAGCATCACGATGCTGCCGATCACGAACCTGCGAATGAGCCCGAAGATCATGGGGGACCTCTTTCCGATATCAGCAGCCGGCAATTCTACACAGGACCCAAACCGCGAGCACGCCGAGAATCAACTCCAAGCCCAGGATGCTCGAAAATCCGCATGGATTTTGCTTTCCGGGCTTCAGGTGTCCCCGCTTCTTCAGGGGACGCCTTGGCGGACGGGTAGACCCTCCTTCTTCCACCTGGGCAGCCCCCCTGTGATCACCGCGATCCGGGTGAAGCCCTTCTGCTGTAGAATCTTCAGGGCGTAGTCACTCCAGGTGGGCATGGTTGGACATACGCAGTCTTTCCAATAACAGTAGAGCAGCAATGGCTGGTCTTTTCGCGGCGAGCGGTTCTGATTGATCGCCGGCCAGAGCGTGTTGTGTTCAATGAACTTCTCCACCCCGACAGCAGGGATGAGAACACTGCCGGCGATATGGCCCTTCTCGTACAGCTCGCGATCAGCCACGCACAGCAGGAACAGGTCGGAATTGTCCCTCAGTTCCTCCTGGGCCTGCCGCGGGTTGAGCCATCGCACGGGGGTGGATACTTGGGTCTGCCCCGGCTGGCGTCCCCCGCCGGCAGTGGAGCCAGGCGGGTGACCCGTGATCGGCGCGCTGGCCCCACATCCGCAAACGAAAAACGTCACCGCAGGTGCCAGCACCCCCAACAACAGAGCGGAGAGAAGGGACGGGGCATGTCTACTGTTGCACATGAGGCTCTACCGGCGCGGGAATCACGATACGGAACCCGATCTGGTGGTTGAATCGACCGTCGGCGGTGAACCGGTGGCGGTAGGCCGAGCGGCACTGCCACGACGGGCTGTTCCAACTTCCGCCCCGGAGAACACGATAGGGGCCAATGTCTGCCCCGAGAGGGTCCACCGTTGGCGAGGTCTTGTAGTAGACGTCTCTGTACCAGTCCTGGCACCATTCGAATACGTTGCCGTGCATGTCGTGCAGCCCCCAGGCGTTGGCAGGAAAGGAAGCCACCGGCGCGGTCTTGTCGTGACCGTCGTCGTACTGTTCCTGGCGATACAGGGCCGGTCCTGTCACGGACCGGTCACCGAAATTGGCGTAGCGAGGCAGCTCCGACTCCTTGTCACCGAACGAAAATCGCGTGTTCGATCCGGCACGGCAGGCGTATTCCCACTCGGCCTCCGTAGGCAGGCGGACCGGATGCCCCTGCCGCTCGGAGAGCCGCCGGCAGAATTCCACCGCGTCGTCCCAGATGACGCGTTCCACGGGCCGGTCGGCGCCCATGAAAAGGCTGGGATTCTTGTCCATCACCGCCTGGTACTGTGCCTGGGTGACCTCCGTTACGCCCATGTAGAACGGGCGCGTGATTGTGACCTCATGGCGCGGCTGTTCATCGGCTTCTCGCTCCAGGAGATCGTCCGGGCTGCCCATCAGGAAAGACCCTGGCCGGATCAGCACTAGCGAGAGTCTGACCCCCTTGTCGAGTTCGACGGACACCTCCGGGGCAAGCGGGGCCGGAGAGGGCTGTTTGACGCTCGTCGATGGCGTCAGGTCAGCGCCGGCCCCGGAGGCTGGCGAACGTTCCGGGCCCGCGCAGGAGTCGGCCCACATCGCCATTGCCGCCAGGATGAACGCATGACATTTCATCGCACAATCTGGAAACGCCTGAAATGCGCGGGGAGGGCAGGCTACTGCCGCCTGCCCTCCCACGCGCGACCGCCGCACTTGTCTTACTTATCCGAGAAAATGTGTGTACTCTCGGTCTCCTCGGCCGGAGAGGTCATCTGGTCGCTGATCAGGCTGATCTTGAAACGAACGTCGCCTTCCTTGAGCCCCTTGATGACCAACCTGTAAACCGTCTTGTCCTTGGGGGCCAGGCTCTTCAGCGGGGCAAAGGTCACCGTCTGTCCCTCGACCGTTTCCTTGGTCGGACCGGTCGCGGAGACGAACTCTTCTTCCGCCGGCAGCGTGCACTTGACCACGATGTTGGTTCCCTCGGCGGAACCCTGGTTCAGGACGGTGATCTCATACGTGGTCTTCTCCCCGATGGCGACGGGGTCGACCAGGTCGACACACTCCAGGAGAATGGCCGGAATGCCCTTGACCTGGGTGACGGTCTTGGCGGAAGTCTTCGCACAGTCGGCCGTCGCGGCGGCGAAGCACTCGACATCGCCGATCGCGTCCGCCTTCATGACCGTAACGACCTTCTTGGACTCGTTCGGGGCCAGGTTGCCCAGATTCCAGGAGACCTTGCCGGGTTCGGGCTTGTTGCCCTCGGTGGCAGCCTTCAGGGCGGCGTTTGAGGGCAAGGTCAGAGCAAGAGTCGTGTTCCGAGCCGTGCCGTCGCCTTTGTTGGTGACGGTGAAGGTCTGCTGGACGTCGAGGCCCACATACCGCAGACGCGGCGCATCGGCCGTCATGGCCAGGACGGGCTGGCGGACTATGGTCTTGGAGCCCGCGGCCGCCTTCAGACCATCGTCCCCGGCGGCGGCGGCCGACTTGCTGAACTCGCCCGCCTTGGTCGCACGGCACTCAAAGGTGAATTCGCGAGACTGACCTGCCGCGAGATCGCCCGCATTGAATTCCAGCGTCTTCTTGCCATCGGCGGTCTGGAGTCCGGCCGGGAGCGTCTCCGTAACCATGACATTCGTGGCCCTGCCCGAACCGGTGTTGGTGACCACAACGCGGACCGGAATCGCATCGCAAAGCAAGACCTCGGGGGGAGCCGTCTGGACCAGCTTCAGGGCCGGTTCGACCACGCGGATGGGTAGGCAGGCGGTGCCGACGCGGAACGTCACATCAGAACAGGCCACGATGGTTCCCGTCTTGGTGGCTGAGCCGCGAACGACGAATACCTTGGAGTCGCCCGGGGCCATCTTGCCTACCTGCCAGACGGCGTCGCGTCCGGTGATGCTGGCCTCGGGACTGCTGGCGGTCACATTGAAGTCGGTGGGAAGTTTCCCGGTCAGTACCGTGCCCTCGAGAGTGGCCTGACTCTGATTGGTCAGACGAAGGCGGTAGATGAACTCCTTGCCCACCTGGACCTCGGCGGGGGCGGACTTCTCCAAAAGGACGGTGCCGTTGGGCCCGCCGGGGAGCATGACAGAAATCGTCTCCATCCCGTCGGCATCTCGCCTGGCGGCCGGGGCTGCCGGGCCCGGACCGGCCGGCGGTGTTGCGGCCGCGGAAGGCGAGGCAGGAGGCCCGGCAGGGGGCGACTCCGTGAACGTCGGCTTGTCATTCGTTGCAGCGATACTGGACCCGTTGTTGGCGCTCGTGTCGGCACAGCCGACCAGGATGATCGCCAAGGCGGTCGCGAGGACGGACAGCTTCTTGTTCATGGTCGTTTCCTTTACAGAAGATGGTGTGGATATCGGGCAAAGCCCGAGGCGCCGCCCTCCACGACGCCTCGGGCCTGTGCCCGCTCGGTTCTCTTACTTGTCGCTGAAGATGTGCGTGCTCTCGGTTTCTTCGGCCGGCGAGGTCATCTGGTCGCTCGTCAGGCTGACCTTGAAGCGAACGTCTCCTTCCTTGAGAGCCTTGGAGATGACCTTGTAGGTGGCCTTCGCCTTGGGGGCCAGAGACTTCAGCGGAGCGAACGTGACCGTCTTGCCGTCCACGGTTTCCTTGGTCGGGCCAGTGGCCGACACGAACTCCTGCTCCGCCGGCAGCGTGCACTCGATCACGATATTGGTGCCTTCGGCAGAGCCCTGGTTGGTGACGATAATCTCGTAGGTCTCCTGCTGCCCGACCATGATCGGGTCCTTGATGTCCACGCATTCCAGCAGGATGGCCGGGATGCCCTTGATCTCCGTCGTGGACTTCGTCGAAGCCTTGGCACACAGGGCCGTGGCGGAAGCGAAGTTCTCGAGGGTCCCGATCGTCGGGGCAGTCACCACGACGCTGACCTTCTTGGAGGCCTTCGGAGCCAAGTCGCCCAGGTCCCAGGTGATCGTGCCGGCAGCGTCCTTGCCGCCATCGCTGGCGCTCTTGAGCGCGACACCCGCCGGGAGCTTGTCAACCAGCACCGTGTTGCGGGCGACGCCGTCACCGTTGTTGGTGACAGTGATTGAGTACGATACGGTCATTCCGACGAACCGGACCTTCGGGGCGTCTTTCCGGATCACCAGGACCGGCTGGCGAACGATCGTTGTGGCCTTGGCAGCGGCCGTCAGGCCGTTGTCCGCGGCAACCGTTGCATTGTTGACGAACTCTCCGGTCTTCTTGGCAGTCACCTCGTACTCGGTCTGCTTGGACTGGCCCGCGTCAATCGTGCCGAAGTCAGCCGTAACCGTCGTGTACTGCCCCTTCCAGATCAGGCCGTCGGGCAGCTTGTCCTCCAACTTCACGTTGGTGGCCGGAGCGCTGCCGGTGTTGGTCACAACGATCTTATAGCGGATCGGTTCGCAGAGCAGCACTTCGGCCGGAGCCGTCTTGGTCATCTTCAGGGCCGCCTGCACAATAACCGTCTTGGCTTGGGCGCGGGCCTCCAGGCCCAGGTCCGCCTTCACGACGGCCGGGTTGATGAACTCGCCCGTCCGTTTGCCCTTGACAGTGACGCGGGCCGGGATGCTCTGGCCCGGATTGACCGTCCCCAGTTGCCAGGTCAGCGTCTGCCCGTTGACCTTGGCTTCCGGCTGGCTGGACACGTACTGGATGCCATCGGGAAGCTCATCGGTCAGGACGGCGTTGGTGGCCGCCACCTGTGCGGGGTTGCTGACGACGATCTGGTAGTCGAAGTTCTGACCGACCAGCGCCGTGGGCGGTGCGGTCTTGGTGATGGCGATCTTGGGACCGATCCAGGTCTTGGTCGTCTCGCCATTTGCGATTGGCATGGCGGGACGACAGCACTTGGTGTCCTCCGGGCGGACAATGCTGATGCCGATCTTGTTCACGCCCTCGGCGGCATCCGTCTGCTGGAGGGTCGCGACCGCCAGTCCGTCGGCGTCCGTCTTGACCTTGACGGTGGTCTTGCCGTCAGGAGCGAAGCCGCCCGCAGGTCCGTCCAGCAGCTTGTACGTTACCTCGATCCCCGGCAGCGGCTTGTGGTCGCTGTGCTTGAACACCTTGGTGACCAGCTTGTGGGGCGTCTTGACCGGGTTGGTCGCCGGCGGGGGGAATTCCCACGCGGAGTCCATCCAGTGCTTCTGGGCGAATGCCTTGTGCTTGGTCCAGTCGTAGATCCCGGGCGCGTAGGCGATTACGTGGGTCGTGCCTTCCACCGGCGAGGTGATAACCGCCCAGGTCTGCCCGCGCTCGAGCTTGATGTCGTCAGAGGGGTCGTCGTTGCCCCGGGTCAGGACATGGCCGCCGTTGTTGGTGTGGGTGACGGCAAAGCGGTTATCCACCTTGTAGCCCCGGCTGGCGCGAATGCCGCTCTCGTCAACTTCCACGAACGAGCCGACACCGTCGGAGATCATCCATTCCACGCGACGGTTGGGCAAGGGATTGCCGTCCTTGTCGCGAACCGTCGCGATCAGGACGTGCTGCGACCGGACCGGGTTGAGTGCCTCGATCGGCACTACCTCGATGGTGGCAGCGTAGGGATCCCAATTGCTGTAGTACCCGCCTTCCGGCGGCTTTGGGTGCGTCTGCTGGACATTCCCGCCTGCCGGCCAGGTGAAGCTGTGCGGCATATGGTCTCGACATCCGGGGACGAATGCAAATACGACAGCAACCAGTGCGATCAGCCTTACCGCGGTCTTCATAGTCGTAGTCCTTTCATTGGCAGCCAAAGCCGCATCTTCGGACATGCGTCAGTCCGGAAAAAGGTTAGAAGCATGTCGCTTGACATTCTATTGGACTTTGGTCTAATATCCTGGAAGGAGACTGCAACCATAGTCAGTGTAGCTGGTTGCAGGCGGGAAAGGCTCCCTGTCAGGTTCGTTTTCTGCCCTGTCGCAGTTGATGAAGCAACTCGTTGCCGCCCAAGGACCGGGTCTGCGAAAGGAACCTATGCTCCGCATTGTCCTTGCCTGCGAAGAGGTTACGAGAGCCAAGAGGTGGAAGGAGTCGCTTCGCCCTCTTCGGGCCCGCATCACCGTTGCCCCCAGCTTGCGCGATGTTTCACGCGTCTGTCAGAAAGCGCGTCCGGAACTGGTCGTATTGGAACTGGACCCCAGCCGCAAGGAATGCGTCCAGGCCTGCCGCGATCTGCCCCCCCAGGCCCCCGTGCTGGCCTTGGTCCGCCAGAATCATCACGATCTCTCGCGCGTCTGGAACCACGCGGCCGTGCGAGCCTGGCTGCCCGATACGGCAAGTCCGGAAGACATTCTCCGCCACGCCCGCCTGCTGGCGGAGGCGGGCCGAGTGCAGAAGGACGAAGGGGACGTTGCGGCTGATGATCATGACTCGTCAGACCTTTTCTGTGAATACAGCATATGCCGATTGCTCGCGGAGCCGAACACGTCGCTCGAGGCCGTCCTTCAGGGCATCTCTGACGCGCTGGCGAAGCATGTGGGCCCCCCGTCCGGCCGCGCGGCCCGCATCTGGTTCGGGGACAGGACCTTCTGCGCCGGTCCGATTGAACGGACGACCTGGCACCAGGCCGTCCACCTGGAGCACGACGGGCGACAGGTGGGCAGCCTTGAGCTTCTTCGCCCTCCCCAGGATTGGGACGATCGTGCGAAAGCCGCGATCCTGGAGGACTGGTCCGTTCTGCAAGTCGTTGCAGGCAGGCTGAACCATCTGGTCAACGCCCATTTCAGCGAAGCAGCCGCGCGCTCGCACCAGTTCATGCTCAAGAACGTGGTGGATCACTGTCCCGTGATGATGGCGTACCTGGACACGGACTTCAACTTCATCTGGGTGAATGCCGCGTACGCGAAGGCGGATGCGAAGGACCCCGACTTCTTCGTCGGAAAGAACCACTTCTCGCTGTACCCAAACGACGAAAACGAGGAGATCTTCCGTCGGGTGGTGCGCACCGGGCAGGCGGAGTCCTACGAGAGCAGACCTTTCGTGTACGCCGAGCATCCGCACACCGGCACGACCTGGTGGGATTGGACCCTGGCCCCGATCTGCAGCAACGGCGCCGTCGAGGGACTTCTGTTTACTCTTTCCGACACCACTCGCCGCCATCTGGCGGAGGAAGCCCTTCGTTCCGAGAGGGCCAACCTGGAGCAGGCTGTCAAGGACCGGACCGGGACATTGAAGTCGACCGTTCGCCGGCTTGAGAACGAGATCGTGGCTCGCCAGACGCTCGAACTGCAGCGCGTGGAACGGATCACGCGAGAGGGAGTTCTGGCCCAGATCACCGCCAGTCTGGCCACGGTCATTCCCGAAGAGTTGCACAACGCGCTCCACGAGGCGACCCGGCGACTCGCCGAACTGGTAAACGTCGATATTGTGCGGGTGACGAGGCACACCTCGCCTTTCAGTTTCAATCGTTGCGTTGTCCAATGGCCGGCGGCGGAGGCTCCGGACGACGATACGCACAACAGCCTGGACGACTTTCCCTGGCTGACGAAACAACTAATCGAAGGCGCGACCGTGCGCGTTTCCCGGCTCCAGGAAGTGCCTGCGGACTTCCCGGATCGCAGGTTGTTGGCACAGCGCGGCATAAAGGCGCTGGCCGGTCTTCCGCTTCGCATGGGCGACGAGACGATCGGAGGGCTCTGGTTGTGCTGCGTGAATCGGGAGCGGGAGTGGCCCGACGAGTTGATCAAGGAGTTGGAACTTCTATGTTGGAGTCTGGGAGGGGCGATGCTTCGCAGGGAGTCGGAGATCGCTCTGCGCGAGAGCCGGTTCGAGATACGCGCCCTGCTGGAGTCGATGAGGGCCACCCCCCTGGTCTACGTTCCTCGGGAAAGGCGATTCGTGCAGTTGGGCCCCGAGGAGACCCCGCTGCTGGGGTACGCTCCGGAGGAATGGTCCCAGCCGGACTTCTGGAAGAAGAAGGTTGTGGAGGATGACTTCGCGCCAATGATGGAACGGCTGGAGGCAGCGACGCATAGCGCGTCCAGCGTCGAGTTGGAGTACCGAATGCGGGCCCGGGACGGACGAATCGCCTGGATCAGTCACAGGATCTGCGCGGTCCGGGTCGGTCCCGACAGGACCCGCGTGTGTGGAATCCTGTTCGACATCACGGAGCGCAAGAAAGCCGAGGAGATGACCCGGCAACTGCACGACGAGATAGCGCACATGTCGCGGGTCGGCATCGCGGGGGAATTTGCCGCCTCGCTCGCGCATGAACTGAACCAGCCGCTGGCGGCCATCCTGAGCAATGCGCAGGCCGCCCAGAGGTTCCTGAATCTGCCCACGCCGGACCTGAGCGAGGTACGTTCCGCGATCGAGGATATCGTCAGCGACGACCACCGCGCCAGCGAGACGATCCGCCGGCTCCGGGATCTCTTTCACAAGGGCAAGGTCGAACGCAAGCTCCTGGATGTAAACCGGGTGATCCGGCAGGTCCTGAGTCTGATTCGAGAGCAGTTGATTACCAAATGTGTCCGTCTGGACCTCGACCTGAGTCCGGATATTCCGGCCGTGGTGGCCGATCGCGTGGAGTTGCAGCAAGTCCTCCTGAACCTGATCATCAACGCGTGCGAAGCGATGGCACACTGTCCGCGCCTGGAGCGAAAGCTGACCATCCGCGCAACTGCTCGCGACGGCTGGGTTGTCATAGCCGTTTCCGATCAGGGCCCGCCCGTATCGGATGAGACTCTCGAGAAGTTGTTCATGCCGTTCTATACCACAAAAACCCACGGTCTTGGCATGGGCCTTTCGATCAGCAAAGCGCTGATCGAGGCACACGACGGCAATCTCCGGGCCGTCCGCAATAGCGGCCCGGGCCTGACGATATCCATCGAGCTTCCGCATAAGTAAGCATAATTGGGACGGTTTCCCGGAATAGGCCCCCATGCGGGTTTGTCCGGATGCCGTCATGGGAGAGTAGTCCCTGTAGTAAGTCAGAGGACACTTCCAGGCGGCGGGGTAGACGCCTGCCCCGCCCTGGCAAACGAGACCCTGGTGCGAACAAAGCATGAATATGGACTGCCAAGAGGCCAACGTGCTGATCGTCGACGACGATCCTTCCGTAAGGCAATCGCTCGCTCGTCTGGTCCGATCTGCCGGTCTTAAACCGGTTACCTTCTCATCGGCCGAGGAGTTCCTGTTGGTCTCGCCGCCGGAGGGGCCGTGCTGCCTGGTCTTGGATGTTCGCATGCCGGGTTTGACAGGCCTGGATCTCCAGTCTCACCTTGCCGCCTCCGTCTGTGACATGGCTATCGTCTTCATCAGCGGCCACGGGGACATTCTCACGAGCGTGCGCGCCATGAAGGCAGGGGCCGTGGACTTCCTCCCAAAGCCCTTTCAGGGCGAGGACCTTCTGGCGGCGATCCACAAAGGCCTCGCCGAAGACGGGGCGCGGAAGAACGCCCGGGCAGAGTGGGAGAAACTGCGGGCCCGCCGGGAGCGGCTGACCCCGCGCGAACGGCAGGTGATGGACCTTGTGGCCGAGGGACTGGCGAACAAGAACATCGCGATTCATCTGGGCACGACCGAAAAGACGGTCAAGGTCCACCGTGCGCGTGTGATGGCGAAGATGGAGGCTGTTTCCTTGGCAGACCTGGTCCGCATGCAGGAGCGGCTTCTGGCCGGGCCCGAGGCCCAGGCGGCCCATTTTGTCAGGCCCATGGGCGAGGAAAGCGTCCAGCCGCCCCTCTCATGAGACCAAAGTCCAATAGAATGAAGCGCCGCCCTTCACTAAGATTTTCCGGATCTTGACCTCGAGCCCGCCGCGCAAGAGGTAAATGTGGTACCGGACGAGAAAGCCACCATCTTCGTCGTCGACGACGACATGTCTGTGCGCAGAGCCATGCAGAGGCTGATGCGGTCTGCCCAGTTGCACGTGCAGACATTCGCCTCCGCGGAAGAGTTTATCCAGGCCGGCTGCATGGACCTGGCGGGATGCCTCCTGTTGGACGTCCGCATGCCGGGGTTGAACGGCCTGGAACTCCAGGAGTTGATGGGGAGCCGCGGTTGTCGCATGCCGGTCATCTTCATCTCCGCCCATTGTGATGAAGAGTCACGAGACCGGGCGATGGCGTGTGGCGCCTTGGACTTCTTCACCAAGCCCGTTGACGACGTCAGGATACTGCAGACCATTCGTAACGCGTTGCGGTCTTCGGGCCAGCCGGCCGGCGAGGAGGGGGGGCAGCCGGAACGGCCGGACCCGTAGAAGGACGCGCCATCGCCAAGGAGAATGCCATGTCCAAAGCCGACAGTACTTCGCCACGTCCAGACGATGCCGACAGCACCCCCCCGCGCAAGAAGCGAAGATGGTTGCGCATCCTTCTGGCGATCCTTCTTCTGATCGTGATCCTGATCGCCCTCGCGCCGACCATCGTGTCATCCTCCTGGGGAACCGGCATGGTCCTGTCCCAAGTGAACAGCCGCATTCGCGGTCAGATCGCGGTGCGAGCGATCTCCGTAGGATGGTTCAGCCCGTTGCAGGTGGACGGGCTGACGATCACCGACCCGCAGGGACGCGAAACACTGAATCTGGGCCAGATGGCCTGGGACCGCAGTCTGTTCAATCTCGTGTTGTCTCAGCGCGAACTCGGGCAGATGAGCGTAACCGCCCTGCGCGTCGCGCTCCACCTTGACGAAGACGGCGGCAACTCCCTCCAGAAGGCCCTCGAACTGCGAGAGCCTTCGCCCCCGGCCCCGCCCGAGCCGGCCAAGCCAATCGATGAGCGGCTGAACCTTAAGCTCGACTGGAAGCAGGTCGAGTTGGCCGCCATACGGAGCGACGGGCGCAAATATGAGGTCAAGGACATCCACGGCTCGGTGGAGTTGGCCAGCCTGAACAATATCTCGGCCGAGATGAACGCAACGTTCGACGGGGGCGGCACACTCACGCTGCGGACGACGCTTCGGGACCTGATCCAGTCCGGCAAAGTGGACGTCAACAGCCTGCGAGGCGAATTCAAGGCTTCATTGCCTTCCATGGATGTCTCTCCGGCGGCGGAGTTCGTCGCCCCAGACACCAAGACCAGCGGGACCCTGGCAATGGACTGCCAGGGCGCCTTCAGCGCCCAGCACTCGGTCAAGCTTGTCCTTGGCATCAAGCAGTTGGCCTCGGCCGCCAAGGGGGCCAAACAAACAGTAGCCCCAGCAGACATCGATCTGACCCTGGATGCCAAGATGCAGGACAAGGCCCTGCAAGGAACGGCCAGAATCGTGGGGAACTTCGCCACGGTTAACGCGGATTTCACTCATGTGCAGGGCCCCGCGGACGCCGCCCAACCCCAGGCCGACTGGAAGCAGGGGAAGGTCCCTCCGATGGACGAATTCGGCCTGAACGCCGATGGCAAGGTCGACCTGGTTGCCTTGAGCAAGTCCGTGCCCGGCCTGCTGAAGCTGCGGGAAGGGGTGACGATCTCCTCCGGCAGCCTTGATCTGACGAAGGTCACCGTTCGCGGGGGCAAGAAGCCGTTCGCCCAGGCCTCGGCTGCCCTGAACCTCACGACCGTCCGCGGACAACAACCGCCGAAGGCGTGGGACCCGCTCACGCTCGAGTTCTACGCACTGGCCGACGACGGCGGCGATCTCAAGATCCAGACGTGCAAGCTCGACAGCTCTTTCGCCCGAATGAACGCCTCGGGAACCCTGGCGGACCTCACCGCGGAGCTGAGCGCCAATCTGGCCGCCCTGCACAAGCAACTCTCGGACGTGATCGATCTGGACAAGACCATCATGGCTGGCAACGTGACCGCCAAGCTCCGCAGCCAGCGGGACGCGGACAAACCGGACCAGACCGACTTGGCTCTGGCAGTCCAACTGGCCGCTGTGCAGTACGGCCCCAAGCCGGAACCGCCCAAGCCCGGCACGCCCGCCCCGGCCAGCCAGCCGGCCCCGACCGCCTACACGGCCGATCTGGACTCGACTCTCCGCATGGTCCAGGACAAGACCGTACAACGCCTGTCGGGCAAGGTGGAGCTCCGCAAGCTCGCTCTCACCGACACTCAGAACCTCCTGAGCGAGCCCCAGGTCGTGCACTATGATCTGTCGATGGACGACGCCCAGCACCGCATGGACCTGGCCCGGCTGGAGACCGCCAGCAAGCTGCTCAAGTTCAGCCTGAAGGGCAGCGCGTCCAGCCTCGACACCCAGTGCCTGCTGGACTTCAAGGGGTCGTATTCCCTCGACCTGCCTGAAACGGTGGCCATCCTCAAGAAGCTCTCGCCCGACGGCGTCAAGAGCGTGGCGTTGCTCGGCGCGTCGGCCGGCGACATCGTCATCAGCGGTCCGACCAACTCGCCGGACGTGAAGCCCCCCTTCCGCAAGCTGGTCGCCGGCGCCCCCGTCACCTGGCAAGCCGGCAGCAAGGTCTATGGGCTGACCCTCGGAGACGCGCGATTTGAGCCGGGTCTGGCCGACGCCCTGTTCAAGCTGCCCGTGCACGAGGTTGATGCCAACGGCGGGAAGCTGCGCCTCGGCATGGAGGTCGATCTTCGAGAAGAAGAAAGCGTGTTCAGAATCCCCGGCAAGTTGACAGTCCTGGACAAAGTCGGCGTGAATGCCGAGGTCGGGCGCGAGATCCTCAGCCGGGCCCTGCCCCTGCTGGGCCAGGCCAACAGCATGGAGGGCAGCGTCACGCTGGTGCTGGAGGACTTCAATCTGCCCCTGAGCGACCGGCTGAAGAAGGCCGGCACGGGCAAGGGGCATATGGATCTCTCGAGCGTACAGATGCGTCCGGCCGGCGAGATGGCAGTGCTCATGTCGCTGGCGGGCATGAAAGGCGACCAGGCATACCCGATCAAGGTCAGCGGGCTGGACTTCGCCCTGCGGGACAACGGTCTGTGGTACGAGAACTTCTCGCTGATCTTCAACAACAACATCGACCTGCGGTTCCGCGGGGTCGTCCGTTTTGACGACACGGTCGACATGTTCGTCTCGGTGCCGATGAGCCCGTCGTTGCTGGAAGGGCTGGGAGTCAATGGCCCCACCTCGCAGTACGCCAAGGCCCTGGAAGGCATGCGGGTTGAGATCCCCATGGGCGGAACCCGCGGAAACCCCAAGCTCGACCTGGCCAAGGTCGACGTGAAGGGCCTGGTCACCGAGGCCCTCAAGAAGATAGGCGGCAAGGGAATCGGCGACATGCTGCCGGGCGTTCTCAAAGGAGGCGACTCCAAGTCATCCGACAAGCCCAAGCCCCTGGACGGCCTGATTCCCGGTCTACCGGGAAAAGGCGGCGACGGCGGCTCCAAGTCGACCACCCAGCCGGCCAAGCCGCTGGACAACCTCAAGAACCTGCTGCCTCTGGGCAAATAGTAGAAGCAGAATGCGGCTGACTCGCCTCATCCAGCATTGGCTGCAGAGCGATCCGGGCCGACCGGCCGGGCGGATGGTGAGGTTCTTCGCTCTCCAGGTGAACCTGTGGCGCCAGTGCATGCGCCGGCTGAAGGCGCTCAACGTCATGACGATGAGCGCCGCCCTTTCCTTCCGCACCATCTTCGCCTTCATTCCGTTGATCGTGCTGGTCTTCCTGGTCATCAAGGCCGCGGGCGTCCTGGAGGACAGCAAGCAGGGCCTGCGCCAGGTTCTCCAGCAAGCGGGACTCTCCCAGATCGCCCTGCGGGTCGACGAAGGCCAGGCCGGCGCCCCCCAGACGTTGCCCGCGACCGCTCCGACCACGGGCGAGGGACTGAACTTGGCGGAGAAGATCGAGTCCCTGGTGAGCCAGGTGGAGGGCAAGCTGAATTTCGCCAGCCTGGGCCCCATCGGAATGGTGTTGATGGTGTGGACGGCACTGACATTGCTCATCACGGTCGAGCGATCGCTGAACCGGATTTTCGAGGCTCCCCGTGAGCGGACCATGGCCATGCGCATCCTGGTCTACTGGTCCATGATCACGCTGGTGCCCATGGTCCTGATTGCGGCGGGGTTCGTGGGAGACCGCGCCATTCAAAAGCTGGCGGATGTTCCGTACCTGAACATGGTCGCCGTCGCCCTCAGCATCGTCACCAACCTCGCCGCCGGATTGTTGATGATCGCCTGTGTCTACCGATTCATGCCGAACACGCCGGTTTCGTTCCGCTCCGCCCTGATCGGGGCATCCGTCATGGTGCCGCTGTGGCTGCTGGCCCGCTGGGGCTTCGGACTGTACGTCACCCAGGTCGTTGGCAAGGGCAGCCTGTATGGCGCATTGGGCCTCTTGCCCTTGTTCCTGCTCTGGCTCAGCTTCTGCTGGTACATCTTTCTGCTGGGCGCCGCGGTTGCGCACACGAGCATGAACCTCCGCCAGATGATCGCGGAGGAATCCTCCGAGAACATCTCGTTGGGCCCGGCGGAGCTGCTTGCGGCCGCCATCGTGGTTGCCAGGCACTACCTCGGCGGCAAGGGCGCGACGTCCGTAGAGAGTCTGGCCACCGCACTGGGCCTGCCGAATCACCTTGCCCAGCGGCTGGCTTCGAAGCTGGAGGAAATCAACGTCGTCCTTCCCTCCAGCGGCGGCGAGTGCGAAGGCTATATGCCTGCTCGACCTCTCGATGATATCAGCGTCGGTGGGGTGCTTGACCAGGGAAGCTGGATGGAGTCCGGTCGACTCCACGCCTCCGTGTCGCCCGAGGTCAGCCTGTCTCTTGCCGAGGTCTTGAAGCTTCGCCGCCAGGCGGTGGGTCAGATGACTCTGAAAGATCTGCTGCGGTCCACCCCCGGCCTTCCGGCGGACGGTATGGACGCTTCCTGAAGGAACAGCCTGTGGTCAAGAAGGTATGTCTGCTGTCAAGCGTTGCGTTCTGGGTGGCAGGGTGCGGGACAGTATCCCAGCCCGGCGTCACAGTGACCGGAGCGCGTCTCCAGGACTTCACTCTGGAGTCGCTGACGCTCGTGTTTGACCTGGAAGTCGAGAATCCGTATCCGGTACCGTTGCCTCTGGCTGACGTCGACTACAGCCTCGCCAGCAGCGGGGCTTGCTTCCTGTCCGGCACCATGCCGGTCCAGGGAAGCGTTCCGGCCCGCCAGAAGAAAGTGATCCCTCTGCCGGCCAAAGTCGTCTACGCCAGCCTGTTCAAGACCGTGCGGTCCGTCAAGCCAGGCGCTGTCGTACCGTACGAGGCGGAAATGGGGCTTTCGGCGGATCTGCCGGCGTTGGGACGCCGCCGCCTGCCGATCAGGAAGGACGGCCAGTTCCCCGTTCCGGTCCCGCCTGAACTGCAGGTCCAGGATGTGGCGTGGAAGATCGGCCTGAAAGAGACGCGGGGAACGATGTACCTGAAGACGATCAACAGGAACCAGTTCGCGGTCAACATAAAGAAGCTTCAGGCCGCCTTCGAGGTCGGAGGGGTCGACATTGGCTGCAGCGGGATCGAAAGCCCGATCGGCCTGGCAGCCAACGGCGGGGAGGCAACGACGCCCGTCTTTCTGGCGGTTGAAGGCAGCAAGCTGGGGCTGGGCGTCCTTGGCGTGATTACGGGCAAGGGCGGCGCCTACAGGCTCAAAGGTGCAGCGGAAGTTGAGACTCCGTTCGGCCTTATTTCCTTTCCTATTGACTCACCCGGCCAGGCGTCGTTCCGCCGTGCCCGATAGTCCTCCAGTCCGATAGCCTGTGGGTCTTCTTCCCCACCTCATGCAACAACGTGAATGAGAGAATTCCCAGCATTCTGAGTCTACTCCGGAAGGCGAGGCGAAGCCGAGCCCGGAGTGATACACCCCTGTCCGCCGACCACCCGCAGGCAGGACACCGTGCACGGCGCCGGCGTCATCCGAGACCCGCCTCGCTGCCGCTGGATCTTGAAGAAGTTCATGTGCGATCTGCCGGGCAGAACGCTTGCTGTACCCAGCGACCCTTGCCGCGGCCGAGCCATTGAACCTGCATTCGCCGCAGAATCCTCCCGCGAATAGTCCCTGTTCAGCCGTCACGTGTTGCCGGTTGTCATGTTTTGCCAGGGGCCTTGTGTTGTTGCTCATTTGGCCGTATCCTTCCTTGGCTGGTCTGTTGGGGCCAGCAACCGTCTAATGGCCTCTGCTTCTTCCTCGGGTGATAAGGGCAAGAGACTGATGACGGCAACAGCTTCCATGAATTGGCGATCTCCCGTCACATGCGGCTTTTCCTGGCCAATTGCTGCGCGAACTGCTGTGCCGGGGTTGGAAAGAGGCCCTTTTACTGGTGTTTCGGTTGCCTGTTCGAGTCCAACACGGCCCGATTCACCCCGACGACAAGTCTCCAGAGGACCGGTGATCATGGCCAAGTCGATGCGCCTGGGGAGGGGCGCGGCGTACATGATGTTCGTCTTGTGTCTGACGGCCGCCGCCACGCGGGCGGAGCAGGCGGCCGGGTTGTCTGGGCACTGGACGTTCGACGATCTGCGGAGCGGCGGGGCGGTCGCGGATTCGTCGCCCAGCCGGCTGCACGCGACGGCAAGTGCGCTGAAGGCCGAGTGCGTGGTCGAGGGGCGTTTCGGGCGGGCGCTGCGGTTTCCGGGGGCGGGCATCATCAGCCTGAGCGAGCACGCCGCCCGGCTGGGCAAGCTCACCGACTTCTCCGTTTCCATGTGGGTGCGATGCGAAGGTGGGCCGAGCCGGATGTTGCTTGCCTTCAGCGACGGCACGGAGCGTCACCGCGTGCAGGTGGAGGTCCACAACGCCCAACTCCACTTCGGCTGGCAGAACGGCGGGCCGTGGACGGCCTTCCACACGCCGCCGCTGAAATGGGAGCCTGCCACCTGGTACCACGTGGTCTTCTCGAACGACTCCAAGGCGGGCAAGACGATCCTCCGGTCGAACGATCTACAGTGGGTCGCCAGCCCGAACACGCTCTCCCCCGGCGCCCTGGCGGGGCAGGTGACGCGGGTGGAGATCGGATCGCTCCACGGGCAGTATCCCTTCCACGGGTGCGTCGACGACGTCCGGCTGTACGATCGTGCCCTCTCGCCGGCGGAGCAACTGGCGTTGTTCGAATCGGCGGGAGGGAAGCCCCCCGACTCGAAATGGCAGGCCGCCAAAGCGGCGCTGCTGCGGCAGCAGGAGCGGGTTGCAACGATCCGCCGGGCCCGCGAGCGGCTCCAGCGGTTCGAGGCCGGTCAGGCGGGAACCCTGGGCCAGGCCGAGCGGCATCGCAAGGCGGACTGGCTGTTCCAGGCCGGGGAGGACGACCTGCCGGCGCGGGCGGGCAGGGAGATCGCCTGGACGGGCGAGATGATCGCCCGCCTGGAGGCGCGGGCGGACGCGCCGGACCTGTCGGCGGAGCGGACAGCCCTGAAGGCGCTGGAGCGGCGGCTGGCGGCTGCGGGGTCGGCGGGCGTGGCCGACGAACTGGCGTTCTACTTCGAGGTCCGCTCGCTCAAGCGCCGGGTGATGTTCAAGTCGCCGGCGGTGGACTTCTCCTCGGTGATCTGCGTCGACGCGCCCTATCCGCACCGCAGCCCGCAGTCGCACGGGACGTTTCAGCAACTGGAGTGGGTCCACGAGAGCCGCTTCCGCAGCGAGATGTGCGCTTCGCACGGGGCGAAGCTGCTGGTGGTCGACGACCTCGCCGGGTGGGCGGCTCCGCGAAAGCTGGCCCCGCTCGAGTCGCTGGAGCGCGAGGCGGCCATGATGAGCTTCGACCTCTCCTTCGACGCCCGCCGCGCGGTCTTCTGCATGAAGCCCGCCGACGAGAAGGCCTACCATCTCTACGAGGTCGACCTGGCCGGCGGGGGCAAGGGCTTCCGCCAGATCACCCGCGGCGGCTACAGCGACATCGACCCTGTCTACCTGCCGGACGGGCGGCTGCTGTTCCTGTCCACCCGGGCCGACGTGTACGCCCAGTGCGGCATGTGGGCCCGCAGCTACGTCCTGACCCGCTGCGACGCCGACGGGTCCAACGTGTACATCCTCAGCCCGGCCACCGAGCCGGAGTACTCGCCCTCGCTGATGGCCGACGGACAGGTCCTGTTCACGCGGTGGGAGTACGTGGACAAGTTCGCCAACCGCATCCAGTCGCTGTGGACGATGCGGCCGGACGGCACGGCCGCCTCGGCGTTCTGGGGCAACCAGAGCGTCCAGCCTGATCATCTGGGCGAGGCCAGGCAGATCCCAGGCACGTCGCGGGTGATGTTCAGCGGCTTCGGGCATCACGACGTCTGGCACGGGTGCATCGGCATCGTGGACCCGACGTGCGGGCTGAACTATCCCGACGGCCTGTGGAAAGTGACGCAGGAGCTCCGCTGGCCGGAGGTCGGCGACGGCCCGGCGCCCAGCGAGGGCGCGGCCCGGCCGTACCATGCCTCGGGCCCGTACGTGGCCTACAAGACGCCATACCCGCTGGACGACGAGTTCTTCCTGGTCTCGGCCCGGACGGGCGAGCGAGAGAACGGCTTCATGCACTCGGGGCGTGATGCGAGCATCGGCCGCTTCAAGCTCTACCTGATGGACGTGTACGGCAACCGCGAGCTGATCTATCAGGGCGAGCACAACGTCCTGTACGCCCAGCCGGTCCGTCCGCGGAGGCGACCGCCCATTCTGGGCGATCAGTGCGACAGGCCGGGCAGCGAACGGGCCCAACCGACCGTCCGCCCGGGCGTGCTGTTCTCCAGCAACATCTTCGACGCCGCCCCGCCCGAGCTGCGCCAACACGGACGCTACCTGCGGGTGATCCAAATGCTGCCCAAGAACTACTCCATCGGCATCGTCAGCTCCGGGGGCAAGCCCTTCGGCGCCGACGGGCCCAACACCGCCTGGGGCGCGTGGGGCGAGCAATTCCTGCGGGGCAAGAGTCCGACGGCCAATACCGACGTTACCTGGGGCGACTCGGCCATCTTCTCCGGCCCGGCCACCTCGCTGACGGGTCCCTTAGGGATCAAGCAGGTCCTCGGGGTCGTGCCGCTGGCGGCCGATGGCTCCATCTGCATCAAGGTGCCGCCCTGCCGGATGTTGTATTTCCAGGTGCTCGACGAGCATCACCGGGCGATCCACACCATGCGGTCGTGGGTGTCGCTCCAGGCGAACGAATACCGCGGTTGCGTCGGCTGTCACGAGCAGCACAACCGTACGCCGGCCGCCCGCGGGGCGGCGCCCGCCCGCGTGCCGGACACCATCGAGCCGCCGCCATGGGGCGTGCGGTCGCTGTCGTATGTTCGCGACATCCAGCCGGTCTTCGACCGCGCCTGCGTCGCCTGCCACAGCGGCAAGGGCGAGGCGGTGAAGGCGCTGGACCTGACGCTCCGGCCGGACCCGCGCGGCACGGCCCGCTGGGGCGGCATCTTCCCCGAGCCGTATCTCACGCTGCTGCTGGGGCGCGACAGCGCCCGTGTCGGCGGGGCTTGCCCCGGCTTCGGCGTGTCGGCCGGATACGTCGCCGTTCCCAACACAATCAGCACGAGCTACCAGACCTTGCCGCCCCTGAGTTGCCTGTCGCCCCGCAGCAGGCTCATCGAGCGGGCCATGGACCGCCGGCAGTGCGGGCGAAACCTGTCCCGTGACGACTTGCGGATGCTGATCGCCTGGGTCGATTTGTGGGCGATGTACCGCAGTGACGACGAACTGCGAGAGATCGACGACCCGCCCGCCCAGTGGTTCCCGTTGTGGTCTTCCCCGCCGCGGATGCGCTCCGCGCCCCGCGTCCGCACGGAGTACTCACAGGACGAGTACCTCCGGCCGGAGGATCGGCACTGACGCGTGCGGCGGTCAGCCCTTGGCCAGCAGCCAGGCGGTGTATCCGCCGTAGCCGGCCAGCAGGAGGGCGGCCTCCCAGCGGTCCAGGCGGTGTCGCCCGCCGGAGAACATCGCGCCAAACAGCAACAGGCTGCCGGCGACGAGAATGGCGAAGTCCACGTTAAACAGGGGATTGTACGGGGCCGGGCGGATCGTCGCACTGACGCCCAGGATGCACAGGATATTGAAGACGTTCGAGCCCACGACGTTGCCGATGGCGATGTCGCTGCGTCTGCGGATGGCGGCCACGACGGAGGTGGCCAGTTCCGGCAGAGAGGTGCCCGCGGCGACGATAGTGCAGCCGATGAACTTCTCGCTCAGGCCGAACTGCTTGGCCAACCCCACCGCCCCGTCCACGCAGAGCTTGCCCCCGCCGATCAGTCCGCCCAGCCCGGCCGCCAGGAAGATCAACGACCAGGACATCGAGAACACCTTCACCTCCAACTCCTCCGGGGCGGAGGGCTCCTGGCGGGCGATCGACCACGTGTACGACAGGAACATCGCGAACAGCACCAGCAGCACGAGGGCCTCGCTGCGGCTGAGCAACTCCGGCCCGGCCGGGCCGCCCAGCAGCGGACCGTTGACCAGCAGGAAGAGCACCAGTGTAGCCAGGATGGAGAAGGGGATTTCCTTCCAGGTCGTGTTGTGCTGAACGGCCAGCGGGCGGATGAGCCCTGCCACTCCCAGGATCAGCAGCGTGTTGAACAGGTTGCTGCCCAGGACGTTGCCGAAGACGATGTCGTTTCGCCCCTCAGCCGAGGCGAAGATGCTCACGACCATCTCCGGCATGGACGTGCCGAACGCCACCACCGTCAGCCCGATCACGATCTCGCGGACGTTCAGCCGCTTGGCCAGCGAGGCCGCCCCCCGCACCAGCCAGTCCGCTCCGACCGTCAGCAGCACCAACCCGCCGAGGAGCATCGCGGCGGCGGAATACATGGGGTCCATACGAATTCTCCAGTGAGTCCGATCATTATACCGGATTCGCGGTCGTCGATTGGAGAAGGCCTCGGAAGGCCTTCCGCCACGGTGGAAAGGTCCGTGGCTTTTGCGTTTGATCGCCCTGGGCTTCCGTGGCGGTCAGAGTCTCTTCAGCAATTCGATTGCCGCTTGCTCGTAGGTCGCCTGCCACTGCGGTCCCAGCAGGCAGTCGCAGTCTTCCTGGGCCGAGCCGGGGTTGGCCAATTGCTCGGCCGTGGGGGCATAGTAGACGTACCCGTTGGTGTAGCCGGCCACGAAGGTGTGCTTGTGCGGCGAGGCCTTCTTGAGATTCAGGCCGATCTGCACGCTCAGCTCGCCGGGGAAGGTCGTCAGCACGAACTCGCCCACCCGCATGGCCGCGATCTCGACCTCGACGGGCTTGTGGCCCGCGGCGGCGTTGGCGGCCTGGTGCTTCTTGAGCAGGTCCAGATTGGTCCGCACGCGGGTGAGTTCTTCCATGACGTGGATGTTGCGGACGTACTGCTCGAGGTTGCGGCGGTTCTCGGCGTCGAGGCGATCGAGGGCGGGGCGGCTGGCGGCTCGTTCGTGGAAATACTCGCCCGCGGGGGCGGAGGGGAACTCGCCGCCCAGGCCGTAACGCACGGCCAACGGGAGGAAGGTCTTGAGGTTGAGGGTGGTCCCCCGGAGGGAGCCGACCAGCCGCTCCTGGCGGGCCTGCAACGCGGCGATGCGAGCGGTCCAGTCGGCCCGCGGCAGGGGGACGGTCCGCGCGACGATCTTCAGTCCTGCCTGCCGATCGCAGCGGATGGCCCTGGCGGCGCGGGCGGCGCTCAGGCCCAGCAGGTTGCCCAGCGGCTCGGCGTCGCGCGGGGCGGCGACGGCCTTGTAGCCGACGGGGTTGATGTCGCCCGCACAGCCCTGCACGAACAGGGCCACCGTGTCCTCGCCCATCGCCTCTTCGACCGCCCGGCAGGCGAAGCCGGCCACGTCGGCGGTGTTCGCCCCGCTGGGCACGCCCTGAATCGGGTGACAGGCGAAGTTGAACACGACCGCCAGCGGCCGTCCGTCCATGCGGTCCAGGCGGAGCACCCCGATCTGCGGGTCCACCGGTCCGACGGCCGCCACCTGCTCGTCCGGCGGGAGCGAGTAGGCGTGGCGGACGTCCGCCTGGCTGGCGTCTTTGAGCGTCAGGCGGCGGTTGATCATGATGCGGTCCTCCCGCCCGGCGCCGGCGCCCACGCGCACCGGCGTCATTCCCCGCATGGCGGCCTGCACCGCCTGCACGGTCAGTTCGGCCAGGTCGCGCCGCACCGCCCCGTGGCAGTGGCTGGCGTTGGCCAGCACGTTCTCGGGCGCGATGCCGCAGTCGGCCCGCAGTCGGGCACGCACCGTGGACAGATAGTCGTTGGGCACCGGCCCGATCCCGCCGATGGCCACCGCGTCCACCGTGATCAGGGCCAGGGTCGTCCCGCCCTCGGCGATCACCAGCGCCTTGACGTACAGCGGATCGTTGGGCGGACCGGCGGCGGGGTCGGCGATCTCGACCTTGGCGGCGCCCGCGCGAAGCGGGCCCGCGTCGGCGGCAAGGGCGGGGGGGACCGTTGCCAAAGCAAGCACCAGGACGGCTGGAAGGACCCGAAGCGGTCGAATCGTCATGTGACACCTCAGCAGTGGAGACCCCATCCAGCATACCCCGCCCGGTTGCGGGGGCAAGACCGGAGCGACAATTCCGCAACCTGCCTGCCGGCAGGCAGGTCCGCAATCCGCATTCCGCATTCCGCATTCCCCCTGCGGGCGTGTATGATAGGGCCATGCCGCTGAGCCACTACCTGACCCTGTCGCGGACGTTGGTCCTTCAGGCATCCAGCAAGGATGAGGCCCTGAAGGAACTGGCCCTTGCACTGTGCCGCCACGACCCGGTCCTGGACGTCGAGACGGTGATGCGGGCCATCAACGATCGCGAGCATGCCGTCAGTTCGCGGATCGCCCCGCGGATCGCCCTGCCGCACGCCCTGGTAAGCGGATACAACCGCCAGACGCTCGCCGTGGGCTACAGCCCGGCGGGCATTTCCTGGGATTCCCCCGGCGGGGGGGGCGTGAACCTCGTGGTCATGAGCGTCTGCGGCGAGGCCCTGGCCGACGCGCACATCCGCATGTTGGCCGAGTTGGCCGGCACGCTGCAGGACGAGAACACCCTGGAGAGGCTCACCGGGGCCGGCACGAACTGGCAGGTCTACGAGGTCCTCCGCGGGGGCGTCGAGATTCCCCCCCCCGCCGACGCGCGAAAAGTCCAGCTCTGCCGCTATCTCGCTGAGCACGCCGCCGCCCTGGCCCGACAGAGCGGGGCCGGATCGGTCATGGTGCTGGCCGACGACCGCGTGCCCCTGTGCTTCCTGGAGGACTGGCCCGACGACGTGCCGCTGATCCTCGCCGCCGACGACGCAGCCACCCATCTGCCCGAGGCGGAAGAGCCGCTGACGATCCTCTCGGTGCCGATGGGCCATCTGCGCCGGGCCCACCGCGTCAAGCTGGCTTTCCTGTTCGCCCTCTCCAACGCCCTGCTGGAGGCCGGCGAGATCGTGGTCTGCGCCTCGGGCGAGCCCGGCAGCGGCGTGCTCAGCAACCTGGAACTGGTCGAGGTCGCCCGGGAGTTCGACACCTTCCTCACCCTCCGCCCGCAGATCGGCGGGGGCGATCTCAGCCACCACGTGCTCGACCGGGTGCTCCACATCGCCACCAGCCTGGCCCGCGAAGGCCGGGAGGGCCGGCCCGTCGGGGCCATCTTCATCCTGGGCGATTACGAGAACGTCCAGAAGCGATGCCGGCAGCTTGTCATGAACCCCTTCCGCGGCTACCCGGAGAACGACCGCAACGTCCTGGACCCCAGCCTGGAGGAGACCGTAAAGGAATTCTCCCGCATCGACGGGGCCTTCCTCATCCGCGGCGACGGGGTGATCATGTCGATGGGGGCGTTCATCCAGACCGAGGGCGCCGAATCGCTCGCCCCCGGCCTGGGCGCCCGCCACGCCGCCGCCCTGGCCATCACCGCCTCCACCCGGGCCCTCTCCATCTGCCTGTCGGAGTCCACCCGCCGGGTGAGCCTCTTCCACGGGGGCAAGCTGATCATGACCCTCGACCAGGCCGCCCACTGACCCCGCGCCCGACCGCCGCCTCGCGTCGGTCAGCCTCTGCCCAGCCGACGCCTCTAAAACCGGCCAGGATCGTCCAGGCCTCGCTCGGGCGCAGGAACCGACCTCCACCCCGTCCGAACCGGCCGACGCATTCTGGGACCTGCCGGCCGCAGGCAGACTGAATGCCCCGACGGCAAACATAGGGGAAATTCCTCAAGGGCGCTTTAAGGCGCTTTTTCCGGGCGGAGGCCCTCCGACTGGTCAAAGACGCCACCGTAACCAACTATATTGCAAGACTTTGCCCCTGCGAACCCTCGCGCCCCACCCGCGAACTATGGCGCCCTTCCCGCGCACTACGGCGTCCTATCGCGCCCTCCATGCGTCCCCGGGACGCCCTGCCGCGCCCCGCACCGATTGCCGGGCGCAGAGGGGTCAGGGCGACCGTCACTTCTTCGGGAATCTCTGCCGGATGCGCACAATGGCCTCGCGAGCCGACTGCGGGATGGACGCCGCCGCCCGTTCCAGGGCTGCGAGGTTTCCCGGGCCGCCCCATGAACCCAGGGCCTCCGCGGCTGCTTCGCGCGTCTTGATAGACGGATCCGTCAGCAAAGCTTCCAGCGCCGCGGCGATCTCCTCTTGGAGTTGCACGGGCGGGGTGTCGCTCAGCCGCACCGTCGCCCGCAGCCTGCGGTGGCGGTCCCAGCAGCCTAGGTCCTCGAGGTTGCGCTTGTAGAAGTTCGGTGCGGCCGTATCGGTCACGTCGGGAGGCAGCGGGGGCGGCAGGCGAGCCGGGTCCGCCTGAATCCGAATGGTCCGTTCTTTCGGGTCCACACTGGTCACCTGGCCGAAAGCCACTTTCCTTGCCGCGGCTGCCACGTCGTCGACCGGTGCGATAACGATGTTCAGGCTGCCCTGACCGCCGATGCCGTTGCAGCGGTCGGTGCCGACTATCCGCATGACCTCGTCGTGGACGTAAGTTCCCACGTCCCCCGGCAAGCCGTCGACCCAGAACATGGCGACGCGTCCGGCGCCGTATCGCTCGCTCATCTCCCGGATAAACTCCGCGCGCCCGTCGCGGATCATGGACACTTGGGGTCGGGACAGGCCGGGATACGGAAGGAAGAACGCGGGCGGGATGTCCGCGGCGGCACTCGGGGGGGCCGGAGCGAGCAAATGGGCCGCCGAGTGCTGAACCGCCGCGGCAGGGTCCGTGCCGTCGCGGGCGAGATGCCAGATCCCGATCCCGCCGGTCGCGCCCGCGACCGATATCGCCACTGCCGCGGCCGCCAGGCGGCGAATACGGCGGCGCGGTCCAGCCGCGAGCGATTCAGCCAGCGCGCTCTCCAAGGCCTCTTCGAGCGCACCCGCGTCGGCATAGCGAGCTTGCGGGGACTTCTCCAGGCACCGCAGCACGATCTCGTCCACCCGTCTGCCCACGCGGGCCTTGCGAGACGGGTGCGGAAAGCGGCCGATCGGCAGTTCCCCGGTCAACATCTCATACAGGACCACGCCCAAAGCGTAGAGGTCCGCGCGCTGGTCGACCGCACCGGGGTTCTCCAACTGTTCGGGGGCCATGTAATGAGCGGTGCCCAGCCGCAGGCCGACCGCCGTCGCGGCTCGATCGCCCCGGTCGGCAAGCAGCTTGACCAGCCCGAAGTCCGCCAGTCTGACCCTCCCGAGGGCCGCGTCCTCCGCGCCGGCTTGCTGCTGCGGCGGCGAGAGGAGAATGTTGTCCGGCTTGACGTCGCGATGGACGACGCCCCGGCTGTGGGCGTACCGCAGGGCCCGGCAGACCTCAAGGGCGATCTGCAAGGCCTCCAGGGGCAGCAGCGGTCCGTCCTGAAGTCGTCGACGCAGAGAAGAACCCTCGGCCAACTCCATGACCAGGCACCAGTATTCGCCGGCGATCTGGAAGTCGAAGACCGGAATGATGCCCGGGTGGCTCAGCCCTGACAGGACCCGGCCCTCTTGCAGGAACCGTTCCATCAAGCCCGGATCCCGGTTTCCCTGGCTGGAGAACACCTTGACCGCAACCAGTCGCCGCAACTCGCCCTGGCGGGCCTTGTACACGGCGGCCATGCCTCCCCGGCCGATCAGTTCCAGAAACTCCAGTTGGGAAAACTGGACGTTGAGTTCGCGCAGATCGGGTGCAAACGGACATTCCGCCGAGCCCATGTCGCCCGGTGCGTGGTCCTGGTGGATCACCCCGGCCAGCAAACAGCGCGGGCACAAGTCCAGCGTGTGTGCCTCGACCAGGCGGGGATGGCCACAGCGGTAGCGGTCTGACGGATTGGCGACCATGGATACACCGTGCCCTTCGCGCACACGCCCCTGGCAGCCGCACCGGGCTAGCCGTCTTCGGGGCTATCCCGGGCCGTTCCGGACGGCGGAAGGCGACAACCACACAGTATACCGTTCCGCCTGCGCGCCGGACAGGGGGGGCACATCCTTCGCTGCCGGCTCACGCCGGTTTCCCCCGCGCAACCTGCCTCGCCGCCAACAGCGACAGCACGCCGGCTATCACCAGGGGTATGCCCGGCATGAGCGTGACGAGGTTGACTTTCAAAAACGGGAAGGGCAGCAAGCCGGCCACCAACATCATGACTCCTCCAGCCAGAGAGTGGGATCTGGCGAGGATCGCTCCGGCCAACGCGACCAACGGCACGACGATGAACAAGACCGTGATCAGGGTGGCCAGGCGCCCCGCCCCGGGCGTTGCGCTCGCCTCCCCCGCCAGGCTGATCATCCCGCCGACCAGCAGTCCAATGACCGTGAAGAGCACCAAGCCGCATGCCGCCCCGACAATTCCCAATACAACCGCCGCGGTTTTCATGGTTTCTCCACCAGTTTGCATTCGCTCAGGTACACCAGGATCAGGTCAATCGAACACTCCCCCCGGACCTTGACGCGCTGGCCGGGCTTGAGCGCCTTGAACAGCGCCTCGTCGGCCGGCTGGATAAAGCACTCGACCGGGTTCACCAGCTTGCCGTCCTTCATCTCCCCGATGCGCAACATGTGCTTCTCGGCTGTCTTGTTGAAGTAGTACTCATCCACAACGCCTTCCACCTCCAGCAGCTCGCCCTGGTACTTCTCCTTGGTCCCGGTGCGGTCTTTCTGGATGGCGGCATGGATCGCGCCGGCCGTCAGCGAGGCTACGGGAGCAGGGTCGGCCGGTTTGCCCTGGGCGGGCTGGGTGGTGGCTTTGCCTCCCTGCTCCGCGTTGTCGCATGCCATGGGGATCATCAACATCCACCCCGCGAGCATCCATGCTGCCATCCGTGCGGCTCCCCGTACGCCGACGGAACGGCGACTCGTGTACTGTCTCATCATGGTGTTCGGCTCCTTCTGGAGGATCAGACTGCCCAAAAGCCGGACGACGCCCGTCCGGCCCGATACCCGTTTAAGAAGAAGCCACGAAAGGTTACAGGCCCTGAGCAGATTGCTCTTAAAGGCAGCGGGCATGGAGGGTGCCGGGCGATCGCGTCACGGACGGTTCTCAGGGGAGATGCTCAGTTGGTCAATGCGCTCAACGCGCCAATTATCGCCGATCCGCACCGCGATGAAGGAGAACTCGAGCTCTCTCCCGTCGAAGCTCCCCCTGGCTCCTGCAATCTGCCGTTCCCAGGAGCCGTTACGTGCACAGGATGGCCAGAAGCGAACGAACCTCTTCGTCCACGTCTTCCGCACTGGCCACCGTCCGGGCCACTTCCGCCCGGACCAGGTCCCCGAAGCGTCTGCGCAGGCGATGCACGGCTACTTTGGCCGCTCCGACGGTCATCTGCAACTCGTCGGCCGTCTGAGAATAGGGCGGGCCATGTTCTTCGCCCGTGAGATAGACCTTCAGGGTTTCGAATTGCGACTGCTTCCCGGTCGCCGACATCTCCGCGCCCAGGGACTCCAGTACCCGCTCCAGAAGCGTCAAGGCCCAGCGGCGATCGAAGACTTGATCGGGAGTCAAGGTGTCGGCCGGTTCTATCCGGCAGCGGTCTTCGGCCGCCTGGAAATCCAGGGACAGAGGACTCTTGCCGCCTCCTCGCTTTTGGGCATGGCGGCGGTCCCATTCGTTGGCGAGGAACCGCTTGACGCACACGAGCAGGAACGTCCGGAACCGTCCCTTTTGCGGATCGGCGGCCTGGAGATAGTTCTTCTCCAACACCCGCAGGAAGAACTCCTGGGTGAGTTCCTCCGCCTCGGACCGGGCAATTCCGCGCCGGCGGACCAGGCTGTAGACCGGATACCAGTACGCCTGGCACAGGTCGGCCAGGGCGGCTTGATGATCTGGAGAGGCCGGGTCCGCCGCCGAGAGAATCATGCTCCAGTGGGTGGTGTTCGTCTTGCCACCGTCGGGAATGTCCATGGGCTGGATTATATCCCCGTCTTACGGACAGAAACACCTATCCTTCCGTAACTCGTTCGCCTGTACGCTTATTCCAGACTATGGTGCAACCTCCGGCGATCTCCATCGCCGTCGGGCCGGGCCGACATGGTCAAAAACTTGGCCGTTGGGTTGCACGCCGCGATAATACTGTCGGGGCCGGCGGTTGTGATGTGCGATCCCGGCAATGCCAAGAGTCCGGAAACCGTCGTCGTCCGATCTGCAAACCTGGCAAGGCCTGAGGAAGGTGTGAGATGAAACGGCAGTACGTACAAGGGGTCGTCGTGGCGGCAATCCTTCTCGTCGTCGGCATGACGGCGACGCGAGCGGCTGAGAGCGACGGGCCCCCTCCGGACTGGAAGGACAGTCCGTACGACGCCAGCTCGGGGATTCTGCCCCCCGCGGGCCAAGAGGCGCCCGATCCGTCCAGGCCCATGTGCAACTTGTGGGTCGAACCCGTCGGAGACTGGCTTCCGCTGTGGTACCAGGAAACCAAGGTGGTTTGCTGGGACAACACCTCGTACTGGTCAAAGGTGAGCGTCCGCGTCGAGGCTGGTGACCTCGACGACGTGGAAGCCCTGGGGCGCGTCGCGCGGAAACATCCGGAGTTGGAAGGCCCGATTGTCAAGGTCCTTCAGCAGAAACGGACGCCCTCGGGTTGGTATGCCGTCATTCAGAGCGCTGGCGGCAAGAAGACCCAGCTCGTGTACGTTCGGAAAATGAGGGGGCGCACCGTTACGTGCTGGGCCCGTCTCGACAAGCCGCCCAACGAGTTGCCCGCCATTCCCCCGGCCGACGCGATCCGCCTGGCGGAGTCGCTGCAATTGCTGGCCGACGTGGCCAAGCGCCCCGCGCCTCCCCGGCGGGCGATGGGCAAGACGCCCCTGGCCTGCGAGGTCAAGCCGCTGAGCGTCCTCAAAGGCCATAAAGATGAAGTCACCTCCCTGGCGTTCGCTCGGCTCCGCAAGATCCTGGTCACCGGCGCACGCGACAAGGCCGTCATCGTATGGGACTGGCCCGCCGGCACATCCGCCAAGACGCTCGCGGGGCACCAAGCCGCCATCACGGCCGTCAGCATCACTGCCGACGGGGGCACGGCTGCTTCCGGCGACGAGAGCGGGGCTGTCAAGTTGTGGGAGGTCAAGACAGGCCAGGAACGTGGCAAATGCGCCAGCCACACGCGGGCCGTGTTCTCGACCGCGTTCTCCCCCTCGGGCGGGCAACTGATCTCCAGCAGCCGGGACCACAGCCTTCAGTTCCTGGGTGTGCCCCGCGGCGAGCAGCAATCCTCGCTGTACTTCACCAACGGGGCGCGATTCGTGGCCTGCCCCAGGGAGGGCGAAAACTATATCACGGCCATGAGAAAGGGAACCATCGACGTCAAGCGATGGCCTTTCCGCGACTATTCCAACCTCTGCGTGTACACCCGGGAATTCCGCGCGGCGGCGATCAGTCCGAACGGCAAATGGGTAGCCGGCGGGGGCGAGTGCATCCAGGGCAAGAAGGGGTGCATGCAGATCTACGACGAACTGGGCCGCATGACGGCGATCGTCTCGCCGCTGGACGCGCCGGTGACGGCGTTAGCGTTTGGGCCTGACAACCGATTGCTGGCCTCCGGCTTCGCGGACGGCCAGGTGAAGATATGGGACGCCCACACCGCCCAGGAGATCGCTTCGCTGAAGGACGGTGTCGGCGAGGTCCGCGCAGTCGCCTTCTCCCCGGACGGGACCGTCTTGGCCAAGACCAACGGCGATACGGTGACCCTGTGGTCGATTACGATGAAAGGCGCGTCCGGGCGGCCCGTCGTCGCGGGCCCCAAACCCGCCTCGGGAACCGCCATGAAGTTCACCAAGGCGCTTGCGGGCCACGAGGGACGCGTTCGTGCGATGGCGTTCGGTCCGGACGGCAAGACGCTCCTGTCGGGCGGACAGGACGGGGCCGCCATCCTCTGGGACGTGCAGGGCGGGGCGGCGCGACGAAAGCTGGGCCCGCACGCCGCGGAGGTCGGAGTGGTCGCCCTTGACGACACGGGGCGCCTGGTGGCCGTCGGCGACGCTGCGGGTCAGGTTACCCTGTGGGACGCCGCCACCGGGCTGAAGACGAACACGCTCAAGGCTCACTCCAAGGCCGTCAACGCCCTGGCTTTCTGGCCGGGCGGCAAGACCCTGGCCTCGGCCGGATCGGACAACACGGTCAAGGTCTGGGAGGTTCCCGGCGGCGCCGAGAAGGCCTCGCTCGCCCACGAGGGCGAGGTCCGGGGCGTGGCGGTTTCCGCCGACGGCAAGACGATGGTCACGATCGAAGAATACGTGGTGCGTGTCTGGGACGCCCAGACCCTGACCCAGCGGACGAAGGCCGGCCCCGACCCGTTTGGGGAACGCAACCAGGCCAAGTGGCACAAGTTCCGGGCCATCGCGGTCAACTCAACCGCCTTCTTCATGGCCACCGGCGGCGCCGGTCCAGGGGGCGGCGGCCCCGTCGTTCGCCGCGAAGCCAAAGGCCGGTCGTTAATCTCGACCGACGGACGCGCCGTCGGGCCCGTCACGTCGATTGCCATGACGCCCAAGGGCGACCTGCTGGCCGCCGCAAGCTGCGACGGTTGGGTCCGAGTGTGGAAGGGCCGCATGATGGAAGATCTAGGATCGCTCTATTCGCAGCAGTACCCCGAGCCCTTCCCCGCGGCCGTGGCCCTGTCGCCCGACGGCACACTGCTGGCCCAGACCGATGGCGACAAGATCCTGCTCTGGCGCATTCAACCGACGGACTAGCCCGCTCAAAGGGAAAGCCTGATACAAACGGCCCCCGCAGTGCAGGGCGCATAGCACCCGTCGCGACGACGCAGAAGCAGAGGGCGATCACGGAGGCGGCAGCAGCACGCCACGTCGACGCGCCAGCACGCTTGTCTCATCCTTTCTGCTTGGCGTCCGCGTCGGGTGCTGCGACGCCTTCGGGACGGCGGTTCTGGCGGATCTCCTGATCGCGGCGCTGGGCCTCGGCCTTCAGCCGGGCGACCACCTCGCCGTTCTCGGCCGACACGTCCGTGGTCTCGCCGGGGTCCTTGGCCAGGTTGAACAGGGCCGCCCCGAAGGGCAGGGCACTCTTCGCGGCCTTGGCAGACTGGTCCTTCTTCTCGGCCTTGGGGGCCTTGTCATTCTTGGCCGTCTTGCGGGGCTTGGGGCGATCGTCGGTCAGGACGAGCTTCCAGTCGCCCTGGCGGATGGCGCCGAGCTGCCCGGCCCGGGTGTAGTACAGGTGCGTGTCGCGCACGGCCGCGGCGTCGGCGGCGAACATGAGCGAGCGGATGTCGCGCCCGTCGAGGGTTCGACCCTCGGGCAGGGGCGTGCCCACCAGGGCCGCCAGCGTGGGCAGCATGTCGATGTTGCCCGCGATCTGCGGACAGCTCGTCCCCGCCGGGATCCGCCCGGGCCAGCGCATGATGCACGGCTCGCGGACCCCGCCCTCGTAGATGCTGCCTTTCTTGCCCCGCCACGGGGCGGACGAGCCGGCCGCCGCCCCGTTGTCCGAGGTGAAGATCACCAGCGTCTTGGAGTCGATGCCCGCCTCGCGGATGGCGGCCATGATCTGCCCCATCGACCAGTCGATTTCCTCGATGGCGTCGCCGAGCAGCCCGCCCCCGCTCTTGCCGCGGAACGCCTCCGACGCCGCCAGCGGGTAGTGCACCATCGTGTGCGGCAGGTAGAGGAAGAAGGGCTTGTCCTTGTTGGAGCGGATGAACTTGACCGCCTCCTCTGTGTATCGCTTGGTCAGCGTGGACTGGTCGGTCGGGTACTCGATGACCTCCCGCCCGCGCATGAGCGGGACCCTGTTGCGGGCGGTCTTGGAGCGGGCGTCGTCGGCGGTCAGGCCCTCGCGGAAGACGCAGTCGCCGGCCAGGCGGGCGTGCTTGGGGTCGATGGTCATGTCGTTGCTGTACGGGATGCCGAAGTACGCGTCGAAGCCCTGGCTGGTGGGCAGGAACTCGTCGCGGTGGCCCAGGTGCCACTTGCCGATGCACATGGTGGCGTAGCCCTGCGGCTTGACGATCTCGGCCAGCGTGACCTCGTCCGGGTGCAGGCCCTTCTGGATGTTCGGGAAGTACACGCCCGGCACGGAAACGCGGACGTTGTAGCACCCGGTCAGCAGGCACGCCCGCGACATCGAGCAGACCGGCGTGGCGTAGAAGCTGGTGAACTTCATGCCCTCGGCCGCCAGCTTGTCCAGGTGCGGCGTCTTCCACTGCTTGTTGCCGAAGGGCGCGATGTCGCCGTAGCCCATGTCGTCGATGAAGACCAGCACGACATTGGGCCGGGGCGGGTCCGCGGCGGCCACGGCGAGAGAAGGGGCAACCAGCAGGGACAGGCACGCCAGCGACAGGAGTAACGATTTCATTATCCATCTCCGGTTCAGATCAGCACCGTCGGGTCGGGCACACTCAAAACGGTATGTCCAATGGCGAAAGGCGTCAAGACACAATTCGGGCAATCGCCTTGCGGTCGCGAACAGACTCCTGAGAACGGCGGGGTCAGTCGAGGCCCTCGGTCAGTCGCGGCAACGGCACGGCCCGGATGTTTCGCGCCAGGTCAAAGGTGTGTTGCCCGGCATAAATGACGTACAGGCGCTTGAGGCGGAGGGTGTCCAGGGCGCTTCGCATGGACGGCGTGATGGATGGGGTCGTGGTCCGCTTGATCTCGAACCCCCACCGCGTGCGGCCCCTGACGATGAGCAGGTCCAATTCCGCCCCGCCATGCGTAGCCCAGAAGAAGCACTCCTCGTCGGCGGCCTGTAGGTGCCGGGCGACCTGGCCGATCGCGAACCCTTCCCAGGAGGCCCCGACCTTGGGATGCCTTTCCAGGTCACGGCAGGTCCGGACGTCAAGCAGGGCGTGCATCAGCCCGCTGTCGGCGATGTAGACTTTGGGGCTCTTGACCTGGCGTTTGCCGACGTTCTCGATCCACGGGGTCAACTGCCGCACGACCAGGGCTCCGGTCAGCCGGTCCAGGTAGCTGCGTACCGTCGTGTCGGCCACGCCGAAGGACCGTCCGAACTCTGACGAGTTCCAGATCTGACCGTGATAGTGGGCCAGCATAGTCCAGAACCGTCGCAGGGCCACCGCGCTGATCGATATCCCCAGTTGCGGGAGGTCCCGCTCGAGAAACGTGCGCACAAACCCGCGCCGCCATTGAAAGCTGCCGCTGTCCGACGCGGCGAGATAGGAGCGGGGGAAGCCTCCACGAAGCCACAGGCGCGGGTGGTGCTTGAGGCCCACCTCGTCCAGGGAGAACCCGCCAAGTTCATGGTACATGATTCGCCCAGCCAGGCTCTCGGAGCCTTGGCGCAGCAGGTCGGGCGAGGCGCTGCTCAGCACCAGGAACCGCGCCGGTGTCCGCGGACGATCGGCCAGGACCCGCAGGGCGGGGAAGAGCTCCGGCCGGCGCTGGATCTCGTCCACGATCACCAAGCCCCGAAGGTCGCCCAGCACCAGCATCGGATCGGCCAATCGGGCCAGGTCCTGCGGGTCTTCCAGATCAAAGAAGGCGGCGGGAGTTTTCCATCGTTGGGCGATCTGGCGGGCGAGGGTCGTCTTGCCGACCTGCCTGGCGCCGGTGATGGCGACCACCGGGCAGCGGCGCAGCAGGCGTAGGACCGTATCGAGTTCCCTGTTTCGCTCGATCATGGCAGCGAATGCTACCTTGAAAACTCGGTGCTGTCCACCGAATTTTCAAGGTAGCGATCCTTCGCCGTTCGGGCGGCTTCTTTGCCCTGGAAAGCTCAGCGTCGGCCGTCGCGGCGGTCGGAGCGGTCGCGGTCTGCGCTTTCGCGGGCGGGCGGAACGACGCGCACGGCCGCGGCGGTGGGGCGCTCGGTTCTCAGGACGGCCGTTGCGGATCCGGGCGCCGCGGGCGGACTGGGCGGACGCAGCGGGAAGGGGGTCGGCGGTCGGATGGGCCTGGCCGGGGAGGCCGCCGGCGGGCTGAAGATGCGCGACGGACTGAGTGTACGCTGAGGAGCGGACTGGTCGGCGGACCCGGCTGCGGCGACCTTCTTCAGCAGCGTGCTGAAGCCCGCCGCCGGACGGCTTGAGTGGTTGCGGGCCGCGGGTGGATATGGAATCGACGCCGGGGCGAAGACCGGCGACGATTCGGACCGCCTCGACCGGGCGTCTGACCGGGCCGACGCGGGTGGAGAGGTGGAGAAGGCTGCCGGGGGGAATAGTCTGAGAGGGTCGCCGGGGGTCGGCGGCGCGGGCCGGCGCGCCGTTGGGCCGGGAACGTCCGATGGGGCGACGGGGCGAACAGGCGCGGGGCGAGCCTTGGCGTCGGCTGGGTTGTGGTGAGAGGCGAACCTGCCGCGGCGGGCGGCCGGCCGGGCGACGGGTCGAGCCTGACGGGATCGGACGCAGACGTCCATCGCAACAGAAAGGTCGTACCGCCCCGAGCAGGCGCCCAAACCCCCCAGGAGCAGGCCCGCCACGACCGACAGCACCGTGATGCGTATGGCGTTCACAGGGCGATCCTTTCCCGGCCTGGCCGACTTGCGACCCCGCTCGGGCTTCCCGGCCCCGCGCCGGTCGCGTCTATTGATTCTCCTGGGGCCGCTGTACGCACGGGCGATCCAGGTTACGGGTACGACGGCAGAATTCCTGCCGGTGCTCCGGCTTGACCGTCGAGAAGGAAAGACCGGCGGCCTGAGGCGATCATGCGGCCACACTCATCGCCGACCGGAGCGCGGGCTCGAATTGTGAAGGCTTCGGCTGTCGCGGGCCGGCGGGGCGCTGCGGGTCGGGCCGGCACTGGGGCGTTCCGTCCGCGGTGTGCTGAACGTCCGCGGGGTGCTCGGAGTCGGCGGCGCACTGAAGGTTCGCGGTGTGCTGAACGTTCGTGGGGTGCTCGGAGTCGGCGGCGCACTGAAGGTCCGCGGTGTGCTGAACGTCCGCGGGGTGCTCGGAGTCGGCGGCGCACTGAAGGTTCGCGGCGTGCTGAACGTCCGCGGGGTGCTGGGAGTCGACGGCGCACTGAAGGTCCGCGGTGTGCTGAACGTCCGTGGGGCGCTCGGAGTCGGCGGCGCACTGAAGGTCCGCGGCGTGCTGAACGTTCGCGGGGCGCTCGGAGTCGGCGGTGTACTGAAGGTCCGCGGCGTGCTGAACGTCCGCGGGGTGCTGGGAGTCGGCGGCGCACTGAAGGTTCGCGGCGTGCTGAACGTCCGTGGGGCGCTGGGAGTCGACGGTGTACTGAAGGTTCGCGGCGTGCTGAACGTCCGTGGGGCGCTCGGAGTCGGCGGCGTACTGAAGGTCCGCGGTGTGCTGAACGTTCGTGAACGATCAGATGAATCTCCAAACGTCCGTGGTGTGCTGAACGTCCGCGGGATGCTGGGGGTCGATGGCGTGTTGAGCGTTCGCGGGGTGTTCGACATCGACGGCGGAGTGAACGTCCGCGAACGATCGGATGAGTCCCCGAAGGTCCGCGGTGTGCTGAACGTTCGCGGGGTGCCGAACGTCCGCGAACGATCGGATGAATCTCCGAAGGTCCGCGGCGTGCTGAACGTTCGCGGGATGCTGGGGGTCGATGGCGTGCTGAACGTTCGTGGGGTGCCGAACGTCCGCGAACGATCGGATGAATCGCCGAAGGTTCGTGGCGTGCTGAACGTCCGTGGGATGCTGGGGGTCGATGGCGTGCTGAACGTTCGTGGGGTGCCGAACGTCCGCGAACGATCGGATGAATCGCCGAAGGTCCTCGGCGTGCTGAACGTCCGTGGGATGCTGGGGGTCGATGGCGTGCTGAACGTCCGCGGGGTGCCGAACGTCCGCGAACGATCGGATGAATCGCCGAAGGTCCTCGGCGTGCTGAACGTTCGCGAGTGCTGTGGCTGTCCGCTGAAGGTCCGCGGCGTATTGAAACTGCGGGAGTGATTGGGCGAACCCTGGCGCCCGCCGAATCGGTCGCGGCTGTCGGAGAGGGCCCGGGCGAGGATCGGCGCCGTCAGCGTGGGCCGGGGCTTGTGAAGGGTCCGGCTCCAGGGGTGAGTGAGCGGCAGGCCGGGGCGCGCGGCGATGCCGCCGCGGGTGAACGGGAACCCCGCCATCCCGCCTCGATGGAGGCGGTCATCGCGGTGCCAGCGGCGGTCGTCGTACCGCAGGGCGAAATCCCATCCGCTGCCATGCGAGACCCACCGGCGGTCCCAGTCGCAGCCCTTGTCCAGCCAGCGACCTATGCGGTAACCGGACGAGAAGACGATGGGCGGCTCGACAAAGGCGATCTCGGGCTCGACGTACACCACCTGCGGGTCGTACACGGGCACGTAGATCACTTCCGGGCTGGGCGGCAGGACCAGAACCTGTTCGCCCTCGACCAGGACCTGCTGCTGGTCCGAGGTGTTCAGCGTGCCCGCCACAACCGCCTGGTGGCGAAGGTCCTGGACCGCGTCCATCACGTCTTGCTGTTGCATGACGAAGGCAGCCCCCATCGCCTGGGTCCATTCGGGGTTGGCGGCCAGCATCTCCAGCACCTGCGGGTAGTGGAGCAGGGCCTTGACCGAGTCGTCCCACGGCAGTTGGGCCAGGACGGACTCGTCGAACTGGGGGTTCGCCTGCAGCCACCGGGCTGCCTCGGCGACGTCCTGGCCGAACGTAGCCGCCGGAAGCACCTGGGCCAGCAGCGGATCCGGGTACAGCGCCACCGGGCCCAGGATCTGCTCCAGTTGCGAGTCGTTCAGTTGCGTAACCACTTGCGGCTGGGAGGCGTACGAGTCGTCGAAGGGCTGGGCCGGCGCGGGATACGACGGTTGGTCATACGCCGGAGGCTCGATCACGGGCCCTTCCTGGACGATCACTTCCGGGGTGCGGTAGGGTTCGGCATAGACCCCGGTGGGCACGAACGGGTTATTCTGGGCGGAGCACGCGGCCAAACCACCCAGTATTACCAGGCCCGCGGCCGCCAGGACCATCGCGTTTCGCATGGCGTTCATAAGGCGTCCTTTCGCGAAGCGGCCGGTTGCGGAATTCCGGGCCGGTCTCGGGCTTCCGAGAGCCCGGTGACGGTCGCTTCCATCGGGGTAGTGTGCCTGAAGGCCCTCGGGATTACACGTGCACCGGGAATTGGGCTTTCTCTTCGGACGCGTTTGCGTACAATGGCCGTTCAGACCGTCCGCGAGACGCGGCCGGGAGACGAAACGACATGACCGATCCGAACTGCATCTTCTGCAAGATTGCCTCCGGGCAGATCCCGTCGGCCTGCGTGTTTCAGGACGAGACAGCCTTCGCGTTCCTGGACATCGGCCCGCTGGCCGAGGGGCACGTGCTGCTGATCCCCAAGGAGCACTACCAGACGCTGGACCAGATGCCGCCCGACGTGGCGGGCCGACTGCTGAGGCGCCTGCCGGTGCTGGTGAAGGCGGCGGCCGAGGTTGCCGGGGCCGAGGGCGTCAACGTGCTCCAGAACAACGGCAAAGCGGCGAGCCAGGAAGTGCCCCACGTACATTTTCACATTATCCCGCGCCGTGCGGGTGACGCGTTCCGATTCAACTGGCCGGCGTCCAAGTACCCGCCCGGGCGGATGGAAGAACTGGCCAAGGCGATCCGGGAGAAGCTCTGATCTGCACCCCAAGGGGCAGGCTGCCGACCGGCAGGTCGCCAAAACCACGAAGAAGAAAGAAATCACGAAGAAAGCGAGCAATCATGGCTGAATCGAAGAACCCGACCGTCGTCATTCAAACCTCCGAAGGCACGATCAAGGCCGAGTTGCAGGCCGACAAGGCCCCCGAGACCGTCAAGAACTTCCTGAAATACGTGGACGAGAACTACTACGACGGCACGATCTTCCACCGGGTGATCGACGGCTTCATGATCCAGGGCGGGGGGATGACGCCCGACATGCGGCAGAAACCCACGCATCCGCCGGTGGTCAACGAGGCCGCCAACGGGCTCAAGAACAGAACCGGCACGCTGGCGATGGCCCGCACGTCGGTGGTCAACTCCGCGACGGCCCAGTTCTTCATCAACGTGGCCGACAACGACTTCCTCAACCACCGCGACACCAGCAGCCAGGGCTTCGGCTACGCGGTGTTCGGGAAGGTGACCGAGGGCATGGACGTGGTGAACAAGATCAAGGGCGTGCCGACGAAGAACGCGGGCATGCACCAGGACGTGCCCGCCAAGCCGGTGATGATCGAGTCGATCCGCCGGGCTGAATAGCCCCCGGGCCAACCAGCAGGAGCAGGATCATGCGAGCGACGCGAGCGACGTGCGCGTGGATGGTGATGACGGTGGGGGCGATGGCGCTGTGCTCGTGCGACAACGGGCAGAGCGGCAAGCAGCCCTCGCCCCAGGCCCAGGCGACCGCCACGGGCAATCCCGTGGTGGTCATCGACACCAGCATGGGCAAGATCCGCGTGGAACTCCTGGCCGACAGGGCCCCGCGCACGGTGGCCAACTTCCTGAAGTACGTGGACGACCGCCACTACGACTACACCATCTTCCACCGCGTCAACGACGAGTTCATGATCCAGGGCGGCGGGTTCACGCCGGACCTGAAGGAGAAGCCCACTCGCGAGGCGATTGCCAACGAGGCCGGCAACGGCCTGAAGAACCTGCCCGGCACGGTCGCCATGGCCCGCACCAGCGACCCCCACAGCGCGACCTCCCAGTTCTTCATCAACACGATGAACAACACCGAGACCCTCGACCACAAGGCGCCCACCCAAGACGGCTACGGCTATGCGGTCTTCGGCAAGGTGGTCGGCGGCATGGACGTCGTCCACAAGATCGGCAGGGTGCCCACCACCAGCGAAGGGTCCTGGCAGTGGAAACCCGTCCAGCCGGTCATTATCCGCTCCATCCGGCGGGAGGGCTGACCCGCGCAGAGAAGACGGCGCAGCCGCCCGATTCCTTCCCTTGCCGCACTTGAATGTTCGATTGTCCATTTCCTGCTTATTGCTCTCGACGGTTTGCCCGCCTCGGGACTGAATCGTAGTTTCCCCTCCGTGCCGTAATGTCACAACACCAGAGCGGTCGCCAGAGGCGGCGGCCGACCGTGCCCGGCCCGCGCTCGCTTGACAAGGGCCGGGTTGACCTGCGTTTGCGAAGGAGGACATCACGCAATAACGGAATCCAGCACATGGTCGCTCCGTCCGTCGGCCGGCCCCGACGGCGTCTGCGGAGCCTGTCTATCCGCCCCGGGCCGGTCGGGGAGAGTGTGAGCCTTTAGGAGGGCTGTCACATGACACGATTGAGGTTTGGATTTGTTCTGGTGCCGCTGCTCATGCTGAGCACGGCGGGTCTGGCCGACTACTACGAGTATGTCGCGCCGGACCTGAGTCCGATGTACCACAGCAAGGCCTACACGTGGGGCATCGACCGCACGTGGTCGGACCTGGAAGTGGTGCAGGCCGCGACGCTCTACATCACGGGCCTGCGGGACAGCACGTACAACGACCGGCTGTACATCAGCCTGTTGGACGAGGCCCCGCTGGGCGTGACGGAGCTGGACGACCCGGTGTACGGCAATGTCGACTACTTCGCCGGGCAGGGGACGCTGCTGCTGACGCTGGCCAACATCCCCTCCTATCCGGCGACGAACATCGCCTACCAGCTCACGGCCGACGAGATCGAGGCCCTCAACAGTTATGCCTCGAACTGGCGTTTCGCCGTGGCGTTCGACCCGGACTGCCAGTACTACACCGACTGCGCCATCAAGCTGGGCGTGTGCACGTCGGCCATTCCCGAGCCGACGGCCATGGCGTTCCTGGCCGTGGGCGGCGGGCTCCTGGCCCTGCGGCGCAACCGCAGGAACCGCAAGGTGGCCGCCGTCGCCTGAGCGGCACGGACCGCCTCAAACCCCACAACCACAGGCGAAGCCCACCCTAAGGGGTGGGCTTCTTTGTGCGCCCTCTACGCTCGCCCCACGCCCTGGTCGTCCTGCATGACCTCGCGGGGGTCGGTTATGTGCCCGGTCAGGGCGCTGGCCGCCGCCGTGAGCGGGCTGGCCAGGTAGACGCCCGCGTTCTTGTGGCCCATGCGCCCGGGGAAGTTCCGGTTGGTGGTGGCGACGACGGCGAGGGGCTCGTTGGCCCGCCCGAAGGTGTCGGCGGGCCCGCCCAGGCAGGCGGCGCAACTCGCCGGGCCGATGCGGCAGCCGGCTTCGCGGAAGATCGTCCGAAGGCTCTTGCCGCCCACGCTCAAGCGGTCGAGGTCCATGTCCACTTCCGTCGTCGCGGGCACGATGAACGTCTCGATGCGGACGTGGCGCCCGGCCAGCAGCCTGGCAGCCGCGACGAAGTCCGTCGTCTTGCCCCCCGTGCACGAGCCGATGTACGAGCGGTCGAGCTTGACGTCCGAAAGCTCGCGGGCGGCGGAGCGGTTGTCCGGCGAGTGAGGCCGGGCCACCGTCGGTTCGATGGAGGCGGCGTCGAACTCCAGCACCGACGCGTAGGCGGCGTCGGCGTCGGACGTCTGGACGGTGAAGGGCTTGTCCGTCCGGCTGCGGACGTAGTCCAGCGTGACCGCGTCGGGCGCGATGATGCCGTTCTTGCCGCCGGCCTCGATAGCCATGTTGCAGATGGTCATCCGCTCGTCGACGTTGAGTTGGAAGACGGCCTCGCCCGCGAACTCCATGGCCGCGTACGTCGCCCCGTCCACGCCGATCTGCCCGATGACGTGGAGGATGAGGTCCTTGGCCATCAGGTAGGGGGGGAGCTGCCCGTGGAAGACGAACTTCATGGACGCGGGGACCTTGAGCCAGAGCTTGCCGGTGCCCAGGACGAAGCCCGCCTCGGTGTTGCCGATGCCCGTGGCGAACTCGCCGAAGGCCCCGTGAGTGCAGGTGTGGCTGTCGGTGCCCAGCAGCAGCTCGCCCGGGCGGGTATGCCCGTTCTGGGGCAGGGCGGCGTGGCAGACGCCGCGGTAGCTCGTGCGGGCGGCGTCGGCGTAGGGCGGGGGGACGCCCTCGGCCGACGTGTCGATGAAGTCCGGGTCGTAGTAGTACGCCAACTCCTGGCGCCGCGCGAAGTCGCGAAGGATCGCCACGTTGCGGTGGGCCTTGGGGTCGGCGGTGAAGATGTAGTGGTCGGGGACGATCACCACGCCCTCGCGGCTGAACACCTTGGCCTGCGGCCCGAACTGCTGCTCGAAGATGCCGATGGTGGGCGGCCCGCACACGTCATGGGTCATCAGAACGTCCACGTCGCACCAGACGTTCTCGCCCGGGCGGACGTGGTCTTTGCCCGCGTGGGCGGCGAGGATCTTTTCCGTTATGGTCATGGCCATGGGGAACTCCGTTGGCCCTGAGGGCCAAAGCGCACTACTGTACGTATTCGGTCCGGCGGAATCAATTCTACAGTCCCGGACCGTTTGCCTGCGGGCACAATTCGCAGTGCTTATTTAAGACACCCCCCTCTGTCGCCGATGGCAAGTTCAGACAGCAGGGAGTGATCACCATGACGCAGATACAGGACGTGATTGCGGAACGCAGGCGGCATCCGAGGACCCAGCTCCAGATGACCCTCACGTGCATCCGGCTGGATCCCGATGGCGGCGACGTACTGGACACGTTGCACATGGTAGACATTTCACGCAGCGGGCTGGGGGCCTTCAGCGACCGCCCGTACTATCCCGGCCAGCGGATCGTGCTATGCCTGCCTCTGTCGCCCAACGGCGGGCGGCGCAACATCTACGCCAGTGTCGTACGCTGCCGCCAGGACCAGGAGGGCTACCGGGTCGGGCTCCGGTTCGACGGCGCGTCGATGTCGGCCTGGTACGGCTCATCCGCCGCGGCTGCCACCGCCGCCTGATTGCGACCGCCTTGGGGCTGTTGGGAGCGGCCTCGGGGGTCTTGGCGACGCCGGGAGGCGTCGATGCCGCCGGCAGGACGCGGCCTAACGCCAGCGAACGCCAGTGCGGCGAGCGGGGCCGATCCCACCATCGGCCCCCTTTTATTGACCATCGACCATTGACCATCGACCATTGAAGAGAGCGCCGACACGCCTGTATTCAATGGTCATTCTCAATAATCAATGTTGGATCTCTTCGCTGAGCTTCTCCCACTCCTCCATGAGTTCCCGCACGCGCTGGTCCGCCTGGGCGTATTCCTCGCCCAGGGAGGTCACCAGGTCCACGTCTCCGCTCTCGCCGGCCCACCCGATCAGGTCGGTCAACTCCCTCAGCCGCTGCTCCAGTTTGTGGACGTCCTGCTCGACCTGGGCCAGGCGGCGCTGGAGACGCTGGAGTTCGTTGGTCCGCCGGCGCCGCTCGCGGTAGTCTTCGATCCGTTCCTGGCGGGCCTGCTCGGCGGCGACGTCGGCGGCCTCGGCGTCGGCCAGGCCCAACCGCTCGCGCCGCCACTGGAGGTAGCTGTCCCAGTTGCCCCGCAGGGGGTGGACCTGTCCCTCGTGGATGGCCCACAGGTGCGTGGCCAGCGCCTGGATCAGGTAGCGGTCGTGGCTGACGAAGAGGATCGTCCCGTCGAAATCCGCCAGCACGTCCTGGAGCACTTCCTGCGAGAGGATGTCCAGGTGGTTGGTGGGCTCGTCAAGCACCAGCAGGTTGGCCTGCTGGAGGATCAGCCTGGCCAGGACCACGCGGCTGCGCTGCCCGCCGGAGAGTTCGGCGACGCGTTTGAACGCGTGGTCGCCGTCCAGCAGCAGGCTGCCCAACAGGTTGCGGGCACGCTCCTCGCTGACGCCCGGGTCGGCCTGTCGGACGGCCTCGACGGCGGACCACTGCCCCTTCAACTCCGCGTGCGTCTGCGAGAGGTAGCCGATCTGCACGTTGGCCCCCAGCTTCGCCGAGCCCCCCAGCGAGGGCAACTGCCCCAGGACCGTCCGCAGGAACGTCGTCTTGCCGCAGCCATTGGGCCCGACGATGGCCACGCGCTGCCCGCGAGTCACGTCCAGCTTCTCCGCCTCCACCAGGCACTTGCCCTTCTCGTAGCCGGCCCGCAGGTCCTGGATGCGCAGGGCCTGGTCGCCGCTGCGCTGGGCGGCCTTGAGGCGGACGGTGATCCGCGGGTGCTCGCGGGGGCGGTCGATGGCCTCTTCCTTCAGGAACCGCTCCAGGCGGGTGCGCCGCCCCTGGGCTTCCTTGGACCGCTGCCCGGCCAGGAACCGCCGGATGAACTCCTCGGTCTCGCGGACGTACTCCTGCTGGGCCTCCCAGCGACGCATCCGCTCGACGAACCGCTCCTGGCGCTGGCGGACGTAGTCGCTGTAGGCGCCCTTGTAGCACTCCAGGCTGGCGAAGGCGATCTCCCACGTCCGCGTGGTGGCGCGGTCCAGAAAGTAGCGGTCGTGGCTGACCACCACCGCCGCACCCGCATAGTCCGCCAGCCAGCCCTCCAGCCACTCCACGCTGGAGATGTCCAGGTGGTTGGTCGGCTCGTCCAGCAGCAGCACGTCGGGCCCTTCCAGCAGCAGCCGGGCCAGGTAGCCGCGGGTCCGCTGGCCGCCACTGAAGGTCGACAGCGGACGGTCCCACATCTCCGTGGGAAACTCCAGCCCCGTCAGCACCTGCTCGATGCGACGGTGGTACGAGTAGCCGCCGCGGGCTTCGAACTCGTGCTGGAGCTGACCGTAGCGGGCGATGAGCTTGGGGTCGCCTTCGCTCTCCATCTGGTGAGCCAGACCGTGCAGCTCCCGCTCCATGCGGTGCAGGTCGGCGAAGACGTCCAGCATGACCTGCCTCAGCGTCGTGCCCGCCAGGGCGGGCGGGTCCTGCGGCAGGTAGCCCACCCGCAGGCCGGCCTTGCGCTGAATCGTCCCGCTGGTGGCCGGCTCGAGGCCGGCCAGGATGCGGATCAGCGTCGTCTTGCCCTCGCCGTTGGGCCCCACCAGGGCCACCCGCTCGCGCGGCGCAAGCGACAGGTGGACGTTCCGAAGGACGTCCTTGTCGCTCCAGCTCTTGCTCAGACCTTCGGCCACGATCAGGGACATAAGCCGCGCATTGTACCGCAAGATCCCGCAAGAACCACCGGAACTGTGACGGGCACACGCTGCGGAGACCGCACGCGCTCCGCGCGACCCGTGGCATTCAGCCGTTGACCGTCGGCCCAGCGTGTTGTACCATGGCCGGTCTTTGAGTCTTACAGAACAAGGACTAAACCATGGCAAAGCACACGGTAGCATTGATTCTCGGAGACGGAACGGGTCCGGAACTGGCTGAGGCGGCCCGGCGGTGCGTGGATGCCGCCCTGGCGGCGGCCCCCGGCGCCGGGCAGATCGAGTGGAAGCCCTGCGAGGCCGGCGTGGACGTGATGAAGACGGCCGGCACGCCCCTGCCCGAGGAGACCATCCAGACCGTCCGCGACTGCGACGCCACCCTCAAGGCGCCGATCACCACCCCCATCGGGACGGGCTTTCGCAGCGTCAACGTCGCCTTGCGCCAGATGTTCCAGCTCTACGCGTGCCTCCGCCCCTGCAAGAGCTACGTCGGCGTCCGCTCGAAGTACCAGGACATCGACCTGGTCCTCGTCCGCGAAAACACCGAGGACCTCTACGCCGGCGTGGAGTTCGAGTCCGGCCAGGCCGGCACGGCCGAGCTGATCGAGCACATCAACCGCCTCGCGACCGACAAGAAGATCAAGTCCGACCCGGCCGGCACGGGCGTGTCGATCAAGCCCATCAGCGTCGAGGGCACGCGGCGGATCGTCACCTTCGCCTTCGACTACGCCCGGGCCAACGGGCGCAAGAAGGTCACCTACGTCCACAAGGCCAACATCATGAAGTACACCGACGGGCTGTTCAAGTCGGTGGCCGAGGAAGTGGCCAAGGGCTACCCGGACATCGAGTCCGAGGAGCGCCTGGTGGACAACATGTGCATGCAACTCGTGCAGAAGCCCGAGCTGTACGACGTGATCGTCCTGCCCAACCTGTACGGCGACATCCTCAGCGACCTGTGCGCCGGGCTGGTCGGCGGGCTGGGCGTGGCCCCGGGGGCCAACATCGGCGCCAAGGGCGCCGTCTTCGAGGCCACCCACGGCTCGGCCCCCAAGTACAAGGGCCTCAACAAGGTCAACCCTACGGCCGTCATCCTCTCCGGCATGCTCATGCTCCGCCACCTGAAGGAAACCGCCGCCGCCGACAAGCTCGAACAGGCCGTCGCCCGAGTCATTGCCGAGGGCAAGAGCGTCACCTACGACATGAAGGCGGACCGCAACGACCCCACCGCCGTCGGCACGCGCGAGATGGCGGAGGCGATCATCGCCGCGATGTAGCGGCAACAGGACGAAGGGGGCGCCAGGCCCCCAAAGGACAACGAGGACCCACAACAGGTCCTCCTTGTCCTTTTCGTCTATCGGGTCCCCTGGAGAGCGGTCGAACGCCGGAATCGTTACAATAGGGTTTGGATGCAATGGCCGATATGGATATCGGACCACGGGAAAAGGCAGGGAGACTGCCATGTGCGGAATCGTCGGATATATCGGGAACAAGCGCGCCTGTTCGGTGCTGATCGAAGGGCTCAAGAGGCTGGAGTACCGGGGGTACGACTCGGCCGGAGTGTGCGTGTTCAGCGGCGAGGCGCTGCACATCCGCAAGGCGACCGGGCGGGTGGCCGAGGTGGAGGCCCTGGCCTGCGCGGACAGGGACATCCAGGCCGGCACGTGCGGCATCGCCCACACGCGCTGGGCCACCCACGGCGAGCCCAACGAGGTCAACGCCCACCCGCACTGCAACCACGACAACCGCATCGCGGTCGTCCATAACGGCATCATCGAGAACTACGTCACCCTCAAGCAGTTCCTGGCCTCCAAGGGCTGCGTCTTCCGCAGCCAGACCGACACCGAGGTTCTCAGCCACCTCATCAGCGAGTTCTACGAGGACGGCGCGGACAGCCTGGAAGAGGCCGTGCAGGCGGCCCTGCGCGAGGTCAGCGGCACCTACGGCATCGCCGTCGTCTGCAGCGACGAGCCGGACAAGATCGTCGTCGCCCGAAAGGGCAGCCCCCTGATCGTCGGCGTGGGCAGCGACGAGTACATCGTCGCCTCCGACGCCGCCGCCATCATCGAGCACACCGCCAACGTGGTCTACCTGAACGACAACGAGATGGCCGTCATCACCCGCGACGGCATGCGGACCATGACGGTGGACAACGTGCCGGTGACCAAGGAGGTCCAGCAGATCGAGTGGTCGCTGGAGCAGATCGCCAAGGGCGGCTACGAGCACTTCATGCTCAAGGAGATCATGGAGCAGCCCGAGGCGGTGCGCATGAGCCTGGGCGGGCGCCTGGACCTCCGCGAGATGCGGGTCAAGCTCGGCGGGCTGGAGAAGGTCTCGCGCGACCTGGTGCGGGCTCGCAAGGTCATCCTGACCGGCTGCGGGACCGCCTGGCACGCCGCCCTCGTGGGCGAGTACCTCTTCGAGGATCTCGCCCGCATCCCCACCGAGGTGGAGTACGCCAGCGAGTTCCGCTACCGCAACCCCATCGTGGACGACGGCTCGCTCGTGATCGCCCTCAGCCAGTCGGGCGAGACGGCCGACACGCTCGCCGCCCTGAGAGAGGCACGCGAGAAAGGGGCCCTGGCCCTGGGCATCGTCAACGCGGTCGGCTCGACCATCGCCCGCGAGACCGACGCCGGCGTCTATCTCCACGCCGGGCCCGAGATCGGCGTGGCCTCCACCAAGGCCTTCACCTGCCAGCTCGTCGTCGAGACCCTCATCGCCCTCATGCTGGGGCGCCGGCGGTTCATGTCCCAGCCGACCATGGACCAGTACATGCAGGCCCTCACGCGGATCCCCGAGCAGATCGAGCGGGTGCTGGAACAGTCCGGCCTGGTCCGCCAGATCGTGGCCGAGCACGTCGATCGCGACAACTGGCTGTTCCTGGGGCGGGGCTACAACTACCCGGTGGCCCTGGAAGGGGCCCTGAAGCTCAAGGAAATCAGCTACATCCACGCCGAGGGCTTGCCCGCCGCCGAGATGAAGCACGGGCCCATCGCCCTGATCCACGAGGGCATGCCGGTGGTGTTCATCGCCCCGCGATGCTCGACGTACGAGAAGATCCTGGGCAACATCGAGGAGGTCCGCGCCCGGCGAGGACGCATCATCGCCGTGGCCACCGAGGGCGATACGGGTATCGCGCGATACTGCGACCACGTCATCTACGTGCCCGACTGCCCCGTGCCGCTCCAGCCCATCCTGACGGTCGTGCCGCTGCAGTTGATGGCCTACCACGCAGCCGTGGCCCGCGGCTGCAACGTCGACAAGCCCCGCAACCTCGCCAAGAGCGTCACCGTCGAGTAGGCCGCCGGGCGATCAGCCGGCCTCGCCCTGGGACTGGAGCATCCGGCGCCGCTGCGTCCGGCGGCGGCCGGAACGGTACAGCCATCCCACCGACCCGATCACGATCAGCGTCACCGGCAGGAACCAGACGCCCAGCGTGAGCTTCATCGGCGGCGCCAACGTCACCGAGGTGGGGTGGATGTCCGGCATGAGGCGGACCGACAGCCACACCAGCGGCACGTCCAAAAAGGCCACGATCCCGTACACCGCCGCCACCGTCGCCCGCTGTCGCGGGGACTCGATCGACGAGCGGATGATCAGGTACACCGCGTACAGCAACCACAACAGCAGGCTGAAGGTCAGCCGCGGGCTCCACGTCCACCACTTGCCCCAGGCGTATCGCCCCCACACCATCCCGCTCAGCAGCACCACCGTGCACAGGACGACGGCGACCTTGGCCCCCGCCGTGGCCAGGTCGTCCCAGGCGGTCTTGCGCTGGGCGAGATAGCCCACGCTCGCCACGCACACCAGCAGGCAGGCGAAGAACGCATTGATGGCCGAGGGCAGATGAACGTAAAACACCTTCTGGATCGGCCCCATCGTCGCCTCGACGGGCGTGTACGCCATCAACATGGCGACCGCTCCAGCCAGCGCGGCCAAGGCGACCGTCCAGTATGTCTTTCCGCATATCCAGTCGAGCATCGGTTCGTTCCTCACGGCTCGAGGATCTTCTCAAACGTCAGCCAACTGCTGACCAGGTAGACCGCGTCGAAGGCCCCCAGCAGGCCCACGTCGTGCGCGGTCAGCGGGCGGGCCTCGCCGAACAGGCGGATCATGATCTGCGTCGACGAGACCACCAGAGGCAGGCACAGCGGGAACACCACCATCGCCAGCAGGCCCCCCTGCAGGCGCGTCGAACTGACCACGGCCGAGAACAGCGTTCCGATGGCGGCGAACCCCACCATCCCCATCAGCGTGACCGTAAAGAACCCTGCGGGATTGGCGGAAAGGTCGAAGTCGAACAGCACCACCGCCGCCGGCGTGACGACGGCCGCCAGACCCAGCATCAGCACCAGGTTCGTCACCAGCTTGGCCACGTAGATCAGCCCGCGATCCACCGGGGCGAGCAGCAGGGCCCCCAGGGCCGCGTCCTGCCGCTCCACGCCCATGGTCTTCTCGAAGCACAGCACCCCGCCGAACAGGTAGGCCACCCACAGGATCGCCGTCGCCGCCGTGGGGGAGGTCTTCTGCCCGGCGGCCAGGCCCAGCCCCAGCACCACCACGATCAGCAGCCCCAGCACGATCACCAGGGCCAGCGTCTGGCGGCTGCGGGCCTCGATCCGCAGGTCCTTGCCCGCCAGCAGCAGGATGGTTCGGATGGCCCGCATCATGGCGTGGTAAGCTCCTGGAGGATCCGCTCGCCGTCGAGCGCGCTGGTGGGCTGGTCCACGACCAGGCTGCCGCGGCGCAGCACGAGCATGCGCCGCCCCAGGGCCAGCCCCTGACCCACGTCGTGGGTGGAGAACAGCACGGTCCGTCCCGCGCCGGCCAGGCGCGCGAGCCACTCCTGCAAGGAGTGCGTGGAGGGCGCGTCCAGGCCCTCGAAGGGCTCGTCGGCCAGCAGCAGGTCCGGCTCGTGCATCAGGGCCCGGGCGATCGACACCCGCTGGGTCATGCCCCGGCTGAGCGTCCGCACCGGGTCGTCGCCGCGATCGGCCAGGCCGATCTCCCCGAGCAACCGGTCCGCCCGTCCGGCGGGATTGTCCACGCCGTAGAGCCTGCCGAAAAAGACGAGATTCTCGCGGGGCGAGAGGTCGCGGTAGAGCATGGACTGATGAGCGATGAGTCCGATGCGCCGGCGCAGGTCCGGCTGGTCCTTGGTCACCTCCTGGCCGAACAGTTCCAGTCGTCCCTCGTGGGCGATGAGCATGGACAGGGCCCGCAGGAGGGTGCTCTTGCCGGCGCCGTTGGCCCCCAGCAGGGCCACCAGCTCGCCGGGCGCGATCTCCAGGTTCAGCTCGCGCAGGACGGGGCGCTCGTCCAGGACCACGCCCAGGGAAGCGGCGCGAACGGCGGGGGCGCCGCACGTCTGGGAGGGGCAGTCCTGGAGAGCCGGCTCGCTCACCATTTCACCTCGTCGTCCTTCGCGCCGCCTTGATCGTCTGCCGCCGCGGCGCGGCGCTTGCGTTTCCAGGCAGCCGTTCCGGCCGCCAGCACCAGCACCAGCGCCACGACAACGACGATGATCAGGGCCTCGTGACCGGCAACCGGCCCGTCGCCGGCGCCCGCTCCGTCGGCGCTGCCGCCGGGGGCGGCGCTCACCACCAGCGAAACGGTCTGCCCGGCCTCCATGTTGCCGCCGCGGTACATTTGCATGCGGGTATCGCCTCGCTGGAACGGCTCGGAGGCCTGGAGGCCCTGGCTCTCGACGACGGCTGCCCCCTCGGGCAAAAACACCGACAGCGTGGCCACGGGCGCCGGGGCTGTCAGCTCCAGGCGGGCCTTGCCCTCCCGTGCCGGCACGACGTACCCCATCCGCACCCGGGTGTTGCCCGGCAACAAGGCCTGGGTGCTGGTGAGCTTGCCCGGCTCGACCTTGACGCAGCACTCGTCGAACATCCCGTCGGCCCCTACCTGCTCCGCGTTGGGGGGCACAGGCAGCGTGATGGACGTCCCCGGCCCACCCGCGTCGTCCCGGACGATGTACGCGCGATCGGTGGGGTTGTGGATCACGAACACTTCCATCGCCTGGAGGGCCTGATCGGTTGGCTGGAGCATCACGTGCCGCATGAGCACCTGCCAGGGGGGAGGCGTGGAGGAGGTCTCGTAGACGACCACCTCGACCGTCTGCGCGGGCTGGTCGGCGTGGAGCAGGCCGCTGATGCCCGGGTAGGGCACGCCGGCGTGGCGAACGACGACGCGGGCCTGGCTGGGGCCCTGGAGGTCCAGGTCGTTCAGCACAGCCTTGGCCTGGCCGTCCAGCTTGACGTTGATGTTGCGAACGCCGGCGTGGGTGAACAGCTCGATGGCGACTTCGTCGCCGGCCGGCGAGGGCCCGTCGCGGGTGCCCTGAATGGCCTGGACGGTCAACGTGCCGGTGAAGGGCCGGGTGCTGGGCTGGCTGGTCGGGCGCATCCGCCCCATGCCCATGGGCGGGTGGCCCGGAGGCATGGCGCCCGTTGGGCCCATTCCGTGCGGCGGCATCGGCCGACCCGCCGGCTGAGTGGCGGGCAACGATGCTTGCAGGGGCTGGCTGGCTGCGGGCTGCGTGCTGGGCGATGGCGTCGGCGCAGGCAGTGACGCCGTAAGGCGTTCAGGCGGAACAGGGTTTTCCAATGCCCTCACGGGCACACTACAAGCAGATGCCCTTGCGGGCACACTGCAAACCAGCGCGATCATCGCTACCGTCGCGGCGTGAATCTTCATCATCATCCTCGATGCGTCGGTCCGGGGGCCGGCTCAGGACGCGGAAGGCAGGTCCTTGGATTGGGCTTGTTCAGCTTCGCCCGTCGTCGCTCCCGGCGAAGCGGGCGGGACGACCAACAGACAGCCCAGGGCCGCCAGCATCAGCAGGGCGCTGCCCAGCCAGATCCAGATCACCAGCGGGTGGACCATGGCGTGGATGCCGATCTGGCGGGTGTCCGGGTCCCAGCCCAGGAGGCTGACGTACACGTCGTCCTTGGGCGTGCTGCGGACGTCGACTTCGCTGTTGGGCTTGTCGGGGTGCTTGTGGTAGATCCGCTTCTGCGGGCGGAGGGTACGGGTCGAGCCGTCGGGGGAGATCAGCGCGATGTCCGCCTCGAGCGCGGCGTAGTTTGCGCCTCGAACCATGCGGACGGCGTCGTAGCGGAGGGTGTAGCCGCCCAGCGAGATGCTCTGGCCCTGCTCGACGGAGGTGTCGCTCTTGACGGCGAAAGCGCTGCCGGCCAGCCCGAGCACCGCCAGCGCCAGCCCGACGTGGGCGGACAGGGCCCCCACGCGGCGCAGGCGGGCGCGGAAGGCCGCCTCGCCCAGCATCGTCGCCAGGACCAGTTCCCAGACGGCCGCCACGATCGCGACCGTGACGATGCCCGCCGTCCCGCCCAGCCAGAGGGCGCCGGTCAGGCGGTCCGAGCCGGCCGTCTGGAACCCGTGGCGAGTCAGGGCGGCCAGGTAACCCGTCTGGGTCAGCGTGACGGCCGCGACGATCAGCAGGGCGACCACGCCCGCGCCCAGGGTGACCGCCAGGCGCCGTGGCGGCAGGGCCGCCTTGCCGAACGGCAGCAGCGGGGCGACGGCCATCACGGCCGCCATCACGAAGCCCATGGGCACGATCAGCGTGTTGTAGAAGCTCGGGCCCTGCGTGATAGGCGTCTTGGTGAACAAGGCGCTGATCAGCGGGTACATCGTGCCGACCAAAACGCCCAGCAGCATGAGCATGAGCAGGGCGGCGCCCGCCCAGACGAAGCTCTCGCGGCTCCAGAGCCGCCACGCGCCCGCCCGGGCGCGGTGCATCTCGTGTCGCCAGCCCAGCAGGGCCCCCCACGCCAGCAGAGCCACGCCCATGAAGCCCAGGAAGAACCACCCCAGATTGCTCTGCCCGAAGGCGTGCACCGAGGCGATGACCCCGCTTCGGGTCAGGTACGTGGCGAAGAGGCACAGCAGGAACGACAGGGCGATAAGGATGGTGTTCCACCACTTCATCCGGTCGCGGTACCGCTGGATGATCAGCGTGTGCAGCAGCGCGGTGGACGTGAACCACGGCAGCAGCGAGGCGTTCTCCACCGGGTCCCAGCCCCAGTAGCCGCCCCAGCCCAGCTCGATGTACGCCCACTGCGCCCCCAGCACGATGCCCGCGGTCAGGAAGATCCACGAGGCCAGGTTCCACTGGCGCACGCGGTTAAGCCACCGCACGTCCAGCCCGCCCCCGCAGGCCAGGGCCGCCGCCGTCAGCGCCAGCGGAACGGTGTAACCCGCGTAGCCCACAAACAGCAGCGGCGGGTGCAGGATCATGGCCATGTCCTGCAGCAGCGGGTTCATGCCGTTTCCGTCCATGGGCGACTGGGGCAGCAGTTCGAAGGGGTTCATCGCCCATCGCAGCAGGGCGAGGAAGTAACCGATCGCCACCAGCAACACGCCGAGGAGGACGGCCTGCTGGCGCCCCGGGTCGCGCCGACTCCACCACGCCGCCAGAGACGCCAGCACGCCCACCAGCCAGGCCCACAGCAGCAGGCTGCCGTTCTGCCCGGCCCAGAAGGCGGCGATCTTGTACCCCACGGGCATGGCCCGCTCGGAGTAGCTGGCCACGTACTCGACGCGGAACTCGTTGTTGAGGAAGGCCAACAGCAGGCGGATCGACGCCAGCGTCAGCAGCAGCGCCGCGCCGTAGACGGCCGAGCGGGACGTATCCAGCAAGGGCGAGGACTTCTTCCAGGCGGCCAGCACCGCCGCCGCCGCCCCCAGTCCGCACACCAGCAGCGCAAGCAGGAGGGACCAGTTGCCGAGCAGATCGTATTCGTTCACGAAGCGGACTCCGCCTTGGCCCGGGCTGATTCAGGCATGTACTTGGACTCGCACTTGGTCATCAGGGTGTCGGCCTGGAAGACGCCGGCTTCGCCGAGCCGTCCCTCCACCACCACCTCGATGTCGCTCTTGAACGAGTCGGGAATGGCCCCCCGATAATCCACCGGCATGTGCTTGCTCTGGCCCCGCAGCGTGAACCGGGCTCGCAGGCCGCCCGAGTCGGCTTGCAGGCCCTCACTGTCCACCTTGCCGTGGAGGCGGACCCGCGCGGAACGGTCCATCGGCGGATTGTCGTCGGCGAGGAAGGCGTCGACCGACAAGTAGTACGTGCGCCCGCTCTGAATGGCGGCGTAGGCGAGATAGCTGACGGCCGAGACCAGGATCACGACCGCAGCCAGGACTTTCCATGTTTTCTTGCTCATCCACGCTCCTCTGGGCGCACGCCAGTAGCTTCAGCATAACAAACGCAGTGCCAAAACAATATATGCATCATAGGCCGCATGGGGCCATGTTTTCTGACAACCCCTGACTTTCGTGATTCCCGGCGCCAGAAGGCGTACAGGCGTGCGGGCCGGTCGCCCTGGCCGACCGATGACAGCGCGCGCCCCCGCAGGAAGGCAGCCGATCGTTCTCATTTCTGAGAACGGCGAGACCTATCACTTCTTGCGCATGGGAGAAGCTGGATCAACCGGGGGCGAGCGGCCCGGGGGAAGAGCCCTTCTTCCCGGCGGCATCTCCTGCCGGACCTCTGGACAGAGTCGATTCAAGTCCCTACCAGGACAAGTGGTTAAGGGAATCTCCTCAAAACCTGTCGATTCTCTGGTCCCGATGGGCTGTTCCTGGCGCGCTGGTTGCATTGTGGGAGGGAGTAAAGGCTGTTCGGCTGCAATTTGTCTTGTCCCTGGTAGTCCACCTTGCGAAGTACCCCAACTGCCTCAAGGAGGCAAAAACAGGAGCATCGAATGAAGAAAGTCATCGTTACAGTCGGAATCCTCACTGTGGTCCTGGGGCTGTGGGTCAGTCAGAGCTCCTACGCCGCCCATAGCGACCGTCACTGCAACGGTTGCCACGTCCCGCACTGGGCGGTGCCCGAGTCGGACACCGACTACGGCGTCCCGCTGTGGAGCCCGGTCAATACCAAGGACGGGCTGGCGTACACCTACACGATGTACAGCAGCAAGGGCATGACGGCCATGGGTGTGCAGCAGGCCGCCCAGCCGGACGGCCCCAGCAAGCTGTGCCTGGGCTGCCACGACGGGTCGTACGCCCGCATCGGCGACAGAATGGCCAACCCTGACCCGATCAAGTATCCCGATGGTTACAAGGCGGGCTTCGCCGCCGCAGACCTGGCCCGGTCCCACCCGATCTCCTTCGTGTATGACTCGGCCTTGGCGACCGCTTCCGGCACCCGTCTGAACAACCCCCTCACCACCAACGCGGGGTTGGGCGATGCGCGGACCATCAGCGAAGCGCTGCTGGATTCCAAGGAGAAGATGCAGTGCACCTCCTGCCACGAAGTCCACAAGGGCGGTTACGACCAGTACCTGCGGTGGGAATGGCGCACGGCGGACGTAGTGGTCGACAACGGCGACGGCACGACCACGACGCTTGCGAGGAACGACAACATCATGTGCCGCATCTGCCACAACAAGTAAACCTGACAGACTGCCTGGAGGCTCGGCCGGGGCGCGCAAGCGCCCCGGCCGGCTGTTTCCGCAGCCATAGAGGGCGCTTGATATGAAGAAGGCAATAGCGACATTGATCGTGAGCTGCGCGGCTCTGGGCCTCTGGCTCGGCGGCAGTTCTTACGCCGCCCACAGCGACCGCCAGTGCAACGGCTGCCATGTCCCGCACTGGGCCGTCGCGGAGTCGGACACCGACTACGGCGTTCCGCTGTGGAGCCCGGCCCACACCAAAGACGGGCTGAAGTACGCCTACACGATGTACACCAGCAAGGGCATGACCACCCTCGAAGTGGTCCAGGCCCCCCAGCCGGACGGCCCGAGCAAGCTCTGCCTGGGTTGCCACGACGGGTCGTATCCCTACCTGGCCGGCAAGGTCCAGACCTTCGGATGGTATCCTGCCGTCTTCCAGGGGGAGGACCTGGCCCGGTCGCACCCGGTTTCGTTCGTGTACGACTCGGCGTTGGCTGAGCGTTCCGGCGGCAGGCTGCACAATCCCGCCACCACCAACGCGGGACTGGGCGACACCCGGTCCATCAGCCAGGCGCTGCTGGACTCCAAGGAGAAGATGCAGTGCACCTCCTGCCACGACGTCCACACCAGCGGCATCGGCGAGGCCATGCTCCGCTATGATTGGAACAGCACGGGAATGGATGAGTACGGCAACAGCGTTCCCAAGACCGACAACATCATGTGCCGCGTCTGCCACAACAAGTAGACCCGACCTGATCGCCTGGAAACTCACCCGGGGCGCCCCAAGAGGCGCCCCGGTTTCTTTTGGGTCTATCCCGCCAAAGCCCACCGACCTGCTGCCAAAGGCAGCCCTTCCGTGGGCGCTGCCGCCGCCTGCTTGCGACGCTTAATCAAGTCTCGCTCCGTTTCGGCCGATCAAAAGCCCAGTATCGAGGAGGTCCGCACAACTCCCTGTAAAAAAGGAGCAGCAGAATGTCTCGTCTGGCTCTATTGGCCGCCGGTCTGGTTTGTGTTCTGGCCGTCACGCAGGGCACCCATGCCCGCCACGACAATTTCGGGTGCTCCGAGTGTCATGTGATGCACCGCAGCGCAGCCGAGGGGGCCGGCGCGGATCCCCTTTGGAGCACGGCCAACACGGCCGACGGTCTTCCCGTCTTCACGATCTACAGCAGCGAGCGGTTTGACGCCCTGAACACGGACATCGGCCAGCCCGACGGGGCCAGCCGCCTGTGCCTGGGTTGCCACGACGGGAGCTACGGTACCATGCGGGAAGGAACGGTCTTCAGGCCCGGCGACCTGGCCGGCTCGCACCCGGTCTCATTCACGTACGATAGCAGCCTGGCCCAGCGGTCGACCGGCCTGAAAGACCCCACAACCACCCAGTCCGGACTGGGCGGGACGATCACCCGCGACCTGCTGGACGGGCGCAGCAAGGTGCAGTGCTCATCCTGCCACGACATGCACACCAGCGGGGTGGGGCAGTACATGCTCCGCTTCGAGTACAACGTGGCCAGCGGAACCGACGTCGCCTTCTGCCGCACCTGCCACGATCGCTGATTCACCGGGTGGACGGGGGGCAAGGGCCCGCGGGCCGAAACAGGACGGGAAGCGTGGGATGCCGGATCCCAGGCTTCCCGTTTGGGTTGTCGGGTCTGCAAGCGTCAGGGCTCGCCTGGCGTCGCCGGCTGAGTGGCTACCGGTCGCGAGGCCGGCTTGGCGGCCGGGCGGGTGGCCGCTATCGCCTTGGCTTTCTCAGTGTTTCCGAACGCGTAGACCAGGATCTTGTTGTTGCTCCGCCCCTGCTGGTTGCAGACGAACAGGAGGGTTTCGGCCTGGAATCCCGGGTCGACGAAGGAGCGGAAGTACTCGAGGGTGGAGTTGTCGAAGGCAAGACCTGCCGGCATGCTCATGTCGTGAGGGGCGGTGCCGGATTCGCCGAAGCTCAACAGCACGTGGCCCTGCGGCGCGAAGACCTGGACCGCTTCCCATTGCGCGTCGGCGATGAAGATGTTGCCGTTGGGGCCGACGGCGATGCCCTTGGGGCGGGCGAAGAATCCGGGGCGGTCGCCCGGGGCGCCCAGCGAGCGAAGGTAGCGCCCTTCGCGGTCGTAGACGTTGACGATGCTGGCGAAGGCGTCGGTGACGAAGATCTCGCCGGCCGGGTTGATGTCCAGGAAGAACGGCATCTGGAGTTCGCCGGGCGCTCGCCCTTTTCGGGCGATGGTCTTGAGCAGTTTGCCGCTCTTGTCCCACACTTCCACGGTGGAGGCCAGGCGGTTGGCCACCACCAGCGTCTGCCCGTCGACGGCCAGATCGCTCGGCACGGCCCGTTGCGGATCCCCGATGTGGCGGACGAACCGGTCCTGGGCGTCGTAGATCGCCACCTTGCCCAGTCCGGTGTCGCAGACGTACCGCGTGCCGTCGGGGGCGATGGTGATGCTGACGGGGGTCCGGATCTGGTCCTTGCCGCCGAGCTTGCTGTAGGTCCGTCCGGACAGGTCGATCACGTGGACCACGGATCGCCCGATGTCGCAGATGTAGATCTTCCCGTCGCGGGCGGCTATCCCGTAGGGGCTCTTGATGTCCCTTTCACCGGTCGGCTCCGCCCCGACGATCACGTCGGCGAACGAGGACTTCTTCTTTACCCACACCTCGGGGTCGGCGAAGCTGGTCAGGAACTGGAGGCGCGGCAGATCAGGCGCCGGAGGGTAGAATATCGCGGCGGCCTTGGGCTGGGGCTTCTGGCATCCCGCCAGGAAGGCCGTCGCTGCGGCCATCAGGGTCAACGACGCGACGATTCGGTTTCTGGTCATAGGTCGGCTCCAGTTCTCATGCACGAGCGAACGTCAGCAAATTCTATTCCTGTCGCACAATAACAGGCCGCCTGCGGCAGAATAAAACGTTCCGAAAGTCATCCGGGGGCTCCCGGTTTGCCTTGGGGTGGCTCAAGAAGTGGCCTGCTGCCGAGGGTCGAGTTTTTTGGGGCGTATAATCACCTATTACATCTTCGGATGGGCCCTTGGGCACGTAATTTGCTGGAATTCCGAGGAATACAGTCCGGTTTTGGCGCCTGGAGAGACGTTTGCCCCGCAATAGCAGCTCAGCCGATGGACCGAGCCGCCTCGTTCGGCGCGCATTTGCGCGCCTGCCTTTTGCGCTGTTGGCGCTGCTCGTGCTGTTCATGGGATGCGGGCCGGTCGCGAGATATCGGGTGCTCTCCTTCTTCTTCGACGGCGTGCCCGTCCCCCCGCAGGTCGGGGTTCCCTACGGCCCGCCCGACGAGGATGAAGAACCGGGCACGGTCCGCGTGGCTCGAAGTCGTCCGGCCACCAGACCGGGCCAGGCGGAGGAACTGCCCTTCTCGTTCCTCCACGCACCGTTCGAACGCCGACAGTGCACCCAGTGCCACGTCCGCGAGACCTCCTTCACCGGCGAGACCGCCTGGGGCACCTGCCGCACCTGCCACGCAGACTATTACAAGCTGGCCGCCAACGAGTGGATGCACGGGCCGGTTGCCGCCGGGATGTGCAACTTCTGCCACCAGGCCCACAAGGCCCAGTATCCTCACCTGCTCAAACGTCCCGAACGCGAGTTGTGCTTCTCCTGCCACGAAGAGAAGCCGACCCTGGCGGCGCCGTACCATCAGGGGATCCGGCAGTGGGCTTGCGCCAAGTGCCACGACCCGCACCTGGCCGGCAACACGCTGCTGATCGTGGATGCCGGCACGTACCAACGGCGGCGCAGAAGCATGCCGTTCGTCGGGATGGCCCACACGGAGTGGACTCGCGCCCAGTGCCAGAACTGCCACCAGTCCGAGCGGTCGTTCGGCCTGATCGGCGACGTCGAGGGCAAGTGCGTCTCCTGCCACGGCGGACCCGCCGTGGCGACGACGGCGCCGGCCTCCCGGCCGGTTGCCACCCGGCCGGCCGCCCCTGCGCCCTCGGGCGGCGAGCGGGCGATCGAGCCGCTTGTACCCAAACCGGGCTCGCCCCGCATCCAACCCCCGCCGGGGCTCAAGCTGCACAAGCCGGTGGCCGAGGGCAAATGCACGGCATGTCACACGGCCCACAAGTCGCCCCTGCCGAGCCTGGTCCGCCCGCAGGCCCAGAAGCTCTGCGACGGCTGCCACCCCTTGAACAAGCTGTCCGAGAAGCACCCCAAGCTGTCGGCGGCCGAGTGCCTGACCTGCCATAAGGGCCACTATTCACAACGGCCGCACCTGCTCCGCGAGAGCGGGCAGCCTTTCCTGTTCTCGACGAGCCAGCCGACAACCCAGCCGGCGACCCGCCCGGCCATCCAGCCGAGCACGGGTCCGGCGACTCAACCGGCTCGCGGGGCTCCTCGCCTGCTCGGACCGAGGCCGACAGCGACCCGGCCCGCCGAAACGGGAGATACGCCATGAGCCCCCGCGGCGCCGCCGGGCGCTGGATCGCAGCCGCTGCTCTGGCCGCCGCGTGGGCGATCCCGCTGGCCCAGCCGGAGATCCTGTCTGCGGGGCAGTCGCGCGTGGCCGCGCAGGTCCCCATTCGCAGCTTCTACATCAACCGCGTGGGCGGGGAGTTCTTCCTCGACGGGCACGCCAAACGCCAGAATCAGGACAGCCAGGGCTTCGAGACCCGCGAGCGGGAGTTGTACCTTCGCGAGGGGGTCGAGCTGAAGACCTCGGGCTACGCCTATCACCCGAACTTCTGCGACTGGCACGCGAACTTCCGCCTGGGCGCCATGCAGGAACGGCTCACGATAGACCAGCAGGATTTCGCCACCGACGGCGTCTTGCTCGGCTACAACCTCTCGGGCTTGTTCCTGAAGGAGAAGACCTTCGCGTTTCGCCCCTTCGCCAGCTTCGACCAGTCGCAGCAGGACCGCGATTTTGCCCAGAGCGTGGAGACGCAAGAGGCCCGCCACGGGATGGAGGTGATGTACAAGACGCCGATCTTCGCTTCGCTGCTGGGCGAGCAGGTTGACCACAGCGATAGCGGCGGCCTGCGCGAGACCGACCGCAAGAGCAATCACCTGCGATTCGAATTGAGCGACAATCGCGACCGCGACTGGCTGACCAAGTTCAGCTACGACTTCATGGATACCGACGAGACGTCGGAGTTCATGGGCGCCGGCGGGGGGAGCACCCAGGTGGACCTGCCCGACACCAGCCACGAGCTGACGCTCAACAACATCTGGAAATTCGGGCCCAAGACCCGGCAGAACAACCTGTCCGGGCGCATTCGGTTTCTGGACCGCAAGGGGTTCTTGAACAACCAGGTCTTCTCCTTCGACCAGAGCCTGGACCTGGCGCACACAAAGACCTTCTCCACGTTCTACCGCGTGCTGTACGATCAGGACACGTTCGACGACGACGAAGACCGGTTGGCGCAGGGCGAGGTCGGCTTCCGCAAGAGATTCTACAAGAGCCTGGACGTCACGGGCCGCCTGCTGGCCGCGCGACAGGAGTTCACCGGCGGCAGCCAGGACTCGCTGGGCGGGTCTCTGGACCTGGACTACCGCAAGAAGACCGACATCGGGCTCTACACGTGCAACCTGGGCTTCGGCCTGGAGCGTACGAAACTCCAGAACGGCGGGGGAAATCGGTTCATCCGCGGCGAGACGATCAGCCTTCCCGGCATCACCTTCGTCCGCCTCGCTGAGCCCAACGTGATCGGCGCCCTCACCGTCTCCAACCTCGCCCGCACGATTGTCTACGTCGAGGGAGTGGACTTCCTTACCCAGCGGATCGGGGCCTTCACCGAGATCGCCCGCATCCCCACCGGCGACATCCTGGACGGGCAGGCCGTCCTGGTGGACTATGCCGTTACCACGACCGGCCAGGCCGAGTATGAAACCGGGCTGTTCAACTGGCGTCAGAAGCTCCGCCTCAAGGATATCCCCGTCTCGTTCTACACGGACTTGCGGCTTCAGAGAGAGACCCTGCGCTCGGGCATGGACCCGGGCAACCTGGAGAACCAGACGGACATCCTGGTCGGGTCGGAGGTGGACTGGAAGGGGCTGACGGTGTCGGTGGAACACGAGGAAATGGACCTGGAACTGTCCCCCCCGTGGACGGCCGACCGCCTCCGCGCCAACTACCGCACGCAGTTGCACCGGGACCTGGACCTGTCGGTCGGGGCCCACGCCGGGAGGACCAACTACCAGAACGTGGAGGAGTTCAAGCTTGGGCCGAACCAGGACCGCTTGACGATGCTCGGCTACAACGCCGCCCTGACGGCCAAGCTCCACCGCAACCTGCTCGTTCGCCTCCGCAGCGACCTGACGGACAGCAGCGGGCGCCAGAACTCCATGCTGTGGCGGAACGGCTTTGTACTGGAGTGGCGATACGGTAAGCTGGACTTCACGCTGGAGTACCGCCACGACATGTTCGAGCAGGAACAGACCACCGGCGACGCGGACTCGGTCTACGTCACGGTGCGACGAAGATTCTGACATGACCAGATCACGCCTCATTGGGACTATCGCGGCCGGGCTTCTGACGGCCTGGCTGGTCGGCTGCTCGCCGGCCAAGGAGGAGTTTCATCCGATCTGGCCGCCTCCCCCGGCGGCGCCGCGGATCCGCCACGTGCAGAACGTCAAGGGCGGCGGCGACCTCGGCCGCCCGGACTTCTTCCGCAGCATCGGGCACCTGATCGCCGGCTCCAAGGGCGTGACGCTGCTGCGGCCTCACGCCGTGGCGGTCCTGGAGGGCAAGCGGATCTTCGTGACCGACCAGGAGCGCCAGGCCCTGGTCGTGCTGGAGTACGGCGGGCGCCGGGCCAGGCTGGTCAGCCGCATGGGCGACACCTTCCTGGTCTCGCCGGTCGGCGTGGCGATCTGCGGGCAGAGCGTCGTCCTTACCGACAGCTCCCTCAACAAGCTGTTCGTGCTGGACCTGGAGGGCCAGTACGTGCGCACCATCGACAAGCCCGGCGGGTTCGGCCGGCCCACCGGCCTGGCCTATGACCTCACCCGGGACAGGCTGTACGTGGCCGATACGCTGGCACACGAGATCTGCGTGTTCGACTTCTCCAGCGGAAGGCTGACCCAGCGGATCGGGCGGCCCGGACCGGCCGTCGGCGAGTTCAACTTCCCCACCCACCTGGCGGTGGACGCCCAGCGGCGACTCTATGTGACCGACTCCATGAACTTCCGCGTCCAGGTGTTCGATCCGGAAGGCAAGTACATCTATCACATGGGCCGCCAGGGCGACGGATCGGGCTACCTGGCCGTGCCCAAGGCGGTGGCGATCGACAGCCTGGGCCATATCTACATCGTCGATTCCTATTTCGGGCGCATCTCGATCTTCGATCTCCAGGGCCAGTTCCTGCTCGCCATCGGCGACATCGGCAGCGAGAACGGCATGTTCCAGGTCCCCGGCGCCCTGGTGATCGATTCCGCCAACCGCATCTACGTCTGCGACACCTTCAACGAGCGCATTCAGGTTCTTCAATACGTAGGAGGCCCCGGCAATGTCGAAGATCTCAAAGCCGCTTCGCGACCCGCGGCCCAAAGACAACCGGCCACCAGGCCCGCCCAGCCGTAGCCTGCTGGCTCTCGCGGGCGGGGTGATGATCGTATGGGCGGCGGCCGCTGCCCAGCAAGGTTCCAACGTCTCGGCGACCAAGCACAACCTGACCTCCAGCGGTCCGGGCAAGGTCAAGACGACCGAGGGCGGCAGCGTCTGTCGCTTCTGCCACACGCCGCACGCGGCCAACCCCATCGCGCCGCTGTGGAACCGCTTCGACCCGGGCACGACGTACAAGCCCTACGCCAGCACGACGCTCGTCTCGCGCCCGGGCCAGCCGACCGGTTCGTCGAGGCTCTGCCTGTCCTGCCACGACGGCACGATCGCGCTGACGCAGACGTACAATCCCCGCAACGCGCCGGGCGGGTCGGTGTTCATCACGGCCCAGGACCGCGGATACATCGGGACCGACCTCAGCGACGACCACCCCATCTCGTTCGCCTACGACGAAGGTCTGGCCTCCCTGCGGAGCGGGCTCCGCAACCCCGCCCAGTTGCCGCGAGAGCTTCCCCTGGACGAAAACAAGCAACTCCAGTGCACCACCTGCCACGACCCGCACAACGACCAGTTCGGACAGTTCCTGCGGATGGAGAACACCGAGTCGCGGCTGTGCCAGGCCTGCCACGTGACCGAAGGCTGGACCATCTCCGCCCACTCCAGCAGCTCGGCCTCGCTGGCCTCCGCCACCCGCGACACCTGGGACAACCTGCGGGCCACCACGGTCCGCCAGGCGGCCTGCGAGTCCTGCCATCGCCCTCACAGCGCCGGCGGGCGGCAGCGCCTGCTCCGCCACGAGGCGGAGGAGGACAACTGCCTCTCCTGCCATGACGGCACGGTCGCAAAGACCAATCTCGTGCCCCTGCTCAGCCGCCAGTCCACCCACCCGGTCAACCTGACCACGGGCGTGCACGACCCGGTCGAGACGCCCGGTTCGTTGACCAAGCACGTCGAGTGCGTGGACTGCCACAACCCGCACTGGTCGTCGGCGTCCGGGTCGGCCGCCCCGCCCGCCATTCGCCCGGCCATGAACGGCGCCACGGGCATGACGGGAACGGGCACGGCCGTCTCGCACGCCCAGTTCGAGTACCAGGTGTGTTACAAGTGCCACGCGGGCAGCAGTCCCATGAAGAGCCCTGTGGTCGAGCGGGTCCTGGTCAACAACGACTCAGGCGACGAGTTCGCCCCGGGCAACCCCAGCTTCCACCCGGTCGAGGGCCCGGGCCGAAACGGAAACGTCCCCAGCCTGATCAATCCGCTGACCGTCAGCTCGGTGATCTATTGCACCGATTGCCACGCCTCCGACTCCGCTTCCGGCGCCCGCGGGCCGCACGGCTCGAACTGGAGCCCGCTGCTGAAGAGGCAGTACGAAACGCTGGACAACACCGTCGAGAGCCCGGCCGCCTACGCCCTGTGCTACGGCTGCCACAACCGCTCGAGCATCATGGAAGACCGCAGTTTCCGCAAGCACCACGCGCACATCGCCGACAAGCGCTCTCCCTGCTCCGCCTGCCACGACGCCCACGGCGTCAGCGCGCGCCAGGCCGCCGTCGACGCGGGCACGCACCTGATCAACTTCGACCGGCGGATCGTCCAGCCGGCCTCCACCGGGGCCGGTCCGAGCTTCCGAGACACGGGGACCTTCCGGGGCTCGTGCACGCTCAAATGCCACGGCAAGGACCACGTGAACACGACGTACTGATGCGCGAGAGACGCTGACTCATCCCCACTTTGGCGCCGCCTTCCTGGAAGCCGCCGCCAGGGCAGGGCGTACCTAAGGGAGGCAGGCTGTACCTTAGGCAGGGCCGTCCTTAGGCAGGCCAGGGCCGAAGGCCCGTTGGAAGGTAGCCCAGGCCTGCCTACGGCAGGCAGGCCGGAGCGCAGCGAAGGCCTGGGTGCCAGGCCCGCAACCCGCGCAGCCCCAACGGGGCGGGGTAAGCCGTGGAACACCAACACGGCAACGATGATCACTCGCGATCCGTTACACCGCCCTTGCAGGGCTCGGGCATCCCGCCGTCGCCACCCTGGCCTGCGCTGCGCTTCGGCCAGGGCTATCCTACGCCGGCCCGTTGGGCCTGTACGGCGGAGGGTATGAAGATGTCGGTCACTGAGAGTCTACAGACCCACAGAACATGTCGGGCGGGACCGCCCTGCGCAGGTAGCGCCTCTTGAAACTGGGGATGAGTCAGTGAAAGACGGTCTTGACGTGGAAGCGATCGATGGAGTAGGATGTGTAGGTTCTACACAGGAGACGCGATGGCAACAAATCTGGCCATAGACGACAAGCTGCTGCAAAAGGCCAAGCGAGTGGGCGGCTTTCGCACCAAGAAGGAAACCGTCACCGTGGCGCTGGAAGAACTGATCGCCCGGCGCGAGCAGCGCAAGATCCTCCGCGTCCTCGGGACCTTCGACTTCCGGTCGGACTGGGACTACAAGAAGGACCGCCGTGAACCTCGTGGTTGACACGTCCGTCTGGTCGCTGGTGCTGCGCCGCCAGCGCGTCGACGCGGAGAACCCTTTCGTTCGGGCATTTCACGCCCACGTGAACGCCGGACACGGCCTGTTTCTGGCGGGGCCGGTTCTCCAGGAACTGCTTGACGGGGTCCGTTCCGAGCAGCAGGTCAGCCGCCTGCTGGCGGCCCTGGACGCGTTCCCGCTGGTTCCCCTGACCCGACAGACGTTCGTGCTGGCCGCCCGGATGAGGACCGACTGCCGTCGCAAGGGGGTCCAGGCGGGGAGCGTGGACTTCCTCATTGCCGCTGCCTGCGTCGAGGCAGGGTTTCCCCTTCTGACGGCGGATGAGGACTTTGCCCGCATCGCCCGCTGCACGGACTTGATCCTGGCGCGGGTCCAGGTTGACTAGACGGGGCTATGTTCCGCTTGAACCTGGAATCCGCCCGTATCGCCGCACGAACGCGGCATCCTGGGCGGGCTGGTCCTCGAACTTGTCGTAGATGCCCACGATCACCGCGTCGGTGGGTTTGATGCCCGCAAAGGTCTCGCGGAACGCCATGTCCACGATCTCGATCCGCTCGCACAACCGCCCGGCCGCGAGAATCTTGAACGCCAGGCAGGGGCGCTTGGTGGCCTGGATCGCCTTGAACATGCGGGGCGGGTCGCTTTCGAGATACACCTCGCCGACCGGGATGGGCACGTGTCCGAGCAACTGCTGGAGGGCCTTGCGGCTGCGGTGGCGCTCGTAGACGCAGGTCATGTAGTAGTCCACGTGCCAGCCCTTGGACTCGACGGCGTCGACGACGTCGGGCATGTGGGTGGACACGCCGGCCTGGAGGCCCGCGTCGCGGACGCGTTTGAGGAAGTCGCCGACCTTCTCCAGCTTGCCCTGCTTGAAGAGGCTGTCGGTGGCCTCGCCGTGGTGGGCCGAGCCGATGCACCCGCCGGCGGCGAGTTTGGCGATGGTCTCCGGGTGGTCGGTCTCGATGGTGAGGAACTGCATCTTGCCGCCCGTGTCGAGGTAACGCCGCCAGGTGTCCATCATGCCGCAACTGGCCTGCCACGCGTTGATGCCCGCCTGCTCGCAGCGGCGCAGCGTCCGCAGGACCTGCTCGGGGGTGTAGTAGGCCCGCATCTCCTTGTTGACGAACACCGACAGGTGCGAACCGGCCCCGAAACAGTTGTTGCCGCAGATCAACCGCGAGATCGAATGCTTGCCCAGCCGAATCTGCGGCAGGGGGTCCTTGACCACCACCGGACCCGTCGGCAGCGGTTCAGATTTCGATTCGCCCGCGACGTCTGCGGCGGAGGCGGCTGCCGCCGTCAGCGGCAAGGCGGCTGCGGCCTTGAGGAAGCCGCGGCGGTCGCAGGCGGCAGCGGCGGCACGCGATGAATCGGCGGACATGTCCGCGGTCATGGCCAACTCCTTCAGCAAAGAGGTGCGGCCATCGTACGGCAGGCGGGATCTCAAGTCCAGCACAGTGACGTCAAAGCACTGGGACCTGTGGGACCCCTGGGTCCCACAGGTCCCATAACTCCCATGTCGGCGGGAAATCTACTTGGGCAGTTGGATCTGCTTGAGGAGCTTGCCGGCGTCGGTGTGCTCGAAGGCGGCCTTGAAGGCGGCGGCGGCCTGGTCCGGCTGGCCCAGTTTCTGGCGGGCCAGTCCCAGGAAGTAGCAGGCCTGGGCGGGGTCGGGATTGACCTTGAGGGCCTCCTGGAGTTCGGCGGCGGCCTTCTCGGCCTCGCCCATGGCCAGCAGCGCCGCCCCGCGGAGCGTGCCGATCGCGCCGGGCGAGACGGCCTTGGCGTCGATCTTGTCCAACACGGCGAGTACCTGGCGCGGCTGGTTCATCAGCAGCAACAGGCGGGCGCGGAAGAGCAGCAGGTGCGGGTCTTCGGCCGCCAGGGTCAGCCCGCGCTGGATCTCCTGTTCGGCCTGCTCGATCAAGCCCTTGTCCAGCAGCCGCTGGGCCACATTCAGATGGCGCCGGGCCATCTGCTGGGCGGAGTCGCTCACGACGGCGGTGGCGGCGAGCTTCTGCTGAAGGGTCGCCTGGTCGATGGCGCCCCCGGCGTAGGCGAGGTAGGCGGCCAGATGGGCGGCGAACGACTGGCCCAGCCCGCGGAGGCGGGCGGTCTCGGCGCCGTCCTTGCCCACGATGATCGCGGTGGGCCAGACGTGCACGTTGATCCGCCCGATCAGCGAGTAGTCCCGATCACCGGCCACCGGCCAGGGCAGTTCCTTGGCGTACTCGTTGAGCTTGTCGGCGGCCTCGGGCCCGCTCACGATCACCAGCACCTGCACGTTGGAGGTGTCGGCCAGGGCGGACTTGGCCTGCTCGACGGCCTTGCGGCTCTGGGGCTGCTCCATCCGCAGCAACAGCAGCAGCGTGGGGCGCTTGGGGTCGGGAATCTGAACCTTCGGGCCCTGGGCGGGTTGGGTGGTCAGTTCGAGCCGGCGGGCGGGCTGGCTGGCCGGGGCGTCCTGCGCCAGGGCGGGGCGGGCGGCCAGCAGCAGGGCCCACGCGATGAAGACGTATCGTGTGCGGATCATGGTTGTTTCCCCTGGAAGGTCTTGTTGACGCGTTCGATGTCACTGGGGGCGGGCTGCGTGGCGGGCGCGGCCGGCCGGGGGGGCGAGGACGCGCGAGTGGGCAGTTCGACCGCCCCACGGGGCACCGGCTTCTGACGGTCGTAGGGCAGCTCGCGGTGGCAGCCGGCCTCGCAGGTTCCGCCGGTGGCGGTGGGGGTGAAGTGGACGGGCATCTTCCACGAACCGTAGGGCACCGACTCGCGGACCTGCATGGGGTTGGGTCCGGCGTGCGTGGAGTGGCAGGCTCGGCAGGTCCGGCCCTTGGCCTTGTTCACGTGGAGGTAGTGGAGGTTCTGGTCGCCGTTGCGGAACCGCGTGAGCGTCGTGGTGGTCTTGGCCAGCGCCAGCTGCCGGTCGTGGCAGGTGAAGCACAGCTCGTAGTCCTTGACGTCGAAGCCGGCGTAGAACGTGCCCGGATACGGCTTGGTCAGCAGCGAATCCACCTTCGAGCCGTGGACGTTGTGGCAGCCGCCGCAGCCGCCCTCGGCGACCGGGCCGTGCTTGACCATCTTGGGATCGAGCACTTCCTTCACCGACGCCACCGTTGCCGTCTCTGTCTTGACGGGATCGGTGTGGCAGTTCATGCAGATCTGAATCGGGGAGGCCTTCATCAACTGCTGCAGCCGCCCGCCGTGGGCGGTGTGACAGTGGAGGCAGGCGTCGTCCTTGACGACCACGCTGTGGCGGTGGGGGGCGTCCAGGGCCGCCTGGCGGACCTCCTTGTGGCATTCGGTGGTGCAGAGCTTGAGCGGGGCCTGGCGCGTCTGCATGGGGAACTCGCTCGCGTGCGGGTCGTGACAGTTGGAGCAGTCCTGCTCGACCGCCTTGTGCTTGACGGGCGCCTCGGCCATCTGGGTCTTCATGTCCGTGTGGCAGCCGAAGCAGAGTTCCGTGCCGACCGCGGTCAGCAGACGGGGCTTGTCCGAGCCGTGCGGCTTGTGGCAGGCGCCGCACGCGCCGGCAGCCACGGGCCCGTGGACCTGCTTCTTGCCGGCGACGACGTCGCGGTGGCAACTGCCGCACAGGTCATTCATGGTCCGCCCGCGGAGGAAGTTCTTGTTATTGGCCCCGTGGGGGTTGTGGCAGGGCAGGCAGTCGCCGTTGGCCACGGGCTTGTGGATCAGCCTGGCCTTGGGCAGGTCGTCCATCTTGTGGCAGAAGGTGCAGATCTCCGTCTTGTTGCGGGTGAGGGCGAAGCTGTGGTCGGCGGCGTTGGTGAGTTTGTGGCAGGAGTCGCAGGCCCCGACGTTGACCGGCCCGTGGGTGACGCGATAGTTCTTGACGTCGGCGTGGCAGTCGCGGGTGACGCAGTTCTTGGCCTCGATCTGGGTCGTGGGCTTCTTGACCGTCATGGCCGGCAGTTGGGCCAGCCGCGGGGTGGCGGGCAACGTGGCGGGGGCAAGTTTGGCGGGCGTGAGCGGCGGCATGGCGCGGACGGCCGGCGCGGTGGCGGGCTGGGTCGCCGGCGCGGGGGCGGTCGCAACCTTCTCCGTCGCCTGCCTGGTGGCGGGTGCGGTCCCGCCTGCCGGGCGAGTCGGCTGGCCCATCATTCCCGCCGCGACGGCCAGCACGGCCGCCGCCGAAACGCTTCGCACGATCCTCTTGTCGATGGTCATGGTCGTCCGTCCATAGGGGCAAAGGCTTCCGGGACGGCCCGTCGGCTGGCTGGGCCGGCCGGGCGAGCCCGGTCGTACTGCTGCGGTTTGTGGCACGTGGTGGCGCATCGTCCGCCCTCGGGCGTCTTCTCGTACCCGATCTCCAGCGGCCACTGCGAGCCGGAGAAGGGCACCTGCGAGGCCATGTGGTGGGGCAGATTGCTGCCGTGGAGGGCGTGGCAGGTGCGGCAGGTTCGCCCTTTCTGCTGACGGTTGACGTGCACGTAGTGGAGGTTCCGCCCGCCGTCGCGGAAGTTGGTCAGGTAGCGCGTGTTCGTCTCCAGCACCATCCGCCGATCGTGGCAGCCGAAGCACAGGTCATACAACCCCTCCTGGAAGGAGGCGTAGAAACTGCGGGGGAACGGCGCTCGCAACAGCCCCGCGTGGACCGTGCCGTGGGAGTTGTGGCAGGCCGAGCACGAGCCGTCCTTGACCGGCCCGTGCAGGAACCTGGCGCCGAGGCTCGGCCGCATGTCGCCGATGGAGCGTCCGTCGCGGGCCTGGAGCGGGCGGTCGTGGCACTGGAGGCAGACGCGATCCATGCGGTCTTTCAGCAGCAGGGGCTGGCTCGATGCGTGGGCGTCGTGGCAGTTGCCGCAGCCCTTTCCCGTGGTCAGCGCGTCGTGGGGCCAGCGGGCGGTCTGGATCTCCCGGGCGACGGGCGCGTGGCATTCGAGGCACTGCGGGTTGAGCGGGCGGCTGAGCAGGCGCGGCTGGTCGGAGGTGTGGGCGTCGTGGCAGGCGGAGCAGGGGCCCTCGCGCAGAGGCTTGTGAACGTTCGACGCGGTCTCCACCGCCTGGTGAACGTCCTGGTGGCACTGGTAGCAGAAGGTCCGTCCCTCGCCTCCGCGCAGCAGCATGGCGTGGTCGCTCTGGTGGGGCTGGTGGCAGAGGGTGCATTCGCCCTGGACCACCGGGCCGTGGGCGAACTTCTTGAGCGGGACCAGGTGGCAGAGGGTGCAGACCTGCTCGACGGTGTCGCGCTTGAGCAGATACTTGGCCGTCGAGACGTGCGGGTTGTGGCAGACGGTGCAGCCCTCTTCGAGGGCGGCGTGGCGGTGCAAGGCCGTGGCGTCGACGGCGTGACAGAAGGTGCAGAGCGTCTGGGCGGAGCGTTTGAGCGGGTAGCGATGTCCGCCCGTGTCGTGCTGGTGACAGGCGTCGCAGGCGCCGGCCGCGACGGGCTGGTGGATCTGGCGGGCCACCGAGAGGCGGGCGTGGCATTCGGGTGTAACGCAGGCGGCGCCCTCAGGCAGAGGGCCCGCGGGGCGTGGGGCCTGGGGCTTGATCAGAGGCTGGGTCGTGGCGGGCGCGGCCGGGGCCAGGTACTGGTCGGGCACGGCGCCGGGGGCGGTGGCTGCGGCGGGCCTGGCGGGAGGCTTGCGCCTGTCGCAGCCGCCGGACAGCAATGCCGCCATCGCCAGCACGGCGACGATCGGCGCCGCGGAGCGACCGAGCTGGCCCCGTCCAGCCATCAGGGGCCCGCCTCCGGCGCGGCGGCCACCTGCTGCGATCGCTGGATGGCGTAGTTCAGCAGGGCTGTCGCGTAGTTCACGTTGTGCACGCCGTGGCCGTGCTTGACCAGGCGGATGTTGTGATCGGCGTCGTCGAGCGCGGCCAGGGCCTGTTTGCGGGCGTCGCCCTGGAGGGAGACCTTCTCGAAGCGTGCCTTGGCCTGGTCGAAGGCGGCCTGGGCCCTTCGGAGATGGTCGTCGACGCTTTGTCGCCATTCCTTCAGCGTGTTCTTGTACTTGTCGCGATGGCAGTAGTTGCAGGTGTCCTGCATGGCCAGGAACGTCTGCCCGGCGAACAGGGCGGTCTCGCCGGTCTGCTTGGCGATCTTGTGGCAGGCGATGCAGTCGACCTGGGCGCGGTACATCGGGCTGGGCATGTCGTCCACGCCTCGTCCGCCGATGCCGGTGTAGAGCAGGTTGGGGCCCATGTGGCTGCGCTCGTGACAGCGGCTGCACGCGCCGTTGTCGTTGGCCAGCGAGGCAAACCCGCCGTCGGGCAGCCTGGTGGGCTTGTGGAAGTTGGCCTCCAGGCTGTGCTGGATCTGGACGTGGCAGCTCGAGCACTCCACCTTGTGCTTGGACACGTGGTTGTCGTGGACGAACTGGGACTCGTCATAGCGGGCGATCTGGTCGGGCTGGTTGTGGCAGACCCAGCAGACCTGGCGCGGGACCTCGCCCTGGCCGCGGATCGAGTCGCTGTGGCAACTGATGCAGGCGACGCCGCGCGAGATGTATTCCTTGTGATCGAACAGGCCCGTGCTGATGCGGATCTGGTCCTTGGGGGCCTCGTGGCAGCCGGTGCAGCCGCCCAGCGCCTCCTCGTGGCGCCCGTGCTGAAAGCCCTTGAAATGGCACAGGTAGCAGGTGTCCAGCGTGACGGTGATGTGCTGGCCCTGGACGATCTGAGAGTGGCACGACACGCAGCGGAGGTGCTTGCCCCGGCGCACCTGCTCCAGGTGCGGGGCGTGGTCGAACTTGATGGTCACGCGGGGGCGGCCCGGACGGTCGATGTGCCAGTCCACCTTGCCCTCCAGCAGGCGGCGCTCGTGACAGCCGTCGCGCAGGCACGAGGAATCGCGCACTTCGGCGTGGGGCTTGGAGCCGTACGTGTTGGTCAGGAACTTCACCGCCTGGCTGGAGGCCTGGAGTTTGCCCTTGATCGTGTTGCCCCAGCCGGGCTCGAAGTGGCAGTCGGAGCACGGGACGTTCTTGTGCGTCGAGGAATGCCACGCCTGGTAGTACGGTTCCATCAGGTGGCAGGAGCGGCAGAACTCCGGCTGCATGCTGTATTCCGCCAGGCCGACCAGCGTGCCCAGCATGACCAGCAGGACCAGGGTGATCCAGCCGCGGCGCGTGGGTACGTAGCGGAGGCGGCGGTTGGGGCGGCGGCGCAGGCCGATCACGCGGGCCCAGAGGGGCGGCTTCTTCGGCGCGGCGGGCGCCGGCTGACCGTCACCCGGCGTGGTCGATTTGGACGGCTCGACGTGCGACATGCTACAGGGCCTCCAGCCCGGCCAGGATGATGAACACCACCAGGGTGATGCCGATGCCCATCGCCACCAGGCCCACCGCGATGGCGGCCTTGCGGGCCCAGGGCGGGGCGGCAGGCACTCGCAACTGCTCCAGCTCTCCGTTGGCGGCGACGCGGTCGTACTCCTCGCCGCGCTCGTGACGGAACTCGTCTTCCGGGAGCTGGCCGGTGAATATCACGTCATCGACCGGGAATTTCTCCAGCCGCAGATGCGCGTTGAAGAAATGGATGGTGAAGATGAACCCGATGGCCAACAGGGCCTCGTATCCGTGAACGATGCTGGCGACGTTGAACACCCAGCCGGGCAGGAACTGGGCGAAGAACTGCGGGAACCACAACAGCAGGCCCGACAGCCCGATGATCAGCGAGCCGAAGACCTCGGCCATGTAGTCGAACTTCTCCCAGTACGTCCAGCGGTCGAAACGGGGCTTGGCCCCGCCGCGGAAGAACCAGCCGAACATGCCCCGCAGGTCCTGAACGTCCTTCCAGCGGGGCAGCATGGTGACCGGCCCGAACAGGAGCTTGCGCACGCCGTGCTTGCGGAATCGTCGCGCCACGCCCACCGCGTGGACCAGCAGGTTGGCGATCAGGATCAGGGCGAAGAAGCGGTGCAGCAAGCCCGCGCCCCGCACGCCGCCCAGGGCGTAGGCCAACCCGCGGGCCCAGGGCTGATCGGCGTACAGAAGGGGCAGGCCCGTCAGCGTCAGCCCGAAGAAGCTGATGATCACGAACAGGTGGTTGATCCGGTCCACCAGGGTGAAGCGACGCACGGCGAACCCCCCGGGCGCGGGGCGGGGGTGCGGCCCGTGCTTGATCCGTTCGATGACCGAGCGGACCAGCCACAGCAGCGAGTGCAGGCCGAAGAACCCGAACGCGAAACTCATGACGATGACGAAGTAGATCCACACCGCGTGCAGCAGGGGGAACCGGTCGGCATCGAGGAAGTCGCCGTGCGGCTCGAACTGGGCGAAGCTGGCGTTGGCCTGCGGGTGGCAGCGGCGGCAGGTCGCGACGCGATTCTCCTGGTTCAGGGCCGAGCGGGGGTCCTCGATCCGCTGGATGTCGTGGCTGCCGTGGCAGTCGCTGCATCGGGCGGCCAGCGTCGAGCCCAGCGTCGTGACCTGCCCGTGGTAGCTGCGGAGATACGTCTTGTACAGCGAGGTCACCCGCTCCCCGCCGGCGGAGTGGACCTTGTCGTGGCACTGGCCGCACTCGGCCACCATCTGGAGCAGGAACGCGGACGTCTCGGTCGCCGCGATCCGGTGTCCGGGATGGCAACCGGTGCAGGCGGGGGCGTTGGGGTCGCCGGCGGCGAGTTTGCGCCCGTGGATGCTCTCCTGGTAGACCTCGGCCAGGCCGATGTGGCACTGACCGCAGGTCTCGGCCACCTTCGTGCGGTGCACGGGCGAGAGGGGGTTGTCGCTGTGCAGCACCATGTGGTGCCCGTGGCAGTCATTGCAGGCAGCCGACACGGCCAGGCCGCCCTTGACCAGGCTTCGTCCGTGGACGCTTTCCAGGTACTGGGCGACGTGCTCCCCGGCAGGCGCGCCGTTGATCTTGGTGCGGTGCTGCTGGTGACAGTCGCCGCAGACTCGGACGCTGTTGAGAGAATGGGAGCGGGAGTTGCGGTCGCTCTTGGGCAGGATGTCGTGTCCGCCGTGGCAGGTGACGCAGGTGGGGGCGTTAGGGTCGTTCTTGGCGGCCAGCTCGCCGTGAATGCCCTGGCGGTAGTGCTGCTGGGCGTCCTTGTGGCAGGTATCGTTGCAGGAGGCCTTGGGCAGCTTCTGGGGGTGGGGGAGCTGCTTGGCGGAGGGATGGCAGTTCACGCACGCCAGGGCGGCGTGGACGCTCTTGTCCAGCGTGTTGGGGGCGATATACAGGCCGCTGCGGGCTGCCGGGCTCGCCTGGGGCTGCTGCCCGGGCGCAGGAGGGGCGACCATGGACAGCCGTTCGGCCGGGCCGATCTGGGCGATGTGGAGTTGTCCGTGGCAGTTGACGCAGCGGCGGTTCTGGACCTCCTGCGGGGAGACCTCCGCCGCCCACGCCGGGGCAGAGGCGCATAACAACAGCACCGCCCACGCCCGCGCATACACGCGGAAGACAAGCGGATGCGGCCTCCTGATCCGATGGCTACCCACGCCGTACCGCAACCCTGCACCAACACCTTTCCAGTCGCTCTAGTGGGAAATGCACACATCGTGCCACGCATGGGCCGGAGCGCAAACTCTCGCGCAACTGAATGTTTCAGTGGTACTGGGCGGGCAGGAATTCCCGAAATCCGTACGGGCGAGCCTGGTGGATTCTCATTCTTGGGAATGGTCGTGGCCCGGCTCGTCTTGTCCGGCCGGCAGGGAAACGGTGAACTGCGTCCCCTTACCCGGTTCGCTTTCCACGGAAACGGTGCCCCCCATGCTTTGAATGATGCTGTAGGAGATCGCCAGTCCCAGCCCGGTCCCTTTGCCCACGGGCTTGGTGGTGAAGAACGGCTCGAACAGCCGTCCGAGGTGCTCGGGGCGGATGCCGTGCCCGTTGTCGATGATGTCGACGACACATCGCTCGCCCTCGCGTCGCGTGCGGACTTCCAGGCGCGGCTGGGGAGTTTCGGCCACGGCGTCCAGGGCGTTGAGGATGAGGTTGATCAGCACCTGTTCCATGGCCCGCGGCTGGACCCGGACGGACAGGTCTTCCTGGGCCGGGGTCAGCACGAGGTCGATCTTCCGCAGCCTGGGGTCGAAACGGATGATCTGAAGGGCCCGCTGGACGATCTGGTTGGCGGGCACGGTCTGCCGCTCCCCCGCGCTGGGGTGGGCGAAGTGGATCAACTGCTGCACGGTCTGGGTGATGCGGGCGACCTGCTCGCGCATGTTGACGAAGGCCTCGTCGCTGACGTTGCCCCCGCGGCGTTGGAGGAGTTGAAGCATGCTGTCGATGCAGGCGAGTGGATTGGAGATCTCGTGGGCCACGCCGGCGGCGAGTTGGCCGATGGCGGCGACCTTCTCCTGCTGGATCATTCCCTGCTGCTGGCGGCGAATGCGATCGCCCATGATGCGGATGCGGTCCCGTTGTCGCTGGATGCGCCGGCGGTGGCGGTGCAGCCCGCGGGTGATGTGATTGGCGAGGTAGACGGTGGCCAGCAGCATCACGCCCCAGCCCGCGAGGACCGCCCGTTCGGTCGCCTGCACGGGGAACTGTCCGGTCAGGACCAGCCCGCCCGCCAGCGTTGCGCCGGCGGCGGCCGCGATGGCATACGCGACGCGGTCGGTCAGCAGCAGGCTGGCGAATACCATGTGAAAGACGTAGAAGCCCAGGAGGGGGCTGGCCGACCCGCCGGTCCAGAGGGTCAGCAGGGTCAGGCACAGCAGGTCCAGGGCGACCTGGAGGTAGGCCAGGCTGAGCATTCGTCGCTGGGGGGCCTGGTTCTCCTGACGCGGCGTGACCAGCCAGAAGAAGGCGTTGTATGCCAGGATGCACAGGCCGATGGCCAGCATGGCCACCCACGGGCCGTACCATCGGAGGTAGACGCCGTCGAGTATGGCGGCGGCAATGACGGCGGCGCCGGCGCCCCAGCGCAGGCGAATGAACCAGCCGAGCTGGTCCATCAGGACCAACGGCTGCTGCACGCGGCGCCAGCGGGTCATACGGGCTGGTCCTCCGCGGCCGGGGCGTCGGCCTCTCTCAGCGACTGCTGGAGGTCGAGCATCTGCACGCCGGAGACGTACTCGGTCAGGACGATGCGGCGGATGTCCTTGAGGGACTGGACGGTCTGGGCGATGCGGCGGAGGTTGTCCTGGATCTGGCGGAGCGACTGGCTGACGTGCTGGTTGTCGCCCGTCTGGCGGGCCAGCACGCGCAACTGGAGGTCGACCGTGGCGATCACGTTGTTGATCTCGTGGTTCAGCGCTCGCGTGGCCTGATGGAGGACCTCCATCTTCCGCTGCTCGTTGGTCTCCAGGCGCTCGGCCAGGTTGTTGAACGACTCGGCCAGCTCCTGGAACTCGTCATGTTGGCTGATGCGGACGCGATGGCTGAAGCGTTCGTGTGCCAGTTCGCGCGTGGCGTGCACCAGGCGCTCCACCGGGCGAAGGATGACGCCCGAGATGTGCAGCAGGGCCAGTATGACGATGTTGACGACGATCATGCCGCCGAGCGTGAGCCCCAGCACCAGCCAGCGGAAGTCGGCGGCCAGACGGAGTTGTTCCTCGTCGGCATGTTCGTGGGCGGCACGGTCCAACTGGTGGACGTCCCGCCGCAGTTCCATGGCCTGGCCCAGGGCGTCGATGCTGTATTGGCGGGCCAGGGCCGCGTCCTGGGCGGTGGCCAGCGAGGCCACCGAATGGCGAAACTGCTTCACATGGATGTCCAGCAGGTCGGTGACCTGGCGCATGGTCTGGCTGCGCATGACGTAGTGGGAGCGAACTCGCCGGATCTGCTCGTCCAGCGAGTCCACCTTCTGGATGAGTTCATCCAGGTGCCGCTGGCGGCCCAATTGCAGGCCGTACAGCTCGATCTCGATCTGGCTGAGGGTGGTGTTGAGATGGCTGGACTGGGCGATGATGCCCATGGCGTCGCGATTGACGTGGTCCATGCCGCCCATGACCCGCTGGAGCAGCAGGACCGCCAGCACCGCCAGGGCCACCAGCATCGCCACGACGGATCCGAACATGATCAAGAGCTTTCGCCGGAGCATGGGTCACTTCTCCGCCGACTGGCCGGCCCGGGCCAGTTCGCCGGCTGAGGACCGAAGCCTGTCTGGCTGGACCGTCCTGCCGGGGACATGCAGCGAGCAGGGCTGGCTGGTCGGGCGGCTGGTCGGCGCGGGGATCGAAGCGGGTCTGCGCGGGGGCGGGCCGCCGATGTTCACATCGTGCCAGTGTTCGCCCAGTTGATCCACCATGTCGAAGATGGGCGCATACTCCTCCGGGCGGGTCACGACAAAGCGGGCGGACCCCAACTGCTCCAGCGTCTGGCGCCCCTGTTCGTCCTCGTGCATGTGGAGCAGCAGATCGCGAAGCGCGGGACCCCAGGTCTCGGCCTTGTCCCCGCGCAGAACCAGGGTGTTCTCCGGTACGAACTTGCTCTGGGCCAGCCGGCGGAACTTCCACTCCGGGTGGCGGGGCAAGAGGGCCTCCAGGCGGCGGTCCTTGATGGCGCCGGCGGCGATCTGCCCTCCGTGGACGGCCGCCGCTACGTCATCGTGCGTGCCCACCCAGACGATTCGCCTGTCGGCGCCGTGGAGCAGCCCATGACGCGACAGGAGCCAGATCGGGAAGAGATTGGCCGCCGTGGTCGTCCGGACCATGCCGATGGACTTGCCCGCCAACTGTTCGACCTCGCGAATCGGCGAGTCGTCCCGCACGATCAGCAGGCCGCTGTACGTGTCCTTGCCCTTGCCGTCGCCGCGGACCAGCGGCGTCACGTCCAGGCGGTCCATGGCCAGCACCGTCACCAGAGAGCCCAGAAACGCCCCGTCGATCCTCTTGTCGGCCAAGTCCTGGAGGACGCCCTCGTAACTGCTCGATGTGGCCAGGGCGATGGGTTGGCCGAGCTTGCGGCTGAGATAGTCCATCAGGGCCCGATAGCGCCTGTGCAGGTTGAAGATGTCTCGCTCGGGGACCAGGCCGATGCGCAGGACCGGCGCGGGCTGAGAGGCCGGGGCGGCCCCCTGGCCGGGAACGTCCTGGGGCATCTGCGACAGCCAGTACAGCCCGCAGATCAGCAGTACGATCAGCAGCGTCACCAGTGCGATCCACACGATCTTCATGCAGGTCTTTCGCATCACCCCAAAAGGGTGCAAAACTCAGGCCAAATCCGGCGTGGGCCAGGCCTGGGCCCGGTCTTCCTCTGCGCTTTTGGGCAGGTTCAGCTCCTCGAGCTTGCGATACAGGCTGGAGACGCCGATGTTCAGGCTCCGCGCCGTCTCGGTCTTGCTGAAATCATGATGTCGCAGGCAACTGAGGATATGCTGACGCTCGAACTGGCGCAGGGCCTCGTGCAGCGTGTCGCCGACGTCCTCGGCGGATTCGTCCGCCGCGAAGGGCAGGTGTTGGACGGCGATCTGCTCGCTCTCGGCGAAGATGACCGCCCGCTCGATCACATTCTCCAACTCCCGCACATTGCCCCGCCACTCGTGCTGGAGCAGGGCCTGCATCGCCGAGTTGGAGATCCCCGTGACGCGCTTGTTCATTTGACGGTTGTACTTGTCCAGGAAGTGATGGACCAGCAGGGGGATGTCCTCTCGGCGCTGACGCAGGGGGGGCAGCGTGAGGTTGACCACGTTCAGGCGGTAATAAAGGTCCCGCCGGAACTGTCCCTGATCGACCATCTGGCCCAGGTCCTGGTTGGAGGCCGAAACGATCCGCAAGTCCACCGGGCGCGGGCGGGTGTCGCCCACGGGCACGACCGCGCGGTCCTCCAACACCCGCAGCAGCGAGCTTTGGACCCCCAGGGGCAGGCAGGAAATCTCGTCCAGGAACAGGGTCCCGCCGTCGGCGGCCTCGAAGTAGCCCACCTTGTCGCGGCTGGCGCCGGTGAAAGCCCCCCTACGGTGTCCGAACAGTTCCGACTCGATCAGCGTGTCGGGGATGGCCCCGCAATTGACCGGGACAAAGGGCTTGTCGCGGGTGAGACCGTTGTAGTGAATCGCCTTGGCGAAGAGTTCCTTGCCCGTGCCCGACTCGCCCATGATCAGGACATTGCTCTTGACGGCAGAGAGCTTGCGGATGGTCTCGAAGAGCTTGAGCATGCACTCCGCCCGCCCGACCAGGTTATGGAAGATGGAGTCCGCCGCGAGTTGGTCGGTGATGATCCGACTGGTGCGGCTGAGTTGTTCGATCTCGAGGGCCCGCTGGATTCGCAGGAGCATGTCCTCGAACTGGACGGGCTTGAGCAGGTAGTCGCTGGCCCCGGCCCGCATGGCCGAGACGGCGTCCTGGACGGTCCCGTAGGCGGTGACGATGATGACGGCCGTCTCGGGGGCCGTCTCCTTGACGCGCCCCAGCAGGGTCAGCCCGTCCATGTCGGGCATGCGGACGTCGCTGAGCACCAGGTCGAAGGCCCGCTCCATGACCATGGCGTAGGCCTCTTTGCCGTTGGTGGCCTGGAGGACTTGGTAGCCTTCTTCCTCGAGGAGTTGGGCCATGGTCTGGCGCAGCATGGCCTCGTCTTCCACAACCAGGATCGTCTTGCTCATAAGTGGACCTGGACGCCGCATCGGGAAAGCGTCGATACGCCAGTAAGCTTAGCGAAACGGTGACCTTTCGCCAAACGCATTTGTCGCCGCCCGGCGTCGGGTCGCGTTCCGTCCCGCCCGACGGAGCGTCTTCCGCCCGCTCCGTCCACCGGGATTATCCCTTGTGAACGCCTTATCTGCCGTTGACCACGCCAGATGCGGTTGCAACCTTTTCGTAATCGACTAGAATAGTTCAAACCTGAACAGGAAACGGTGAGCACGTCCATGGCCAAGGAACAGTGGAGCGGCAGACTCGGCGTAATCCTGGCCGTCGCGGGCAGCGCGATCGGGCTGGGCAACTTCCTGCGCTTTCCCGGCGTGGCCGCCGCCAACGGCGGGGGGGCGTTCATGATTCCCTACTTCGTGGCGATCCTCCTGCTGGGTCTGCCCCTGATGTGGGTGGAGTGGACCATCGGGCGGTTCGGCGGGGGGTTCGGGCACTCCACCGCGCCGGGTGCGTTCCACACCATGTGGAACAAGAACCGGTTCATCAAGTACTTCGGGGTGATCGGGATCTTCGGGCCCATCGTCATCTACATCTATTACGTCTACATCGAGAGTTGGCTGCTGGGCTACAGCTTCTTCGCCCTGGCCGGGAAGTTCCCCGGTGCCAAGGGGGGCGTCAGCGACTTCCTGACCCAGTACACCGGGGGCGAGAGCGGACTGCACTTCAGCAACCTGGGGACGGCCTATGGGTTCTTCCTGGCGACCTTCATCGTCAACATAGCGGTGGTCTATTTCGGCATCCGCGGCGGCATCGAGCGCGTGTGCAAGATCGCCATGCCCCTGCTGCTGGTGATGGCCGTCGTGCTGGTCGTGCGGGTGTTCACGCTGGGCACGCCCAACCCCGCCCAGCCGGACAACAACGTCATCAACGGCCTGGGGTTCCTGTGGAACCCGGACTGGTCGGTGCTCATGAATGACCAGGCCTGGAAGACCTTGACATCCGCCGGCGTGCCGTTTCAGGAGCGGCTGGGCAGCCTGCCCTACGTGCTGAACGCCAAGGTCTGGCTGGCCGCCGCGGGGCAGGTGTTCTTCACCCTCAGCGTGGGGATCGGGGCGATTCTGACCTACGCCAGCTACCTGAAGAAGAACGACGACGTGGCCCTGTCGGGGTTGACCTCGGCGACGGCCAACGAGTTCGCCGAAGTCGTCCTGGGCGGCAGCATCGTGATCCCGGCGGCCTTCGCGTTCTTCGGGGCGGCCGCCACCGCTCAGTTCGCCAAGGGCGGGACCTTCGACCTGGGGTTCCTGGCCATGCCCATGGTCCTCAACCACATGCCCGGGGGCGAGTTCTTCGGCTTCCTGTGGTTCTTCCTGCTGTTCCTGGCCGGGATCACCTCGTCGATCTCGCTGTCCCAGCCGGCCTTGGCGTTCCTGGAGGATGAGTTCAACCTCTCGCGGCGGGAATCGGTGATCCTGTTCGCCATCGTGACGTTCATCCTGTGCCACGCCAGCGTGCTGGGGGGGATGCCGGTGATCGGCGAGTTGGACTTCTGGGCGTCGAACTTCTGCCTGGTGGTCTTCGCGCTGGTGGAGGCGATCCTGTTCGCCTGGGTCTTCGGGATGGATCGCGCCTGGACCGAACTGCACGCCGGCAGCGATATCCGCATCCCGCGCTTCTACCGCTTCGTGCTCAAGTACGTCACGCCGCTGCTGCTGATCGTGATCCTGGGCGGCTGGGCGTGGCAGGAGCTGGTGCCCACGCTGACCCTCAAAGGGGATCCGCCGGACGTCAAGATGGGCAAGACCCTCTCGCGGATCCTGCTGGTGCTGATGTTCGCCATCCTGTGCTTCCTGGTCTGGGCGGTCTGGCGCCGTCGCGCCCGCGAGGAGCAGGCAGCCCTCGCCCCGGCCTCGCCCGACGCCTCCTCGGAGGGCCTCTGACATGACTGCCACCGGCTGGATCTTCATGCTCACGAGTTGGACGGTCATCACCTCCGTCCTGGCCTTGTGCCTGTTCTGGACGTTCAAACCGAGGAAAGGCGGAGGAGGCCCTGCCGCCGGCTGACGCCGGCGTCATAGGACTCACAGGCCTCATGATTCCCACACCCGGCAGTTCCCAAGGAGTCCCATGATCCTCGGCGCCCATCTGAGCATCGCCGGCGGTCTGGAGCGAGCCCTGATCGAGGCCGGCGAGTACGGCTTCGACGCCGTCGCCCTGTTCCTGCGCAACCAGCGCCAATGGGCGGCCCCGCCCCTGAGCGACCAGACGGTGGAGGTGTTCGGCCGGCTCAGGCGGGAACTGAACATCCAGGCCGTCGTCGCCCACGGTTCGTACCTGCTGAACCTGGCCGGCGAGGGCGAGGTCCACCGGCGCAGCATGGAGGCGATGATCGACGATCTCGATCGCTGCCGGCGTCTGGGCATCGAGGACCTGGTGATCCACCCGGGCAGTTGCCCGGACGAACAGGCGGGGCTGACGCGGATCGCCCGGGCCGTCCGGGACCTGCTGAAGACCTCGCCGGGCCCGGTGAGGGTGTTGCTGGAGACGACGGCCGGGCAGGGCGCGAGCCTCGGCTGGCGGTTCGAGCACCTGGCCGAGATGATCCACCGCTGCCGGCGATCGGCCCGCGTCGGCGTCTGCCTCGACACCGCCCACGTCTTCGCCGCCGGCTACGACATCCGAACGGCCGAGGCCTACGAGCAGACGATGTCGCAGTTCGAGCGGATCGTGGGCCTGGAGCGCCTGCACGCGGTGCACGTCAACGACTCGACGCGCGAGTTGGGCAGCCGGGTGGACCGTCACGCCCACGTCGGGCGCGGGCGCATCGGCCTGGCGGGCTTTCGCTGCCTGGTCAACGATCCGCGCCTGGCCCGCGTGCCGCTGATCCTCGAGACGCCCAAAGGCGCCGACGATCGCGGGCGCGACTGGGACGCGGTCAACGCGCGGAGGCTGAGGCGGCTGCGGAGGCGGCCTGGCCGCTCTACTTCAGCGGCGCGATCTTGATGTTGCGATAGGCGACCGGGCCGTGGTTGCCCTGGAACATGAGCGGGCCTTCGGCCTTTTCCTTGCCGTCGACCCCGCCGGGGGTGCCCTTGGGCATCTCCAGGTTCTCGTGGATGACCGCGCCGTTCAGCACGACCTTGATGAGCCTGGCGTTGGCGGTCTTCTTGCCGGAGGCGTCGAACTTCGGGGCCTGGAAGTGGATCTCATAGGTGGACCATTCGCCCGGCTTGACGTACTTGGGGTTCTTGGGCGGGGCGGCCCCGTAGACGGCGCCCATGTCGCCCGCGCCGGGGTTCTTCTCCTTGCCGTAGCTGTCGAGCACCTGGATCTCGTACTCGCCCTGGACGTAGATGCCGCTGTTGGAGCCCTTGGGCACGCACACCTCCAGCGTGATGACCGCGTCGCCGTGCTTGCAGTCGGTGGTGTAGAAGTCGCAGCTCTTGCCGTGCCCGCTAGTGTCGTTGATCAACTCGTTGCCGCCCTCTTCGACCTTGAACTTCTTGGGGTCATCCGGGTCCAGCTTGGCCGTGCCCACCTTCCAGGCGCTGACGTTCTTGCCCTGCGCCTTGGCCTTCCAGCCGTCGAGGTTCTTGCCGTTGAACGGCGCCATCACGCCTTCCGCCGCCCAGACGGCGGACAGGGACAGGGCGAGCACCAGTGCAGCCAGCGACAGTATGCGATTGTTCATGTTCTCACTCCCGGTGGTAGGGGCCCGCAAACCAGTAGGGGCCCGCAAGACCTATGTCGTTCGGCCAGATTAACGCGGACACGTTGCGGTTACTGCGGCCGCCGGCTGACTGGCCGCTATCGTCAGGCTCTCGTGATAGAAGACGCCGGCCACCGCGCCGGTGATCAGGCACGCCAGCGTCGCCGCCAGCAGGGCCCGCAGCGCGACGGCCGACAGGTCCTTGCGCCGCTCGGGCACCAGCGCAGCCGTCCCGCCCACGAAGATCGCCAGAGAGGCCACGTGCGCGAACCCGCACAGCACGTAGGCGATGATCACCGGGCTGCGAGGGTGATGGAACTGCCCCGCGCCCATGGCGGCCGCCAACTGCTGATACGCGGGAATCTCGGTGGCCACTAGTCGCAGGCCGAACAGGCGCCCGGCCGTCTCGGCGTCCGCCGGGGGCACGCCGATCACCACCGCCAGCGGATAGAACACGTACCCCAGCAGCTTGCTGATCAGCCCGCCGCCCAGCGTGCCGGGGGCGGGGATCTCCGTGCCCGTCGCCGCCGCCAACGCCAGCTCGGCCAGGGCGATCAGCCCCAGGAAGGCGATCAGCAGGGCCATCACGCCCACCAGCAGCCGCACGCCCGCCATCGCCCCGTTGATCACCGCCTCGATGGCGTTGGACTCCCGCTCGATCTCGACGCGGATGCTCCGTCCCAGCGTCAGCGGCTGGGCCGTCTCCGGCAGCAGGATCTTCGCCATCACGATCGCCGCCGGCGCCGACAGCAGCGAGGCCGACACCAGGTGACCGGCGATGGAGGGGAACGATTCGCCCAGGAAGCAGACGTAGACGGCCATGGTCGACGAGGCGACGGTCGCCATGCCCGCGGTGAGGATGGTGCACAGCTCCGACCGCGTCATGGCCGCCAGGTACGGGCGGACGGCGGTGGTGGACTCGATGCCCACGAAGATGTTGCTGGCGGCGCAGAAGCTCTCGGCGCCGCTGATCCGCATGAGGCGCGTGAACACCCAGGCGAAGCCGCGGATGACCGCGGGCATGATCCGCCAGTAGTAGAGCAGGCCCATGAAGGCGGCGAAGAAGACGATCAGGGGCAGGGCCTGAAGGGCCAGCACGAAGCCCGTCTTCTGCGGGTCCGCCAGCGGCCCGAACAGCAGGGCCTGCCCGGCCTTGGCGGCGTCGATGACGCGGACGACGGCATCGTTGACCCGCTCGAAGGCGACCTTGCTGCCCGGGGCGCGGAAGACCAGCGCGCCGACCGCGAGCTGGATGCCTATGCCCCAGGCGACCGTGCGCCAGCACACCTGCCGCCGCGCCGTCGACAACGCCCACGCCCCGCCCAGCAACACCACCAGCCCGACCAGGCTGACCAGGTTGTAGATGTCCATGGCCGAAATGTACCCGAGAGGAGTGCGCTTGTCGATTGGGGATTATCGCGCAGAAACCGTGCCGGAGCGAGACGTGGTTGCTAGAATTCTTCCCGGGGTGGGAACTTCGCGCTTGCCTTGCCGCTCGTGCGGGGCACAATAGTGGCCCGAAACGAAGAGGAGCCCTTGATGCGGATCGTCTTCTGCGGCAGCGGCCCGTTCGCCGTGCCGACCCTTCAGGCCCTGATCGACCACCACGAGGTGGCAGCGGTGATCACTCAACCGGCCCGCCCGGCCGGTCGAGGGGGGAAGGTGCGCCCCACGCCGGTGGCCGAGGCGGCCGGGCACTTGGGCCTCAACGCCCACCAGGTCCGCAACATCAACAAGGACGACGCCCTCGCGGTCGTCCGACAGGCCAACCCCGACGTGATCGCGGTGGCCGACTTCGGACAGTTCCTGCGACAGGGCGTGCGGGACCTGGCCCGCATCGACTCGATCAATCTGCACGGCTCGCTCCTGCCCGAGCTGCGCGGGGCCGCCCCGATCAACTGGGCCCTCATCCGCGGGCTGGACCGCACCGGCGTGACCGCTTTCTCCCTCGTCGACGCCATGGACGCCGGCAAGATGTACGTCTCGCTGGAGACGCCCATCACTCCCGACGACACCGCGGCCGACCTTCGCAGCCGCCTGGCCGGCCTGGGGGCCCAGGCCGTCCTCCAGACGCTCGACCTGCTCGAGCGCGAGGGCCCAGCCGCCGGGCGCGAGCAGGACGAGTCCCGGATCACCCTGGCCCCCCCGCTCAAGAAGAGCGACGGGCTTGTGGACTGGTCGGCCCCCGCGCGCGACATCTGCAACCGCGTCCGCGGCGTGTGGCCCTGGCCCGGCGCCCAGAGCGGCTTCGTCCACCAGCAGCGATGCGTGGCCGTCGCCATCGCCCGGGCCCAGCCGCTGGACGAGGCCGAGCCCGGCCTCCAGAGCGGACAGCTCGACAGCGACCTGTGCGTCACCGCGGGCTCCGGACGCGTGCGCATCCTGGAGATCCAGCCGGCCGGCAAGAGACTCATGAGTTGGCGGGACTTCGTCAACGGCCACCGCTGCCGCAAAGGCGACATGATGATCACGCCCGGGATGTCGTTGTAGAGATAAACTGAGACCTGAAGACCGAGACCCATGACCGTACGAGACACCAGCGCCCGCGACCTCGCCGTCCTGGCCCTCCGCGACCGTGGGGGGAACGTGTCAGCCCACCTGGAGCGGCTGCTGGCCCGCGAGGCGGGCGGTCCGCAGCGGGCCCTGGCCGAAGAACTTACGCTGGGTTCGATCAAGCGCCGCCTCACGCTCGAAGCGGTCCTGCGGGCCTTCCTGGCCCAGCCCGGGCGAAAGCTCCCGGGCGCCCTCAACGAGATTCTCTACGTCGCGCTCTACCAACTGCTGTTCCTCGACCGCATCCCCGACTTCGCCGCCGTCAACGAGGCCGTCGAACAGGCCGGACGCTTCCACCATCGCCGCCAGGCCGGCCTGGTCAACGGCATCCTCCGCACCGTCCTGCGGGCCCTGGGCTCCCTCGAGGAAGGCCCGCCCCCCCTGGCCCGCGACGTCATCCCCGTCTCTCCTTCCAGCTTCCGGCGGCTCGAGCAGCCGATCTTCGCCGACCCGGCCGTCAGACCCGAAGAGTACCTGGCCGGGGCTGCCAGCCTGCCGATCGAACTGGCCCGGCGATGGGTGCGGCGCTTCGGCCTGGAGCGGACCGCCGAGTTGGGCCTGCACGCCAACAGCCGCCCGTCCATGATCCTCCGCACCAACCGTCTGCGGGCCGACCGCCAGACGGTGCTGGACCAACTGTCCGCCGCCGGCGTGGCCGCACGGGGCCACGCCAACGGCCTCAGCGTTGTCCTCGACCGCGGCGTGAACCTCGCCGCCCTGGACGTTTTTGCGCGAGGGCTCGTCCAGCCGCAGGACGCCACCGCCACCGCCGTCTGCCTGCGGGCCGCCCCGACCGCCGACGCCGCCGTCCTCGACTTCTGCGCCGCGCCGGGCACCAAGACCACCCACCTGGCCGAGTTGATGGACAACCGCGGCACGGTCGTCGCCGTCGACGTCTCCGAGGACAAGCTCCAGCGGATCATCGCCAACACCGTCCGCCTGGGCATCGACATCGTCAAAACCATGTTGGCCGACAAGGTCGCCTCCCTGCCGCCGGCGTCGTTCGACCTGGTGCTGGCCGACGTGCCCTGCTCCAATACCGGCGTGCTCGGCCGCCGGGCCGAGGCCCGCTGGCACTTCAGCGAGCACGCCCTGGGCCAACTCGCCCGCGACCAGCGCGTGCTGATCGCCCTGGCCGCCAACTTCGTCCGCCCCGGCGGCCGCCTCGTCTACAGCACCTGTTCCATCGAACCCGAGGAGGGCGACCAGGTTGCCGCCCACCTGACGCGGGTCAACCCCAGGATGCGGCTGGTGGAGCAGGAACTGATCCTGCCCGGCGGCGCCGACGACCCTGCTGCCTGGCACGACGGCGGATACGTGGCCGTTTTCGACGCGCGGTAATTCTGGTAGAATGTACACAGATGATCACGACCCAGGCACAAGTTCGCGAAGCCATTGAGGAAATGGTCCGTCGCATTGTCAGGCAGTTTCACCCGCTGCTGGTGGTCCTCTTCGGATCGCACGCCCGGGGAACCGCCGGGCCGAACAGCGATGTCGATCTGTTGGTGGTGATGCCGGAAGGCGACTCGCGACGCCGCCAAGCAACCCAGATGGACATGGCCCTCTGGGGGATCGATCTGCCGGCGGATGTTGTCGTGGCTGATCCAGGGGGAGTTGAGCGTTATCGCGACCGAAGGGGCCATCTGATCCACCAGGCGTTCAGGGAAGGGCGGATTCTCTATGAACGCCGCCAGTGAACCGCCTCCACTCCACCTTCAGTGGGCAGAGAAGGCAGAGCACGACCTGATCAATGCCGAGCATACTCTTGCTCTGGGGGAAGACTGCCCCTTTGACACCGTCTGCTTCCATGCGCAACAGTGCGCGGAGAAGTACCTCAAGGCCTTGCTGTGCTACAGGGACATCGACTTTCCAAGGACTCACGACATCCGTATTCTGGTGCAGGCCGCTCTTGCCGTCGTGCCGCTGGGAATTGACGTGCAAGCCGTGGTAAGCCTGAACCGCTACGCAGTTGAAACGCGATACCCCGGCGACTGGGAGCCGTTCGACAGGTCGGAGGCCATACAGGCGGTGAAAACCGCCAGGACCGTGCGCCAGGTTGTCAGGGCGCTGCTTCCCCAGACGTGATGGTCAAGAAAAAGGAACAATCCGCCGGCGGCGTCCGCATCGCCAACCGCAAGGCCCGCCACGACTACCACATCACCGAGGTGCTCGAGTGTGGCCTGGCCCTGACCGGCACGGAGGTCAAAAGCCTGCGGGCCGGGCAGGCCAAGATCGACGAGGCCTTCGCCCGCCTCAAGGACGGTGAACTGGTCCTGGTCGGCGCCACCATCGCCATGTATCCCCAGGCGGCCGCCGCCATGCAGCACGAGCCGACCCGCGAGCGGAAGCTCCTGGTCCATCGCCGCCAGATCGCTCAGCTCCTCACCCACGTCAAGCAGAAGGGCAAGACGCTCATCCCCCTGGCCGTCTACTTCAAGAAGGGCTGGGCCAAGTGCGAGATCGGCCTGGCCGAGGGCAAACGCCAATACGACAAACGCCAGGACCTCAAAGCCCGCCAGGCCAAACGAGACATCAGCCGGGAGATGGAGCGAAGAAGGCGGTAGCTGGCGAAGCAGGGGCGACACCGGTCGCGCACCCTCACGAGCAACCCGCAACAACGACCCGGCGACGACAGCCGCCGGGGGCTTTTTGTCCGGTAGCGCCCGTCGCGGGATTCACCCGCCAACTCGCGGATGCCCTGCCCTCTTGCACGGGGCAGTCCAGCCTCCGGGCCGGCAGGAGAATCTTCAAACGGGGGTAGGCGCAATTCCGAGCGGGGGTACAATACGAACAGAGCGACCCAACATCGGAGTCGGGCGGGTCATCCGGGACGTCCCGGATACTGCCTGTAAAGGCCGACGAGGGTTGCCGGCCGGAGGCTGTCTGACAAATCTGCCTCTGGCTGCACTTTCGGCCCCAATTCGTTTTGCCCGCGCAAGAGCGCAAGAGAGGAGACATGCAATGGCACGCACGCTGACGATTCTGACGATGTGCGCAATGGTCTTGGCCGCGGGGGCCGGCGCCCAGGCGGCGATGGTTCTCCACTGGAAACTGGATGACACCGGAACCACCTTCAAGGAAGAGGTTTCGGGCAACACGACCAACGCTGTGGCCGTGAACACGGTGACGACGGGCCAGCCGCCCCTGGCGCTCGGCGGCGGCTCGTCCATCGCACTGACCGAAACGAGTCCTGGTTCCTACATCGACGCCGGGACGCTCAGGAGCGACGGGACGTATGTGGCCGGAAGCGATGCCAGCTACAGGGTCCTCAGCGGGAACTACACCGTCGTCGCCTGGACCAATCAGGACACCTATTCCCGCTACGGCGACCACATCGTCGTGAGTTCCGACTGGAACTCGAGCAACGGGTGGATGCTCGGCGTCCGAAGCGACAAGAGGACCTTGTTTGACTTCGGCAACACGCGAATGTATGGATCGAGCATTTCCGAAGATACGGACTACCTGATTGCCGTCCTGTTCGACAGTGCCGGTCCCTTTGGCGGCCTGCGGAACCGTATCGCGGTCTGGGACGGGTCCACCTGGACGAACACGGATGCCGACATCAACAGGGGCATCCGCCTCCAGGGGCTGGAGATCGGCAGTTTCGGTGGCGACCGGCAGATGACCGGGAATGTGGACGACGTGCGGATCTACGACCACACCCTTAGTCTGGACGAGCTGGACGCGCTGGTCCGCCAGCAGGAGCCGCAGGAGCCGCCGGATGTCCCCGAACCGGCGACGATGGCGCTGCTTGGCCTGGCGGCGACCGGCCTGGGCGGCTACGTTCGCAGACGCCGCACGGCGTAGCAGACACGTACTTGACAAGTGTATCCTGCCCCCGGCGGTCCACGGCCGCCGGGGGCTTTCTTGTCAGGTGGCGGCAATTGCGGCTCACGACCGTACCCGCGGTCTGCACCCTCCCGGAGCCTTGTTGGCCGCCTCGGCGGCCTCTTCAGCGGACTCCCGCATGGCCCCCGGGCGGTTTTTTCGCGGACGGTGTCTTGCGTGGGGGCGGCGGGGGCGGTAGACTGGTCTCTGCCGTGCTAGGTGGGGCGCTAGCGGTGCCCTGACTCCCGAAAGGGATGACCCGCAATCCGCTATAGCGGGGCCGAATACTCCGCCGAGGACCGAAGCGGCAGGACCACCTGCCGACCGGTCGGTGATGAAGGTTGGGTCCTCTGCAACGTTGCGCCGTGAACCTGGTCAGGTCCGGAAGGAAGCAGCCATAAGCGAGTTTGCAGCGTGTGCCGGAGGGTTGCCTGGCTGGAGCCGGCTCGACCGGCGGGCCCTGGCGCCAAGGCTCGACGCGGAGTTGCACGGCGTTTTTATTAACAGCAGGGACTAGGGTTTAGGGACTAGGGTTCAGGGACTAGGGAAAGAGTGGCTTCCTGCTCCCTGGCGCCTGTCCCCGATCCCTCTTCCCTGGTCCCTGGTCCCTCGTCCCTGAATTATGGCTTACCTCGTACTGGCAAGGAAATACCGCAGTACCACCTTTGACGAGGTGGTCGCCCAGGAGCCGGTGGCCAAGACGCTCAAGAACGCCATCGCCACCGGGCGGGTCGCCCATGCCTACCTGTTCACCGGCACGCGCGGCGTGGGCAAGACCACCGTCGCACGCATCCTGGCCAAGGCCCTCAACTGCCTCTCGAGCGACCAGCCCACGCCCGAGCCCTGCAACAAGTGCGACGTCTGCGAGTCCGTCAGCCGCGGCGAGGACGTCGACGTCGTCGAGATCGACGGCGCCTCCAACCGCGGCATCGACGAGATCCGCGAACTGCGGGCCAACGCGATCTTCCGCCCCTCCCGGTGCCGCTTCAAGATCTACTACATCGACGAAGTCCACATGCTCACCAAGGAGGCCTTCAACGCCCTGCTCAAGACGCTCGAAGAGCCTCCCTCGCACGTGAAGTTCATCTTCGCCACCACCGAGGTGGAGAAGGTCCCGGCCACCATCCTCTCGCGCTGCCAGCGCTTCGACTTCCGCGACATCCCCACCTCCCGCATCGCGCAGCATCTCCGCGAGCTGTGCACCCGGGAGAACGTGCAAGCCGACGACGACGCCCTGTACCGCGTGGCCCGTGCGGCGGCCGGCTCGATGCGCGACGCCCTGAGCCTGCTGGACCAGCTCCTGGCCGGCGCCGACCGCGTGAGCGACGAAGAGGTCGTCCGCGTGCTGGGCACGCCCAGCGACGAACGGACGCTGGCCATCGCCCGCGCGGTGGCGGGGGGAAGCTCCGCCTCGGCGCTGGGCGAACTGGCGGGCATATTGCAGGGGGGCGTGACGCTCCAGTCGGCTGTGACCGCCCTGACCGAGACGTTCCGCAACATGATGGTGGCGGGCACGTGCGGCGGGCAGAGCGAACTGATCGAACTGCCCGAGACGCAGCGTCAGGCGGTGGCGGAACTGGCCAAGAGCTTCAGCGTGCCGTCGCTGGTGCAGGCGGTGGCCGTGCTTCAGGGCGTCTCGCGGAGCATCCGCGGCTCGAGCGTGGCGCGGGCGCTGGTGGAGGCGGCCCTGGTGCGCTTGAGCGAGTCGGAGAAGTTCGTGGACCCCTCCAGCCTGCTGGATCGCCTGGAGGCCCTGCGCGGCGGCGCGGCAGGCGGCTTCCACGAAAAAAAAAACGTAGCGCCCGATAGGGCGGCGCCCACCGGCCGGTTCGGATCGGCCGGGACATACGCCCCAGCCCGCCCGGCGCCCGCCAAAGCGGCGATGCCCGGTCCGGGCGGCCCGCCGGCACGACAGGCCGCTTCGCCGCCGCCGGCTGCCGGGGCAACCGGGGGCAACGGCGGGCCCGCGGCCTCGGCCTCGCCGGCGGTTCGGCCCCGCCGGGCCCTCAGCACGGTTGAGCAGAACGAGATCAACAAAGACCCGGTCGTGCAGACGGTGCGCGACCTGTTCGGGGCGGCCGTCGAGGGCATGGAACGCGACGCTCCCGCGGCCGGACCGGAAGAAGACGAGTAGTGCATTGCGCGCGGAAGGCGCTTGTAGTGCCGCCGTAAGGCGGTCTTCGCAGGTCGCCTTTCGTGGGCGTTTGCGAACGATAGTAGATGATGGGCGAAAGCCCGCCCCTTAACCCCTTGGGGGTGGGCATTGGAGAGTGCATGTTCGGCGACATCGGCAAGATGTTGAAGATGGCGGGCCAGCTCAAGACGAAGCTGCCCGAGGTGCGTCAGAGGATCCAGAGCAGCCAGTTCACCGGCCAAAGCGCCGGCGGGCGGGTGCGGGCCGTGGTCAACGGCAAGCTGGGCCTGGAGACGCTGGAGATCCAGCCCGAACTGCTGGCCGAGCTGTCCGCCGACGGCAGCCTGGATGCCTCCCTGCTGGGCGACCTGCTCAAGGTCGCCATCTCCGACGGGCAGCAGCAGGCGGCCGACGCCATGCAGCAGGCCATGATGGAACTCACCGGCGGCATGAAGCTGCCCGGAATGGACGGACTGTTCTGACCTGCCCTGCCTCCGGCAGGCAGGCCGGGACGAGCCCGGCGGTGACGTGATGGCTGCCGCGTAATCTAGCCATGGATCACGCCTCCACCGGGCCAAGCCCGGTGGTGGTCGCCCGAGCAGCGTTAATTATCGAACAGCGTCGGTTACCGGCTACAGGCTACTGACTACAGGCTACCAAACCCATGCCCGGATACTCTGAGACGATCGAACGGCTGATGGGACTGCTGGGCAGGCTGCCCGGGATCGGGGCACGCTCGGCCGAGCGGTTGGCGTTTCACCTGCTCAAGGCCGACCCGCAGGAAGCGCTGGCCCTGGCCGACGCCATCCGCGACGTCAAGACCCGCATCCATCCCTGTCGCCAGTGCTTCAACCTGGCCGAGGAGGAGCTGTGCCCGGTCTGCTCGGACGCGCGGCGCGACCAGGGGTTGGTCTGCGTGGTCGAGCAGCCCAAGGACCTGCTGGCGCTGGAGTCGACCGGCATCTACCATGGCGTCTATCACGTGCTGATGGGCCACATCGCCCCGCTGGAGGGCATCGAGGCGGAGGACCTGACCATCGAGGACCTGGTCAAGCGCGTGCGGGAGGGCGGCGTGCGGGAGGTGATCCTGGCGACCAACCCCACGGTCGCCGGCGACGCGACAGCCCTGCACGTGATCGCCCGCCTGGAAGGGCTGGGCGCCTCCATCACACGCCTGGCCCGCGGCCTGCCCACCGGCGGGTCCATCGAATACGCCAACAAGACGATCCTCTCCGACGCCATCAACGAGCGGCGGAAAGTGTGAGACCTCAGTACTCGAACTTGTAGGCCGGCTTGCTCATCCTGGCTGCGTAGCACACTTTTCCGATGGGGTCCCACGCGCAGTTGAGGAACCAGCCCCGCGTGTTGTATTCGCCGCTCAGGCCCGGCGGGAAAGGGGCGACTTGTGTCCAGGTCTTGCCCGCGTCGGTGGTCTCCTGGAAGCCTCGCTTGTCTACCACGACGAAGTGGTTCTCGTCCCGCCCGAAGTACGGCCCCCAGACGGCCCCGCGAGGTGAATCCACGACCAGCCAGCTCTTGCCCTGGTCCCGGCTGACCAGGAGTCCCAGGTCGCTCAGCCAGTAGCCCGCGCCCTTGAAGACGGTCATCGCGCCGATGGGGGTGGCCTCATGCACCTGCTGCCAGGTCTTGCCGCCGTCCACGGAGCGGTGCAGCCCGCTCCACTTGGGCTCTTTGCCGCGGCTGGCCACCAGGACCGACTCGCCGAAGACTCCGACCGCGCCGATCCCCTGGCCCAGGTCGGTCCAGGTCTTTCCCCCGTCGCGGCTGAGGATGCCGATATCGCGGTTCTCGTGGGTGCGTTCGAAGAGCGTTTGAGGGTCATCGCGGCTCCAGTCGACCGCGCCCCAGTCGGGCCCTCGGCCCAGATTCTTGATCGCCCGCCAGGTCTTGCCCCCGTCCAGCGTCATCGCCGACTTGCCGTCCAACATGAAGCACGCCATCCGCTTGCCGGCGGGGTCCGGGCACAGCGAGTAGCCGGTTTCGCACCGTCCGCCGACGGCCCCGCCGTCGCAGCGGGCGAAGTTGGCGCCCTTGTCCGCGCTGCGCCAGACCCCGAGCCCGGGGATGATCAGGAACAACTCTCCGCTGGTGCGGTCCACAGCCAGGCCCGTCGTCTTGCCCGGCCAGGCCACCTTCAGGCCCTGGCGCTGGATGTCCTCCAGCACGCCGTCGGAGATGCATACCCACTCGCCCGCCGCGACAGGCCCCACGCTTGCCGCCACGCCTGCCGCCAACGCCAGGAAGCCGATCGCCCGTCCTGCTCTCATGGGTCACCTGATGGCTGGGTCAGTACTTGTTCTCGTCAGCCGAGGGGCATTCTACACCCCCAGTCTGCACGTCCACAACCTGGCGCCAGCCTGTGGAAGGCGTCAAGGGTTTCTTTGCCACAAACGGTATATGAGCTTGGCCCTGCTCCGGATCCGTGGCGGAAGGGCCCCGAACGAGGTCCAGAAGTCAGGAGTTGTCAATGACTTCATCAAGCGGCTTGGTTCTCCCGGCAGCGATATCCTCCCGCGCCCGCTGGATCAGAGGGCTCAGGGCCCCCTCGTCCCGCGAATCCTGTTCGATCTGCCTGTCCCACCCATCGGCCTGGCCTCCTTCGTACTCGGCCAGCCAGGAAAGGAACTCGTCCAGATCGCGGGGGGGGAAGAGCTTTCACCTGCTCGGCAAGCTTCTTGACAGTCGTATTCATGACGCAAGCGTCACCCCAGATTAGGCCCCAAAAAACAACACGCTAGGCTTGAGGCAGCACGATCGTGAAGGTCGTCCCCTGGCCGAGTTGGGAGTCGAGCGTGATGGTCCCGCCCAGGCCGGTGACGACGCGGTGGCAGAAGGCCAGGCCCAGCCCGTAGCCGCGGGTGGAGCCTTCGCCTTCGCTTGAGGTGTCGCTCTTCCACTGGCCGCTGGCGCTGGCGGCGGGGGCGGGCTTGCCCTTGGTCTGCCCCTCGGCGCAGGTGCAGCGGCCTCGGGTCGTGAAGAAGGGTTCGAAGATCCGAGCCATGAGGGCCGGGTCGATCCCGGGGCCGTTGTCGGCGACCTGGATCTCGATGGCCGGTTCAGCCGGGCCGTCGGCGCTCAGGACGCGGGCGGCGATGCGGACGGTTCGCCCGATCGGGTTCTTCAGGACGGCGGCGCGGGCGTTGAGCACAAGATTGAGCAGCACGTGCTGGAGTTCGACGCGCCGGGTGGACAGGGCCAGGTCCTCGTCGATTTCGACAACCAGCTCGATGAGGTCTTTTCGCGGGTCGCGGGCCATGGCATCGAGCGTGTCTCGGACGAGCCCGGCCAGGCGGACCTTCTCGCAAGGGCGGGGGCAGTCGGCGGTCAGCCCCAGCAGCGACTGACAGATGGCGGCGGCCCGGTGCCCGCCATCGGCTGCCCGCGCCAGGGCCTTGGCGGCGAAGGACGGGTCGGATTGGGCGAGTTGGGCGTAGCTGATCATGGGCGTCAGGACGTTGTTGATCTCGTGGGCGACCATGGCCGCCATCGTGCCCATGTTGGCCAGTTGCTGGGCTCGCAGCAACTCGGCCCGCAGGGCCTCGTTCTCGGCCAGAAGGCGTTCCAACTGGTCCTGGTGCGTCTCCAAGCCGTGGACTGACAGCGTCATGGCATCCTCGTGCATTTCCTGCCGCCATCGGATGTGCGGACCGTGGCGTATCCCTCTTACTATCGGCCGGGCGGCGAGAGGACTTGAAGGTTGACGGTCGTCGATTTGAGATGGGCGACGATGCTGAAGGCGCCAAGCGACGCTTTAGGCTTGCGTTCGAGCGGGGGGATGATTCCAATAGCCCCAGCCGGCGGCGGCGCGAGAATACGCATGGAACCGCACGAACAGCTTGGAGCCTTGATCGACCTGGCCGAGAACCTGGGGATGGTCATCCGCAGCGCGCCGGGCGGAGACACCGCCGGCCATCCGGGCGGGGCGTACGTGCGGTTCAAGGGCAAGGAGATCATCTTCCTGGACCCCACGGCGGCGGTGACCGACCAGATCGCCGTCGTCGCCGGAGCCCTGCGCGGGCGGGCCGAGTTGGAAGGCCAGTTCCTTCCGCCCGAGCTGCGCGAGATGATCGATCAAGCCTCGGAGCGATAGGATAGACGGCACATGGACGATCGCGACCTGGTCCTGGTTTCCCGCTGCCTGATGGGCGAAGCGGCCGCGTACTACGAACTCTACGAGGCCCGTGCGGCCGCGGTGATGGCGTTCTTCGTGCGGTGCGGGTTCGGACCGGTGGAGGCCGAGGACCTCACCCAGGAGACGTTTCTCCGAGCGTTCAAGTCGCTGGAGACTTTCGACGCCCAGAAAGGGTACTTCTGCCAGTGGCTGGGGGCGATCGCCCGCAACCTGGCCCGCCGAAAATGGGAGGGCAAGCACGGGGCCAACGCGAACTACGACCCCCAGATCGCCGCGGCCTCGCTGGAGGATGACGATGCGGCTGACCCGCAACGGCGCGCCGAGGACAGCGAAGCCCTGGCCGCGCTGGAGGAATGCCTCAGCCGCCTGAGCGATTCCCATCGCCAGATCGTGCGCCTGCGGTACGTGGAGGCGATGAGCACGCGGGGGATCGCCCAGACGTGCGGGATACCGGAGTCCACGGTCCGCCTGCGTCTGGAAGAGGCCCGCCAGAGCCTGGGGCAGTGTCTCAAGGGCAAGGGGGTCGATCTGTAGGGTCGCGAGAGGGGCTCATGCCGCGCGGGCATCATTTCTCGAGTATCTTCCCTTTTTTGCTGCGCAAGGGCGGCTTGCGCGGATAGGAACAGGCATGACGGACGAACTGAACAACCTGGACGAATCGGCGGGCGACGATGCGGGCGATCGGCTTGAGGGGTTGCTGCGGCGATGGGGGGCGGCGGAGGCGCTGCGGGAGGTCGCGGTCCCGCCGGCGCCGGTGGCGTCGGGCGGGCGGAGGCGGTTGCGGCCCTGGCAGCGGGTGAGTCTGGCGGCCGGGGTGGGGCTGCTCCTGGCGGCGGCGGCCGCGTACCTGGCGGAGGGTTTGCAGACCGACAGGCCGGCCCCTTCGACGCGGCCGGCGGGCCGGACGAAGATCGCGGCTGGGCAGCCGGGCCGGGGCGAGACCCCGACGACCCAACCGGCGTCCGGAGGGGGCAAGCAGCCGGCGACGCAGGTGGCGGTCGGCGACCGCCGGGAAGGGGCCTCCGACGCGCAGTACCGCAACCGGGAGTTGACGGGCCAGATCGACACGCTTCGCCGGGCCCTGGACGAAACCCAGGCGGCCCGGGATCGGCTGGAAGAGCGGGTGGCGGCCGGCGAGCGGCAGGTGGCGTTCGACCGGAAGATGATCCAGGACCTGGAGCAGTCGCTTCGCGGGAGCGAGGACTCGGCGCGCAAGGCGGCGGCGGACCTGAAGGCCGCCCAGGCGGAACGCAAGACACTGGCCCAGCGGTTGGCGGCGGCGGAGGCGTCCTCCAAGCCGCCGGCGACCCAGACGCGTCCGGCCAAGCCGGCGGGCGACACGGGCGAGGTGGAAGAACTGAAGCGGGCGCTGGATGACCAGAAGCGCCAGACGGCGCGGTTGCGCGAGGAATTGACGGAGGCGAGGCGTCCCGCGAAGCCGTCAAACGACCAGCGGGAGTTGGCGGAGCTTCAGCGGGTCCTGGAGGAGCAGACGCGCCAGGTGCAGCGGCTTCGGACGGAGTTGGCGGCCGTAACCGACGCGTCATACGCGGCGGCCGTGGCTGGTGCGGCGACGAGCAGGCCGGCGGTCGTCGCCGAGGTTCCGGCCGGAGGCATCCAGGCGGGCGGCGCGGCGGAGTTCTACTGGGACGAGACGCGACGGGTTCTGCTGGAGGTCGCCGGGGTGCGTCAGGGAGGCCTGGCGGATTGGCAGGCGGTGGTCAAGCGGTTGACCCTGGCCAAGCGGCTGGGCGAGGTCGGGCGGAAGAGCGAGGGCGGACTGAAAGCGCTGCTGGGTCAGGCGCGGGGGGCAGTGGAGCGCCTGGAGGGCCTGGACGGGCAGGATGTCAAGGCGGTGGCGGAGTTCCGCCACGCGGTGGACGGCCAGCAACTGCTGGGCCGGATCGACCGGGAGCTGGCGTCGCGGGACCTGGAGTCGGCGGCGCGGGCGGTGCTGGTGGAGACCAGACTGGTGTTGAGCGGGCTGTGAGGAGTCGTCAACGCCTTACGGCGTCACTACCAGCGGGGCGCCTTGCGGCGTCATTACGAACCTGGCTCCACCACGAATCCGGCGTCTCATGGCAAAGAACCACTGCGCGTCCCCAAGGGACGCCGCTCAACGTCATTCCTCTTCGATGTACTTGCGGCTCATCAGGAACGAGATGCGGTCGAGAGTTTCCTTGGGCAACGCCTTGCGGAGGATCTTGCGGGCCTGGGCCATGTTCGTCCGCCGTGTGACGTGACAGATGAAGATGTGCTGGTTGTTCATGCCTTCCAGCACGCCGGCCAGGTCCTGGACGTGAATGTGCTTTCCCAACCGGGCCCGCTTGACGTGGTCGGGGTCGAAGAAGGTGCACTCGATCAGCAGAGCCTTGGCGTTGGCGACGTAGGGCAGTTCGGCGTAGTTGGCGGCCATCGTGTCGCCCAGGTAGGCCACCAGCGGGTACTCGACGCGGTTGGTGATCTCGACGCCCTTCTTCTTGAGTTCGACGATCTGCGGCCCGGTGAGCCCGTCGAACTCGGCCTTGAGCTTGTTCCGGACGTCGATGATGCAGAACCCCAGCGATCCGGGGATGTGCCGGGTGGCGAAGGCCCGGACGACCAGCCCGCGGCGGACCTCGTAGTCGTCGCCGTGCTTCATGCCCACCAGGCGGTAGGGGGGCACGTGGCCCTCGACGCGTCCCCAGGCGGTCATGAGCGCGTCCAGGGGCTTGACCAGGTCGGCCGGCACGAGCGCCACGCCGTTGGCGATGCCCTGGAAGTCGCGCTGGGAGAAGTAATAGACGATGCCCGCCGCGTGGTCCATGTGCCCGTGGGTCAGCAGGACGTGGTTGATCCGCAGGGCCTCGCGGGGGCACTTGCCGATGTCAAACACGCAGTCCAGCTCGGGCGCGATGATCACCGACTCCTCGCCGGCCACGCTGTAGCCCAGCAGCGAAAGATCGTCCACCTTCACCTGCGACAGTTGATACGTTCGAACGCTCATGTACGGGCGAATAGTAGGTCGCCCGCAACAGGCGGTCAAGCCAGAACCCCCCTCGCCGCGAAGTTTGTCTGTAACGCGGCGGCGGCGAGCGGCAACTATATCCCAACGCTGAAATATTGAACTCGCGCGGCTGTTGAGTCTGGCAAATCACGGCCGGGCCTGTAGAATGTCCTTCCCAGGCCGAAGCGGTCGCGCGATTGTCGGCCCAGCCCCGAGTTCAGCATTGACCTGCCCGGAAACGAAATGACGATGGACAGACGGATCATCCTGTGTGCGGTGGGGGGGGTGAGCCTGTTGCTGTTGAGCTGTACGCCCCGCCAGTATGCCCGCCAGGCGGACCGTGACGCCTACCGCACGGTCCGCACCCGCCAGCCGACCGCACTGGGCACGACCCGCCCGTTCGACATCGCCTACGACCCCTCCGGCTACGGGCCGGGGGGAACGCTACGGGCGGTCAAGGTCGACGGCCGGGTGATCGAGTTGAACGCCCCCAAGCCTTCCCTGCTGAAGGCCGCCGAGGCGCTGGAGATCGCGTTCCGCAACAGCCGCGACCTCCAGACCCGCAAAGAGACCGTCTACGCGGCCGCCCTGGCGCTGGCCAACGCCCGCCGGTCCTGGGACTTCCCGCTGCTGGGGGGCGAGGTGGCCGCCCTGGCCGAGCACGTCAAGGAGAACAAGGGCCCGGAGACCCCGCAGGCGACAGCCGACCCGCAGGCCACGCTGACCCAGCAGTTCTACCATGGCGGGGTGCTGACGCTGGGATACGCCCTGAGCCTGGCCACCGATTTCAGCGGGCTGGACAACGTCCTGGCCTCGTCGCTGCTGACCGCGGACTTCCGCCAGCCCCTGCTGCGGGGCGCGTGGCGGGGCTTCGCCTACGAGCCGGTCTATCGCCAGGAGAGGGACTTCGTCTTCTCCCTGTACGACTACGAACGATCCCGCGACCTGCTCGCCTCCAGCGTCTACACCCAGTACTACAACGTCCTGGAAACGCGGGACCAGCTCCAGAACGAGCGGGCGAACATCGAACGGCTCAAGCAGACCCTGGCCCTGACGAGGGTGCTGGTCGAGGGGGGGCAGCGCTCGCGGATCGAGCAGGACCAGGCCGAGCAGAACATGCTCGGGGCCGAAGTGCGCCTGGAGCGCCAGGAGCGCCTGTACTTCGACAGCCTGGACGACTTCAAGCTGCTGATCGGCCTGCCCGTCGCCTCCAACATCGAGCTGGACTATCCCGAGGCGCTGGCCGAACTGGGCCGCACGGGCACGCGACCGCTCGGCCTGACCGGCGCGCGGGCGGTGGAACTGGCCATGTGGACCCAGCCGGACCTGCTGGTGCGCCGCTCGGCCGTCCGCGACGCCGCCCGCGACGTCGAGATCGCCGCCGACGCCTTCCTGCCCCAGTTGGACGTGGAACTCCAGGTCGCCGTGCCCGGCCAGGGCCAGCGCGACTTCCAGCGAAGCCGCTTCAACCGCCACACGCGGACCGGGCGGCTGACCCTGGACTACCCCCTCAACCAGACCGACAACCGCGATGCCTACCGAGTGGCGATGATCGTGCAGGCCCAGGCCGAGCGGGACCTTGTCGAGGAGGAGGAGTCCGTCCGCCTGACCGTCCTGCGGCGCTACCGCCTGCTGGAACAGAGCCAGCGCACCTACGAGATCCAGAAACGCAACGTCGAGCTGGCCCAGCGACGCAGGCTGCTGGCCTCTCTCCAGCAGAAGGAAGGCCAGGCCTCCGCCCGCGACGTGCTGGAAGCCGAGGCGGATTTGCTGAACGCCCAGAACGGCCTGACCCAGGCCCTGGTCAGCTACGTGACCACGAGGCTCCAGTTCCTGGCCGAGATGGGCATGCTGTACGTCAGCCCGCAGGGGCGGATCGAGGAACGCAAGGCCCCCATGATCTTTGACCGCATTCAGCGGAGGTATCCTTATGTCGGACCCGCGGGGCGATAGCCAGATAGACGTGGATCAGTTGGACAGCCGCGAGTTGCAGGCGCCGCCCGGCGGCCCCGGGCCGCAGGCCTCGCGGAAGATCGCCCGCAGCTCCGGCGGATTGACCCGCCTCGTGGTCTGGACGCTCCTGGCGGCGGTGGTCGGCACGGGGGCCTTCCTCATCCTGCGGCCGCGGACCAAGACCCGCGGCACCGCCCTGGCCACCGCCGACGTCACCCGCGGCCCGCTGGTCATCTCGGTGATCGAGGGCGGCGAGGTCGAGGCCGAGCAGAGAAAGACCATCTCCAACTCGCTGACCTGGCCGGTGGTCATCAAGACGGTCGTGCCCGAGGGCACCACCGTGCACGAGGGCGACACGATCATCGAGTTCGAGTGCAAGGAGTTGATGGACGCCATCTCGACCCAGAAGATCACCGTCACCGGCGCCGAGAACGCCTATACCGCCGCCCGCGAAAACCTCGTCCTCAAGAAGAAGGAGCTGGACAACAAGGTCCAGAAGGCCGAGCAGGCCGTCCTGGACGCCCAGGAAGACCTGCGACGCTACAAGGAAGGGCAGGCGACCATCGACGAGAACGAGGCCCGCAGCGCCGTGCTGCTGGCCGAAGGCGACCTCGCCCTGGCCAAGGAGAAGCTCGCGTTCAAGAAGAAGGCCAACGCCAACCCCGAACTGAACAATCCCTACAGCCAGAATGAGATCCAGTCCGACGAGCTGTCGGTGGCCCGGCTGGAACTGTCGCTCACCAAGGCCAAGACCTCCCTGGAGATGCTCCAGAAGTACGACCACGCCCGCGAGCTGCGCAAGCTGAACATCGCCGTCAACGACGCCCAGCTCGAACTGGAGCGGGCCAAGCTCGAAGCCAGGACCCAACTGCTGGTCTCCGAGGCCGAGGAACAGGCCAAGAAGGCCACCCTCGACATGCAGAAGGGCAAACTGGACGACTACCTCGAGGACGAGAAGAAGCTCGTGGTCAAGGCCGAGAAGACCGGCCTGGTGGTCTACGACACCGGCAGCCGCGGATGGTCCGGCAGCGACGTGATCGTCGACGTGGGCCAGCGGATCAACCCCCGCCAGCAACTCATGATCATCCCCGACATGACCACCCTCCAGATCAAGACCAAGGTCTACGAGGCGATCATCGACCAGGTGGCCGCGGGCCAGGAGGCCTTCGTGCGGATGGACGCCCGCCCCGACCTCACGCTCAAGGGGACCGTCCATCGCGTGGGCGTTCTGCCGGCCAGCCAGAACCGCTGGCTGAGCCCCAACGTCAAGATCTTCGACGTCATCGTCCGCCTGGACGACCCCAAGACCCTCGGCGGGCTCAAGCCGGGCATGACCAGCAAGGTCGAGCTGGTGCTCGCCCGGCTGGAGAACGTCCTGAGCGTGCCGGTGGCGGCCGTCTTCACCGAGCAGGATCGCACCTTTGTCTGGCGGGTCAAGAACGGCTCGCAGGAGCGCGTGCCCGTCCAGGTGGGGCGGATGAACGAGTCGCGGGTCATCGTCACCTCCGGGCTCAGCGAGGGCGAGAAGGTCCTGCTGGCCCCGCAGGAGGCGCAGCAGGAGGTGGCCGAGGACGAAGGCGAAGGCGAGGCCCCCGGCGAGAACGGCGCCGCCAAGGTGCTTCGCCAGGCCCCGGCGCCCGTCGAGGGGGCGCCCGCCGACGGACCCAAGCGCGCCCCCGGCGCGGGCAAGCCCTCCGGGCCTCCCAAGGGGATGCCCGGCGACGGACCTAAACGCGCCCCCGGCGCGGGCAAGCCCTCGGTGCCTCCCAAGGGAATGCCCGGCATGGACAAGTCGCCCCGGCCGGGCGGCGCGAGCGGCAGGCCCCCGGGCGGATCGCGAGGCGGCGCCGAGGCCAAAGGCGGAGGCCGCGAGTGAAGGAACTGGTGCGCCTGGACAACCTCTGGAAGGTCTACCCCATCGGGGTCGACGGCGTGATCGCGCTGGCCGACATCAACATGTCGATCCACCAGGGCGAGTACGTCGCCATCATGGGCCCCAGCGGATCGGGCAAGAGCACCATGCTCAACATCCTCGGCTGCCTCGACCGCCCGACCAGCGGCCAGTACTGGCTGGGCGGCGAGAACGCCGCCGTCATGAGCGACAGCGAACTGAGCGAGGTCCGCAATCTCCGCATCGGGTTCGTCTTCCAGAGCTTCAACCTCATCCCCCAGCTCTCGCTGGTGGAGAACATCGAGGTCCCCCTGTTCTACCAGGGCGTCCCCCGACACCACCGCCACCCCCGCAGCCGCAAGCTCGCCCAGATGGTCGGACTGGGCGACCGCCTGAGCCACAAGCCCACCGAGCTGTCCGGCGGGCAGCGACAGCGAGTCGCCGTCGCCCGCGCCCTGGCCAACGACCCGCTCATCCTGCTGGCCGACGAGCCCACCGGCAACCTCGACTCCCGCACGTCCGCCGAGATCATGGTCCTGTTCGACCAGCTCAACCGGCGCGGGCGGACCATCATCCTGGTCACCCACGAAGAGGACGTCGCCGCCCACGCCCACCGCGTCATCCGCCTCAGGGACGGACGCATCGCCAGCGACGAGTTCACCGACGGGAGGGCCCTCGCATGAAGGCCATCTACAAGGCCGGCGACATCGTCCTGCTCGGCCTCCACGGCGTCATGGTCCACAAGGTCCGCTCCGCCCTCACCGTCCTGGGCATCCTCTTCGGCGTCTGGAGCGTCATCGCCATGCTCGCCATCAACGCCGGGGCCAGCTACGAGTCCCAGATGGCCCTTCGCGAGCTGGGCAGCAACAACATCATCATCAACTCCGTCAAGCCGCCCACCGAGCAGAAGGCCAGCGAGGGCCGCAGCGGACACCACGGCGCCTTGATCTACGGGCTGACCGACAACGACGTCCGCCGCCTGAGGGCCAACATCCCCGGACTCCAGGACTCCGTCGTCGTCCACCGCGCCGCCAAGACCGCCACCGCCAACGACCGACGCATCAACGTCGCCGTCATCTCCACCGAGCCCAACTACCCCCGCGTCGTCCAGACCGACATCACCGCCGGGCGGTTCATCTCCTCCTACGACATGCTCCGCTACCAGCCCCACGCCGTCCTCACCCAGGGCCTGGCCGACAAGCTCTTCCCCCTGGCCGACCCGCTGGGGAAGACGGTCGCCCTCGACGGCGACCCGTTCATCGTCATCGGCATCGTCCGCCAGCTCCCGGCCACCCTGGCCGGCACGAGCCAGTCCGCCATCCTCATCCCGATCTCCACCGACCGCGCGCAGTTCGGCGAGTTCAACATCGAGTTTTCCCAGGGCTCCATCACCAGCGAGAAGGTCGAGGTCAGCCAGCTCATCCTCCAGATGGCCAACGACGACGGCGTCCTCGAAGGGGCGGCCATCGCCCGCAACCTCCTGCGCCGCTTTCGCGAGAGCCAGGACTACGACGTCACCGTCCCCCTCGAGCTGATCGAGCAGAAGCGCAAGCAGATGCAGTTGTGGAACTACATGTTCGTCTCCATCGCCTCGGTCTCGCTGCTGGTCGGCGGCATCGGCATCATGAACATCATGCTCGCCAGCGTCACCGAGCGCACCCGCGAGATCGGCATCCGCCGCGCCCTCGGCGCCAAGCGACGCGACATCGTCACCCAGTTCCTCGTCGAGTCGGTCACCCTCACCGCCATCGGCGGCACGCTCGGCATCGCCATCGGGCTGCTCGTGCCCTGGGTCGTCCAGAAGATGCTCGGCTTCCTCACCATCGTCACGCCCTCCACGCTCTTCCTGCCCTTCATCATGGCCGTCGTCGTCGGGCTGGTCAGCGGGCTCTACCCCGCCACCCGCGCCGCCAAGCTCGACCCCATCGTCGCCCTGCGACACGAATAGACGCCCCCCGCGCACGGGTCAAAATCGGAAAACCAACGTCCCATTTTTCCGAAAAATCCGCCGGGGATGGAACCGGAAGAAGTTGCGAACAAAGCTTTATGCAGCAAGGGGTTGCGTCTTCTTGTGTAAAACATTAATAATCAGAATAAGCAGAAATATCTGCGCAAGAACGGGACGTCGCAGGGCCAAATGGGACATTCGGATTATTCGTGCTTTCCGACGCCCGCCCGGCGCTCACGAGGTCCCCGCGGGCAGGCGGGAAACGGACATGTCCCGCCGCCGGCGCGGCCGGTTTTCCGGAATCCTGAAGCGCCCCGGCCGGCCACGCGTTCTGTCAGATGCGGATCGAACCCGGATCGGGAGAGCGCCTATGCGAACACCTCGGACGTTCCTGAACCTCGCGTCCTGTGCGGCCCTGTGGGCGGTCGCCCTCGCGCCCGGAACCCTGCCCGCCCGGGCCGACAAGCCCCCGCGCCCCAACATCCTCTACGTCATGAGCGACGACCACGCCGCGCACGCCATCGGCGCCTACGGCAGCCGCCTGGCGAAGCTCAACCCCACACCCGTCATCGACACGCTCGCCCGCGACGGCATCCTGCTGACCAACGTCTTCTGCACCAACTCCATCTGCGTGCCCAGCCGGGCCACGATCATGACCGGCCAGTACAGCCACGTCAACGGCGCCATCGACCTGGGCGGGCGGCTGGCCGGCGAGCACCACTACCTCGCCATCGAGATGAGGCGGGCGGGCTACCAGACCGCCATGATCGGCAAGTGGCACCTGCACGACGAACCGAACTTCGACTACTACAAGGTCCTGCCCGGCCAGGGGAAGTACTTCGACCCGACCTTCCACGAGAAGGGCCGCGGCGACTGGCCGCGCAACACCGTCCAGATGAAAGGGCACTCCAGCGACTGCATCACCGACTCCACGCTGGCCTGGCTCGCGTCGCGAGACCGCTCCCGCCCGTTCTTCCTGATGCACCACTTCAAGGCCCCGCACGACATGTTCGAGAACGCCCCGCGCTACGAGGGCTACCTGGCCGACGTGGAGATCCCCGAGCCCGAGAACCTCTACCGCCAGGAGCGGTTCGGCTCGATCGCCACCCGCGGCGACCACGACGAGCTGCTGCCGTTCATCGGCACGTCGATCGGGCGGCGCCACGCCTTCCGCAACTACGCCCGCAACTGGGCCCGCGACGCGTCCCTCAGCGACGACCAGGCCCGCCACCAGGCCTACCAGACCTACCTCAAGCGCTACCTCCGCTGCGTCAAGGGGGTCGACGACAACCTCAAGCGCATCCTCGACCTGCTGAAGTCCGAGGGCGTCCTCGACGACACCGTCATCTGCTACACCGGCGACCAGGGCATGATGCTCGGCGAGCACGACTACCAGGACAAGCGCTGGATGTACCAGGAGTCGCACCGCATGCCCTTCCTGGTCCGCTACCCGCGGGCGATCAAGCCCGCCACCCGCAGCGACGCGATCATCGAGAACACCGACTTCGCCCCCATGCTGCTGGACTTCGCCGGGGCCGCGACCCCCGCGCAGATGCAGGGCCGCAGCTTCCGACCCATCCTCGAAACCGCCAAGGAGCCCCCCGACTGGAAGCAGGCCGCCTACTACCGCTACTGGATGCACCTGGCCCACCACTGGAACCCCGCCCACATCGGCATCCGAACCAAGCAGTACAAGCTGATCTTCTACTACGGCTGCGACACCCAGGGCCAGAACCGCACCCCACCCGGCTGGGAGCTGTACGACCTCCGGAAGGACCCGCACGAGGTGGTCAATCTCTACGACGACCCCGCCTGCCGCCAGACGGTGATCGAGTTGAAGAAGAAGCTGGCTGAACTCCGCGCCGCCAACGGCGACACCGACGAAAAGTACCCCGCCGTCAAGGCGATCATCGACGAGTTCTGGGACTACGACGACAAGGCCCGCGCTAAAGCCGTCGAGATCTCCCACGACTACGCCCGAAGATGCCGCGAGCGACAGGCCGGACGCGACAAGACCCCGCGCGACAAGACCCCGCGTGACAAGGCCGGACGCGACGGCCGGGTCAAACCCGCCGCCGGCGACTGGATCCAGGCCGCCGCCTCCGACGCCCCGCTCAAGGAGTACAAGGGCCTGCCAGAGGTCTCGCGCGACGCAGCCTACCGCGTCAGCCATCCCGGGCCGGGCGCGTTCAACCTCGACAACGCCTTCCTGACCTCCGGGCGCGACGGACGCGAAAAGCCGCACGCCTTCCACAGCGACCAGGCCGACCAACCGTACGTCGTGCTCAAGCTCGCCGCCCCCGCGGCTGTGCGATACGTCAAGATCGTCAACCGCCGCAACGGCTTCCAGGACCGGGCCAAGGGCCTGACGCTCTGGCTGTCGTCGGACGCCAAGGACTGGCAGAAGGCCTGGCAGGCCGACGCCGTCCAGGACGAGTGGACCGTCGACCTCGGCCGGGAGATCCCCTGCGCCTACATCAAGCTCGGCCTGCCCGCTCGCGGCACGCTCCACCTGTACAAGATCACGGCCTTCGGAAAGACAGTAGCCGGTAGCTAGTAGCCAGTAGCCGGCTTGCCCGCCGAAGCCCCTAAAATAGGGGACGCTACCCTATTTCCGCGGCCGGGCGAACCCTGGTGCTCCCCGGCCGTCCCCCGGCCGAAGGCCCGCCATGGCTCAGCCCAGGCCAAATCGCAGCGCACCCTCAGGTGCCAGGTGCGAAACGCATTCCAGGGCCGAAGGCCCAACGGACGGTAGCCGGGGGTGAGGCCTTCAGGCCGAGCCCCCGGTACAGGCGCCCGTATCGACAAGCCCCGACGGGGCGTCGGAAGAGCCCTCGGGGGCGCACAGCCCGAGATTCTCCGACACCCCGCCGGGGTTGGTTGCCGCGCGCGTCCACCGGGGGTTTCGCTCATCGGCCCTTGCGGGCCGATTCGCTTCACCCCCGGCTACCGTCCTCCGGCCCTGCGGGCCTCTTCCCTTTCTTGCACCGCTTTCGGGCGGCTTACGCCACCGCCTGCCCCCAAGGGGCCAGCCCAAGGCCGCCGGTGGGCAGGGCGGCGCGCCGCGGGCGAGCCCATTCTGCACCCCGGCCGCGCGCGAAAACACACCCCGGAACCCCCGGCTGCGCGCGAAATACCCGCTCCGGCACCACGCCGGATGCCTTGCCGCGACCCTCTTTTTCGCCCCTCTTTGGTATGACAATAGCCCTTTGGCAAGGGCCGTATCTGTGCTTCTCAATGTCCCCAGCCGGCGCCCTCGCCGAGGAGGATGTGACTCGTGCCACCCTCAAGCCGTAGTCCTTTAGGGACGGAGGCTTGGGGGTGAACACCGTCGCCTGGGTGAAGTGGACACGGGAAGCGACGTGAGTTGCCGGGGCGAGCCTTGACGTGACGACCGGATGGCACCCCGAGCAGCGGGGGGCAGGCGCTTGCCGTCGTCTGCGGAAGTAGGTAGAGTACGTCTCGTGGAAGACGGGGAAATCATCCGCAAGTCGTGCCGCCGCTGGAACACGCCGTGGCAGGCCCACGGGTTGACCTTCTCCTGTTATC